>NZ_JALQEA010000039.1:0-822079 GCF_023630965.1 Caballeronia sp. ATUFL_M2_KS44 | reverse complement strand
GCGCGCTGGGCGGGCGCCGGCGCGGGCGATGGCGCCGGTGCGGGCCGCGGCGCCGGCGCGACGTACATGCCGTTGCTCGTCGGCGCGGCGGGCGCGACGTACATGTCGGTCGGGGCGCTCGGCGCAACGTACATGTCGCTCTGACCGCTTTGCGCGCTCGGCGCGACGTACATGCCGTTGCTCGGCGCGGCAGCGGTGGCGGCCGGCGCGGGCTTCGCTGCGGCTGCGGGCGCGGGCGTGGGCGATTGCACGGCGGTTGCGGGCTTCGCCGGCGCGATCGATGTCACGGTGGGCATCGAAGCGAAAGAGGGCGCCGGCTGGAGGATGGTCGCGGCCACGACCGCGTTGGTCGCGGCCTGCGCACGCGCGATCTTCTCCGCGCGCGACAGATAGCCGGTTTCGGCCCGCGCCTCGTCGAGCGCGGCCTGGCGCGCGGCCGCTGCGGCGGCGGTGGCGCGTTGCGTCGCGTGCTTGTCCAAAGTGGGCTTCGCTGCGGCGGCCGCCGCTTGAGCCGCCTGCGCCTGAGCTTGAGCCACCGGCGCAGCAGGAGCCGTCGATGCAACGTTTGCCTGCGCGGGAACCGGCAACGGAGCGGGAACCGGCGCTACCGCCACCGCGCCCGTCGCGGCAGCCGGATTCGCCGCGTTGTCCGCCGGCGTCGCGCCCTTTTTGGCGCCCTGGGCGTTCGCGGCGAGCCAGCCGGCGTGCGTGATGACGCGTTCGAGCATCGCCTGCGATTCGCCGTTGCTGCCGTCGAGCGCGAGCGCTTCCGCCGCGTTCTGCTGCACGCACGCCCAGGCGGACGTCCGTTCGCACGCGCGCGCGAGCTGGAGCGCGGCGTCGCGCTGCAATTCGCGATTGGAAAGCTCGTCCTTCAGCGCATCGAATTCGGGGCGCGTCTGCTGTTGCGCGGGCAGCGCCTTCAGGCGGGCGCGCGCCGTTGTCAGATCGCGCCGATCCAGCGCCGTCCGGATGCCCTGCAGCGGATCGCCGGGCGCGAGCGAACGGGTGCTGTCCTGCTGCGCGGTCTGCGCTTGCGCGCTGGGCGCGGCGGGCGTGACGGAAGGCGAAGGCGCGACGGATTCGGCGGGCGCATCGGTTGCGCCGCGTCCGAACGCGCCGAATTTCGGATCGATCGCGCCGGAAGCGCTGATATCGGCGGCAGGCGCGGGTTCGTCGTCCGAGCCGCGATGCAGATAGATGGCCGCGCCCGCCACGATCGCCACCGCGCATGCGCCCGCGGCGATCGTCTTCTTGCGGTCCCAACTGGCGGTATCGGGGAGGGCGTCGGAATCGTTGCTCGGATCGGCGTAAGCGTTGCGCGCGGATTCCTCGACCCGTTTCGCGCGATGCTCCGCCGCCCGCTGCGCGATGCGCTCGCTCGCGCGTTTCGGGTCCCAGCGTCCGGCCCAGGCCGCGCCGGTGTCTTCGTCGTCGCCGGTATCGATCGGACCGGCAGCCGCCGCCGATGCCGACGCGAGCGGCGTCGACGACTGTTGCTCGAACATGCTCCCGCGCAGCCGGGGTTCCACCGCGCCGCGTCTGTGGCCGAAGGCTGCGCTGCGGTCGGCGCCGCAGTTGGGGCAACTGTCTGCGCTTTTGCGCATCGTGCTGCCGCACCGCTGGCAGACGACGGAAAACATGGAAGCGGGAAACGTCAAACGCGTGGTCATGCTAAAAGCCCTCGAAGGACGTAGGCGATAACGTGGCGGCGGGCCCCGCGCGTCGAACGTGTCGGACGCGGGACGGGCCGCGGCAGCAATCCTTCGTAATTGTTTTCCCGTGCGAAAGCTTCGCTCGCGGGAAGCGAAATCCGAATATGGTTCAACCATTTCCGGACGTCAATTGCGTTTCGCACCTAGTGCCTGGCGCCTCGATGCGAACGATGGCGCGTTTCATGCTGCGTCCCGTCTCGCGCCGTCGAAACACGCGGCAAGCGGCCAGTAAAGGTGCGAAAGCGCCGGATGATTGCGGTCGCAGCCCGTTTCGGGCAATGCGCATGCCACCAGCTTCACTCTCACTGTTTGCGACATTTTGCGCGGGGCGGCGGTTTTGAGACGCCATTCTTTAGCCGATAAACGACAAGGCCGGATGGCCGCTCGATAACCCACTGATGCGAAAGCGCTTACGGCGCGAAATGAGTGTGGTTTTTCCGCCCGGCGGCGCGGTTCGCTTCATGTAAATAGTTAGGGTGCCGAAGTAAATATCGGCGAGCGGACGGCAAAAAAAGACGCCCCGCGAAGGGGCGTCCTTGTGCAGCGGGCAATAACGCGATCAGCTCGCCAGTTGCAGCTTGCCGTCGATACGGCGGTTCAGCGAAAGCGGATTGTCGTTCTTGATCGCGTCGGGCAGCAGCGCGTCCGGCAGATCCTGATAGCTCACCGGACGCAGGAAGCGGTCGATCGCGAGGCTGCCGACGGACGTCGAACGGCCATCCGCCGTCGACGGATACGGGCCGCCGTGAACCATCGCATGACCCACTTCCACGCCGGTGCCGAAGCCGTTCACCAGAATGCGGCCGGTGCGGCGCTCGAGCGCGGGCAGGAAGCGGCGCGCTTCGGCGTAATCGGCTTCGTCGATATGCAGCGCCGCCGTCAACTGGCCTTCGAGCGATTCGACCAGCTCACGCATCGACGCGAGATCGGGGCAGCGCACGATCAGCGACGACGCGCCGAAAATCTCCTCTTGCAGTTCGTGATTCTTGCGGAACGCATCGGCGGTGGTCACGAAGAGCGCGGACTGGCCCTGATGGCCGCTCTTCGCTTCGAGGCCGCGCGCGGCGGTCGTCACGTCGGCATGCGATGCGGCTTTTTCGACCGCGCCTTCGTACGTCTTGTGAATGCCCGGCGTGAGCATGGTCTGCGCGCCGGTTTCCTTCAGCGCCGCCGATGCCGCCGCGATGAACGCATCGAGATCGGGACCGTCCACCGCCAGCACGAGGCCGGGGTTCGTGCAGAACTGGCCCGCGCCCAGCACGAGCGACTGCACGAATGCCTTGCCGATAGCCTCGCCACGATTCTTCAGCGCATTCGGGAACAGCAGGACCGGGTTGATGCTGCTCATTTCCGCATAAACCGGGATGGGTTCGGTGCGCGCCGCCGCGAGCTTCATCAGCGCCGTGCCGCCGCCGCGCGAACCGGTGAAGCCGGCCGCCTTGATGCGGTTGTCCTTGACGAGACCCTGGCCGATATCGCGGCCGCTATCGAACAGCAGCGAGAACGTGCCTTCGGGCATGCCGCAATCCTTGACGGCCTTCTGCACCGCGCGGCCGACGAGTTCCGCCGTGCCGGGATGCGCCGAATGCGCCTTGACGATGACCGGACAACCCGCGGCCAGCGCCGACGCCGTATCGCCGCCGGCGACGGAGAACGCCAGCGGGAAATTGCTCGCGCCGAACACGGCGACCGGACCGAGGCCGATATAACGCAGACGCAAATCCACGCGCGGCATCGGCTTGCGCTCGGGTTGCGCCGGGTCGATGCGCACGCCGAGGTAATCGCCGTTGCGCACGACATCGGCGAACATGCGAAGCTGGCCGACCGTGCGGCCGCGCTCGCCTTCGAGACGCGGACGCGGCAAACCGCTTTCCTGCATGCAGCGCTCGATCAGGTCGTCGCCGATATCGAGGATGTTCTGCGCGATCGCTTCCAGGAATTTCGCGCGCGCTTCCGGCGCGGTTTCGCGGTACACGTCGAACGCGGACCAGGCGAGCGCGCACGCGCGGTCGAGGTCGGCGAGCGTCGCGCCGCCGAAAGCCGGTTCGATGGCCGCGCCCGTCGAGGCGTTGACGGCCTTGATGGAGCCGTTCGAGCCGTGCACGGATTGCTGGCCGATGAGCAGATTGCCTGTGAGTTGCATGGTGTCTCGTCCTTCTTGTGAAATGGATCGCGACGCCCGGTGACGAGCGTGGCGCTGCGCCGACTATACGGCTCGCCGCGCGCCCCTGTATAGTGAAAGGTTTCCATCGCATGATCGCTTTTTGGAATCACCTGGCGGCTTCGCATGATCAAGAATTCACTCGATGTCCTGATGTCGCGGCTGCGCATGAAGCAGCTTCAACTGCTGATCGCGCTCGATGACCACAAGTCGCTGCACAAGGCGTCGAGCGCCATGGCGATGACGCAATCCGCCGCGAGCAAGGCGCTCGCCGAACTCGAATCGATGCTGGAAGCGCCGCTTTTCGAGCGCGCGAAGAGCGGGCTGATTCCGAATCCGTTCGGACGCTGCGTCATTCGCTACGCGCGCGTGCTCGCCGCCGATCTCAACGCGCTCTGCCAGGAATTCGCGCAGATTCGCGCGGGCACGGGCGGGCGGCTTTCGGTCGGCACGATCATGGGCGCGGTGCCGGGCGTCGTCGCGCCGATCGTCAACGAGATGCACGCGCGGCATCCGGACCTTGCCATCGAAATCATCGAGGACACGAGCGCCAACATGCTCGGCATGCTGGACGACGGCCGCGTCGATCTGGTGATCGGGCGCGCGAGCGTGTCGGATCAGCCGTCGAAATATCACTATCAGCCGCTGACGGACGAGCCGCTGTGCATCGTGGTCGGGCAAGGGCACGCGCAACCGGCCGCGAGCGAGATCGGCTTCGCGGATTTGGCGAATCATCGCTGGGTGACGTATCCGAGCTATCTGCCGATGAGCGCGCTGCTCGAACGCGAACTCGATCTCGCCGGGCTGCCGATGCCCGCGAATCCCATTTCGACGGCGTCGCCGTTCGTCACCGTGACGCTGCTGCAGGAAAGCCCCGAACTCGTCTCGATTCTTCCCGCGAGCGTCGCGCGCGTCTTCGAGCGGCACGGCATGCTGCGCGTGCTGCCGGTGCGGATGAAATCGAAATCGCAGACGTACGGCATCGTCACGCGAAAGGGCGGCGCGCTTTCGCCGGCGGCGCGGCAGTTCGTGCAGATGCTGCGCGAAACCGGCCGGCCGCAATGAACGAACGTCAGCGCGTCGCGACGATGAAAAGACGCGGGAACGGCAGCAGCACGGAGCCGTCGCCGGACACGGTGTACGCGGAGGCCAGCGCCGAACGATAGCGGTCGAGAAACGCGCGTTGCTCGCTGTCGTCGAGCTTCGCGAGGAACGGCCGCAGCGCGCTGCCCTTGAACCATTCGACCACGGCATCGATGCCGCCTTCGAGCGCATGGTGATACGTCGTCCGCCACACGTCGACGCGCGCGCAACGCGGCTTCAGCAGCGCGTGGTACCACGCAGCCGGATGCCGCCCCGTGCGCTCCGTGCCTGCGAGCCGGTCGCGCCACGGATCCTGCGCCGCCACTTCGCGCAGCAACAGGTGGGCGGGTTGGTCGAGGTTATCGGGCATCTGAATGGCGAGCCGTCCGCCGGGCGCGAGTTTGTCGACGAGGCGCGGCAGCAGCGTGTCGTGTCCCGTCACCCATTGCAGCGACGCGTTCGCGAGAATCAGATCGTAAGGACCGGCTGCGTCCCACGCGGCGATATCCGCGAGTTCGAAATCGACCTGCGGCAGCCGCTTGCGCGCGGCATCGATCATGTCCTGCGAATTGTCGATACCCACGATGCGCGCAACCGGCGCATACGCGGCGAGCAACTCGGTGGAGTTGCCGGGGCCGCAACCGAGATCGACCGCCGCGCGAATCTCGCCGCCTTGCGCGCCGTTGAGCAGATCGCGCACGGGGCGCGTGCGTTCCGCTTCGAAGAGACTGTATTGCTTCGCGTTCCAGCTGGCAGATGTGGTCATGTTTGCTCTTGCTCCTACGATTGCCGTGAAGAAGCATGATTGTGCCGCACGCGCGGGTGGCGACGCAGTTTGCCCGCGACGCTCGCTCGCAGAACTTACCGGAATCGCCGGGATTGCAAAACAATGTCCGAAAGGGTTGGTCGGATTAGCGCTTTGCGACAACGCATCGGCCTATACTGCCGTGGTGTCCCGAGCGGCGAGCGGTCGAATCGACCGGTCAGGTTGGGACGCAGGCCGCACATTCATCAGTTTCTTGCGCGCTTTCGAGAGCGCGCAGCAATCGGAAAATCGCACATGAGCGACACCCCTGCAGGCGGCCTGGACGGTCTCGTGGCCACGCTGCGCGCCCAGCAGACCGAACTGACCGAACGATGGATGAACCTCGTGTTCGGCGATTCCGAAGTCGAGCATTCCGACCAGCTCACGTACCGGCAGCTTGCGGATCATCTGCCGAATGTCCTGGAGGAAATTTGCGTCGTGCTCGAATCGCGCAATCCGGGCGAAAGCGAACGCGCGCTCGAATCCGACGCGCGGCGGCACGGGCAATGGCGCTGGCAGCAGGGTTATCGCATCGACGAACTCGTGCGCGAACTGGACGTGTTCCGGCAAGTGCTGACATCGGCGATCAGCGACTACGCCGCGACGCACGCGGATTTGTCGCGCGCCGACGAGGACTACGCGCGGTTCACGATCGACGAAGTGGTGAGCTTCGTCACGCTGACGTCTATCCGCGAAGCCGTGACGGAGCGCGATCGCAAGATCGACGACTACACCGGCATGCTGGAGCACGCGAATTACGAACTGACGCTGCGCCAGAAGCTCATCAGCGAGCTTTACGAAACGCGCATGCAGATCACGCGGCGCGTGGCGCACGACCTGCGCAACTTCCTGAATGTGTTCTCGACAGCGCTGCAACTCGCTACGCGTTCGCCCGCCAAGCGCGACACGGCGCTCGCGCTCGCGAACCGTCAGATCGGCGACATGGCGACGCTCGTCGACGAAATGGTCGAATACTCGAAGATTCTCGGCGACGATTCGATCCTGACCGCCGAATCCTTCGATCTCGTCGTGCTCTTCGACGAACTGATGCAGTCGTCGCGCGTCGCGGCGGAAGCGAAGGGGCTGAAGCTCGTCGGGCATCTCGACGCGAACCTGGGCGCGGTGGTGTCGAACCGGCTGAAGGTGAAGCAGGTCGCGCTGAATCTGCTGTCGAACGCGATCAAATACACGGCGTCGGGCGAGATCGTGCTCGCCATCGCCGCCGCGCCGGACGGGCGCTGGCGTTTGCGCGTCGCGGATACGGGCGTGGGCATCGGCGAGGCGGATCAGGAGCGCGTGTTCGAGGAATTCGAGCGCGCCGCCGCCGACGACATCCCCGGCGCGGGCCTAGGCCTCGCGATCGTCAAGGAACTCACGCGCACGCTCGACGGCGAATTGCGCTTCGAGTCGACGAAAGGCCACGGCAGCGTGTTCGAAGTCACGTTTCCGCTCGTGCTGGAGCCGAAGGCGCCGAACGCCGCTTGAATTCGCGTTTTCGCGTCGAAATGAAAAAGGCGAACGGATTGCTCCGTTCGCCTTTTTTTGCTGCTCGCCCGTGACGCTTACGCGGCCACGGCTTCGTCCTCTTCCACCGATGCGCGGATCAGGTGATCGAACGCACCGAGCGATGCCTTCGCGCCTTCGCCGACTGCGATCACGATCTGCTTGAACGGCACGGTGGTCACGTCGCCGGCGGCGAACACGCCCGGCACCGATGTGGCACCCTTCGCATCGACGACGATCTCGCCGTGCTTCGACAACTCGACCGTGCCCTTCAGCCATTCGGTGTTCGGCACGAGGCCGATCTGCACGAACACGCCTTCCAATTCCACGCGATGGCTTTCGCCGTTCACGCGGTCGGTGTAGCTGAGGCCGTCGACCTTCTTGCCGTCGCCGGTGATTTCCGTCGTCTGCGCGCTCGTCACGATGGTCACGTTCGGCAGGCTGCGCAACTTCTTCTGCAGGACCGCATCGGCACGCAATTCCGCGCCGAATTCGATCAGCGTCACCGCTGCGACGACGCCCGCGAGATCGATCGCCGCTTCGACGCCCGAATTGCCGCCGCCGATGACCGCGACGCGCTTGCCCTTGAAGAGCGGGCCGTCGCAGTGCGGGCAGTACGCCACGCCGCGCCCGCGATATTCGCGCTCGCCCGGCACGTTGATTTCACGCCAGCGCGCGCCCGTCGCGAGAATGACGGTCTTCGCCTTCAGCACCGCGCCGCTCGCGAGATGCACTTCGTTCACGCGGCCCGGAATCAGCTTGTCGGCGCGCTGCACGTCCATCACGTCGACTTCGTAGCTCTTCACGTGCTGTTCGAGCGCGGTCGCGAACTTCGGTCCTTCCGTTTCCTGCACGGAGATGAAGTTCTCGATCGCCATCGTGTCGAGCACCTGGCCGCCGAAGCGTTCCGCGACGACGCCCGTCGCAATGCCCTTGCGCGCCGAGTAGATCGCCGCCGCCGCGCCGGCAGGTCCGCCGCCGACGATCAGCACGTCGAACACCGGCTTCTTCTCCAGTTCCTTCGCGGCGCGCGCGGACGAACCGGTATCCAGCTTCGCGAGAATTTCCTTCACGCCGCTGCGGCCCTGGCCGAAGCTCTCGCCGTTCAGGAACATCGTCGGCACGGCCATGACCTGGCGTTCTTCTACTTCGCCCTGGAACAGCGCGCCGTCGATCGCGACGTGCCTGATGCGCGGATTGATGATCGCCATCACGTTCAGCGCCTGCACGACTTCCGGGCAGTTCTGGCACGAGAGCGAGAAATACGTTTCGAACCGGTAGTCGCCGTCGAGATTGCGAATCTGCTCGATGGTCGCGTCGTCGAGCTTGATCGGATGACCGCCGGTTTGCAGCAGCGCCAGCACGAGCGACGTGAATTCGTGGCCCATCGGGATGCCCGCGAACTGGATGTTCGCCGCCTTTCCCGGCTCGCCGATGGTGAACGACGGACGGCGCGCGCCGGCATCTCCTTTCTCGACGACGCTGATCCGCGGGGACAGCGAAGCGATTTCGTCGAGCAGGCTCTTCAGCTCATGCGACTTGTCGCTGTCGTCGAGGAAGGCGACGAGCTCGATCGGCCGAGTGACCTTTTCCAGATAGGCTTTCAACTGATTCTTGAGGTTGGCGTCCAGCATGGCGTTGTCCGTTCCGTGACGTTGTTCTTTGCGTGTATCCCGACGTGCTTCGGCGCAGCGCAAAAAGCGCCGGACCGAAGCCGTAGGGAGTGAACCCGCCGCGAGAACTGCGGCGAGTCTGATGCGCTCGTTGTGAAAACCGAGGCTTAGATCTTGCCGATGAGGTCGAGCGACGGCGTCAGCGTTTCAGCGCCCGGCGTCCACTTGGCGGGGCAAACTTCGCCCGGATGCGACGCGACGTATTGCGCAGCCTGCACCTTGCGCAGCAGTTCGCCCGCGTCACGGCCGATGCCGTTGTCGTGGATTTCGCACAGCTTGATCTCGCCTTCCGGGTTGATCACGAACGTGCCGCGCAGGGCCAGGCCTTCTTCCTCGATCAGCACGTCGAAGTTGCGCGAGATCGTGAGCGTCGGATCGCCGATCATCGGATACTTGATCTTGCTGATCGTGTCCGACGTGTCGTGCCATGCCTTATGCGTGAAGTGCGTGTCGGTCGACACACCGTAAATCTCGACGCCAAGCTTCTTGAATTCGGCGTAACGGTCAGCCAGATCGCCCAGTTCGGTCGGGCAGACGAACGTGAAGTCGGCCGGGTAGAACACGAACACGGACCACTTGCCCTTCAGGGTTTCGTCGGTGACGGTCACGAAGTCGCCGTTGTGATAGGCGGTTGCTTTGAACGGCTTGACTTGGCTGTTGATGATCGGCATTACCAGATTCCTCTTGGAGTGGTGTTGAAGAAGTAGGTGAAGTATGAACTAAAACTATCAAACCATCAAAATGGATTGATTTTATCATTGTAATTGATCTGGACTATGACGTCGATTTCCTCGGGTTCTCCCTCGGATTCCTTCGACGAGGCACCCGCCTTGCGACGTCACGCGGAAGCACATTGATTGGAGGCTTTCATGAAGATCGGCATCGTTGGAGCGGGCAACATCGGACAGGTTCTCGCGGAGCGCTTCACGCAGTGCGGGCACGACGTGAGCATCGCGAACTCGCGCGGACCGGCTTCGCTGCGCGACGTCGAGCGCACGACGGGCGCGAAAGCGGTCGAGGCGCGCGAGGCGGTCAAGGGCGCGGAGCTCGTCGTCGTGACGATTCCCGAGGCCAAGGTTCCCGGCTTGCCGAAGGATCTGTTCGCGGGCGTGCCGGCGAATGTCGTTGTCGTCGATACCGGCAATTACTATCCGCAGCAGCGCGACGGGCGCATCGAGGCGATCGAGAAGGGCATGCCGGAGAGCCGCTGGGTGGAGCAGCAGATCGGCCGTCCGGTGGTCAAGGCGTTCAACAATATCTACGCGGCGCACCTGCGCAAGAACGGCAAGCCCAAGGGCACGGCGGGGCGCATCGCGCTGCCGGTCGCGGGCGACGATCATCGCGCAAAGAGCGTGGTGATGAAGCTGATCGATGAAATCGGTTTCGACGCGGTCGATGCCGGCGAGATCGACGATTCCTGGCGTCAGCAGCCGGCCACGCCGGTCTATACCGCCGATCTCGACGCCGACGGGCTGCGCGCGGCGCTCCAGAAGGCCGATCCGGTGCGCAAGCCCGCATGGCGCGCGACCGACAGCAGCCCCGGCACGTTCGAAAATCCGGCGTGATGCGGAGTATTAGCCGCAGCATCAGCGAGTCAACGGGTAAAGCAGACGCGTGCCGTGCGACAATCTGCAAACTTTCCCGATGGGCTTTACCATGAAGTGCCGAGCCGCACCCGGCGCAATGGACTCGCTGATTGATCTATGAAAACCGTTTCTCCCACGCTTGACGAGCAGCACACTGATCACCGCTTCGGCGAATGCGCCGAACTCGCGGATGTCGAACTGGTCGCGACCGCCACCATTCCGACGCGCTACGGCACCTTCGGCTCGTATGTGTATCGCGTGAAGGAAACGGATGTGGAGCACATCGCGTTCGTGATGGGCGACGTGAGCAACGGCGAATCCGTGCTCACGCGTCTGCATTCCGAATGCGTGACCGGCGACGTGTTCGGCTCGTATCGCTGCGATTGCGGCGAGCAACTCGATCTGGCGCTGCGTTATATCGCGGCTGAAAATCGCGGAATCCTGCTGTATTTGCGCGGGCACGAGGGGCGCGGCATCGGCCTCGCGAACAAGATCCGCGCTTATGCGCTGCAGGAACAAGGGCTCGATACCGTCGATGCGAACCTGCACCTCGGCCTTCCCGACGACGCCCGCGAATACGATTCAGCCGCCGCCATCCTGCGCGCGATGAACGTGAAATCCGTGCGTCTGATGAGCAATAACCCGTCGAAGTTCGACACGCTGCTTCGCCACGACATTCCGGTGAGCGAGCGCGTGGCGCTCGCCATTCCGATGCGCGAAGAGAACGAGCGTTACATCAAGACGAAGCAGTCGCGGTTCGGGCATTACTTCGACGAGAACGAGTGACCGGTTGGACGCGTGAGCGCCGCTCAGCGTGCATCGTGAAAGATCACGCCGAGCATGTGGCGCTTTCCGGAGCGCAGCCGGCTCACGCCATGCCGCATGTTCACCCGATACACCCCGCGCGTGCCGTTCACCGGCCGCTGATGCACGGCGAAAAACACCGCATCGCCCTGGGAAAGCGGCACCACTTCCACGCGCGACTGCATGCGCGGGCGCTGTTCGGTCATCACAAACTCGCCGCCGGTGAAATCGCGGTCCGGCGCGGACAGCAGAATCGCCATCTGGATGGGAAACACGTGTTCGCCGTACAGATCCTGATGCAGGCAGTTGAAATCGCCGGGCACGTAGCGCAGAAGCAGCGGTGTCGGGCGCGTTTGCCCCGCGCGATGGCATCGCTCGATGAACGCCGTGTGATCGCGCGGAAAGCGCGTGTCGATGCTCATCGCGTCGTTCCATCGATTGGCGAACGGCGCGAGATGCGGGTAAGCCGCGCCGCGCACGCCGTCGAGCAGCGCGGGCAGCGGATACGCGAAATACTTGTACTCGCCGCGCCCGAAGCTGTGCCGTTCCATCACCACGCGGCTGCGAAATAGCGCGTCGTCGTCGTAGCAAGCGGCGAGCGCCGCGCATTCTTCGCGTGAGAGCAGGCCCGGCGCCGTCGCCGATCCCTGCGCGCCCAGTTGCGTTTCGATATCCGCCCAGTCGAGCGCATCGATGCGTTCGACGATATCCGCGCTCGCATCGTGCGCGAGCGCGTGTTCAATCGCTTTCATGAATTCTCCGGATGAGCGTGAGCCTTGCCCTCACTGTGCGCGGGAAGCGCGGCTCACGCACTCCGGGTCTTGCGATGCAATTCAGTGCACCGCCGCCTTGTCCGTCGTCGGCTTCTGCCCGGTCGCGGTTTGCGTGATGCGGTTCTGCAGTTCCGTCTTGCGCGCTTCGATCTTCTCGCCGAGCTTGGCGAGATCGATACCCGTCTTGCGGATTTCCTTGAACAGCTCCGATTCTTCTTCCTCGACGTGATGCGTGACGTTTTCCTTCAGCACGCGGAAGGTCGCATCGAAGCCTTCGTCGCCCGCGCGCAACTGCGTGAATTTCTCGATTAGCGTCTTCACGAGAAAGTGTTCGACATAGGCTTCTTCAACATCGATCTTCTCGTCGTCGTCCTTGCCGAACGCCTCGCGCGCGGCCGGATAAAGCAGCTCTTCCTCGATGATCGCGTGAATCGTCAGCAGTTCGCAGGCGCGTTGCACGAGCGTGGACTTGCGTTCGAGATCGTCTTTCGGCGCACGATCGAACGCGTCGAAAAGCTGCTCGACCGCGCGATGATCGGCCATGAGAATTTCGAGCGCGTCGCCGGTTTGCGGCTGCCGCGATGCTTGCGCGGTGGTGGACATGTGGCTGCTCCTTATGTGTGGCCGGGCTTTGTCGCCGCAGCTTTTTGGGGGTGCCCTCAATGAGCAAGCACAGTGCCCGCCGCGTCCTTTTCGTGCACGACCTTGACTTGCCACCACGCCGGCAATAGCCGCCGCACTTCGCCGCGTGCGAAGCGGTCATCGATCAGATACAGCACGCCGCGATCTTGCGGCCCGCGAATCACGCGCCCGGCCGCCTGCACGACCTTCTGCAAGCCGGGAAACAGATACGTGTATGCATAGCCTTCGCCGAATGCGTCGTGCATGCGCGTTTTCATCTGCTCGTTCACCGCGTTCAGTTGCGGCAGCCCGAGCGTGGCGACGAACGCGCCGATGAGCCGCGTGCCCGGCAAGTCGATCGCCTCGCCGAACGCGCCGCCCAGCACCGCGAAGCCGATGCCGCGCCCGTCCGGCTCGAAGCGCGCGAGAAACGCCTGCTGCGCGGACTCGCTCATCGCGCGGGATTGCTGCCAGCATGGAATCGACGGATGCCGCTCGGCCAGCGCCTGCGCCACTTGCGCGAGATAGTCGAAGCTGCTGAAGAAGCTCAGATAATTGCCCTCGGCGCGTCGATACTGCGCGGCGATCATGTCGGCGATGCGATCCACCGAGCGCTCGCGATCGCGAAAGCGCGTCGATACATCGGCGATGGCGCGCACGTCGAGCTGATCCGCGCTGAACGGCGATTCGACGTCGATGCGCACCGTCGTCGCGGGCAGGCCGAGCGTGTCGGCGTAGAAATGCGCGGGCGTGAGCGTCGCGGAAAAAAGCGCGACGCTATGCGCGCGGGCCAGGCGCGGCGCGAGATGCGGCGCGGGAATCACGTTGCGCAGGCAGAACGCGGCGTTGCCCTTCGCGGAAAGCGTGATGTCGAAGATGGAATGCGGGCCGAAGCGCTCCGCGATGCGCGTGAAATGCACGGCATCGAAATAGAAGCGCAGGACGTCGGGCGTGAACACATCCGGCTGCTCGGCGAGCGTTTCCGTCATCTCCGACACCGCCTGGCCCAGCGCGCTCAAAAGCTTCGCGGGCAGTTCTTCGCGCGCGGCGTATTCGACAGCCGCTGCCTTCTGCTCGCGGCTCGTGTCGCTGAACGCACGCGCGAGGCGCCCGAGCGTGCGCTTGAAGACCGCCGGCGCGGTGCGGCGCATGACGTTGAACGCGGTTTGATCGAGCGTCGCGGAGTACATGCCGCGCGCGCGTTCGACGAGGTTGTGCGCCTCGTCGACGAGCACGGCCACGCGCCAGCGATTCGCCTCCGCGAGCGCGAACAGCATGGCGCTCGTATCGAAATAATAGTTGTAGTCGCCGACGATCACGTCGCCCCAGCGCGAAAGCTCCTGGCTCAGATAGTACGGACAGACGGCGTGCTCGCGCGCGACGTCCGCAATCGACGCCCGATGCAACTGCGCCCGTTCCAGCGCGGCGGCGCGCGCGGCGGGCAGGCGGTCGTAGAAGCCGCGTGCGAGCGGGCAGGAGTCGCCATGACACGAGCGGTCGGGGTATTCGCACGCCTTGTCGCGCGCCACCAGTTCGACGACGCGCAGCGGCCGTTGCGCGGACGCGCCGAGCTTCGTCAGCGCATCGAGCGCGAGTTGCCGGCCCGCGCTTTTCGCGGTCAGAAAGAAGATCTTGTCGAGTTGCTGCGCGGGCCACGCCTTGAGCAGCGGAAAGAGCGTGCCGACCGTCTTGCCGATGCCCGTGGGCGCTTCGGCGACGAGGCATCGACCGGACATGGCCGCGCGGTACACGCCCTCCGCGAGCGCGCGCTGGCCGGGGCGGAATGTCGCGTGCGGGAAGGCGAGCGCGGTGAGGGACGCATCGCGGGCCGCGCGGTGTTGAATCTCCTGCTCGGCCCACGCGATGAACCGCTGGCATTGCGCATCGAAATGGACTTTCAGCGCTTGCGCCGATTGCGTTTCGACGAGCACGCTTTCCGTTTGCTCGGCGATATCGAAATAAACGAGCGCGATCTCGATTTGCGCGAGCCCGAGCTTGCGGCACATCAAATGACCGTAGACGCGCGCCTGCGCCCAATGCAGATGCCGATGATTCTGCGGCATCGATTCCAGCTTCCCCCGATGCGTCTTGATTTCCTCGAGCCGGTTCGATGCCGGATCGTAGCCGTCGGCGCGTCCGCGCACGCGCAAGGGACCGTAGTCTTCCGACAACGCGATTTCCTTCAGATACCCGGCAGGACGCCGCCCCGTTACCGTGACGTGCCCGGCCATGCCTTCCTGCGCGGTCGGCGTGGGCGTGAAGCGAAGGTCGAGATCGCCTTGCTTCGCGGTGAACTCGCACAGCGCGCGCACGGCGACAGTGTAGGCGGGCTCGGGGACTGTACGCATATACAGTAGTCTAGCATGCGGAATATCGCGGCCCGACGGCGCGTTTAGTGAGTACGGCGTCGCGCTTGGCCGTCGTCGTCAACCGGAGAAATGACATGAAGCTCGCAAGAATCGTCGCGGTGATGGTCGCGTTGCTCGCCGGAGTGTCCGCTGCGTCGCTCGCCGGATGTCAGACGGATGGCGGGGCGTCGTCGAACCGGTCGTCGAGTGGAAGCGGAAGCGGCGGCGGGGCGTACTAGGCGCGTTTCGCTAGAATGGGCGGTGTCTCAACGCCGCTCATGGATGGAACGATGCAAACGTCCGACACGCCCCCGATCTCGAACTGGCACGCGCATGTCTATTTCGATGCCGCGAGCCGCGACGCGGCTTTGCAGTTCAGGCAGATCATCGAGGAGCGCTTTGCGAGCGACGTTCAGACCGGCGCACTGCGGCTCGGGCGTTTTCACGAGCGGCCGGTCGGGCCGCATCCGCAGTGGTCGTTTCAGTTGGCGTTCGAAAGCGAGCGCCTCACGCCGATGCTCGAATGGCTGGCCGTCCATCACGGCGCGCTGGACATTTTCCTGCATCCCAACACGGGCGACGACTTGCGCGATCATCGCGATTCGGCCGTGTGGATCGGCCGTTCGCATGAACTCGTGCTGACGGTTTTTCAGAAGTAGGGCGGACCGCCGTCCGCCCAGCGATTTACTTCTTGGCGCCCGCAGCCTTCGTCGATACGACGCGCACCGCAGGCGGCGTGGCCGCGCTCGCGGCGCTGGCGGCGTCGTCCTGCGCGGCTTCGACGACCTGGCGCGCCGCCGTGCGCGCAGCTTCATACGCGGAGTTCGCGGATTGCGTGGCTGCATCGATGGCGGATTTCCACGCCGACACGACCGCGTCGCTGCCCGGCGCACCGCTCGCGATGCTGTCGACGAACGCCTGAACGTTGCGCTGCGATTTCTCGATCTGACTCTGCGCGGCCTCCAGATATACGCCGCGCACGCCCGTCGCCAGTTCGATGACTTGCTGCCAGTAGGCCTGCGTGCGCTGCGCGCTCGCCTGAAGCTGGGCATTCTGGAGCGCGAAGAATTGCTGCGGATCGCGCACGGAGAAACTCTTCGTCACGTAGTCCTGATGCTCGGCGAGCGCCGTCCGGACCGTGCGCACGTTCAAATCGACCAGCTTTTCGAAGCCTTCGACCACGCGCGATGCAAGACCGAAGGTGACATCCAGTCCCGCCTTTTGCGATGCAAGTAGATTTTCCGGCGCAAGACTGCTCGTGATCGATTCCATTTGTAGTGCCTCTTTAATAACAAGCGGTGGATTTTTGCAGCGCAGCGAGGAATTGATTCTTAGAGAAAGTCGGGCGTGTGTCAATCCGCGTTTTTTTGTCGATGCTTTGCTTCCTGAATCAATCGGCGAAGAATGAATCCGCTTTGCGGAAGCTGAGAACAGAATTAAAAAGAATGAAATAAACCGAACGATCATTCATTTAATCGATGCAGCGCCTTATCGTCTTTGAACGAACGTTCGCTCAAGTGACTGTTTTGCAACGATTCCACGTTTGCGACGGGTAAACGCTTAGGCCGGAAGGCGTCCCATACGGCCTTTCCCCAGTTGCGCTCAGGCACGTATCTTGAAAAAATCTCGCACTGCAACAAGCGAAAGAGAATCATCGGGCCGGAGGCTTGTCACTGCCTCGTCATTACCGCCCCGTACGATTCCATCGCGCAATTCAAGCCGGCGCTGAACGGCAAATATACAAATCGAGAGAGTTGAAACAGATGGGCCGATATACACAAACCATTGGGCACCTTGAACGTAGTCACGACGACAATTCCCTGCGGCGCGCCATGGCCGCGCGGCTAGACCGGGCGATGCAGCGCGCGAACGTCAGTTCCGCCAAAGCGGCCAAGTGGGTCGACGTCAGCGAACACGACGTGCAGTTCTGGCGGCGCGGCATCACGGTGCCGCCGCTTCACGCGTTCAACCGCATCGCGAAGGCGCTCGACGTCGATGTGCACTGGCTTTGTACGGGCCAGGCTCAAGCTCAAGCTCAAGCGGCGCAGGCATCGCGCTAAACATTCCTTCGAAGGATCACGCCCCGACCGGCTCGCGGCCGTGCATCAACACGGTGCCGATGCCGCTTGCCGCGATCACGCACATGCCGATGGTCATCCACTGGTCGGGCGCCTGTCCGAAGAGCAGCCAACTGAAGCACGACGCGAACGCGAGTTGCGCGTAGGAAAACGGCGTCAGCACGGACAGCGGCGCGCGCCGTAATGCCTGAAGCATCATCAACTGGCCGCCGGTGGCCATCGTCGCCATGAACGCGACGAGCATCCAGCTGCCGGCGCTCACGCGCGCAAGCTCGGGCAGCAGTTGCGCCTGATCCGCCCACACGAGCACGCACAGCACGGCCGTCGCGACGAGCGCGGTGAGGAAGTTCGTCGTGATCGCATCGTCGAGGCGCGACAGGTGGCTCGACACCACCTGAAAGCACGCGAACGTGGTCGCCGAGGCAATCGGAAAGATGACGGTCCACGTGAAGCCGCTGCCGCCGGGCCGCACCACCAGCAACATGCCGATGAAACCCAGCACGACCATCGCCCATTTGCTGCGCGGCACGTGGTCCTTGAGGACGAGCGCGGCGAGCAGCGTCGAAATGAGCGGCGCGAGCATGGCCAGCGATGTGGTGACGGGCAGCGGCAGATAGCGCAGCGCGGCGAACGTACAGGCGGAATTCGTCAGCAAAAGCAGCGCGCGGACGATTTGCAGTTTCACGCTGCCGGTCTTGAAGAGGCCGAGCGCGCCGCGTCGCGCTTGCCAAACGCCGAGCACGATCATTTGAAAGAGATAGCGCACCCACAGCAACGCCACGATCGGCACGGCCGCGCCGATGAGCTTGACGGTCGAATCGCTGGCGGCGAAGGCGGCGGTGGTGAGAATCATGATCGCGATTCCGGCGCCGGTGTTATCGGTACCAATGTGGAATCGCGCCTTGCCGTCTAAGGTTGCCATCGAGTGCCCGCCCGTTCGCTTCCATGAATGTAGTAACGGCTCTTTTAAGCCGTTGCTTGCATTCTGCGGACATCGGCGGCGACTGGCAAGGCGGCAGTAAAGTTCTTTTCAACGCTGTTGCGCGTGGGTCACGATGCACAAAATGTACTAGACGGTTCGTTCAAAACCGCTCGCAGGCGTGAAGACGAACGATCGTGAGGCGCTGGCAATAAAGTTAACGTGCGAGTCGATTATGCGTGTATCGTGCTTTGCCATCGGCCATTTGCCGCCTAGACTTAAAGTAGTTTCTCAACCGCTTCGCCGGGAGGCGATGATGCGAACGAGACCACGAGAAGTCGTTCGGCTGCTGGCGACATGGCGGCACGCCGCGCGATGCCGTGCCTTGCGCGCGGCGTCTACGCAGGAAGCAATGCAGCGCGCGAAAGAAGAAGCCGACGAAGCCCCGGAACACGAGCAAACCGATGCGGACGAATCCGCCGTGAGCGATACGTCGTGCGCGGAGCGGGCGCATCGGCGGATGCATTGAAGACGGCGATGCGCCGCGCGCGATCTAGATTCGCGCGGTGTTTCTGAACGGCGAGAAGCGCCAATGGCCCGCCGGATCTTTCACGGCGACCGCGCCGTGTTCGTGCAGCATGTCGCCGATCGCGCCGGGCTTGATATCGTCGGTGATCCTGATGACGAGCAGCGTGCGCTGTCTGACGGCATCGTCGAGTTCGGCCGGCATGGCAGGGCGCTGCGGCTGCGGATCGCGCGCGACGAACCGGTTATGCGCGCCGATCACGCCCTGATGTTCGCCATGCGCCACATACTCCGCTTCGTCTTCTTCATGCGAAGGCAGCGGGAAAGCGTCGAAGTCGATATCGCTTGGCGCGGCCCGGTAAAGGTGGGCGTCGTCGCGGGAAAGCCCCGCGAGTTGCAATGCGCGCAACGCTTCGTGTCCATCTCGATAGGACGCGAATACGCCCACTATCACCTGATTGGTCGCCTGATTCATGGTCGCCTCCGATCCGCGTTTCATGCGCTATCGTCGCATGCGGGCGTCGCGTCGAGTCGTGCTGAGATCGAACGGCGCGGCACTCGCAGAACGTGCGCGGTGTTGGATTAGTAAGAAGAGAAAGCAACGGCCATTCCTGCACGCGCGGTTTGAAAGGTAAGGCGGGAATTTGTCCGGGTTGCGACCCCAGCAGCATTCGCCTAAAGTGGGTGAGCTATTTTCCAGACTACAGCGCGTTCCGCTCCGGCGCGCGTTTCGCGAGGCTCGAATGACGGCAAAAGCGTGCGCGTGGATGTTGCTGCTCGGACTGGCTGGCGCGAATGCGGCATCGGCGGCGCCGTGCTATAGCGACGGCGATGTCGTCATGCTCGAAGGCAAGGTCGTGCGTCAGGCTGCGCGCCAGGCCGACGCGGCTTCGAAGCCCGCGTGGGTGCTGTCGCTGGCGAGTCCCATCTGCATCGCGGGCGCGACGGCGGGAACGCAGTCGAACGTATCGGCGGTGCAGATCGTCGATGCCGAGCCTCCGGACGACGCACGCGTGCAACTCACCGGCAAGCTCGTCACCGGCAACGTGAGCGCTTATTACGCCGTGCCAACGGCCATCTGGGTACTGAAACAGCGCGTGCTGTCAGGTCGCTGACGTGAAACTCGAGGCCGCGAATCAGGCGGCTTTCGCGCGTGCACGGCAGTACTGAGCAACGACCCATTGCAGCGGCTGCTCGTCGAGCTTGCGCTCTTCGGCGAATCGCATGATGGCGTCGAGTTGTTGGCCGCTGCAGCGGAACGCCTGGCGGCGCGGCATCGAAAGATTGGTCTTATGCTTGGTCATGGCAATCCCTTTTGCTTGGTTCTCAATGGACCGTGGGACCTTCCCCGTAGGGCAGGACGGCCGAACGGTGACCCGCTCGTGCGCCTGCTGCTCCTGCCATTAAGCCGGATCGGTGAAATCTGGACCGGCTGCTAGCGCACATAGTCACCAGAACACCGATCACAGTGCAAAGCGTGGGCCTGATGCCCGCGCGCCCGTTTTTCCATTTGCGATGAAAGGCGCGGGCCGCTAGCAGGGCGACCGTTATCCCGTCTGTTCGACCGGCGTCACTTCGATATCCAGCATCTGCGATCCGCGCAGCACCGCGACCTTCACCGCGCGATCGATCCGCGATGCATCGAGCGCGCGCTGCAGGCCATCGACGGTATCGACATCGACGCCGTCCACCGCGACGATCCGGTCGCCCGCGCGCAATCCGCCCGCCGCAGCGGGACTTCCCTTGACGACTTCCATCACGTGCACCGCGCTCGATACCGCGAGCCCGAAGAAACGCTGCACGCGACGCGAGACCGGCGCGGTCGTGCCCGCCACGCCGATATACGCGCGCCGTACGCGTCCGTAAGCGAAGATCTGCATGATGACCCACTTCGCCGTATCGATTGCGGTGGCGAAGGAAATGGCCTGCGCGCCCGAGATGATCGCCGTGTTGACGCCGATCACCTGTCCCGCGGAATTGATGAGCGGACCGCCCGAATTGCCGGGATTGAGCGCGGCGTCGGTCTGAATGACGTCGTAGATCATGCGGCCCGAGTTGGATCGCAGCGAGCGGCCGAGCGCCGACACGACGCCCGTCGTGACCGTCTGCGCGAGCCCGAGCGGATTGCCGACCGCGATCGCAATTTGTCCGACGCGCAAGCTGCCCGAATCGCCCAGTTCGACGTGCGGCAGCGGCTCCGGCGAGCCGATGCGCAGCACCGCGAGATCGCTGCCGGGATCGTCGCCGACGAGATCGGCGTGAAAGCGCGCGCCGTCCGCGAGCGTCACGGTGATGCGCGTCGCGCCGTGAACGACGTGGCTATTGGTCAGCAGATACCCGTCGGGCGTGAAGATGAAGCCCGAGCCGGTGCCGCCGGACGCGCGCCGCGCACCGCGCGCATCGGCGATTTCGCGTTCGACCGAGATGAACACGACCGCCTGCTGCACGCGTTCCAGCGCGCCGATCACCGTGCGCGAATAGGCGTCGAGCAGGGCGGTGTCGTCGAGCGGCTGCGGCTCGGATGACGTGGCGTCTTGCGAGCCGCGCGCAAGATCGTCGATGAATCGAGGACGGCTTCCCATGTCGGACTCCGCATGTGTGAGAGCCGACATGCGGGCCGCCGCAAGGCTTTTCAAGATGGCCGCCGGCCCGCCCGTACGACGTCTCAGGCCGGGCGCGATGCGCGTGCGAGCAGCGTCATCGGCCCGAGCGTTTCGGCGATGCGGCGCTGCGCGTCGTCGCGCACGAAGAGCGATCCCGCGAAGCCGAGCGCGTTGATCGCGACGCCTTCCACGTCGGACACGGTGCGCGGCACGGCGAGCATCCATCGGCGGGTGACGAGCAGGTTGTACGGCGCGGAGTGATGCGCGGCGCCGGCGACATCGAACGGTTCGATGCCGATTGCGTCCAGCAGCCGGCGATACGTGCCGAGCGCATCGGCCGCGCCGATCGACGATGCATCGCCGAGCCACGCCGCCGCGTGCGCGAACGTGAACTGCGGCACGCGAAAAGGCGCGGCGTCGCGGGCGGCTTCGACGAGCGGATCGATCGGCAGCGGATGGCCGTCGAGCGGCAGCGGCACCATCTGCAGATGCTTGTGCGGCTGGCTCGATCCCGCGACGGTTCCGCCGTTGTAGAAGCCGAGGCCGTCGATTTCGCGCAGGCAGGCGAGGAGCGCGGCGAAATCGTCGGCATCGAGCAGGGCGGCTTGCGGCTCGAAGTCCGTCGTCACGATGAGCAGGTGATGCGCGAGCACGTTGAACTTGTTGAGCAGCAGAAAGTGCCGCTCGCCGATATCGCCGACGCGCAGCGCTTCCTCGCACGGCGAAAACGGATCGCGCCACTCGCTGGCGGCATCGGCGGCGGACTTGGCCGCGAGCTTCGCGGCTTCTTCCTTGCGCGCGAGATTCGCCGCCTGGCGCACGAGAAAACGCACGCCGTGATCGTCGATGAAATGCGGCACGGTATCGAACGAGCGCAGCGCGCCGCACGCGAGGGCGTGTTCCGTCTGCTCGACGATGCGCTGCCACGAAGGAGCGCGCGGGTGCGAAGGAGAGGTCATGGGCGGTGAGCGAAAGTTGCCGAAAGGCCTCATTTTGCTATCTAAACGCGGACGACGCAGCGCCGGGCTTTGCGTTGAAAGCGCACATTGGCGCGCGCCGCCTATAGTTGCGTTTCGTCACTGATAGTTCAGATTTTTCGGCATGTGCTTTCCAGTTGCCCTTCGATAGACTTCTTTCCGTTCCGTCATTCGGCCAAGTGTCATCGATTAGGATGACTAGGTAACGTTGAATCGGCTGAACGTGTCGATGGCAAATTTCCGCCATTGCTACTTTGTTCAATGAAGAGGTTCACATGCAAAAGATCGATCGCGCCGCTCTGGCTCTTTCGAACGTCGCAGGCGGTTCTGCAAAGGCGTCGAGTTCGTCGTCGTCGAACACGAATGTCAGCATCACGATCACGTCTAGCGGCGGCAGCAGCGGCGGCAACGGCGGTAGCACGAAGGGCTAATAAGGCATTGCTCTTTCGCCGATAGCGGAGTTGCGCCGCAACTCACTGTCTTAACCACATTTTTCACGAGGTATTCAAATGCAAAAAATCGATCGCGCCGCACTTGTTCAGGCAAACATCGCTGGTGGTACGGCCAAGGCGTCGAGCACGTCCACGTCGACGACCAACGTGAGCGTCACCATCACGGCTTAAGCCACGCAGACGCTCGCTTCGAGCGTTCGCATTCCCGTTCGTTACTTCAACCAAGAGGTTTTCAAATGCAAAAGATCGATCGCGCCGCTCTCGTGCAGGCAAACATCGCTGGCGGCACCGCCAAGGCGTCGAGTACGTCTTCGTCGAACACTACGGTGGAAATCAACATTTCCGCCGGCGGTTAAGACCGCCGCTCTCTGAATCGAGAGCGCGACTGACCAGTCAAAGGCCTCCGGTTTTCGGAGGCCTTTGGCTTTCCGAAAGCCTCACGTCCAGTCCGTTTCATCGTCCTTTGAATTCGGCAGTGTCAATCCCGAAGCCGGCAGCGGCAACGCGGTCTTGTATCGCACCTGCTTGAGCGCGAAGCTCGAGCGGATATTCGATACCCCCGGCATCTTCGTGAGCCGTTCCAGAATGAAACGCTCCAGCGCGGCCACGTCCGGCAGCACGACGCGCAGCAGATAGTCGGCATCGCCCGTCATCAGGTAGCACTCCATGACCTCCGGACGCTCGCTGATCGCCTGCTCGAAGCGGGCCAGCGCGTCCTCGATCTGCTTCTCCAGACTCACCTGAATGAACACGTTGATGCTCAAGCCGAGCGCTTCCGGGCTCAGCAGCGTGACGTGCTGTTTGAAAAGTCGCGCTTTCTCCAGCGCGCGCACGCGATTGAAACACGGCGTCGGCGACAGATTCACGGCGCGCGCCAGCTCCGCGTTCGTGATGCGCGCGTTCTGCTGAAGCTGGTTGAGGATGCCGATATCGATGCGATCAAGGCGCTGCCTGGCTTGCGAGCTCATAGTGTAAAGATTCCGGATTTGGACGTTTTCGCAGAACAAACACACTATCGCAAAGCGCGGCGGCCGACAAATCAGACGCCTATTCTGTTGGGAACTGGATATGCTTGAAAGCATTCCAGCCTATACGCGGAGTCGTGCCATGACGGATTTGTCGAGCGGGACCAGCCAGCTTCTTTCTCTCGCGCGGGGCCGCGAAGACACGGACCCCGGCGAAACCGCCGAATGGCTGGAGGCGCTCGACGCGGTCGTCGCGCACGTGGGCAAGGAGCGCGCGCAGTATCTGTTCGACCGGCTCGCGGAGCACGCGCTGTCGGTGGGCGTCGAATCGGCGCGGGCGCGGGCGACGCCTTACGCGAACACCATCGCCGTCGGCAATCAGCCGCCGTATCCCGGCAACCTCGACATTGAAGAGAAACTCGCGGCCGTGCTGCGCTGGAACGCGCTCGCGATGGTCGTGCGCGCGAACCGCGCCTATGGCGAACTGGGCGGCCATATCGCGAGTTACGCGTCGGCGGCGGATCTGTTCGAAGTCGGCTTCAATCACTTCTTTCGCGCCGCTGGCGACGACCACGGCGGCGATCTCGTCTACTTCCAGCCGCACTCGTCGCCGGGCGTGTATGCGCGCGCGTTTCTCGAAGGCTTTCTTGACGAAGACCACTTGCGCCACTATCGGCGCGAGATCGCGGGGCCGGGGCTGTGCTCGTATCCGCATCCGTGGCTGATGCCGGACTTCTGGCAGTTTCCGACCGGATCGATGGGCATCGGTCCGATCAACTCGATCTATCAAGCGCGCTTCATGCGCTATTTGCAGAATCGCGGGCTGAAGCAGACCGAGGGGCGCAAGGTCTGGGGCTTTTTCGGCGACGGCGAAATGGACGAGCCGGAATCGATCGGCGCGCTCTCGCTGGCGTCGCGGGAGCGGCTCGACAATCTCGTGTTCGTCATCAACTGCAATCTTCAGCGGCTCGACGGCCCTGTGCGTAGCAACGGCCGCATCGTCGATGAACTCGAAGCGCAGTTCACCGGCGCGGGATGGAACGTCATCAAGGTGCTGTGGGGATCGGACTGGGATGCGCTTTTCGCGCGCGACCGCACGGGCGCGCTCTTGCGCGCGTTCGCGCATACCGTCGACGGGCAATTCCAGACGTTCTCCGCCAACGACGGCCGTTACAACCGCGAGCGCTTCTTCGGCCAGAATCCCGAACTCGCGGCGCTCGTCGCGCATATGTCGGACGAAGACATCGACCGCTTGCGGCGCGGCGGCCACGACGTGCGCAAGCTGCACGCGGCCTACGCGAAGGCGCTCGCGCACAAGGGCCAGCCGACCGTGATCCTCGCCAAGACGATGAAGGGCTTCGGCATGGGCGCCGTGGGCCAGGGCCGCATGACGACGCATCAGCAGAAGAAGCTCGATCTCGACGACCTGAAGGCGTTCCGCGACCGCTTCCGTCTGCCGCTTTCGGACGCCGACGTCGAGCAACTGAAGTTCTACAAGCCCGCCGACGACGCCCCCGAAATGCGCTATCTGCGCGAACGGCGCGCGGCGCTGGGCGGCTACCTGCCGCGACGCCGGGCGCGCGCGTCGCAATCGCTCGTGCCGCCCGCGCTCGGAACGTGGGGGCAGTTCGCCATCGACACGGCCGGCAAGGAAATGTCCACGACGATGGCGTTCGTGCGCATGCTCGGCAGTCTCATGAAGGACGCGGCGCTCGGGCAGCGCATCGTGCCCGTGGTCGCGGACGAGGCGCGCACGTTCGGCATGGCGAATCTCTTCCGGCAGGTCGGCATCTACTCGCCGCTCGGCCAGCTGTACGAGCCGGAGGACATGGGCTCGATGCTCTATTACCGCGAGGACACGCGCGGGCAGATTCTGGAAGAGGGCATCTCGGAGGCGGGCGCGATTTCATCGTGGATCGCGGCGGCGACGTCGTACAGCGTTCACGACCTGCCGATGCTGCCGTTCTACATCTATTACTCGATGTTCGGCTTCCAGCGCATCGGCGACCTGATTTTCGCGGCGGCGGATCAGCGTTCGCGCGGCTTTCTCATCGGCGCGACGGCGGGGCGCACGACGCTCGGCGGCGAAGGCCTGCAGCATCAGGACGGCACGAGCCACCTGACGGCATCGACCATTCCGAATTGCCGCGCGTACGACCCCGCGTTCGCGTACGAAGTGGCGGCGATCGTCGATGAAGGCATGCAGGCGATGATGCAGCGCCAGGAAGACGTGTTCTATTACCTCACCGTCGGCAACGAGAATTACGCGCAGCCGTCCGCGCCCGGCAAGACGCTCGACGCGGCCACGCGCGAGGGCATTCTGCGCGGCATCTATCGCATTCAGGACGATGCCGCCGCGCCCGCAGCGCAAGTGCAATTGCTCGGCTCCGGCGCGATCCTGAACGAAGCGATCGCCGCGCGCGCGATGCTGAAAGCCGACTGGAACATCGAAGCCGCCGTGTGGAGCGTGACGAGCTACACGGAGCTGCATCGCGATGGCGCGGCGTGCGAGCGGCTCTCGCGCTTAGCCGACGAAGCCCGCACGCCTTATGTGACGCACGCGCTGGAAGGATCGCGCGGACCGGTGATCGCCGCGACCGACTACGTGCGCGGCGTGCCCGAGCTGATCCGCGCGTACGTGCCGCGCCGCTACGTGACGCTCGGCACCGACGGTTTCGGCCGCAGCGACACGCGGCAGTCGTTGCGCGCGTTCTTCGAAGTGGATCGCGTGGCGATCGTGCTGGCGGCGCTGAAGGCGCTCGCGGACGAAGGCGCGATCCCGCGCGCGTTGCTCGCCGATGCGCGCACCAAGTACGCTCGCGATCACGCGGAACGCGACGCGCCCTGGACGCGCTAATGCCGTTGAGCGAGCAGGGCGCGCACTTCGTCGTCGCTCGTCTGGTCGAAATCGAGATAGAACTGGCCGACGCCGAAGTACCGATACGGCCGCAGCACGCAGACGAATTCGTCGACGACGCCCGCCACGCGCGCTTCCGAATCCAGCGGCGCGACCGGCACGGCCGCCACGATCGACGCGGGCGGCGCGTGGGCATTGCGCAGCGAGATGGCGGCGGCTTTCATGGTGGCGCCGGTCGCCATGCCGTCATCGACGATGATCGCGACTTTGCGGGCCACGTCGAGCGGCGGACGTGATCCGCGAAAGAGCGTCTCGCGCCGTTGCAGTTCGGCGCGCTCGTTCGCGATGACTTCATCGAGCGCGATTTTCGACACGCCCGCATAGTCGACGATGCGCTCGTCGAGATAGAACGCGTTGCCGGACGCGATGGCGCCCATCGCCAGTTCCGGCTGCCACGGGACGCCCAACTTGCGGACGACGAGGACATCGAGTTCGGCATCGAGCGCGCTCGCGACTTCGAACGCGACCGGCACGCCGCCGCGCGGCAGGCCGAGCACGATGACATCGTCGCGGTTCGCGTAAGCGGAAAGCAGCGCGGCGAGTTCGCGGCCCGCCTCGCGCCGGTCGATGAAGGTCGAGGTCATGGTTGTCCTCGGTATGAGCGATGCCCGCGCGGGCATCGCGCAATCCACGCCGATCAAATCGCCCGTCGCGTTGCCGACTAATTCGACAACGAAAGATACGGCGAGCTGAACGCTTGCGGCGGGAACAGCGGCTGCACGTTGTCCTGCCGGTTGAAGCTGTATCGCACGTACACCGCCGCCAGCCACTCGCGATACTGATACGCGTTTCCGAACGACGCCGTCGCGCCGAACGTCAACTGCGGCGCAAGCTGATATTCGCCGGTCGCGCTGAGCGAATACGACACGCCGGTCTTGCTCTGGCCCGGATAAGCCAGCGCGCTCGCGTCCGGCACGGCGATGGAGTCGGGCACGCCGGCCGGGAACAACGCCGACGCGTCCTCTCGATAATGCTGCACGCCCACCGATCCCTTTACATCGTAGGTGAAAAGCCCGGCACGTCCCATGTATTCGACCGGGAAATTGAGGATCACGTACTGCCGCGGGCTGAAGTAGCCGCCTTGCCCGTACGTGAAGTACGACAGGTTCTTGCTGTAATGCATGAGCGTCGTGTTCGCGCCGACCGTCAGCGTCTGGTCCGCGTCTTTCAGGATGCGCGTGTAGACGCCGCCGCCGCCTTTCTCGGCGGTGTTCGACGCGACATGCCGGCCGTCGAGATACTGGAACGCCGCGTTGACGTAGACGCCGCTCGTGCCGTCGTCCCAGCCGAGGTCCGCGCGGCCGCCGCTCGATGTCACGCCGCCCCATTCGAGGCCCGCGCCGGCATCGCGTGCGCCGGCGTAGGAGAGCAGGCTGTCGGTGACGGCGCGGCGCGCGACGGCGATCGAATACGACACCTTGTCGCTGATCGCGTTCTGATACTGCACGCCGCCGACGATGTTGGTTTCGCGAAAGCCGAGCGGCGTCGTGCCGATATCGCCCTTGAAGTGGCGATTCTCATAGCCGACCGAAAGGCCGACGCCCGTCGCCGTTTGCGAGCCGTAGTTGTTGGCGGGCGGCGTCGAGAGCGCGCCGTTGCCCGATCCGAAGCGCAACAAGGTTTGCGGCGTGCTGCTCGCGGTGCCGGCGTCGAGCGTGACGGGCGTCGCGCGCACGATCACGTGTCCGTTGCCCGCCTTGATGCGGCCTTCGATGGGCGCTTCGATATCGGTCAGATTCGAGAGGCCGTCTTCGCCATCGCGATTGCGGAATGTGACGCCGCCCGAGATCGTGCTGGCCTGCTCGCGGTTGATCGCCGCGAGTTCTTCGGCGACGCCCGCGGTCTGCGAATTCGCGATTCCGCCGACGGGCGCGGCGGGCGCGGGCATGCCGCCGGCGGTCATCGTGGCGGCGGACGCGGCGCGTTGGGCTTGCGCGGGGTAGTACGGCTGCGCGTATCCGGCGGGCGGCTGCGGGATGTAGGGCTGCGGCGCGTAGGGCTGCTGGGCGTACGGCTGCTGGGCGTACTGCTGCGGATACGGCTGATACGGTTGTTGATACGCCGGCTGCTGCCCGCCGTATGCCTGCGCCGCGCCCGCCTTGCGCGAGGCCGACCGCTTCGCAGCCGAAGGCGCCGCATTGCCGCCGGATTGCGCATCGCGCGCGGCGGGGGACATCGGCCACGGCGAAGTGGCGTAGGCGTCGGGATTGCCGTAGGGCGCGGGCTGCTGCGCATCGGGCTGATAACCGTTCGCCGGATAAGCGCCCGGTTCCTGCCCCGGATACGGCTGCAGCGGCGCGCCCGATTGCGCGGAGCCGTACGGGTCCGGTCCATAACCGCCGCCTGTCGTTGCCGGCGTCGCGCCTGATTGCACGGGGCCGTAAGCCTGCGTCGCCATCGCACGCGGCGCGCCGGATTGCGCCGACCCATACGAATCCGGTCCATACCCGCCACTGGCGCCCGCCCGAGGCGAAACAGCGGGCACGGAATAGGGCACGGAAGGCGCAGGCTGCGCGGGCGGCAGATAAGTCGGCACGGGAGTCGAGTAAGACGAATTGAAATTGGCTTGCGAATTCCCCGACGCCGCCGTCCCGACCGCCGTCTTGCCTTCGAACGGATTGGTTCCGGGAAGCGGCGTCGAGCCGATGCGATTCATTGCCGCCTGCCAGTCGCGCGGAACATTGCCGTTCCGTCCCGCGCCCGCGGCCACAGGCGCATTCGCCGCGACGAGCGACCGCTGCAGGAACTGCGCGGCGAGATCGAGCTTGCCTTCTGCGCGATACATCCGCCCGATCGCGGCGAGCAGGCCGGGATCGTTCGGCGATGCGGCCATCGCCTGCTGCGCGAGCGATTCCGCGAGCCGGAAGTCGCGCACGCCCGTCGCCGCCGATATCGCCGCGCTCTGCAACGCGGCATCGTCCGGACGACGCGCAAGCGCCGCGCGATAGCATGCGAGCGCGTTGCGGTCATCGCCCGCCGACGTGTACATGCGCCCCAGCGCCGCCTGAAGGTCCGCGTTGTCGGGCATCGCGGCGAGCCACGGCGCGATCACGTCGTAAGCGCCTGCGAGATCGCCGCGCGTGCGCACCGCATCCGCCTGCGCGATCACGATGCCCACGTTGAGATCGTTGAAGTCGGCGCGCTGCTGCGTGGCGAGCGGCATCGACTGAAGGCGGCGCATGACCGCGCCGAGTTCGGCGGTTTGCTGCGTCGACGAGAGAATGCCCGCGTATTGCAGCAGCAAGCCCGCGTCGTTCGGCGCACGGGCGATCGCGCCGCGCACCAGCGCGAGTCCACGCGATGCATCGCCCGCTTTCACATACGCCGACGCCACCGCGCCCGTCAGTTCCGCGTCGCCCGCCGCGACCGGCTCCGCGCGCTGAAGAATCGCGATTGCTTGCGCGCGCTGGCCCGCGTTGGCCGCGCGCGTCGCGAGTTCGGCCTGCTGCTGCACCCACAGGCGATGCTGCAACGCCGTCATCGCGGGCGTGCGCTGCGCCGCCGGCACGCGCTCCAGTTGCGCGAGCCCCGCCGACCAGTCCTGCGTTTCGGCGGCGAGCAGCGCGCTCGCGTAGAGCGCATCGGTCATGTCGGGATGCGTCGCGACGAGGCCGTCCATCATGCTGCGCGCATTGCCGACCGCGCCCTGCCGAACGTAAATGCGCGCGAGATCGAGACGCAGCCACGGATCGTCGGGAACGTTGAGCAGCGCGTCCTCGAAGAGACTGCGCGCCGCGCCGAGATCGCCGCGCGCTTCGGCCGCGCGCGCCTGAGCGGCCTGCGCCTCGCCGCGCAATTTGTCGATGCCGCCGGCTTTCGCCTGCTGCTCCGCGTTCAGTCTGTTCGCGAAGGCGAGCGCCTCGTCGCCGCGTCCTTGCGCGGCCAGCGCGCCGACGAGCCCGCGAATCGCGTCGGGATTGTCGGCCTGACGGCGCAGCGCCATGCGAAACGCCGCTTCCCCGCCGCGCGCATCGCCACTGCCGAGCAGCATGTCGCCGAGTTGCGTCTGCGCGGTGACATCCGCCGGATTCACGGCGATCGCGCGTTCGAACAGCGCCTTCGCCTTCGCGATCTCGCCGTTGCTGCGCGCGCCGATGGCATCGCTCGTATAAGTCCAGTACGTCGCGCTCGTGAGCGCGTCCTTCCAGCGCGCGGCGTTGCCCGCACGCGATGCGCGTTCGAGATACGTGCGCGCCTCAGCGAACCGTTCCTGCTTCAGCGCGACGACGCCCAGGCCGCCGAGCGCGTCCCCATCGTTCGGATTCGCCGCGAGCACCGCCGAAAAGCGCGCCTGCGCCGCGACGAGATCGCCGCGATCCAGCGCCGCGAAGCCATCGGCGACGGCGCGGCCGCGCGCATCGACGGTTGCGTCCGCTTGCGCGCGCTCGCGAGCGGTCTTGTCCTGCTGGACCATCGCGTCGAAGCGGGCCTTGACGGCGGCGTCGTCGGGCGCGGTCTGCAAGTACGCCTGAAAAAGCGGCGCATCCGATGCCCGCGCGCCCAGCCACAACAGCGCCTGCCGCCAGCTTTTCTTCGCCTGCGCGCCGACGCCGCTGTCGCCCGCGAGCTTCGCGAGACGCGCGATGCCGTCGCGCCGCGTCGTGTCGCGATACGTCAGATGCTGCGCGTAGGCGAGCGCGTAGCGCGGATCGTCGGCGTTCTGGCGCGCGAGCTGGTCGAGGCCGCGGCGCGCTTCGTCCCAGCCCTGCGGCGTCGCGGCGAGCGCCTGGTAATACTCGAGCTGCAATTCGGGCGTCGCGGGCTTGCCGTCGATCGCGCGCTTATATTCCTGCACCGCCGACGCGCTTTGTCCGCTTTGCGCGAGACGGCGCGCGTCGTTGACGGTCTGATCGCGCGGACTCGCTTCGCCGAGCCGCCGCCCGAGTTCGTCGATATTCGGATAGTTCGGCGCGACCTGCCGCAACTGCGCGAGGTATTGCTGCGCGCCGCTGCCGTCCTTGCGATCCGCGAGCACCATGCCCATGCCGAAGAGCGCGTCGGGCTGCTTCGGGTCGATGCGCAGCACTTTCTGCCACGCCTGCTCCGCGAGATCGCCGCGCTTGTGCGCCTGCCAGTACTTGCCCTGGTCGATGAGCACGTTGAGCGGATCGGCGGCCGTCTGCGCGAGGACGAGCGCGGGCGCGGCACAGAGCATCGCCGCGATGATGCGTTGTCGCGTGCGCATCAGCATGCGCTTCTCCAGTTCGGCACGAGGCGGCCGGTTTCGTCGAAGCGGTATCGCCCGTCGATGAAGCCGCCGCCGAACAGTCCGAGCACGCGGTCGTAGTAGACCGGCTCGCGGCCCGCGCCGGGCGGCGCGCCGAGCGCGTCGAGATGCGCGCGGGCGAGGCCGAGCGCGCGCTCGTCGTTCAGCGCCTTGAAGTACGGCGCCAGCGCGCCCCAGTACGACAGCGGGCCTTCGCCGCTTGCCGCGCCGGTCGTCGCGCCGGTCGTCGCGGCGACTTTCTCCGGCGCGAAGCCCGTCTGCGCGACGCTCTTCTGCATGCCGGAAAGCGTGTCGAGCCATGGGCGCGCGAGCGGATCGGCGCTCGATGCCATGCCGGCCCACAAATAGACGCGGATCGCGTCGTAGCTGCCGGTGTCGCCGGATTTCGGATCGACGACGAACTGGCCGTCGCGGTAAGCGGCCCAGTCGGGCGCATAGCCGCGCGGGGACGTGACCTTGACGAGCCGCGCGGCGTTCTGCGCGAGCTTCGTCCACGGGCCGTCGGGCATCTCGTGCGCGAGCGCGCGCAGCAGCGGCAACGGCAGATAGCTCGGATTCAGCCGCGTGACGCCGTTCGCGCGAAATCCTTGCGGACCGGGCAGCAGCATCGGCCCCAAGCCCGGCAGATCGACGATTTCCTGCTTCGCGATCTGCGCCGCCAGCGCGCGCCCGAGCCGCGCGTAGGCCGCGTCGTTCCAGAGCCGCCCGGCTTGCAGCAGGTCGTAGGCGATCCACAAATCGGCGTCGGATGCCGGGTTCGCGTCCATCACGCCGAACGAGCCGTCCGGCTTGCGGCCCCATTGCCACGCGGGCAGCCGCGCGTCGGTCGCATCGAACTGATTGGCGGCGAGGTTCGCGCGCGTCCAGCCGAGCATGCGATCGAAACTCGCGCGGTCGTTCGCGACGAGCGCGAAGAACATGCCGTAGGACTGGCCTTCGGACGTGGTCTGCTGCGCGTCGGTGGAACGGTCGATGACGCGGCCATCGGCCTGAACCGCGCGCTCGATGAACTGGCGATACGCCGGCCAGTCGCACGACGGCGCGGCGTGTGCCGCGAGCGCGGGAAGCCCGAGGACCGCGACGGCCACGAGTCTGTCGATAAGCTCACGCATGTCAATCCTTCAGACGCCGCGCCGCGAGCGAGCGCAGCGCACGGTAGAACAGGGCGGCGATGATCAGCGCGGCGATCACCGCGGAAAACACGAGCAACAGCGGATGCGCGGAGAGCGCCCAGCGCATGTAATGCATCGGCGAAAGATGGCCGACGTAGTACGCCTCGCCGTTCGACGTCACCGTGACCGTGCGGCCATGGATCACGGCCATCGCGCCCTGGATGGACGGCAGCAGGTCGTTGTCGAGCAGCGCGGCGGACAAGTCCGCGTCCGATTGCCCCGCCGCGCTGATGAGCGCCACCGCGCTGCGCCCGCTCTTGAGCGGCGATTCGAAGCCGGTCAGGAGCGCATCGCCGTTCGCGCTCACGAGCGACAAATCCGCGCGCGCGGGCGAGCGCTCAGGCCCCTGCTCGCCGTGCCACCAGTCGACGACCTTGAACGCGACGTCGCTCAACTGGAAGGTGCGCGCGTCGCCGTCGCCGGAAAACGGCATGTGTTTGGCGAAGCGCTGCAAAAGCGGCTGGCGGCCCGGCGCGCCGAGAATCAAGAGATCCTTGTCGGCGAAGCGGTCGACATCGTTCGCGCTCGTCACCGTCACGCCCGTCACCGGATATCCCGTCGACGCGCCCATGCGGCCCATCTCCAGCAGATACAGGCTGTAGTCGGCGGAATTCGGATCGTTCGGCAGCACGACCGCCGTCTGCGACAAGTCCGCCATCCGCGTGAACGGAAAGCCGCCGTTGGCGAACGCGGCCAGATCGGGCAGCGCCATGTAATGCGGGAAACCGGAGAGGTCGATGGTCGAATTCGGATCGATCGCGCCGACGACGTTATCGAGCACGCGGCCCTGACATTCGCCGGTCTTCGGGATGTCGTAATAAAAGTGCAGGCGCAACTGCGCGCGCGGCGTGATCAGAAGCGGCGGCAGATAGATTTCGTGGCGCGCGGCGGCGGTGCCGTCCGGCAGCACGCGGCTGAAGTAATGCGCGAGATCGAACGTGGACGCGGACGCCGCCGGAATGCGCAGCGATTGCACGAAGCCGCTGTTCACGCTGATGTTGAGCGACGAGCGATCCGGCGCGGGCCGCACCGTGTAGCGATACGCGAGGTCGATCGGCACGCCTTTCGTCTGCCACATGAAGAGATCGGGCGGCACGCGCAGGTTCACGCGCACCGCGTCGGCGTCGTAGCCGTTCGCGGTCAGATCGCGCGCCTCGGCCAGTTCGCCGAAGCGCACGGGGCGGTCGGTGCGCAGCCAGTTCGGGGCGTCGTAGGGGCGGCGCGGCTGAAGTTCGCTGAACTGCGTGATGGTCGCGCTCGCGCCCGACAGCGTGTTCTGCCCGACGCCGAGCGCCTTCGCGGCGATCTTCAGCTCGTTGTCGTCGCGGCCCAGCACGAGGAGCAGGCGGCCGCGCGCGGCGGCATCGCGTTCGACGACCGCGATGGTCGGTCCGGACACCGGCGGAATATCGACGCCCGCGAGCTTCGCATCGGAAAGCGCGAACACGACCGCGTTGCCCGCGAGCGGCACGGCGTCCGTCTGCGCCGGAAAGAGCGCGCCGCGATAGCCCGCGAGCGAGCCGAAATACGACGCCACCATGCCCGCCGCCTCCAGTTCGCCCGGACTCGGCTTGCCCGCGAACACGAACGGCAGTTCGAGGCGGCGCACGTCGCGGCGATCGAAAAACGGCTGCGGCAGCGCGGCGAGATCCGGCTTGCTCGCAATCGACGCATACGTGAGATCGAGCGAGCTTGCGTTGCTGACCGTTGCCCAGAGCGTCGAGTTCGACGGGTCTTCGCACTGCTGCGTGTAATGGCCGATCAACTGCACGTTCAGGTGATTGAACTCGGTGATGAAGCGCGGATCGATGGCCACGTCGCGCGCGACGAGCGTGCCCGCCTGCTCGCGCGGCACCGGCAGCGTCGCGGCGACTTCGCCGTTGACGAGCACCTTCAGTTGCGAAATGGACGGCAAGAGCGACGGTGAATAGCTGTAGATCAGATGCAGCACCGCGCCGGTCACGACTTCGTCGCCGCGCACCGAAAACGCGATGCCGTTCTGGCCGTCCGTGCCGCGCAGTTGCAGCGGATCGAGCGCGCCGTAGTCGGCGAACGTCAGCGTCTGGCGGCGTCCGCCGGGCACGAGCGTGCCGGGATCGGCGGTGGTCGGCACGCGCGAGGTGAGCGGCGTCGCGGGCTTGCCGGAGAACGCGGGAACCGGCACGGCGAGCGCGGGCTGCGTGATCGCGTTCGGGTTATAGACGACGGCGGGGCTCGCGGGCGCATCGGCCTGTGAGACGAGCGGCGCGGCCAGCGCCATCGACAACATCAACGCGCCGAAATGCCGCGCGCGCTTTCCCTCGCCGCCAGAACGCGGCTTCGATGATCCTTTGCCCATCATTGATCTTTGGTTGTCAGCTTCTTCGCATCGACGGGGCTTTTGCTCATCCCGCTCCGAAGGTCGCTGTACAGATGCTCGAAAAGCCCGGCGATGCCGCGCGTGCCGACCAGCAGCACATGCGACAGGCCGCGCAGCGGCGTATCCGCGAGACGGCCTTCGGACCAGCCGGTCCAGGCATCCGCGCGCGCGAACGTCGTCTTGACGAAGTCGTATTCCTGATCGCGCGTGAGTTGCAGAAAGCGCAAGCCGACGCGCCCCGGCTCGCTGAAACCGACAGTCGCGGGAAACGCGTATTCCTCGTCGCCGCGAAACAGCGACACGGTGACGCGCTCGTGCATCGGCACCTGAATGCCGTTCGGCAGCTTCACGCCGACGCCGCCTTCCGAATAGTCGATGGTCTCGCACGCGAGCGTGCGCCCCGTCGGGAACTTGAGCATGACGGGCATCGTCATGCTCACGCGATGCGTCGTGCGGACCTGCCGCCGCTCGCTCGCCGCCGCCACCGACGCGCCCAGGATCAGCATGTTGTAGACGGTCCAGCACAGGTTGAGCGCGGTCGTCTGCACTTCGCTGCGCACGTGCCAGTTCATGCCGATATGCACCACGCCCGCGATGAACCCGAGCAGATTCAGCAGCAGCAGGAAGAGATACGGCCGCGAAATCGACCAGTCGAAGTAGTCCTTCGCAATCTGTCCGCCCTTGGCCGTCACGTTGAACTTGCCGAGCTTCGGGTTGATGACGGCGAGCAGCGTCGGCGCGGTGATGTACGACGCCAGCACCGACTCATACACTTCGGCCCAGAACGAGTGGCGGAACGACCGCTGCATCCGCGAATTGGTGATGCTCGCGTGCATCATGTGCGGCAGCGCGAAAATGGCGATGGTGCTCGCCGCCGCTTCGATCACGTGCGCGCCGAAGAACAGATACGAGAGCGGCGCGGTGAGAAACACGAGGCGCGGCACGCCATAGAAGAAGTGCAGCATGCCGTTCAGGTAACACAGCCTTTGCCCGAGCTTCAGCCCCTTGCCCGTCAGCGGATTGTCGATGCGAAAGATCTGCGTCATGCCGCGCGCCCATCGAATGCGCTGTCCGATGTGACCGGAGAGGCTTTCCGTCGCGAGACCTGCGGCTTGCGGGATCGCGAGATACGCGGTCGTATAGCCGAGCCGATGCAGCTTGAGCGCCGTATGCGCGTCCTCCGTGACGGTTTCCACCGCGATGCCGCCGATCTCTTCGACCATCGAACGCCGCAGCACCGCGCACGAGCCGCAGAAGAAGGTCGCGTTCCAGAGATCGTTGCCGTCCTGCACGAGGCCGTAGAACAGCTCGCCTTCGTTCGGCACCTTGCGGAACGTGCCGAGATTGCGTTCGAACGGATCGGGCGAAAAGAAATGATGCGGCGTTTGCAGCATCGAAAGCAGCTTGTCGCGCAGAAACCAGCCGAGGCAGATTTGCAGGAAGGAGCGCGTCGGGATGTGATCGCAATCGAAAATGGCGAGGTATTCGCCCTTCGTGATCTTCAGCGCCTCGTTGATGTTGCCCGCCTTCGCGTGACGATTGTGCGTGCGGATCGTCCAGTTGACGCCGACTTCCTCGCAGAACGCCTTGAAATCGGGACGACGGCCGTCGTCGAGCACGTGGATGGCGAGCTTGTCCTTCGGATAATCGAGCGCGAGCGCCGCGTAGATCGTCGGCTTCACGACGGAAAGCGGCTCGTTGTACGTCGGAATGAAGACATCGACCGTCGGCCACTCGCTGCGGTCGGCGGGCAAGGGCAGCGGCTTGCGCTTGAGCGGCCACGCGGTCTGGAAGTAGCCGAGCATCAGCACGAGCGTCGCATAGACTTCGGCGGCAACGAGCAGCAGGCCCCACGCGGCGTCGAGCGGACGCTCCCAGTAAGTCGTTTCCGTGAGCCGCCAGTACATGTATCGGCCCGACGCCGTCACCGAGAGCATGATCATCACGAGCGTCGCGTACTGGCCTTGCAGCCGGCGAAAGCCGAGCGCGCAGACGAAGCAGATGCTCGCGAACGCGAGCTGCTGGCCGAACGCGAGCGGCACGGTAACGACGAAGTACAGCGCGAACGCGGCGAACAGCGTCATGAGCGCCACGACGAAACGGCTGCTCCAGATACGCGCATCGACGATGCGTTCCAGCCGCGACGTCGCGACGCTCACCTCCGTTTCCTGCGATGGAATCTTCGCCGAACTCATGCGACGTTCCTCGAAGCGGCGATCGAATCGATGGCGGCGAGCAGCCAGTCGCCGCACGCGCGCAGATCGGCGGCGGCTTGCGAGAGCGGATCGTAGTGAATGAGCGTCGTGTCGCACGCGAGCGCTTCCGCGATGCCTTCGTCCTGATGGATCACGCCCGGAAAGAGCTTCGCGCCGAGCATGTCGCGCAGCACTTTCAGCACGTCCTTGCTTAACTGCCGCGACTGATCGACCTGATTCACGACATAGCCCTGACCGGCGAAGTCCTTGCGCGGCGCGGCGTAGGCATCGACCATGCGCTCCATGCCGGGAATCGCGGCGTAGGACGCGGCGTCCGCGAGCACGACGTTGAGCGCGAAGTTCGCCGCCGTCAGCGCCGTGCGCGTGTAGACGGAGGAGCCGGGCGGCGTATCGACGATGACGATGTCGTTCGCGTCGAGCGCGAGCGAATGCAGCGATTGCGCGAGCCACGCGGGATCGCGATCCACGAGCGTCTCGAAGCGCCGCCGGTCGTCCTCGACGAGCGCGCCGTAGGGCAGCACGGTGACGCCATCGACGCCGTCGAACATCACGGTTTGCCACGGATCGTGGCTCAACGTGGCGCGCGAAATGCCGTCGATGCTGTCGAGTGGAATGCCGAAGTGCAGGCGCAGCGCGTTCTGCGGATCGAGATCGAGCACGATCACGCGACGATTGCGCGCGGCGAGCACCGAGGCGAGATTGGCGGCGAGCGTCGTCTTCCCGACGCCGCCTTTCGCGGAAACGACCGTGATGACTTTCATGAGCGTGGGCCGCCGTTGCGCAGGCGGTGAAAGAGCGCGGGAAGGGAATCGTCCGATGCGCGCGGCGCGGCGGGCGCCGGCTGGAAGAGCTTGCCGAGGATCGACGGCGGCGCCGGATCGACGCGCGGCGCTTCGGCTTTCGCTTCGGCTTTCGCTTGCTGCGGCTCGGGCACCGGCGCGCGCGGCGCGGCATCCGCCGGCGACGAGAATCGCGCGGCGCTCAGCGAATCGAGCGCGGCGGACGCATTCGCGGGCGCATTGACCGGCGGAATCGTCCGGCGATGCGACCGCGCAAAGAGCGGCGGCTTGCCGCGATGAATCGGCGTGGGCGTCGTTTGTTGCGTGGCGTGCGGCGCGGGCGCGGGCGCATCGGCGCGCGCATCGCGGCGCTTCGCGATTTCCGGAATGGCCGGCTGCGCGAAGTCGAGCGTCGCGAGCAGCGGCCAGCGCGTGCGGGCGCTCCGGGCCTCGTTCTCCCGGCCGATTTCCTGATATTCCCCTGCATTGCCGCCGAAATGATCGAACAGCTTTTCAATGTCGCGCGAAGTATTCATGAATGCCGCATCCTCGTGATGCCCTGCTTGAACCGTGGCCGGTGTTGCGTGCTTTTTTCGCCGTCCGATCCTGAACGGTCGATGCCGCTTCTTTCGATGCGGCCCATACCCAGAAAAACGATGTTCAGGCCGCGCCGCGCGCGAGCCGGAATTCGATGGCGGCGTCATCGTCGAATTCGCCGTTCATTTGCCCGTGTTGCCGCACGGCGAGTCCGTTCGCGCCCAGCGCGGCGAGCCAATGCTGATAGGCGCCTTCGAGAAACGCGGGCGTCCACGCGAGCGCGCTTTCGCCGAACGCCCGAAGCGGCGCGCAGTAGTGAACGATGCTCAGGTGGTCGCGCTCGTCGGACAGTTCGACGAAGCCCCAGTCGGCTTCCTGCCAGCGCGCGTTGAGCGCGTCGGCGAGTTCGGCCGTCGATGCGCACGGCGGCAACGGCGACGCATCGGCGAAACGGCTGCCGACGCGGTGCATCAGTTGCCGCAGTTCCGCGCCGCCGATCTGCGCCTCGAACTCATCCGCGAGCGCGGACAGCAGGCCGCGCCATTGCCTGGAGATGTGCCGGTCGAGCAGGTAATCGAAAGGTGCAGCCATTATTGTTGTTTCGGAAGCACGCGCCGTAGCGCGCGAGTTAATCGGTTATTTTTACCTTTATTTGCTGTTCCACAGCGCCAATGCGAACGCCCGTTTCACATTCATTCAGACGCCACGATTCGTTTGAAGGCAGTTCGGCCGATTTGTTTCGCCAGAAGAAATCATCTAAAGGAGAATCGATCGCAAATACTGGGAAAACTATTGCCTGGCGGCGGTCATTCGGAATTTCGGGCGTCGTTAGGCTGGACGAACGGTGGACAACGGGCGCGCCATATGCGGCGTGGGTCCGCGCTAGCGGACGGCGAAGTGTACCATCGCGTTAATTCAGTGCGGCGAGCAATATTGCGGGTTTTATACCGCTTGACTTGCACGCTTCACAACGAGTAGGCGCGATTATTCATCAGTCAATTAAAACGTTTATTGATTGGATAATTAGCTGCCGCGGGCCATCTTGAAGGCGGTATGAATTGCCGACCGGACGCTGAATTGAATATCGGCCGGATGACATGTGGCGAGATATCGCGGCGTTCGCCGCGCGAAAAAAAAGCGCCCCGAGTGGGGCGCTGCATATGTACGGGGATTCGAACGCTCAGGGATTCGCGCGTACCGCGTCCCTGACGGCGTCCATGACGATGCCGTAATTGAGCGGGATGTCCAGCGAATCGACATGGTCGGCTTCATCGGCCGATTCAGCCGGCGCGGCGCCGACCGGAATCGGCTCGTAGGCGGTTTCGCCTGCCGGATTGTCGCGTCCTTCGATGGCACCCTGCAATTGCGGATTCTTCACGATTAACTCCTTCCGGTAATGGAGCGGCGAGGACCTGCAAGATAAACCAGTGTCATGACAAATTGACGACTTTCATTGGAACCCTTTGCGAAACGAGTTGCGTCCGGCGCGCCGGGAATCGCCGTTATGACGCGTTTCGAAAGAGCGCGGGGCCTCTAGTTTAATGTGGTCGCGCTCGCATCATGGTGTGGTTTGGATTATGGCCCCCCGCACTCGCTATTGGCGGACGCGCTTAAAACCGGCTCGGAAATTGCAATAGTGCGGATCGGCCGTCGATATTCGACGTTGAAGGCAACGCCGAAATGTTTCTCATCGCCGGCGCCGGATGAAAATGGAATCGGTTTGATCGACGCGGCACGGCTGCATTTTTTCTTCGATCGCGTATGAATGACCGACGCGACGAACGCCGCGCTTCACGCCGCGAACGAAAGGAGAACGAGCATGAGCAAGATCGCGATCGTCGGCGCGACCGGCAATGTGGGCAGCCGATTGGCGGAAGAAGCGTTGCGCCGTCGACACACCGTGACGGCGCTCGCCCGCGACACATCCGCGCTCGCCCCGCGCGACGGCATGACCGCGCGCAACGTCGATGCGCTCGACACCGCCGCGCTCGCCGACGCGATCGCCGGCCACGACGCCCTGTTCAGCGCGACGCGCTTTCAATCGGTGCCGGCCGGCGCGATCGTCGGCGCGGTGAAGCGGGCGGGCGTGCCGCGCCTCATGGTCGTCGGCGGCGCGGGGAGTTTGTATGCCGCGCCGGGGCAGCGCGTGCTCGATTCGCCCGATTTTCCGGAGGTGTATCGCGCGGAAGCGACGGCGGGCGCGGCCTTTCTCGATGCGTTGCGGCGCGAATGGGACGTGAGCTGGACCTACGTGTCGCCGTCGGCGGAATTCGTGAGCGGCCCGCGCACTCGCAGATTCCGGCTCGGCGTGGACGAACTGCTCGTCGACGGCAGCGGCCGAAGCTGGATTTCCTTCGACGACTTCGCCATCGCCTTTCTCGACGCGTTCGAGCGCGGCGAGCCGGTCCGTCAGCGCTTCACGGTCGGCTACTGACCGCGAAGCGAAGGCGGCGGGTTAGCCGTGGACGTCGGCTTCGACTTCCTCGTTCTTCGGCATGGCGGCGGCGAGAATCATCGCCGCTGCGTTTTGCGGCTTCGGATCGCGCTGCGACGGGCGATACACCTGATCGCCGCGATGGATCGGCATCCCCGACAACGAACAGACGCCCTCGGCGTGCGCCGTGGTCGCGCGCCAGCCCTGATAGCCGTAATGGCAGTTGCCGGGATCGGACCAGTAGACGAGCGCGGTGGCGCTGCTCGGCCGCTCGATCACGCGCACGATGGCTTGCGGAAACGGCAGTCGGTCATTGGACGGCTGCGGGTGCGCGCGATGCCAGTCGCGCGTCAGGCGTTCGACGAATGCGCTTTCGGCGCGTGCGGTTTTCTGCGATGGGGCGATGCGGCCGGTGTCGGCGGGAATCGTTTCGAGCTGGTGAACCGTTTGTGACCACGGGTCGGCTCGTTTCGAAAGTGCTGTCATGGCATGGTTCCAGGCTTTGACTCGACCTAGACCGTACGCCATTAAGCATATTCCGATAAATACGACATCGGTGAAAACACTGTCCCGTTGGCACGAATAATCGCGGCAATCAGGCAGCGATTAGCGCGGAGCCTTGATGGACAAGGGTTTGCGGCCTGTCGGATGCAATGTCGATCAAGCCGCGCCGGACCGTTTTTTTGTCCGAGTAAGCGATGTGAAAAGTAACCGAAGGCATGCCGAATGAAAATGACATGCATTTAGGTCGCTCCAAAACTCGCTTACGCCACCGCCCGCGCCGCCGCGCGCCCGCGCAACCACTCCAGCGCGAGCAGCAGGCTCGTCGAAAACACGATCAGGATGGTCGCCAGCGCGGCGATCGTCGGACTGATGTTTTCGCGAATGCCGGTGAACATTTGCCGGGGCAGCGTCGTTTGATCCGCGCCCGCAAGAAACAGCGTGACGACCACTTCGTCGAACGATGTCGCGAACGCGAAGAGCGCGCCCGAAATCACGCCCGGCGCGATCACCGGAAGCGTCACGCGGAAGAACGTCGTGAGCGGATTCGCGCCCAGCGACTGGCTCGCGCGCACGAGGTTCGTGTTGAAGTTCTGCAGCGTCGCGCCGACGGTCGTCACCACGAACGGCACGCCGAGCGCCGCGTGCGCGAGAATCAGCCCGAAATACGTGTTCGCGATGCCGAGCGGCGCGAAAAACAGATACATGCCGACGCCGACGACGATCACCGGCACGATCATCGGCGAGATGAGCACGGCCATCAGCAGGCTTTTGCCCGCGAAGTTGGCCTTCGTCAGGCCGACGGCCGCGAGCGTGCCCAAGATCGTCGCGACGATGGTGGCCGAGGGCGCCACGATGAAATTGTTCTTCGCCGCCATGCGCCACTCGTCGGACATGACGAGGTTGTGATACCAGCGCATGGAGAAGCCGGGAATCGGATAGACGAGGAACGTGCTCGACGAAAACGACAGCGGCACGATGGCCAGCACCGGGAGAATCAGATAGAGCAGCGTCAGCACGCAGATGATGCGCAGCGCGAAGTACCAGATGCGCTCGACGACGGACGTATGCGGCGCGAACAGCGGCTTGGCGAGTTTCATCGTGCTTACCCCAGACTCACGTTCGAGCGCGTGAAGCGCCCATAGACCACATACAGCACGAGCGTCGCGGCGAGCAGCAGCGCGCCGAGCGCGCACGCCATGCCCCAGTTGATCGTCACGTTCGTGAAATAGGCGATGTAGTAGCTCACCATCTGATCGTTCGGCCCGCCGAGCAGCGCGGGCGTGATGTAGTAGCCGATTGCCAGAATGAACACGAGCAGCACGCCCGCGCCGATGCCCGGATACGTCTGCGGCACATACACGCGCCAGAACGCGGCGAACGGATGGCTGCCGAGCGAAACCGCCGCGCGCTGATATGTGGGCGGCACGGATTTCATCACGCTGTACAGCGGCAGGATCATGAAGGGCAGCAGGATGTGGGTCATCGAAATGTAGACGCCCACGCGGTTGAAGAGCAGCGAAAGCGGCGAGCCGATCACCCCGCTGCCCATGAGCGCCTTGTTCACGAGCCCTTCGCTTTGCAGCAGCACGATCCACGCGGCGACGCGCACGAGCACCGACGTCCAGAACGGAATCAGCACGAGCACCATGACGAGATTCGCGCGGCGTGCGGGCAGCGTCGAGATCCAGTACGCGAGCGGATAGCCGAGCAGCAGCGCGAAGAACGTCACCGCGAAGCCGATGACGAACGTGCGCCCGAAGACGTTGAGGTAAATGGACTGGTCCGGGTCCGCGTGAACGACACTGCCGAAGCCGTCCTGCTTGTGATCGAGCGACGCCAGTAGATAGAACGGCGACAGCCGGCCCGCGTTCTTGGCGATGGCTTGCCAGTAGGCCGGATCGTTCCATCGCTCGTCGATTTCGATGATCTTCGCGCGCACTTGCGGCGGCGGGAGCGCCTTGCCGTCGTCGCCGGTGAGCGGCATCGCGCGGGCGGTTTTCGCCACGAGCGACCGATAGCCGGGAATCTCCGTGTTGAGGCGGCGGGCGAGGGCGCCCATGGAATCGCCGTCCTGGATGGCGGTCAGGTCTTGCGCGAGCGCGGCATACGCGGCGTCCGGCGGCGCGGCCTTGCGGTCCCAGCCGGCGAGCGCCGCGCCGGTATGCGGCAGCGCGTTGGCGACTTCCGGATTCTGGATGGCGCGCGTGAGCAGCGCGCCGATCGGCACGACGAAAATCAGGAACAGAAAGATAGCGAGCGGCGCGATGAGCGCGAGCGCCATCGCGCGCTTCTTCGCGTCGGCGATTTTCAGCTCGTGTTTCAGGCGCGCGGTGGATTCGCGTGAATCGTCTGCGGCGATCGTGATGGTGTTCACGCTGGTGTCTCCATGCTTGTCGGTAGCGAGGCCGCGCTTCGTGAAAAGCGCGGCCTTCGGACCGCCGTCAATCGCTTACTTCGTTGCCCACGCCGTGAAGCGCTGTTCCAGTTCGTCGCCGTGATCGGTCCAGAACGCCATGTCCTGCAACACCGCGTTCTTCGCGTTGGACGGCGAGTTCGGCATGTCGGCCTGGGTCTTCGCGTCGAGCGCGGTGATCGCAGCCTTGTTGACCGGACCATACGCGATGTTCTGCGCATACACCTGCTGCGGCTTCTGCGACACCGAATACGCGATGTATTGCGTCGCCACGTCCTTGTTCGGCGAGCCCTTCGGAATCGCCCAGTAATCGAGGTCGTAGATGCTGCCGTTCCACACGACCTTCAGGTTCTTGCCTTCCTTGCGCGCCGCGTCGATACGGCCGTTATACGCCGTGGACATCACGACATCGCCCGCGACGAGAAACTGCGGCGGCTGCGCGCCCGCTTCCCACCACTGGATATTCGGCTTCAGTTCATCCAGCTTCTTGAACGCGCGATCCGCGCCCGCCTTCGTGCGGAGCACCTTGTAGACGTCCTTGGGCGCGACGCCGTCGGCCATCAGCGCGAATTCGAGGTTGTAGCGCGCGCCCTTGCGCATGCCGCGCTTGCCGGGGAATTTCTTCGTGTCCCAGAAGTCCGCCCAGCTAGCCGGCGCGCTCTTGAGCTTGTCGGCGTTATAGGCCAGCGCCGTCGACCAGACGAAGAAGCCGACGCCGCACGTTTGCGGCGACTCGGGCACGAGTTCCGATTTCTTCGCGATCTTTGACCAGTCGAGCTTCTCGTAGAGACCTTCGTCGCAGCCGCGCCCGAGATCGCCCGATTCGACTTCCACCACGTCCCAGTTGACGTGCTTCGCTTCGACCATCGCCTTGACCTTGGCCTGCTCGCCGTTGTATTCCACGGCCGTGACCTTGTTGTTGGTCGACTTTTCGAACGGCTGATTGAACGCGACCTTCTGCGCGTCGCCATTCGCCCCGCCGAAATTGACGACCGTGATTTCCGCCGCCAACGCGACCGATGCGCCCGACGCGCACACGAGCGCGGCCGCCGCCGCCATGGAACACAACGCGAACTTCCTCATGATGGTTTCCTCTGTCTGCTTGGTTTTATCGATGGACTGCGGGATGAACGGCCTGCTCGCGCACATGCCGGTGACGCGCGTCACGCGAACACGCGCAAATGCTCGGGCGCGAATTCGAGGGCGATGGGCGCGCCGGGCGTGAAGCCTTCGAGCGCCTGCGTGCCGAGCGGCACCTTGACGAAACATTCGTCCTGTTCGCGCACGCCGCAACGCATGCGCACGTGATCGCCGAAATAGATGAGGCTCTTCGCTTCGCCCGCGAGCGCGTTGGTGTGGCCATTGGCACCGTCGATGCCGTCGCGGGCCGCGAGCTTCATGCGCTCCGGGCGGATGCACGCGACGGCGGACGCGCCCGCAGTCGCCCGCGCGACGTTCAGGCCGGAGAGCCGCGTGCCGTCCGCGAGCCGGATCTCGCAGTAATCGCCGTGAGCATGCTCGATGGTGCCGCGCAGCCGGTTGCTATCGCCGATGAAGTTCGCGACGAACTCGTTGCAAGGCGCTTCGTAGAGGTGATCGACGGTATCGAGCTGCTGCACGATGCCTTTGTCGAACACGGCGACGCGGTCGCTCATGGTGAGCGCCTCGCCCTGATCGTGCGTGACGTAGACGAACGTGACGCCGAGCTTCTCGTGCAGCGACTTCAGTTCGTATTGCATGTGCTCGCGCAGTTGCTTGTCGAGCGCGCCGAGCGGCTCGTCCATCAGCACGAGCTTGGGTTCGAACACGAGCGCGCGAGCCAGCGCAATGCGTTGCTGTTGCCCGCCCGAAAGCTGCGCCGGATAACGCTTCGCGAAGCTCTCCATGCGCACCATCTTCAATGCGTTGTTCACGCGATGCGCGCGCTCCTCGGCGGACATCTTGCGCACCGTGAGCGGATATTCCACGTTCTGCTGCACGGACAAATGCGGAAAGAGCGCGTAGTTCTGAAACACCATGCCGATGTCGCGCTTGTGCGGCGGCACCTTGTTGAGCAGCTTGCCGTCGAGCCAGATCTCGCCGCCGGTCGGGAATTCGAAGCCCGCGAGCATCATGAGGCACGTGGTCTTGCCCGAGCCCGACGGCCCGAGCAGCGTGAGGAATTCGCCCTGATAGATGTCGAGGTCCAGAGACTTGACGACGAGCGTTTCGCCGTCATAGGTCTTGCGGACGCCGCGAAAGCTGACGATCACCTGATCGGATTTCATCTTCCGTGTCTCCTTCGGAAAGCCGAATGCGTGTGCCCTGATGCGCGGCGGCCTCAACGAACCATTGAAACGGCGCGCGGCCCCGGAAATTTTTTCCACTGCCTCTGCTAACTATAGCTCGCGACGGTTCTACAATGGGGAGCCATTTCAATATTCATCTGGGAGCCACTTCGGGCCATTGCGCGCGCGGCTCCGGCTTCGGGGGAAAGGCTTTGGACACCATCATCCTTGCGGACTGGCTGAGCACGCGGCTCGACCGGACGCTCGCCGAACCGGTCTACCGGCAATTGCTCGATCTGATGCAGCAGGCCATTTTGACCGGGCAGCTTGCCTCCGGAACCAAGCTGCCGAGTTCGCGCACGCTCGCCGGCGATCTCGGCATCGCGCGCAACACGGTGCTCCATGTTTACGACCAGCTGACGGCCGAAGGCTATGTGACGTCGACGACCGGCAGCGGCACCTATGTCGCGGATACCGCCCCGAGCGACGGCGCCGCGTCGCGCAAAAAGCAGGAGCCGGTCGATGAACCGCCGCGCAAGCCGTGCATCATTTCGAAGCGCGGCGAACGGCTGATCGCGCAGGCGGGCGTCTCGCCGAAGCAGTGGGGCGCGTTCATGCCGGGCGTGCCGGATGTCGCCGAGTTTCCGTCGCGTACGTGGAGCCGTCTGCAGTCGCGGCTCTGGAAGCGCGCGAGTCCCGAACTGCTGACGTATGCGCCGGGCGGCGGCTACCGGCCGCTGCGGCGTGCGCTGTCGGACTATCTGCGCGTCGCGCGCTCGGTGAAATGCACGCCGGACCAGATCATCATCACGACGGGCATTCATCAGTCGATCGATCTGACCGTGCGACTTCTGACCGATACCGGCGACCGCGCGTGGGTCGAAGAGCCGTGTTACTGGGGCGTGCGCAGCGTGCTGCAATCGTCGGGGCTGACGCTCGTGCCGGTGCCCGTCGATGACGAGGGCCTCAATCCCACCGCGCGCGACATGGCCGCGCCGCCGCGCATCGCGCTCGTGACGCCGTCGCATCAATATCCGCTCGGCATGGTGATGAGTCTCGCGAGGCGTCGTGCGCTGCTCGAATTCGCGCGGCAGCACGGCGTGTGGATTATCGAAGACGATTACGACAGTGAGTTTCGCTACGGTAGCCGGCCGCTGTCATCGCTGCAGGGACTCGACGATTCGGGGCAGACCATCTACGTCGGCAGCCTCGGCAAGATGTTGTTTCCCGGCTTGCGCATGGGTTATATGGTCGTGCCGGACAATCTCGTCGATACGTTTCGCACCGGCATTGCCGAGCTTTATCGCGAAGGGCAATTGATGCAGCAAGCGGTGCTGACGGAATTCATTCTCGATGGCCATCTCACTTCGCATGTGAGGCGCATGCGCGGGCTTTATGGCGAACGCCGCGAGTTACTCATCAACGCGATCAACGCGCGTTTCGGCGACACGCTCGCCGTGCGCGGCGACGAAGCGGGGCTGCATTTCGTGCTGGAATTGCCGCGTAGCGCGAACGATGTCGCCATCGCCGACGATGCGCTCGCGAATGGCGTCGTCACGCGGCCGCTCGTGAATTACTACATGAATCGCGACGCCGCGCTCAGAGGCTTGATGCTCGGCTATGCATGCGTGCCGAATCATGAAATCGCGCCCGCCTTCGGAAAGCTGGCGGGCGTGATAGAACGCGCGTTGACGGCTGTGGAAGTGACTTCTTAAAGACCTTCGCGATGCTCGTTGCCGGCGTATTCGTGGGCATCGTTTTGCGCATGCTCCACGAAGGGCCGCCACACGGGCGTGTACGAAGAGAAATCATCGAGCAGAGAGAATTGCTCGAGTGCGGTGTCGATTTCGAACATGCTTTTAGCTCACTTCAATTGATTAGAATGCCGAACGAATCAGCGCGATGTCAGATTCGTTTGCACCGCCGAGCCGTTTGCATAATCGACGATCGCGCGATTGCGTGCTTCGGATTGCGCGGCGACGGCATCGCCCCACATGCTGCGCGCGGGATACGTATTGCGGTTGAGCGCCGGCAAAGAGCCATTCGAATAGGCCGCTGCAAGCTCGGCGCGTACCTGCGCGCGCGTCTTGGGCGCTTCGCTTGCGCTCGCAGTCGTTTGAGTGGGCGTGAGATACGTTCCCGCACGGCCGATTCCCTGACCGCCTTCCGCGAACGCGGCGCTTGAAATAACGGCGGACACTGCGGCGAGCGAGAGGCTCGTAACCAGATAGCGTTTCATGTGCGACTCCTTTCGATCCTTCGGGATACGGCGCATCCGGTACTGATCGGGATGCGCCGTGGCAGGACGAAATGTAGTCGCGTCGTCGCGGCGGATAAATGTCCGATCCGCGAATAGATTTATCGATATCGACGAATAATCCTCAAACCACCACGTCTGCCGTGCCCGCGACTTCGGGCGTGCCGTGACGCACGACCATCGGCGATGCGGTGCTCGTCGGCAGGCAGCGCTCTTCCGCTTCCTTCTGGCCTTGCAGCAGCGGGCAGCGCTCGAACAATTCCGCGACCCAGTCGACGAACACGCGCACTTTCGGCGACAAATGGCGATTGTGCGGATACACCGCGGAAATAGGCATCGGCAGCGGACTCCATTGCGGCAGCAATTCCACGAGTTCGCCCGAACGCAAATACGGCAGCGCCATGAAGCGCGGCACTTGCACGATGCCCACGCCCTTGAGTCCGCAGCTCAAATACGCTTCGGCATCGTTCACGGCGATCATGCCGCGCATCTTCACTTCGATGGTCTCGTCGTCCACGACGAAATCCATGTCCATGATGCGTCCCGTGCGGCTCGAAAAATAATTCACTGCCGTATGGTTTTGCAGATCGTCGAGCGTCCCGGGCGTGCCGTTGCGTTCGAGATAGTGCGGGCTCGCCACCGTCACGCCCTGAAATACGCCGATGCGCCGCGCGACGAGACTCGAATCCTGCAGCGTGCCCACGCGAATCACGCAATCGACGCCTTCCTGAATGAGATCGACGGGCTTGTCGCCGAAGCCCATCATCAGTTCGATATCGGGGTAGCGCGTGTGGAAATCGCATAGCTGCGGCATCACGATCAGCCGCCCGATCGCGCCCGGCATATCCACGCGCAATTTTCCATGTGGCCCTTTGCCGTTGTTCGAAAACGTACTCTCGGCTTCCTCGATATCCGCGAGGATGCGCACGCAGCGCTCGTAATACGCTGCACCGTCTGGAGTGAGATTGAGCCTGCGCGTGGTGCGCTGAAGCAGCCGCACGTTGAGAAAGGCTTCGAGGTTTTGAATGATCGTCGTCACCGATGCACGCGGCAAATTCAGCGTATCCGCTGCGCGCGAGAAGCTGTTGGTGTCGACGACGCGGGTAAAGACCTGCATTGCTTGGAGCCGATCCATGTTCGTCCCTTCGATGCTGAAGTGAGGCAGAGAGTTTTAAGCGGCTGGCTAAGAGATTCGCCGCATGGCTTAAGCGATTGATTGTTCGGGGTCACCGAATTGTGTTGCCGGATTATAGGCATTTATTAAAAAAGGCGTGGACTCCAGAATTCGCACCATCGCAACTTACGCGTGACGGCCCGACATTCAGGGCCGTGCACGGAAATAACCATGGCATCACTGCTGGATTTGGAGCAAGGCCCGAGACTGTGCATCGAAGAGGTGCGCATTGCGGGGCATGTGCAGCCCATCATGCTGCGCAGCTATCGCCCCGCGTCGGACGGCACGGTCTTGCCCATCGTCCTTTATTTTCACGGCGGCGGCTTTACACACGGCACACTCGACGACGCCGACATCGCCGCCGCCACCATCGCACGCGATACGCCTGCGTGGGTCGTGTCGGTCGGCTATTCGCTTGCACCCCACTTTCCGTTTCCCGCGGCGCCCGAAGACGGTTATCGCGCGGCGCAATGGGCCGTGGCGCATGCACGCGGACAACGCGCCGACCCGCAGCGCATAGGCATCGCGGGCCATGACGCGGGCGGCAATCTCGCGACTTGCGTGGCGGCCATCGCACGCGATCGCGGCGATATTCGCATGTCCGCGCAAGCGCTGCTCGCGCCGCTGCTCGATCCGAGCATGACGCGCGTCGCCGATGAACGCAAGGTCCTGTGCCCCGATCTGGAACTGAGCGAATGCGCGCGCTGCTATCGGGCGTATTTGCCGAATCCGTCGCAACGTCTGCATCCGTATGCGGCGCCGCTGGAGTCGCGTCGTCTGCATGGCCTGCCTCCTGCATTGATCGCGAGCGCGGAGCATGACCTGCTGCATATCGAGGCCGAAAAATACGCAGCCGAACTCATTTCGGCGGGCGTGCCGACCGAAGTCACGCGGCATTGCAAGGCATCGCATCACGCGCTCGCCGCGCATCCCGATGCCCTGGCCGATGTCGTCGCCTTTTTCAGAAAGCGGCTGGCGCGCACCAAATAAGCGCCAGGCCCACGCACCATAAAAAAACAATCTCAACGCAACCGGAGCTTCCATCATGTTCTTCAATCGCAAACGCATCTACGCCGCGCTAGGCGCTGCGTTGGTCATCGCCGGCGCGGGCGGCTATACCGCCTGGCGCGGCCACGGCGACGCGGCCATCAACGAGGCCAAAGCCGCCGCGCACAGCCCGACCGCCACCGAAGTGGATGTCGCGACCGTTATTTCGAAGACCATCACCGACTGGCAAAGCTACTCCGGCAGGCTCGAAGCAGTCGATCACGTGGACATTCGCCCGCTCGTGCCGGGCACTATCGTCGCGGTGCATTTCAAGGACGGCGCGCTCGTGAAGAAGGGCGATGCGCTCTTCACCATCGATCCGCGTCCGTATGAAGCCGAAGTCGATCGCGCACAGGCGCAGCTCGCAGCGGCGCAGGCGCGCAACGGCTACACATCGACGGATGCCGCGCGCGCCGAACGTCTGCTCGCGGATAACGCCATCGCCAAGCGCGATTACGACGAGAAGCAGAACGCCGCGCGCGAGGCCGTCGCCAACCTGAAGGCCGCGCAGGCCGCGCTCGAAGCCGCGAAGATCAATCTCGCGTACACGCATATCACGGCGCCTGTGTCGGGGCGCGTGTCGCGTGCGGAACTCACTGTCGGCAACATCGTGTCGACGGGTGCGAACGCGCCTTTGCTGACCACGCTCGTTTCGGTATCGCCGATCTATGCATCGTTCGATGTCGACGAACAAACTTACTTGCGCTATCTCGGCCGCGATGCGGGCAACACGGTGCCGGTGTCGCTCGGCCTTGCGAATGAAGACGGTTATTCGCGCGAAGGCGTCGTCGATTCCGTCGATAACCGACTCGACACGACGTCCGGAACCATTCGCGTGCGCGCACGCTTCAACAATCCCGATGGCTCGCTCGTGCCGGGTCTCTATGCGCGCATCAAGGTCGGCGGCGGCACGCCGCATCCGGCGGTGCTCATCGACGATGCCGCTATCGGCACCGATCAGGACAAGAAGTACGTGATGGTCGTCGACAAGGACAACCGCGTGCAGTACCGCGAAGTCACGCTCGGGCAAACGCATGACGGCTTGCGCGTGATTGCGAAGGGACTTGCATCGGGCGAGCGCATCGTCGTGAACGGCTTGCAGCGCGTGCGCCCGAACGATGTCGTGAAGGTCAATGGCGTCGCGATGAACAACAGCGGTGACGCGCCCGTCGTGAAGACGGCGTCGGCGCAGTAATGCGCGCGATCCGCAACGGAAAGAACTCGTCATGAACATATCCAAATTCTTCATCGACCGCCCGATCTTCGCGGGCGTGCTATCGGTGGTCGTGCTGCTGGCGGGCATCATCGCGATGTTCAAGTTGCCTATTTCCGAGTATCCGGAAGTGGTGCCGCCATCGGTCGTCGTGCACGCGCAATATCCCGGCGCGAATCCGAAGGTGATTGCGGAGACCGTGGCTTCGCCGCTCGAAGAGCAGATCAACGGCGTGGAAGACATGCTGTACATGCAGTCGCAGGCGAATAGCGACGGCAACCTCACCACGACCGTGACGTTCAAGCTCGGCACGGACCCGGACAAGAACACGCAGCTCGTGCAGAACCGCGTGAATCAGGCATTGCCGCGCTTGCCGCAGGACGTGCAGCGTCTCGGCGTCACGACGATCAAGTCATCGCCGACGCTCACCATGGTCGTGCACTTGAACTCGCCCAACGGCCGCTATGACATGACGTATCTGCGCAACTACGCGCTCATCAACGTCAAGGATCGGCTGGAACGTATTGCGGGCGTGGGTGAAGTGCAGTTGTGGGGATCGGGCGACTATTCGATGCGCGTATGGCTCGACCCGCAGAAGGTCGCGCAGCGCGGCATGACGGCGACCGATGTGGTCAACGCCATTCGCGAGCAGAACGTGCAGGTCGCGGCGGGTGTGATCGGCGGATCGCCCACGCTGCCCAACGTGCCGTTGCAACTGAACGTGAATGCGCGCGGACGCTTGCAGAACGAGTCGGAGTTCCGCGATATCGTGCTGAAGACTTCGCCCGATGGCGCCGTCACGCATCTCAGCGATGTCGCGCGTGTCGAACTCGCGGCATCCGAATATGGGTTGCGTTCGTTGCTCGACAACAAGTCGGCGGTTGCGATTGCGATCAACCAGCAGCCGGGCGCGAACTCACTGCAGATCTCCGATGAAGTGCGCAAGACGATGAAGGAACTGCAGGCCGACATGCCCGCGGGCCTCGAATATCAGATCGTCTATGACCCGACGCAATTCGTGCGTTCGAGTATCGAGGCAGTGATTCATACGCTCGTTGAAGCGATTGCGCTCGTCGTGCTCGTGGTGATCGTGTTCCTGCAGACGTGGCGCGCTTCGATCATTCCGCTGCTTGCAGTGCCGGTGTCGATCGTCGGGACGTTCTCGCTCCTGCTCGCGTTCGGCTTCTCGATCAACGCGCTCTCGCTATTCGGCATGGTGCTCGCCATCGGTATCGTGGTCGACGACGCGATCGTCGTCGTCGAGAACGTGGAGCGCAACATCGAGGCGGGTTTATCGGCGAGAGATGCCACGTATCAGGCCATGCGCGAAGTGAGCGGACCCATTATCGCGATTGCGCTCACGCTCGTTGCCGTGTTCGTGCCGCTCGCGTTCATGTCCGGTCTCACGGGCCAGTTCTACAAGCAGTTCGCAATGACCATCGCCATCTCGACGGTGATCTCCGCGTTCAACTCACTGACGCTTTCGCCGGCACTCGCGGCGCTGCTTCTCAAGGGTCACGACGAACCGAAGGACTGGCTCACGCGTGGCATGGACCGCGTGTTCGGCGGCTTTTTCCGCGGCTTCAACAAGGTCTTTCATCGCGGATCGGATGCGTACGGCAAGGGCGTGAAGAGCGTCATCAACCGCAAGGCGGTCATGATGGTCATCTATGCGGTGCTGCTCGGCGGCGCGGTGCTGATGGGCAAGATCGTGCCGGGCGGCTTCGTGCCCGCGCAGGACAAGGAGTATCTGATCAGCTTCGCGCAGTTGCCGAATGGCGCATCGCTCGATCGCACGGAAGGCGTGATTCGCCAGATGAGCGATATCGCGCTGAAGCAGCCGGGCGTGGAAAGCGCTGTGGAGTTTCCAGGCTTGTCGGTGAACGGCTTCACGAATTCGTCGAGCGCGGGCATTGTGTTCGTCACGCTCAAGCCTTTCAAGGATCGCGTGAAAGACAAGGCGCTCTCGGCCAATGCCATCGCCGGTGCGTTGAACCAGAAGTATGCGGGCATCAAGGGCTCGTTCATCGCGGTGTTCCCGCCGCCGCCGGTGCTGGGCCTCGGGACGCTCGGGGGCTTCAAGATGCAGTTGGAAGATCGCGGTGCGCTAGGCTACGCCGCACTCGCCGATGCCACGCAAGCCTTCATCAAGCGCGCATCGCAAACGCCTGAACTGGGACCGACGTTCTCGAGCTATCAGATCAACGTGCCGCAGTTGAACGTGGATCTGGATCGCGTGAAAGCGAAACAACTGGGCGTCTCCGTGACCGATGTGTTCGACACGATGCAGGTCTATCTCGGCTCGCTGTATGTGAACGACTTCAATCGTTTCGGACGCGTGTATCAGGTGCGTGTGCAGGCGGACGCGCCGTTCCGCGCGAATCCCGAGGACATTGGCCTGTTGAAGACCCGCAACGCAAATGGCGACATGGTGCCGCTTTCCTCGCTCGTGAAAGTGACGCCGACGTATGGCCCGGAAATGGTGGTGCGCTACAACGGCTATACGGCGGCCGATATCAACGGCGGTCCTGCGCCGGGTTATTCGTCGGGTCAGGCACAGGCGGCAGCGGAACGCATCGCGGCTGAAGTGCTGCCGCGCGGGATCAAGTTCGAATGGACCGACCTCACGTATCAGCAGATTCTCGCGGGCAACGCTGCACTGTGGGTGTTCCCGATCAGCGTGCTGCTCGTGTTCCTCGTGCTCGCTGCGTTGTATGAAAGCCTGACGTTGCCGCTCGCGGTCATCCTCATCGTGCCGATGAGCATTTTGTCGGCGCTGCTCGGCGTATGGCTCACGGATGGCGACAACAACATCTTCACGCAGATCGGCTTGATGGTGCTCGTGGGCTTGTCCGCGAAGAACGCGATTCTGATCGTGGAGTTCGCACGCGAGCTGGAAATGCAGGGCCGTTCCATCGTGCAGGCTGCGATTGAAGCAAGCCGTCTGCGTCTGCGTCCGATTCTGATGACGTCCATCGCATTCATCATGGGCGTGGTGCCGCTCGTGTTGTCGTCGGGAGCGGGCTCGGAAATGCGTCATGCGATGGGCGTCGCGGTGTTCTTCGGCATGTTGGGCGTGACGCTGTTCGGTTTGATGCTGACGCCGGTCTTCTACGTGATCCTGCGCAAGCTGAGCCGCGCGGAGCATGTGACGGACAAGCACGGCACGCATCCGCAGATGCGCGGTATCGGTGCTTCGTACGAAGCGCAATGAGGTCGATGATGAACAAGCTGCTAATGAAACGATGGTTGGGCTTGCCCGCCTTGATGGCGTCGCTGCTGGTGGTCGCGGGTTGCTCGCTTGCGCCGACGTATGAGAAGCCCGATGTGAACGCACCCGCTGCGTATAAGGAAACGCCTTCGCTGTCTGCATCGGAAGCGGGCACGTGGAAGACCGCGCAGCCTTCGGAAGAGATGCTGCGCGGCGAATGGTGGACGATCTTCGATGACGCCGCGCTCAACGATCTCGAACGCCAGGCGCAAGAGGCCAATCAAAACCTGAAGGCTGCGGCGGCGCGTGTGAAGGAAGCGCGTGCGATCAACCAGACGGCGCGCGCGGGTCTCTTCCCGACACTCGATGCGGGCTTCGGTCCGACGCGCGAGAAGGTGTCGCCGGCCTCGCAATTCCAGCCGCCCGACGCGAACATTCCCGCGCAGACGTTGTGGCGTGCGCAGGCCAGCGTGTCGTATGAAGTGGATTTATTCGGGCGCGTATCGAATAGCGTGCAAGCCGCCAACGCGGACACGCAGCAAAGCGAGGCGTTGTTCCGCTCCGTGCAGCTCGCATTGCAGGCGGACGTCGCGCAAAACTACTTCAATTTGCGCGAACTCGATGCGGAAGCCGATGTGTTCGCGCGCACCGTGTCGTTGCGCGAGGAAGCGCTGAAGCTCGTGCAGCGGCGCTTCGCGGAAGGCGACATTAGCGAGCTCGACGTTGCGCGCGCGAAGTCCGAACTCGCGACGGCGCGGTCGGACGCGATGACGGTTCAACGCTTGCGCGCCGCATCGGAACATAGTCTCGCGGTGCTGCTCGGCAAGACGCCCGCGCAATTCACCATGGCTTCGAATCCGCTGAAGCCGGTGACGGTGCGCGTGCCGCCGGGCTTGCCTTCGTCGTTGCTGGAGCGTCGTCCGGATATCGCGGCAGCGGAGCGATCGATGGCGGCGGCCAATGCGCGCATCGGCGTGGCCAAGGCGGCGTTCTTTCCGTCGTTGACGTTGACGGGCTCGGGCGGCTTCGAATCGGCGACGCTCGGCGATCTCTTCAACTGGTCGAGCCGTACGTTCCTGCTCGGACCGTTCGCGGGCACCATGCTCAATCTGCCGATCTTCGATGGCGGGCGTCGCAAGGGCAACCTCGCGAATGCGCGCGCGGTGTACGAAGAGGACGTGGCGAATTATCGTCAGCAAGTGCTCGTTGCGTTCCGCGAAGTGGAAGACAACCTGTCGGACTTGCGCATTCTCGAAACGCAAACATCGACGCAAGCGGATGCGGTGAATGCATCGGTGCGCGCTGCGCAGCTTTCACGCACGCAATACACGGAAGGCGCGGTGAATTACCTCGATGTCATCGACGCGGAACGCACGGTGCTGCAATCGCAGCGCGCGGCGGTCCAGCTTGCGGGGACGCAGGCGGTATCGACGGTGAATCTGATACGCGCGCTCGGCGGCGGATGGGGCGATTCGATGCCGACGCCCGTGCCCGAACCGAGTCTCGCGAAGAACTGATGCACTTCATGGCCCCGCTCGATGCGGGGCCTTTTGCTTTCAGTTTCGATTGTTCGCGTCAAGGAACATATGTCTTCATGTGCGGGCCATTTATCCCGATCCCTTGAATCCATAGAATTTCAATCATGGGAACTGGAGCCGCCAATGAGAGCCTTGATCGCTAGACAGTTCTATCAACCAGCCGTGGTCTTGCCGCTGCTGCTGTTGATGCGCCTGATGGTCACCCTGGACTTCAATCTCGCGCAAGTCATGTTCGTGATGCTGTTCAAAGGGTCGCAGCACGCTTATCAATTCGTCGCACGCCAGGCGGTATTGCGTCAGCGCGGGCAGGCTATCGAACGTATCGCCTGCCATCACTGCTGCCAAGGCGGTCAATAAATCTCCGGCACGTACATTTCCTGCGGCACCGGCTGGCGCAAGTAATCGGGATTGAACACACGCTCAGGCAGTTCAATGGATGAATGCTCGATCTCGTGATAAGGCACCTGACTCAACAGGTGATGAATGCAGTTCAGACGTGCACGCTTCTTGTCGACGGCCTGCACCACCCACCACGGCGCTTCGGGAATATGCGAGCGTTGCAGCATGACTTCCTTCGCCGCCGTATAGGCCTCCCATCTGCGACGGCTTTCCAGATCCATCGGGCTTAGCTTCCACTGCTTGAGCGGGTCTTCGATGCGCGCCTCAAAGCGCACTTCCTGTTCGTCGTCGGTAATCGAAAACCAGTACTTGATGATCTGAATGCCGCTGCGCACGAGCATCTTCTCGAACTCGGGCACCGAGCGAAAGAACTCTTCGTATTCGTCGTCAGTGCAGAAATGCATGACGCGCTCGACGCCCGCGCGGTTATACCAGCTTCGATCGAAGAGTACGATCTCACCGCCCGCCGGCAAATGCGATACATAGCGCTGGAAATACCATTGCGTGCGTTCGCGATTATTCGGCGCGGGCAGGGCAGCCACGCGACACACGCGCGGATTGAGCCGCTGCGTGATGCGCTTGATCGCGCCGCCTTTGCCGGCAGCATCGCGCCCTTCGAATATCACGACGAGCCTGTGCCCCGTATGCACCACCCAGTCCTGCAATTTGACGAGTTCGCCTTGAAGACGGAACAGCTCGCGAAAATAGGTCTTGCGAAGCTCGCGATCTTCATCGGAAAACGCAGCTTCGCCGTCCAGCAGACGGTCGTCGATCTCCATCTCGAACTCTTCGTCGTAGCTGTCGATCACGTCGGCGTGAAAGCGGCGCTGCTTGTCGGTCATGTTCATGTCCGGCTCCGGAATGCGGTTGGTATCGCGCGATTTTGGTTTAGCGTTTGTTTGAGCGGCGCGAATGGCCGATTATGACGGTTTCGCATGGCAGCCGTATGACGCCGCATTCAAGCGTCCATTGTAGAAAGGCTCGCGCTTTATGACACGCGTTTCGCCGCCGTTAGAATATTCCCGCGCATACATTCAATAAGGGAGCCGATCAGCGATGACCGACACATTCGATGCGGCGCAAACCGCGCGCCTTCTTCCATATGACCGTCTCGTCGATACGCTCGCCGCGACCATGCTCGATTACGCAGCGGGCCGCATTGCCAGTCCCGAGCGCCTGGTCGTGCCGCTTCCGCACGGCGGCGTGATGTTGTCGATGCCCGCGACCGCCGCCGATATCGCGATCCATAAGCTCGTGAACGTTTGCCCCGGCAACGGCGCACTCGGCTTGCCGACGATACACGGTCAAGTGAGTGCGTTCGATGCATCGACCGGCGCGCTGCAATTCATGCTCGATGGTCCCACGGTAACGGGCAGGCGCACCGCGGCGGTATCGATGCTCGCCATCCGCACGCTCGCTGCGAAGCCGCCGCGCGCAGTGCTTCTGATCGGCACGGGCAAGCAGGCCGCGCATCACGTCGAAGCACTCGCGGCGCTTTATCCCGATGCCCGCATCTACGTGCTCGGCTCGCGTGCCGGCCGCGCGGGTGTGTTCTTCGAGGAAAACGCGCGCTTATCGGCGAACATGGAACCGCTGGAAAATGCGGCTATTCCGGAATCGATCGATGTCGTGATCGCCGCCACCACGAGCAAGTCGCCGGTCTATGCAATGCCCGCGCAAGCGGATCGGCTCGTGATCGGCGTGGGCGCATTCACGGCGGATGCCGCCGAAATCGCGCCATCGACTATTCATGCAAGCGAGCTTTATGTCGACGATACCGCAGGCGCGCGCCATGAAGCGGGTGATTTCATTCTCGCGGGCGTCGAGTGGAACGACGTGATTCCGCTTGCGACCGCGCTTGCGTCTAAAGAGCCGTCCGGATGTCCGGTGGTCTTCAAATCGGTCGGTTGCGCGGCGTGGGATCTCGCGGCATGTCGCGCCGCGAAGTTCGTTTTGTCGGAACAAAGCTCGATTGATTAACGAGAGTTGGAACGGTCCTTGCTGAGGTTTCAATCAGATGACGATGCGCGCGAGAGCGCAGAGCACTTCAGCGATGATCAGACCAATGACCAGTCGAAACGACACAGAATGGACGACGCGTCCTGCGCGCCGCATGGCGTTCGATGGCCACCGCGATGGCGAAACGCATGGCGCCGACGGTGGACACCGAACTCCGGCAGGGCGCGCAACGCCTCCTGCCGCTTACTTTATCTCGGTGCTGGAGCTTGCAACGGGTGAGAAGCTCGGCAATGACGAGCGTGTGCGCGCGGTCGCCATGCTCGAGTCGCAGTTCGGCAAGGGGCGGCCGCGCACGCTGAACGAAGCCGTGCGCATTTGCGCCGCCGCGATCGATTCCTCGACGCTGCAACGCATGGCACGCGGCGCGAAGGCATAGCTTCTCAAACAGTCGATTAGCGCGCTTTTTTCATAGGTGTGTAAAACGCGCGTGTTACTTGACCGTTTGAATGACCTCGAAGCCTTCGAATTCCGGATGTCCCAGATAAAGCTGGCGCGTCTCGCCGCCCGCATTGCGATGAGCGTTTCGAAACGCGTCCGAACGCGTCCAGTCTTCGAAAGCCGCCCGATTCGCCCAGATCGTATGGCTCGAATAGAGTACGTGGTCGTCCTTCGCCGGGCCTTTGAGCAGATGAAATTCGACGAAGCCGGGGACGTCCTTCAGATAAGTATCGCGGCTCGTCCATAGACGTTCGAAGTCAGCCTCGGCGCCCGGTACGATCTTGAAGCGATTCATGGCGATAAACATGTCGATGTCGTTCCTTTTCTAAAGTGATTGGCTAAAGCGCTCAGGCGCGTCCGAGTTCGACCAGCGTCCTGAATCCGCCGAAGAACATCCGCTTCCCGTCGAACGGCGGCTCGCCTTTCTCCATCATGGCCTTCAGGCGAGGGTCATTCATGACTTTCTCGTTCACTGCGTCGCGTTGCTCGCGCGAGTCGTAGAGTATCCACGAGAATGCAACGGTCTCGCCTTCCTTCAGTTGAACGCTCTGCGGAAACGAAGTGAGTTCGCCCGGCTTGACGTCATCGGCGATGCATTCCACGAATTGCAGCGCGCCATGTTCCAGCCAGATTTTGCCGGCTTCTTCAGCCATGGTCCGGTAGGCGTCGATCTTTTCGACCGGCACGGGTACGACGAAACCGTCAACGTAATGCGCCATGAGAGTCTCCTTGAGGGATGCGGCAGCATCAGGTGCTGTCGATGCATTTGAGCCTGTCGTGTGAATCGAAGTTTCGTTCCGACCATGCGCCGCGCGATGCATCGTACTCGAGCCCTATCGCGGACAAAGGGACGAGATCGATCTTCGCGAGCGATGCGAGCGGCTCCTCGCGAACATGCGCAAGCGCCGCTTTCACGACGATGGCATGCGTGACCACGATGCAGCATTCATGCGATGCGTCGGCCGCCATGCGCTGAAGCGCTTTGCCGACGCGTTCGGCCAGCATCGCGATGCTTTCGCCGCCATGCGGACGCGCGTGCATATCCGCGAGCCATGACGCCACGCCTTCGGGGTCCTGTTGTGCGATCGCACGAATTTCATGGCCGCGCCAACGGCCATAGTCGATGTCGTCGAACGCGGAATCGATGTCGAACTCACTCGTCAGCCAGCCAGCCGTTTCGCGTGCTACTGCGGCGGGGCTGGAAATGACAGCGACATTTTGCGCCGCGAAACGATCAGCAAGTGCAGCGCGTTCATCGCGCGCGGCGGGTTCGATGCCGGTCGGAAAGCGCGCGGCTTTCATTGCATGCGTGGCGGCGTGACAGAGCAGAATGACGTTCAATTGAATCGGCGGCTATGAATATCGTTGCTTTACTTTGCCGGCAATCGTCATAGAATGGCAAGCTTGCAATGCGAGGAAGCCGGTGAAAACCCGGCACGGTCGCGCCACTGTAAGCGAGTCTGTTGTTAAAGCAACTCGCGAGTCAGACCCCGCTGCATGCTCTTCGTCTATCGGGACGCGCTTATTCCCTTGGAGAACTTTCAATGAACGCTACTAACGCGACGGTGTATTCCGCCGCTTCCTCTTCGCCTTCAATCGATGCACCTGTCCCCATTCCGGTGCGCGAAGTGCTGCCCTGGGCCGTGTTTATCGGCCTCATTCTGCTGATCGCCATTTACTTCGTCGGCGCAGAGCAAGGCGCGACCTCCATTATTTCGGGCATGTACGTCCACGAATTCGTTCACGACGGCCGGCATCTGCTCGGCTTTCCGTGCCACTGAGGACGCGCCATGATTCGCAGTTTGTTGATACGCGGCATGATCGCGGGACTCGTCGCGGGCTTGCTCGGCTTCGCGTTTGCAAAGACTGTCGGTGAACCGTCGGTCGAGCGCGCCATTGCATTCGAGGAACGGCACGAGCATGCGCATTCGCATCAGGACGGCGCTGCGCAGTCGCATGAGCATGAAGGCGACGAAGAAATCGTTAGCCGCGATACTCAAGCGGGCCTCGGTCTGCTAACGGGCGTCGCTGTATTCGGCACCGCGTTAGGCGGCATTTTCTCGCTCGTCTTCGCGTTCGCTTATGGACGGCTCGGCGCATTGCATGCGCGCGGCGCATCGGCGTTGCTTGCCATGTTGGGATTCGTGAGCGTGGCGATCGTGCCGTTTCTCAAGTACCCGCCGAATCCGCCCGCTGTCGGCAATCCTGAAACCATTGGACCGCGCACCGCGTTGTTCTTCGGCATGGTGGCGATGTCGATTGCGGCGGCCGTCTTCGCCGTGTGGCTGCAAAGGCGCTTGCATGCGCGTCAAGGCAACTGGCGCGCGACGGTCATCGCGGGCGCAGCTTATATCGCGCTGATGCTGCTTGCGCAGTTCGTGCTGCCGCGCGTCGATGAAGTGCCTGCGGATTTTTCCGCATCGCTTCTATGGAATTTCCGCGTGGCGGCGATCGGCATACAAGCGATTATCTGGACGACACTAGGTCTCTTGTTCGGCGCGCTTGCCGCGCGGGAACTCGAACGTCCGGCATTGCGGACGATGGCGGCGATTTGAGCGCAAGTCATGGCGCGATCGTCGATCGTCTTGCGAGTAGTTGATCGAGCAGCGTCAGCTTCGCGACATCGTTCATCGATCTAAAGGCCTTTATCTCTTCACGGCTTCTGAAGCATCCCGCGCACAGTCCGTGCGCGGGATCGAGCTTGCATACGCCCGTACACGGCGAGCCGATCGGCTCCTGAGTCTTTGCGCGTTCGATGGTGAAAGCCAGGTCTGTCGTCGTCATAGTGTCGTGCCGCGAAAGAGCGCAGCGGCTGCGGCGGGATTCGAAGGCCAGTACGCGTGCATATAAGTGGCCGTCACGCGGCCGTGTCGATAAAACGCTTCGCCTGCTGCGCCCGTCGTTGCATGTGTCGCGTTGAGATGCGGCTGCATGGGCGTATCGAGCGTGGAGTAATGAAACGTGTGGCCGGTAAGCGCGCCATGTGCGGTGTCGAGGCGCTGCATCGCGAGTCGGGCAAGACGCCGCTGCATGGATGCATGGCCTGGCAGCACGCCGAGCATCGCGTGTCTTGCGCCTTCGAGATCGGTCAACGTGTCGAGCAGATAAAGCATGCCGCCACATTCCGCCAGGACCGCGCGATCACGCGCAACATGATCGCGAATGGATGCTCGCGTGCGCGCATTCGATGCAAGCGTCGCCGCGTGTAACTCCGGATAACCGCCGGGAAGATAGAGCGCATCGGCATCGGCAGGCACGGGCTCGTCGGCGAGCGGAGAGAACGGCGCGATGGTCGCGCCCATCGCTTTCAGTAAGTCGATATTCGCGGGATAAATGAAAGAGAACGCGGCATCGCGCGCGATGGCGATCCGCAGACCATCGAGCAAACGCGGCGGCGCTTCGGGCATCGCGTCGTCGAAGTCCACATGCGGCGGCAATTCAGCAAGCGCGGTTGCGGCGATGGCATCGGCGGCGCGATCGAGGTGTGCATCGAGGCTCGCGATCTCTTGCGCTTGCGTGAGTCCGAGATGACGCTCGGGCAATGCGATATCGTCCGTATTCGACACATGCCCGCAATAGCGCAGCCCTTCGGGGATGGCTTCCGAGAGCATTTGCGCATGACGTGCCGATGCAACGCGATTCGCGAGCACGCCGTAAAACGGCACATCCGGCCGATAGCGCGCAAGCCCGAACGCGACCGCGCCGAAGGTCTGCGCCATGCCATGCGCGCCGATCACTGCAAGCACGGGCACGTTGAACGCGGCCGCGAGATCGGCGCTGCTCGGCGTGCCATCGAATAAACCCATTACGCCTTCGATCAGAATCAGATCCGCTTCGCGCGCCGCCTGTGCGAGCAAGGCGCGGCATTCGTCGAGTCCGACCATCGATAAATGCAGCGAATAAACCGGTGATCCGCACGCACGTTCGAGAATCATCGGGTCGAGGAAATCCGGACCCGTCTTGAAGACGCGCACGCGCCGGCCGAGCCGCGCATGATGGCGCGCAATCGCAGCGGTCACCGTGGTCTTGCCTTGATGCGATGCGCTCGCGCTAACGAAGAGTGCAGGGCAGCGCAGCATCAGAATTCGACGCCACGTTGCGCTTTCACGCCTTGCTCGCGATACGGATGCTTCACGAGCCGCATCTCCGTGACGAGATCCGCGATGTCGACGAGCGCATCCGGCGCATGACGGCCCGTCACGACCACATGCAGCATCGCGGGCCGCGCCTTCAGCACATCCAGCACTTCATCCAGCGGCAGATACTCGTACTTGAGCACGGTGTTGAGTTCATCGAGCACGACCATCTGATATTCGCCGCTCTCGATCATGCGCCGTGCCTCGTTCCATCCCTTGCGCGCGGTCGCCATGTCGGCTTCGCGGTTCTGCGTGTTCCATGTGTAGCCGTCGCCCATGGTGACGAAATCGCAGTTCGCCACGGCGCTCAGGAAGTCGCGCTCGGATGTGTGTAATGCGCCCTTGATGAATTGCACGACACCGAGCTTCATGCCGTGGCCGAGCACGCGCACTGCCATGCCGAATGCGGCCGTCGTCTTGCCCTTGCCGTTGCCCGTGTTGACGATCAATAAACCTTTCTCGTGATCGGCGGCGGCCTGCTTCTTTTCGTGCCCTTCCTTGCGACGCTGCGTCATGCGCAGATGCGATTCGGTATCGGTTTTCATGAGGTTTTCGTGCTCGACAGAGCTTGATTCATTGCAATGGCGACAGTCACGCCGCCCACGATGGTCTTGCCCACGACAAGGTGCCCGCCGCCGCTCGCAAGCAGCGCGCAAGGCTCGCATACGCCATCGACATTCATGTGCTTGTCCGCATGACGCGAATAACTGCTGCGAACGCGCGCGATTTCTTCCGCTTTGAAAAAGCGCAAGGGCAATTCATGGCGCGCGCAAAACGCCAGCAAACCGGCTTCATTCTCTTTAGCGTCGATGCTGGCCGCTAAAGAAATATCCTCGAAGGAAAGGCTCGATTCGTTCAGCGCGGCACGCACGGCGGCTTCAATAGCGTCGGCGCTTGCGCCTCGCCTGCAACCGATGCCGACTGCAAGACCGCGCTCATTTGCGCAAATAGACTTCATCGAAAAGAATGGGCGGCTCGAGCGGCGCATGCGTCCCTCGCGGATGCGCGGCGTCTGGCAAAGCGCATCGTCATGCATGAGCGATGCGCTTCGTCCCCTGCGCTGGCCGGTATCCGGGCTTGCGACCTCATCGTGCGGCCTTCCCGCCGCGAGCGGCAGTGGCGTGTGCGCACGATGCGCGGCATTGCACGCATGCAATCCCGCCGGTCGCGTACCGTTGCGGGGACAGCACAGGCTGGCACGCTTCGTTCGATCAAAGAACTCGCGGCTTCCTGTTTCCCGTTTAACTGCGCGTTGCGTTCGAACGCGCGAGCACCAGTCGCGGGCCAAAGATACCATATGCGCCTGCTGATAGCGCGTGTTTCCTTGACGCTCCCTCGCGCTCAGCCTAGACTTTCACGCAGTTTTGGTGCTCGTGCGCGAGCTTCTTTCGCGCACAGTTAAACGGGAAGCAGGAAGCGCCTGGCTTTTTTCTAATGAAAGCGCGCGCCAACCTGCGCTGCCCCCGCAACGGTAAGCGACTGGCGGTATCGCAATATCGATTCCGCGCATTGCGCCAAAGGCCACTGTCATGAGCATGGCAGGAAGGCCGCGCAATGAAGCCGCAAGCCCGGATACCGGCCAGACTTTCGCGAGGACCGACGCCGCGGGGATGCGGCTCGACCCATGATCCACGAAGCCGTGCGCTTTCCCGTTTCACACCGCATTCGACGCCGCCATCGGCGCGATGCACGGCGCACGCACACACGAGCCACGGAGCAACGATGCAAACCCGCAAGATTCCCGTCACCGTCGTGACCGGCTTTCTCGGCAGCGGCAAGACCACCTTGATGCGCCACATCATGTCCCATGCGCAGGGCTTGCGCCTGGCCGTGATCGTCAATGAGTTCGGCGAGTTGGGCATCGACGGGGAAATTCTAAAGGGCTGCGGTATCGGCTGCGATGACGGAGCGGCTTCGGCAGACCGCAATCTCTATGAGCTTGCGAATGGCTGCTTGTGCTGCACCGTGCAGGAAGAGTTTTATCCGGTGATGGAGCAATTGCTCGAGCGGCGCGAGCGCATCGATCACGTGCTGATCGAAACGTCGGGTCTTGCATTGCCCAAGCCGCTCGTGCAAGCGTTCAACTGGCCGTCCATCAAGAATGCCTTCACGGTCGATGCGGTCATTACCGTCGTCGATGGTCCCGCCGCCGCGAGCGGACAGTTCGCGGCCAATCCCGCTGCTGTCGATGCGCAACGCAAGGCCGATCCGAACCTCGATCATGAATCGCCGCTGCATGAATTGTTCGAGGATCAGTTGTCGTCTGCCGATCTCGTGATCGTCAACAAGACCGATCTCATGGACGCCGATGCGCTCAGCAAAGTGGAAGCGCTCGTGCGGCCGGAGATTCCGCCTGAAGTGAAAATCGTGCCCGCGCAGATGGGCAAGCTCGATCTGCATGCGTTGCTCGGCTTGCAGGCGGCATCGGAAGAGACGATTCACTTGCGGCACGATCATCACGGCTCCGTGGACGATGAAGGCCACGCGGATCATCATCACGATGACTTCGATTCGGTCGTCGTCGAGGCGCATGTCGAATCGCGCGATCAGGCCATCGCGGCGTTGCACACGCTCGTCGAGCAACACACGATCTATCGCGTGAAGGGCTTCGCGGCACTGCCCGGCGCTGCAATGCGTCTTGTCGTGCAAGGCGTGGGACGCCGTTTCGATAGCTACTTCGACCGGCGCTGGTCCGACGGCGAAGCCGCAAGCCGCTTCGTGCTGATCGGCGAAGACCTCGATCAGCCGACGCTTCAGCGCGCCTTCGACGCCGCGCTCGCCAACGCGCTCGCGCAGGCTTAGCACGATGCATTTGCTACGCACGACTCCGGGAGGATTCGTCGACGATGCCGCAGGCGTCATGCGTATCGAGCAGACGCGCGCGCCCATTGTCGTGCTCAGTTCCGCCGACACCACGCTTGCGTTGCTTGCAAGCGTCTTTCCGCGCCTCGAAGCCGGCTTTCCCGAAGTGCGGCTGGCGAATCAATCGTTCCTGCGCCAGCCGGCGTCAGTGGACTTCTACGTCGATGATGTGTTGCGTCACGCGAAGGTCGTCATCGTCGATCATCTCGGCGGTGAATCGTATTGGCCTTATGGCATCGAGCGGCTCGTGTCGTTGGCGAAGAGCGAGAAGCAAGTGCTCGCGATGTTCTCCGGCGATCTCACCGAAGACCCCAACCTGATTGCGAAGAGCACCGCCGATGCCGCGTTTTGCCGCGAGCTGTCGCACTATCTGCGCGAGGGCGGCGCGCGCAATGCCGAGGAATTCTTGCGGGCGATCGCTCATCGCTCGTTTGGCTTCGGGCGCGAACCGCAGCCGCCGAGTACGTTGCCCGCGGTCGCCATCTATCATCCCGAGCGCGATATCGCCTTGATCGACGACTGGCGCGCGCGATGGACCGAAGGCGCGCCGGTCGTCGCCATTCTTTTTTATCGCGCGCATTTGCAGTCGGGAAACACGGCGGTATTCGATTCACTCGTCGAAGCGCTTGAGAAAGAAGGTCTCAATCCACTGCCCATTGCCATTGCGTCGCTGAAGGAAAGCGTCAGCCGTGAAGTCGTGGAGCGCTTATGCGCGGAGCATCACGCCTCTCTCGTATTGAATACGACTGCGTTTGCAGCGGGCGTTATAGGCGAAAGCGAAGCATTCGAAGTCGCAGGCGATGCGCCCGTGCTGCAAGTCATTCTGAGCGGCGGCAATCGTGAAGATTGGGAGAAGGACAATCACGGCCTGAATTCGCGCGATGTTGCGATGCATATTGCATTGCCCGAAGTCGATGGCCGCATCATCACGCGGGCAGTGAGTTTCAAAGGACTCGCGTATCACTGTCCGCATACGCAAGTGGATGTCGTGCGCTATCAGGCCGATGCCGAGCGCGTTCGCTTCGTCGCGGAACTGAGCCGGCGCTGGTGCGCGCTGCGGCATACGCCGAATGCGAAGAAGCGCATTGCGCTCGTGCTCGCGAACTATCCGGCGAGCGAAGGGCGTATCGGCAATGGCGTGGGGCTGGATACGCCGGCATCGGCTGTCGGCATTCTGTCGATGCTGGCGCGTGAGGGCTATCGCGTGGGCGACATCCCCGAACATGGCGATGCGCTCATCGCCGCGTTGACGCAAGGCGTGACGAACGATCCCGTCGTGCGCGATCTGCGTCCCGCGCTGCAGAGCCTTTCGCTCGAAGAATATCTCGATGCGTACAACGCGTTGCCCGCCGATGCGCGCGCCGCGCTCGAAAGCACGTGGGGCGCGCCCGAGCATGACCCGACGATCCGGCGCGGCCGCTTCATGATCGCGGGCTTTCGCTGCGATGAAATCTTCGTCGGCATTCAGCCTTCGCGCTCGCGCGAGCGCAATGACTATGCGAGCTATCACGATGCCGAACTCGTGCCGCCGCATTCCTATCTCGCGTTTTATTTCTGGCTGCGCTTGCGTTTCAACGCGGATGCGCTCGTGCATGTCGGCAAGCACGGCAATCTCGAATGGCTTCCCGGCAAGAGCGTCGCATTGTCGGCATCATGCTGGCCCGATCTGATTCTCGGGCCGATGCCGCATCTCTATCCGTTCATCGTCAACGATCCGGGCGAGGGCAGTCAGGCGAAGCGTCGCGCACAGGCGGTCATCATCGATCATCTGATGCCGCCGCTCACGCGCGCCGAAAACTACGGACCGCTGCAGGATCTCGAACGCCAAGTCGACGAGTACTACGAAGCAATAATGGTCGATACGCGCCGCGCCAAACTCTTGCGCAAGTCGATACTCGAGAACATCGTCGAACACAGGTTGCACGACGAACTCGGGCTGGATGCACCGCGTGATATCGCGGGCGAAGACGCGTTGCTCACGCGCGCCGATGCCTATCTTTGCGAACTGAAGGAAGCGCAGATACGTGACGGCTTGCATGTGTTCGGCGTATCGCCTGAAGGAACGCAGCGCCGCGATACGCTACTCGCACTCGGGCGCTTTCCGATTGGCGATGGTCAAGGCGCGAACGCGAGCCTCATCACCGCGCTCGCACGCGACCTGCAATTGGGCGATGCCTTCAATCCGCTCGATGCCGATTGGTCCGCAATATGGACTGGCCCGCGCCCTGAAGCATTGCAAGCCGTGAGCGATGCGTCGTGGCGTCATCATGGCGACACGCGCGAGCGGCTCGAATGTCTTGCCCTGCAACTCTTGCAGGACGATGCACACGCACTCACATCCACACCCGGATCGCACACCGCGCTCGTGCTGGAACGCTTGAAATGCGATGTGCTCGCGCGTCTCGATGCATGCGGACCGCAAGAACTCATGCAACTCAAGCGTGGTCTGGAGGGACGCTTCGTGCCGCCGGGACCGAGCGGATCGCCATCGCGCGGCAGGCCCGATGTCTTGCCCACGGGCCGCAACTTCTATTCGGTCGATACGCGCGCCTTGCCGACACAAGCGGCATGGTCGCTCGGCCTCAAGTCCGCGAACATGCTCGTCGAACGGCATGTGCAGGATCACGGCGATTATCCGCGCGCAATCGGTCTTTCAGTGTGGGGCACGGCGACGATGCGAACCGGCGGCGACGATATCGCGCAGGCGTTCGCGCTCATCGGCGTGCGGCCCAAGTGGGCGGCGGGCAGTCATCGCGTGACGGACTTCGAGATTCTGCCGATCACTATTTTCAACCGTCCGCGCATCGACGTGACCTTGCGCGTATCGGGCTTCTTTCGCGATGCATTCGCGAACCTCATGCATCTGTTCGATGCAGCAGTGCAAGCCGTCGCCGAACTCGATGACGAACCCGAGGACGTGAACCCTATCCGCGCGCGCATTCTTCGTGAACGCGATGAACTCATCGGCCGTGGCGTCGATGCGAAAGAAGCGCGACGGCGTGCGGGATGGCGCGTGTTCAGCACAAAGCCCGGCGCATATGGCGCGGGCTTGCAGGAACTGATCGACGCGCGTCAGTGGGAAACGGACGCGGACCTCGCCGCTGCGTATCAAAGCACGGGCGGTTACGCTTATTCGCAAAGCGGCGATGGTGTCGAAGCACGCGCGAGCTTCGGCACGCGGCTTTCGTCGCTCGACGTGGTCCTGCAAAACCAGGACAACCGCGAGCACGACATACTCGATTCGAACGACTATCACCAGTTTCAGGGTGGCATGATTGCAGCAGCGCGTTACTTGTCCGGCCTGCAGCCGCAAGCGTATAACGCGGACCACAGCAATCCCGCCGCGCCGCGCGTGCGCACGCTCAACGAAGAAATCGCGCGCGTGGTGCGTGCGCGCGTCGTGAATCCGAAATGGATCGATGGTGTAAAGCGCCACGGTTATAAGGGCGCATCGGAACTGGCCGCGACGGTCGACTATCTCTTCGGCTACGACGCCACTGCGCGCGTCGTGTCGGATCATCAATATGCGCTCGTCACCGATGCTTATGTGAACGATGCCGGCACGCGCGACTTCATTGCGCAGCACAATCCGCATGCGTTGCACTCGATCTGCGAGCGATTGCTCGAAGCGATGGAACGCGGCTTGTGGCAAGAGCCGGGCGTGTATCGCGATGCGGTGACGCGGCATCTGCTCGATGTCGAGCAGCAACTCGAAGGCCGACAGATTTGAACGAAACCTCTTTATTTCCAGCGTTTCCTTTCACCGCGCTCGTCGGACAGGCGCCGTTGCAGCAGGCGTTGTTGCTCGCGGCTGTCGATCCGTCGCTTGGCGGCGTGCTCGTCAGCGGGCCGCGCGGCACGGCCAAATCGACGGCGGCGCGCGCGCTTGCCGAGCTTCTGCCCGAAGGACGGCTCGTGACCTTGCCGCTGGGCGCGAGCGAAGAACAGTTGATCGGCACGCTCGACATCCAAAGCGCGCTGCGCGACGGCGGCGTGAAATTTTCGCCGGGCTTGCTGGCCAAGGCACATCGTGGCGTGCTGTATGTCGACGAAGTGAATCTGCTGCCGAATCCGCTCGTCGATCAGTTGCTCGACGTTGCGGCAAGCGGCGTGAACATTATCGAGCGCGACGGCATTTCGCATCGGCATGATGCGCGCTTCGTGCTGATCGGCACGATGAATCCGGAGGAAGGCGAGTTGCGTCCGCAATTGCTGGATCGCTTTGGACTCGCGGTCGAACTGGACAACTGCTTCGATGCGAGCGTGCGGCAGCGGATCGTCAAGTCGCGTCTTGCATTCGATACGGACCCCGAAGCATTTCGCGCGCTGCATGAAGACAATCAGGCGGCGCTCGGCGAACGCATCGATGCGGCCCGTGCCGCGTTGAACGACTTCGATTTCGACGATGCCGTTCATGCGCGCGTCAGCGAGCTTTGCATCGCGGCGCAAGTGGATGGTCTGCGCGCGGACCTCGTGATGTTGCGCGCGGCGCGTGCGCTCGCGGCGCTCGAAGGCGCGGACTACGTGGAAACCAAGCACGTGGAATGCGTGGCCGAAGCCGTTTTGCGTCATCGGCGTCGGGAGAGTGAAGCGCCGCCGCGCGAGACGCCGCCTCGTCAGTCGAATGGCGCAAGCGCCCAGGACGGCGAGTGGGGCTATGTGCCGCCCGAGCCGGCGGGCACGGCGAAGGTCAAGCAAGTCAGGCCGCTCGCCGCAAAAAAAGCCTGAGCCATCGAAGGCTCGACGCCGATGCGCAAGCGCATCGTCTTCGATGGCAGGACGCGCGTTCGCGAGGCCGTTTCGCTGCACGCGAGGGCGCGGAGAGCGCACGCATCGACTGGATGGCGACGTTGCGAACCAGGCGCGCCGCGCCGTTGAATGCGCAGCATGTGCGCTTTCGCCGTACCGATGCCGATGCGAGCGCGCTGCATTGCTTCCTGCTCGATTGCTCCGGTTCGATGCTGGGCGGCGAGCGCCTTGCTCGCGCCAAAGGCATGTTGATCGCGCTATTCGACCGCGCTTATCGCGAGCGCGCTGAAGTGGCGCTCGTGTGCTTTGGCGGCGGCCGCGCCGAAGTGCGACGTCAACCGGGCGCGGCACACTGGTTCAATGAACGATGGATCGCGCCGATCGGTGGAGGAGGCGGCACGCCGCTCACGCTCGGCATATCGAACGCGGCAACGGTGCTTGCACGCGCGGCGCGTCGCCGGCCTCATCAACGCCGCTGGCTATGGGTGCTGACCGATGGCCGCGTGAACGATCGCCCCGTCGCGCCCGCGTCTGCGGATCGCATCATCGTGGTGGACTTCGAGGATGCGCCCTTGCGCGTGGGTGGTGCAAAAGTGTTGGCCGCGTCGTGGCAAGCGCACTATGTGCCTGCGGATGCGCTGCTTCAGTACCAGCGCGGCGTATAGACCCATTCGCCGATCGTGCGCGTTCGCGATGAACCGACGATCACCATCGTTCGCATATCGACGAGTCCGCCATGCAGTTCGCCGAGCGTGACCGTGCGCATGCTTTCCGCGGGACGTCCCACGTCGCGGCCGAGCACCACGGGCGTCGCTGCATCGCGATGTTCGCGCACGATGTCCAACGCACGATCGAACTGCCACGGCCGCGCCTTCGATAGCGGGTTATAGAACGCCATCACGAGATCCGCTTCGCAAGCGTGACGGATGCGCTTTTCGATCACGTCCCACGGCTTCAAGTTATCCGATAGCGAGAGCACGCAAAAGTCATGGCCCAACGGTGCGCCCGCGCGTGCAGCCGTTGCAAGCGATGCGGAGACGCCCGGCAAGATCGCGAGTTTGACCGCGTTCCATTCGGGATGCATTACGTGGCCTTCGTCCAGTGCTTCGAGCACGGCAGCGGCCATTGCGAAGACGCCGGGATCGCCCGACGAGACCACCACGACGTTGCGTCCCTCGCTCGCGAGTTCGAATGCGTGGCGCGCGCGCTGCAGTTCCTCGCGGTTGTCCGTCATGTGCACACGCTGGTCCGCGCGATACGGCCCCGCCATGCGCAAATACGTTTCGTAGCCGAGTACGTCGTGTGCAGCGGCGAGCGCGGCCTTCGATGCGGGCGTCATCAAGTCAACGTTGCCGGGTCCGAGGCCAATGACCGTCAACGTGCCGCGCGCGCGGCCGATGGTTTGCGCATCGACGGGTTCGTTTGCGATGGTGATGACGATGTCTTGCGAAGGCACGTCGTCGCTGAAACGCAGCGGTACGTGCAGCGCTTGCGCGGCATCGGCGAGGGCATCGCAAGTCATGGCGTGCGTCGGCGCGACGAGTGCAGCAAGCGCAAGCGGAGACAGTCGATGCGCGTGCAACGCATCGCGCACGCGTTCGGTGATGGACCCGCTCACATCGCGAACCCACGCAACCGCGCAACGCGGATGAATGACGAGACTAGCGTCATCGTCATCGATATGCGGTGTGATGCGTACCGCGAGACGCGCGGCATCGTCACGAGGAAGATCGGCGTGATCGAGCCAGGGCGCATGGCCCTCGATGCGCGTCGCTTCGCCCGCGAGCAGATCGGACACGAAGCGCTTGCCGCGTTCGATATCCGCGAGCGCATAACCTTCGGGCGGCGCAAGCAGACACGTGCCGAAGCGCAATTCGCCGCTCGTGGTGATAGCGGGCGCAACGCCGAGCGACGCGGCAATCTCGCGCGCCAGCACGTTCACGCCGCTCGTGCCGCCGACGAGCGGCACCACCGCGCTGCCATCCTGCGCGACGGCTAGCACGGGCGGTTCGGCTGCTTTATCGGCAAGGCATGGCGCAATCGCGCGTATCACGATGCCCGCCGAACACAACGCGACGATCGGCGTACCGGCCGCATAAAGCGCGCGCACGTGTGCGCCGAAATCGTCATACGCGATGTCGGCATCGACGCGGCTTGCAAGACCATGCACGCGCGATTCGGCGAAACACGCCTGAATGCGCCGCGCGGTTTGCATCGCGCTGTCGCCGAGCACGACGATTGCAAGTTTGGAAAACGTCTTCACGCCTGCCATTTTTCACCCGGCACGACGAGCAACGAGAAATAAGGCGACGCCATCGGATCGACTTCATCGAGCGGCACGATGCGTTGATTCGCCATCGTCGCGCGTTCGACATAAAGCGCGCGCTTGTCCAGCCCGAGTTCGCGCAGCACGCGGCGCACCTTCTCGAAGTTGCGGCCGAGCTTCATCACGACGGCGGCATCCGATGATTCGAGTTTGTGTTTGAGTTCATCTTCGGACAGCACGCCCGACAGCACGCTAAGGCTCTGATTGCGATACACGAGCGGCGCGCCCAGCACAGACACGCCGCCCAGCATCGAGCACACGCCGGGCACGACATGCGCATCGAAGCGTCCGGCGAGACGATCGTGCAGATACATGTATGAGCCGTAAAAGAAGGGATCGCCTTCGCAGATCACCGCGACATCGCGTCCGGCTTCGAGATGATCGGCAATGGCGAGCGCGGCTTCGTCGTAGAACGCGCTGATGATCGTCTCGTAGCACAGCGGCGGTTCGAGCGCTTCGGTCGTGACCGGATACACGAGCGGCAGGCGCGTTTGCGTATCGTCGAGATGCGCTTCGATGATGCCGAACGCATTGCCCTTCTTTCCCTTCGCGACGAAATACGCCACCACGGTTGCGGACTTCAAGAGTCGAAGCGCCTTCACGGTGATGAGTTCGGGGTCTCCCGGGCCGACGCCCAGGCCATAGAGCCTTCCGCTCATCATTCGGTCTCCGAAGCAAGTGCGTTCACGGCGGCGGCGGCCATCGCGCTGCCGCCGCGTCGTCCGAGCAGCGCGACGAACGACACGCCGCGACTATCGGCGGCAAGCAGCGCTTTCGATTCCGCCGCGCCGATGAAGCCCACCGGAAAGCCGAGAATGAGCGCGGGCTTCGGTGCGCCGGCATCGAGCATGTCGAGCAGATGAAAGAGTGCAGTCGGGGCATTGCCGATAGCGACGATCGCGCCTTCGAGTTGCGGCCGCCACAATTCGAGCGCGGCGGCCGAACGCGTGTTGTTCATCGCGCGGGCGCGCTCGGGCACGGACGGGTCGCCCAGCGTGCAGATCACGCGGTTATCGGCGGGCAGGCGCGCGCGTGTGATGCCTTCGGCGACCATGCGCGCATCGCAGAGAATCGGTGCGCCGGCGGCGAGCGCGGCGCGTCCCGCATCGCCTGCGCCTTCAGAAAAGCGCAGATCGCCGACGATATCGACCATGCCGCACGCATGAATCAGACGCACGGCGAGCTTCTCGATGTCGCGGGGAATGGCGCTCAAGTCGGCTTCGGCGCGAATCGTCGCAAACGACTGACGATAGATCTCCGCGCCGTCGCGGATGTAATCAAGCATCGGCATGGCTCCGGGCGAGCCACGCGGCCGCCTCTTCGATGGAAAGATTCTGTGCGACGCGGCGTGCATGCATGTGCACGTCATAGCGTCCGGGTTCGACGGCGAACAGCGTCACGGCGACGGGATGTGCCGCCGCGCACGAACGATCGCAGCCGCTCACATGCGCTTCGATATGCGCGGGCAGCAGCGGCGCGATGCGGTATGCATCGGCTTTGGTATCGGCGTGACTCTTCGCGCAACCCGCCGAGCCCGTGCATGCAATCACGCGCGCAAGTGGATCACGCGAATCCGTGATGAGACCGAGCGCGTGCAATTTATCGATCACGTATTGCGTTGAGTGCAACGCAACGCCCGGCAGCAACACGCTTTGCCACGGCGTCATGACGAGCCGGCCTTGCGCGTGCGATGTCGCGAGATCAGCGAGCGCATCGAGCGTCGATGCATCGAGACGGCCGAGCGGCGGTTGCGCGCCGACATACCACGCGTCGTGCTCGGGGTTCGCGTGTGCGCCGAGACGCAGCGATGCATCGGATGGCGCGCGGCGCCATGCATCGCATGCGGTGTCGAATGTCAGCGCATCGAGAAAGCGCGCAACGCCGATGCGCTTGAGCACATCACGCATGCGATGCTCTTCGCGCGACGCATGCGCAAGAAACGCATGCAGCACCGCCATGACGAACGCCACGACATCATCGCGTGGGATGCTGCCGAGCGCGGGCGCATCGTTTGCGCGATGCGGCATCGAGCCCGCAAAACCGAACGCAAAACGCGCGCCGTCTTCGAGCGCGGAAAGCCACACGTCATGCGGATGATCGAGCATGGCAAGCGGTTCGCCGCCATCGAGCTGCAACGCGAACTTCGGCGATAACGCTTGCAGCGCGGCATCGGCTTGCATCGTGGCGATGATGTCAGCAGCGAGCGCGCGCGTGGCGTCATTCGCGAGCGGACTTACCATGACGTTGCGGATGTCGTCGCCGCCTTCGGCTTGCGGACCGAGGCCGGCTTCCAGCGCGATGCCGATGAGTTCCGCGTGGGCATCGTCGCGTATGCCGCGCAATTGCAGGTTCGCGCGATTCGTGATGTCGATGACGCCCGAGCCGCAGCGCACGGCGGCGCGCGCGACGGCATGCGCAGCATGCGCGTTCAGTTCGCCGCCCGCGAGACGCAGACGCGCCAGACCGCCATCGCGTGCCTGCACGATGCGCATGAGGCCCGGACAAGCCGAGGGCCGCGGTGTGGAGAAGAATGCGTTCAAAAGCGTGGCCGGTGCGGTATCGCGTATGAAGAGACCGGTACACCCCGCCCGGTCGGCGTCGCGCGAAATAAGCGTTGATGATTGCGTCGGCAGGTCTCTTGGCTGGCAGGTCGCCATCCGCGCCGGCCTTCCCGGTATAAACCAGTGGCAGTGGAGCGCGGACTCGCTGCGTACAATTGCGGGGGCAGCCACAGTTTCTCTGTGTTCCCTGTTAGGCCTTCAGGGTTTCACCCCATCAGGCACCGACGGACGTTATTATGCCCGCTTTTATCGACCATCAAACGGCTTCGCGCATGCTGTTTTCTCGCGATGCGCGCAGCGAACCGCAACGAGGAGACGGCGCATGTCGACCTGGCTGACCGTGGTAGGCATCGGCGAGGACGGCTGGCATGGCTTGAGCCGCGCGGCGCGTCGCGCGCTCGTCGAAGCCGGTTCGATCCACGGCGGCGAGCGTCATCTCGCGCTCTTGCCCGCACGCATCGCGGCGCGGCGCGTGCCGTGGCCCAAACCCTTTTCCATCGATGCCGTCCTCGCCGAACGCAAGAACGGCGCGCGCGTATGCGTGCTCGCGAGCGGCGATCCGATGCACTACGGCGTCGGCGCGACGCTCGCACGCGAGCTTTCTCACGACGAAATGCGCGTGATTCCCGCGCCTTCTTCGCTGTCGCTCGCGGCGTCGCGGCTGCATTGGGCGTTGCAGGATGCGCAGTGCGTATCGCTCGTCGGGCGGCCTGTCGCCGAGTTGCTCGCGCATACGTTTCGCGGCGCGCGCCTCTTCGTATTGAGCGCCGATGGCGCGACGCCTGCCGCGATGGCATCGATGCTCACCGCGCATGGTTTCGGCGCAAGCCGCATGACCGTGTTCGAGCATCTGGGCGGCATGAACGAGCGACGCATCGACGAACGCGCCGACGACTGGCGCGAGCCCGAAGTGGCCGCGCTCAATCTCGTTGCTATCGAATGCAGGACGCACGCGGGGCACGCGGGACCGCCGCTGACGCCCGGTTTGCCCGATGACGCGTATCGTCACGATGGCCAGCTCACGAAGCGCGACGTGCGCGCGATCACGCTTGCGCATCTCGCGCCGCAGCCGGGCGAGTTGCTATGGGATGTGGGCGCGGGCTGCGGCTCCATCGGCATCGAATGGATGCGCGCGCATCCCGCTTGCCGCGCGATTGCAATCGAAGCGAACGAAGGGCGGCAGCGTCTCATCGAACATAACCGCGATGCGCTCGGCGTGCCCGCGCTCAAGCTCGTGAAAGGCGAAGCGCCCGCCGCGCTCGCGGGCCTCGCCGCGCCCGATGCGGTGTTCGTCGGCGGAGGCGCGACGGTGCCCGGCGTGCTCGATACGTGCTGGGCGCGGCTGCGTCAGGGCGGGCGGCTCATCGTCAACGCGGTGACCTTGCAGAGCGAAGCGGCGCTCCTCGACTGGCGCGCGCGCTATGGCGGCGAGCTGACGCGCATCGGCATCGCGCAGTCGGAGCCGCTCGGCAGTTTCGATACGTGGCGGCAAGCGTTGCCGATCACATTGCTGCATGTTAGTAAGTCGTGAGCGATCCTAACTAAATGGATCGAGTGAACCGCATGCGCGACGAAACGCCCGAAACTCCCGCGCCGCTCATAAGCGGCTATACCACCGGAAGCTGCGCGACCGTGACGAGTCTCGCGGCCGCGCGCCTTTTGTTGACGGGCGATGCGAGCGAGCGTGCCGAGATCGTGTTGCCCAAGGGCCAGCACATCACGATGAAACTCGAATTCTGCCGCGCGACGAACGACACGCGCGACGCTGCCGAAGCGGGCGTCATCAAGGACGCGGGCGACGATCCCGATGTCACGCATGGCGCGCTGGTCTTCGCGCGCGTGCAGTTGTCGGCGGATACGGGTGTGCGCTTTCATGCGGGACCGGGCGTCGGCACCGTGACGCGCGCGGGGCTTGCGCTCGCAATCGGCGAACCGGCCATCAATCCCGTACCGCGCAAGATGATGACCGAGCACCTCGAACGGCTCGCGGCGCTTTCGAACTATGCAGGCGGTTTCGATGTGACGATCGGCGTCGAGAACGGCGAAGCGCTCGCGTTGAAAACGATGAACCCGCGGCTCGGTATCGTCGGCGGCTTGTCGATATTGGGAACGACCGGCATCGTCAGGCCGTTCTCGTGTTCGGCGTATATCGCGTCGATTCATCAGGGCATCGATGTCGCGCGGGCCAACGGCGTGCGGCATATCGCGGCGTGCACCGGCAATCAGAGCGAAGACGCGATGCGCGCGCTTTACGGCATGCCGGATATCGCGCTGATCGAAATGGGCGATTTCGCGGGCGCGGTGCTCAAGCATTTGCGACGCGCGCCCGTCGACAAGCTGAGTCTGTGCGGCGGCTTCGGCAAGCTGAGCAAGCTCGCGGCGGGGCATATGGACTTGCATAGCCGTAGTTCGAGCATCGACTTGCCGCTGCTTGCCGTGTGGGCCGCGGATGCCGGTGCGAGCGACGCGCTGCAATCTGACATCCGCGCGGCGAACACGAGCCAGGAAGCGTTGAAGCTCGCGCGCGGCGAGGGCATTCAACTGGGCGATGTGGTCTGCGCGCGGGCGCGTGATGTCGCGCGCGATGTCGTGCCGCAAGGCGTCGTCGTGGAGACATTCGCCATCGACAGGCAAGGGGTGATCGTGGGAAGCGCAACATGAAGCGCGCGTTGTTACTCGGCGGCACCGGCGATGCGCTGATCATCGCGCGGGGCTTGACGAAGCCGCACGTCTACAGCATCGCGGGCCTCGCGCGGGTGCCGGCCGATCTCGCATGCGATGTACGCGTCGGCGGATTCGGCGGCGTGGCGGGCCTCATCGACTATATGGGCGCGAACGAAATCGCGCTGGTCGTCGATGCGACACATCCGTATGCCGCGCAAATGAGCCGGCATGCGCGCGAAGCATGCACGTTCGCGGGCGTGCCGCTGTGGGCGGTGAGGCGCCCCGCATGGCAGCCGCAGCCCGGCGACGACTGGCGCGAGGCGGCGGACTGGAACGGGATCGTGGAACGGATCGCGCCGTTTCATCGGCCGCTTTTTACGCTCGGGCGCGAACCGCTTGCTCATCTCAGCGACATTCCCGCGTCGCAGCACTGGACCATTCGTTGTCTCGATCCGCATGAAGGCAATGCGCGCGCCGATATCGTCGATGCACGCGGACCTTTCGATATCGCCGGCGAACGCGCGCTTTTCGATGCCGCGCGCATCGATGTGGTCATCAGCAAGAACAGCGGCGGCAAGGCGACGGAAGCCAAGCTGACGGTCGCGCGGGAACGCAGGCTGCCTGTCGTGATGCTCACGCGGCCCGCGCTGCCCGCAGCCGAACGCGAATTCGACGACCCCGCGAGCGCGCGCGATGCGCTGCTCGCCTACGACTTCAACCTGCAATGACCGTCTATTTCATCGGCGCCGGACCGGGCGATCCCGAACTCATCACCGTCAAAGGGCAAAGGCTCATTCGTTCGTGCCCGGTGATTCTCTATGCTGGCTCGCTCGTGCCGGAAGGCGTGCTGGCGGGCCATCGCGCGACGCGTGTCGTCAACACGGCCGAGCTCGATCTCGATGCCATCGTCGCGCTGCTGCAAGAAGCGCACGCGAACGGCGAGGACGTCGCGCGCGTGCATTCGGGCGATCCTTCGCTTTACGGGGCGATCGGCGAGCAGATTCGTCGTATCGAAAAGATAGGGATTCCTTATGTAATCGTGCCGGGCGTGACGGCGGCGGCGGCATCGGCGGCGGCGCTCAGATGCGAGCTGACGTTGCCCGGCATTTCGCAGACGGTCATTCTCACGCGCTATGCCGCCAAGACGTCGATGCCGCCGGGCGAATCGCTTGCCGATCTTGCGCGGCATCGCGCGACGCTCGCCATTCATCTCGGCGTGCGTCATATCGAACGCATCGTCGCCGATCTCGTGCCGCATTACGGTGAAGATTGCCCGGTCGCGATCGTGTTTCGCGCGAGCTGGCCGGACGAAGCGCGCGTGGAAGGCACGCTCGCGGATATCGCGCAGAAAGTGCGTGCGGCGGGCGTGGAGCGCACGGCGATGATCATCGTCGGACGCGTGCTGCACGCGCACGGTTTCGCCGATTCCACGCTCTACGCGAAGGACTGATCCGCATGCGCGACCTCGATGCCGTGTTCGAAGCCCTCGCGAAATCGGCGTTTCGCCGGCGCTTTGCGCTGGGCGTGCGCGAAGGGCGCTATATGCGTGAACGTGGTATCGAAACGGTGCTGTTGCAGGCGCATGACTTGATCGCGAAGCGTCTTGCGCCGCAAGCCCCGCTGAACGACGGCAAGCAGACGCCGTTTCGCGGTCATCCTGTTTTCATCGCGCAACACGCGACCGCGACGTGCTGCAGGACGTGTCTTGCGAAGTGGCATGGCATCGCGGCGGGCAAGGCGCTCGACGAAGCGGATCGGCAGCATGTCGTCGATGCCATCGCGCGATGGCTGCGCGCGCAGCCGTTGCCGTCATCGTCGTCGGAACCGGCCGCGAACGACAACCCGCAGCGCGAATTGCCGTTCTAGGTCACGTCATCCGCGTTCGATGCTGCTTTTCGCCCGGCGCTTGTTGTTCGCCCTGCGCGCCAGCATGTTGAGGCCCTCGACCAGCGCGGAGAACGCCATCGCAGCATAGATGTAGCCCTTCGGCACGTGCGATCCGAAGCCTTCGGCGATCAGCGTCATGCCGATCACGAGCAGGAAGCCGAGCGCGAGCATCACGATGGTCGGATTGCGCTCGATGAAGCGCGACAGCGGCCCCGCCGCGAACAGCATCACCGTGACTGCCGCGATGACCGCGACGAACATGATCGGAATGTGCTCCGTCATGCCGACCGCCGTCACGATGCTGTCGATGGAAAACACGAGATCGAGCACCAGAATCTGGCCGATGGCCGACAACGGCGTGAGGCCGCCGCTCGTCGCGGGTCCGGCGTGGTCGTCGTCGTGGGAAACGTGATGGTGAATCTCGGTCGTCGCCTTCCAGACGAGAAACACGCCGCCCGCGATCAGAATCAGGTCGCGCCACGAAAAACCGTGGCCGAACGCCTCGAAGATCGGCGTGGTGAGCCGCACGATCAGCGCGACGGTGCCGAGCAAACCGAGCCGCATCACGAGCGCGAGCCCGATGCCGATGCGCTGCGTGCGCGCCCGGTGCGCGGCCGGCAGCTTGTTCGTGAGAATCGAGATGAAGATCAGGTTGTCGATGCCGAGCACGACTTCCATTACGACGAGGGTCGCCAAGGCGGCCCAGGCGGCGGGATCGGTGACGAGGGCGGCGATGTAGTCCATGCGGGCGTGCCAGTCGTTTGGAAGAGGGCGTGATCTTAGCCTGATCGATCCCGAAAATGAAAGCAAGTTGAAAACTTTTCGAGATGTCGGGCAGTCATATCTGCGTCGGGGAAGCTGTAAAGCCACAAATATCGGATTTGAAACGGAAAACTGCGTCTGTTCCGATGATGCACCGCCGCATTTAAGGGTAAACTCCTACGCTTCGTTGCCGCCTACGCGCGGCCGCCGCCCAACCTCCTGCGCGCCGCAGAAAACCACCATACGCCGCATGTCCGGAAAATCGCAACGCCTCGTCGAGCTGGACTTCTTTCGGGGACTCGTCCTGCTGATCATCGTCGTCGATCATATCGGCGGGAGCATGTTGTCGCGCTTCACGCTGCACGCGTTCGCGCTCAACGACGCCGCCGAAGTCTTCGTGTTCCTCGGCGGTTTCGCGACCGCGACGGCGTACGCGTCGCTCGCCGAACGCCGCTCCGAAAGCGCCGCGCGCATGCGCTTCGTCAAGCGCGCATTCGAGATCTATCGCGCGTTTCTGGTCACGGCCGTGCTGATGCTCGTCGCGACCTTCCTGCTGCGCCCGTTCTACGGTCACGCGCCGAATCTCGTGCTTCACGATCTCGACAGCGTGACCTCGGCGCCGCTGGCTTCGCTCGCACAAATCCTGACGTTCGAGCGCCAGCCGTATCTTGCAGCCGTCCTGCCGATGTACGCGCTTTTCGCGCTATCCGTGCCGCTCGCGTTGCCGCTCGCGCGCAGCAAGCCGTGGCTGCTGCTGGGCTTGAGCCTCGCGCTGTGGGCGTGCGCGCCGCAGATCGGCGAATACATGCCGTCCGCCGACGGCACGCTCTGGGACTTCAATCCCGCCGCCTGGCAACTGATGTTCATGCTCGGCGTGCTCGCGCGCTGCCAGCCGGTGTATCAGCGGATCACGTCGCATCGGCTGGGCTGGACGATCAGCGCGACGGCGCTCGCGCTCATCGTCGGCATGGCGTATTACAAGCTGCTCGTGCTGCCGCCCGTACTCGACAGCGCGTTCAAGCGCGATCTCGCGGGCGCGCGCGTCGTCAATTTCCTGGCGATCGCGTGGATCGCGACGAACCTCGCGCGCTATGGCGTGGTGAAGGAAGTCGCGCGGCGTTTGCCGTGGATCGGCGCAGTGGGGCGTGACGGCATGGTGTGCTTCGTCGCGGGGACGGTGATTTCGCTCGTCGTCGATTCGATTCTCTTCACGCTGACCGACGGCCTCATCAACGTGCCGGCCGGTCTCGCCGCCGATGCCATCGCGATTTCCGCGCTGCTGTCGGTGCCGCAAGTGCATCAGCCGATCGCGAACTGGCTGCGCGCGCGGCAAGGCGCGCCCGCTCCGGCGACGGTTGCCGCCACGGACAATCGCGCGCGCGGCGTGCGTTGATTGCGAAAGGGCAGCGTCTTCGGGCGCTGCTTTTTTTAGTCATAAGGAGGCAACTAACGGTCGATCCGATCCACGTCCGCAAACAAAGTGGCACGTCGCTTGCAAGGAGCACGGCATCCGATAACAACAAAGGACGCTGTCATGCTCAAACTCGCCATTCTTTTCGCGGTCATCTCCGTTATCGCCGGCTTCTTCGGCTTCGGGCGCGTGTCGTCCGGCGCGGCGGGCATCGCGAAAATCTGCTTCTTCATCTTCCTCGTGCTGTTCGTGATCTTCCTGATCGTCGCGATTTCGGCGGGATCGCTCGTGCTCTGATAACGCCCGTCAAGGGCGATACCAGCGGACGCTCATAGGCGCTTCCTCGCATCGACCCACGCGCCGGGACAATGTTAAATTCCGTGAAGGAGACATTCGACCGGCGGCGCGGCCCATTGGCCATGCGCGCGATGGATCGACGAGGAGGAGCCCATGCATGCCATCGGCGCGGCTTTGCGGCCGGCGCATCGCGACGTCGTGCAGCAGGACGTCATCCGCCACGCTCACGAGCGATCGGCCACGTTCGGCTTGATCGCCACGATGCGTCCCGAATATGCCGTGCTGAGCGCGACTCAACTGGCCGCGAGCCTCGACGAGAGCCGCACGCTGTGCGCTCACGCGCTGCCGGTCATGGAGACGCTCTACGCGCAGATCGCGAACACGCACAGCATGATCGCGCTGACGGATGCGAGCGGTCTCATCCTCCATTCGCTCGGCGACGACGATTTCCTCGCCCGCGCGCAAAAGGTCGCGCTGCAGGCGGGCGCGGTCTGGAGCGAGGCGCAGCAGGGCACGAACGCGATCGGCACGACCATCGCGGAGCGCGAGGCCGTCACCGTTCACGGCGATCAGCACTATCTGCGCGCGAATCATTTCCTCACCTGTTCGAGCGTGCCGATCCTCGATCCGCTCGGCAATCTGGGCGGCGTGCTCGACGTGACCGGCGACCGGCGCGGCTACCATCAGCACACGATGGCGCTCGCCAAGATGTCCGGACAGATGATCGAGAACCGGCTGATCGCGAGCGCGTTCGGCGAAGGCTTGCGCATCCATTTTCATAGCCGCCCGGAGTTCATCGGCACGTTGATGGAAGGCATCGCCGTATTCGATCCCGACGGCCGCCTGCTCAGCGCGAACCGCAGCGCGCAGTTTCAGTTGGGCATCGAGCTTGGGCGGCTGCGGGCGCAGACGCTGGCGTCGCTGTTCGGCGCGAACGCGGACGTTCTGATCGCGCGCGCGGGCGAGACGTGCCGGCTCGAATTGCACAACGGCGTCGGCGTGTTCGCGAGCGTTCGATTCGAAGCGCGCCGCGTCTTCACGACGCCAGCCCGGAACGCGCAGCCAGCGCCGCCGTCGTCGTCGAAGCTGCTCGAACTCTGCACCGGCGATCCGCCCATGCGCGATATCGTCGAGCGCGTGCGCAAGGTCATCGGCAAGCCGATTCCGATTCTCATCGGCGGCGAAACCGGCGCGGGCAAGGAGATGCTTGCGCGCGCGATTCATGCCGATTCGCCACGTCGTGCGGGGCCGTTCGTGGCGGTGAATTGCGCGTCGCTGCCGGAAACGCTGATCGAATCGGAGCTTTTCGGCTATGCGCAAGGCGCGTTCACCGGCGCGGCGAAGCGCGGCGCGACCGGCAAGATCGTGCAGGCGAACGGCGGCACGCTCTTTCTCGACGAAATCGGCGACATGCCGCTCGCGCTGCAAAGCCGCCTCTTGCGCGTGCTTCAGGAGCGCGTGGTCGAGCCGCTCGGCGCGGCGCGCGCGATGCCCGTCGATTTCATGCTGATTTGCGCGAGCAATCGCAGGCTGCGCGAGCAGGTCGCGGCGGGCGCGTTCCGCGAAGACTTGTATTACCGCGTCAACGGGCTGTCCGTGACGCTGCCGCCGCTTCGCGCGCGTGGCGATCTGCGCGCGGTCGTGCATCGGCTGCTTGCCGTCGATGGCTGCACGGGGCGCGCGATCGGCATCGGCGAGGACGTGCTCGCGCTGTTCGCGCGGCATCGCTGGCCGGGCAACTTGCGGCAGTTGAGCAACGTGCTGCGCACGGCTTCGGCCATGCTCGACGATCACGACGCGTGCATTCGCATCGAGCATCTTCCGCGCGACTTTCTCGAAGAACTCGACGATGCGTCGCCGGAGCAAGCGCCATCGCCATCCGCGAGCGATGCGCGCCTCGCCGATATCGCCGTCAGCGCGGTGGCGGCGGCGCTCGAAAAACATGGCGGCAACGTATCGGCGACGGCGCGGGCGCTGGGCGTATCGCGCACGACGGTGTATCGCAAGTTGCGGAGTTAGGCGCTTTTTCCGATTTCGCCCGCATTCGAAGGCGACGCCAGCGCGCCGCTGTGATCCTTCAGCGCGACGCCCGTCAGCTTCAGCCGCCGCGCTTCGTTCAGCAGCCAGTGCAGCTTGAACGCGGCGGCGTCGTAGCCGAGTCCCTCGGGCCGCACGTTCGATATGCAATTGCGCTCCGCATCGCTGCGACCGGCGCGCGGCGCGTACGTCACGTAGAGGCCCAAGCTGTCGGGCGAACTCAGGCCCGGCCGCTCGCCGATCATCACCACGACGATCCGCGCCCGTAAAAGCTCACCGATGCCGTCGCCGAGCGCCACGCGCGCCTGCGTCGCGATCACGGCGGGACCGATCGCCCAGCCGTCGAGCATCGGACGCAGCTTCGCGAGCAGCGGCGCGGCGTGGCGCTGCGTCGCGACGGCCGAAAGGCCGTCGGCGGCGACGAACACGATTTCGCTTGATGCGGCGTGCGCGGCGAGGCGCGCGGCGCTGGCATCGTCGAGCGTGCGGCCCAAGTCCGGGCGACGCAGATAACAATCGCGATCCGGCGCGGCGCTCGCGGCTTCGAGCGTATCGAAGCCGGCGGCGCGGATGGCATCGGCAAGCGCGGCCGTATTCAGCGGATGATGCACCGCGTCGCGCGCCTGCGCGTGCGCGAGCTGGAACGCAAGCAACGGCGCGGTCGGCAGGCTGCTGCCCGCGCGCCCGAGCGCGATGCGCGCGTTCGTGAAGCGCCGCAGCGCTTCCCACGGATTCGGTTCGATCGTCATTCGTCGATCCAGTCGAGCAGCGGTTGAGCTTGCGGTTGCGTGTGCGCGGAAAGCAGCGCGCCGTGCGTATCCGTGACGCGCATTTTCGCGAGCCACGCCTCGAATTCCGGCGCGCGTTTCAGGTCGAGCACGCGGCGGATAAACAGCGCGTCGTGGAACGAGGTGCTTTGATAATTGAGCATGACGTCGTCGGCGCCGGGCACGCCCATGATGAAGTTCACGCCCGCGACGCCGAGCAGCGTCAGCAGCGTGTCCATGTCGTCCTGATCCGCCTGCGCGTGATTCGTGTAGCAAATGTCGCAGCCCATCGGCACGCCGAGCAGCTTGCCGCAGAAGTGGTCTTCCAGCCCCGCGCGGATGATCTGCCGTCCATCGTAGAGATATTCCGGGCCGATGAAGCCGACCACCGTGTTCGTCAAAAGCGGATCGAACCGGCGCGCGACCGCGTAGGCGCGCGCTTCGCACGTTTGCTGATCGACGCCGTGATGCGCGTTCGCCGACAACGCGCTGCCCTGGCCCGTCTCGAAGTACATCACGTTATTGCCGACGGTCCCGCGCGCCAGCGATTGCGCCGCGTCGCGCGCCTCCTGCAACAGCGCGAGCGATACGCCGAAGCCCGCGTTCGCGCGCTCCGTGCCGGCGACCGACTGGAACACGAGATCGACGGGCGCGCCGCGCTCGATCGCGGCGATCGTGTTGGTGACGTGCGTGAGGACGCACGATTGCATCGGCACGTCGTAGCGCTGACGGAAGTCGTCCATCATCGTGAGCAGCGCGGCGATGGCGGCGGGCGAATCCGATGCCGGATTGATGCCGATCACGGCATCGCCGCAGCCGTAGAAGAGGCCGTCGAGCATGGACGCGGCGATGCCCTTCGGATCGTCGGTCGGATGATTCGGCTGCAGGCGCACCGAAAGCCGGCCCGGCAAACCGATGGTCGTGCGAAAGCGCGTGACGACGGGGCGCTTCTTCGCGGCGACGATCAGATCCTGATTGCGCATCAGTTTCGACACGGCCGCGGCCATTTCCGGCGTCACGCCCATCTCGATGCGCTCCAGCGCGGCGGTATCGGCGGCGTCCGACAGCAGCCACTCGCGAAACTCGCCGACGGTCAGATGCGCGATCGGCGCGAAGGCGTCGGCGTCGTGGGTATCGACGATCAGGCGCGTGACTTCGTCGATTTCATAGGGGATGAGCGGCTCGTCGAGGAACGTGCGCAGCGGCACTTGCGCGAGCGCCATTTTCGCGGCGACGCGCTCTTCCTCCGACGCCGCCGCGACGCCCGCGAGTTCGTCGCCGGAGCGCTGCGGACTTGCGCGGGCGAGCAGCGTCGTAAGGTCGTCGAAGCGGTAGCGGCGCGCGCCGATCGTCTCGTGGTAGCTCATCGCTTTTTCCCGGACCGATGTTCCTGTCACTTTAACCGTATCGCGTTCCGTCGCAAAAATCGGGCGCCGAAGCGAAAACCCGAGCCGTGCGATAATTTCAGTCTTCGCCGCCGCCTCGTTCCCGTTGATTTTCAAGTGAAAAACCTGCTCGCTCCTATCGATCGCCTCGGCGATTTCGAAGAAATCGTCGATGTCCGCACGCCGCTCGAATTCGCCGAGGATCACATTCCGGGCGCCATCAACGCGCCGGTGCTGGACAACGAGGAGCGCGTGATCGTCGGCACGATGTACAAGCAGGTCTCGCCGTTCGAGGCGACGCGCGTGGGCGCCGCGATGGTCGCGCGCAATATCGCGCGTCATCTGGACACGCTGTTCGCCGACCGGCCGCGCAACTGGCGGCCGCTCGTCTATTGCTGGCGCGGCGGCAAGCGTTCCGGCGCCATGACGACGTGGCTCAACATGATCGGCTGGCAGGCGCGGCAGCTCGAAGGCGGCTACAAGAGCTATCGGCGCGACGTGCTCGACCGGCTGACGACGCTGCCCGGCCAATATCGCTATGTCGCGCTGATCGGCCATACGGGCAGCGGCAAGACGCGGCTGTTGCAGGCGCTCGGGCAGGCGGGCGCGCAGGTGCTGGATCTGGAAGGGATGGCGTCGCATCGCGGTTCGCTGCTCGGCGCGCTGCCGGGGCGCGATCAGCCGTCGCAGAAAGCGTTCGATTCCGCGCTCGTCGCGACGCTGCGCGGCTTCGATCCGGCGCGGCCCGTGTTTATCGAGGCGGAAGGGCGGCGGATCGGCGCGATCACGATGCCCGATTCCCTGCTCGACAACCTGCACGCCGCCGCGTGCGTCGAAGTCGAAGCGCGCCGCGAGGACCGCATCGCGTTTCTTTTGCAGGACTACGCGCATCTTTTCGACAGTCCCGCGTTCTTCAAGACGCAATTGTCGAAGCTCGTCGCGCTGCATAGCCGTGAGCGCGTGGCGTACTGGCATCGGCTGATCGATGAAGGCGCGCGCGCCGACCTTTTTGCAGAGCTGATCGACCGGCACTATGATCCCGCCTACGGCCGCAGCAGCCGCGCGCTTTACACGCAATTGCCTCAGGCGGCGCACATGCTGTTCCGTCCGAACGACGCCGACAGTCTCGATCAGGCGAAGGCGCTACTCGCGCAATTGTCCGAGACCGCTCCGGCGCTCGATTGATTTTCTTGTTCCACTCGACGAAATAAAAAATGATGACCACGTTCCGACAACCTCGCGTCGCGCTCGGCTGGATGGTGTTCCTGCTGATCGCGGTCGTGGGCCTTTTCTATGTCAAATGGTTTCCGTACTACAACCGCGCGTTCGTCGCGGCGAGCCAGCATTCGATCGGCAAGTCGATCCTGATGGGCACGGCCGCGAGCGCGCCGGAGCCGTCGTGGCGCGCTGCGCTCGACTACGCGATGGCTTACGGCAAGGCCATCTGGCAGGCGATGGTGCTGGGCCTTTTGCTCGGATCGGCGGTGCAGGCGTTGATTCCGCCGCGCTGGGTGGCGCGCGCGCTCGGCGAGCATGACTTCGGGAGCGTGGTGAACGGCGGCCTGATGTCCTTGCCGGGGATGATGTGCACGTGCTGCGCGGCGCCGGTCGTCGCGGGCTTGCGGGCGCGGCATGCGGCGCCGGGTGCGGCCATTGCGTTCTGGCTGGGCAACACGGTGCTGAATCCGGCGGCGCTGGTGTTCATGGGCTTCGTGCTGGGCTGGCAGTGGACGGGCTTGCGTCTGGTGCTTGGCGTGCTGATGGTGTTCGGCCTTGGTTATGCGGTGAATCGCATGGTGACGCCGGCGCAGGCAGCGGCATCGCGCGAGGCGTTGTCAAAGTTGATCGACGAAGACGATCCCGGCACGGCATTCACGCGCTGGCTGAAGATACTTGGCCGCATGACGTTGCGGCTGGTACCGGAGTACATCGTGCTGGTGCTGCTGCTGGGCGCGGCGCGCGCGTGGCTGTTTCCGCACATTGGGCCGGACATCGGCAATGGTGTGTTGTGGATCGTGGCGTTCGCAGTGGCGGGCATGTTGTTCGTGATTCCGACGGCGGGCGAGGTGCCGATCATCCAGGCGATGCTGTCGCTGGGCATGGCGGCGGGTCCTGCGGGCGCGTTGTTGATGACGTTGCCGCCGGTGAGTGTGCCGTCGCTGGCGATGCTGGGGAAATCATTCCCGGGGAAGGTGTTGGCCTTCGTGGCGGCGGCGGTGGTGATCTTCGGGATCGTCGGCGGCGCGGTTGCGGCGTGGCTATTCTGAGAGCCGAAAGAAAAGCGCTTTGCACAACGTACGATCGGTGTTAACCGAGCCGGGGGGCTCGGCTGACGTGGCGCTCAGTGGGCGTGGAAGGTGCTTCAGGGCTGTGTCAAGCTGAGTGCCACCGATTATCTGCGAAGTGGCATCTGCCCGTTACGCCACCCGCCACCGCTGCCATATCACCTGTGGCACCGCCATCTCCTCGAGCATCGAAGGCGAACCGCGCTTTCTTTTCTCGCGAGTTCAAAGCTCTCATACCTGAAGAAGCGGCCGCGTTCATCGCGACGGCCGCGCATTCCTTCGCGCATGGCGCACCTTTCGCGGGTTGTCTGTCCGAGATGTTGCGAAGTTGATCGGCAAGACGCCCGGCGCCGCTGGCTTCTATGAATCGGCTATTACGCACCGACCGAGCAAGCGCTTCAACTCTTGGCGGATGCGTTCAATTGCACGCTCGATCAATCGACGGTCAAGCCCGGGTTAAACACCGCGCCATGTCTCGATCTTGTGAAGCCGCCGAAGGAGGCGTCGAGCCGCGTGCGCCAGAACGCACCGAGTAGCCCGATGCGCTTTGCATGGTCCCTTTCTCGATTCACTGCCTTCAGGCAACGATCAATTTTGACCGCACCAAGACGCCGAAAACGATAGGGTGAAGTCCTTCGCAGTGCTGACAGGCTATTTCGGTTAGGTTGAAAAGATGCGACGTTATTTTTTGAAAGTAGGCGATAAATCGACGGCCGGCGGACTTGTTCTCGAAGGCGAATCGACCACGATGCATCACGGCACGCCGCTTACGTCTCTTGGTGCGCTGGTCTTCTGTCATGCTTGTAAGTCGCAAGGGAGGCTTGTCGGTCAAGGCCCACGAAGGCCGGTCACGATCATGGGGAAACAGGTGGCGCTGGACGGTGACTTATGCCTATGCAAGTGCACGCCGACCCCGCTCATGCTGGCATCTCAAAGCACGGCGTTTGAAGAATTCGAAAGTGGCGAGCTTCAGAGAATGGGCTTCCAGCCTAACGGCACGCCCATTGAGACAACGCCGAAGAGGGATTTCGATGAACGTGTGCAGATCATGGATGAGCGCAATCGGCCGCTCGCTTGCGTGCCGTATCACATACGCACTTCGCGCGGCATCGTCTACAAGGGAATAACGGATGCTTCGGGCTATTGCCCGCGCGTGTACACCGAGCAAGCGGAATCGCTTGAAATTGCGTTGGGCATGAAGGCTTTGGACCGGTGGGAACAATGACAATCTATGTTCATCGAGCCGATACGAATACGCGCACCGGATCTGAAGTAACGGCTCTCGGACCGCTGATGCCCGCGAGAGCATTCTTCTTTGTCACAGTCGATGAAGTCGGCCCGCAAGGTTTCCTTGTTCGCAAGACATACACCGCCGTCAATGCGCCTTTTCTTCAAGGCATGAACCTTGGCCCGCTCGAAATGATTCGCGATGTTGCGCCCGAACGCTATGGGTTGTGGGCGCGCAATCCGGAATCGCTTGCCAGCATTAGCTCGCATGTTCTTGGAACGGACAAGGTTACTTCATATGTGTCCACGAGCGGCAACTTTCCCGAAGGCTCGCTGCGCTTTGAAGGCAAGAGCATCTACATTGACATCGCCGCCGCTAAGCGTGCGGGCGCGAGGATCGTCACGCCGGAAGAGATTGGTCAAGATATCGATGCGTACCTTAAAGATAAGTCTTCCAAAGTAAAGCGCGAAGGAGAATATCTCAAGAAAAAAGCGCTTGGCACCGACAACGAATTTCTGGTGAAGCCGAACCCGGTCGTACCGCCTGAAGGCATCTTCACGAGGCAGGGTTTGGCTATCGCGATGGGTTTTGAGAAGTGGGCGCGCGTGGTGCAAGTCTGGTGCATCGTGCTGACCGGCTACGATCTCGCCATCGCCACGGAAGAATCAAGCCGGATCAGAAGCATTCGGCCGCTCGAAAAGGCGGTACTCACGAATATCGCCGGATGGGAGGGAAGTATGGCCGGTAGATGGGCTGGCGCGGTTCTGGGCGCGCGCATCGGTGCCGCAACGGGTAGCATCGTCGGCATCGAGACAGGGCCGGGTACCCTTATCACAGGCGCGATTGGCGGCATCATTGGCGGGGCCATCGGCTTCTTCGCTGAATCGTGGGTTATGGAAAAGGCCGGCATGTAGAAGGTCATGATGTCATTCCGAGATTTCTTTAGCCGCAAGTCAAACCAAACGCTCGCGCGGGAACGGGCCGAGCGCGAGCTTCGCGCGTCACTGCGCGATGGCAAACCGCTTGAAACGCAATTTCGGGTGCCACTCGCGCGACTGCGTGAGACATTCACAGTGGATATACCGACTTCATTCGACGGGACGCGCGCATATCCCTATGTTTCGTATCAGGAGGAACACGGTGTAAAGGCGTTCGTGCACTGGCAGAGCATCGAAATGGATGAGTTTCCGCGTTATATCAATGCGATCCGTGCCGGTTGCACCGAAGTCGAAGCGGATCGGCTTCACTATCAACGTGGCGCGCTTCATTCGTTCGTTTCCTACGGCGATGAACTTGCGGGCCGTAACGTTTTCGTCCTATCGAACGATGTAAATTTGATCGAGCGGCTTGCGCCGCCGAAATTCTCGCCTTCGCCGCCGTGGGTTCTTCACTATGCCGAAGGGCCATTTATGTCATACAACCAAGGCGCACCGGAGTACTGGCATCAATTCATTTGGTTGCCCTTTTGGTTGAGCATAAGTCTTGATGAGCAAGCGCAGTATCTTGAGCGACAACGTGCGAAGACAAAGGACTTCATCGACGATGAGGCGTGGTGCGATTGGGTTTATTCAGTTCGCCGCCTAGACCCGCGCACGCGCGATGAGAGCGAGAAAGGACGACGATAAGTAGTCGCGAACTCAAATCCGATCACATCGGGCCGGTATCGCCGTTTCTTCAGCCCGCGAGCGGCAAGCTTTCGGCTTCCGGCTCAAGGTGCGTGGCCCATTCTTGCATCAACTTCACACGCGCTTCGAAGTGTCGGGTGCGTTCGTAGGCTTGCTGGAGTGCATATTCAGGAAAGAAAGTGAGCCCTACTGAAAAAGCCGCCCGTTACCGCGAAAAAGAACGCAGCCTCAAAACCCCGCCGAAGCGCCCCATTTGATCAGCAACTTGAACGGCAGCGCGAGCAGCATGGCCCCGCCGACCCCGGCGACCCACAACGCGACGAACCAGAACACTTTACGAAAGCGCATCGGCCAGAAAGAACCGCATCGCTCAGTGATAGTGATGTTCGCCATGACGCACCTTCCCTCTAAAGACCCAATACCCCAAAGTCGTATAAGCGACGATGACCGGCAGAATGACCGCCGCACCGACGATGGTGAATAGCTGGCTGGACCGCGGCGACGCCGCATCCCAGATCGAAACGCCAGGAAAAATTTCGTGCGGCGAAATGCTCGCCACGAGCCCCGCATAGCCGAGCAGCACGAAGCCGAGCGCCACGGCGAACGGCCGCTTCTCATGCCGCGATTCGATCGACCGGCGCATCGCCCAGGCGCACGCCGCGACGAGCACCGGCGCGGGCAGCATCCGATAAAACAGCGGCGAATCGAACCAGCGCGACGCGATGCCCGCATCGAGCAACGGCGTCCACACGCTGACGACGGCGATCGTCGCGAGTTGCAGAAGCGTGAGCGGCCACACGACGCGATACATCCGCCGCTGCAATTCGCCTTCCGTCTTCGCGATCAGCCAGCACGCGCCGAGCAGCGCATACGTGACGACGAGCGCGCCGCCCGTGAAGATCGCGAACGGCGTGAACCAGCCGAAGGCATCGCCGGAAAAGCGTCCATCTGCGACAGGAATGCCTTCGAGAAACGCGCCCAGCGCCACGCCCTGAAAGAACGTCGCGCCCGCCGATCCGCCGATGAACGCGAGATCCCACATATGCTTCGTGCGCGCGGCCTTCGCGCGAATCTCGAACGACACGCCGCGAAAAATCAGGCACACGAGCATCAGCACGAGCGGCAGATAAAGCGCGGAAAGCACGGTGGAATAGACCATCGGGAACGCGGCGAAGAGGCCCGCGCCGCCGAGCACAAGCCACGTTTCGTTGCCGTCCCAGACGGGCGCGACGGTGTTCATCATCACGTCGCGGTCGTGCTGCTCCGGGAAGAACGGAAAGAGAATGCCGATGCCGAGGTCGAAGCCGTCGAGCACCACGTACATGAAGAGGCCGAGCGCGATGATCGCGGCCCACGCGAGTGTCAGGTCCATGTTCTCATGCTCCTTCGATGGACTGGTTGGGCAGGGAAAGCGGCCGGCGCGCGGTGCCTTCGGATGACGGTTCGTGCGGCGTCTGTCCCGGCAGCGCGGGGCCCTGGCGCAGCAGCTTGAGCAGGTAGTAGATGCCGGTGCCGAACACGATCGTGTAGACGATCACGAACGCCATCAGCGAGACGCCGACCTGCTGCGCGGTGACGGGCGAAACGGCATCGGCGGTGCGCATCACGCCGTAGACGACCCACGGCTGACGGCCCGCTTCGGTCGTGACCCAGCCCGCGAGCAGCGTGACGAAACCGCTCGGGCCCATCAACAACACGAAGCGATGAAACCAGCGCGCCTCGAACAGCTTGCGCTTGCGATGCAGCAGCCACGACGCCACCGACATCGCGATCATCAGCACGCCGAGACCGGCCATCACGCGGAAGCTCCAGAAGACGATCGTCGAGTTGGGGCGCTCGTCCTTCGGGAAGGACTTCAGGCCGCGAATTTCGCCGTCCCAGCTATGCGTGAGGATGAGGCTGCCGAGATGCGGAATCTTCACCGCGTATTTCGTCGTTTCCGCTTCCATGTCGGGGATGCCGAACAGGTTCAGCGCGGTGCCGCCTTTCTCGGTGTCCCACAGACCTTCGATCGCCGCGATCTTCGCCGGTTGATGCTCGCGCGTGTTGATGCCGTGCGCATCGCCGACGACCGCCTGAATCGGCGTCAGCGCGAGCAGCAGCCAGAGCGCCATCGAGAAGGTCTTCTTGATCGCGGGATCGCGCCGTCCTTTCAGCAGATGCCACGCGCCCGTCGCGGCCACCACCAGCGCCGCCACGATGAACGCCGCGATCGCCATGTGCGCGAGCCGGTACGGAAACGACGGATTGAAGATGATCGCGAACCAGTCGACCGGCACGACGTGATCGCCTTCGATGCGGAATCCTTGCGGCGTCTGCATCCAGCTATTCGAGGCGAGAATCCAGAACGTCGAGATGAGCGTGCCGATGGCGACCATCAGCGTCGCGCCGAAATGCGCCCTCGGGCCGACCTTGTTCCAGCCGAACAGCATGATGCCGAGGAAGCCCGCTTCGAGGAAGAACGCGGTCATCACTTCGTAGGTCAGCAGCGGGCCGGTGACCGGGCCGGCGAAGCTGGAGAAGCCGCCCCAGTTGGTGCCGAATTCGTACGCCATGACGACGCCCGAGACCACGCCCATGCCGAAAGCCACGGCGAAGATTTTCGACCAGAAGAGGCACAGCTCCTTGTAGACAGGCTTGCCGGTTTTGAGCCACGCGCCTTCGAGCACGGCGATGAAGCTCGCGAGCCCGATGCTCAGGGCAGGAAAGATGATGTGGAACGATACGGTGAACGCGAACTGGATCCGCGCCAGATCGATTGCTTCGGGAGTCGAGTGCATGATGACTTGTGCTTTGAAATTCACGCGCCCGTGTTGGAAGGCCGGGCCGGTCCTGTACTTCGACGAAATGCGTCAGATGACGGGCCGGAGCTTAGCGCCGAATTTCGCCGGGTGTTGCGCTGCGTCAGTTACGTCGCATTGCGCGGAAATGCCGCAGTTTCAAAGGCTTATCGTCGCTATCGGCTTGATATTTATCGTTTTTCGAGATGACCGCATGTGATCCGATGTCAGGCGCGCCGCGTGCCCTTCGCGACAATCGACCGCACTGCATCACGCGTTTTCATCGACATTCGGCAATGCGTTGCGGACGAAATCGGCGAACGAAGTTTCACCTGCGGGCAGCAAGAAAGCCCACGGCGCGCAGGTACGATATTGGCTTTTGAGAAGCGCGCGACGCGCGAACACAACGGAGAACCAACATGCGCCTCGATGATGAAGCGGAAAGTCAGAACGTCGAAGACCGGCGCGGCTCGGGCGGCATCGGCATCGGCGGGGGAACGATAGGCATCGGCACGATCATCGTGGCGCTGGCTGCGTCGTACTTTTTCGGCATCAATCCGATGACGATCATCAACGGCGCGCAGGTTTTGCACGGCAACGCGCCGCAGCAGCAGGCCGCGCCGAGCAACGCCGAGCCCGCGCACGATGCCGGCGCGGTGTTCGTGCGCCGCGTGCTCGGCAACACCGAGCGCACGTGGCAGCACATCTTTCGCACGGAGTTCAACCAGGACTATCCGGCGCCGAAGCTCGTGATGTTCACGGGCGGCACGCAGACCGGCTGCGGCATGGGCCAGTCGGCGATGGGACCGTTCTATTGTCCGGCGGACCGCAATGTTTATATCGATTTGTCGTTCTATCGCGAACTGCGCGATCGATTCGGCGCGAGCGGCGACTTCGCGCAGGCGTATGTGATCGCGCACGAAGTGGGGCATCACGTGCAGAACGTGCTCGGCATTTCGGACAAGGTGGAGCGGGCGCGCGCGCGGATGTCGCGCGAGCAGGCGAACGCGTTGTCGGTGCGCGTCGAGTTGCAGGCGGACTGCTTCGCAGGCGTCTGGGCGGCGGTCGCGCAGCAGCAGAATGCGAAGCTGATCGAGCCGGGCGATTTCGAGCAGGGGTTGAACGCGGCGGGCGCCATCGGCGATGACCGTCTGCAGCAGCAGACGCAAGGGCGCGTCGTGCCCGAAGCCTTCACTCACGGAACGAGCGCGCAGCGTCAGCGGTGGTTGCGCCGGGGTTTGACCAGTGGCGACGTACGGCAATGCGACACCTATTCGGCACAAAATCTTTGAATGCTTATTTCTCGACGCCGATATTTATGCGCATAAAAGCGGTATGAATAACCGATGTTGACGGATATCGGCCTCGCGGCGTAAGGCTTGCCGAAAATCGCTTGACGAGGCCGCCATCATTCGGGACGATTCAGGAAAACATTAAGAATTTTCCTAACATTCCGAACCCATGATCGCAGAACCCGTCCTTGAGAAACGACCGGCTCTCGTCCGTCTCAGTCCAGCCGACATCCCTCTGAACGCGCCGCTCGAATGGCCGATTCTGTCGCCGGAAGGCGCGGTGCTGTTCGAAAGCGGCACCGTCGTTCCCGATGAAGCCGCCCGCGCATTCCTCTGCGTTCAGTTCCAGCCGCATCGTCCGTCGCAGGAAGCGGCGGGGACCGCATCTGGCGACGCCGCCGGCGAAGGCCCGCCGACGCTCGAAGACATGGGTCTTGCCATCGGCGGGCGCGTGGGATTGCGGGGCAGCGGCGTGTCAGGCTCCGCGATGTACGCGAGCCGGGTCATCGGCTTCTCGAATCCGCGGCGCAACGGCGAGCGCTCGCTTTTCATCACGCAGCCCCTGATGACCGGCTTCGCGCCGCTCGAATTGACGCGCGGCGAGCAGGTCGACCTGATCGCGCTGACGGGACGCGGCGTGTTTCGCTTCGCCTGCACCGTCGATGCGACGAGCCGCGAGCCGTTCAATTACGTGGTGTTATCGGCGCCGGGCGCGATTCGCCGGCTGCGCGCACGCAAGTTCGCGCGCATGCCGACGCGGCTCGGAGCGCGATTCACGGTGGAAAGCGCGACGGACGCCGTGCCGCAACTCGGCCGCGTGGCGGACATCAGCCCGTACGGCATGTCGTTGACGGTGCCCGCCGCGACGGCCGCCGCCGGCGATCGGCTGAAGCTGTCGTTTCGCTTCAGCACGGATGGCGTCGATGTGCAGATCGATACCATCGCGATCGTGCGTCACGTCGGCCCGACCGAATCGGGTGCGCCGGGCGCTGCCTACGGACTCGAATTCGAGGCGCTCGAACCGTCGCAGCGGATCGCGCTGAAGTCGTTCATGGCGGAGCACAGCTAGAAGGCGCTGCGCTCGTCGAGGTCAGCTTCCGGGAAAGCCGTCCGGAAAGAGGCGTTCGATGGCGGCTTCGTAGTGTTGAATCGGCGCGGCGCCGCGCAGCGCGATGGGCGGCGGCGGTTCCTGGCCCGGCGCGGGTTCGCGCGAGAGCACGGCGAACGGCACGCCGCTCACGCCGAGCTTCTTCGCGAACTCTTCGTCCTCGATGACAAGGTCGGTGTACGTGCCGTCGTCGAGCGATTCTTCCAGCAGTTCGGGATCGATGCCGCAGGCCGCGGCAATGTCGAGGAGGGCGTCCGTATCGCCGATATCGATGCCTTCCTCGAAATACGCCTTGAAAATGGCGCGATGCACGACGTCGTACCGGCCCGACTCGCGCGCGAACAGTGCCGTTTCGAATGCCTTGCGGCTGCGCGGCGCGACCGGCGGCATACGCATGAGCAGACCGCGCTCGTCGGCGAGCGGGCGCACGGAATTTTCCCATGCATCGACGATGCGCTCGCTGTTCGGATCGAGTAGCGGCGCCGGCTCGGGGCGCAGTTCGAACGCGTGCCAGCGAATTTCGACGGCGTCCCCGTACGCGTTGCGCAACTGGTCGAGCACCGGCGTTTCCAGGTAGCAGAAGGGACAGACGAAGTCCGACCAGACGTCGACGTACAGAAGAGGGCTTGTCATATAAGGCTTTGGCGGATGCCGTTCAAAATTCGTTCAAAACATCGTCCAAAATTTTAGCCGACTTTCGCCTTCACCTCAGTCCACTCGCGATACCGTGCAGCCATGTCGGCCGACGCGCGCCATAACGATCCCGGCGGCGTTTGCTACCGATACTCGTCTAACTCGACCGTGCCGCCGAGCGCTTCCATCATCTCCCGAATGTCGTCGGGCACGTCTGGAACGCGGTCGCCTGACCTGTTGAGCCAGTAGCACCACAAAGCCAGTTTGGCGCCTTGCTGCTGGATCATTTCTCGCAGGTCCGCCCGTGGCAGCGCGAGGCGGCTCTTGATGAACCGCAGGTGCGGCGCAAGGTGATCGCTGCGAAGTGCGTGTTCGCTCGTGAATGCCCAGAATCCGCTTCGCGCCGGTCGATTGCTCAGTTTCCCAGACGGATAGCGGTACAACTCCCCCTTGGTTCGAACACCGCTCGGTGTGACGTTGAAATAGCCGGTCCAGAATTCTGGGACTACAGCGTCACCGGAGACGATGAGTGTCGCGAATGCGAGCCTGCGCGCGCTGCTTTCGTGCGTTGTCTCAGGGCGCATAGTCGTGGATGCCTTCATCGAGAATTTTCCCATCAAACTCAACGCTGCCGTCGTCATGAAAAATGACGTTGTCCGCGGGTCCCAAGCCGTTCCTGGGCTTGAACAAGTGAAGCATTTTGCTGAAGGTGTCTCGATCATATCCGAGCATCTTCGCGGCGTAATCGGGGTTGCGGGTACTGGCGGCAATGTCCAGGACATCGTCACTCAACTCGTCCGGCACATAATCGAACGGCGCCGCATCGCTCAACGCTGTGGCGATTCTTCCGTCCGGCAGCACGTCGCCCGGTTCTGCTGCCATGATCGCGAAAAAATCATCGGCGGGCAGTCTCGGGAGCGTTGGAGGAGCGCACGTACGGACGGCCGCCGCGACACCCGCTCCGCGAGCAAACAATTGCGATGACGTGAATGTGAACGACTGCGGCCTTGGCGCATCGCCGCCGCGACTGCCGCGACTGCCGCGACTGCCGCGCAGGCCGCTGCTCGGCGCATCGGGAATTGTCAGCAACTCGCCCGATTCGATCGCGCGCCGTACCTTCCATCGAGCGATCTGTGCGTCGTCTTCGTCGAGTTCGAGCAGCGCGCACACTCGTTCGATAAACGATTGATCGTGCTCCCATTCGAACGAATCAGCCAGGAAAGCGCGTGCCGCCTGCGATGCTCTTTCTCGGTCCTTCGCGCTCGCGAACACTGCATCGCGTCGCCTGTAAAGCGTGAGCGAGCGAGTTCCTATACGTATGGCGTTTTGCAAGTCCGTCTCTGGCAGTTTGTCGAAGAAGCCCAGGTGAGAGGCGAGCACACGCCTGCCTGATCAGCCGCCGATGCAGGTAGCGCGGCGTGAACGCATCATGATGCTCAACGCAGCATCACGAGCAAAAGGCGAATCTTCCGAAATGCCCGGAAACCTTGGGGTGCGCAAAGAGCCGCGCTTTCTCCCACGCGCGCAGCCGCTCAAAACCACCATCGATCTCGACGGTGACCACCGGCGCACGCTGATGCACCACCAATCCCGTTCCGCTACGATGAACGCGATGACGTCGTCACGTCGTCACGTCAGCGGCACCGGGCACGGTGCGTGCGGTTCGTCGGCGCTGCGAAAGGCAGTACTCAGGCCGGCTGTGCCGGTCATCGCAATCCCATTTTTTGGAGAACTCTCGTGCAAAAGACTGCATCGGCAAAATGGAGCGGCGGCATCAAGGATGGCAAGGGGTTCATTTCGACGCAAACCGGCGTGCTCAACGAAGCGCCGTACGGATTCAAGTCGCGTTTCGAAGACGGTCCGGGTACCAATCCCGAAGAATTGATCGGCGCGGCGCACGCGGGCTGCTTCACGATGGCGCTCTCGCTGCAACTCGAACAGGCGGGCATGAAGGCCGAAAGCCTCGAAACGAAATCGACGGTCACGCTCGAAAAGGACGGCGAAGGCTTCTCGATCACCTCGTGTCAACTCGACCTGAAGGCGAAGATTCCCGGCGCCGACAAAGCCGCCTTCGACAAGGCCGCACAGGCCGCCAAGGAAGGCTGCCCGGTTTCGAAGCTGTTCGCGGGCAACGCGAAGATCACGCTGAACGCGCAACTCGAATCCTGACGTTCGTAGCGTTCGGAAGACCGGCCTGCGCGCTTCGATGCCGCAGGCCGGTTTTTTTGCGCCTGTCACCTCCAAACCAATCGTCAATTGACACGTGCCGGATCGGACCGTCAGCACGCAAGCCACAATGCACGTCCACCGCTTGCCACGGGCGCTATCATGCCGATGGCATGCGGCCCTTTGCCGCGGCGCTTTCATCGCACGCTTGCTGCGCGGGGCGGTCGGACCACTTCGCCGCATCGCCACGAGCGCACGCCCCTCCACCGACCCACCCGGATTGCCGATGAAATCGAAGCTGAACTGGACCGTCCTTACCCCGATTGCAGCGATCGTCGTGCTCGCCGCCGCCGCGTTCATCCACAGCGCATGGCTGACCGGCCTTTCGGCGGTCGCGCTGGCGCTCGCGGTGTTCGCGGCCGTGCATCACGCGGAAGTGGTCGCGCATCGCGTCGGAGAGCCGTTCGGCACGCTGGTGCTGGCGGTCGCGGTCACGGTGATCGAAGTCGCGCTGATCGTCTCCGTGATGCTCTCCGGCGGCCCGGAAAAAGCCGGCCTGCCGCGCGACACCGTGTTCGCCGCGATCATGATCTGCAGCAGCGGAATCGTCGGCTTGTGTCTGCTCGTCGGCGGCTTGCGGCATCACGTGCAGGATTTTCAGCTGCAAGGCGCGAGCGCGGCGCTCGCCATCCTCTGCGCGCTGTCCGTCATGACGCTCGTGCTGCCGAACTTCACGAGCACGGTCGAGGGCCCGGCGTTGTCCACGTCGCAACTGATTTTCGTGGGCGTCATATCGCTCGTGCTGTATGTGGTGTTCGTGTTCGTGCAGACGATACGTCATCGCGACTACTTCCTGCCGACCGCCGCGAAGCAGACCGCCGCAGAAGACGACGCCCCGCACGCGCCGCCGCCGACCAACGGCGAAGCGTGGTTCGCACTCGCGCTGCTGATGGTGTCGCTCGTGGCGGTGGTCGGGCTCGCGAAGCTGCTTTCGCCGGCGGTCGAGGCGGGCGTCGCGGCGGCGGGCGCGCCCGAGGCGGTGGTCGGCGTGGTGATCGCCGCGCTCGTGCTGCTGCCCGAAGGGCTCGCGGCGCTGCGGGCGGCGCGGCTCGACCGGCTTCAGACGAGCCTCAACCTCGCGCTCGGCTCGGCGCTGGCGAGCATCGGCCTGACGATACCGACGGTCGCCGTCGTGTCGATCGCGATGGGTCAGCCGATCTCGCTCGGCCTCGCGCCGAAGGAAATCACGATGCTCGCGCTCACGCTGCTCGTGTCCGTCATCACGCTCGGCACGGGGCGATCGACCGTGCTGCAGGGCGTCGTGCATCTCGTCATCTTCGCGGCGTTCCTGTTTCTCTCGGTCGTGCCGTGACCGCTGTGCCGTTTTGTTACCATTCAGGGTTTTCCCGCAAGGGAGTCATCGCGCGCCGTGCTTGGGGCTTCATGACGGCATCGCGCGCCAGCATTTATCGCAAGTCTCGAAGGATTGGAATGTCGCACAAGAAGTTCGCCAGCAAGACCGCATCGTTCGCCCTGCGCGCGATGCTCGCCGCACTCGCCGCCACGTCGTTCGCCGCGCACGCAAAGGAAATCACGCAGATCCGCTTCGCCGTCGATCCGTCGTATCCGCCGTTCGAATCGAAGCAGGCCGACGGCAAGCTCGTCGGTTTCGACATCGACCTCGGCAATGCGCTTTGCGCGCAGATGAAGGTCAAATGCGTGTGGGTCGAAAACAATTTCGACGGCATGATTCCCGGCCTCAAGGCCCGCAAGTTCGACGCCGTGCTGTCCGACATGGGCATCACCGAAGAGCGTCTGAAACAGATCGACTTCACGAACCCGCTTTACGACACGCACGCGCAACTCGTCGCGCGCGCGGGCTCGGGCATTCTCCCGACGCCGCAGGCGCTGAAGGGCAAGCGCGTCGGCGTGGAGCAGGGCACGGTGCAGGAACGCTACGCCAAGGCGAAGTGGGAGCCGCAAGGCGTGCAGATCGTCGCTTACGGCGATCAGGAGCAGGTCGAGTCGGATCTCGTCGCGGGCCGTATCGACGCGATGTTCACCGACGCCGCGCAAGCCGCCATCGGCTTTCTGAAGAAGCCGCAGGGCAAGCCGTTCGCGCTCGTGGGGCCGATCGTCGAAGACAAGGCGATCATCGGTCCGGGCACGGCCATCGGCTTGCGCAAGGGCGACGCCGATCTGCAGAAGGGCCTGAACGACGCGTTCGCCGAACTGAAGAAGAACGGCACGTTCAAGCGCATCATGGCGAAGTACTTCGAAACCGACGTCTCCATTCAGTAATCGCCGCACGGCGCTTCCGGGCGCAGTCATGAAAAGGCATCGCTTGCGGTGCCTTTCTTTTTTCACGCGATTTTTCCGAAGGATTTCCGTCGATGCACGTTCACAGCCATCCGCTCGCCGGCGTGTCGCTCGGCACGCAGCGGACGATCACGAGCTATCGCTTCGGCCCCGACGACGACACCGCGCCGAAGCTGTATATCCAGGCATCGCTGCACGCGGACGAATTGCCGGGCGCGGTCGTCGCGTGGATGCTCAAGCGGCGGTTCGCGGAACTGGAGGCGGCGGGCCGGCTGCGCGCGCGCATCGTGCTCGTGCCGCTCGCGAATCCGGCGGGGCTCAACCAGCACTGGTTCGGCGCGCACATGGGACGCTTCGACATGCGATCGGGGCACGACTACAACCGGCGCTTTCCCGATCCCGGCCCCGCGCTCGCGACGCAACTCGACGGCCATCTGACCGGCGACGCCGCGCACAACGCGCGTCTCATTCGCGCGGCGCTGCGCGCGCATTTCGCGGCGCAAACAGGCGCGACGGAACTGGAATCGCAGCGGATCGCGCTGACGCGGATCGCGTGCGACGCGGATCTCGTGATCGATCTGCATTGCGACTGGGAAGCCGTCCCGCATCTCTACACGACGCCCGACGCGTGGCCGGGCATCGCGCCGCTCGCGCGGTATCTCGGCAGCGAGGCGCAGTTGCTCGCGGATGTATCGGGCGGCGAGCCGTTCGACGAAGCGTGCGGCTCGGCGTGGCGCTATTTGCGCGGCGCGTTCGGCGCACGCTTCCCGATTCCGATGGGCGTCGCGCCCGTCACGCTGGAGTTGCGCGGCGTGCGCGATGTATCGCAGGAAACGGCCGCGCGCGATGCTCAGGCGATCGTCGATTACCTGACGCACGCAGGCCTGATCGCGGGCGATGCGCCCGAGCCGCCTGCGCTGCGCCATCCCGCGACGCCGCTCGCCGGATGCGATTACGTGTATTCGCCCGTATCGGGCGTGATTCTGCATTCGCGCGAGATGGGCGATCGCGTCCGTGCGGGCGATACGGTCGCCGAAATCCTCGATCCGCTCGCCGACCGGCTCGTGCCGCTCATCGCGCAGACGGACGGCGTGCTGTACGCGCGACACTGGACGCGCTTCGCGACGGCGGGAATGCTCGTCGCGCGGATCGCAGGCGAGGGCGCGGCGCGTCACGGTGACTTGCTGGTGCCGTGAGCGCTTCGCAAAAGCGATGAAACGGCAAAACTGACCGTCGCTTTTCAGCAAACGCTGCGTTCTTTTGTGAAATTAGGTTGCAATGCAGCATGATCGGCGTATAGTTAGGGTTATCACCTAGCTAGTTACCCTGAGAGACGCTCATGAAGACCACCGCTCAACAATCAGTGTTCGTTTCGTTTGGTTCCTGGGTGCGCGCAGCCAAGGCTGCGGTGCGTCGCGAGTGGAATCGTGCGCTGCAGTTGCATCTGCAGAACTGCGAAATCCTCGTCGAATCGTATCGCCGCAAGTAAGTCGCCTCACGCCCGGTCAAAAGCAGTCGGCAGTATCGAAGCAGTATTGGACAAAGCCCCCGGAAGCTCATGCTTTCGGGGGCTTTGTCGTTTTCGGGACTTAAGGACGATTCGTCGTCAAATCGCCCATCCGCCGAGATAAAACACCGCCAGCACCACCGCGATCGCCACCGTCCCGACATTCAGCTTGCGAAACTCGCCCGCCACCACGCGCCCGATCACGAGCGTGCAGAATCCCAGCATGATCCCCGTCACGATATTCGCCGTCAGCACGATGAACACCGCGCATACGAGACCGGACATCGTGTCGACGGTATCGTCCATATGCAGCTTCGAGACGTTGCCGAGCATCAGCAGGCCGACGTACATCAGCGCGGGCGCCGTCGCGTAGGAGGGCACGAGGCCCGCGAGCGGCGAGAGGAACATCACCGCCAGAAAGAGCGCGCCGACGACGCTCGCAGCCAGTCCCGTCTTCGCGCCCGCCGCCACGCCCACCGACGATTCGATATACGCCGCCGCCGGCGCACCGCCGAAGCACGCCGAGAAGATCGAGCTGAGCGAATCCGCGGTCAGCGCGCGGCCGCCGTTCACGATGCGCCCGTTCGCGTCGATCTGGCCCGCCTGGCCCGCGACCGCGCGGATGGTGCCGGTGGCGTCGAACACGGCGGTCATGACCAGCGCGAGCACGCTCGGCAGCACGGCCATCGAGAGCGCGCCCTTGATATCCATCGCGCCGATCAGCGACGCATGGCCCGGCGCCGACAGCGAAGGCAGCGCGAAGATGCCGTGAAAGCGCACGGACGGATCGAAGATCAGGCCGATCGCCGACAAGCCGACCACCACGAGCAGGATTCCGCCCGGCACGCGCCGGCGCTCCAGGCCGAAGATCGCGGCAAGGCCGAGCACCGACATCAGCACCGGAAACGCCGTGATGTGCCCGAGCGAAACGGGCATGCCGGGCGCGGGATTCTTCACGATCAGCCCGACATCGTTCGATGCGATCAGCAGCAGGAACAAGCCGATGCCGATGCCCGTTCCGTGCGCGACGCCCGTCGGCAGATTGCGCAGGATCCACGAGCGCACGCCGGTCACCGAGATCGCCGTGAACACGATGCCCATCAGGAACACAGCGCCCAGCGCGACCGCGGGCGACAGCCCTTTGCCCAGCACGAGGCCGAACGCGGTGAACGCGGTCAGCGAGATCGCGCAGCCGATCGCGATGGGCAGCCGCGCCCACACGCCCATCAGGAGCGAGCCGAACGCCGTCGTCAGGCACACGGCGACGAACACCGCGCTCGTATCGAAGCCCGCCTTGCCGAGCATGCCGGGCACGACGAACACGGAATAGACCATCGCGAGGAACGTCGTCACGCCCGCGATCACTTCGCGTTTCTGCGTGCTGCCGGCTTTGGAAATGCCGAAATAGCGGTCGATGAAGCCGCCGCGTGCCGACTGCACGTCGTCCGTGTGATCAGCGGAAGGGATGTCGCCAAGCTGCCGGGCGGGGGATTCCAACATGATGAGCTGCTCCTTTATCAGCACGCTGAAACGGATGCTCGCGCGCGCACGGCGGCTCCGTCGTCAGGGTCGTCTCGTATGATTTTTTCGATGTCGCCGCGTGCATCGCATAGAAGGCTGCACTCGGTCAGGCAAAGACTAGGTGAATGGGATACGAGGTCCAATCCCGTGAAAAACATTCCGCTCATGCGAACATTCTTATATTTCTGAGCGGTCAAGCGGGAAGGGCGTTGCAGCGAGGGAGAGAAGACCGGACTAGGGCAAACGCCTAGTCCGGTTCGAAGCGTTTATTGAATCACGCGCGATACGCCGCGTCCGCGTGGGTCGGACATCGGCTGGGGAGTGGTGTCGTCGATGCGGATGGCCTGGATATCTCCATTGAAGCCCTGCATCGAGAATTTGTAGCCCTTGTCTTCGAGCTGCTTCACGACATCCGGGTCGAGTTGATGGAACGGCTCCTGGAAGATCGTGTTCGGCGGCAGCAACTGATGATGGAAGCGCGTGGCGCCCACCGCTTCCGCCAGCGGCATCTGGAAGTCGTACACGTTCGAGAGCACCTGGAAGATCGACGTGAAGATGCGCGATCCGCCCGGCGTGCCGATGACCATCGCGACCTTGTCGTCCTTCGTGAGGATGGTCGGGGTCATCGACGAAAGCGGACGCTTGCGCGGCGCGATGGCGTTGGCATCGCTGCCGACCACGCCGAACATGTTCGCGACGCCCGGCTTCGCGGAGAAGTCGTCCATCTCGTCGTTCAGCACGACGCCCGTGCCTTCCGCGATCACGCCCGAGCCGAAGTAGCCGTTGATCGTGTACGTGTTCGACACCGCGTTGCCCCACTTGTCGACAACCGAAAAGTGCGTCGTCTCGGCCTTCTCGGGCATCGACGTGCCGAGACCCGGCTGCACGCTCTTCGTGTCCGAAGGCGTTTCGGGATTCACCTCTTGCGCGCGCTTCAGGATGTAGTCGTCGTTGACCAGTTGCGCGACCGGCACCTTGTAGAAGTCCGGATCGCCGAGATATTGCGCGCGATCGGCGAACACGCGCTTCTCGATTTCCGCGACGAGATGGATGTACTGCGCCGAATCCAGCGGCACGCCGTCGAACTTGTCCTTCAGGTCGGCCTTCATCTTGAGCATCTGCACGAGGCCGATGCCGCCCGAGCTCGGCGGCGGCGCGGTAATCACGCGATAGCCGTTCCAGCTCGCGACCACCGGCTGCCGCCACACGGCCTTGTACTCCTTAAGATCGCGCGCGGTGATGAGACCGTGGCCCGTCATCGACGTGGCGATCAACTCGGCTGTCTTGCCCTGATAGAAGCCCTTCGCGCCCTTGTCGGAGATGCGCTGGAGCGTATCGGCGAGATCGGGCTGCTTGAACGTCTGGCCGGCCTTCATGCTGCCGAAGTACAGATCGAAATTCGTCTTGCCGGCGAAGTCCTTCGCGGCGCGGTCGCGCCGTTCGATCAGTTGATCGTCGACGACGAAGCCGTTCTCCGCATACTTGATGGCGGGCGCGAGCACCTGTTTCCACTTCAGCTTGCCGAAGCGCTTCTGCGCTTCCCACATGCCTTCGACGGTGCCCGGCACGCCCACCGCGCGATGCCCGTACAGGCTCATGCCCTTGATGACTTCGCCCTTGTCGTCGAGATACATGTTGCGCGTGGCGGACATCGGCGCGCGTTCGCGATAGTCGAGGAAGTACGGCCGATGGTCCACGTAAAGCGTCATGAACCCGCCGCCGCCGATGTTGCCCGCTTCCGGGTACGTGACCGCCAGCGTGAATGCAATGGCGACGGCGGCATCGACGGCATTGCCGCCTTGCCTGAAGATCTCCTCGGCGGTGTCGGCGGCGTATTTGTCGGCGACGGCGACCGCGGAAGCGGTCAGCGCCTGCTGCTGCGTGTCCGACGTCTTCGCATAAGCGGGCGTGCTTTCGACGAAGCCGGCCACGCTGAACGCGGCGGCGGCGACAGCCGTCAGCGCGAGGGATCGAAAGCGATGTTCCTGTTTCAACGGCATCTCCTGCGTTCTCCTTCCTCGACATGAAGTTACGGCTTATACCACGATCACGGCATCAGTTGGCCGCCGTTGACGTCGATGATCTGCCCCGTCACGTAGCGCGACATCGCCTCCGACGCGAGATAGAGGAACGCGCCGCTGCAATCGTCCGGCTCGCCGATGAAGCCCATCGGAATGGCCTTGCGGAACGCGTCGAGTTGCTCGGGCGTCGTGAAGCGCTCGTGGAACGGCGTTTCGATCACGCCCGGCGCGACGGCGTTCACGCGGATGCGGTCGGCCACCAGTTCCTTCGCCATGCCCTTCGTGATGGTGCTGACGAAGCCCTTCGACGCGGCGTACAGGAGCGCGCCCGGGCCGCCGCCGTTGCGCGCCGCGACCGACGTCACGTTGATGATCGAGCCGCCGCCGCCTTCGCGCAGCGCCGGCAGCGCCGCCCGCGTGAACGCGACGACCGAGCGCGCGTTGATGTGCATGATCTCGTCGAAGAGTTCGTCGGTGACGGACGCGATCGGCTCGCGCTTCACGAGGCTGCCCGCATTGTTGATGAGCACGTCGATCTTGCCGAACGCTTCGACGGTCTGCGCGACGGCGGCATCGATCGCTTTCGAATCGCGCACGTCCGCGCCGACCGTGATCGCCGATACGCCCAGCGCGCGCACGTCCTTCGCGACTTCTTCGGCCTTGTCCTTCGAGCTGTTGTAGTGGACGGCGACATTCGCGCCGTATTGCCCGAACGCGCGGGCCGCCGCTGCGCCGATGCCCGTGCTCGCGCCCGTGATGAGAACCGACTTTCCTTTCAAATCATGCATGTCTGCTCCGATGTGTACGCTCGATGAAGGGATGTAAGCGGATGCTGCATTCGGCAGTATGAAGCGAAATCGCCGCTTTGCCACCTCGCGGCGAAAGCGGCACCATGGCGATTGCGTCGCGGTGCATCGTCCGCGCGCGCTCAACCTAGCCGAACCAGGAGGCACTCATGAATGCACAGGTCGATCCCATCCCCGAAGGCCGTCAGGGCGTGATTCCTTACATCGCGGTGGCGGGCGGCGTCGCGGCCATCGACTTTTACAAGAAGGCTTTCGGCGCCACGGAAGTGTTCAGCATGCAGGAGCCGGGCGGGCGCGTCGGGCATGCGGAATTGCTGATCGGCGGCCATCCGTTCTATCTCAGCGACGAGTTTCCCGAAATGGATGTGAAGGGGCCGCTCGCGGTCGGCGGCACGCCGGTGATGCTGCATCTCTATGTCGAAGACGTCGATGCCGTCGTGCAACGCGCGGTCGATGAGGGCGCGGTGATCCTTCGGGCGGTCGAGGACCAGTTCTATGGCGACCGCGGCGGCAAGCTGCGCGATCCGTTCGGCCATGTGTGGTGGATCGCGACGCACAAAGAGGATGTTGCGCCCGACGAACTGCGCGCACGCGCCGAGCGGCTGTTCGGCGGCGGCGCCTGAATAGCCGCGTCGTAGTGAAGGATGCCAGCGCCAATCCCCCGCGCTGGCCTTCTCGCCTGATCGGACGAAAATTCGAAACATTTGGTCATGTTCGGCCCGGGCAGGTGGCATCTGTCTTATTGATGGGAAATACTCGCGCCCAGCCGCGAGGCGTTTCAAAGCCGTAAGGAAACTTCCAAAAGGCGTTCGGGAACGGTGCGTCGTTAGGCACACTAATCGTGTTGCGACGCAGATTTCGCTCGCCTGCGCGTTTGTTTTCGATGAACGCGACGGCGTACCACAAGCTAGAAAACAAGCATTAGAACGAGACAAGAAGGAGAAATTCGATGAAGTCATTCGCCGCTCTCACGCGCTTCAATCGCACGGCGCTGGGCGTCGCCGGCTCGGCGCTCGCTGCGCTGACGCTGCCGGCCGCGGTTTCGGCCGCAATCGTGCCGCCGGGCGTCACGCTCGCCGCGAAGCAAGAACTCGTGCGCAACAACGGTTCGGAAGTCGAGACGCTCGATCCGGCGCTCGTCGAATCCGTCGGCGCGGCCAATCTCGGGCGCGACCTGTTCGAAGGCCTGACCGTCACGAACGGCGACGGCGCGGTGGCGCCGGGCGTCGCGGAGAAATGGGAGCAGAAAGACCCGACGACGTGGATCTTTCATCTGCGCAAGAACGCGCGCTGGTCGAACGGCCAGAACGTGACGGCGAACGACTTCGTCTACGGCTGCCAGCGCTTCATCGATCCGAAAACGGCGTCGTCATACGGCAACGTGTACGGCCCGTTCCTGCTGAACGGCGCGGATATCGTCGCGGGCAAGAAGCCGGTGAGCGCGCTCGGCGTGCGCGCCGTCGACGCTTACACGCTCGAAGTCCGTACCGCCGGCCCCGTGCCGTTCCTTCCCGAACTGATGTCGAATCCGAACCTCGGGCCGGTGCATCGCGCGACCGTCGAGAAGTTCGGCAAGGGATGGACGAAGCCCGGCAACATCGTCAGTAACGGCCCGTTCCAGTTGAAGGACTGGCAGGTCAACAGCAAGCTCGTGCTGACGAAGAACCCGAACTACTGGGACAAGGAACACGTTCAGTTGACGCAGGTGACGTATCTGCCGGTCGAGGACGAAAACACCGACGTCAAGCTGTTCCAGTCCGGCGACAACGACATGACGTATCAACTTCCCACGGGCAGTTACGCGAAGTATCGCCAGCAATTCCCGAACGACACGCGCAATTCGCTCGTCCTCGGCACGCGTTACTACAGCTTCAATAATCGCGATCCGCTCTTGAAGGACGTGCGCGTGCGCAAGGCGCTCTCGATGGTCATCGACCGCGATCTGCTCGCGCAGCGCGTGACCGCCGACGGCCAGGTGCCGATGTACGGCCTCATGCCGAAGGGCGTGAGCGGCGCGGACGTGTCGAATTACGATTGGGCGTCGTGGCCCATGGAGAAGCGCGTCGCGGAAGCGAAGAAGCTGCTGGAGCAGGCGGGCGTGAAGCCGGGCACGAAGCTGCGTTTCGCGATGAACACGAGCGACTACAACAAGAAGATGGCGATCTTCGCGGCATCCGAATGGAAGACGAAGCTCGGTCTTGCCACCGACATCGAATCGATGGAATTCAAGGTGCTGCTCAAGAAGCGCCATGACGGCGACTATCAGATTGCGCGCAACGGCTGGGTGGCCGACTACAACGACGCCACGACGTTCCTGCAGCTCGTGCAATGCAAATCGACGCAGAATGACAACTTCAACTGCAGTCCGAAGGCCGACGCGCTGATCCAGCAGGCCAGCGAAACGACCGATCAGGCGAAGCGCAAGCAATTGCAGACCGAAGCGGCGAAGCTCGTGATGGAAGACTATCCGATGCTGCCGCTCCTGCAATACGGCCTGCCGCGCCTCGTCAAGAGCTATGTGGGCGGCTATTCGCTGAAGAATCCGATGGATCATTACGGCAGCAAGGATCTCTATATCGTCAAACACTGACGCACAGGAGCCTTTCGCATGTGGTCCTATACGCTGCGGCGCGTGTTGCTCACGCTGCCGACACTGCTGATCGTCGTCACGGTCTGCTATCTGCTTCTGCACGCCACGCCGGGCGGCCCGTTCGACGGCGAGCGCAAGGTGTCCGCCGAAGTGCTCGCGAACCTGCAAGCCAAGTATCACCTGGGCGAGCCGTTGTGGAAGCAGTATCTGCTTTATCTCGACGGCCTCGTGCACGGCGATCTCGGCGCGTCGTTCCGTTACGCCGACTGGAGCGTGAACGAGCTCGTGCTGCGCGCGCTGCCGGTGTCGCTCGCGATCGGCGGCGTTTCGATGGCGCTGGCGATCGTCATCGGCGTGCTGCTCGGCGCGGCGGCGGCGCTGCGGCGCAACAGCATCGCGGATTACGCGCTCATGCTCGTGAGCAACGCGGGCAACGCGTTTCCGTCGTTCGTGATCGGGCCGGTGCTGATCCTCGTGTTCGCCATCTGGTTCAAGTGGCTGCCGGCGGGCGGCTGGAACGCGTTCGAAGCGCGTTACATGGTGCTGCCCGTCGCGCTTCTCGTGATGATCAACGTCGCGACGGTCGGACGCGTGACGCGCGCGAGTCTCATCGAAGTGATGAACACGCCGTATATCCGCACCGCGCGTGCGAAGGGCCTGCCGATGCGCACCATCGTGCTGCGTCACGCGATGAAACCGACGCTCATTCCCGTCGTGTCAGTCATCGGGCCGCTCGCGATCGCGTCGATCACGGCGGCGGTCGTCACGGAATCCGTGTTCTCGCTGCCGGGCATCGGCAAGCTGATCGTGAACGGCGCGGCCAATCGCGATTACACGCTCGTGCTCGGTCTCGTCGTGCTCGTCACGGTCGTGGCCGTGCTGCTCAACCTGCTGGTCGATCTCGCGTACGCGTGGCTCGATCCGAAAATCCGTTACTGAAAAGGCGCGCGATGAAATCAGCTTCTTTGAGCGCCACGCTGGAAAAAGCGGTCGCCGGCCGCAGTCCGTGGCAGGACGCCCGCGCGCGCTTTCTGCGCAACAAGGCGGCGGTGGTCAGCCTCGCGCTGCTGGCGGTCATCACGCTGGCGTGCGTCATCGGACCGTGGCTGTCGCCGAATCAGTTCGATTCCGCCGACTGGAACGCGATGAGCGTGCCGCCCACGTTCGCGAACTGGCATCTCTTCGGCACCGACGAAACCGGCCGCGATCTGCTCGTGCGCTGTCTGATAGGCGGCCGCGTGTCGCTCATGATCGGCGCGCTCGCCACGTTCACGTCGGTGACGCTCGGCATCGTGTGGGGCGCGGTGGCGGGGTTCGTCGGCGGGCGCGTCGACAACGCGATGATGCGCTTCGTCGACATGATGTACGCCATTCCGTACCTGCTCATCGCCATCCTCATGGTGACGCTGCTCGGCCGCGAGTTCTATCTCGTCGTGCTGACCATCACCGTGTTCTCGTGGATGGACATGGCGCGCGTCGTGCGCGGCCAGACGCTCGCCATCCGCTCGAAGGAATACGTGGAGGCCGCGCGCGCCATCGGCGTGCCGACGCAGCGCATCATCGTGCGGCATGTGGTGCCGAATCTGCTCGGCATCGTCGCGATCTATACGACCGTCACCGTGCCCGGCGTGATTCTCACGGAATCGGTGCTGTCGTTTCTCGGTCTCGGCGTTCAGGAACCGATGACGAGCTGGGGCGTGCTGATTCAGGACGGCGTCGGCGTGATGGAATCGTCGCCGTGGATTCTGCTGTTCCCGGCGGCGCTGCTCTCGATCACGCTCTATTGCATCAACTTTGTCGGCGACGGGCTGCGCGACGCGCTCGATCCGAAGGACAGGTAAGCCATGCCGCTACTCGAAGTCAACGGCTTGCAAGTCGAATTCAAGACGCACGACGCCGCCGTGCGCGCCGTCAACGGCGTGAGCTTCGCGCTGGAAGAGGGCGAGACGCTCGGTATCGTCGGCGAATCGGGATCGGGCAAGAGCCAGACCGTGCTCGCGATGCTCGGGCTGCTCGCATCGAACGGACGCGCGAGCGGACAGGCGCTGTATCGCGGCGAGAACCTGCTCGGCATGCCGGCGAAGGCGCTGAACCGCATTCGCGGCAATCGTCTCTCGATGATCTTTCAGGACCCGATGAGTTCGCTCAATCCGTACCTGACCATCGACAGGCAGATGACGGAAGTGCTCGAGCTGCACAAGAACCTCACGCGGCGCGAAGCCAGAAAGCGCGCTATTTCCATGCTCGAAGCCGTGCGCATTCCTGAGGCGGCGCATCGGATCGGGCAGTATCCGCACGAGCTGTCGGGCGGCATGCGCCAGCGCGTGATGATCGCGATGGCGCTGCTCTGCGAACCCGACATCCTCTTCGCCGACGAGCCGACCACCGCGCTCGACGTCACCGTGCAGGCGCAAGTGCTGCAACTGCTGCGCGATCTTCAGCGCGACTTCGGCACGTCCATCGTGTTGATCACGCACGATCTGGGCGTCGTCGCCGGGCTGTGCGAGAAGGTCATGGTGATGTACGGCGGCCGCGTGATGGAACAGTGCGATGCGTCGACGTTGTTCGCGAAGCCGTCGCATCCGTACACCATCGGATTGCTGCGCGCGTTGCCGCGCCTCGATCAAGAAGGCGGCGAGCTTGCGGGCATTCCGGGCAATCCGCCGAACATGGCGCATCCGCCGGCCGGATGTCCGTTCCACGAGCGCTGCGCCGATGCCACCGCCGAGTGCGCCGAGCAAGCGCCCGCGCTCGAAGCCGTCGGCACGCATTGGCTGCGCGCGTGCCATCGTCCCGTCGATGCGCTGATCACCCGCTATCAGGAACAAAGCCATGTCTGACGCCACGATTCTTTCCGTGCGCGACATGCGCGTGCATTTTCAGGTGAAGGCGAAGAGCCGCCTGCCGTGGGCGCCGTCGCGCACGCTCAAGGCGGTCGATGGCGTGAGCTTCGACTTGCGCGCGGGCGAGACGCTCGGCGTCGTGGGCGAATCGGGCTGCGGCAAGTCCTCGCTGTCGCGCGCGATCCTCAATCTCATTCCCGCGACGCACGGCGAAATCGTGTGGATGGGCGCGAAGCTCGCGCAGGCATCGGCGCGCGAATGGCACGCGGTGCGCGCCGACGTGCAGATGATCTTCCAGGACCCGCTCGCATCGCTCGATCCGCGCATGACGATCGGGCAGATCATCGCGGAGCCGTTGACGGAGCATCGGCCGGGCATGAGCCGCAAGGACATCGACGTCCGCGTGCGCGCGATGATGGCGAAAGTCGGCCTGCGCGAGCAGATGATCAATCGCTATCCGCACGAGTTCTCGGGCGGGCAGTGCCAGCGCATCGGCATTGCGCGGGCGCTGATCGTGGAGCCGAAGCTCGTCATCTGCGACGAGCCGGTGTCCGCGCTCGACGTGTCCATTCAGGCGCAGATCGTCAATCTGCTGAAGGCGTTGCAGGCGGAGATGAAGCTGTCGCTGATCTTCATCGCGCACGATCTGGCCGTGGTGCGGCACATCTCGGATCGCGTGATGGTCATGTATCTCGGCCGCGTGATGGAGCTTGCGGACAAGAACGCGCTCTACGACACGCCGCGTCATCCGTACACGCGCGCGTTGCTGTCGGCGGTGCCGGTGCCCGATCCGGCCGTCGAGCGCGGCAAGGTCGTGCAGATTCTTTCCGGCGATATCCCGAGTCCCATGAATCCGCCCGCCGGATGCGTGTTCCATACGCGCTGTCCGATGGCAGAGTCGCGCTGTTCGCAGGAAGTGCCGGAACTTCGCGTGCTGGCGCAGGGTTCTTCCGCCGCGTGTTTCTTCGCCTGATGCGCGCGTTCATATCCACCCCATGCGAGGAAACGAAGCAGCCCTGAAAGAACGCTAGACGCACGCATCGCCCGTCCCCAACAACGTCCGTGACGCCGCACGCCGCCTCGACTTTTCGTCGCGAGGCGTGGCTCGTTGCATTCGTTCAGTTTTGAGTTGTCGTTTTTTGTCGTTAGCAGGTTGAGTCAGCAGCAGGAGATACATTCAATGAAAAAACAAAAACTTTCAGTCGCGCTCTCGATTTTGTTGTTCAGCGGCGCCATGGCCGCAAACGTGGCTGCATATGGCCAGGAAGCCGATACCGATCCGCCTTCGCGTCACACGGAAGCCGTGCCGAGTTCGCCGCCCAATACCGAAGCCGATGCGCCGGTCAGCAATCAGGCGAAAGCGAAGGGCTTTATCGAGGATTCGCATTTGAATGTGCTGGCGCGGTCTTTCACCGAGCACGATGAATTCAAGGGCGCCGGGAAAAAGGACGCGTGGGTGCTCGGCGCGCAGGCCGTGTTCGAGTCGGGCTATACGCGCGGGCTGATCGGGCTGGGCGCGGATGTGACGCTGTTCGGCGCGTTCAAGCTGAATGGCGGCGAAGGCGCGACCAATCGCGTGCACGTCGGGACCGACGGCGGCGGATCGAATCAGCTTGCGTGGGCGTATCCGGGCGTGTGGGACGTGAAGGCGCGCGTGTCGAACACCGTGCTCAAGTATGGCCAGCAACTCTTCGATAACCCGTTCCTCGTGCCGCACGACAACCGCGCGCTGCCGCCGACGTTCCGCGGCTTCTCGCTCGTGAGCGACGAAGTCAAGAACTTGACGCTCAAGGCAGGAACCGTGGATGGCGTGATCGCTCGCGGCATGACCACCGTGAGCGGCCTGAAGACGGAATATGGTGGCAAGCCCATCTCGCAGTTCACCTATTTCGGCGGCGACTGGACGCGCGGCGACGACACGGCTGTCACGCTATACGGCAGCGTGGCGAACAACGTGTGGCAGCAGTACTACCTGAGCGCGACGCAAAGCATCGGCGACGCGAAGGCCGTGCGCTGGACCGGTTCGCTCAACTACTACTACACGGGCGCGATCGGCGACAAGCGCCAAGGGCCGATCAACAACAACGCGTATAGCCTGGCGTTTGCCGGCACGCATGGCGCGCACACGATCCAGTTCGCGTTCCAGCAGATTCTCGGCGACCAGATGTTCGATTACGTCCACGAGACGGGCGGCGATTATCTGTCGAACTCGCTCGACGTGGACTACAACCAGCCGCACGAAAAATCCGTGAGCCTGTCGTACTCGCTGAACATGAAGGACTACGGCGTGCCGGGCCTCAAGATCACGATGTGGACGGCCTACGGCTGGGGCGCGGACGGCAGCGCGATGGCCAACAGCGGCACCGCGAACGCGGGCAGCTACATCGTCAACGGACAACCCTTGCACGGCTCGCATTACGAGTTGGGCATCATCCCCGGCTATACCGTGCCGGACGGCAAGTTCAAGAACACGTCGATCAAGTTCTACTACATGCATCATCACGGCAGCGATTTCTATCCGGACGGATCGAGCAACGTCTATCGCCTGATGGTCAACATGCCGATCAACGTGTTCTGAACCCCGAATCCACCGGCGGTGTAAACCCTACAAAACATCCTCTTTACATTACGTTTAACTTTCATCTATAAAGAGAGGGCGTGCTGCGGATTGCCATGTCTCGCCCACGCTCATCGCCTGGCAGGCTTCGTTCCTGCCGGGTTTTTTTTCGTCCGTCGCCGCGTCGAAGGAATGCTTTCAGTGCCTTACGAAAAGCGCATCGCTCAGTGAAAACCCCGTCGTTTCTTTCGCTTGACTTACTTGATATATCACATACTGTGTATATGCGATGACGCGTGGGCGGCATCGTAAGAGGCGTCGCTCGACGTCCAATGACACAAACGCAGCAGTGCCAAGGAGACAGGCATGGGAAGTGACCGGATGAACCGCCAGGAGGGGGCGTCGCGCCTAGCGTCGCCGTGGGTGCAGTTGGTGTTCGGCGTGATCTGTATGGCGATGATCGCCAACATGCAGTACGGGTGGACGCTCTTCGTTAATCCAATCGACGAGAAATATCACTGGGGCCGCGCCGCGATTCAAGTGGCGTTCACGATCTTCGTCGTCACCGAAACGTGGCTGGTGCCGGTGGAAGGCTATCTCGTCGACAAGTACGGGCCGCGTCCGGTGGTCGTCGGCGGCGGGCTTCTGTGTGCGATCGCGTGGGCGATGAATTCGGTGGCGTCGTCGCTGCCGCTCCTGTATCTCGCGGCAGCGATCGGCGGCGTCGGTGCGGGCGCGGTGTACGGCACGTGCGTCGGCAACGCGCTCAAGTGGTTCCCCACGCGACGCGGCCTCGCGGCGGGCATCACGGCGGCGGGCTTCGGCATGGGATCGGCGGCGACGGTGGTGCCCATCGCGCACATGATCAAATCGAGCGGCTACGAAGCGACCTTCCTCTGGTTCGGACTCGGGCAGGGTCTCGTCGTGTTCCTGCTGGGCATGGCGCTTCTCGCGCCGCCCGCGCACGTGCTCGCGGCGGTCAAGAGCACCGTGAAGCGCGCGGTGTACAACGCGAGTCCGAAGCAGGTGCTGGCATCGCCGATCTTCTGGGTGATGTACGTGATGTTCGTGATGATGGCCGCCGGCGGCCTGATGGCGACGGCGCAACTCGGCCCCATCGCGAAGGACTTCGGCTTGCAGGATTCGCCCGTGTCGATTCTCGGCCTCACGCTGCCCGCGCTGACGTTCGCGCTGACCATCGACCGCGTGCTCAACGGGCTGACGCGGCCGTTTTTCGGCTGGGTGTCGGACAGGATCGGGCGCGAGAACACGATGTTCGTCGCGTTCGCGATCGAAGCGGTCGGCATCGTCGCGCTGTCGAAGTTCGGGCATAACCCGGTGGCGTTCGTCGTGCTGACGGGCATCGTGTTCTTCGCGTGGGGCGAGATCTATAGCCTCTTCCCGGCGACGTGCGGCGACACGTTCGGCCCGAAATTCGCGGCCACCAACGCCGGTCTGCTCTACACGGCGAAGGGCACGGCGGCGCTGCTCGTGCCGTTTTCGAGCGTCATCACGAAGTCGACGGGAAGCTGGCACGCGGTCTTCATGCTGGCTGCGGGAATGGCCGCGGTCGCGGCGCTGCTCGCGCTCTTCGTGCTGAAGCCGATGCGCAGCGCGCACTCGCAACGGCATGCACGCGATGCGAGCCTGGACATGGCGTATTCGCCGGCCGTCAAGGAGTAGCGCGACAAGACGTTTCAATTCGGCGCGAGCGGGACGACTGTGAAAATCGATCCACTCGCGCTTTCCGCGATGCGTTGGCAGCTATGATCCAGACCTTTCGCGTGACGCACGTCGCGCGAAAGCTTCCTGCATCGAGTTCCTTCGCATGTCAAAACTTCTCCTTCTCAGCGTCAGCGCGGGCGCGGGCCACGCGCGCGCCGCCGAAGCGCTACGCGCGTGCGCGGCGCTTCATCCCACAGGCGTCGAAGCCGTGCATCTGGACGTCATGGACTTCGTCCCGGCGAGCTTCAGGGCGCTTTACGCGGACTTCTACATCAAGCTCGTCACACATCAGCCGGCGTTGTGGAGCTATCTTTATCAGAAGACCGACAACGCATCGCCGCGATCCATCGGCGAGCGCGTGCGACGCGCCGTCGAGCGGCTCAACTGCCGCGCGCTGAAAGCGGAGATCGCGCGCCACAACGCCGACGCCATCGTCTGCACGCATTTTCTGCCGGCCGAATTGCTGTCGCGCGAGCGTCGAAAGGGCAATCTGCAGACGCCGGTATGGGTGCAGGTGACGGACTTCGACCTGCATCGGCTATGGGTCGTCCCGCATATGCAGGGCTATTTCGCCGCGAACGATGAAATCGCCTGGCGCATGCGCGAACGCGGCCTGCCGCACGATTCGATTCACGTAAGCGGCATTCCCGTGATGCCCGCGTTCGGCGAGCGCTACGACCGCGCGTCGTGCGCGGCGGAGTTCGGCCTCGATCCGCAGCGCCGCACGTTTCTGATGATGTCGGGGGGCGCCGGACTCGGCGGCCTGGATGCGCTCGCCACGCGTTTGTTGTCGATGGATGCGGATTTTCAGCTCATCGCGCTCGCGGGCCGCAACGAAGCGCTGCTGCATGCGCTGCGTGAAGTCGCGCGGCGTCATCCGGGACGACTGTTGCCGATGGGTTTCACATCGCAGGTCGAGCGCCTGATGGCTTGCGCCGATCTCGTCATCACGAAGCCGGGCGGGCTCACGACATCCGAATGCCTCGCGATGGGCGTGCCGATGATCGTCAATTCGCCGATTCCCGGTCAGGAAGAGCGCAACGCCGATTTCCTGCTGGAACGCGGCGTGGCGCTGAAGGCCATCGATGCCGCCGCGCTCGAATATCGCATTCGCATGCTGCTGAGCGAGCCCGCGCAACTGGACGCGATGCGCGAACGCATCGCGCCGATCGCGCGTCCCGATGCCGCGCGCGTCGTGCTGGACACGGTGCTCGGGAGGGCGGCATGAGGCAATGCGCATGTAAAACGGGCCGCTTGATCGCGCTGATCGCGTGGGTCGTGCTCCTCGGCTTTTTCTTCGCCAACGTCGAAATTCAGATCGAAGGCAGCGCGGGCTGGGCCGCGAATCTGCCGACGTGGCGCATCGAACATCACTGGCTGCTCGACATCTTCTGGGGCGGCCGGCCCATGACCGGCTATCACGCGTGGGTGTTTCCGTTCGTCGCGCTCTTCTTTCATCTTCCGGCCGTCTTCTTCGCGCGATGGTCGTGGCGCATGGAAGCGCGCATCGTCGCGTGCATCATGACGTTCTGGCTCGTCGAGGACTTTCTGTGGTTCGTCCTCAATCCGGCGTACGGCGTCGCGCGTTTCGATCCGCAGCACGTGGCGTGGCACAAGCACTGGATTGCGTTCGCGCCCACCGATTACTGGACGATGAGCGCCGCCGCGTGCGTGCTGTTTTTCCTGTCGATGCGGGAAGGATCGCGCCGTGCGTAGCGTCGTGATGGTCGCGTTTTATGGCGCGGGCGCGGTCGCGGCGGCGTTCGCGGTTGCGTCGATGCTGAAGGCCGCGCCGGTCGTCCCGCATTCGAGCGATGCGCCGCGCGCGATGACCGTCGCCGCGCGGCCGCTGAACTGGGCCGAGCCGATGGTCTTCACGCATGTCGACAATCTGCATCGCATCACGCCGTCGCTTTACCGGAGCGCGCAGATTACCGCCGACGATCTCCCGCATCTGCGCGCGCTCGGCATCCGCAAGATCATCAGCTTTCGCTCGTTTCATTCCGACGAAGCGCTGCTTGCAGGAAGCGGCATCGCGCTGGAACGCATCCCCATGAATACATGGGACATTCGCGACGAAGACATGATCGCCGCGCTCAAGGCGCTACGCGACGCGGACCGCGATGGCCCGATCCTCATTCATTGCCAGCACGGCGCGGACAGGACGGGGCTGGTGTCGGCGCTGTATCGCGTGGTCTATCAGGGATGGACGAAGCAGCAGGCGGAAGACGAACTGCTGCATGGCGGCTACGGCTTTCATCCGGTGTGGGGAAATATCGTGCGCTATCTGGAGCGCGTGGATGTCGAGCGGCTCAGGCGCGAGGCGGGCGTCGTTTTGGCGACGCGCGGCTGACACGCTGCGAAGCAAGTCAGAAGCGCGTGCCGACGCTGCATCCGCCGAAGCCGCCGCCGTTGGTCGCCCAGCCGGCGCATCCGAAGAGACCGCATCCGCCGAGCAGAAGCGTTGCGACGACGACCACGGCAGCAGTGCGAACGATGTTCATGGCGATGCGAGCGTTGACCGGAATGGCGCGCATTGTCGCCGACGCGTGCCGCGTCGCTGTGAAAATGCGTCGCCATCCTCGGAGCGCGAAGGCATCGTCAATGCGGAATCGGCAACTTGATCGGATCGCGTTCTCCGGCGATCGCGAACACGAGCAGCTTCGCCGGCTCGGTGGCGCTCGCATTCTTCGCCACGATGTGATGCGCCCCCGGCGGTTCGTACCACGAGTCGCCCGGCCCGTACGTCCTCGCCGCCGATCCTTCGAGCTGCGAGACGACGTGTCCTTCGAGCACATACGCGAAGATCGACCCCGGATGCATGTGCGCCTCCGATGCCTGCCCCGGCTTGAACGCGACGGTCGCCATCAGCACGTTCTTGCCGGGCGCTTCGGGCACGGCTTGTTTCATCACGGGCGTGACGGTTTCCGAATCGGCGCCTTGCGCCCACGCGCCGGACGTTGCCGCCGTCATCGCCGTCATGAGAAGAATTCGACGGATGCTCATGTGCGTCTCCTCACTCGGGCATCTTGCGGAACGCGATCGCAAAGCGGTTCCAGCTATTGATCGTCGACACGAGCAAGGTCAGGTCGGCGATTTCCTCGTCGCTGAAATGCGGCTTGACGGCTTCCCAGACGGCGTCCGGCACGTGGTTCTGCGCGATGAGCGTGAGCGCTTCCGTCCATTCGAGCGCGGCGCGTTCGCGGTCGGTGAAGAACGGCGTTTCGCGCCATGCAACGACCGTCGCGAGACGCCGCTCCGTTTCACCGCCCTTGCGCGCGTCGGCCGTGTGCATGTCGACGCAAAACGCGCAGCCGTTGATCTGCGATGCGCGGAGCCGCACCAGTTCGGCAAGCGACTTTTCGATCGACGACTTGCCGATCCGCTCCTCCACGCCCAAAAGTGCTTTGATCGCGGCGGGACTGGCTTTATAGAAGTCGAGACGAGGTTTCATGAGTGGCTCCTTGGCGGGTTGCTCGGGAATGCGCGAAGTGGCGCGACATCGACAGAATAGGCGCGCTGCTGGCGCGAAGAAATGACCGCTTTGGCCGAATTCGAGGTGACCAGCGGCAAATGGAGCTGGAACGCGCGGCGTTCTGTGCGGGGAGTTGAATCACCGTGTTTCGGAATTGTTCCAATTCTATTGAGAGATTTCCTAGATACCGCCGGGGGGCAACTGCGTAGCATTCGTTCGTACGTTGAGGTTGGCCCGAGCGAGCGAATGAAGGCGTCTTTTCATCGGGAAGTGCAACGCAAAAACGTCTGTCCGTTTTCCTAAACATTCATTTTTCTGGAGTAGCAATGAAGAAAGGCATCATGTCCGCCGCCGTCGCCGTCACGGGTCTCGCTGGTCTGTTCTGCATGTCGGCGCACGCCGCCGACGGCACCATCACCATCAACGGCGCGGTGTCGGATACGACGTGCTCGATCAACGGCGTGGCAAGCGGCTCGCCGGCCAACGTCACCGTCACGCTGCCGACGGTCCCGACAGGTTCGCTCGCTTCGGCAGGCGCGGTCGCGGGTACGTCGAATCTCGGCGACATCACGCTCGCACTGAGCGGCTGTTCCGGCGCGGCCACGAAGGCCGTCGCGCATTTCGAAAACGGCCCGACCGTCGACCAGGCGACCGGCTATCTGCTCAATCAGGCATCGGCATCGCCGGCGACGAACGTCGAAGTGCGCCTGCTCAACTCGGCCATGCAGCCGATCAGCGTGCTGACGAACGCAAACAACGCCATCGGCACGAACGGCGCAACGATCACCGCCGGCGCGGGCACGCTGAACTACTTCGCGCAGTACTACGCAACCGGCAAGGCGCAGGCGGGCGCGGTGAACACGACGGTGCAGTACACGATGCAGTATCAGTAAGTCACTGTCGCGCGGTGACTTCGCGGTCATTAGTGAATCAATCGGAGTAATGAAATGAAGACGATCAACACATGGCTCGCGGCGCTCGGAATGGCCGCGATGTTCTCGGCGACGGGCGCTGAGGCAAGCGTCGTGATCGGCGCCACGCGGGTCGTCTATCCGATGGATCAACGGGAAGTCACCGTCAAGCTGACCAACGACAGCGCGAACCCGTCGCTCGTGCAAGTGTGGATGGACGACGGCAACGCCGACGCCACGCCCGCCGACAGCAAGGCGCCGTTCGTCATCACGCCGCCGATCTTCCGCATGGACGCGGGCAAGTCGCAGACGCTGCGCGTGATGTTCGGCGGCGGTGCGCTGCCGCAGGACCGCGAATCGGTGTTTTGGCTCAACGTGCTCGACGTGCCGCCGAAAGCGGATGCGCAACCGGGCGCGAATACGTTGCAGTTTGCGTATCGCACGCGCATCAAGCTGTTCGCGCGGCCGACGAAACTCCCCGGTTCCCCCGACGACGCGCCGCGTCAGCTCGTCTGGAAGGTCGTGCCCGCGGCTCACGGCGATGGTCAGGCGCTCGCCGTATCGAACCCGACGCCGTACTACGTGTCGTTCAGCGAAATCAGCGTATCGGCGGATGGTCGCCGTTACGTCAACGATCAGGGCGGCATGGTCCCGCCGAAAGGCCAGGGCGTGATCGACATTCCGAAGATGACCGGCGTGCATGCCGGCAAGGTCCACTTCACCGCGATCAACGACTTCGGCGGCGGCATGGAAGGCGACGCGGCGATCGCTCCGTAGCTTCGACATCCGGCGGCGCGCCGGTCGCGCGCCACACCCCGTTTTTTCTTCTCGCGAAACGCAATGCGTGTGTTCGCCACACGCATCGGATGCGGTCGCGCCGATCTTCCTGCGCCTGTTGCATCGCCCTGAATGAACCCGTCTCGTCAACGCTCACTGCAAAGCGGAATCAGCAACGAACTGCCGTTCAAGGCGTTCTCGATGAATCCCGCCGCCTCGCTCGCGATGTTCGCATTCGCGACGCTCGGCGGCATGCACGTGGGCGCGGTTCGGGCGGCGGACGTGGCGAGCGGCAGCGCGAACGTCGAGTTCGACACGACGTTCCTGCGCCTCGACGCGAAGGAGCGCCAGGACGTTTCGCGCTTCTCGCGCGGCAACACGGTCAAGCCGGGCACGTACGACGTCGACATCTGGATCAACGACGGCCGCGTGGCCCGCGAGCCGGTGCGCTTCGTCGCGCCGCCCGAAGGCGGCAACGCGCGCGCCTGCCTTACGCGCACGGCGCTGCAAGGCTATGTCGATTTCGCGAGAGTCGCGGCGGATCGTCATGACGAAGCCGACGCGTGCATCGACGTCAGCGCCGCCATTCCGGGCGCGAGCGCCGATTTCGACTTCGGCGAGCAGAAGCTGTCGCTGTCGATTCCGCAGATCTACGTTCGCAACACCGCGCGCGGCTACGTGCCGCCGGAACAATGGGACGAGGGCGTCAACGCGGGCTTTCTGAGCTACAACGCGAACGCGTACCGCTCGAACAACGGCGGCGTGAGTTCGACGCAGGAATATCTCGGCATCGACGCGGGCGTCAACATCGGCGGATGGCACTTCCGGCATCAATCGTCGGTGACGGCGGCGACGCGTCAGGCCACGCAATTCGACGACATCGCCACCTACGTCCAGCACGATCTGCCGAAGCTGCGCGCGCAGGTCACGCTCGGCGACGCGCGCACGACCGGCGACGTCTTCGACAGCGTGCAGTTTCGCGGCGCGCAAGTCGCCACCGACGACCGCATGCTGCCCGAATCGCTGCGCGGTTATGCGCCGGTCGTGCGCGGCACGGCGGAATCGAATGCGCGCGTGACGGTGCGGCAGAACGGCCAGGTGATCTACGAAACCAGCGTGCCGCCCGGACCGTTCGAGCTTCGCGATCTCTACGCGACGGGCTACGGCGGCAATCTCGACGTGACCGTCACGGAAGCCGACGGCCGCACGCGGCAATTTTCCGTTCCGTACGCATCGATTGCGCAGTTGCTTCGTCCGGGCACCACGCGATTCGCGGTCACGGCGGGCCAGTTGCGCGACGAGGCGCTCGACACGCAACCCGGCTTCGTGCAACTCACGATGCAGCGCGGGCTGACCAACCTCGTCACGCTGTACGGCGGCGCGGTTGCATCGACGGGCTATGTGGCCGCGAACCTGGGCGCGGCGCTGAACACGAAGCTGGGCGCGCTCGCCGCCGACATCACGACCGCCCGCACCGACGTTCCCGGCGGGCAGACGCTGAGCGGACACAGCCTGCATATCGGCTACAGCAAGGTGTTTTCGCCGACGGACACGAATATCTCGCTGGGCGCGTATCGCTTTTCGGATGCGAACTATCTCGGCCTCGCCGATGCCGCGCGTCTTCGCGACGACGCCATGCACGGCGGCAACCTCGCGCAGCCCGACCGCCAGCGCGGACGCTTCCAGCTCACGGTGAATCAGTCGCTCGGCACGCACGGATCGTTCTTTGCAACGGTGTCGTCGCAGAGTTACTGGAATCGCCCGAGACACGACACGTTCTATCAGGCGGGCTATTCGAACAGTTTCAAATACGGCACCTATAGCGTCTCGGCGGGCCGCACGCGCAACGGCGACGGCAAGCTGTCCGATCAGTTCATGGTCAGCACGACGATTCCGCTCGGCCATTCGCAACACGCGCCGATGCTGTCCGCGAACTTCAATTCGAACGATGGCGCGGCGAGCTTGCAGACGAGCATCGGCGGGACGGCGGGCGATCGCAACGAGTACAGCTACAACGTGTACGGCACGGCCGCGAAGAACGACAACGCGGATGCGAACGTCAACGGCGGCGCGAGCGGCATCTATCGCGGCCCGCACGCGCAGGTGAGCGCGTCGGCGAGCGGCGGGGCGCATTCGTCGCAGATGTCGGCGGGCGTGAGCGGATCGATCGTCGCGCATCCGGGCGGCATCACGCTGGCGCAGACGGTCGGCGACACGTTCGGCATCGTCGAGGCGAAGGGCGCAGAAGGCGCGAGCGTGTCCGGCGCGCAGGGCGTCGAAGTGGACAAGCGCGGCTACGCGGTCGTGCCGTATCTGACGCCGTACGGCATGAATACGATCGATCTCGATCCGAAGGGCACGTCCACCGATGTCGAGCTTGAATCGACGTCGGAGCGTACCGCGCCGCATCTCGGCTCCATCGTGATGCTCAAGTACAAGACCACGACGGGCCGCGCCGCGCTCATCCGCGCGCCGCTCGTCGGCGGCGAGCCGTTGCCGTTCGGCGCGGAAGTGGTCGATGCGAACGGGCGCAATGTCGGCGTCGTCGCGCAGGACAGCCGCGTGTTCGCGCGCGGTATCGAAGAGAGCGGAACGCTCGTGGCGAAGTGGGGCGATCAGCCGGCTCAGCAATGCGCGATCGCCTACACGCTGCCGAAGAAAGACGCGAACGGCGATGCAAGTCCGATTTACGCATCGATCGAATCGCATTGCCGGGTGGCGATCACGACGGCGGGCGACCTACACTGATAATCGAAGGAGGCTTCCTTGACGCACGCAAGCACGATCGCTTCATCCTGCCGGACCGGGCGCAGGCTCCCCGGACTGTTTCTTTTGCTCATGCTCGCGATTGCATGGGCGTGCGCGTTGCCGGGCAACGCCTACGCGGGTCTGACGTGCGGCACGGGAAACGTGAACAAGTCGCTTGCGGCAGGGGCCATTCCCGTATCGGTCACCGCCGCGCCGGGCATGACCGTGGCGACCGTCCCGCCCGCTGCCTTCCAACTGAACTGCCATTTCATCAGCACCCTCAACCCGACGACCATCACGTCGGCTGTGCTGTATGCGGATTTCAAAACGAACGCGTCGCTGGTGTCGGGTTATAACGATGTGTACCAGACCAGCGTCGCGGGCCTCGGCGTTCGATTTACCTTCGATTCATCGCAGTGCAATGCAAGCGGTGTCGTGCTGGCCAATGGCGCCGTTCGGCTGTCCTGTCCGTTCAACGGACCCGTGGACGGCCCATACATGGCGGCGAACGTCACGGTCACTGCAACTTTGCTCATGACGGGGCCACTTGCGTCCGGTGCGTCTTCGCTGACGTCTGCGCCCGCGGTGACGATCACGTTCTCGCAGTCGGACCAGTCCGGTTCCTGGGGGCAGACGCCGCTCTTCACCGGCGCGGCGTCGGGCGTGGTGACGCACGCGACATGCTCCGTCAACCAGTCGAGCGTCGCCGTCCTGATGCCGACCGCCGATACGCGCGCGTTCGCCGCCGGCATCGGCGCGGTCGCGGCTCCGCAGCCGTTCTCGCTATCGCTTTCCTGCGCGACGGGCGCAACGGTGCTCATCACCCTGACAGACGCTGTCGATGCGAGCAATCGAACGACGACGCTCAAGACGACGGCCGATTCCACCGCGCAGGGCATCGGCGTTCAGATTCTGAACAGCGCGGGCACGCCGGTGGCGTTCGGGCCCGACTCCGCCTTGCCGGGCAACACGAATCAATGGACGGTCGGCAGTTCGCCGAACGGGACGCTTCAAGTGCCGCTGACGGCCCGCTACGTGCGCACGGGCGTGGTCAATGCCGGGACGGTCAGGGCGCTCGCGACGTTCACGATGTCATACCAGTGACGCCTCATTGACAGCAATCGAAAGTGATTATTCCAACGAACCCGCTTGGCCGCCGATCAATAGCATTCCTGGCGATACTCGTCGCCCTCATGACGCAGACGCTGCCCGCCCTGGCCGGCACGATCCTGTTTCCCTCCAGCGGCGCCGGCAGTCTCGCGAATCTGGCGTTTCCAGCCTCGATGACCATTTCACGCGATGCGGCCGTCGGCACGGTCCTGAACACTCAGTCTGCGAATGTCGGGTTGTCGGCGTCAGGCGTGACGTGCGACGTTCAGAAAAACGTGACGGTCAACGGCACGGCCATTTCCGGCGACGTGCAAACTTTCCAGACCAACGTGCCAGGCATCGGGGTGCGCTTTTACATCACCAACGGCTGGAATGGCGGGTTCGTTCAGGTTCCCATCTCGCAGACCCTGGTATCGCCCACGGGATCGACGGCTCACTATACGAGAGCGGATATCGTCGTCACCGGACCCGTCGGCGCGGGTTCCCTGACGACACTTCCGAGCATGACCGTCACGTTCACCGGAAGCTGCATCACGACGGTGACCACCACGCAGTACCTCACGACCGGCTCGGCGATCACGAGCAACACATGCAGCGTCACGACGCCCGCGATCGTCTTCAATCTGCCGAAAGGGCTGTCGAAGAACCTGCCGACAGTCGGCACGACCACGGGCGATACGACGCTGCCGATCGGCCTGAACTGTGCCGCCGGCGTGAAGGTCGCCGTGACCATCACCGACGCCACGACGCCCTTGAACCGGACCACGGCGTTGTCGCTGGCGCAGGGATCGTCGGCTTCCCGCGTCGGTATCCAGATACTGAACGGCAGCACGCCCGTCGCATTCGGACCGGATTCGGCCGTGGCGGGGAATACAAATCAGTGGTCGGCGGGCACCGCATCCGGCGGCGTGATGCAGATTCCGATCACGGCGCGGTACGTGCGCACGTCGGCGACGCTCGTACCCGGCAGCGTCGCGGCCCGCGCCACGTTCACCATGTCGTATCAGTAATGCCGCATCGAACGAAAAAAAACCGCGCATGAAGCGCGGGTTTCGTTGGCTCACTCCAGCGCCGCAGCCGGCCCGAAGAACTCATAGCGGCTCTGCGATTCCGGCACGCCGAGCGCCTTCAGATGCTTCTTGACCGCCTGCATGAACGACTTCGGCCCGAGGAAATAAGCATCGACGTCGCGATTCTTCGGCAGCCACTTGTCGAGCAGCGCCTCGGTCACGAAGCCGAAGCCGTGCGCTTCGCGATCGCCGTCGCGCCGCTGTTCGTAGCAGTAGAAGTGCTTCAATTGCGGATGCTTCGCCGCAAGCTCCTCGATAGCCGCGCGAAACGCATGCACGCCGCCATGCCGCGCCGCGTGGATGAAGTGGATCGGACGCGTGGTCGCGGCGAGCGCGGCGTGCAGCATCGCGAGCGTCGGGGTGATGCCCACGCCGCCGCTGATCAGCACGAGCGGCTTTTCGCTGTGATCCAGCTTGAAATCGCCGGCGGGCGGATAGAGTTCCAGCACGTCCTTTTGGCGCACCTGATCGTGCAGGAAATTCGAGACCTTGCCTTCCGGCTCGCGCTTCACGCTGATGCGGTATTCGCGTCCGTTCGGCGCGGCCGACAGCGAGTAGTTACGGCGCAGTTCTTCGCCGCCGATCATCATGCGCAAGCCGATGTACTGCCCCGGATGGAAATCGAGCAGCGCGCCGCCGTCTTCGGGCACGAGATAGAACGACGTGATCTCGTCGGTCTCGGCCACCTTGCGCGCGACGACGAAGCGCCGCGTGCCGCGCCATCCGCCGGGCGCTTTTTCGCGCTCGCTGTAGATGCCTTCTTCCAGCCCGATCAGCAGATCGGCGAGTTGCTGATACGCGGCGGCCCATGCCTCGATCACGGCATCGGTGGCGATTTCTTCGCCGAGCACTTCGCGGATCGCGCGCAGCAGACACGCGCCGACGATCGGATAGTGCTCGGCCTGAATGTTGAGCGCGACGTGCTTGTTGATGATCTGCCCGACGAGGCCGCCGAGCTTTTCGAGTTCGTCGATATGACGCGCGTACATCAGCACGCCGTTGGCGAGCGCGCGCTGCTGAGCGCCGCTGGCCTGATGCGCCTGGTTGAACATCGGGCGCACTTCCGGATACTCATCGAGCATCATCGCGTAGAAGTGGCGGGTGAGCGCCTCGCCGCCGCTTTCGAGCAGGGGAACGGTGGCTTTGACGATGGCGCGGTGTTCGGCTGACAGCATGGTGTAGTCCTCGTGACAAGGCGAAGCGCGTGCTTCGCAATCGGCTGTTCTTTATACAGATTCCGTGCCAATGTAGAATTGTTGTCGAATCAAGCGCTTAGGAAACAAAATGGTCGATTCAACCCTGGTCAAACGGACTGCCGATGTAGTCGCAATGACTTCGCGTGTTTTGCTCGATGCGCTCGTGCCGCTTATCGAAGACCTGTCGCGAGACATGCCGGAGGCCGAGCGCTACCGGCGTTTGCTGAGCACGCTGCGCGCGCTTTTCCCCGGCGATGCCGCCGCGCTCCTGCGTCTCGACGGCGACACGCTCGTGCCGCTCGCCATCGACGGGCTGTCGAGCGACACGCTCGGCCGGCGCTTTCGCGTGAGCGAACATCCGCGTTTCGCGCGCATTCTGGCTCAACCAGAACCGACGCGTTTTCCCGCCAATTCCAAGCTGCCCGATCCTTACGACGGCCTCGTCAAGCACGCGGGCGCGGATCTCGAAGTGCACGATTGCCTCGGCAGCCCGCTTTTCATCGACGGCCGGCCGTGGGGCCTGCTCACGCTCGATGCGCTCGATCCCGCGCGTTTCGACGGCATCGACATGGCGTCGCTGCAGGCGTTTCTCAGTCTCGCGGCGGCGACCGTGAGCGTCGCGGAGCGCATCGACAGGCTCGCGCAGACGAGCGAAACCGAACGGCAGCGCGCCGAGGTGTATCGGCAGGCGAGCGGGCCGCGTCGACGGGAGATGATCGGCAGCAGCGCGTCGCACAAGCATCTGATGGACGAAATCGCGATCGTCGCGTCGAGCGATCTGACCGTGCTCGTGACCGGCGAAACCGGCGTCGGCAAGGAACTCGTCGCGGGCCAGATTCACGCGCTCTCGCCGCGCGCGGACAAGCCGCTCGTGAGCCTCAACTGCGCGGCGCTGCCCGATACGCTCGTCGAAAGCGAGCTGTTCGGGCATGTGCGCGGGGCGTTCTCGGGCGCGTCGTCGGACCGGCGCGGGAAGTTCGAACTCGCGGATGGCGGCACGCTCTTTCTCGATGAAGTCGGCGAACTGCCGCTCGCCGTGCAGGCCAAGCTGCTGCGCGTGCTGCAGAACGGCCAGTTGCAGCGCATCGGGTCGGATAGCGAGCATCGCGTGGATGTGCGGCTGATCGCCGCTACCAATCGCGATCTCGCCGATGAAGTGCGCGGCGGACGTTTTCGCGCGGATTTGTATCACCGGCTGTCGGTGTATCCGCTCGTCGTGCCGCCGCTGCGCGAGCGCGGCCGCGACGTGCTGCTGCTCGCGGGCTATTTCCTCGAAGAGAACCGCTCGCGGCTCGGGCTGTTGAGCCTGCGGCTGTCGGCGGATGCGCAGGCCGCGCTGCTCGCGTATCGCTGGCCCGGCAACGTGCGCGAACTCGAGCATCTGATCGGGCGAAGCGCGCTGAAGGCGTTGGCGGCGCATCGCGAACGGCCGCGCATCCTCACGCTCACCGCCGCCGATTTCGGTATCGCCGATAACGCGACGCCCGCGTCGCCGAGCGCGCCCGCGACGAGCGCGCCAGCCGCCGATTTCCGCGAAGCCGTGACCGCCTACGAGCGCACGCTCATCCTCGATGCGCTCGCGCGCAACGGCCAGAACTGGGCATCGACGGCGCGGGAGCTTGGCATCGACCGGGCGAATCTGAACCGGCTTGCGCGGCGTCTCGGCCTGAAATGATGCGTTACCCCGAAAACATGCGTCATACGAAGCCACGCCAATATGGACGCGCTTGTGACGCAATCGACCGTTCAGTTACCCATCTCAAAATAATGCGTTTCCTTGTCTAAACGCAAAAAAGTGTGTCGTCTTGTCATGCGTATCGATTGAAGGTATTGAGACAATCTCAGGGCTGGAGAAAACGGGGATGACCTCCTAACATCTGAAAAGTCAGGCTGAACCCGTCATCGGCGAAAGACAGTGCAGTGCCTTGAACAAGCGCGCCGGGCGTGCATCGAGTGGATGCAATCGATGCGCACGCGGCGAACCAAAAACGGCAACTCGACACGGGGGATACGTGCATAACGTGGGATACGTGGAATACGCGGCTCAGCGTAGCGCCAGGATCGCGCTCTCCGCGCTCTTCGCGTTTTTCAGCATGGCGGCGTTCGCCGCGGACGCGCCGCAATCCGCTGCGGGCGCGCCGCTCGAACGCGCACCGGACACGATGCAGGCGCGCGTCATGGGATGCGCCGCGTGTCACGGCGCGCACGGCGAGGGCACCGACAACGACTACTTCCCGCGTCTGTCCGGCAAGCCCGCGGGCTATCTCTACAACCAGTTGCTCGCATTCCGCGACGGGCGCCGCAAGTACCCGCCGATGAATTACCTGCTCGCGTATCTGCCCGACGCCTATCTCAAGCAAATCGCCGATTACTTCGCCGCCGAGCGTCCGCCGTTCCCGCCGCCCGCGCCCGTCACCGCCGACGCGAAGACGCTCGATCTCGGCAAGACGCTCGTCGCCAAAGGCGATGCATCGCGCAAGATACCGGCCTGCGTGAGCTGCCACGGCGCGTCGATGACCGGCATGGAACCGGCCATTCCCGGCTTGCTCGGCCTGCATGCGGACTACATCAGCGCGCAACTGGGCGCATGGCGATACGGCACGCGCACGACGTTCGCGCCCGACTGCATGCGCCAGATCTCGCAGCTTTTGGGCGAACGCGACATCACCGCGATCTCGGCCTATCTCGCTTCGCTACCCGCGCCGGCCAATCCGTCGCCGGTCGCGGCCGGCTCATTGAAGATGCCGCTCGCGTGCGGCAGCGTTCAACACTAAAAAGGACCCGACGTGCTTCGTTTCCGACAACTTGGGGCGCTTGCCGTGACGGTCTTTCTCGCGGCGTTGGCCGGGCCGGTGCAGGATGCGGCGGCGCAAGCGAAGACTTTCGATGCGGCCACCGTGAAGCGCGGCGAGTATCTCGCGCGCGCGGGCGATTGCATCGCGTGTCATACGCTGCCCGCGGGCAAGACCTTCGGCGGCGGCCGTCCGATGGAAACGCCCTTCGGCACGCTTTACACGCCGAACATCTCGTCGGACAAGGAGACGGGCCTCGGTCAATGGACCGCCGACGACTTCTACAACATGATGCACACGGGCCGCTCGCGCGACGGCTCGCTGCTTTATCCGGCGATGCCGTTCACGTCCTATACGAAGGTCACGCGAGCCGACTCCGACGCCATCTACGCGTTCCTGATGTCCACGCCGCCCGTGCATCAGCCGAACCGCCAGCATGAGTTGCGCTTTCCGTTCAACCGTCGCGAATTGCTGATCGGCTGGCGCTCGCTCTTCTTCAGGCAAGGCGAGTACGAGCCGGACCGGAAGCAGTCCGTCGAATGGAACCGTGGCGCATATCTCGTCGAAGGGCTCGGGCATTGCTCGATGTGCCATACCGCGATCAACGCGCTCGGCGGCAACGTGTCGTCGAAGGCGTTCGAAGGCGGCCTCATCCCCATTCAGAACTGGTACGCGCCGTCGCTGACGTCGAACAGGGAAGCGGGCCTGGGCGAATGGAGCATCGACGAGATCGTGGGGCTGCTGCACGCGGGCGTGTCGAACAAGGGCGCGGTGTACGGGCCGATGGCCGAGGTTGTCTACGACAGCCTGCAATATCTGAACGAGGAAGACGTGCGCGCGATGGCCGTCTATCTGAAGGCGCTGCCCGCGCGCGCCGGCGACAAGTCCGAGCCGCCGAGCCAGGCCGTCACCGAGCAGCGCACGAGTCTTTCGCCGCTCGGCAAGAAGATCTACGACGCGCAATGCGCCGAATGCCACGCCGCGCAAGGTCAGGGCAAGCCGCCCGATTTTCCGCCGCTCGCGAACAATCAGTCGATCGTGATGAGTTCCGCGGTCAACCCGATCCGCATGGTGCTGAACGGCGGCTATCCGCCCGGCACGTTCAAGAATCCGAAGCCTTACGGCATGCCGCCGTTCGCGCAATCGCTGTCGGACGTGGAAGTCGCGGCGGTGGTCACCTATATCCGCACGGCGTGGGGCAATCGCGGCGCGCCGGTATCGGTGAAGGAAGTGAACGAGCTGCGTTCCGCGCCCCTTTATTGAGCATCGACGACACCATGAACGAAGATCCGAACGAAAACGCGAAGCTCGACGAAATCGTCCGAAGCGGTCCCGGCGGCGCGCTCGCGGTCGCGGGCGTGGCGACGGCCATCGTCGTCGGCCTCTGGTTCGCCTTTTACTTCGCCGTGTTTCTGCCTCGCGGCGTCATCCAGTGATTCACGCATCGATTCATTAGCGCAGAACTTATGGCCATCCATCCCGATTCACACGAAGTCGCCGAACGCGTCGAAAAACGCTGGGCGATGCTCGTCCTCGCGATCGTCGTCGTGCTCGTCGCGATGGTCGTCTACACCGGCCTGCACTGGGCGATGATGCCGCCCTCGCGCGTCGAAACCGTGCGGCCCGAAACGCTGCACGTGTCGGGCGAATTCATCGAAAGCAATCTGGGCAGCGCGCCCGAAAGCGACGGCTCGGTGACCGTGCGCGTGGTCGCCCAGCAGTACTCGTTCACGCCGCAATGCCTGCTCGTGCCGGCCGGCGTGCCCATCACGTTCCGCGCGACGAGCTCGGATGTGGTGCACGGCTTTCTCATCACGAAGACCAATATCAACTCGATGCTGGAGCCGGGTTATGTCTCGACGTTCAAGACCACGTTCGACGAACCCGGCGACCATCTGATGCCGTGCCACGAGTTCTGCGGCGTCGGGCATCACGGCATGTGGGCGCATGTGAAGGTGATCGATCGAGCGGAGTTCATGCAGATGGCCGACAAGCTGCCGGCCGATTCGCGGAGACTGTCCTGTGTTAAATAGCAAGCGCCTCATCCTCGCGCACTTCTGGCTCGCGTTCATTGCGTTCGGCGTCGCGCTCCTGCTCGGCGCGTGGCAGATGTTCGCGCGCAGTCCCCTCTTCGCCGGGCTGCAGAATCCCGAGATCTACTATCGATCGGTGACGGCTCACGGCTCCGCGATGGGCTACGTGTTCCCGACGCTCATCGCGATGGGCTTCGGCTACGCGGTCACGGAGCTTGCGCTGAAGCGCGCGCTCGTGGGCCTGCGCTGGGCGTGGATCGGCTTCTGGCTCGTCGCGGTCGGCTCCGTCATGGCGATGATTCCCGTCGCCATGGGCCTCGCCTCGGTGCTCTACACGTTCTATCCGCCGATGATCGGCAACGCGTTCTATTACTTGGGCGTGGTGTTAGTCGTGGTCGGATCGTGGATATGGGTCGCGCTGATGTCGGTGAATCTGCACGCATGGAAGCGCGACAACCCCGGCAAGACCGTGCCGCTGCCGATGTTCGCCACGGTCGCGGGCGCGTATCTGTGGGGCTGGACGGCGGTGGGCGCGGCCATCGAAGTGCTCTTCATGATCCTGCCGGTGGCGCTCGGCTGGAAGTCCACCATCGATGCCGGCCTCGCGCGCGTGTTCTTCTCGTGGACGCTGCACGCGATCGTCTATTTCTGGCTGATGCCCGCGTATATCGCGTATTACACGATCATCCCGCGGGCCATCGGCGGACGTCTTTATAGCGATGCGATGGCGCGCATCTCGTTCATCCTGTTCCTCGTGGTCTCGATGCCGATCGGCATTCACCACTTGTTCGCCGATCCGCAAGTCGGCTCGGGCTTCAAGTTCATGCATTCGGTATTCACCGCGCTCGTCGCCGTGCCGACGCTTTTGACCGTGTTCACGATCTGCGCATCCGTGGAGATCGCGGCGCGGTTGCGCGGCGGCAAGGGCGCATTCGGCTGGGTCAAGGCGCTGCCGTGGAGCAATCCGATGATGCTGGCCGTCGCGTTCTCGTTCGTCATGCTCGGTTTCGGCGGCGCGGGCGGGATCATCAACATGAGCTATCAGCTCGATTCCACCGTGCACAACACGCAATGGGTCACGGGCCATTTCCATCTGATTTTCGCGGGCGCGATCGTCATCATGTACTTCGCGATTGCGTATGACCTGTGGCCGCATCTCACGGGGCGCGCGCTGCAAAGCGTGAGGCTCATGCGCTGGCAACTGTGGCTGTGGTTCGTCGGCATGATCGTGCTGACGTTTCCGTGGCATTACACCGGCATTCTCGGCATGCCGCGCCGCATGGCTTTCTATGACTATGGCGATCCGCAGATCGCGCATCAGGCGGCGTCGGTCATCATGTCGGTGATCGGCGGCTTCATTCTGGTCGTGTCGGCGGTGCTGTTCTTCGTCGTGCTGATACGCGGGCATCGCGCGCCGCGCGTGAGCGTCGAGCAATTCACGTTCAGCCGCGCGATACACGAGCCGCGTTCGATGCCCGTCGCGCTCAACAGTTTCGCGCTGTGGCTCGCGCTGATGATCGGGCTCACGCTCGTCAACTACGGCTATCCGATCGCGCAGCTTCTCGCGCGTTCCGATACGTCGGTGCCCGCCGTTCCCATCGGAGCGCAGCGATGAGCGAAGAACGCCTCTTCACCTTCCGCAATCGCTGGTTCGCGACCAGCGTGCTGGGGACCATCGGCATCGCGGCGGTATCGGCGGTGATCGGTTTCGTGTGGCTGCCGTCCGTTCAGCGCGATGCGCCGTTCACCGGCATCTGGAACGCCATCTGCAGCGCGGCGGGCGCGCCGCGCAACTGGTTCGCGGGCGAGTCGACAGTCGAGCCGAAGAAGAAGCTCACCGCCGTGGAAGTCACGCCGCAACTGCTCGTCAACGCGACGTCGAATTCCATCGGACGCGGTGCGACGCTCGCCTTGCGATGCACGATGTGCCACGGCGAACGCGGCATGAGCGAAGCGAATTCGCCGAATCTCGCGGGGCAGTACGCGTCGGTGATCTACAAGCAGTTGATCGATTTTCAGACGGGCGCGCGCAATAACGCGGTGATGTCGCCGATGTCCGTCAATCTGAGCGATCAGGACATGCGCGATCTCGCCGCCTACTATGCGAACCTGCCGCGCCCGCCCGCGCAGCGCAAGGTGAGCGACGCGCTCGCGCCGGCGATCGTTTCCCACGGTGCGCCGATGCGCAATATCGCGCCGTGCGCGGCGTGTCATGGCGGCATCGACAACAAGGCGGGCAGTCCTTGGATCGATGGCCTTCCGGCGGCTTATACGAAGGCACAACTGATCGCGTTCGGCAACGGCACGCGCACGAACGACATCAACGAGGTCATGCGCAACGTCGCGCGCAACATGACGCCCGAGGAGATCGATGCCGCCGCGAATTACTACGCGCGCGAGCTGAACCGCTAATGCGCGGATGAGCGGCGACGCGCGAATCGCCGCTTGACGGGCAGGGGCTTCGTTGCCCTGGCCGTGCGCTTTCTGTATCGTGGACCGATGAATGCCGGGCGTTCGTAAGGAACGTGCGACTGCCCGCACCAACGGAAGACGATCACATGGACGCACACAGCAGCACCATCCGCACCGACGTATTGATCATCGGCGCCGGGCCTGTCGGCCTTTTTGCCGCGTTCGAGGCCGGCGTCATCGGGCTTTCGTGTCATATCGTCGATGCGCTCGGGCGGATCGGCGGGCAATGCATCGAGTTGTATCCCGACAAGCCCATCTACGATATCCCCGCGATTCCCTCCTGCACGGCGCGCGAACTCGTCGATCGTCTCATGACGCAGATTCGCCCCTTCGACGTGCCGATTCATCTTTCGCAGCGCGTGCAGACGGTGACGCAGCGCGAGGATCGTCGCTTCACGGTGCGTACCGAACAAGGCCTCACGTTCGATGTCGCCGCCATCCTGATCGCAGCGGGCAACGGCGCGTTCGTGCCGCAGCGTTTGCTGGTGCCGCAAGCCGATGCGCTCGAAGATCGTCACGTGTTCTACAGCGTGCCGCGCATCGACGATTTCCGCGATCGCGATGTCGTGATCGCCGGCGGCGGCGATTCCGCGCTCGACTGGGCGCTCGCGCTATGCGGCGTCGCGCGCAAGCTGACGCTCGTGCATCGGCGCAACGGCTTTTCGGCGGCGGCGGCTTCCGTGGCCGCGATGAAAAGCAAGGTAGAAGCGGGCGCGATGGACTTCGTCGTCGGCATGATCGATTCGCTCGATGCCCCCGACGACGCGCTGCGCGCCGTGCGCATCAAGCATATCGACGGCACGACGGATATCGCCGCCGACAAGCTGCTCGTGCTGTACGGACTCGTCGCGGATCTCGGGCCGATCGCGGACTGGAATCTCGATGTGCGCGGCGGGCGCATCGAAGTCGATACGTCGAATTACGAATCGTCGCGGCCCGGCATCTTCGCGGTCGGCGATATCGCGCAGTATCCGAACAAGCAGAAGCTCATTCTGTCGGGCTTTCACGAGGCGTCGCTCGCGCTGCGCAAGGCGTATGCGTATGCGTATCCCGACAAGAAGCGCGTGCACGTTCATTCGAGCTACGACGCGAAACTCGCCGAGCGCGTGCAGGCCAGTGCCGCCGAATGAGACGCGGGCCGCGCGATGATCGGGCGAATCATCGGCTGGCTCGTGCTGCTCGCGTTCGTCGCGGCGCTGATCTTCGCGTATGGCGTGTGGTCGCGGCGCATTGCCGTGCCCGAGCAATACGATCCCTTCGCACCGCTCGACGTGCGCGCGCCGCGCGGCCCGCTCACCGCGTACAAGCTCTGGCGCACGACGCATGATGCGAAGCTCTGCGACGCGGCGCTCGCGCAATCCGGCATCGTCTATCGACCGATGGCCGATACATCCGCACCCGCCGGCTGTGAGTTGAAAGACGTGGTGCGCGTGACGCAGGCGCAAGACGTGCGCTTCAGCGCGTCGTTTCTCGCGACATGTCCGCTCGCAGTCGGCGTGGCGTTTTTCGAGCAGCAGTATCTGCAGCCCGCGGCCATCGGCGTGTTCGGCGAGCGCGTCACGCGCATCGAGCATGTCGGCAGTTATGCATGCCGCAACGTGAATCATCAGAAAGACGCGGCGCTCAGTCAGCACGCGAGCGCGAACGCTATCGACCTGACGGGCTTCGTTCTGGCCGATGGCCGGCGCATCACGCTTGCGCAATGGGACGATGCGGGCACGCCCGGCGCGGATTTTCTGCGCCGCGTGCATGAAGGCGCGTGCCATTCCTTCGATACGACGCTCGGCCCCGACTACAACGCGCTTCACAAGACGCACTTTCACGTGGACATGGGCCCGTATCGAATCTGCCGATGATTCGTCATCGCACGTGCCGCATGGTGCATGGCTTCAGGTTCGCTAGAATCGTCATGACGCGGCGCGAGGCAAGACCGGCGCTCGCCCTTTATTCAACCCTTACCGAACGGAAGAGCGAATGACGAAAGAGGCCGCCACGCAAGACCCCTATGAACGGCGCGCATTGCTGCTGCATCTCGGCGATGTGCTGGAGACGGTGTTTTGCCTGAGCCAATGCGCCGATGAATACGCGAGCATCGGCGATGCGGTGCGCGGCAACGACGCACTCGCCAACTTCACGTTGCTCGGCTTCGTCGATCAGAAGATGACGCCGCGTGATTTCATCCGGCGCGCATCGGGTGCGTTCTTCATCTGGCCGAAGTCGCTGCTCGACGAAACGCTCAATCGCCCGATGCTCGCGAGTACCGTCAAGTCCGATCTCTTCGACGACAACGCGGCCGGCTGGCGCGCGTATGTCGAAGAGCGGCGCGCGGAAGTGTCGTGGTTCGGAGACGACGTGCCCGAGGTCGCCGCGAGCGCGGCGCCGGCGCATGCGGCGGGCGAGGCGAAGGAATCGCCGGAGCGCGGGTCGGCATCCGAAGCGAAGAACGAAAGCGTGGCGCGCAAGGGCAAGGGAAGCGCGAAGGCCGAAGCCGCCGCCGGAAAAGAATCAGCTAAAGACGAACCTTCGCGATACGCCACCTGGCCGTGGCCCAACAAGTCGAAGTGATCCGATCTGCCGCCTGAGGGCAAGCGGCAGTCAGCCGCTTGGCCCTGCGGAAACATCAAGCCGTCAAGGCTTCTTCCCCATGCTTCCCGAGTCGCTGTCGAAGCCGATACCGTTCGGCCGTTTCGGCGCAGGCGCTTTTCCCGCCGATGTCTTGCCCGGCTCCGTGTTCAACGCGCCGCTCGCGGCGGTCGCAGCCTGTGCCGGCGGCGTGACGTTGCGCTCCTGATAAGCGGGCGTGCTGTCGTTGTCGAGCCGGCTCGGTTTCGGCGAATTCGGCTGCATTTCCGTTTGCCCGGACGGCTTCTTGTTCGGCGTCGCCGTCGGTTGCTGCGCGCTCACGGCCACCGCGATCGTCGCGCTGACCAGCATCGCCGCGAGGCGCCCGAGCTTTCCTGTAGCGGGTCTCATCTCGTCCTCCCAATGTTCTGCGTTTATTGGATTCGCAGCAAACACCGGTCCTGACGCGCATTGCTTGTCATCGCGCAATATTCGACGTTGCGTATTTGCCGATTGCAACAATGTGTTGTCAGGCGTCAAAGGTGCATGCGTGCGCCATCGAGACAATCGGGCTTTCAATGGGGAAAGCACGATGAGAACAAGTCTCGGAGCAATGGTGGTGGCTTGCGCGGCCCTGTTTGCGGGCGCGGCCCACGCGGACGATGCCGCATCCGCGAGCGATACGTCGGTATCGTCGATGAGCGGCATTCACGCGGGCGACGTCCTCGTGCGGCTGCGCGCCATCAGCATTCAGCCGCAAGTGAGCGCGGGCGGCGCGCTCGGTTCGCTGGGCGTCGATGTCAACAACGCGATCGTCCCGGAACTCGATTTCACGTACATGATTCGCGACGACATCGGCGTCGAGCTGATTCTCGCGACGTCGCGGCATCAGGTGACGTCGGATATCGGCGGGCTCGGCGGCGTGGGCGTGCTGCCGCCGACGCTGCTGCTTCAGTATCACTTCAATCATCAGGGACGCGTGCGGCCGTACGTGGGCGCGGGCCTGAACTACACGTACTTCTATAACGACAAGCTTAAGGCCGGCGATACGCCCGTCTCCATCAAGCGCAGCAGTTTCGGCCCGGCACTGCAGGCGGGCGTCGATGTTCAGGTGACGAAGACGCTCTTCGTCAACGCGGACGTGAAGAAGATCTGGATGCGCACGAGCGCGTCGGCGGGCGGCGCTGATTTGGGTTCGCTGAAGATCGATCCGTGGGTGCTGGGTCTCGGCGTCGGCATGAAGTTCTGAACGGCGCGTTGTGTCGCGTTTTCTCCGATCAGCCGAATTTGGCGGAAGAAGCCGGTGCTTCTGGCGTGGCGCGCTCGGGCAGCGCGGTATCCTTGACAGCAGGCCCGGCGCAGGCCCGCGCGCATTCGCCCATCGGCGAATGAAGGCGGACTGCAACGACTAAAAACACCGCATCGGGGACACGCTCGCCAATGAAACCTTCCACTTACGCGGGATTCGCGCTGCTCGCGGCATCCTGCGCCGCACTCGCCCAGCAGCCGATGACGCTGCCCGGCCGCAGCCAAAGCACGGGCCAGCAGGCCGTCGATACGGCCGCCTGTTATGGCTATGCCAATCAGACGACGAAGGTCAACATGGCGCGCGAATCGCAGACGCCGCCGAAGCAAGGCGCGGGCGAGACGCGCACGCTGGTTTCGCCGCGTCCGGTCGAGCCGCCGCTGCCGCCGGGCGCACAGGGCGCATCGGCTGCGGTGGCGGCGTCCGGCGCATCGGCGACGGTGGCTGCGGGCGCATCGGCGCCGCGCGGCGCATCGGCGGCGATGCCGGCATCGGACCTGGCGGCGATGCCGGCGTCGGGTGCATCGGATGCCATTCTCGGCGGCGACATGAAAATGCCGCCGCTGCCGCCGCCCGAACCGCCGATGGCCCGCTACTGGCGCGCGTACAGCGACTGCATGCAGAACAAGGGGTACTTCGTGCGCTGAGCGCGAATCGCCTGACCGGTGGACGAGCCGGGTTAAGCTGCGCGGAAGGCAACTTCGGAGCGTCGCATGAACCGGATTCCCGTCCACCAGGGACATTGCGCATGCGGCGCGGTTCGCGTGAGCGTGTTCGCCGAGCCGAAGGACATCAACCTGTGTCACTGCATGACGTGCCGGCGCGTTCACGGCGCGCCGTTCGGCGTCTATGCGATTTTCGAGCGCGATGCCGTCGAGGTTTGCGGCGACACCATCGCGTGGACAAGCTCCGCGACGGGCCGCCGCCATCATTGCCGGACGTGCGGATCGCCGGTCTATCTGGCCTTCGACGGCGTGCCGGAAATCGAAGTGCCGGCCGGCATCTTCGATGAAATCGGCCTCTATCCGCCCGCCTACGAAATCTGGTGCGGCACCGCCGAGCCGTGGCACGACGCGCAGGGCCGGCCGCGCTATCCGCGTAGCCGCCCTGACTAATGCCGCGTCAGGCGGCCATCCTCAGCATTCGACGATCGCCTTCACCACGCCCGCCTTCGGATCGAGCAGCGTCGAGAACTGCTGCGGCACGTCGTTGAGCGCGAGGCGGTGCGTATTGAGCGCATCGGTCGGCACCTTGCCCGCGCGCATCGCGGCGAGCACGGTTTCGAAGTCCTCGGGCGTGGCGTTGCGGCTCGCGAGCAGCGTCGCTTCGCGCTTGTGGAATTCGGGATCGGCGAACGAAATGCGATCCGGCACGATCGACACCAGCACGTACTTCCCGCCATGCGCGATGAATTCGAAGCCGCGTTCCATCGCGCGCGGGTTGCCGGTCGCATCGAAGACGACATCGAAGAATTCGCCGTTCGTGAGCTGCGACAGTTCTTCCTTGTCGCGCTCGCCGATCTGCACGGTCGCATCCACGCTCAACTCGCGACGGCAAAACGCCAGGCGGTCTTCGCGCGTATCGAGCGCCGTGACGTTCGCGCCGCGCAGCCGCGAGAACGTGATCGCCGCCATGCCGATCGGCCCCGTGCCGACCACCAGCACGCGCTGGCCCGGCTGCACGTCCGCGCGGCGCACGGCGTGCGCGCCGATCGCGAGGAATTCGATCATCGCGGCCTGATCGAGCGTGACGCCTTCCGCCTTGTGCACGAACTGCGCGGGGAGGTTGAGATACTCGGTGAACGCGCCGTCGCGATGCACGCCGAGCACCTGAATATTCACGCAGCAGTTGGTCTTGCCCTGACGGCACGCGATGCATTTCCCGCACGACAGATACGGCATCACGTAGACGGTGTCGCCTGCCTTGAGACCGCTCGATTCGTCCGCTTCCTCGATCACGCCCGAAAGCTCGTGGCCCATCACGCGCGGATACGACAGATACGGCTGATTGCCCGTGAAAATGTGCAGATCCGTGCCGCACACGCCGACGCGCTTCACGCGCAGCAGCACTTCATCGGCGCCGCGCTGCGGTTTTTCGCGCTGTTCGGCCTTCAGGGTTCCGGGGGTTTCGCAGATGACGGTCAGCATCGTGAGTCTCGTTCTGTTTGAGGACGGGGAAGCGTATCAATCTATCGGCGCCGCGCGGTTTGGTCAAGCCAGTTATTCACCTGAGCCAACTGGTAAGGCCACATTCGGCGAAAACGGGCGTCGAGCGCGCCCGTCCGTTTACCCGTATATTTTCACGATACTTCGCCCAAGGAAGGCACGTGCTTTCACTTCATGAATTCGTCGAGCGGCATCCGCGGCTCTTCGTGCTGTCGGGCGCGGGCATCAGCACCGAGTCCGGCATTCCGTGTTATCGCGACCGCGAAGGCCAGCGCACCGGGCGCGCGCCGATCCTGCTGAAAGACTTTCTCGAATCCGACTACGCGCGCAGGCGTTACTGGGCGCGCAGCATGATCGGCTGGCCGGTGGTCGCGCATGCCGTGCCGAACGCCGCGCATCACGCGGTGCGGGCGCTGGCGGCGCGGTCGCGGGTGCATCGGCTGGTGACGCAGAACGTCGACGGCCTGCATACGCGCGCCGGCAACCCCGACGTGATCGAGCTGCACGGGAACATTGGCCGGGTGCGATGCATGGCGTGCGGCGCGCGGCATCATCGTGCGGATGTGCAGCGGCTGCTCGAAGCGGCGAATCCCGATTTCGTGGGTCACACAGCGCCCGCGGTTCCGGACGGCGACGCGCTGATCGAACACCTCGATTTCGCCGCCTTCGATGTCCCCGGCTGCACGCATTGCGGCGGCATGCTGAAACCGGACGTGGTGTTCTTCGGCGAGAGCGTGCCGCGCGAACTCGTGCACGACGCCGCGAGCGCGCTGGATGGCGCGGACGCGATGCTCGTCATCGGTTCGTCGCTGATGGTGTATTCGGGCTACCGCTTCTGCGAGTGGGCGGCGAAGAGCGGCAAGCCGATCGCGGCGATCAACATCGGCAAGACGCGCGCCGATTCCTTGCTCGCGCTGAAAGTCGAAGCGCCGTGCTCGGAAGCGCTCAACGCGCTGATCGACCGGCTCGACGCCGCGCAGCGCACCGCCGCTAGCCCGCTTCCCGCGCCAGCACCGTAAGCGCCTCGACGAGCCGTTGCGCGTCCCGCATGCGCGAGAAGAGCGCGGGCGTCACGCGCACGACATCGCCCGCATCGGGGCCGGGCCGCGTCACCGTGAACACGCCGAAGCGCTCGCGCAGCGCATCGCACGTGGCTTTCGACGATTGGCCTTTCAGCCGGAACGCGGTGATGCCCGCCGTCATCGACGGACCGTCGGGCGTCATGATCCGCACGCCGGGCAACGCACGCGCGGGCGTCACCCACGCATCGCGCAGCGCGCGCAGACGCGCTTCCTTCGCATGCGCGCCAATCCGCCGATGCAGTTCCAGCGCGGCCGGCAGCGTGAGCCATGCCGCAAAATTCGGCGATCCGGTGTGCACGCGCGCGCGGATGTCGTTGGCGGGCCAGGTGCGGTCGCCGAGATACGGATCGATCTTGCCGAGGTGTCCCTTGCGGATGTAGATCGCTCCGCAGCCGAGCGGCGCGCCGATCCACTTGTGCAGGTTCAGCGCGGCGAACGGCGCGTTCAGCGACGGCACGTCGAAGTCCAGCATGCCCCAGGAATGCGCCGCATCGACGATGACGTCCGCGCCCGCATCTTCGGCCATCGCGGAAAGCTCGGCGACGGGCATCACGAGGCCGGTCGCGAAGCACACGTGCGACAGCAGCACGAGGCGCGTGCGCGGATGCGCGCTCAATGCGGCCGCATAGGTATCGAGCACGGTGCGATGAAACTCATCCTGCGACGCGCCCGGCTCGGGCATCGTGATGCGAACGGGCGTGACGCCGCGACGCTCGCGCAGCCATTCCATCGCGTCCTTGCAGCACGGGTAATCGAGGTCGCTGTAGAGCACCGTATCGCCGGGCGAGAGGCGGTTGTAACCGCTGATCAGCGCGAGCAGCCCTTCGGTGGCGTTGCGCGTGAACTCGATTTCATCGACGGCGCAGCCCATCGCGGCGGCGGCGCGTTCGCGCAGGCCGTCGTGAAGCGCGGACCAGTGCGGGCGCACGAGCGTCGTCGTCTCGAAGTTCACGCGGTCGGTCCAGTAGTGGAACATGGCCTTGACCGGCTCGGCCATTGCGCCCCAGAAGCCGTTTTCCAGATTGATCAGCGCATCCGTCTGCCGATACAGCCCACGCACGGCGTCCCAATAACGCTCGTCCGTGGCGATGGCGGGCGCCGGTTCGGGCGTCGCGGGAAGCGCGGCGAGCGCGGCTTCGAATTCGGGCGTGCGGAGGTCGAGCAGATCGGTCATGGGCGAACGTCGATGGTGAGCGGAAGCTGCTCAGTATCGCCGATCATCGGGCCGGACTCTATTGGACGAATGTCGGACATTCGTGCGAACTGACCTTCAGAGCCGCAAAAGCGCGCCGTAATAAAAGAGCAAGAGTGCCGCGTTCCCGCGCAGCCAAACGTTCGCGCGTGCAATTTTCGCGTGATTTGCGGGAGGAATGACGGCGCCGACTGTCGACCGTATCCGAGAGAGGGCCCCAAGTGAATCTGCAAAACATCACGATCAAGAACAAGCTGATTGCCGGATTCGGCGTGCTCGCCGTGCTGGTGGTGCTGGTCGCGGGCATGTCGCTGCGCGCGCTGTCCGCCGCCACCGATGGCTTCGCGCACTATGTCCACGGCATCAACGCGCGCGCCGACGTGGCGGCCGAAATCCGCGCCGCCGTCGACCGCCGCGCGATTGCCGCGCGCAATCTCGTGCTCGTCACGAAACCCGCCGACGTCGAGCTGGAAAAGAACGAAGCGCTGCGTGCGCACGCCGATGTATCGGCGCGTCTGAAGCAGTTGAACGACATGATCGCCGCCGCGAGCGACACGAGCGAGAAGGCGCGCGGCCTCGTGGCCGACATGATGCGCGTCGAGGCGCTTTACGGGCCGGTGGCGACGAACATCCTGAATCTCGCGCTCGCGGGCCGCCACGACGAGGCGGTCGTGAAGCTGGACGAAGATTGCCGGCCGCTGCTCGCGCAACTCGTGAAGGCGACGGTCGATTACGCGACGTACACCAACGCCCGCCGCGACGAGATCGTGCGCGAGCACGAGGCGAGCTACGTGCAGCAACGCAACCTGCTGATCGCGCTATGCACGATCGGCGCGCTTTTCGCGGTGTTCGCGGGCATCGCGATCACGCGTTCGATCACCGCGCCGATTGGCGTGGCGGTGGGCATCGCCCAGACGGTGGCGCGGGGCGATTTGCGCAGCCGGATCGTGGCGGAGAGAAAGGACGAGACCGGCGACCTGTTGCGTGCGCTTGCGCAGATGAATGCGCGCCTGACCGAGACCGTTGGCCGAGTGCGCGAGAGTAGCGGCGCGGTGGGCGGCGCGGCGAAGGAACTGGCGAGCGGCAATACGAACCTGAGCCAGCGCACGGAGGAACAGGCGGCGTCGCTGGAGGAGACGGCGGCGAGCATGGAGCAGTTGACATCGACGGTTCGCCAGAACGCCGACAATGCGCAGCAGGCGAGTGCGCTGGCGTCGAATGCGTCGGAGGTGGCTAGGAAGGGCAGCGATGTGGTGGAGCGGGTGGTATCGACGATGCAGGGCATCAGCGACAGTTCGACGAAGATTGCCGAGATCACGGGGATGATCGAGGGCATTGCGTTCCAGACGAACATCCTCGCGTTGAACGCGGCGGTGGAGGCGGCGCGTGCGGGCGAACATGGGCGTGGTTTTGCGGTGGTGGCGAGCGAAGTGCGGAGTTTGGCGCAGCGTTCGTCGACGGCGGCGAAGGAGATACGCGAGTTGATTGCGGAGTCGGTGGACAAGGTGCGAGGCGGATCGGCGCTGGCGGGCGAGGCGGGCACGACGATGAGCGACGTGACGCGGGCGATTGCGCGTGTGACGGACATCATGGAGGAGATTGCGGCGGCGTCGGAGGAGCAGGGACGCGGTATCGAGCAGATCAACCAGGCGATCACGCAGATGGATGAGGTGACGCAGCAGAATGCGGCGTTGGTGGAGGAGGCGGCGGCGGCATCGCAGGCGCTGGAGGAGCAGGGGCGCAGGTTGAATGATGCGGTGGCGGTCTTCGCGGTGGAGGAGAGGGCGTGAAGCGTTGCCACACCGAATGAGCCGGATAACCGATGGTGTTAACGAGCCGAGGGGCTCGGAGGACGTGGCGCACAGTGGGCGCGGAGGGTGATTCAGGGTAGTGTCAAGCTGAGTGCCAACGTGGCTCTACGGAGTGCACGGTCAACAAAGAAACAGCGGGCGAAAAAGCTGCTTTCTTTGGTTACTTTCTTTGCAGCGGCAAAGAAAGTGACCCCCGCCCCGGGGAGGGGCGCGCTAATAGACCGACACGAAAAGAAAAGCACGAACGATTCAGCGATTGACATCGACGATAACGCGCCCGGCGACTTCCCCACGAAGCAACGCGCCGGCGGCATCGACGGCATCGCGAAGCGAAATGATGGAAGCGACGCTTTCGATGGTAGAAACAGGCACATCCTGGGCGATGGAAGCCCAAGCAGCCACCCGCCGCGCCCGCGGCACATAAACGCTGTCGATGCCAAGCAACGCGACCCCGCGAAGAATAAAAGGCGCGACGGAAGCCGGCAGATCCATCCCTTGCGCGAGCCCGCAAGCGGCCACGGCGCCGCCGTATCGCAGACTCGCGCAGACGTTGGCGAGCGTATGACTCCCGACGCAATCGACAGCCGCAGCAAACCGCTCTTTTTGCAGCGGCTTCCCGGGCGCAGACAGCGCGGCCCGATCGATCACCTCCGCCGCCCCCAACTCGCGCAACCGCGCGGTTTCCTCCGGCCGTCCGGTAGAAGCCACCACGCGATACCCGCGCTTCGCGAGAATCGCGACCGCGAAACTGCCGACGCCGCCGTTCGCGCCGGTCACGAGCACGTCGCCGTCCGAAGCCGCGACGCCGTGCCGCTCGAGCGCCTGCACGCAGAGCATCGCGGTATAGCCTGCGGTGCCGACGGCCATCGCCTGCCGCGTCGTGATGCCGGTGGGCAGCGGAATCAGATGATCGCCCGCCACGCGCGCCTTCTGCGCGAGCCCGCCCCAATGCGTTTCGCCCGCGCCCCAGCCGTTGAGCACCACGGCGTCGCCCGGCCGATACCCCGCATGCGTGCTTTCCTCGACGATGCCCGCGAAATCGATGCCCGGCACCATCGGAAACGATCGGACGACCGGCGCCTTGCCCGTGATCGCGAGCGCGTCCTTGTAGTTGAGCGTCGAATAGTCGATGCGCACGAGCACATCGCCATCGGCGAGACGCGATTCGTCGATCGCCTGAATGGACGCGACCGTGCGGTCGTCCTGTTTGTCGAGCAGAAGTGCGTTGAACATGAGCCGTTCCGTTGACGGTTGAAGGACCGCAGCGGCACACGCGCCGCCGCTGCGCCGGAACTCGCGCGCTATGCGCGCATCGCGTCAATGATGATCGAAGTCCGCGCGCGGGACGGGCGTCGCCTTGACCTTCGTGTACTGGAATTCCGGCAGCGCCTTGATGGCGTCCTTCGTCGCGCCGGCCAGCACGAGCTTGCCGTTCTTGAAGTCGAGCTGCTCGACGGGAATCGCGACATCGTGATGCGATACGCCCAGGAACTGATTGGCCGAGATGATCGCGAAAGAGACCGAACGGTCGGGCGCGACGATGATGTCGTGGATCACGCCGACGCGCGCGCCCTGGTCGTTCACGACGGGCTTGTTGAGGATGGACTTCCTCACGCTCCATCCGTCGATGATCGCGGTCGATACCTGGACGGACACGCCGAGCGGCTGCGCGCCCGCGACCTGCGCGAACGCGTGAGTGGAAGCGAGGCCGATGGCCGACGATGCGAGAAGCGATGCCACGAGTTTCAAGTTCATGTCGATTCCTCAAAAGATTTGGCAGACGATTCCTGATGCATGCGCCCAAGGACCGTTCGACAGAACTCGCAGCGCGATAGCAGTTTGACCGGTTATCGCCGCGTTTGCAGCAACGGTGCCGCATCGCACCATGCGCAAAGCGAAAGCTCGATGCTAAATGCGCTTGAGCGCATCGCTTTTATGGACGGCGCGCTTGCCGCTCTTGTCGCTTTCCACTTCGTAATGCGGATCGTCGTGCGATGCGTCGACCGTGTGGCCATCGACCTTCGTTCGCTCCGATATCACGCGCACGATGCGCCCCGTCGTTTCGCCTTGCGGCGTGTTCCAGCTCACGTGGTCGTGCAGCTTGTGGCTGTGGCTCATGGCGTTTTCCTCCGGTGAAGTAACGCGCAAAGCCCGCGCAACGGCCATGCCCATGAGCGGCGATCAGCGCAGGCGCGAGAGCGTCGCGTCGTCGGGACGGCCGCCGAAATAGCGGCGCAGCGCTTCGTCGAAGATGGCGGGATCGGATGCGGTACGCGCGAAAAGCGTCATCGACGAATGAAATTTCATGTCGTCCGGATAGCCGAAGATTTGTTCGACGCTGCGCTCGCGCACGCCATTGACGATGCCCGTCAGCTCGACGAGCCGCGCGCCCAGCACCGGATGCGCGAGATACGCCTCGGCTTCGGCGCGCGACTGTATCGCGTAATGCTGCGCCATCTGGCTGTGCCCGAGTCCCGCGATCTGCGGAAACACGAACCACATCCAGTGCGTGCGCTTCTTCCCGGCGAGCAGTTCGCTGCGCACGTCGTCGATGACGCTGTCTTGCGCCGCGACGAAGCGCTGAAGGTTGAATGGATCGCTCATCGTTCGTCTCCTGGCACGCGCGCCGAGCGCTCAGGCCACGGCTTGCGCGATGCGCTCCCGCAGCTTCGCATCCGGATAGACGCCGATGCCCGCGTGCACGTTGTCGATCATGTATTCGCGCCGTCCCGTGCCGGGAATCACGCACGTGACGGCCGGATGGCCCAGCACGAACTTGAGCAGAAGCTGTGCCCAGCTCGTGCAGCCGAGATCGGCCGCGAAAGGCGGCAGAGGCCGCCCGCGCAGGCTTGCGAGCAGCGATCCGCCGCCGAACGGCTGATTCACGATGACCGCGACGCCGCGTTCCGCCGCGAGCGGCAGGAGTCGCGCTTCGGCGTCGCGGTCGTTGGCGGCGTAGTTGATCTGCACGAAATCGACGCGCTCCGTGCGCAGCACCGCTTCGACCTGGGGAAACGCACTCGACGTGTAATGCGTCACGCCGATATACCGCACGCGCCCCGCGGCTTTCCAGTCGCGCAGCGTGGCGAGCTGCGTGCGCCAGTCGAGCAGGTTGTGGATCTGCATCAGGTCGATGCGGTCGGCGGCGAGGCGCTGCATCGATTGACGCATCTGCGCGATGCCTTCCTCGCGGCCTTCGGTCCAGACTTTCGTCGCGATGAAGGCTTTCCCGCGCGCGTTCATTTCCGTGAGAAGCGCGCCGGCGACGGCCTCGGACGTGCCGTACATCGGCGATGAATCGATGACCGAGCCGCCCGCCGCGAACAGCACGCGCAGCACGGCGGCGAGTTCGCGGCGGCGCGCGGCGTCGTCGCCGACATCGAACGTGCGCCAGGTGCCGCATCCGACGATGGGCAACGCCTCGCCTGTCGATGGAATCGGGCGCTTGTGCATCGGCGCAAAAGCGTCTTCAGCCGGCGATGCGCTTCCGAGATGCACGCCAAGCGCCGCGCCGGCTGCGGCGCGCAGAAAATCGCGCCGATGGAAGGGGCCGCGCGCCATGGCGAGACTTGCCTTCGAGATACGGCTCATGGCGTCGGCTCCTTCGGGCTGGAGCCACAGAATAGCGCGCCGGCGCGAGGACTGCGGGCGTCGCCGCTACTTCTTCTTCGCTTCTTCCAGACACGCGGCGAGCTGCTCGAAATACGCGAGCGCCTTCTTCGTCGGCACGACGGATTTGGTGCGCTGGTCCGCGCCGGTTTCGTCGAGCGTGACGAGCCCTTGCGCCTTGAGGCGCGTGAGCTTGCGATGCACCGTGGCCGGCGCGCCCGCCGTGGAGAGCGCCATGGTTTCGGTGACGGTCAGCGTGCGGCCCGCGTGCCAGGCGGCCGTGAGCGCTTCGAGCAGCCGTTCTTCGGCGGCATCGAGTTTGGGGACCGAGGGCAAGGCCTGAACCGCCTGAGCGAGGTTCAGAAAGCGGAAATAGGCGTCGACGAGATGTTTGTTCGCCATGGTCGTGCGCTTCCTTGGACGCTGCGTGTCATTGCTTCGATGTGCGGGTCATCATACTTGTTCCCGCCTTCGCGCCCGAACACAAAGTAACTTATCAAAGTGATAAACAACTGCTATTATGCAGCAATCGGGTTGGCGATAATGACCGTCATCGCCTACGCGAGGACCTGAGAGAAGATAGGAAGGGTGGGACCGGCGCCGCTCGCATCGTGCGAGGCGGCGCTTTTTGTTTCTGGGCGGCGCGGCATCCGCCGACTGGCTCGACGCGCGCTTACAGCTTTTTCAACGCTTGCGCGCGCCGGAACGTCCTGAACCGCTCGCGCCGATGCTCGTCGTCGAAGTGCGCGCGCGCCGGTTTCACCAGATCGCTGCGCGACACGATGCCCACGAGCGTCATCGACGCCACGTCCGACACCACCGGCAAGCGCTCCAGTTCGTGCACGGCGAGGCGCGTCGCGGCGAGGCGGCACGGTTCGCCCGGCAGCGCGACGGCCGGCGGCGCATCCGTCTCGCGCGCGAACGCGTCGCCGGCGGTCGCGGCACCCGATGCGGCGGAGAGCGCCGCGCGATCCAGCATGCCGACGAGCGCGCCATCGCGCACGACCGGATACGCCCGATGCGCCTGCTGCGGTCCGAAATGCTGCGCGAGCACATCGGAGAGCGGCGTGGCGGCGTCGATGGTGCGGACATCGCGCGTCATCACTTCATCGACATGATGACGTTCGAGCGGATCCACGCCATATTCCCGATAGATGTGATACCCGCGCCGCGCGATCTTCTCCGTCATGATCGAGCGCCGCATCACGACCGCCGAGAAGCCGTGCGCGACGAGCGTCGCGGCGAGCAGCGGCAGGAGCGCGTTACTGTCGTGCGTGAGGCCGAACGCGAACACGATGGCCGTCAGCGGCGCGCCCAGCGTGGCGCCGAGCGTCGCGGCCATGCAGACGAGCGGCCACAGCGCGGCGTCGTGGCCCGGCAGCACTGCGCCGAGCGCCGTGCCGAGCCCCGCGCCGAGCATGAGCAGCGGCGCGAGCACGCCGCCCGACGTGCCCGACGCGAGCGCGACGACCCAGATCACCGCCTTCACCGCGAGAATCGCGAGCGCGATCTTAATGGCGATGTGCTGATGCAGCAGATCGCCGATCACGTCGTAACCGACGCCCAGCGCGCGCGGCTCGATGAATCCGCCGATGCCGACCACCACTCCGCCGATGGCCGGCCACCACATCCAGTGCAGCGGCAGCTTGCCGAAGGCATCCTCGAGCTTGTAGAGCGCCGCCGACAACCCCGACGCCAGCGCGCCCGACAGCAGCCCCGCGACGAGGCACGAGAAGAGCGAGATCATTTCGGGCGGCTGCGTCTGCATGGGGAAAAGCGCGCCGGTGCCGAACACCAGCGCCCGCGCGAAGCCCGCCACCGCGCACGCCAGCGCGACCGGCAGGAAGCTGCGCGGACGCCATTCGAAAAGCAGCAGTTCGACCGCGAGCAGCACCGCCGCGACCGGCGTGCCGAACACCGCCGTCATGCCGGCCGCCGCGCCCGCGACGAGCAGCGTCTTGCGCTCGGCCGCGGTCACGTCGATGCACTGCGCGATCAGCGAGCCGAGCGCGCCGCCCGTCATGATGATCGGGCCTTCCGCGCCGAACGGCCCGCCACTGCCGATCACGATGCCCGACGACAGCGGCTTCAACACCGCCACTTTCGGCGACATGCGGCTCTTGCCGAAGAGAATCGCTTCGATCGCTTCGGGAATGCCGTGGCCGCGAATCTTCTCGGAGCCGAAGCGCGCCATCATCCCGACGATCAGTCCGCCGATCACCGGAATGACGATGACCCACGCGCCGAGCGTGTTCAGCGCGGGCGAGCGGTCTTCGATCGACAACGTCCCGAAGAAGAACAGGTTCGTGAAGAGATGGATGAGCGCGAGCAGCACGACCGCCGCAAGCGTGCTGATGCCGCCGATGACCGCCGCCAGTCCGCAGATGCGCAGAAGCCGGTCGTTGACGGCGAAATCGCGTTTGTGATGGTTCATGCGAATGCTCCAGGAATGCTCAGAGGTCGATCTGCGGCACGCGAAACGCGCCTTCCAGCGATTTCAGTTCCGCGCGATGCAGCGCCGCGAGCCGCGCCAGCACTTGCTCGCCGCGCGGTTCGAGATGCACCTGCACCTGCCGCCGATCTTCCGCGCTCGGCTCGCGCCGCACGAGCCCGAGCGCTTCGCAACGCGTGACGAGCGCCACCACGCCGTGATGCTGCGACTGCAGCCGCTCGGCCAGTTCGCCGACCGTCGCCCACGCGCGGCCGGGATAGCCCTTGATATGAAGCAGCAGCAGATATTGCAGCGGCGTGATGCCTTCTTCCTGCGCGGCGCGCTCGGAGAATCGCTCGAAGCGCCGCATCTGATAGCGGAATTCGGAAAGCTGCTCGAAGTCGGGTTTGGCTAAGGTGCGCGAGGTTTTCATCAGATAGTCAGGCAGTCCGGCGTTCGCCGGCAAAGCTCTGGCGATACAGTCCCGAAATGAGGTCGGTTTCAGTGATCATGCCGACCAGCCGCTTTTCCGCATCGACGACCGGAATGTGGTGGTGGCCGAAGTCGGCGAACATCGGCACGAGATCGGCGATGGCGGTGCGCGCGTCGATCGTGCACACGTCCGTCGTCATCAGCGAGGCGACGCGCGGCGGCGCGGCGAGCGGCCCGCGCATGATCCGTTCGACCGCGCGCGCGAACGCATCGCGCGGACCGGCGGCATGCGCCGGCGCAATGTCCGCCCGCGTGACGATGCCGGTCACGCGGCGAGCGGCATCCGTCACCGGCAGCGCCTTCACGCGATGCTTCTCCAAGAGCGCGAGCGCCTCGTCCGCGCTCGTTTGCGCCGACACCGCGACGACCGCGCGCGACATGATGTCCGCGCACGTGAACTCGGTGAACCGGCGCGCGTACGCCCGCAATCGCGTTTCGCGCATCAGCGCTTCGAGATCGTCCGGGTCGATGTCGAGCATCTCGCTGCGATGCGCGAGCACGGCTTCGATATCGGCGCGCAGGAACGACGCGGCATCGGGCGCGGCATCCGGCATTTTGGGCGCAGCCTGCGCGACGTGCGGATACCGGTGCCCCGTCAGCGCATGAAACACGACGGCCGAGCACAGAAGCGCGAACGACTGGATCGCGACCGGCGCGAGCACGAAACCGTAGCCGAGCGCGTGGATCGACGGCCCGCCGAGCACCGCCGTCAGCGCGACCGCGCCCGATGGCGGATGCACGCAGCGCAGCGCGAACATCGCGCAGATGGCGAGCGCGACGGCGAGTGCGGCGGCATCGACGGGATCGTGGATCAGCGCGGCGCACGTCACGCCGACGATCGCGGACACGAGATTTCCGCCGATGATCGACCACGGCTGCGCGAGCGGGCTTGCGGGCACGGCGAACAGCAGCACGGCGGAGGCGCCCATCGGCGCGATCAGGAACGGAATGACCGATGCATCGCCGACCAGGAGATGCGCGACGCCGCCCGTCAGCGCAATGCCGATGAGCGCGCCCACGCCCGCGCGCAGGCGTTCGGTCCATCTGAGCGTGACCGGAGCGGGAAGAAAGCCATGTAACCATCGAAGCAGAACGGAGCGCGACACGTTTCTTTAAGCCTTGAGGTCGATGAAGCCGATGAGTGGAAAGGGAGACGGTCGACCGCAGGGCGCGCGCCGAAAGCGTTAAATTATATCGCAACATGATACAAATTGTCGCGGGGCTATCGGCTCCTGTACGATGGACGTTCGCACCGTTTCCATCGTCCGCCGACCATGAAGCGATTCCCGCATGCCCTGGCGTTGCTGCTGGTCGCGCTTCCGGCGCTCGACGCGCGGGCGGCATCGCAGGAGGGCGACGATCCTTCGAGCATCGTGAGCGACGTGCACGAGTTCGTCGTATCGGACGACGGCTCCGTCACCGAGAACGACGCGACCGTGCTGCGCGCGAACACGCCGGCGGGCATCGACGAAATCGCGCAGCGTTACGTGTGGTACGACCGCAGCGTGTCGAAGGTGGAGATCGTCGAGGCTTATTCGGTCGATGCGAACGGCGCGCGTCACGATGTATCGCCCGATCAGATCCGCGACATTCAGGAGCCGCGTTCAGCCGGCGCGCCGACGTTTCAGGACGCGAAACTGCGCGCGGTGATTTTTCCGGCGGTGGGCGTCGGCTCGACGGTGCATCTGCATTTCAGAAAGAGCCAGGCGAGCCCGGTCATCCCGGGGCAATTCGATTACTACGTCGAGCCGGCGCAGCGGCCGGTGCTGGATCAGCGCCTCGTGTTCGATCTTCCCGCCGGCAAGCCGCTTTACGCCGATGCGCGCGGCTTCGTCGCCGAGCCGCCCGTCACCGCGAACGGACGCACGCGCTACGCGTTCGACTATCGCCGCGAGCAGATCGCGCGCATAGAAAGCGGGTCGGTCGGCTACGCGCAGTACGGCGACCGGCTGATGGTCTCGACGTTCCCCGACTACGCGAGTTTCGCGGCGAGCTATCGCGCGCCCGCCGTCGACGCCACCGCGAACGATCCGGCGATACGCGCGCTCGCGCTGTCGCTGACGCGCAATGACGCCGATGCCCGCGCGAAGGCGAAAACGCTCTACGACTGGGTGCGCCGCAATATCCGCTACGTCGCGATGTTCATCGGACAAAGCCCGGCGACGCCGCATCGCGTGACGGACGTGCTCGCGAACCGTTACGGCGATTGCAAGGACCACGTGGCGCTGTACGGCGCGTTGCTCGATGCCGTCGGCGTGCGCAACGAGCCCGCGCTGATCGGGCTGGGTTCGGTGTACGCGCTGCCGTCGGTGCCGGGCTACGGCGCGGGCGCGATCAATCACGTCATCACGTATCTGCCAGAGCTGGAGATGTACGCGGACAGCACGGCGTCGAGCGTCGAATTCGGCTTCTTGCCGCTCGCCGATATGGACCGGCCGACGGTGCTCGTCGAGTCCGCCGTGTTGTCGCGCACGCCATCGACGCAGGCGTTGTCGCGCACGGCGCGCTTGCAGATCGATGTCGCGCCGGAAGGCGTCGCCCGCTTCGCGTACTGGGTCGAGGACGCGGGATGGAGCGCCGAAATCGAGCGGATGAATCTTCGGCTCGCCAGTGCGCAAAGGCGCGATCAGATTGCGGCGGATCGCTTGCGTTATACGAATCTGCGCGGTGCGGCCGCGTTGACCACGAGCGATATCGACGCCACCAGCGGCCCGTTCGAAACCACCTTGCGCGGCACGCTCGATGAAATCGTGTGGCCGACCGGCACGACCGCGTTGCCCGCGTTGACGAGTCTTTCGGGCGGCATCGCGACGCAAACGCGCAACTGGCTTGCCGAACGCACGCGCACGCAGCCTTACTTGTGCGTCGGCGGCGCTTACGACGAGGTCTCGCAGATTGCGCTTCCCAAAGCGATGCAAGTGGTCGAAGTCCCCGACGATCTCACTGTGACGAGTGAGTTTTTCAGCTATCGCGCGCGCTATGTGTTCGATCCGTCGAGCAACGTGATTCAGGTATCGCGCACGCTGAATGCGCGCTTCGGCAAGCAGATGTGTTCACCCGATGATTTCAAACTGGCGCTTCCGCCGCTCAAGAAAATCGAGCGCGATACGCAAGCGCAGATCATCGTCAAGGCGTCCGTGCGTTGAGTGAGTTCATTGCACATCGCGCGCCACGCGAAAGCCGTTTTGCGATTGACGCACGCTCGCGCTGTATTTGAAGCGCGTCGCCGACTGCATGTACGTCGCGCCTTCGCGCCACGATCCGCCGCGAATCACGCGCACGGAGCAACTCGGATCGTCCCACGCGCGGGCATCGGCGGGGGCGTTCTTGTATGAGCTATGCCAGCAATCGGCGACCCATTCCCACACGCTGCCGTTGACGTCGTAAAGGCCAAAAGGATTCGCTGCAAACGAGCCTGCGGGCGTGGGACTATCCGCGCGATACGGCTCGCCGCAGTCCTTGCAATCGGCCGTGCCTTTCTTCATTTGCTCGCCCCACCAGTAAGTGCTTTGCGTGCCGCCGCGCGCCGCATATTCCCACTCGGCTTCTGTCGGCAGACGATAAGCCTTGCCGCCTACTTTGCTTAGCCATTTCACATAGACTTGCGCGTCGTCCCAACTCACATTGCGCATCGGTGAGTTGGCGACCGGAGTGGCCGCGCTGCTGTCCGGCGCGATGCGCGTGCATGCGCCCGCATCCGCGCACGCATTCCATTGCTCGACCGTGACTTCGTATTTACCGATGGCGAAGGGCCGCGCAATGTTCACGCGATGCGGCGGCTTTTCGGCGGGATCGTCGTTGTTGCTGCCCATCGTGAAGCTGCCGGGCGAGATCGGTATCAGCAGCGGACACGCGGGGCAATCCTTGATTTCACTCGCAGTGGCTTTGGTCGTGGTGTTCGCGTTGGTGGCGGGCTTCGTTGCGACGGCTGCAGGCGCGGTGGTCTCTTGCCGAGGCTTTTCCGTCGTATTGACGGGCGATGCAGGCTTGACCTGCGTAGGCGCGGATGCGGCCGGCTTCGCGTTTGCCGATGCACGCAGTCGCTCTATACGCGCCTTGGCGAGCGCCGCAAAGCGTCCGTTGGGATAAGCCTTTAAATAAGCCTCGTAATCGCTCGGAAAGGTACTGTCCTTGATCGAATCCCAGAAGGTCAACTCATATTGCTCATTGCTGTCTTTAGGGAGAATGCCGCGCGTGCTGAGCGGCGTTTCGGCGATGCTCGCCAATCGATCGGTCGTTTGAAGATTCACTGCATGACGTCCAAGCGCAAAGTCTCCGGCGAGCGTCGACGCGATCCACGGTCGTTGTGCGCCGTGCGTTCTTCGTTGAACATCGGACGCGGCGATATCGAATGAAGCGGCCGTTACGTTCGAATGTGCGCTCAGCACCCGCAAGATCGCGGCAGTGAAAAACCCATTGCGTGTGCCTTCGATGGCGAGTGAATCCGGCGACGCTGCATACGCCACCAACGTGCGCGGCGGCAAATTCAACGCGCGTGCAGGCGTGTGGCCGAAGGGATCGTTAAGACACGTATCGAGCACGACGATGTTCGTTGCAAGCGGCCTGTCATGCGCCAATCGAGCGACGATATCCTTCACCGCAACGCCTTTCTTTAGCAAGCCGAGCGGTGCATTCTCGTGCGCGTCGAGCGGAAGGAGCAGCGCGTCGCCTCCGGCCTGAATGCCGTGGCCCGCGAAATAGATGAATGCGGTATCGCGTGCGCCGAGACGATCGATGAAGGCATCGAGCGCATGCTGCATTGCGTCGGCGTCCAGGTCGGTTTGCCGCGTGACGTTGAAGCCGAGCGATGCAAGCGTGTTGCCGATGTCGTTCGCATCGTGCTGCGCGCTTGCTAAAGGACGCTCCGCATATTCCGCATTGCCGATAACGAGCGCCACGCGATGCTCCGCCTCTTTAGCCGCGATGACGGCAGGCGGTGAAGGAGGGAGCGCAGACTGCGCGAGCGTCGCGCCGATCGTGACGAACATGCCCGCGATCAAGAGAATTCGCCACATATTCATTTCCTGTCCGTTCGGCTTCGATTAAACGGCAAGCGCGGCTTGCACGGCATTCGATAACACCTCACCACGATAGCACGCTGTCTTTGCCCGTTTAATCCCCTAAAAAGAAGGTATGCGAATGAGGCAATGCGCATCCCTCTCGACGAACGTATCTTTTCAAAACGCTACGTCCTAATCTGAAAGCGAACGACAGGCGGCATATCGAGCACGGACGTGCGCGTCGTTATACCGAAGCAATCGAATGCCGGACTCTTTCCCTTAAGCTCTCTGAAGAGGCATCCATAACATGCTGAGAAGAACCGTGCTGGGCGCATTGGCTTCCCTCGCTGCACTGGCCGCCGATTCGTCGTTCTCCGCCGGGCGTACCCGCACGCCTGCGCCGGCGAATGCGGAGGCGTACATCATCTGGCCGTCCGACGGCGCGGTGATCAGCGGCGGCAAGCTATGGGTGCGCATGGGCTTGCGCAACATGGGCGTGTGTCCGAAGGGCATCGACATGCCGAATGTCGGTCATCACCATCTGCTGGTCGATACGGACTTGCCGCCGCTCGATCAGGAGATTCCGTCGGACCGCAATCATCTCCATTACGGCGCAGGCGAAACCGATGCGCGCCTCGAATTGCCGCCCGGAAAACATACGCTGCAATTGCTGATGGGCGATTACAACCACGTACCGCACGACCCGCCCGTTTATTCGAAGAAGATCACGATCACGGTGACCTGATCCGCATCTCGATCGGGTCTCATCACGCGCGCACTCGCCGAGGGCAAACGACATGAATCCACCACTCGCTGGCGCGTTCTCGCGCTCACGATCGATCCTGCTCGCCGCCATGCTGGCGCTGCCGTTTCATGCGAGCTTCGCGGAGGGCGGACCGACGCCCGCGCCTGCGAACGCATACGCGTATATCGGCTATCCGAACAACGGGCAGACGCTACCTGCGGGCAAGCCGTTTCGCGTGTGGTTCGGCCTGCGCTTCATGGGCGTCGCGCCGCGCGGCGTGAAATTTCCCAACACGGGTCATCACCATTTGCTGATCGATACGCCTCTGCCGCCGCTGGATCAGGAGATTCCTTCGGACCGCAATCACCTGCATTTTGGTGCTGGCGAAACCGAAGCGATGCTCGAACTGCCGCCGGGTAAGCACACGCTTCAACTTCTGATGGGCGATGACCGGCATATCCCGCATAACCCGCCGGTCTATTCGAAGGTCATCACCATCTACGTGAAGTGAGTCGTGTCTGTGTGAATCAAACGGTTGGCCCGCAAAGTGTATGGAATGAAGCGTCAGTGTGTTCTGGAGTGAGTCGATGCAGTGAGTTGACGAATCGGCTCCGAGGCTTGTGCAGAAGGGATGTCAGCGAAATACGCTCAAAGTGGCACACCTCATGCATTTAACTGGCCCGAGCAAACAGATTGCTCGAACCCACTCAATGCGCGATGCGCACCCAAGGAGAACACCATGAAGACGCTGACCATCCTGGACCTTCCCGTTACCGAAGAACTCGATCGCCGTGCGATGTCGGCCGTGCGCGGCGGCAGTTCGTTCTATTTCCCCGGCTACGACGTCTCGAAGTACGACCTGACGTTCAACACGCAGCAACTCATCGATCAATCGCAAAGCACGGAAAGCCATAACGGCGTGAACGTGGCGTTCGCCAACGACATTACGTCGAACGTGAAGCCGAAGCAGGAAGCGCACAACACCAGCACCATCAACATCGGCTCGGGCTTCATGGTCCGCTGATCGACAGACGTTCTCAAACCAGCCTACGCCTCGCCAGGAGCCTCAATCATGTCCACACTCATCATCCGCGATCTCGCCCACCACGCCGAAATGGGCCACAGCGAAATGTCTGCCGTGCGCGGCGGCATGAGCCTGTATTTCCCGAGCTACAACGCTTCGTACAGCCTCGACGCCACGACGCAACAACTCGCCAATCAGGCGCAGAAGACGTTCAACGTCAACGGCGTGAACGACGCGTTCGCGCAAGACATCACGTCCAAGGTCGGCCCGAAACAGAAGGCGAACAACGACAGCAGCATCAACGTGTACGGGCCGTATGCGATGTAACGATGCCCGATATAAGCCGCGCGACGACGCGGTAAGGCATACAAGTAGTTAAGCGGTACAGGCGGAGCACGGGGAGCTCCGCTTGATCGATCAGCGTGAGCGCCGGAGTGAATCGTGCGAGCCCTGTTGTCATCGTTGCGCCGGACAGTCGTATGCGCGAGTGCATGCACCGCTGTGCTGCTTGCGGGATGTATCGACGTGAAGGTGCCCGTCTATAAGCGTCCCGATACGCCGGAGAAAACAGCCTTCACGACGTTCGATGCATCCAGACTCGCCGCCGCCGACACCATTCAGCCCGATTGGTGGAAGCAATTCCGCGATCCTTATCTCGACGCACTGGTGGACAAGGCCGTTCAAGGCAACTTCGATATCAAGGTATTGGCCGCACGCATTCAAGTGGCGGGCGCGCAGATCGGCGAGGCACGCGCGGGCGCGTTGCCGTCGATGGATCTCGGTGCGGGCGCGAGCTTCGAAAAGACGACAGGTCAGCCGTTTTCCAAACAATACAACCTTGCGACTCAGGTCAATTGGGATATCGACATCTGGGGCGCGGTGGAAAAGGGCGTGCAAGCGCAGAAGGCCGAATATCGCGCAACCGAAGCGGATTGGCGCGCGGGTTATCTTCAACTCGTGGCGAGCGTGTCCACGACGTACTTCCAGATTCTTCAGTTCGATGACCAGATCGAGCAGCAACAGCAGACCATCAAGACGAATCAACAGATCCTCACCATCTTCGAGGGCATGGAAAAGAACGGACTCGTGCCGCATACGCAAGTGCTCACGCAGCGTGCGGAATTGAATCGTCTGACGCGCGACTTACTCGAATTGCGCCGCTCGCGCGATCTTGCGAACAACGCGCTCGCCACGCTCACCGGCGTGCCGGCGGGCGAATTCAAGGTGCCGGATGGCCAATTGGAGAAGCGCGTGCACATTCCGCCCGTGCCGTCAGGCTTGCCCTCGCAATTGCTTTCGCGAAGGCCTGATCTCATCGCGGCGGAATATCGCGTGCTCGAATCCTACGATCTTGTCGGCCAGGCCAAGCTCGCGCAATTACCCACCATTAGTCTGACCGGACGCGGTGGCACGGCCAGTTTCGCACTCACGGATTTATTGAAGTCCTTCACGTTCAGCTTCATGCCGAGCATCAATATTCCGATTCTCGATCCAAGCGTGCGCGCTCACGTGAAGACGACGCAAGCGCAAAGCACCGTGGCCGAACAGCAATACCGCAGCACGGTGATGGGCGCGTTCGAAGAAGTGGAAAACGCACTCGTCAACCTGGATTCGCATACGAAGCAGCGCGATGAGCTGCAGCAGGAAGTGGCGCATCTGACTATCGTGGCGGCGCAAATCGACGCGCAACTCAAGGAAGGCGTGATTTCTCAACTGGAAGTCTTTGAGACCGAACGTACGCTTCTGGCGGCTCAACTTGCACTGCTCGCGAATCATCAGCAAATGCTTTCCGACACGGTGACGCTTTATAAAGCGCTGGGCGGCGGCTGGCCAGCAATCGACGTGCAAAGCGCCGCTAATTGACTACGACGATGCGTGACTTAAACTCAGAACAGCCGCTGCATGCGTTTCATTTCGATCGCGGCTTGACCAACCCAGTGACGTCGACATGGCCCCAGGCGATCCGATAGCGGAACAGCAGCCGAGCGTGGGCGAAGCGTTCGACGTCGTCCTCAAGCCCGTATCGCGCGGCGATCTGGATGATCCATTAAGCGATATCCGCATCGATGAAAATCTCTTTGCGATAGGCCGAGCCGAACCGCCGTTCGACGAAAGCCCGCCCGATGCGGTCGCGCAGCTTTCGCGGCGGCACGCGCGCATTTTCATCGAGCACGGCCACGTCTATATCGCGGATCTCAGCAGCAAGAACGGCACTGCGGTAAATGGCACGCCCGTGCGTGATGTTCCCGCACGCGTGCGCAATGGCGACGAGATTTCGTTCGGCAACAGGCTCGCGTATCGCGTGCAATTCGCGCCGCGCAAGCGCCGTACGATTGCGCCGAAGCCGGTTACCGTGATGCTCCTGCCGCAACAGGAGGATCGTGGGCTGTCGCCCATCGACATCGTGCAGTTTCCATTTCTCGTCAGCAAGACGGACGAGACATTCGCGCGTTATCGCGCCGATTATCCGCATCAGGTGAATTACGTATCGCGACGTCACGCGCATGTGTTCGTCAAAGGCGGTGCGCCATTCGTCGAAGATCTCGGCAGCACGAATGGCACGTTCGTGAACGGGCATCGAATCACGGAACATGCTGTCGAGTTAAAGAATGGCGACACGCTTGCGTTCGGCGGCACGCACTTCGCCTATCGCGTTCAGATACATGGCGACGAAAGCGAATCCACGCTCACCGAAATGGTCGATGCTTCGAGCGCCAGCGATCAGATGCACGACGAGCACGACGGCGACAAGACGACGTTCGTCGGTTCCGCGCATTCGTTCCTCGATATCTTCTGCATCGATCAAACCGCGCCGGCCGATGAAGTCAACGAGGACGCTCACGCGGCCGAACATGCACCCGATGCGGGAGAAGGCAAAAAGCGCGGCAAGCTGGCGCTTTTCATCGCTGAATTACGCAAGGCATTCGCGGCCGATGACCGGCGCGCCGCACGGCGAACGCGCATCGTTGCCGCTTGCATACTTACTGTGCTGATCGCAATTGGCGTTGCACTGTTCTATGGCGGTGCGCCCGAACGTCATGCGAAGTCACTCATGGCAAGCGGCGATTACACGCGCGCCGCCACATTGACCGACGGCTATTTGAAGACGCATCCGGACGACGCGCGCTTCGTCTCGATGAACACCGAAGCCGTACTCAAATCGAATGTACCGCGCTGGTTAGGCGCCTTGCGCAATGGCGAATATCAGAACGCGGAGACCATTCTCGCGCAAATGGATTCATTGAGCGAACACAACACGGACGTGCGTTCGTTGCTCGATGAACTGCGCTGGATAGGCAAGCTCGAGCGCTTCGTGATGGGGCGCGGCGGTCCCGACGCGCCCGTTCGCATGTATGCTGACGAAGCGAGCATCGGCGAAATTTTGAAGCATTGGAATGCGGATGCATCGGGTCATCAACGCGATCTGGACCGCATCGCCGGTTATGTGCCTGAATTCCGCGAACCTTACGCGCTCGCGCTCAGCCATCTGCGCAAGCTGCAAAGCGACGACTCCGTTTATCTCGCGGCTATCGATCGGCTGAATGCAAGCGTCGTCGCGAGTCTTGCATCGGATGACCTCGATAGCGTCGATTCGACGCTCAAGGAGTACGCGGAGAAATATCCGCGCCTGGGAGGGCTCGATCGCATTCGCGCGGATGCGGACGCCTATGCGAACGTGAGACACGCGATGAGCGAACCCAGCCTTGCGCCGCTGGCTTCAGCACTAAAGAAAGCCAGTTTCTCGACGCCGCCCTTTCAGCAACGATTCGCGCAGATGAGCGCGAGTCAGTTGCCGCCACCGGACGTGCTTGCGCAATACACCGCAATTGCCGATGCATGGAGCAATGGAGATAGCGCGCGCGCCATCGATGGTTTGCACAAGATTCCGCAAGGAACGTGGTCATCGACCGTGCAGAAGGAAATCGCGCACAAGCAGTCTGTCGCCGCACAGTTCGCGGACTTGCAAAGGGCGCGCGGCTCGAAGCAGTACGAGGATGCGCTTCTCTCCTTCTACGAAACGCTCGATCTTCAAGCCGATACGTACTTCGCTAAAGCCGTCGCGCCCGAAATGTCTGCGCTCAAGACCAAAGCCGCAGCGCGCGCTCAGGCATTGATGAATCAGGCCCAGGCGCTTTGGGCGCAGTATCGGACCAACGGCGGCATTGGAGGATCCCAGCGCCTTGAATCCGCTGTATCCGATACGTTCCGCACGCAGGCGCGGCTCTTGTCGGATGCGCAGGAAACGGCAGCGCGTGGCATGCGTATCTCGAGGCAAGTGAATGCGGACGCAAGCAAATGGACCGCGTTGACAAGCGAGATCGATAACGAAGTGGAATTACAGCGACGCTCGCTGCAAGACCTTCGCATGGTGCTCGAACCGGCTTTGCTCGAAAGCAAGCTGGCGTTGATCAAAGGAGCCGGCGGTGAAGCGCGACGCGCCCCTTAAACCCTTCTCCGAAGCGCTGGGCGACCACGGTGCGGAAGGCATCGCCATTCTCACGGCCGAGCCGCTCAAGTTGACGCGTGCGCTCGTGTACACGATGGTGTCGCTCGTGGTGGCCGCACTCGTGTGGTCGTTCGTCGGTCATGCAGATGTCATGGTGACGGCACAAGGCACGCTCGCGCCGGAATCGGAAGTGCGTCGCTTCTATACGCCGATCGATGGTGAACTTGCAGATCTTTATATCGCGGAAGGGCAGCCGGTGCGCAAGGACGATGTCGTCGCTCGCCTCAATGCCCGGGGCGCAATCGAAGCCGCAACGAATGCACTCGAAGCACAACTCAAACTCGATGACGCCGAGCGCGAATGGAAGCAGTTTCCAGAGAAAAAGCTGCTCATGGAGCGCAGGATCGTGGCGCTCAAGAATCAAATGGAAGTGGAAGAGCATCAGCATCAGCAACGCGTGACCGAAGGCACCAGCAAGCTAGCGGAAGGGCAGAAGGCTCAATTGCAGGAACAGCGCAGCACGCTTGAAAACGCCCGTCGTGCGCGCGATGCCGCCAAGAATGAACTCGATCGATTCACGCGATTATTCGCGTTGCCCGGCGGCGGTGGCGTGTCGGAATCGCAGGTGGATGCCAAGCGCAATGTCTATCTCGAAGCGGATGGCGCCTATCGCGTCGAGCAGGCGAAACTCTCTGAACTGGACTTTCGTTTGAGCCACGAATTCACTCAGGCTAAAGCGCAACTCGAAACGAGCGGTCAGGAATCCACGAATCTCAGGCTGCAATACGAAGCCGCCATGCGCGAAGTGGCGAGCACGGAAGACAAGCTCCGCCTGCAATTGCAGACTGCGCGCCTCGTGGCGGACGCCGCCGCGCGTATTCGTTTCGAGAATATCGACAAGGATAATTTTCTCCTGATTCTCGCACCGGTCTCGGGCGTGGTCACCGATGTGACTTCGACACAGCCCGGCGACAAGATTCAGGCGAATGCGCCGCTTGGCGGCATCGCTCCCGCCAATGCGCGTCCCGTGTTGAAGATAGAGATTGCGGAGCACGATCGCGCTTTCTTGCGCGAGGGGCAACGCGTGAAGCTCAAATTCAACGCATTCCCTTATCAACGCTATGGCGTGATCGACGGCACGCTCGCGTTCATTTCGCCCGCGACCAAGCCGAGTGCAGCGACGAAGCAGCCGGTGTACGAAGGACGCGTCACGCTCGATCGCGACTATTACCAGATTGGCGGAACGCGCTATCCGCTGCGCTACGGCATGACCGCGGCTGCGGAAGTCGTCGTGCGCGAGCGGCGGTTGATCGATCTGGGCCTTGATCCATTCCGCAACGTGGCTGGATAAACCGAACGGAGAACGATATGACGGCAATTGTGCGTATCGATGACGAAGTGGTCGATGTGAGCGAATTCATCAGGTTGCTCAAGCTCAACGGCCAGTTCGACGGTCTCATCGAGCAACTGGTGCGCGACAAGCTCACCGTGCGCGCCGCCAGAAAAGCGGGTGTCGAATTGTCGGCCGACGAGATCCAGACGCGCGCCGATCAGTTCCGGCGCATTCGTGGACTGCATCGCGCGGCCGATATGAACAATTATCTCGATGCACTGCACGTGAGCCTCGACGAATTCGAAGTCTTTATCACCGACACGCTTTATCAGGAAAAAATGCTCGAGAGAGTCGGCACGCGGCCGGAGATCGAAGAGTATTTCCAGCTCAATTCGCCACGGTTCGACAGCATGGAAATCAGTCATATCGTGCTCGGCACGGAAGGCAGCGCCAAGGAAATGATTTCGTATCTGCACGACGATCCCGTCAGCTTCGCCGACATGGCGCGCGAACATTCTCTAGCCGATACGCGCGACAACGGTGGCGTGATCGGCCGCGTGATGCGTGGGCAACTCAAGCCGGACATCGAGGCGAAAGTGTTCAATGCGGAGCCTGGCGACTTGCTTGGACCATTCGTTTCAGCGGATGGCGGCTATGAGATTTTCGCGGTCACGGCCAAGTATCCCGCCACGCTCGATGAAGACGTGACCGGTGAAATTCGCCGGCTGCTGCGTGAACAATGGCTGCTTGCGCGCGCGCAAGAGCATGTAATCGAAGCGCGCTAAGCGCAGTGCAACGCAACGCACGCCAACGAAAATGGACGCACCTGTCAACTTCGATTCGACCGCCGAGTTCCTTGCGGCAGTGGAGATACTTGCATCGTTTTCCCGAGAGGAAATCGAGCAATTGGCCGCGCACGTCGAATCGCGCCGCTATGGTTTTGGCGAAACGGTGTGCAATGCGGGCGATCCGGCTGATGGCCTCTTTGTCGTGAGAGCAGGCTCCGTGCGCATCTTTACGGAGGAGCACGGCAAGGAAATCAGCATGGGAGTGAAGAAGGAACGCGAGACCTTCGCCGATATCGCGATGCTGCGTGAATATCGGCACGAGTCGTCCGTGCGTTCTTCGGGCAAGACCGAATTGCTGTTCATTCCGCGCAAGGCTGCGGAGCCCGTGATATCGCGCAATCCTGCGGCGCTCGCGTTCGTCACGAGCTATGTGGCGATCAACTCGGCGGGCGGCTTTGTCGCGAAGCTGTTCGATCTGCGCGGTAAGCTGAATAAAGCGGAACTCGAAGAATGCGTGCGCAGCGTCGGCGTCAAGCGCATTGGCGAGGGCAAGGAAATCCTGAAGCAGGACTCGCGCGATGACAGACGCCTTTATGTCGTCCGTCAGGGCGAAGTGCGTATCGTGCGTGAAGAAGGCGGTCAACAGCACTTACTCGCGACGCTCGGTCCCGGCGAAATCTTCGGGGAAAAAGCTTGCGTGATGCGTCAGGAACAAATGGCGTCGGCTATCGCGAGCGTCGATACGCGGTTGCTCGTCATTCCCGAGAAAACGGTGCATTTCATCATCGAGCGCAACGTCAAGCTGCGCGAAGTGCTCGAGGAGCGCATCCGCTTCATCGAACGTGAATTGCAGCGGCAACGGAAACTGGCCGAGCGCCGCAAGTTGCCGACGATGCTCGACCTGCAGTCGAAGCCTGAACTTGGCGAGCGCGTCATCAAGCGTTTTGCGTGCGTGGAACAGGCCGAAGAAATGGATTGCGGCGCTGCGTGCCTCGCGATGATCTGCCGGCACTACGGTATCGGCATGACGCTGGGCAAGCTGCGGGAACTTGCGAACGTGACGACGCAAGGCGCCACGCTCGACAGCCTTGCGCGCGCCGGCGAAGCGCTCGGCTTCACGACGCGTGGCGTGCAATGCACGTATGAATCGTTACGCGGCTTCGAGTTGCCTTTTATCGCGCATTGGGAGGGCTATCACTACGTCATCGTCTATGGAATCTCCAAAGAGAATGTCTGGGTAGCGGACCCGGCCATCGGCTTTAGAAAGATGACCGTGGGCGAGTTCGAGCGCGGATGGAGCGGCACGTGTCTGCTTTTCACGCCGGCACAGGATCTCGTGCAGAAGGCCGTTTCGAATTCGCCGTGGATACGTTTCGTGGGTTATCTGAAGCCGTACCGCACGATATTGCTGCACCTCTTTCTGGCCACGTTCGTCATTCAGGTTCTGGGCGTGGTGCCGCCGCTCATCATCCAGAACATACTGGATGGCGTGATCGTGCATCAGAACGTCGGTTTGCTGCATGTGCTGATTGCAGGGTTGATCGTCTCCAACGTGTTCTCGCAACTGATGTCCACCATACGCGCCTATCTCGCCAATTTCATGGTGCGCAACATGGACTTCTCGATGATGTCGCAGTTCTTCAAGCACACGTTCTCGCTTCCGTTCAGTTTCTTTGCAAAGCGAAAGACTGGCGATATATTCGCGCGCTTTCAGGAAAACCACACCATCCGCGCGTTTCTCACGGAGTCGACAGTCACGACAGTCTTGAACCTTCTGATGATCTTCATCTACTTCACGATCATGTTTCTCTACAACGTGAAACTCACGTTGTTGTTGATTGCGTTCGTGATTCCATTGATGGCGCTGACCGTACTCGCGACACCGCGCGTGAAGCATAACGCGCGCGAAACGTTCAGTTCGAGCACGGATGCGCGTTCGTACCTGATGGAAGCCCTGGGCGGCGTCGAGACGGTCAAAGGCATGGGCATCGAGCGGGCGGTGCGGCTCAAGTGGGAGAAGAAGTACGCGAAGTCGCTCGAAGTGCAATATAAGTCGCAGCGATTCAATATCGCCGTTGGTTTGTGCAGCCAGCTATTGAACGCCGCGACGACCATCGCGGTGCTATGGGTGGGCGCGAATCTCGTGCTTGCGCGCGAGTTGACCATCGGCCAGTTGATCGCATTCAACGCATTCATGGGAAGCGTGCTGTCTCCGCTCATGGGGCTGATCGGATTGTGGAGCCTGCTCAACGATGCAGGCGTCGCGATGGAGCGTCTTGGCGACGTACTCGATATCGAGCCCGAGCAGAAGCCTTCCGAAATGCAGCAGCGCGTCATGCTGCCGGACCTTCAAGGCAACATCAGCTTTAATGGCGTGTATTTCCGTTATGGCGATGGCGATACGCCCTACGTGCTGGAAAACATCAGCTTCGATATCAAGCCGGGTGAATTGATTGCGGTGGTGGGCCGCAGCGGCTCTGGCAAGACAACGCTGGCGAAACTGCTCGTTGGTTTCTATGCGGCAAGCGAGGGAAAGATGACGGTCGATGGCTACGATATCAACGTGATCGACAAAAGCTTTTATCGCGCGCAGATCGGCTATGTCATGCAAAGCAATCTGCTGTTCTCGGGGACGATCGCGGATAACATCGCAAGCGGTGACGAAGCATCGGACCGCAGGCGCATCGAAGAAGTCGCGAAAATGGCCGACGCGCACGCGTTCATCACACGCATGCCGCTCGGTTACGAGCAAGTGGTGGGCGAACGAGGCGTGGGACTCTCTGGCGGCCAGATTCAGCGGCTATGCATTGCACGTGCGCTTTATCACGATCCGCGCCTGCTCGTATTCGACGAAGCGACGTCCGCGCTCGATACGCAGTCGGAAAGCAATATTCTGGGGAACATGCAGGAGATTCTAAAGGGACGCACGGCGGTCATCATCGCGCACCGGCTTTCGACGATCATGCGCGCCGACAAGATACTTGTCCTGTATGAAGGCGGGATTGTGGAACAGGGCAAGCATGACGAACTCGTCGCGCGAAAGGGCATGTATTACCAACTCGTGCAGAAGCAATTGAGCGCAGCATGAAGATACTCGACCAACCCGAAAGCGATAGCAGCGTCCCCGTATCGGCGATTTCGTATGCCGGACTCATCGAAAAGATAGAGATATTGCGCTCGACGTTGCGATGGACTTCTCGCCTCGAGCGTCCGGAGATCGAAAAGCTGCTACGACAGGCGAGCGCCCTGCGCGACGAAGTCATGCAGCTTTCGCACAAGGAGCGCTTCGTGCAGGCCGCCGCCTCCGAACCGAAGCGAGAACTATCGGCGGGCGCCCGGCGGCAGGCACTGATCGAACGCAGCTTCGTATTCGAAGGTACGTTCGGCGACAACCCGAAGCTGCTGGAAGCGCTGGAAATAGCGGAGAAAGCTGCGCCAACCGATCTTCCCGTCCTGATCGATGGCGAGAGCGGGACCGGCAAGGAACTGATGGCGAAAGTCATTCACGCCAATGGATCGCGTGCGGATAAACCCTATATTTCAGTGAATTGCGGCGCGATTCCGGAAAACTTGCTCGAGTCGGAATTGTTTGGACATCGCAAGGGCGCTTTTACGGGCGCAACGAACGATCGCAAGGGAAAATTCGAAAGCGCGCATACGGGAACCATCTTCCTCGATGAGATCGGTGAGCTTCCGCTTTCAGGGCAGGTGAAATTACTGCGCGTGCTCGAAGCACATGAGATACAACGAGTAGGTTCCGACGAACCGATTGCGGTGGACACGCGCATCGTCGCTGCGACGAATCGCAATCTAAGGCGCTTCTGCGATGAAGGGCGTTTTCGCGAAGACCTGTTTTATCGCCTCAGCGTGATCCATGTGACCCTGCCGGCGTTGCGCGAGCGGCGGGACGAGATACCGCTATTGCTTGCGTATTTCGGCGATGAAGCCGCGGCCACGCTCGAGCGCCGGCCCGTGAAAATGTCGCCTCGACTACGCGATTTTTTGCGCAATTACGAGTTTCCCGGCAATATTCGCGAGCTGCGCAACATCGTGTACCGGCTCGCCTGTCTCGCGGGCGAGATGGCCGATATCGATCATCTGCCATTGGATATTCGGCCCAAGTCGTCGCTTTCGGTCGCGATGAGCGGGACTTCGTCGAGCGGCAACGGCATTGCCACGGCAATCTCACTGAGCGAGGCAAAGCGCGTGGCAAGCGACGAAGCCGAGCGCGCCTTTCTCGAACGCGGCTTGCAGGAAGTGGGCGGCACGGTCGCCGAGCTTGCCCGGCGCTATGAAATGAACCGGTCGCATTTGCAAATGCTTTTGAAGAAACATGGCTTGCATTCCAAGGACTTTCGGCTTGCCGCGCAAAAGGCCAGGGACGCACAGGAATGAAACGCTAAATCGATGGATTGATCTGCGTTCTGTCCATTGCGAGCATATCGTCAGCATGCGCGACGACGAGTGAGATATTGTCCCGGCCTCCACGTTCGAGCGCTATTTCAAGCAGTCGTTGCGCCGCCCATTCGCAATTGCCCGGCGCGAGTTCGCTTGCCATTTCTGCCTCGCTGACCTCGTTCGACAACCCATCGCTGCAGAGAAGGAACGTATCGCCGTCCTTTAGCGCGACGGTGCTTTCGTCCAGTTCGAGTGTGTCGAGCGCGCCCACCGCACGAGTAATCAAATGCTGCGCAGGATGATGCAGCGCTTCTTCAGCGGTCAGTTGGCCGCGCGCCTTGAGTTCTTCCACCTGACTGTGATCGCGTGTCAGTTGCACAAGCCGTCCGTTTCTAAAGAGATAAATGCGGCTATCGCCGGCCCATAAATAAGCGCATGCGCCGTCACGGGCGGCAAGCAAGACGACCGTGCTGCCGATGCGCGACACGAGCCGCCTTGCCGCCTCGGTGCGCAATTTTCCGTTCACGTCGATAAGGCGTTCCCGCGCATCCGCGATCACACTGGCGAGTCCGTTGTCCGCGGACATATTCGAGAGACTCTCGATGACCATGCGGCTCGCCAGATCGCCTACCGCGTGTCCGCCCATGCCATCGGCGACGGCCCATATGCCGCGTTCGAGAGAATCGAGCAGGGCATCCTCATTCACTTGCCGTACGCAGCCGACATCGGAACGGGCTGCGGACGTCCATCGAAATTCAGCGGTGAAGGTCACGACAACCTCCCTTGATCGGGTAGCGAGCGCGCATTCCGCCGATTGTGCGCCAACGGGCGCATTTGAACATCAGCCGCGTCAACTCGCGGTATTCGACGACATCGCATTCGGATTGACGGTGAGATTCGCGCCATTGCCGGTGTTGTGGACATCGACGGACTGGAACTGATTGATCATCTGGTCCGCCGTGAAATTGTTCGTGATGTCGTAGATATTCACGACGCCGCCAAAGCCCTGTTGTCGATCGGGCATGTACGGCGTGATCCAGCCATAAACCCACGGCGCGCCGCCTCCACCGCTGATGGCCGACATGGCCGCTCGATCGAGTTCTCGGTCGTAATCGAGATCGGTAACGGTAAGGGCGCTCATATCGAATCTCCGCTTGGCTCTTTGCGACGCCCGAAGGCAATGCAAGTGCTATGCCGACGAACGCTTCGACGCAAAGAGTCCGTGTGGCGCGGTTCTGGAGAATGGCGCAAGTCAGAGAGTTGTTCGCTTGCCGACATCGTCGCATCGTGATGCCGGTTATCCACCGACACTTTCTTCCCGCTCAAAGAGACACTAGAGACCCAACAGACTCTATTGATTTTAGTTGGTTTTACAAAGACAGAAAGTCCTCAGCCAATTTGGTCAAAAACGTCTAAATGACGAAAAATCAACGAGTTAATAAATTGGCAAGAAATCTGCAAATGACTTGGCAACGAAGGCGCCGCACAAACACCTGGCGCCATCTCGAGAGAATGAATCGGAGCCAGCCATGTCGAGCAGCCAGACGTCCGGATCGATCGATGAACAAGCCGCAACCGGCTTTTCGCTCGGCGCCGAACTGGTCACGCGGCGCTCCGGCTATGCGCACCACGGCATTTATTCGGGCAACGGCATGGTGATTCACTACGCCGGCTTCGCAAAGTCACTGCATCGCGGTCCGGTCGAAGAAGTCAGTCTCGCTCAATTCGCGGGCGGTCATGACGTCTTCATGCGTCAGAGTCCGGCCGCCCGCTTCGCCGGCCCGGAAGCGGTGCGCCGCGCACGCAGCAGGCTCGGCGAAGACCGGTATCGCCTGTTGACCAATAACTGCGAGCACTTCGTTTCATGGTGCCTGTTCGGTGAAGCCCGCAGCCACCAGGTGCGCGCGTGCTTCATTCATCCACGTGTCGCAATTCGGGCGGTCAAGGGGCTCGTTCAAGCCTGTATCGCCAATATCGGGTCGAGCACGGCTTGGGCCTTTTGAGGAGACCATCATGCAAACCGCCGAAAATTCGCTGCACTGGGCCGTCGATAAATGGCTTGCGCCGACGCCCGCGCATCCGGCACGCATCGTGCAACTCTGCCGCTCGCATTCCACGGGCATGCGTTTTGTTCGCATCGAGGCATGGCACGCGGGCGGCTCCATCGCGATTATTTTCTTCCGGCACGACGACGGCACCTGGAATGTATTTCCGCCGGAGGTGCGGCGTCCTTCGATGAATGCAGCGCGGCTCGCCGCGTGAAGCGCAGCCGGGCGGACTTTGACACGAACGACACGCTGCCGCTACTCTAGCTTACGATGCCGTGGCGCAAGATGCAGAAGTCATGGTAGTTTCGCGACAGTGAACCGGTTCGTACATTTTGAGGTATTGCCCCGATGACCCAGCCCGACTCCGCCGACTTTACTGCGTCCGCCAGCCCGGTCTCCGAGCCCCAGGCTAGCGACAATCCGCTTGGCATCGCGGGGCTGGAGTTCGTGGAGTTTTCGAGTCCCGATCCGCATGCGCTCGCCGTGCTGTTCGAGCGGCTGGGCTTTACGCCGGTGGCCGGGCACGTGAGCAAGGCGGTCACGCTTTATCGTCAGGGCAGCATGAATTTTCTGCTCAACGCCGAGCCGGATTCGTTTGCGACGCGGTTTGCAGAAACGCATGGCGTCGGCATTGCCGCTATCGGCATTCGCGTGATGGATGCGCAAACCGCGCATGAGCGCGCGGTCGATTACGGCGCATGGGATTTCGAGGGCGAGAAGATCGGTCCTAATGAACTGGCGATACCGGCCATTCAAGGCATCGGCGATTCGCATATGTATTTCGTGGATCACTGGCCCGGCAAGAATAGTGGCGAAGCATCGATCTATGACATCGATTTCCGCGCCATTTCCGATGCAAACGCTGATTTGAAAGGCGCGGGTCTGCTGGAAGTCGATCACTTCACGCAAACAGTCGGTGCGGGCCGGATTCAGGAATGGCTCGACTTCTACGACGACGTACTGCATTTCCGCGAGATTCATCAAGTGCATCCGGACTGGCATGTCTCGCAGGATTCGGCTGTGACGGTTTCGCCTTGTGGTTCCATTCGAATCACGGTCTATGAGGAAGGCACTTATCGCACGGACCTCATGCAGCAATATCTGCCGGGTCACGAAGGCGAGGGCGTGCAGCACATTGCCCTGGCATCTGCCGATATCTTTGCATCGGTCGATGCGCTAAGCGCGCGTGGCGTGCGTTTTCTCATGCCGCCGCAGCGCTATTACGACGAGATCGATGCGCGTTTGCCCGGCCATGGCCTGGACATCGACAAGCTGCGCACACGCGGCATTCTCGTCGATGGCGAGATATTGCCGGACGGTACGCCTCAACTCTTTCTGCAAACGTTCATCGAGCGCGAGCCGGGCGACATGTTCTTCGAAATCGTCGAACGGCGCGGACATCATGGCTTCGGCGAAGGCAACCTGGCCGCAATCGCCAAGGCGCGTAGCTGAACCGGCACGCCTCGGCATCGCCTGGTCATTTCACGATGATCGTGCCTGTCATGTGCGGATGCAGCGAACAAAAATACGTGTACGTGCCGGGTTTATCGAACACGTGCGAGAAGCTGTCGCCACTATCCAGCGGATCGGACTTGAATGACTTGCCCTCGTCCACAACGGTATGCAGCATGTCGTCGTGATTGATCCACGTCACTTTCGTACCGACCGGAACCGTTAGCGCCGCCTTGCTGAACGAGAAGTTATCGATGGATATGGTGGGCACACTCACTGCCGCCATCTGCTGTGCAGGTTCTTCGGCGCATGCGGAAGGTATTCCGCTCACGAGTCCCCTGACGACGAGTGCAATGGCAAGCTGGCGCGCGCATTGGCCGATGAAGTTCGCGTTCATGCGTGTGCCTCCGCAAGCGACGTATCGACAATGGCCAACTGTTCGCGTCCCGCTACGTGAGTGACGGCGCGCAAGCCGAGCATCGAACGCAAACGGTCCGCGCCGACTTTCATTGGTCCGGGTCCCGATGCAGCGCCGGGCGCGGGCTGCGGAAATGCCGTGGACATGGCGGAATAGAAGCGCATGTCGCCTTCGACTTTCTGTGCGACCTGATGCACGTGACCATTCAAAACCGTCACCGAGCCGAAGCGCTTGAGTAACGCGAGCGCCTGTTCGCTGTCGTCGGTGCCCCATCCCCATGCGGGATAAAGCGCCCACAACGGTATATGCGCGAATACGACGATTGGCGTGCTGCTCGTCCTTGCCTGCAGATCCTGCTTGAGCCACGCGAGCTGTTCATCGCCGAGAAAACCGAGTCCGCCGCCCTTCAAGTCGATTACGTTAGTCAGGCCGATGAAATGCACGCCGCCTTCGTCGAAGCTATACCAATGGCGCGTGCTGCCGCGTCCGTATTGATTCGAAAAGCGCGAGAAGAATGGATCGCCATTGTCGACGAGTACATCGTGCTCGCCCGGCACGTAATGCACGGGCATGCCCGCGTCGCCGATGATCTGCGTGGCCGTATCGAACTGCGCGGGTTTGGAAACATGCGTGATGTCGCCGGTATGGATCATGAACGCAGGCCGCTGAGGCATCTTGCGAACCTGGCCGATGGCTTCCTGAAGCGTGCTCGTCGGCTCCGTGTTCGGGTCTTTATTGAAGCCGATATGGCTATCGCTGATTTGCACGAAGCTGAACGAATGAGTGGTTTCTTCGGCATAAGCGGTGGAAATCAGGCGCGAACGCGGCACGCCGCCGCTCAGTGTCCACAGCACGCCTGCGCCCGCCCACGCCATGCAGGACAGGGCGGTGCGCCGACGCTTGCCGTGATCGTCGAGTTGATCTGTAGCGGGCGGGTCGTTTAACTTGGTGTTCATGGCAATTCCTTGACGAGTGGGGTCGATGAAATGAATGCCTTTGCGGTATCCGTTCATCGAACCGGCTCGCGCAGCGCGTTATTCCCGGAAAATTTTCTGGGAGCATGGGAATAAAACACCCGCGATGGAAGTAATGGAGGATGTGCACGCGTGATTCGAGCGTGCGTTCAACCGTCACCAGGAGACCCGCGCGATGTGGCCGAGCAGGTCGAAACAAGGCAAGTCCCCGCATGCGCGCTTCGAGGCGACGGTGATGCCGCATATCGACGCCGCGTATAACCTCGCGCGCTGGCTCTCGGGTAGCGCGAGCGATGCCGACGATGTCGTGCAGGAAGCGTATTTGCGTGCATTCCGTTTCTTCGACGGCTTCGAAGGTGAAGAAGAAGCGAACGCACGTGCGTGGCTGCTTGCCATCGTGCGGAACACGTGGTTCACCGAATGGCGCCGACGCGTGCAACTGGCGGACGCGACGCCTTACGATGAAGAAATCGCCGGCGACGAAGCATTGCCCGGCTGGTCCGATGAAGCGGGCGTGAATCCCGAGACGCTCGCGGTGCGGAAAGACGAAGTGCATCTCGTGCATCGCGCACTGGAGGCTTTACCGCTCGTGTTTCGGGAAGTGCTGGTGTTACGTGAAATCGAGGATATGAGTTACAAGGAAGTGGCCGCCATCACGGGCGTGCCGATTGGAACGGTCATGTCGAGGCTTGCACGCGGCCGCAAGATGTTGGCGACTGCCGTGCGCGCGGCGCAAAGCGACAGACCGAGCGTGCGGCTCGTGCGCAGATTGGGGCCGGGTCATTCCGAGGAGTCGGGCAATGGACAAAAATGAAACCGCCTCGCTCGATACGAGGCTGACCGATGGCTCGCTTTATCATCACGCGCCGGTGCATTTGCGCGCGCAAGTGCTGTCGCGCGTGCGAGAGGAAGCAGCGCGCGAAGAGCGTCAACAGCCGCAAACGAACAAGCAACCTCGCTCATGGCGGCTTGCCTTCGGCACGCCTTGGCCTTTCTTCGGTGGCGCATTCACTGGCGCGACGCTTTCGGCTGTCGTGCTCGGCGTAATGCTGTGGTTTCAGTCCGCGCCGCGATTGAACAACGATGCGCCTGTCGCGCAGGAGATCGTGTCCAGCCACGTGCGCGCGTTGATGTCGGACCGTCCGATCGATGTATTGTCCAGCGATAAACACACTGTCAAGCCATGGTTCAATGGCCGCATCGATTACGCGCCGCCGGTGATCGACCCGGCGGGACCGGGCTTCGCGCTAGTGGGCGGAAGGCTCGATTATGTCGGCCATCGGCCGGTGGCGGTGGTCGTGTATCGGTATCTGAAGCATCCCATCGATGTCTACGTGTTTCCGGAAAAGCCGTCACGAGAAGACGGCAAAGCCGTCGTCACACAGTCCGATGACGGCTATGCGCTTGCGCGCTGGAATCGCGACGGCATGACGTTCTGGGCCGTGACCGATGCGTCCAGCTCGGTGTTGCGGCAATTCACTCAAGCGCTCGACGCCGGAACGCCGCGCTAAGTTGGTGCATCGCCAAAACTTACTCTTCGCGTCCCAAAGCCTTACGGCCTGGGACGCTCTCGTTTTCATTCCGATGTGCGCTAACGCTCGTGCCGTTCGGGTATGTCCGAATATGGTCTGATCCTTACATTTTTCTAAACTCGATCACCAAGCGCCTAATTAAACGAAAGGTAGAAGAAATCGGGCGGGGCAGGCCTTTAAAAGCGGTTCATGCGACGGAGACACACATGGGAATGCAGATGAAACTCATCGCGGGCATGCTCGCGTTCGGCGTTTTCTCGTCAGCCTACGCGGCTGATCCGATCAAGATCGGCGTCGACGGCCCGTTCACGGGCGGCTCGTCGTCGATGGGCGTCAGCATGCGCGACGGCGTGCGGCTTGCCACTGCGGAAATCAACAAGTCGGGTGGCGTGCTTGGCCGGCAGATCGTACTCGTCGAACGCGACGACGAAGCGAAGAACGAGCGCGGCGTGCAGATTGCGCAGGAACTGATTAACAAGGAGAAAGTGGTCGCGGTAGTGGGTTATATCAATACCGGTGTGGCGCTCGCGTCGCAGCGCTTCTTTCAGGAAGCGAAGATTCCCGTCTTCAACAATGTGGCGACGGGTTCGGTCGTGACGAAGCAATTCGACGATCAGCCCGACAACTACGTTTTCCGCAATGCCGCGGCAGACCGCATTCAGGCGCCGATGATCGTCGAGGAAGCCGTGACCAAGCGTGGTTTCAAGAAGGTCGCCATTCTCGCCGACTCCACGAATTACGGTCAGCTTGGCCGTGAAGACCTCGAAAAGGCGCTGGCGGCCAAAGGCGTCAAGCCGGTCGCGGTCGAGAAATTCAATATCAAGGACGTCGACATGACCGCTCAATTGCTCAAGGCAAAAGAGGCGGGCGCCGAAGCCGTCCTGACATATGGCATTGGGCCGGAGCTTGCGCAGATTGCCAACGGCATGGCCAAACTGGGCTGGAAAGTGCCGCTGATCGGCAGTTGGACGCTTTCGATGGCGAACTATATCGACAACGCTGGCGCGAACGGCGAAGGCGCGCGCATGCCGCAGACGTTCATTCAGGACGCGAATACGCCCAAGCGCAAGGCGTTCATCGAAGCGTATCTGAAGGAATTCAAGCCGAAGAACGATCGTATCGATTCACCGGTGTCGGCGGCGCAAGGCTATGACTCGGTTTATCTGCTCGCAGCGGCGATCAAGCAGGCCGGCTCGACGGACGGCCCCAAGGTCAAGCAAGCGCTCGAAAATCTGAATACGAAAGTCGATGGCGTGGTGATGTCCTACGACAAGCCGTTCACCAAGCAAGATCATGAAGCGATCAGCCCGAACGTGCCGGTCATCGGCGAAGTGAAGGGCGGTCGAGTGATTTACGCCTACGACGCGGACAAGAAAGGCGGCAGCACGCTGCGCACCAAGCAGACGACGACCGCTTCGAACTGACACACGAGTTTCATTCCGAGGGTAAAAGCCGCGCCCGCCATGCAAGGTGGGCGCGGCTTGCTGTATGCGCTTCGTGTACCGATTCTAAGGCGTCCATACGATGATTCTCCTTCAGCTCATTTATAGCGGCATCGCGCTCGGCATGATCTACGCGGTGATCGCATTCGGTTATCAGCTTACCTTCGCGACGTCCGGCACGCTGAACTTCGGCCAGGGCGATGCGCTCATGCTCGGCGCACTCGTGGGCCTGACGCTCGTGTCGGCAGGCGTCAATTACTGGCTGATGATTCCGCTCGTGTGTCTCTTCGGGCTCGTGCAAGGCTCGTTCGTCGAACGAATCGGCGTGCGGCCCGCTATCAAGATCAAGTCGGAATTCGGCTGGATCATGTCGACGATCGCGCTTGGCATCATCTTCAAGAACGTCGCGGAAAACGTGTGGGGCCGTGACGATCTTCGCTTTCCGTCGCCGTTGCCCGAAGCACCGCTCAAGGTTTTCGGCGCGAATGTATTGCCGATGGAATTGCTCGTCGTGGGCGGCGCACTCGTCATGATGCTCGCGGTGGAGTTCTTCAATCGCAAGACGATCTTCGGCAAGGCAGTCGTCGCGACGGCCAACGATCGCGATGCGGCCGCGCTCATGGGCATCAACACCGGCCTCGTCATCACGTTCTCTTACGCGCTTTCGTCGCTGACAGCGGCGTTTGCGGGCGTTCTCATTGCACCGCTTACGCTCACGGGCGCGACGATGGGTGCGGTGCTCGGACTCAAGGCTTTCGCCGTGGCGATCATCGGCGGCTTGTCGAGCGGCATGGGCATTATCGTCGGCGGCATGATTCTGGGCATCGCGGAAACAACGACCGGCTTCTATATTTCCACCGGCTACAAGGACGTGCCAGGGCTCGTATTGCTCTTGATCGTGCTGGCCGTGAAGCCTGCGGGTCTCTTCGGCAAGACGGCGATCAAGAAGGTCTGAGGCAGCCATGATGAAAGCAAAGAACTGGATTGCGGCCCTCATCGGCCTTGCGGCGCTCGCGATTTTCCCGGTCCTGTCGGGTAATCCGTATTACATCCATCTCGTCGAAACCATCATGATTTACGCGATCCTGCTGTTCGGGCTCGATATCGTGGTGGGCTACACGGGGCAGGTGTCGCTCGGACACGCGGGCTTGTTCGGCGTGGGCGCATATACAGCGGGCGTGCTGTTCGCCAAGCTCGGCATGCCTTTCTATGTGACTGCGCCGCTCGCCATCGCGGTGACGGCCGCATTCGGCGCGATACTCGCGTTGCCTGCGCTGCGCGTGTCCGGCCCTTATCTGGCGATGGTCACGCTCGCGTTCGGCACCATCATCCAGATCCTGATCAACGAGATGGATTTTCTGACGAACGGCCCAATGGGACTCAAGATTCCCAAGCCGATGTTCGCCGGTCACAGGCTCGATGAAGTGCAGTATTACTGGCTCGTGGCGGCGCTGCTGGTTGCCTCGCTCATCGTCGTGCATCGCGTGTTGAAGTCGCATCTCGGGCGCGCATTCGAAGCCTTGCGCGATAGTCCCATTGCGTCGGACTGCATGGGCGTGTCGGTTTATCGCTACAAGGTTTATGCGTTCGTCATCAGTGCGGGCTTTGCCGGACTCGCGGGCTGCCTCTATTCTTACTCCGAGCAATACATCTCGCCCAACACCTATAACTTCGAACTCACTATTCTCTTTTTGCTTGCGATCATCATGGGCGGTCGCAAGACGCGCACAGGCGCGATCATCGGTTCGACGGTGATCGTGATGTTGCCCAAGCTGCTCGACGATATCGCCAACTTCAGAGTCGTCGCGACGGCGCTTGCGGTGCTCGTCGTTGCGGGAGCAGCGCTCGCACTCGCGCGCAAGACGACGACACCGCAACGCGTCGCCATACCGGTCATCGGCACGGCGGGCCTCGCTGCATTCTCATTCTGGATCGACGCGCTCACCGACTGGCGCTTGACCATTTTCGGCTTGATGATTCTGCTCGTCGTGTATTACTTGCAGGACGGCATAGTCGGTTTCGTGCGCAAGACGCTGCATATGGGCCGCGTGCGTGTGACGAAGGTCGACACCGAAGCCCTTGCAAGCGATACGCGTGAAGGCGATGCAGTCGCCGCCGTGGTAACCGAAGGCGCCGACGCCATTCTCGATGTGAGAGGCGTGCTGATGCAATTCAGCGGCCTCAAGGCGCTCAACGATGTCAGCCTGACGGTCAAGCGCGGCACGATTCATGGCCTGATCGGTCCGAACGGATCGGGCAAGAGCACGATGATGAATGTCCTGACGGGCATCTATGTGCCTACCGCGGGCGTGATCGAATATCAGGGGCAGGCGATCGCGGGTCGCACGTCGTCGAGAATTGCGCTGTCGGGCATCGCGCGCACTTTTCAGAACGTGCAGCTCTTCGGCGAAATGACGGCACTCGAAAACGTACTCGTCGGTTTGCACCATACGTTTCGCTCGAACTTCGCGGATGTCGGCGTCATGAGCGGGCGTTATCGGCGTGAAGAACATGCGGCGCGGGAACGTGCGTTCAACATGCTGCGCTTCGTGGGACTCGAACATGTCGCGGGCGAGGAGGCGCGCAATCTTCCCTACGGCAAGCAGCGTCTGCTGGAAATCGCACGGGCGCTCGCGCTCGATCCGCAATTGCTTCTGCTCGATGAACCCGCTGCCGGACTCACTGCGCCCGATATTCGCGAACTCGTCGCCATCATTCGAAAGGTGCGCCATCACGGCATTACCGTGGTGCTGATCGAGCATCATATGGACGTGGTCATGAGCGTGTGCGATACCGTGTCCGTGCTGGACTTCGGGCAGAAGATCGCCGAAGGCAAGCCTGCGGAGATTCAGGCTAACGAGAAAGTCATTGAAGCCTACCTCGGCGGACAAGCTGCGCAAACGGCTTGAAGCAATTCCTTTGAGTGATAGCGCGGGGCCATGCAAACGAAGGACCATCGATGCTGACGATAAAAAACCTCCACGCGGGTTACGGCAAAGTAAAAGTGCTTCACGGCATATCGCTTGACGTGCCCAAGGCAAAAGTCGTCACGCTGATCGGCTCGAACGGGGCCGGCAAGACGACGACCATGCGCGCGATATCCGGCATGATCAAGCCGACCGACGGCGAGATCACGATGGGCGTCGGCAATGCGGCAAAGCGGATCGACGCGATGGACTCGCACAAGATCGCGCGCCTGGGCCTCGCGCATTCGCCGGAAGGAAGACGCGTGTTCGCGACGATGTCCGTCACGGACAACTTACTGCTCGGCGCGTTTCCACGCCTGACATGGGCGCGTCCGAAGGGCGACGTCGCCGCCGATCTCGAACGCGCGATCGAAATTTTTCCGCGCCTGAAGGAACGCCGGCATCAACTCGCCGGCACGCTTTCGGGCGGCGAACAGCAAATGCTTGCAATGGCACGCGCAATCATGCTGAATCCGGATCTCGTCCTGCTCGATGAACCCTCGATGGGTCTCGCACCCATTCTCGTCGAAGAAGTATTTCGCATCATCGAGCGTTTAAAGCAGGACGGCGTCACGATGCTGCTCGTCGAACAATTCGCCGCTGCCGCGCTGAATGTCGCGGATTATGGATATGTACTGGAGAATGGCCGCGTCGCAACGCATGGCCCGGCGGAGCAACTGCGCAACGATCCTTCTGTCAAAGCGGCCTATCTGGGCGCGAGTCATTGATGGCGATTTGGTGATACCGTGATGCGAAACATCGAGATGATCGTTAGCACGGGCATCGAATAAAGGGAGACGCCATGACCGCCAGCAGCGCCACGCCTCGCCATCCGTTTCCGTCGTCAGCGCGTCTCGTGGAGCGCGGCAAGATCGTGTCCGCCCGCGAGGCAGTGAGATTGATTCGCCCAGGCGACACCATTGCGACGAGCGGCTTCGTGGGCGTCGGCTTCGCGGAAGAAGTCGCGATTGCGCTCGAAGCGCGGTATCTCGACGAGAAAGAGCAAGGCGCCGCCGACGCTCAGGAGCCGCTTGCGAATCTCACGATCGTTTATGCGGCTGGCCAGGGCGACGGTCGCACGAAAGGCCTCAACCATTTCGCGCATGAAGGCCTGATCAAGCGCGTCATCGGCGGACATTGGGGCCTCGTGCCGGGCTTGCAAAGAATGGCGATCGAGAACCGCATCGAGGCTTATAACCTGCCGCAAGGCGTGATTTCGCAACTCTTTCGCGATATAGCCGCGCATCGGCCCGGGCAACTCTCCAGCGTAGGTTTGGGCACGTTCGTCGATCCACGCAACGGCGGCGGCAAACTCAATGCGCGCACGACCGAAGACATCGTGCGGCTCATGCAGATAGACGGCGCGGATTACCTGTACTACAAGGCATTTCCAATCGATGTCGCTATCGTGAGAGGCACGACTGCGGATCTCAATGGCAATATCACGATGGAAAAGGAAGCGCTCACGCTCGAAGCGCTTTCCATCGCGATGGCCGCGCGCAATTCGGGCGGCATCGTCATCGCGCAAGTGGAGCGGCTCGCGGAATCCAACACACTCCATTCGCGGCAAGTGAAAATCCCTGGCGTGATGGTGGATTGCGTCGTCGTCGCGCGGCCTGAAAATCACTGGCAGACTTTCGGCGAGCAATATAGTGCCGCCTTTTCCAGTGAATTGCGCGTGGCCGCGAGTTCCGTGCCGCCCATGCCGCTCAATGAACGCAAGATCATCGCGCGCCGCGCCGCATTCGAGTTGATGGCCAATAGCGTCGTGAATCTCGGCATCGGCATGCCGGAAGGCATCGCGAGTGTCGCGAATGAAGAGCAGGTCATCGATCTGTTCACCATGACGACAGAACCCGGCGTGATCGGCGGCATTCCCGCTGGCGGACTCAATTTCGGCGCGGCCACGAATACGCAAGCCATCATCGACCAGCCGTATCAATTCGACTTCTACGACGGCGGCGGTCTGGACATCGCATTTCTGGGGCTTGCGCAAGCGGATCGCGAAGGCAATCTCAATGTCAGCAAGTTCGGTCCAAAACTCGCGGGCGCGGGTGGCTTCATCAACATCAGTCAGGCGGCGAAGAAGGTCGTGTTCGTCGGCACGTTCAACGCGGGCAAGCTGGACATTGCCATCGACGGCGGCAAGCTCGACATTCGCCGAGATGGCGATTGCCGCAAGTTCGTCGATGCCGTGGAGCATCGCACATTCAGCGGCCGCTATGCCGTCGAGCGCGGGCAGACCGTGCTTTACGTGACGGAGCGCTGCGTGTTCGAACTGACGAATGAAGGGTTGGTATTGACGGAGGTCGCGCCGGGCATCGATGTCGAGCGGGATATCGTTGCCCAGATGGGTTTCCGGCCCGTGATCAAGTCGCCGCCGCGACTGATGGATGAGCGCATTTTCCGCGACACGCCGATGGGCCTGCGCAACGCACTACTCGGGCTCGACTTGTCTGAACGATTTAGCTACGACGCAGAGAAGCATCTTTTCTTTATCAATTTCGAGGGGCACGAAGTTGCCACGTTGCACGACGTGGAAGCCATTCGTCGTGAAGTGGAAAAGCAACTGGCGAATGTTGAAGCCAAGCCGCATGCCATTGTGAATTACGACAATTTTTCGATCCGCCCCGAAATGCTCGATGCCTATTCGGAAATGGTCACGAAGCTCGTCGGCGATTTCTATGATGGCGTGACGCGCTATACGACGAGCAGCTTCCTGCGCATGAAACTGGGCGACGCACTCAAGCAGCGCGGCGTCGCGCCCTATATCTATGAAAGCGCGCAAGAAGCGCGCGAACATGGCACGCGACGCCCTAGCTAGGTCAACAAGTCAGTTCCTCGCCGTGTGCGCCGGCGGCGTCTCGCTGGCGTTACGCAATCGGCTATTGCGTATGCCATAGCCGAAGTAAATGACGATGCCAATGGCCATCCAGATGACGAGGCGTATCCACGTATCGGCGGGCAGTCCCGTCATCAGGAATACGGATGAAATCGCGCCGAGCGGGGCCACGATGAATACCGCGGGCGTCTTGAACGCGCGCTTCAATTCAGGCTGAGTGATGCGCAACACGAGTACGCCAATGCACACGACAGCAAACGCGAAGAGCGTGCCGATGCTGACGAGCTCGCCGACCAGACCGATCGGCAGCAAGCCGGCGAGAACCATCACGATGAGTCCCGTCACGATCGTGGTGATATAGGGCGTATGAAAACGCGGGTGAATCTTCGAAGCAAAAGGCGGAAGCAATCCGTCTTTTGCCATCGAATAGAAAATGCGCGGCTGACTCAGCAGCAGCACGAGAATGACCGAGGTCAAGCCGAAGATCGCACCCAGTTTCACGATAGGCGAGAGCCAGCGCATGCCGATTGCATCGACACCTACGGCGATAGGATCGGCCACATTGAGCTTGTCGTACGAAACGATACCCGTGAGTACATACGACACGAGCACATAGAGAATCGTGCAAATGGTGAGTGAGCCGAGCAGTCCGATCGGCATGTCGCGCCTCGGGTTGCGCGTTTCCTGCGCGACGCACGACACCGAATCGAAACCGATATACGCGAAGAACACGACTGCCGCACCGCGCAAGACACCGCTCATGCCATAGACACCTGCCTCGCCTGTATTGGGCGGAAGGAATGCGCCTGTCGGATTCGTCGCGGTGACCCAATGGCTCGTATCGACATAAGTGATGCCTGCCGCAATGAACGCGAGCACGATCAGCACCTTGATCACGACGATGAAACTATTGACGCGCGCCGATTCGCGAATGCCGATGACAAGCAGAATAGTGATGAGCCCGACGATCACCATGGCCGGTACGTTGAGAATCGCGCCGGCATGACTCCAGCCTTTGCCTGGGTCGTAAGCGAAGGGCGCTTGAGAGAGTTGCGCGGGGATATCGATATGCAGCGAATGCAGAAAGCTTACGACGTAGCCCGACCAGCCGATGGCGACCGTCGTCGCACCGACCGCATATTCGAGTATCAGGTCCCAGCCGATGAGCCACGCGATGAGTTCGCCCATGGTGGCGTACGCATAGGTATAGGCGCTGCCGGAAACCGGCACCGTCGACGCCATTTCCGCGTAACACAGCCCAGCCAGTGCGCAAACGATTGCTCCAAGCACGAACGAAATGACGATGGCAGGGCCCGCGTTCGCAGCGGCCGCATGCCCCGTCAGCACGAAAATCCCCGCGCCGATGATGCAGCCGATGCCGAGCAGCACGACATCGAACGCAGACAATGTGCGTTTCAATGCATGGCCGCCGTGCGTTTCCTGAAGCATCTCATCCGTTTCTCCGGCCTCGGTTTGCAACGCGGCCACGGTCTTCTTTCGCATGACGGTCACGATCGCCTCCTTTGCGATGGCAGCTCGGCTGTCCAAGATCATCGCTCATTCGTGATAGCAGATTTTCCCGGGGAATACGAGTGACGAACGAAACGTCTGCCTGGAACGTGCGCTCGATTTAGCACTTTCCATGCCTTAAACCATACTCGCGACGCGGGGAAATGGCCAGGCCGGACCGCCCGCATGTGCGGCGCACTATAATCGGTTTGTCAGTTGCGCTCATAGCCGGAAGCGTTTCGCATTGGCATACGAAACGCTCACCGACCAATTTCTAACGTGGAGATCAAATATGTCCATCCGTATTGGTGATGAAGCCCCCGATTTCACCGCAGAAACCACCCAGGGCCAGATTCGTTTTCATGAGTGGATTGGCGACCAGTGGGCCATTCTGTTCTCGCATCCCAAGGACTTCACGCCCGTCTGCACCACGGAACTCGGCTATATGGCGAAGCTCAAGCCCGAGTTCGACAAGCGCAATACCAAGGTCATCGGGCTGTCCATCGACCCGGTCGATAACCATTCGAAATGGGCGAAGGACATCGAGGAAACGCAGGGCGCGGCCGTGAACTATCCGATGATCGGCGACGCGGACCTGAACGTGGCGAAGCTCTACGACATGATCCATCCCAACGCGAGCGGCGGTGGCCCGCGTACGGCGGTGGACAACGCGACCATTCGCGCCGTGTTCATCATTGGACCGGACAAGAAGATCAAGGCCACGTTCACTTATCCGATGAGCGCGGGCCGCAACTTCGACGAAGTCCTGCGCTTGCTCGACGCGCTGCAACTGAACGCGAAGCATACGGTTGCGACGCCCGTGAACTGGAAGCCGGGCGAGGACGTGATCATCCCGACGTCCGTCTCCGACGAAGACGCCAAGAAGAAATACCCGGAAGGCTTCAAGACGCTCAAGCCTTATTTGCGCACCGTCGCCCAGCCGAAGTAAGTTCTTTGCCGTCGTCAAAACGCGCTGGCCGTTTCGTACGGGCAGCGCGTTTTTTCTTAGCTGTGCCCTGATCGTCTTTCCGGCGAAGTATCGACTTCACCGGGACGGCGCAGCATTTTATCCACTTCGCCCGCATGCAATTCTTCGGTCTGAATCATCTGCCGCGCGTATTCTTCTAGCGCGACGGACCGATCCTCGACAAGGCCCAGCAACTGGCGATACAAGTCGAGCGCGACATTTTCCGCTTGCAGTGATTCGCGCAGAATGGTCGCGATATCGAACGTGTGATTGTCGAGCAGCGGACCGATTGCAAGCGACGGATAGGCGCCGAGCGTCGTGATCCATTCGCCTGCCTGATGCGCATGCGTCAGCGATTCGTCGGCCTGCGCGCGCAGCCACGACACGATCGGAATGCGGCCGAAGCCGAACACCAGAAACGAATAGTGCGTATAGCGCACGACGCCAGCGAGTTCCGATTCGAGAATCCGGTTCAGTACGCCGACCACTTCTTCCTTGTCGAGTTCTGCCATCGTTGCCTCCGGTCATTGCATTGCGAAGCGCTTCACGGCCACTCAAGGCACTCGACCATTGTAGTCACGGATTGCAATCGGCGTACGCGGGGATATCAGACCGGTTCTTCCACCCACATCGACGCAGTGCGGCCAAGCACTTGCGACATCGCGAGGCGAGCGCCGTTGCCGTCGGCCGTATCGATTGCACGCACGACACGGCCATAATCGCTCAGTTGCGATTCGGTCACGCGCGCGAGCGCATGCGGCTGCATGCGCACCGACGCTTTCAACGCCCTTATGCCCACGCGAACGACGCTTCCCATCTGGCGCAAGACTTCGTCGCCGCTGGCATCGACGATAGCGGTAAGCAAAGCTTCTTCCGTCGACGACTGCAAGTCCTCCGAAGGCGATGCATGCACGAGCCGCTGGAAAGCTGCATTGATGGCGATACGCTGATGCCGGTTGGCGCGCGTCGCGGCAAGCGCGGCGGCGGGTGGATCGACGAGCGAGCGGAAGTGAATCAGCCGGCGCATGCAGTCGGTGTCGGGCAGGGCGCGCAACCGCCACTCCGCGACTTCCGAATCGATGATGAGCCATTCGCCTGCAGGACGGATGCGCGTGCCTGTCTTGGGCCGGACATCGAGCATGCGCCGTGAGATGAGAACGCTTAACGCTTCTCGCATGATGGTCCGGGAAACACCATGCTTCTTTGAAAGGATCACTTGTGGCGGCAGGACATTGTCTTTGTATTCTCCGTTGACGATGCTCGCGACAAGCTGATTGACGACTCGCTTGACGAGCGATGCTTCATATCCATGGTTCATTTTTTGTTCTCGTGAAAACGCCCACGCTTCGGCCATGCGGTGCCCCTTGGCGGGCCGCTGCCGCTTTTTTGTTCTTCCTGATGTTGACGCCTCGGTGCGTCGTGAGTTGGTCTCCCTGTGCCGCGATCGTTATTCCAATACTCATTGCCGATACGGAACGAGCACGCAGCACAATCCCCATAGCGGTCGGCCGTTGTTGGGCACGTACCCGTCGATCCGCTGGAGCAAAGCGTAGCGTCCCACGCCACGGTTTAACAATATGGTTCATAACGAATTCGACTGACTATCGTGCGTCGGCACACAAAGCAAAGAGCGCGGCGCGGCACGCAAGCGTTTGCCGCTCACGAGGCATCGCAGTCAGTGCATTGCGGCGTTATGTTATTTTCTCGTCCGTGAATGCAACGAGGAAACCGATATGAAGATCGCCGTAATGGGTGCGGGTGCAGTGGGTTGCTATTACGGCGGCATGCTTGCACGCGCGGGTCATGATGTCGTGCTCATCGCGCGGCCACAGCATGTCGAAGCCATTCAACGCGATGGCCTCAGGCTCGATACAAAGACCTTCGACGAACACGTACGTCTTGGCGCAAGCACCGAAGCAAGCGCGGCAAAAGACGCGGACGTCGTGCTGTTTTGCGTGAAGTCGACGGACACGGACAGCGCCGCGCTCGCGCTCGAACCGTATCTGAATGAACGCACGCTTGTCTTGTCGCTGCAGAACGGCGTCGAGAATGCGGAGCGCTTGCGCGAACTGCTGCCGCAGCAAGTGGCGGCAGCCGTGGTCTATGTCGCGGCTGAAATGGCAGGGCCGGGGCATATCAGGCATCACGGCAGAGGCGAGCTGGTGATCGAACCGTCGAGCATGAGTGAAGAGGTGGCTCGCACGCTGGTGGCTGCGTCGGTGCCGACGGAGATATCCGATAACGTGCGCGGTGCGCTATGGGCCAAGCTCGTGCTCAATTGCGCCTACAACGCGCTATCGGCGATCACACAGACACCCTACGGACGTCTGGTCCAGGGCGAGGGCGTGACGCGTGCAATGCGCGATGTGGTCGATGAATGCCTGGCCGTTGCGAAAGCTGATGGCGTGACCATTCCCGGCGACGTCGATGCGGCGGTGCGCGGTATCGCCGAGACGATGCCCAATCAATATTCATCGACGGCGCAAGACATGGCGCGCGGCAAGCACAGCGAGATCGATCATTTGAACGGCTTGATCGTGCGGCGCGGGGAGGCGTTGGGCATACCGACGCCTGCTAATCGCATGCTTCATGTGCTCGTCAAACTTTTGGAGAACCAGGCCGGGAAGGGCGCAGAGAAGCGCTGAATGCCGGGCACGGACGATGCTGAAATTCCGTGGCAAGCGCATAAATACTTTGCGCTGCCCTACAAACCGGAGGTTCGACATGAAATCGTTCGTCAAAGCTGTGGCCGCCGCTGCCGTCCTGGCAGCGCCGGTATTTTCGTTCGCTCAAACCGACTCGTCTGTCACCCGCTCGCAAGTGCAGCAGGACTTGCGGCAGGTGGAAGCCGCTGGCTATAACCCCGGCCAATCGGATCGCACGACTTACCCCAACGACATCCAGGCTGCGGAAAGCCGCGCATCGCGGCAGAACGGCGCGATGCCGAATCAGAACAACGAGTATGGTGGCGTGAATAGCGGCACGTCGGCGGCGGGCATGCGGGCGCTACGGCCCATGAACGATGGCAGCAAGCCCGTTTATTTCGGCCATTGAGTTCGCTGACTCTTTGGTGCATGAAGCGTGATGTCCTGAGGGACGTCACGCACCCAAAAAAAAGCCCGGCTTGGAGCCGGGCTCAAATGGGATGGTCATCGCCTGCGCTTCATGCGCCGTTGCGTGCGCCGAAAGCGTTGCCCGGTACAACCATCCGCGTGGACGCGTCACGGAACCATCATGCTTGCCGCAACCGCATGATCCTTTTTAGTCTTCGATGCTTAAACCATCCTTAAAGTGTGCGGCTCTGGGCGACGCCCGTTTCGCGCCGCAACGCCGTACAGTCGGAACGAACCGCGCGCTTAAGAAATAATTGCCGAATACAGTTCGCACTTGAGAGACTTCCCTGAGGGACAGCAAACTTTTCTTGGTTTGACGCTGCATGTTTGCTAGCATGTATTCGTAAGGACGCCGCGCAAACGATTCCGAGCTTGATAACGCCCACAGTCGCGACGTACTTGCACGCGCAACTCGCGCGGAAATCTTATCTTTTCTTTGAGTCTTTGGACGCGTGACGAGAAAGGTGCGCGGCGATACTACGCGTCCGCCGCATTCTCCGTCGAGCCTTCTCATCGGCGCAACGCGCGCGGTGACGGTCGGCATGTCACTTTGATTTCGGCAGTTGAAAGTCTTTAAGCACGGGCCGTCGTTCGCGCGTCGAATGACGTCAAGGGAGCTTTGCGCGTGTAACCCGGGGATCTTACGGGAGGAAACGTGGAAACCGAATTGAGCCAACGGCTTGCAAAGGCATTGCGACGCTGCGCATCTCATCGGCAATTGCTGACGTATCAGCGTTTTCATTCACTATGTGACAAGGGCGTGCCACTCGTTCAGCGATATGCCGCGCTCGAGTCTGCCGTGCAGACATTAGGCGATCTGCGCGATATCGATTATGGCGTGCTTCTCGCGCTCGATAGCGGCTTGCCCGGCACGGAATTCTTTCAGCGTTATCTGCGCTATCGCCATAACGAATACGTCATGTCGATGGGCGATCCCAAATACCAGCGACAGACGCTTGCTCGCAAGAAGGCGCTCGTGGCGCGTGAACGCGCGCGCGTCTACGCGCATGCACGCGGCACGGAAGAGAGCCGCGCGAAGACGGTCATGGCCGCGTAGTAAGTTTGCTCAAAGGCCTCGGCGTAATCGCCGGGGTCTGTTTCTTCAGTTGTTTTCTCACTCATTTCAATTTCGCTTCTCTCCACGTTCGTCACCGCACATACGCGCAAAGAAGCGTACGCGATATGAATATTTCCCAAATGGCATAGTAAATACGGACGCTGCCTGGACCGCCAATTAATAGCCTAATTGAGCAGAAATGTGGGAATACGACTTTGCGGATCGCTTTCGATTCCTATAATTGCACGGACTAGCCTGCTCGCCGCTTTCAATTCATAGCGGATTCGGCATTGCGAATGGCCTTCACTCATTCGCTATCGCACGGGAAGCCAGGCAGACGGGAGCGGGGAACTCCCTTACTTTGTGCGCCGCCAGAGAGAGGACATAAAAAATGAAACCGGTGGTATTCGGAAGCCGCTTCGGATGGCTTCATGCAGGCGCGAGCAACCGAGGCGTCGTGCTCTGCAACACGTACGGTCACGAGTATGTTTGGACCTATAGCGGCATGCGCGTCCTCTCGGAAGCGCTCGCTGCACGCGGTATCTGGGTACTGCGTTTCGACTATCGCGGGACCGGGGACTCCTGGGGCGAAGACGCCGCGCCCGGTCAATACGAGTCTTCGATTGAAGATGTCGGGGCGGCCGTCGACTTTCTCAAGGCTCAAACGGGCGTCGAACATGTGACGCTGTGCGGGTTTCGCGTCGGCACGGCGTTCGCGGTGCAAGCGGCGCTGCGTCGTCCTGTCGATGATCTCGTGCTGCTTGCGCCTGTCGTCAGTGGACGCACCTATATGCGCGAACTGAGCGTGACGCGCAAGACATGGCTCGATCAACTCGCCGCACCGTTGCGCGAAATTCAGCCGCAAGACGGACCGCTCAATATCCTTGGGCAAGTGTATGGCGAGGATATGAAGCGCGACCTCGAATCGATCGATCTTGCGGCGAGCGTCAAGCGTGCGGGCGTTGCACCTGCGCGCCGTGCATTGCTGATGCACGCACGCGTCGGTTCAAAAGATCCGTTGCGTGATGCGCTCGTCGATGCCGGCGTGGATGCGCAGTCGCAGCCCTTCGAGGACATGACCGGTTTCATTCAGGAAACCGCTTTCACGGTCATGCCGAATGCGGCATTCGCCAAGGTCGTCGACTGGATTGCAGGCGATCAGCCTCGACAGGCCGTCAAAACATTTTCCCCGTGGCCTGAAGAAGATCTGCGCATCGAGACGCCGGAAGCTATCGAGCGTCCGGTTTGCATCGGCGAGGAAAGCCTTTTCGGCATCGTGTGCGAGCCGCGCTTCGCAGCGTCGCGTGGCCCGGTGTTTCTTCTTGCGAATACGTCGTCCAGTTCGCGAGTGGGCGACAGCAGACTTTCCGTGCGCATTGCAAGAGACCTTGCGCGGCGCGGCATCGCTTCATTGCGCGTCGATGCACGCGGTCGTGGCGATAGTCCCGCTGTGCCGGGCGCCACGGAATTGGACACGCCATACAGCCGCATCTATAACCCGATTGCGACGCAGGACACGGCCGCCGCTGCGCGATGGCTCTCGCGTCAGGGCTATAAGTCGATTCTCTCATTCGGCATTTGTTCGGGCGGATATCACGCGCTAAAGGCCGCGGTGATGGAAACGGCCATCACCGGTGTGATCGCGGTGAATATCCCCACGTTCAAGCAGCCGGAAGACAAGACGGCGCAAGCAATGCGCGAATCGACGCGCAATTCCATGGCCGGCTATGCAGCATCGATGTTCGAACTCGACAAATGGAGAGCCATTTTTCGCGGCGACAAGAATCTGCTGCGCGTGCTCGGCTTTATCGGAAGCTACGTGACGACGCGCGCGCGATCGCGTATTGCCGATGCGTTGCGGCTGGACGGCTTGAGTCAGATTTCGCCGGAGCAGGCCACGACGCCTCAGGCCATTGCTCGCGCGCTCGATGCGAAAGGCGTGAAAGCCGTGCTCGTGTATGGAAGCTATGACGCTGGTCTCGATGTGCTCGCTGCGCATTGCGGCAAGCTCGGCGCGCGCCTCGCGCGTTATAAGAGCGTGCGTGTGACGACGTTTCCCGATGTCGATCATTCGCTGTTCAATCCGGTGAGTTCCGCGCAAGTTATTGCGTTGTGCGAGAGCGTGACTAAAGAAGGCACGGCGCCGGTGCAGCAGCCGACGATCACCGTGCATGCGCCGGGTGTGCCTTTCAGGAAGGCTTGAACAACCTCGGTTGGGACTCGTCGTCTTTTGCGCTTGGGCGCGGTTGATGGCGAGTCCCGTAGAAGTCGGTGTTTGAAGCGGCTAATAAAATGTTGCTAATTTATGTTATGTCAAGTGACCCGAGCGAGCCAATCAAAATGGCCCCGCGCGATCAAGTCCAAGCCACATGCGTCCGATCCAAATCCCGATCCAGCTGATACGCCGCGCTGATGAGCGCCAGATGCGTGAGCGCTTGAGGAAAGTTGCCCATCGCTTCGCCACTGGTCGAGACTTCCTCGGAGAACAGCCCGACGTGATTCGCATAGGCCAGCATCTTCTCGAAGACGAGCCGCCCTTCATCGACACGCCCCGCGCGCGCCAGCGCTTCCGCATACCAGAACGAACACGCGCTAAAGCCGCCTTCCAGTCCGGGCAAACCGTCGAGCGTATCGCCGCGCGTATAGCGAAAAATCAGCGGATCCACGCGCAATTCGCGGCCAATGGCATCGAGCGTGCCGGTCCAGCGCGGATCTTTCGGACCGATGAAGCGAACGAGCGGCATCATCAATGCGGAAGCATCCAGTGTCGATGAACCCGGTGTCTGCACGAACGACTGCAGATCCTCGTTCCAGAACTGCTCGTGAATGTCGCGATGAATCTCGTCTCGCGTCTTGAACCATGTCGCCAGCGGCGCAGGCAACGAACGCTTCTGCGCAAGCCGCAGCGCGCGATCGACCGTGACCCAGCACATCAGCCGCGAATGCAGCAACGGCCGCGTACCGTTGCGGAATTCCCAGATGCCATGATCGGCTTCATGCCAATGTTCGACGACATAATCGACAGTGCGCGTCACATGCCGCCAGCCCTGATAAGAAATGGCCGCACCGTACTTGTTGTAGAGATAAACCGAATCGAGCAGCGCGCCGTACACATCGAGTTGCGTCTGGTCACGCGCGCCATTGCCGATAAACACTTGCCCCGGCACCGAAGTCGCAAGACTCGATAGCTCCGCTTCTTCCATCGCCTGCTCGCCATCCACGGCATACATCACGCTAAGCGATCCATCTGAACTGCAATCGCGATTGCGCTCGGCAATCCATCGCATGAAGCGCTCTGCTTCGCCGGTATAGCCGAGCCGCAGCAACGCATAGACGGAGAACGCGGCGTCGCGTATCCATGTGAAGCGATAATCCCAGCGGCGCGATCCGTCCTGCGCTTCGGGCAAGCCGAACGTCGGCGCGGCGACGATTGCGCCGTACTCATCGGAGCTGAGTAATTTCAATGTCAGCGCCGATCGCAATACGACTTCGCGATACCGTCCACGATATGTCGAACGCGACGACCACTCCTTCCAGAAGCCGATCGTCTCGCTCAGCATGCCATCAAACTTTTCTTTCGAATCGAGCTTGGGCATTTCATCGACGGCGCCAAGCGCGAAGCATGCCGAATCACCTTCGTTCATCTCAAGCACCGCGCGTGCGCCATCGTCTTCGATAGATAGCGGCACGCTCGCACGCAATTGCATTGGCGGGAAGTTATCGGCGGGCCGGAATTCGACGCCCTTTTCCACGGCATGCGCCGTATGTTTCGCGCGTGCGTAGTTGAAGCGCGGATCGCATTGCACGTCGAGCGTCATGCGCCCATATATCAGCCGGACGATACGCATCACGCAGTTCGGCACGTCATCGACGCGCGCCTTGGACGACGGCACCGGCATCAGGTCGAGCAGTTCGCACACGCCCTCGCCCGTCATGAAACGCGTGAGCAGGACGTTCGTCTCCGGCAGATACATCTGCTTGACGTTCGCATCGCGCTCGCGCGGGGCGATGGAAAACCTACCGCCGTTCTCCTTATCGAGCAGCGAAGCAAAAAGCGTGGGCGAATCGATGCGCGGATAGCACATGAAGTCGATTGCGCCGCGTATCGATACGAGCGCGGCCGTCTTCATGTTGCCGATCACGCCGCGCGCATCGACGGGTAACTCGGCGTGTGCAATGTGCTGGGACGGGTGGCCCATCGTGACGTGCTCCGGCTTGACTTTGGCAAGCCTTGAAGCAAGTCATATTCCTGTTTCTCGCGTGTCTTTTGTAAGTCAGCGCGCTGCGGTTTGTGCGCGTGGGCCGGATGCCGAGTCAGTTGTTGCGGCACTGAATGCGGTATCGCTTGCAGAGAGATCTTGCGTGGCAATGGCATGGCCGGACGCCGACGAGTCTTCCGCATGGTGCGATGACTTGCCGAAGCTCGCGATATAAAGCGTCACGGCAACGGCGACACCGACCAGCACCGCCACCACTGCCGCCCCTGACGATTTGCGTCTCATGCTTGCTCCTTTCTTGCGAATCGGTGGCCCAAGCGTGGGAATCTAACAGCTATTCACTCCATCGTCAGTGTGCGGCTGCGCATTCGAACGTGGGCTGAAGAATTCTTTGGTGGTTCAAGCGGATAACGTGCCGGTCCCGGGCTTGTCCACAGGCTTGTTCACCGAAAATGTGGATATCTCGCCTTTAGCCATAAGCCCTTCCCGCTTCCTTCGCCCGTTGCGCGCCAGCAAATTCAATCCCTCGACAAAACCTGCAAATCCCATCGCGGCGTAGACATATCCCTTGGGCACGTGCGTGCCGAAGCCTTCCGCGATCAACGTCATCGCGATCACCAGCAAGAAGCTGAGCGCAAGCGTGACGACGGTCGGGTTACGTTCGATGAAGCGCGACAGCGGTTGCGCGGCGAACAGCATCGTGGCCACCGCGAAGATCACCGCGATGAACATGATCGGCAAATGCTCGGTCATGCCGACAGCGGTGATGATGCTGTCGACCGAGAACACGAGATCCAGCAGCAGAATCTGGCCGATGGCGGCCCCAGCCGTGATCGTCCCCACTTTCGACACGACGCCCTCACCTTGTGAATCCTTTCGCACGTGATGGTGCATTTCTATGGTCGCCTTCCACACGAGGAACAGCCCGCCCGCCAGCAGGATGAGATCGCGCCAGGAGAAAGCGTGATCGAACACGGAAAACACGGGTTGTGTCAAACGCGCGATCCACGCAACGGTGCCGAGCAATGCAAGCCGCATGACGAGTGCGAGCATGATGCCAAGACGCTGCACGCGCGCGCGTCGGTGCTCCGGCAACTTGTTCGTGAGAATGGAGATGAACACGAGATTGTCGATGCCCAGCACCACTTCCATCGCGATGAGCGTGACGAGTGCGGCCCAGACGGCGGGATCGGCGGCGAGGGAAAGAAGATAGTCCATGAGCAGTTCGACGATGTGCGGTAAGCCATGATCATCGCCCACGCGGAGACGCCGAAAAAATCAGCGATAATCGAATGGAAAGTTCGGTTTTTACGAACCACCGAGAATCGCCATTCGAAGGAGAGTTCAACGATGCTCAACTATCGCCATTTGCATTACTTCTGGGTCGTCGTGAAAGAAGGCGGCTTTGCTCGCGCGGCGGAACGGCTCGACATGGCGGTGCAAACCATCAGCGCACAAGTGCGGGAACTGGAAAAATCGCTCGGGCACCAGTTGCTCAAGCCCGCCGGTCGCGGCGTGACGATGACCGAAGCAGGCCAGGCAGCATTCGCGCGCGCCGAAGAGATCTTCCAGATCGGCCAACTCATTCACGACGAAGTGCGAGAAGCCGCGAGCGGCACGCTTGCGCGTTTCGCGGTCGGCCTTTCCGATGGCATTTCCAAGCTCGCCGCCCAGGCACTGCTATCGCCCGTGCTCGGCGATCCCTCGCTGCGTCTCCTATGTCACGAAGGCGAAACCGACGAACTGCTCGGCGAACTGGCGCTGCATCGCCTCGATCTCGTGCTCGCAAGCCAGCCCGCACCGCATAACCAGAACATGCGGCTCACGAGCGAACGGTTGATCGCATCGCCGGTGGACTGGTATGGCCCCGCGTCGATCGTGCGCAAGAGCGCCATCGATCACTTCCCCGACAGCCTCGCTTCGCTGCCGATTCTTCTTCCAACCGGTCATTCATCGTTGCGCGCGCGACTCGATCGGTGGCTCGAAACCCAGCGCATCACGCCGCGCGTCGTCGGCGAATTCGAGGACAGTGCGCTCATGGCGGTGTTCGGCGCGCGCGGGCTCGGCGTGTTTCCGCTCGCGGAATTCGGCGCGGGCGATGTGCCGCTGCTGCGCGGTCTTCGCTGGCTCGGACGCTCGCCCGAAGTGAAGGAGGAAGTGCATGCCATCGTGTCGCGACGCGGGCGGCATCATCCGCTGACGCAGCGCGTGCTCGCCAGTGCAGGCGTGTAACTGCGGTTTTTACGAAGTGCTGCTTCGAACGATGCTGCTTTTTCCGATGCCGCCATCTCCGTACGCTGGACTCATCTTCAACACGGAGGCATCCATGAAACTCTTGTTCAAGTCGCGCGACCCCGAAGGCATTTCGATGCACGAGCTTGCCAGGGCACGCACCGAATTCGTGTTTCGCCGGCTCGCGTGGCTCATTTCGAAGGCTACGGTTAGTCTCTCGGACATCAACGGCCCGCGCGGCGGCGTCGACAAGCGATGCCAGGTGGAATTGCAAGTGACTCGCGAGCAGAAGGTCGTCGCGACATCGATTGCACGCGACTGGCGAGGCGCGATCGATCTTGCCCTCGCTCGCGCGGTCCGCACGCTCGTGCGCAAACGTCAGAACGCGAGACCGGTCAGGCGCGTGCGCGCTCGCAGTCTCGCGTGGAAAGGATCGCCCGATGCGGCATGAGGTCTACATCGCGCGGCACAGTTCGGCGCAGCGGCGGCACGCGTCGCTGCACGCCTGACAGTGATCGGCGGGATGCCGGCTGCATTCGTCGGCGCATGCATCGCAGATTCGCGCGCACAGGTCGCAGAAATCGCGCATGAATTGCGTGTCGCGTGCGAGCGACTCGGACGTGAAGCGGCACAGTGCCGCGCAGTCCAGGTCCAGGCGAATGCACTTCTCCATCTCCGGAAGATGGCCCTCCGCGATGCACGCGGACGCGCAGTTGTGACACGCGGCGGCGCAGCGATCCAAAGCGGCGATGCAATCGATGTAGTCACTCATCGGGGTGGCTCCGTACGTTAGCGGCGCGTGGAATCGGGCGGGATCGGGTTCTTGTCCTGCGACGAAGGCAGCGCGTTTTCGCTCGCTTCGTGGTTTTGCTTTTCTTCTGCGTCGAGGTTTTGCTGGCGCGTGTCGCTGGATGGGGTCGCACCGCTTGGCGGTTCATCCATATCGTCGGATGTCGTACGCGGTATCTGCGTCATCGTGACCTCCTTCTTTCTCTCTGGTTATCCACTCCTTCTTTGCAGCAAGCGGCGGTCCTGTCGTGGGAGTTTCTTATCGCGTCGGTCTATTTGGGTGCCCCTCCCCGGGGCGGGGGTCACTTTCTTTGCTGCTGCAAAGAAAGTAACCAAAGAAAGCAGCTTCTCGGGCCCAAAGCATTGAATGTCTGCTCACTTCGTAGAACCACGTTGGCACTCAGCTTGAATCAGCCTTGAATCACCCTCCGCGCCCACTGAACACCACCCCATGCGAGCCCCCTGGCTCGACAACACCAACGCTTGCAACGCGCGTCGCTAACCTCGTTGCTGTTCTATCCACTCGAAGCCGCCTTCAGGCACCGCGTTCATCGACATGAACAACATCCGTAATTCCGTACTCAGGCCGTGGAAGTGACACATGAATGTGGCCGGGGTCGCGAAGTACCACGGCGTGTTCAATGCGTTGAAGCTTATAAGTTCGGGCGAGTCCGGGGCGGGGCACAGGCCATGTGAAATCATCTGCTCCATGAAATAAAACTGGTCACCCTGACTCGAAAACGTGTACTTCACATCCTCCGTTTCCAGCACGCGCGCTAGCACGCTTCGAATCACATTCGTATTCGCTTCCGTGTTGGCAAAACCCATTACACCGCTGTTGAAGCGCCAGCCGCATATGTCCGCCGTCAACACGCGGTCGCGGCCTTCCATGAACTGCTCCAGTTTCACCGCAGGGTTCATCACCAGAATATCGGCATCCACCCAGAACACCCACTCGTGATTCGGCAAATGCCTGTCCAATAGAAACGGCTTCGACCAGTTGCCGCACGCCTCACGCGGAAAATCCACCGGCACATCACGGTACTGATACAACGTGTAGCCGTGGCGCTCGCAATATGCGCGCATGCTCGCCTCTCCAAATCGCGCATAGCCCGCAATGTTCGGCGTGTAAAGCATGACCAACGCAATCGGCCTGCCCGGTTGATACGCCGTCAGCGGCTCCGTGCACGCAGGCTCGGGCGGCGCAATGTCGAAAACAGTCCTCTCTTGCGACGCGTGGCACTCGTTGAGATGACGCGCGAACACGGCGCGCCAGCGCGGTCCGTACTTGCTATACAGGCGCGGCGTGAATACCAGCGATACCGCAATGACCGGCGCGCCACGAAGATCAGGATGCTGCCCCGACCACATCGATGCAATCGGAATGACGCCGTTGACGAACTCCACATCCGATACCACCGGAAACGCTTCAAGCAACGCTTCCTCGGTCACGAACTCGCCATATCGATAAAACTCGCGGCATCTCGCGGCCATGCCTCGTGCTATGCGGCGGTTCTCATCATTATTTCGGATAACGAACATATCCGTGTTGATGCCGAAGAAACCCTTCGTCACGAGGCTGTCGCGTCCGGCCATGATTTGCTCGAAATCCTCGAACCGCACGAAAAGCGCATTCTCGGTCGCGAATATCAATAGCTCGCCCTCGGCAGCTTGCGCCAGGCGATCGCTGATCATCTGATATTTGAAGAGCACGCCGAGTTCGAGCGAATCGGCGCTGCTCGATATCGGCTCGTCTCGATGACGCGCGCGCGTGTGGCGGCAGAATGCGGCGTGGTTGTCGCGCGAATACGTCGCGCGGCGGTCGGAAAAACAGCTAATGAGTGTGACCATGTCGGATCAGCAAGCGAACGTGCAAGGGCGCCTAGCTTATCCGTCACCGTCGAACGACTTGCAAATTATTGCGTCAGGCGCCACTCGAACGCGCTCGCGCGCGTCAACGCGTCTTGACGACCCGCACCACGCCCGCCGCCACGCCCAGCGCCGCCGATACCGCCCCGCCCACCAGCGCAACCCGCGCACCGCCCTGCCCGAACACGCCGAACGCGACCGCCGCCAGCGCCGCGCCGAGCGAAAGGCCGATCATGCGCGCCATCGTCATGAGTCCGCCTGCCGCGCCGCTGCGCTCATGCGGCGCCGACGTCAGCATGATGCGGTTATTCGGCGTCTGGAAAAGGCCGAAGCCGATGCCGCACACCGCGACGCGCCAAGCAATATCCGCGTTCGAAGGCGACGCCGGCAAGCCGATCAGAAGGCATAGCCCGATGGTCATGATCGCGAGGCCCAGGCCGCCGATCAGTCCCGGCGCGTGACGGTCGGACAGGCGGCCCGCGAGCGGCGCCACGAACACGATCACGAGCGGCCACGGCGTCACGAGCAAGCCGGTCGTCGTCGCGCTGCGGGCGAACTGATGCTGAAGCATGAACGGCAACGCGAGATACGCAAGCGTCTGCGCGACATACGAACAAACCGACGTCACCGAAGACAGCGAAAGAATCGGAATGCGCAACAGATCGAGCGGCACGAGGGGCGCCGCGCGTCCGCGTTGATGCCGGATCAGCGCGAATCCGGCCACACATGCGAGCGCGATCTCGACAATCGGCAGCGCATGCAATTGCGCCCCGCCGCTTGCCGCGCCTTCGCCCGCGCCGAGCCCGCCGACGCCGAGAATGAACAGCGCAATCGTGATGCCGCTCAACGCCGCGCCGGCGAAGTCGAAGCGACGCGTCGCGGCGGGCGTGCCGGCCGGCAGCATCGCGCCGGCGAGAAAGAGGCCGAAGACGCCGAGCGGCACGTTCACGGCAAAGAGCCATCGCCAACTCGCGACGGAAAGAATGCCCGCCGCGACCGTCGGCCCGAGCGCCGCCGAAAGCGCGACCGTCAGCCCGAGCAGCGCAATGCCGCGCCCGACGAGCTTCGGCGGATAAACCTGCCGCAAGAGCGCCGGAACGATGGTCGACATGCACGCCCCGCCCACGCCCTGCAACGCGCGCGCGGCGACGAGGAGCGGCAGCGTCGGCGCGACCGCGCAGACCACGGACGCCAGCGTGAACAGTACGACGCCCCACAGAAACACGCGCTTGAAGCCAAGCATCTCGCCGAGCGCGGCGAGCGGCAGCACGGACACCGCGACCGCCAGCTGATACGCGGTCACGACCCAGACCGTATCGGCGGCGCTGCGCGACAAGTTGTGCGCGATGGTCGGCAACGCGACGTTCGCGATCGACGAATCCAGATTGCCGAGAAAAGTGCCGAGCAGAACCGAAACCACCGCCCAGTAGTTGACGCGCTCTATCGTCTGACTTGCCGGTTGTTTCGTCTGTTGTGGTGTGTCGTTCTTCATGTTGCGTTCTTTGATTTCTGGCGATGGCGTCGGCCAAGGCGCGCATGATAACGGACGCGCGCGCACGCCCGCACATCGCGCACTGCGCCATTCGTCTGAACGGAGAAAGCGCCCACGCGCGCGCCCGCCACGACTATGCTTTGCAGGACGACGGCCTTCCCATTCGACAGGAGCCCGCACATGCCCGAAACGACCGAAGTGTTGATTGCAGGCGCGGGCCCGGTCGGCCTGATGCTTGCCGCCGAACTGCATCGCGATGGCGTGGATGTGCGCATCATCGATGCCCACGCGCATCGCGTGTTCTTCGTGAAGGCGCTCGGCGTGACGGCGCGCACGCTGGAGCTGTTCGAGGATATCGGCATCGTGCAGGAGGCGATCGAGTCGGGCATCTGGCTCACGGGCGTCGATGCCTACAAGGACGGCGCGCTCGTTTCCAGCACGCCCGTGCCGCGCGAAAACATGCCTTATGGCGCGCTGTCGCTGCCGCAATACGAGACCGAGCGCATTCTCGAACGTGCGCTCGTGCGACATGGCGGATACGTCGAATACGGCACGACGCTCGTCGAGTTCAAGGAAGATTCCGGCGGCGTGCTATGTACGCTCGAGACCGCGCAAGGCGAGACACGCGAGCTTCGTTGCCGATGGCTCGTCGGTTGCGACGGCGCGCGCAGCGCCGTGCGCCAGCATCTCAACGCGCCGTTCGAAGGCGATCAATATCCGCAGACCTTCATGCTCGCCGATCTCGATGTCGAGTGGGACCTGCCGCGCGGTCCGATGATGCGCATCAATCACTCCGCAGGCAGCGACGGCCGCGGCCCCGCGACGCTCGCCGCGGTGCCGGTGAAAGGATCGCCGCGACGCTATCGCCTCTCGATGGTCCTGCCGCCCGACGACGCCGCCCGCCTCGCCTCCGTCACCGCGCCTCCTTTCGCCGACGTCGAGCGCATCATGCTGCCGATCCTCCCGCAAGGCACGCGTCTCTCGACGATGCGCTGGGCGTCGGTGTATCGCGTGAGTCATCGGATCGCGCAGCATTACGCGCGCGGACGTGTCTTTCTTGCCGGCGATGCCGCGCACATTCATCCGCCCGTCGGCGGGCAAGGCATGAACACCGGCTTGCAGGACGCGCACAACCTCGCGTGGAAGCTGTCGCTCGCGGCGCGCGGGCTCGCGCATGAGTCGCTGCTCGCGAGCTATGAGGCCGAGCGCCGTCCAGTGGGCCTCGATGTGGTCGAATCGACGAGCCGCGCGCTCAACACCGTGCTCGCCCACGGCGAAGTGAAGCCGGCCATGCGCGAAACGCAATTGCTGGTGGCCTATCGCGACAGTCCGATCGTCGCGGAGGAATGCGGCGACATCGGGCCCGAACTGCCCGCACCGGGCGATCGCGTGCCGGAAATCGGCGGTCTGACGGAGGACTTCATCGGCCATCGGCAGCGGCTGGCGGCGCATATCGGTGGCGGAAGGCATGCGCTCGTCGGCTATTTCGCAGGCGATTTCGACGACGCCCCATTCGCCGATGCCGTCGATGCGTGGCGCGGCGCGCTGGGCGCGGCGTCGAATGCGCTGCGGATCGTCGCACCGGGAGCGGCGGCCGGCGCGAGCGAACGCTATCGCACGCTGATCGATTCCGCTGGCGAATTCGCCGCGGCGTTCGGTGCGCGAAGCGGCATGATCTGGGCCGTGCGACCCGATGGACATATCGGTTTCAGAAGCGGCGCGTGTTCGACTGCGGCGCTGATCGCGTGGCTCGATGCGTCGCTGGGCCGCGCGCGCGGCTGACGACCGGCCGGCTCCGCTTACCCCGCCGCCGTCCGCGGTTCCGTCGTCACATGACGGCCGTCCAGCACATCCTTTGCGTACTGGATGGCGAACTGCTCCGCTGCACGCGCCGTCGCGAACGGACGGAACGGGCCGACCGCGCGACGCACGCCTCCGGGCCGCTCGATCAGCACGGTCGATACGAACTCGCCCGCCGCATGCACGACGACCGCCGACAGTTCAGCGCCCTGGTAATCGACTGGAATGCAGTCCATTGCTGACCTCGCTACGTTGATGGCCGGACCATGCAGTCATTCACGCAGGCAGCGCGTCGGAAGACCGGCGTGTGCGTGCTCGAAGCAAGCAGAATCCCGAGCCTCATTTGTAGCGCGGTTCGCGCGATTCGCCCGTGCGTCGACGAACATTGAGCGCGACAGGTTGTGCATGATTCGCATTTAGACGGTATTCTCGGCGAACCGTCCAGGACGAAACGCAGGACATTCGCCATTCAATTCATGCTCGATGACTCACATTCCGAAACAACGACAACGTAAAACCGCCGCGTTTGCAATTGCCTGCATTTCGCTGGCCGTCAGGGGCAAGAGCGCGCAGGCGCAGGAATTTTCGGTACTCGCCGGCCCGCTCCAGACCAGCAGCCAGAACACGTATTCATGGGAAGCGGACTATCGCGAAGGGCTCGGGCCGTATGCCGCGTGGAGCTTCTCGTGGGTCAACGAAGGCCATGTTCCGAACCATCATCGCGATGGACAATCCGTGCAGTTGTGGGGCCGCATGCCGCTCATGGACAACCGGCTGGAACTGTCGGCGGGTGCGGGGCCGTATCGCTACTTCGATACCAGCGCGGCGGAAGCCGGCGGAAACTATTCGAACACGCATGGCTGGGGCGTCATGTTCACGCTGCGCGCCGCGTATTACTTCGATAATCGCTGGATCGCGCAGATGAAACTCAATCGCGTGCAGGCGTTCGGCGGTCCGGATACGACGGCGCTGCTCTTCGGCATCGGCTATCAGCTCGACGCGCCGAACGGACACGGTCCGCGCGATAGCGCCCCATCCCGCACGACCAACGTCACCGGCAACGAAGTCACGCTGATGCTCGGCACCACCGTGCTCAATAGTCTCGACTCGGAAACCAATCTGGCGGCGGGCGTGGAGTATCGGCGCGGCTTGTGGCGTTATGTGGATTTCACCGCGTCGTATCTGCATGAAGGCGGACACGTGCAGTCGCGCCGCGATGGCGTCGCCGCGCAACTCTGGGCCACGCGCGCGTTCTTCGATGACCGCCTCACGCTGGGCGTCGGCGCGGGCCCGTATCTGTCCATCACGCAGAACGACGACCTGCCGCAGAACCGCACCGGCGACGGACGCTTCTCGGGCCTCGTGTCGCTATCGGCGAGTTATCGCTTCACGAACCGCTGGCTTGCGCGTCTCACGTGGAATCGCATGGTGACGCGTTACGACCGCGACGCGGACATCATCGAGGCGGGCGTCGGCATGCGCTTCTAGCACGGCCCGCTTTTGCGCCACGCGGACGTGGCCCGTTACTTGCGCGTCGACGAGCCGTTCCCCACTCGACGCTCGCTCATGTTCGACGCCACGTCCAGACTTCTGGTGATTTCCCCTCATCTCGACGACGCCGTGTTCGGCTGCGGCGCGGCTATCGTCAGCGCAGCGGATGCGCGCGTTTGCACCGTGTTCACGGCGCGCCCCGCTGAAGACGCGGCGACCGACTGGGACGGCCAATGCGGCTTTTCGAGCGCATTCGACGCGATGGACGCGCGCCTCGAAGAAGACAAGCGCGCGCTCGGCGTGCTGGGCGCCAAGCCGTTTCATCTCGGCCTGCTCGACTCACAGTACATTCCTTACTCGCCCGCGTCCGCGAAAGCCACTCGCGAAACGATCGCGCGCGCATTGATCGACGCAATCGACGCGCATCGTCCGGATGTGCTGTTGATGCCGCTCGGTCTCTTTCATTCGGACCACATTCTCGTGCATCAGGGCGCGTGCGATGCGTGGCTCGCGCATCCCACGCTTACGTGCTTCGGATATGAGGAAGGGTTATATCGCGCGATGCCGGGCGTCGTGCAGCAGCGTCTCGCCGATTTGCACGAACGCGGCATCGAAGCGACGCCGTTCAATCCACCGCTTCCCCCGCCTGCCGAACTGCAACGCCGCGATGCGAAGAAGCGCGAAGCCGTGGCTGCATATTCGAGCCAGTTGAAGGCGTTCGGCGATAACGGCTATGCGGACGTGTTCCTGCCCGAGCGCTTCTGGACGCTCGCGCCCGCCGAGGATCGACGATGAGCGCGTTGCCGCAAGCATCGACGTCTCACGTTGCGCATGGCGACGCGCGCGTGAGCGTCGTGGTGCTCACGTATAACCGCGCCGAACAAGTGCTCGACACACTCGCGCGCCTTGCGGCATTGCCGGACCGCATCGAGATCATCGTGGTCGACAATGCATCGACCGACGATACCGCCGAACGCGTGGCGCAAGCGTTCCCGTCAGTGGAACTGATCGTCGCGCCGTCGAACATGGGCGCGGCGGGCCGCAATCTTGGCGTGGACAAAGTGCGGACCGAGTACGTCGCCTTCTGCGATGACGATACGTGGTGGGGCGCAGGCTCGCTCACACGCGCGGCCGAGATTCTCGATGCGTCTCCACGCGTCGCGGTGCTGAGCGCGCGCGTGGTCGTCGGCGAAGACGGCGATGCCGATGAAACCTGCGAACGCATGCGCGTGAGTCCGCTCGGCGCGCGCGGATTGCCGGGGCCGTCGCTCGTCGGTTACATGGCAGGCGCAAGCGTGTTCCGCACGACCGTGTTCAAAGCGATGGGCGGCTATGAGCCGCGGCTGTTCATCGGCGGTGAGGAGTCGTTGCTCGCGCTCGACATGCTCGATCACGGCCACGCACTCGTCTATGCCGATGAACTCGTGCTTCATCACCATCCCTCGCCCATACGCGACAGCGCGCTGCGCCGCCGTCTGCTCGCGCGTAACGCAGCGTGGGTTGCATGGCTGCGTTTGCCCTTGCGCGAAGCCATCGACTCGACGGTGCGTGCGCTCGGCGTGATGCATCGCGAACGCACGCTGCTGAGCGATGCAACGCAACTGCTGAGCGGCCTGCCGTGGGCGCTCACGCAACGCCGCGTGGTGGGCCGTCATGTTCAGATGATGCGGGCGATCGTTCGCGATGACGACCGCCGCCGCGAAAGCCGTTAAGCGCGGTCGCGCGCCAGCGCGCACAACTACACGCACCGTGTAAAAGCGCCTCATCGAGTGCGAAGCGTCTTAACGAAATTGCTTTCGTCTACCAACGAACAAACGATCCTGCGCATTTTCGCGAGCGTGGCACAACGAATGCTCACCCAGCAGGTTGCTTCGGAGCCTGCCCGCAATCCTCGGACCGCGAACGCTTCGGAGCACACATCGAACAATGCGGATCAAGGGGCCATCACGTGAAGATCGCACTTATTAGTGAGCATGCGTCGCCTCTTGCGGTGGCAGGCGGCGTCGATAGCGGCGGGCAGAACATCTATGTCGCGCATGTGGCGCGGCACCTCGCACGCAATGGCCATGAAGTGGATGTCTTCACGCGGCGCGACCGTTCCCTGCTGCCGCTCGTGTCGCGCTTCGAAGGCATTCAGAACATCCGTGTCATCAACGTGCCTGCGGGTCCGCCGGTGCAGTTGCCCAAAGAGCAGCTTTTGCCGCACATGGACGAGTTCGCGCGCTTCATGATCGGCTACTTCAGGAAGCAGGCGACGCCTTATCACGTCGTGCATGCGAACTTTTTCATGTCGGGGCTCGTGGGCATGCGCATCAAGGAAGCGCTCGGCACGCCGCTCGTCACGACGTTTCATGCGCTCGGCCGCGTGCGCCGCATTCATCAAGGTGCGGGCGATGGCTTTCCCGACGAACGCTTCGATATCGAAGACGCGCTCGTGCGCGAATCGGACTCGGTGATCGCGGAGTGCCCGCAAGACGAAGCCGATCTTCTCGCGCTCTATCATGCAGACCCTGCGCGCATCGATCTCGTGCCGTGCGGTTTCGACAGCACCGAGTTTCATCCGATGAAGAAGGCCGAAGCGCGCGAGCGTCTCGGCTGGCCGCAAGACCGCTTCATCGTGCTCCAGCTCGGACGCATGGTGCCGCGCAAGGGCATCGATAACGTGGTGCGGGGCATCGGCATCTGCAATCGCGAACTAAACGAAGATGCGCATCTTTATGTGATCGGCGGCAACTCCGATGAGGCGAACGAAATCGCGACGCCGGAAATCGGCCGTCTGCGCGGAATTGCTACGGAGTCCGGAGTAAGTGACAAGGTCGAATTCCTCGGCCGTCATGGACGCCAGCGCCTCAAGATCTTCTACAACGCTGCCGACGTGTTCGTGACGACGCCGTGGTACGAGCCGTTCGGCATCACGCCGCTGGAAGCGATGGCGTGCGGCCGGCCCGTGATCGGTGCGGACGTGGGCGGCATACGCTATTCGGTGGCGCACCGCGAAACCGGCTTGCTCGTGCCGCCGAAAGACCCGGCTGCGCTTGCCGATGCGCTCGCGATCATCAAACGTGATCCGGCGCTCGCCGAACGCATGGGCGCGGCGGGACTCGAACGCGCACGCGCCATGTTCACCTGGGCGAGCGTCGCGCAATCGCTCGAACAGGTCTATGCACGCGTGGCCGGCGTGGATACGGCAGCGGAAGTCCGCAGCGGCCGCGCGGCATATGGCGGCGCGAGCGCATGAAGCCTGCTGTTTTTCTCGACAAGGACGGCACGCTGCTCGACGATGTGCCCTATAACGTCGATCCGCACAAGATGCGCCTCGCGCCCGGCGCATTCGATGCACTCGTGACGTTCGCGCGCATGAACGTGCCGATCGTCGTGATCAGCAATCAAAGCGGCGTCGCGCTCGGCAAGTTCGATGAAAGCGCGCTCGGCCATGTCGAACGCAAGCTGCATGAACTCGCGGCTGAAGCCGGTGCGAAGATCGCGGGCGTGTACTGGTGCCCGCATCATCCGCAAGGAACAGTGACACGTTATGCGCTCGCTTGCGATTGCCGCAAGCCTGCGCCCGGCATGATCCAGCGCGCGGCGCGTGAACATGGCCTGGATCTCGAACGAAGCTGGTTCGTCGGCGATATTCTCGACGACATCGAAGCGGGACATCGCGCGGGCTGCCGTGCAGTGCTCATCGATAACGGCAATGAGACGGTATGGCAGCGCGGTCCGCTGCGTGAACCCGATGCCATCGCGAAGGACATGTTCGACGCCGCGTGCATCATCGAACGCTCTTGGCAAGCGACGGAACTTGCGACATGAAGCGCGAAATCCCGGTCACGATCCAGCCCGCCGATGCGCACGCGCGTGCGCCCGCTGTCGCTACACAACGCGTGTGGGGCGAGGACGTGCGCCGCATATTGTGCATTCGCCCCGACAATCTCGGCGACGTGTTGATGACCACGCCCGCGATACATGCGCTCAAGCATGCGTATCCGGGCCGGCATCTGACTTTGCTTGCATCCGGATCGGGCGCACAGGCGGCACGTTTTATCGACGATATCGACGACGTCATTGAATATCACGCGCCATGGGTGAAGCACGAGAAACCGATCGACGCCGCCGCCGATCTCGCCATGCGCGAGCGCCTTGCATCGCTCGGTTTCGATGCCGCCGTCATCTTCAGCGTGTATAGCCAGAATCCGTTGCCCGCCGCGATGCTTTGCCATCTCGCGAGCATTCCGCGAAGGCTCGCGCATTGCCGCGAAAATCCGTATGGCCTGTTGACCGACTGGGTCGCGGAGCGCGAGCCGCAGCATGGAACGCGGCATGAAGTGGAACGGCAGCTTGCGCTCGTTGCAAGCGTCGGCGCTGTTGCGAGCGATACACGTATGCGCTTTGCGTTGCGCGCAGCCGACGAAGCATCGCTCGAACGCAAGCTCGATGAACGCGGCATCGATCCTCACGCGCCCTACTTCGTCATGCATCCCGGCGCGACGGCTGCATCGCGCCGCTACCCGCCCGAGCGATTCGCAGAAGCCGCACGCGTGGTCGCCGCGCGCACCGGCTGGCCCGTGCTTATCACCGGCTCTGCGAGCGAAGCCGCGTTGTGCGATGCCGTCAGCGCGAGCGATGCGCGCATCGTCAATCTTGCGGGCGCGCTGCAGCTCGGCGAACTCGCGGCGCTTATCAACGAAGCGCGCGTGCTCGTGTCGAACAACAGTGGTCCGGTGCATATCGCGTCGGCGGTGGGCACGCCCGTCGTCGATCTCTATGCGCTCACGAATCCGCAGCACATGCCGTGGCAAACGCCGCATCGCGTGCTCTATCACGATGTGCCTTGCCGCTGGTGCTATCGCAGCGTGTGTCCCGAAGGACATCACGCGTGCCTGCTCGGTGTGAGCGTCGATGAAGTCGTCGACGCTGCCTTGTCGCTCATCGATGCCCGCACGGAACAGCATCCCGCTCATCTGACATTACCCTGAGAGACGCGCCTTATGTACACACTCGGAATCAATGCGGTCTATCACGACAGCGCTGCGGCGCTGGTTCACGACGGCGTCGTGATCGCGGCGGCCGAAGACGAGCGCTTCACGCATGTGAAGCACGCAAAGCGTCCCGTGCCCTTCTCGACGTGGCAACTTCCGTTCGATGCCATCGACTATTGCCTGAAGGAAGCGGGCATCGAACTCGCGGATGTCGATCACATTGCCTACTCGTACGACCCGCATCTTTTTTCAGGCATGCCGAAGCAGGCCAAGGCGACCATCACGCTGCCGTTCATGCCGACGGAGCATGTCAGCAGCAACCCTTCGGAATCGCCGTGGGACCCGCTCTTTCTGAGCTATATCGCCAATGCGCGCGGCCAGTTGATCGACGGCGCGCCGCATCATTTGAAGAAGCGCTTCGTGAGCGGCGGACGTGCGCCGCGCTTCGAATGGCATAACGTCGATCATCATCTGTCGCATGAAGCAAGCGCGTTTCTCGCGGCGCCTTATGAAAACACCGCCGTGCTCACCATGGACGGACGCGGCGAAGGCGTGACCACGAGTCTCGGTCAATTCGTCGATGGCGAATATCAACGCGTGAAGCAAGTGGAATTGCCGCACTCGCTCGGCTTGCTTTATGAAGCCGTGACGGACTATCTCGGCTTTCTGCATTCGTCGGACGAGTACAAGGTCATGGCGCTTGCATCGTTCGGCAAGCCCGCTTATGTCGATCAGTTCCGCGAGATCGTGAAGTATCGCAATGACGGCAGTTATACCGTCGATGCCCCGCGTCTCGTCGAACGCTTCGGTCCGCGTCGCGAACGCGGCGGTCCGCTCACGCAGCATCACTACGACATCGCGCATTCGCTGCAAGTCGTGCTCGAAGAGACCGCGCTGGAACTGGCGCGCTGGCTGCATGAACGCACCGGCCTCAAGCATCTCGCGATGGCGGGCGGCGTCGCGCTCAACTGCGTGATGAATGCGCGTCTTCGCGATCGCGGCCCGTTCGAGGACATCTGGGTTCAGCCCGCAGCGGGCGATGCAGGCACCGCGCTCGGCGCGGCGCTCTGGACCGACTATCAGCAACGCGTGAAGGAAGGCGACAAGAGCCGTCGCTGGCACATGAATCATGCGTATCTCGGGCCGTGTTATGGCGAGAAGGACATCGAGGACTTCCTCAAGTGGTCGAAGACGCCGTATCGCAGGCTCGACGATATCGCCGCTGAAACAGCCGACATTCTCGCGTCGAACCGCGTGATCGGCTGGTATCAGGGACGCACCGAGTTCGGGCCGCGCGCGTTGGGCGCACGCTCGATTCTCGCTTCGCCGATCGATCCGTCGATGCAGGCGCGCCTGAACGAGATCAAGGACCGCGAGGATTTTCGTCCCGTCGCGCCCGTCGTGATGGAAGAGCACGCGGCCGACTGGTTCGTCGATGCACGCGTCGCGCCGTTCATGCTCTTCGTGTTCGACGTGCGCGAGGACATGAAGGCGCGCATCCCGGCCGTCACGCATATCGACGGCACCGCGCGCGTGCAGACCGTCAGTCGCTCGCAACATCCGCTCTACTACGATTTGCTTGCTGCATTCAAGGCGCGCACGGGCGTGCCGGTGCTCGTGAACACGTCGTTCAACACGCGCGGTGAACCGATGGTCAACTCGCCACGCGATGCAGTCGAATCGTTCTGGACGTCGCCGCTCGATGCGCTCGTGATCGGCCCGTTCCTCATCGAGAAGCCGGGAGGGCACGCATGAGTACGATTGCGGGCTCGATCCCGTTCGATGATGCAAGAGACGCAGCGGCGCATGAAGCCAGCGAGAGCCATGCGTCGGACATGGCCTTCGATGTGTCCGTCGTCGTGCCGACGTATCGCCGCCCCGACATGCTCGAACGCTGTCTGCGCGCGATCGTCGCGCAGGACTATGACCACGCGCGTTACGAGATCATCGTATGCGACGACGGTCCCGATGAACCGACGCGTTCGCGCGTGGCATCGCTTGCACGCGAGTTCGAGCAAGGCCCGCGCATTCGCTATGTGCCCGTGACCGCGACGCAAGGACCGGCGGGCGCGCGCAACGCGGGATGGCGGGCATCGAACGCTGCGTCGATCGCCTTCACCGACGACGACACGATCCCCGATCCGCATTGGCTCGCGGCCGGCGTTGCAGCGCTGCACGCGGGCACGGGCGCGGATGCGGTGTCCGGCCGCATCGTGGTGCCGCTCGACCCGCGCCCGACCGATTACGAGCTGGACGCAGCGGGCCTTTCGCATACGGAGTTCGCGACGGCCAACACGTTCGTCACGCGTTCGGCGCTCAAGCGTGTCGGCGGTTTCGATGCGCGGTTCACATCTGCATGGCGCGAAGACTCGGACCTTCAATTCAAGCTGATGCGATCGGGCGCGCATATCGTTCGCTCGGACGATGCAATCGTGCTGCATCCCGTGCGTCCCGCGCGTTGGGGCGTGAGTCTCTCGCAGCAGAAGAAGAGTCAGTTCGATGCGCTGCTCTACAAGAAGCATCGCGAGCTCTTCAAGACGCGCATCAGGAGTACACCGCCGCTCCTTTACTACGCGATACTCGCCGTAGCCGTGATCGCCCTGCTCGCCTTTGCAAACGGCAACGCGACGCTCGGGCTGCTGGGCATCGAGATATGGCTATGCCTTTCCGCATGGTTCTGTTTCAAGCGGCTCAGGTCCACGGCGCTCACGCGCTCGCACATACTCGAAATGGCGTGGACGTCCCTGTGGATTCCATTCCTCTCGATCTATTGGCGGCTCTACGGCGCGGTGAAGTTCCGCGTGCTGTTCATATGAAAGCCGCCAACGTCGAGCGCATCGCGATCTTCCGCGCGCTTCAGCTCGGCGACATGCTGTGCGCCGTGCCCGCGTTGCGCGCGTTGCGTCGCGGTTATCCGAAGGCGCGTATCGCGCTGATCGGCTTGCCGTGGGCGAAGAGTTTCGTCGAACGTTATGCGCATCTGATCGATGAACTTATCGTGTTTCCGGGGGCCATCGGCTTTCCGGAGCAAAAGGAAACGGACGCACATCTGCCCGCTTTCTACGATGCAATGCGCGCGCGCCGCTTCGATCTCGCGATTCAATTGCACGGCAGCGGCGGCGTGGCGAACGATATCGTCGAGCAGATGCACGCGCGCATCGACGCGGGCTTTCTCAAGCCGGACGAAGCGCCGCGCGAAGGCATGTTCATTCCGTGGCCCGATGACCTTCAGGAAGTCGCACGCTATAACGCATTGATGGACGCGCTCGGCATCGATGCACGCGATACGCAACTCGAGATTCCGCTGACGCAACAAGACACGCGCGAATGCGATGCCTTGATCGAACGCTACGGCCTCGATACGTCGCGCCTCGTGCTCGTTCATGCGGGATCGCAATTGCCTTCGCGACGCTGGCCCGCCGAACGCTTCGCACAAGTGGCGGCTGCGCTGGCACGCGACGGCTGGCAAGTCGCGTTGACAGGCAGCGCGAGCGAAGCGGTCATCACGGCGAGCATTGCCGGCACGCCTGGCGTCGATGCAATCGATCTCACCGGCAAGACATCGCTCGGGGGACTCGCGGCGCTCGTTGCGCGTGCACGGCTCATCGTATGCAACGACACGGGCCTCTCTCATGTTGCTGCGGCGATGCGCACGAAGAGCGTGGTCATCGCATCGGGGAGCGACACGCGGCGTTGGGCGCCGCTCGATCATGAACGTCATCGCGTGCTTGCGGACTATCCGCCCTGCCGCCCCTGTGCGTTTCGCGAGTGCCCGTATGGGCATCCGTGCGCACTGAATATCAGCGTCGCGCAAGTGCTCGACGTTGCGCGACTTCAATTGCCTGCAGAAAAACTGGAAACCGATGCCCACTGCTAATCAACGACGTCTGCGCGTGCTCACGTGGCATGTCCACGGCAACTACATGTATTACCTGAGCCACGCGAAGCACGACTTCCATCTCGTGACCAAGCCCGGTCATCCGCCGGGCTATGCGGGCAAGGTCGGCGTGCTGCCGTGGGGCGACAACGTGCATGAAGTCCCTGCGGATCAAGTGGCTTCGCAAGAATTCGATGTCGTGCTCTTTCAGCATCGCACGCATTGGGACGACGATCGCATCAACCTGCTGTCCGATGCGCAACGGCGCTTGCCGCGGGTCTATATCGAACATGATCCGCCGCAAGAGAATCCCTTCGAGCAGCGTCACTGGGTGAATGATCGCAGTACGTTGTTGGTACACGTGACGCACTTCAATCGCCTGATGTGGGACAGCGGCGAGACGCCCACGCGCGTGATCGAGCATGGCGTCGTTGTGCCGGAAGGCGTGCGTTATAGCGGCGAGAAGGAACGCGGCATCGTCGTCATCAATCATTTGAGGCAGCGCGGGCGCAGGCTCGGCAACGATGTATTCGCGGAGGCGAAGCAACTCGTTCCGCTCGATCTCGTCGGCATGGATGCGGAATCGGCGGGTGGAATCGGCGAAGTCGGCAATCTGGATCTGGCTGCGTTCACCGCGCAATACCGCTTCTTTTTCAATCCGATTCGCTGGACGAGCCTCGGTCTCGCAATCGTCGAGGCAATGACCATCGGCATGCCGATCGTCGGGCTTGCCACGACGGAACTCGCCACTGTGATACGCAACGGCGAAAGCGGCTTCGTGCATACCGATACGAACGCACTCGTCGATGCCATGCAGCGCCTGCTGCGCGATCCTGCCGAAGCGCGGCGTCTCGGCGAAGGTGCGCGACGGCTTGCGCTGGAACGCTTTCATATCGACCGCTTCGCCGCCGAATGGGAGGCGACGTTGCGGCACGTATGCAGTTGAGCGCATGCGTTCAACGAATCGGGATGCATCACATTAAAGGGAATCGTCATGAAAGAAGCATTTCGCAAGCGCATTCTGGTGACCGGCGGCGCGGGCTTTCTCGGCTCGCATCTGTGCGAACGGCTGCTCGCGCAAGGCCACGACGTGCTGTGCGTCGATAACTTCTATACCGGCACGAAGGACAACATCGCTCATCTGCTCGACAGTCCCAACTTCGAACTGATGCGTCATGACGTGACCTTCCCGCTGTATGTGGAAGTCGACGAGATTTATAACCTCGCGTGTCCCGCATCGCCGGTGCATTATCAGCATGATCCCGTGCAGACGACGAAGACGAGCGTGCACGGCGCGATCAACATGCTGGGCCTCGCCAAGCGCGTGAAGGCCAAGATCTTTCAGGCATCGACGAGCGAAGTCTATGGCGATGCGCGCGTGCATCCGCAGCAGGAAGCGTATTGGGGCAATGTGAATCCCATCGGTCCGCGTTCGTGTTACGACGAAGGCAAGCGCTGCGCCGAAACGCTCTTCATGGATTATCGGCGGCAGCATGGACTCAACATCAAGATCGCGCGCATCTTCAATACGTACGGTCCGCGCATGCATCCGAGCGATGGCCGCGTGGTGTCCAACTTCATGATGCAGGCGCTCGCCGGCGAAGCGATCACCGTGTATGGCGAAGGCACGCAGACGCGCTCGTTCTGCTATGTCGACGACATGGTCGATGCGTTCATTCGCCTGATGAACACGCCCGATGAAGTCACCGGACCCGTGAATCTCGGCAATCCGCATGAGATATCGATGCTCGAAATCGCGCAGCGCATCGTCGCGTTGACGGGATCGAAATCGGAGATCGTGTTCCGGCCGCTGCCGATGGACGATCCGTGGCATCGTCAGCCGGATATCACGCAAGCGCACAAGCTGCTCGACTGGCAGCCCGTCACCGTGCTCGATGAAGGACTGCGACGCACTGCGGCCTACTTCCGTCAGATCATCGAAGCACACGAATCGCGCTCGGCGATGGCTACGCTTTGAAGCCCGGCAGTTCGCGCGCTTCGTCTTCGCGCGAAGCCGCGACTGCCTGCGCGAGCGCCTTGGCGAAGCCCGCAACCGATGCGAAATCGCCTTCGATGCGCTCGCGAAAATAGTCGGCCCATGCGAACTTGGCGTTGAATTCGGGCGAGTCTTCGAACATGCCCGCCATGCGCACGAACGCGGCGAGGCTGAGATAAGGATCGTCGGGCATCGCTGCAATGGAAGGCGGCAATGCATCGACGGATGTTTCGCGGCCTTGCGCATCGAATGGATGAATCCAGCCTTCTTCGCGCATGGCCGCGACGAATGCATCGTGATCGCGGTCGCTGAAGTCGCATGCGATGGAGACGGGCACGATGTCCATGCCGAGTTCGTCCCACGCGCGCGCCCAGTGATGATGATCGATCACATGCAGCGTGCCGCCCGGACCGCGCACCACGCGCAGCGCATGTTCGTTCATGAAGGCGGTGCGATTCTCTTCGGGCTGTTCGCTCGTCAAACGCATTTTCTCGCGCACGTGTTCCATGCCCAATGCGCCTTGCGTCGGCTTCAATTCGTCGATGCGCGCGGTTGCTCGCGTGTCCATGTCATGCGCTCCTCATGCCTCTGTGGGAACGGCGACCTGCCGGATGGCTGCAATGAGCCGCTCCGTGGGAACCGGCTTCGTCATGTGCATCTGAAAGCCCGCCATTTGCGCGCGAAGCCGATCTTCGGTTTGCGTGTGGCCGGTCAATGCAATCGCCGGCATGCGCTGATCGAGCGATACGCGACGGCTCGCCTCCAGTTCGCGCACGCGGCGCAGCACCTTATAACCGTCTTCTTCGCCGAGCACGATGTCGCATAGCAATGCATCGGGCCATTGTTCAGTCGGCGTTTGCGCGAGCCATTCGAGCGCTTCCTTGCCCGATGCCGCGAGTCGCACGCTCGCGCCCGTGGTTTCGAGCACGGCGCCGAGTGCTTCGCGTGCGGCTTCCTGATCGTCGAGGACCATCACGCACAGGCCATCGAGATTGCCGGTGGCGTCGGTTTCAGCGGGCTCGTGTTCGTCCGTATCGACGACGGGCCGCAGGGGCATCATCGCGACATACGCTAGGTGGCCATCGACATAACCAACCGTGAACGTGCCGCCCGTTTCGCTCAACGCTTCTTCCAGCCTGCGCGCCTGTTTCTGCGAAAGCGGCGCGGGCTGCGCACGGCGGCCGAGCACGCATACGCGCACCTGATTCGCTTCGCGTTCCACACGAAGCTCGACGCGCTCGCCGCGATCCGCCGCGCGAATCTCCGTGCGGCACAGGTCGGCTATCACGAGTTGCAGCACGCCGGGATCGCCTGTCACGCGCAGATCGTCGTCGGGCATCATCGTGTAAAGCTGCACACCGTGTTCGACGATCTCTTCGTGCAAGCCATCGACCACGCCTGCGATCAACGCGTTGAGACCGACCGGTTGCGCCGATACCTTGCGCTGCACTTGCGCAAGCTCGCCCTGTTGCGATTGCAGCGACCACATGCGCGCATAAACCCCCTCGCGTTCGATCAATTCCGCATGCTGTCCCTGCTCGACGATGCGCCCATGTTCCATCACGAGGATCCAGTCCGCGTTGACCACCGTGGACAACCGATGCGCGATCACAATCGACGTGCGCCCTTGCGCAAGCCGGTCCAGCTCGCTTTGAATCGCGCGTTCGGAACGCGTGTCGAGCGCGGACGTCGCTTCATCGAAGACGATGATGCGCGGGTCTTTCAATATCGCGCGTGCGATTGCGATGCGTTGCCGCTCGCCGCCCGAGAGCCGCACGCCGCGCTCGCCGACGCGCGTATCGTAATGATCGGGCAGGCGTTCGATGAAGCTGTCGAGTTGCGCCGCACGCGCCGCGCGCACGACATCCGCGCGCGTGGCGCTCGGACGCCCATATGCGATGTTGTAGGCGATCGTATCGTTGAAGAGCACGGTGTCTTGCGGCACGATGCCGATGGCTTCGCGCAGGCTCTTTTGCGTGACGTGCCGTATGTCCTGACCGTCGATGGTGATGACGCCCGCCGTCGGCTGATAGAGCCTGAAAAGCAGCTTCATCAGCGTCGACTTGCCCGAGCCGCTGCCGCCCACTACCGCCAGCTTCTTGCCGGGATGCGCGCGGAAATCGATATCGCGCAAGATCTGGCGCGCGGGATCGTAGCCGAAATCGACATGCTCGAATTCGATCTCGCCTGCTGTCACCTGAAGCGGCTTCGCTTCGACTTCATCGACATCTTCACCGCGACGCCCTCGTGCAAGCAGAATTTCGAACATGCGTTCGACGTTCACGATTGCATCGTTCGTCTCGCGAAACACGAAGCCGAGCGTGTTGAGCGGCGCACAGACCTGCACGATATACGCGTTCACCAGCACGAGATCGCCGACGCTCATCGTGCCGGCCACGACGTGCTGCGCGGCGAGCAGCATCACCGCGCCGATGCCGATGGTGATGACCGTGCTTTGCCCGACATGCAGAATGGTCAACGCGCGTTGATTCGCGGTGCGCGCCGTGACCCATTTTTCGAGCACGGTCGAAAGGCGCTTGCGTTCGACGTCTTCGCTCGCGAAGAGCTTGACCGTTTCATAGTTCAGCAGGCTGTCCACGAGCCGGCTGTCCGATTGCGCTTCGAGCCGGTTCACCGCGCGCTGAAAGCGCATGCGATAGCGCGTGAAAATAAGCGTGTAGACCGCATAACCCACGAACGTCAAGCCGATGGCAATCGTGAAAGTCCGCGCATACTGACTCACCATGATCGCGACGACCGTGCCTATTTCGATCAACGTCGGCACGATGGTGAAGATGGCGACGCCTAGCAAAAAGCCGATGCCATCCGCGCCCTTTTGCACGTCGCGCACCACGCCGCCCGTTTCGCGCTGCGCATGAAAGCGCGCCCCCATTCCGTGCAGATGCGAGAACGTGCGTTCGGTGAACGATGCAACGGTGTGCTGCGTGACGATGCTGAATATGACATCGCGCGCTTCGTTGAGCACGTCGCCGAGATAACGCATCAACACGTATGTGAGAATCACGAACACCGGGAACACGGCGTTCGCCGTCGGCCGGCTAAATTCGTCGATCACGTGCTTCAGCATCAGCGGCACGGCGACCACCGCGAGCCGCGACGCGATCATCAGCGTGACAGCCGCGAGCGTCTGCAGGCGGAACTTCCATATCGCCTGCGCGAGATCGCTCACGATGCGGTTGCGCAGTTGCGAGCGGCTGATTTCCGTGGACGCAGTCATCATGTGCATGCTTCCATATGTCGTTTTCCCGTTGCAAGCATCGTGAAATGCGGCAGCAAATGCCGCGCCCGCTTCAAGGCGCGATTCGCGAAACGGTCAAAACAACTCTTGCTGCCCCGACATCAGCGCCGTGAAATCGTCGCGCATGAAAGGCAGAATGCCGTCCGCCACGGGTTCCAGCTGCTTGCTCACGTAATGCTCGTAGTCGATGGGCGCCGAACGCGCTTCGATCGGCTCCGGGCCGCCCTGCGTCATCACATAACTGATCCAGCCGCCGCTCTGATATTGCAGCGGACGTCCTTGCCGCGCGTTGAATTCATCGGCGATGCGCGCAGCGCGCACATGAGGCGGCACGTTGCGCTGGTATTCGTCGAGGCTTCGGCGCAGACGCTTGCGATAGACCAGCAGCGCATCCATCTCGCCGCGTCGCGTGCGGTCGACGTAATCGCGCACATAGTCCTCGTAAGGCTCGCCTTTGAAGATGCGCATATAAAGCTCTTGCTGAAAACGTTGCGCGAGCGGCGTCCAGTCCGTGCGTACCGTCTCGAGCCCTTTATAGATGATTTCTTCGCTGCCGTCGGCGCGGCGCGTGAGTCCGGCGTAACGCTTCTTGCTGCCCTCTTCCGTGCCGCGTATCGTCGGCATCAGGAAGCGCTTGAAATGCGTTTCGAATTGCAATTCGAGCGCGCTGTCGAGCCCGAATGTTTCATGAAGATGCTTGCGCCAGTGTTCGTTCACGTATTCGACGAGCGCGCGGCCTATGCGCGCGGCGTCGTCTTCATCGCGTGCGCGGCGCAGCCACACGAAGGTCGAATCGGTGTCGCCGTATATGACGCTATAGCCGCGCCCTTCGATCAGCTCGCGCGTGCGATGCATGATTTCGTGCCCGCGCATGGTGATGGACGATGCAAGGCGTGGATCGAAGAAGCGGCATCCGCTCGATCCCAGCACGCCGTAGAACGAGTTCATGATGATCTTGAGCGCCTGCGAAAGCGGCTTGTTGCGCTGACGCTTCGCGGCTTCGCGTCCTTGCCAGACTTGCGCGACGATCGCGGGCAGGCAATGCGTGTCGCGCGAAAACAGCGCGCCGCGAAAACCGGGCACGGTGCGCGTTGCATCGTGCTCGCTCATGCCTTGCGCGAGGCCCACGGGATCGATCAAAAACGTGCGGATGATCGACGGATACAGGCTCTTGTAGTCGAGCACGAGCACGGAGTCATAGAGGCCGGGCCGCGAGTCCATGACGAAGCCGCCGGGACTGGCTTCCTCGGGCACGTCGCCGAGATTCGGCGCGACATAGCCCAGCCGATGCATCCGCGGCATATACAAATGCGTGAACGCCGCCACGGACCCGCCGCTGCGATCGGCGGCCAGGCCCGTGACGGTCGCGCGTTCGAGCAGGAACGGCAGCAGTTCCGTTTTCTCGAAGACCTTCGTGACAAGCTCGCAGTCGGTCAGGTTATAGCGCGCGAGCGCGGGCTTGTCTTCCTGAAAGCGCCGCTCGATTTCATCCATGCGCGCATAAGGACTGTCGCTCGCCTTGCCTTCGCCCAGCAAGGACTGCGCGACGTATTCGAGACTGAACGACGGAAAATTCCACGTAGCCGAACGCAACGCTTCGATGCCGTCGATCACGAGCCGTCCCGCAATCGACACGAAAAAGTGATTGCGCTTCATGCCGTGCTCGCGCCATTCGACGACGCCGCCATCGCGGCCCAGCGCAAGCGGCACGCCGTAATCGTCGGCATGTTTTTGCAGCACGCGCAGATCGAACTGCACCACGTTCCAGCCGATGATCGCATCCGGATCATGCAAGGCGATCCACGCGTTGAAGCGCCGCAACATCTCCGCGCGGCTCGCGCAATAGTCGAGATCGAAGTCGAGCGCGGCGTGCGCATCGCCATTCGGCGGGCCGAGCATGTAGACCTGACGCGCGCCGCATCCTTCGAGCGCGATGGAATACAGCTCGCCCTTCACGCTCGTTTCGATATCGAGCGATACGAGCCTCAGCGCAGGCCGGTAATCCGCCGAAGGCTTCAGTTCGCTATGCACGACTGCGCTCGTTCCGTCGTCATCGAAAGAAACGGGCGCCGTGATGAAGCGCTCCATCAGATAGCGTTCAGTGGGACGGACATCCGCCTCGAACACATTGACGCCCGCATGCTTCAGCGTCTTTTCGAGCGCAAGCAACTGGCGATACTGCGTGCAGTACAAGCCGAGCACCGGCTTCTGGCGGAAGTCCTTGAGCGGCAATTCACGAAGTTGCGCATCGCGCACGGTGCGAACGAACGGCGCGGCTTTGTCGCCGTCTTCGGCGCGGATGAATGCAACGGGTGTTTGCGAAGCGATGCGAATCTTGCGCGGGCCGTCGTCGGTGGCGAGCCAGAACTCGACCTCCGTGCCGGTTGCCGTGTCGCGCCAATGACGCGTCAGCAAGAAGCCCTGCTTCGATGTGCGTGGTGCCTGAATCAAGGCGAATCCTTCGAGAGCGCGTGCTATCGAAGCATTTTACTTGGGCAATGAAAGAAAGCCTGCGATGCGCGCGAACGGCGCAATGAGAGAAGCAGTAAAACACGGTAGCGGTGCCGGTCGTCCGCCATCCCGAAGATGGCCCCCGAAGGACGAACCGGCGCCGCTACCGCCTAAGCAGCCTGTGCGACCAGGCTCGCGCGTTGCGGCTGCGACGCCACAACGTTATCGAGTGCAATCCGCTCCGGATGAACCGGTGCTTGCGGCACTTCGTTCTTGCTCGATACCACCTCCAGAGCGGCTTCTTGAACGGCCTGTTTCGCGGCCGCCGCTTTCTTGGTCTTCCCCGCGCGTGACGGCGGCTGGCAGGCCCCGCACACCACGTTGTTCTGCAAATCATGTTTGTGTGCGACAAACTTCCCGGTGCATCGGCAGCAGGGTGTCATCTGCAGCATGCCCGCGTCGAAGAAGCGCACAAGAGTCCAGGCCCGCGTGAGATCGAGTACCGCCTCGGCGCCGCTATGGTTGCAGTGCTCGAGATACAGCCGATACCCCTTGGTCAACGCATCGAGATGCGAGCAACCCGCTTCGTTCTTAAGGAACGTATAGGTGTTATAGAAAAGCGATGCGTGGATGTTCGCCAGCCACGTCATGTACCAGTCCGCCGAGAACGGCAGCATGCCCTTGGGCGGCGAAACGCCCTTCACTTCGCGATAGAGACGAATCATGCGGTCCCGCGAGAGCGTCAGTTCGCTCTCCAGCACTTGCATGCGCGCGCCGAGCTCGATCAGCGCGATTGCGCGGAACACTTCCTGGGCGTCTTCAGTGAGGCTCTTCTTCAGCATGGCTCGCTCCGGCTCTTAAGCGAACTGTTCGGCCGGCTGGCCAGCCAGCAGGATTGCGGCGTGCGTCGGCGCAATGTCCGCGTTCTTCGCGGGTTGCGTCAGCGCCGACAACATCGTGTGATCGTTGAAGCGGAACGCGCAAAGCAGGTTGTCCGACTGAGCGAGCTTGACAACCTGTGCGAGCGTCAGCCCGGACAGCAAGTCAGCCAGTTCCTTCGACAGACCGAGCCGGAACATTCCGATTGCCCGATCCTCGCGCAGCAGACGCTGAGCGAGCATGATGTACGACAAGTTGATTTCCCGGATCGATTCCAGCGTTTCGCGACCGTTCATGGTTGCTGCTTCCAGTAAATCCCCGAATTTCCCGCCGGCTTGTTGCCGCTATCTTTTTTATTCCCTCGCCGTGCCGGTTTAGACCGGCTACGTACTTTGATACAGCGCGTTACATCTTGTAACAGCTACTGTGAAACGGATTCTAAGTACCGTCTGAAACGAAAGCAAGATCATCTCAATAATATTTCGTTTCAAACAACACTTTGAATCGGTAACTTTTGGATCAGAAAAAATGACCGCGTCATTTCGTAGGATGTGCCGTGGGTCCGGACTGATCTACGCAGGCTGGTTTTTGATAAGAATAATTGCCTGACGCCCGCTACAACGGGGCGTTGCGGGATTCGGTTGACAGTTTTCGAAGGTATTTTTAAGACGCGCAAATATGCGGAAAAACCGGTAAAAAAGGCGTAATTCCCGGTTTTACCGATTTGCGCTTAATAAGGTAGTTTTTGCAAGAGACTTGTTACGGCGCCTGTTACGTCGTACGAGCGACGTCGTTTCTGTGCGAACAACGGTGCGGCCCACCGTTGCGCGATGCGGTCCAAAAGGTGCCGATTTCGTGAACGAACGGTTGCGCGCAAGAAGCAAATTTAGGATCGCACGGCTTAGTGGAGGTCGCGTCGTCCGGGCGGCCGTGCTCCTCGTGCAACAGTCACCGCGCCGTTACGGTTCAACGGCGCGGCAGCGCGTCACGTGCCGCTCTGCGCCCCGCGCGGCGGCGGCGCGCTCGATGCGGCATCGGTGCCGCCGGCGGCTTCGTTCGTCGGATGCTGCGCCGCCTTCGACGGCTCCGCGCGCTGATCCGCGCCGGCCTTGTCGCTATCGTCCTGCATCTCTTGCGTCGTGTCCTGGCCATTGCCGTTGACAATGACGAAGTTACGCTGCGGATTCGCGATCTCGATACCCCGCGCCGTGAACTCGTTCAGGATGCGGCGATTGAATTCGCGCTGCACCGGCCAGCGCGCGCTGTCGCGGCACTGGATCTGGCCCGCGAGCGTGACGGTCGATCCGTCGACGGCATCGACGCCCCAGAAGCTGAAGTCGGACAGGATGCCGTCGCGGAAGGCTTCGTCCTCGCGCAACGCCGAGCCGATCTCCTTGAGCGTGGAGATGGCGAGATCCACGTCCTGACCCAGCGCAATCGACACGCGCACCGCCGCATTGCCGATGCCCCGGTTCGTGTTGTTCACCGTCGTCACGGAACTGAACGGCACGGTGTACAGCGATCCGTCGCCGCCGCGCAGACGCACCGTGCGGATCGACAGATACTCCACCGTCCCCGATACGCCCGACACCGTCACCCAGTCGCCGACCTGCATCGCGTTTTCCATCAGCAGGAAGATGCCCGTGATGAAATCCTGCACGAGCTTTTGCGAGCCGAAGCCGAGCGCCACGCCGAAAATGCTCGCGCTCGCCAGCAGCGGCGCGGTGTTCACGCCGATCTCGGAGAGTCCCGTCAGCACCACCACCATCGCGATGACGATGAAAAGCGCGCTGCGCATCATCGGCAGGAGCGTGCGCAGGCGCGCGGCGCGTACGCGATCGCCCGTGGTGTTCCACTGATCGAGGCGTCGTTCGACGAACACGTTCGCCGTTTCCCACACGAGCACCGCGAACACGGCGGCGACCGCGATGGTCAGCAGCGCCGACGCGAGCCGGTTGCCGACGCCGCCCGACGTGAAGAAGCGCAGAACATGCACGCCCCACACTTCGAGCAGCGCGATCATGGTCGCCACGCCGATCACCGTTTGCACGATACGGCGCAGAACCGGGTAATACCGATACGCGTGCCGATGCGCGATCGACTGGCTGGCGAAGTCGACTTCGTCGTTCTCGTTGTCGCGAAAGAGCCGCGCGAGCGCGCCGAACGCGACGATCGCCGCCACGCGCGAGCCGACCAGCACCAGCAGCGATACGCCGCCGAGGTGGAACAGCGTCGCATAGCCGTTCTGCACGCCGAGCGCCCAGACGAACCACATCGCCATCACGAAGAAGATCGCGACGCCGGCCCAGACGTCCGCCACCCAGCTGCCGACGAGCGCCACCGAGCGATGCGCCGACATGCGCTGCCGAATGCTCTCGGCGACGATCCTGCGCGATTCGAAGATCACCCACGCGATCATCAGATGGACGACGAGCGTGACGACCTTGAGGATCGCGATATGCGCCGCATTGGACAGGCCGAGCGGCTCGCAGCCGTTCGCGAGCGCGATGCCCGCCCCCGCGACGATCACGATGCGCCGCAGCCAGCGATACGTGTAAGCCGCGTACTGATCGCGCATCTGGATGAGGCGCAGTCCGCGCGCACGCGGCGCGATGAAGAACGCGCAGAGGATCATCACCGCGCGGCAGACGAGATACACGTCGATGAGCGCGCCGGCGACGTGCGCTTCGGTCGTGTTGTCGTCGACGAAAATGGACATCAGGATCGTCACCGCGCCCATGAACACGCCGAGCGGGATCAGGTTGAACACGAAATACAGCAGCGCGCTCGGCAGACGTTGCAGCAAGGTCCAGTGGTGCGCCGCGTGCCGCTTGCCGCGAGCGGTGTCGGCCTTGCGCTCGGCGACGTGCATAGCGACGTCGTCGCCGGTGCGCTGCGCCGTGTCTTCGGCGCGCTCGGCGGCGCGTTGTTCGTGCACGAGCTCGGGCTCGCGCGCTTCGGCATCGCTAATGCCGCGCGCCGCGACCTTCTCGCGCGGTCGGCGCAAGAGCCGCGACGCGAAATATTCGATCAACAACGCGGGCACGAGCGACAACAGCACCATCAGCACGACATGCACGAGCAGTGCGCGCTCCTGCGGGGAATCGATGCGGTCGCGCCACCAGTACACCACCGAGCGCACGCTCAGGAGCGCGGCAGCCGAGTGCCGCAGGCCGGTGCCGAATTGCACGAGCCAGTGGCCTGCCTGACGCGATATTTGCGACGCGAGGCCGTTTGCGGTCAACGAATTGGCGAGCACGCCCGAGGCGCCCGACGCAGGCGCCGCCGACGATGCCGGCTGCGCGGCGCTTGCGGGCGCGGCCAAAGCGCCGGCTGCCGCGACGGCCCGCAGCGTATCGGCGACTTGCGCGCGGCGCTGCGGATCGTTCAGGACCGAGAGCGCATCGCGGGCCTGCTGCGGCGTCAGCGCGACAGCGGGTTGAGACGCGGATTGCGGCGCGGCTGCATCGGCGTTCTGGGAAAGGATCGCTATGGCGATCAGATACAAGGCAAGAATGAATTTGCGCATGGGTCGGATGAAGATTACGTAATTTCGGGGACTCGATGCGAGATTGCCGGCGCTTGTCGCCCGGCGGTACGGAGGGTGCTACTACGTGGCACCTGGAGCGCTTTTCGCGCCTGGGTTTATTGATAACGGAATATTCGAACGCAATGGTTAAGGGTTTGCAATTTCGTAAGGTTTTCGCAGGTTTCTGCTGTGTGGTTTCTGTAGCACTAAGTGCTCCTGTTCGTGCGGGTGTTCCGCAGGATTCGGCGCACGATGCGCCTGTCGCTTCTTCTGCGTTGGCTTCCGGTAGCGCTCTTCTCGATTCTGCGCCTTTGCCTCGGATGGGCGTTACGCAAGTGCCCGATCACGGGCGCACTCAAGTGCCGGACACGCCGGTCACGCCTCGCACTCGGTATGCGCGGCCGCCCGCGCATTTGCCCTGATTTTTCTTTTTTTCGCGTCGGTCTATTGGCGTTGCCCCTCCCCGGGGCGGGGGTCACTTTCTTTGCTGCTGCAAAGAAAGTAACCAAAGAAAGCAGCTTTTTCGCCCGCTGTTTCTTTGTTGACCGTGCACTCCGTAGAGCCACGTTGGCACTCAGCTTGACACTACCCTGAATCACCCTCCGCGCCCACTGTGCGCCACGTCCTCCGAGCCCCTCGGCTCGTTAACACCGTCGGGCGCTCGTCGCACGCGGGCTGAGTTGCTCATGCCGCTGCGCGTTCACTTGCTTCTTTTTGTACATCCGGTTCGAAGAACACCCAGCGGATTTCCGGAAACGCATTCTGCAAGTCTTCCTCTATCACGTTGATCGCATCGATCATCGCGCGGCCACTCGCATACTCAATCATCTCCGCCTGCACCGCCACCACTATGTGCTTGCCCCACTGCAACGTAATCAGGCTGCTGATTCGCGTGATCTCCGGTCTCGCGCGCAAATGCGCATCGATCGCGCGACGCACCTCCGGACTCGCCGATTCACCCACGATCATCGACTTCACCTCGCGTGCCACCAAAAACGCAATCACCATCAGCAGCACACCCACGCCTATCGATCCCGCCGCGTCATACGCCGCATTGCCCGTGATCATCGTCAGCAACACCGCCGCGAACGCTATCGCAAGGCCCGCCAGCGCCGCTACGTCCTCGCCCGCCACCACCAGCAACTCCGACTCGCGCGTCTCGCGAAACCATCGCCACAACGTCTTGTTCGGCGCGCCCTTGCGAATCTCACGCAGCGCGCCCGCAAGCGAAAATGCCTCCAGCACCACCGATACACCCAGTATCACCAGCGCCACGATCGGGTTCGATAACGGCTCGTGATGCAGCAGCCGATGCGCTCCCTCATACACCGAGAACGCCCCGCCCACGAAGAACAGCAGCAGCGCCACCACCAGCGCATAAAAGTAGACCTCTCGCCCTGAGCCCAGCGGATGTAGCGCATTCGCGGGCGCCCGCGAACGCTTCAGGCCCAGAAGCAGCAGCAACTGATTGCCGCAATCGGCTGTCGAGTGAATGGCTTCGGCGAACATCGAGCCCGATCCCGTGAACGCGGCCGCGCCGTACTTGAACACGGCAATGCCCAGGTTCGCGGCGAGCGCGTAGAAAATGGCTTTCGGCGATTCTTCGCTCATGTCCACCTTGATCGTCTTGGATGACGGCTCATCTCACTTCCACGCGGCCCGCTCCGTCCGTCATCTCGCCGATCACCGCTGCATGGTCGAAACCATCGGCACGGAAAATCGCGAGCACGTCATCGACGGCTTCGGGCGCGCACGAGACCAGCAGCCCGCCGGATGTTTGCGGATCTGTAAGCAAGGCGCGGGCCGCTTCCATCGATCCATCGATCGAATCGCCCAGCACCACATTCGCGCCATACGCCGCCCAGTTGCGCCCCGACGCGCCCGTGAATATGCCCTCGCCCACGAACTCGCGCACGCCAGGCAGCCACGGCAAATCCGCATAGCGGATGCGCGCCGTCAGCCCCGCGCCGCGCGCCAGTTCCAGCGTATGACCGAGCAGGCCGAAGCCCGTCACATCCGTCAGCGCGTGGACGCCATCGAGTTGCGCGAGGTCCGCGCCCGGGCGATTCAGCTTCGTCGTGGCGGCGATCATCGCGGCATAGCCGGCGGCATCGAGCTTGTCCTTCTTCAACGCCGCCGACAGCACGCCGACACCCAGCGGCTTGCCGAGCACGAGCACATCGCCCGCACGTGCCGCGGCATTGCGCTTCACACGCGACGGATGCACGATGCCGAGCGCCGCGAGTCCATAGATCGGCTCGACGGAATCGATCGAATGACCGCCCGCCACCGGAATGCCCGCCTCCGCGCAGACCGCTTCGCCGCCCTTCAGCACTTGCGCGATCACCTCGTGCGGCAACACGTTGATCGGCATGCCGACGAGCGCGAGCGCAAGGATCGGCTTGCCGCCCATCGCGTACACATCGGACAGCGCATTGGTCGCCGCAATGCGCCCGAAGTCGAAGGGATCGTCGACGATCGGCATGAAGAAGTCCGTCGTCGCGACAATGGCCTGCTCGTCGTTGAGCTTGTAGACGGCAGCGTCGTCGGCGGTGTCGTTGCCGACGAGAAGATCGGGAAACGCGGCCATCGGCGTGCTGCGCTTGAGCAGCTCGGCCAGCACGCCCGGCGCGATCTTGCAGCCGCAGCCGCCGCCGTGCGAAAGGCTCGTGAGGCGCGGGGAGTTCGTGGTGTCGTGAGTCGTGGTCATCGTGTGTACCGTGCAAAAAATTCGTTCGATGACCCGCATTATCGCCGGTCGCGCCCCGAGGCGTCTTTTACGCGATGCGCCTGAAAAGGCTGGGATAGTCGGTGACGAAGCCGTCGTCATCCGTCGTGATCTCTGCCTCGAAGCCCGTGTCGAGTCCTTCGAAGCGATAGCGCCAATGCGCTTTTTCCCGCGCGATGCACGTATAAGCCTGATCGACGGCGCTCACGGTCATCGACGGCACGCTCACATACACCACGCGAATCACGCGACGCTCGCCGGGCTGCAACTGCAGGCGGCGAATCGGCAAGGTGTTGGTGAAAGGCGTCGCCATGATGTCCACGTCGATACAGCCGTTGAGCATCTCTTGCGGCGTGCCTTCGGCATCGGTCCAGACGTGGGGCGCGCCCTCGTTGTCGTCACTGCGGTCACTGCGCCGCAGATCCAGCGCGATGCCGCCCGCGAGCCGCACCGCAAGACGCGTGACCTCCCATTGCATATTGCATTCAATGCGATACATCAGCCCGAAGGCTTCGCCATCGTTCTCGCCGACGACCGCGCTCTCGATCACGATGCCGTCGGCCCGCGTGTCGAGTACCAGATGTTCGAGGCCCGTCCCGTCCTGCTGCGACCATCGCACTGTTTTCATCGCGTACCCTGGCTCGTGTTATCGGCCACAAAGAATACAGCGCCGCGAGCCTTTCGGTTTGCATTCAAAATGCACGATTCGCTCGACGAATAAAAACATCGCACGGTATACTTCGCGACATCTCAAAAAGGCGCGTGGCTCCGTGAAGCCGCCACGATCGTCGCGGTTTCAATGCGATACGCGCCTCCCGTTTTTTCGTGCTGTCTGCCGCCATCCTCACCGTCATCGCATGAAAATCTCTTTCGCTCCGGCGCTCGCCGCGCTTCTCTTTTCAGCTTCCGTGTTCCAGTTGGCCCAGGCGCAAGAGACGCCCGACGCATCGGAAGACTATTCGTACCTCGCCCGTCTGCATGTTCCCGACACCGTCGTGCAATGCGTCGCTGCGTTCGATCGCTGGGTCGAAGACGCACCGCGTTACGACACGCTGATCGTCCCTGATCGACGCGTGCTGTCCGCGAAGATCGACAGCCAGACGCCCATCTTCGACGCCGGCAATCCCATTCCCGTCGATCAGGTCATCGTGATGCGCGCGTTCGCGAAGGCGCGCGGCAAGCCGCAATGGACGCGCGTCGATAGCCGATGCGGCGTGCGCGATGGTCATGTCGTCGGCGTATCGCTGACGCCGAATCTCAAGCCGAAGATCGTTCGCTGATCTGCGCTTAATCGCTCGAAGAAAAAGCATCGTCATCGCCCGCTCGAATGTGGGCGGTGTCCACATTTGCGCCTTCCAGGTTCGCATCGAAGTTCAAAGCGAGTTCACACGCAGCCTTCGTGAATATTTCACGCAACACGTTTGCTTACAAACGATCACGGCTTGTCATTTTGCCAACAGCTACATTCCTCTCCATGGATTCACACGGAGAAACCCATGAAGAAGTTGGCGATTCTTGCAGCCCTGAGCGTCTTGCTGGGAAGCGCGTTGTCGGGCTGCATCATTCTGCCGGATGATGGCGGCGGTTATCACCATCATCACGACTACTACCGCTGATCCAGCGAACTCGATAACTCGAAGGAGCAAAACCATGTTCGACAAGACAAAGAAAAGCCTGCTGATCGCATCGCTTGCTGCATCGCTGGGACTCGGCCTCGTGAACGTCGCATCGGCCGAGGTGTATCACGATCATCATCACGCGGTCACGGTCGGCTGGCACGGCGATCGTTACTGGGACGGCCACCGCTACTGGGCGCGTACGGAGTGGGAACGTCATCATCCGCATCATTTCGAACCCGCGCATCGTTAATGATTAAGCCGCAGCGTGTACCCTCCGCTGCGGCTTTTTTAATCGATGCATGCGCTACCACTTCGCGGGATCGCCGCCGAGTTCCTTGCATGTGTCATAGGCGATAGCCTGCAGCTTCGCTTCGCCGATCTGTCCGGACAGCGCATAGCCCACGCTATCCGACGCCCAGTAGTAGGTTCTTCGCGGACCATCGCGCAGCATTCTTATCTTGGTTTCATTGCGCGCGACCGTCGTCATGTAGAGCGTGAGACGCTCGCCCGCCGCATTCTGATACATGATCTGCGCGGCGGGGCCTTCGTCGCCCGGCAGCAATCGTCCGCCGACGAGCTGAAAGCCGTATTCGGTCAGCGACGGAATCGTGAGCGTGCGGTTCAAGCGCTTCGACAGCCACGTGACGAGGTGATCCTGCTGCGACGCCGCCACTTCCACCGCATGACGCTGTTCCGGCGCATACACCGCATAGGCGATATCGGCGCGTTCGGCGAAGCGTGAACGCGCATCTTTATCGATAGTCGGCAACAGCATGTGGATCAGCACGCCGCACGCAATGCCCACGACGAGGAAGCACGCCGCCAGCAGATAACGCTCGCGCGCACGCGGCCGCATCACGATGACGTGCGGCTCGGCATGATCGCCCGTGAAGAGCGCGCGCAATGCGTTGTCCTGCGCGCGATACGCGGCCACCGTCGCAACGGCTGCGGGATCGTTCGCCATGCGATGCGTGAGCGCGTCGCGCTCGTCGGCGCCGAGTTCGTCGTCGATATAGGACGACAGCGCCTGCAAGTCGCGCTCGGTGCTGTCCGAAGGGCGCTCGGGATTCGTCATGACCGCCTCACCACTTTCAGCGACGACGCCTTGCGCCCCGCTTCCTCGCCGAGCAAAACCCGCATGTGCTCGCGCGCCCGCGAAAGACGCGACATCACGGTGCCCGCGGGCACGTTCAGCACTTGCGATGCCTCCTGATAGCTCATTTCCTCGACACACACGAGCAGCATCACTTCGCGTTGCTCGACGGGCAGGCAATACAGCGCGCGCTGCACGTCGCGCAGCACGAGCCCGTCGACCTCGCCGCGCGGCGCGGCCATCTGTCGCCAGGGCGCGGTTTCATCGTCGACGGCAATGTCGCGGCGTCCGCGCAATTGATCGATATAGAGATTGCGCATGATCGTGAACAGCCACGCGCGCAGGTTCGTGCCCGGGCGAAACGCGCTCGCGCGATTCAGTGCGCGTTCGGTCGCGTCCTGAACGAGATCGTCGGCCCAGGCGCGATCGCCCGTCAGCGCGCGCGCATAGCGCCGCAACTGCGGAAGATGCGCGAGCAGGTCGCTTTCGAAGGTCATCGCCATGATCCCGAACCGGCTCGCGCGAACACGCGAGGCTCAGGGCTTGACCACGTGCCAGACGTCGCGGAAGTTGTCGCCGTTCTTGTCGCCGGGCTTCGTATCCTTCCCGAAGCGGTAGACGCGCTTGCCGTCGTAGGCCCACTGTTTGCCGCCATCGGCCGATTCCATCGTCCATTTGCCGCTCGGCTGGTCCGAGCCGCTCGCCATCGCGGCGGGCCAGGCCGTCGCGCAGCCGCCCGTGCACGCGCTCGGGCTGCCTGCCTTGTCCTTGTCGAACGTGTAGAGCGTCATGCCGTTCTCGTCGACGAACATGCCGTTCGATTCCTTCGGCGCTGCAGCATGCGCGGCCGTTGCGACGCACGCGAAAGCCGTCAGAGCCGAAAGAGCCAACCTGGTTTGCCTCTTCATTTCATCTTCCTTTTCGTGGCTGCGGTGAAGTATCCGTGGAACGTTCGGCACGGCCGCCCTATTCCACAAACGATGAAATAAATCGATCCTTATGCACCGGCCGCCGCCGCATCGCGCCAGCGCCGTGTGTCGCGCAGCGGCGGCGCGCCGAACAGCCGGCTGTACTCGCGGCTGAACTGCGACGCGCTTTCATAGCCGACGCGATGCGCCGCCGTCGCGGCATCCGCGATATCGAGCAGCATCAGGCGGCGCGCTTCCTGCAGGCGCAACTGCTTCTGGTATTGCAGCGGGCTCATCGCCGTGACGGCCTTGAAGTGATGATGCAGCGAAGACACGCTCATGTGCACGTCTTTCGCGATGTCCTCCACGCGCAGCGGCTGGTCGAAGTGCTGGCGCAGCAGCTTGATGGCCTTCGCGATGCGCTGCGTCTGGCTGTCCTGCAGCGCGATCTGGCGCAGGCGCGCGCCGGAGCCGTTCATCAATAGCCGATACAGAATCTCGCGCTTCACGAGCGGCGCGACGATAGGCACGTCCTCGGGGGTATCGATGAGGCGCAAAAGGCGCAGCACGGCGTCGAGCATGGAACTGCCGAGGCGGTTCACGTAGAGGCCGCGCGAGGCGTCCGCCTGCGTCGCGGGCGGCAGGTGCTGGTCCTGAATCAGCGACGTGATCTCTTCGACGTCGAGGTCCAGCCGCATGCCGAGATACGGCTCCGTTTCGCTCGCGGCGGTCACCTGCCCGATCACCGGCAGATCGACGGACGAGACGAGATAGTGCATCGGGTCGTAGACGTAGACGTCGTCGCCGACCATCACGCGCTTGCTGCCCTGCGCAATCAGCGCGAGCGCGGGCGTCTGCATGCCGGGCTTCGGCCCGCCCGGATTCGTGATGCGATGCAGATACACGCCCGGCACCGGCGTTTCGAGCGAGCCTTCGCAGCCGGCCGTGAAGCGGTCGAGCAGCGACACGAGATCGACGCGCGCCTGATCGAGCGTCGCGTCGTGCGCGCCGGCGCGACGGCGGGCATCGTGCATATCGCGGCTGTCGCGGGGTTGATCGTGAGCATCTTTGCCGGCGAGGCCGGGCGTGTCGTTCAGCGCCATGGTGTCCGCGGGAAGAGGAGCGTGGGAGAGTGTCGATAGCTTACTCGCGCGAACGCGTTCGTGCGCGCGCGAGGCCCCCGCGTTTGCAGGAAAAGGCAAGGATCCGACAGGATCAGGCTATGAACGGTCCGCGTTGCCGGACGATACTGCATTGGCTGGCGAACGCCCGTCAACTTCGACGCGCGCTTCACGCCGATCATTCACACGGGAGCAACCATGCGCTACAGGAAATTCGGCAACACGGGTCTATTCGTCTCGGAACTGTGCCTCGGCACGATGACCTTCGGCGGCGGCACGGGCGGCATCTGGGACAACATCGGCCAGCTTCAGCAGGCGGATGCCGACAAGCTCGTCGGCCGGTCGCTGGACGCGGGCATCAATTTCATCGATACCGCCGATGTCTACGCCGACGGCCGCTCCGAGATCATCACCGGACAGGCGCTGAAGAACCTCAAGGTGCCGCGCGAGAACGTCGTCGTGGCGACGAAGATTCTCGGCGAAGCGGGCACCAAAAGCGTGAATTCGCGCGGCGCGTCGCGGTTCCACATCATCGACGGCGTGAAGGAAAGCCTGAAGCGCCTGCAACTCGATCACGTCGATCTGTACCAGATTCACGGCTTCGATCCCGTCACGCCGATCGAGGAAACGCTGCGCGCACTCGATACGCTCGTGCAGCACGGCCACGTGCGCTACATCGGCGTGTCGAACTGGGCGGCGTGGCAGATCATGAAGGCGCTCGGCATTTCCGAGCGGCTCGGGCTCGCGCGATTCGAATCGCTGCAGGCGTATTACACCGTCGCGGGCCGCGATCTCGAACGCGAAATCGTGCCGCTGCTACAGAGCGAAAACGTCGGCCTGATGGTGTGGAGTCCGCTCGCGGGCGGCTTGCTGTCGGGCAAGTACACGCGCGATGGCGGCAAGGAGGAAGGCAGCCGCCGCACGAAGTTCGATTTCCCGCCGGTGAACGTCGATCGCGCGTACGACTGCATCGACGTGATGCGGCGCATCGGGGAAACGAAGGGCGTGTCCGTCGCGCAGGTCGCGCTCGCGTGGCTGCTGCATCAGAAGGTGGTGACGAGCGTGATCGTCGGCGCGAAGCGGATCGAGCAACTCGACGACAACATCGCGGCGACGAACGTGAAGCTGAATGGCGACGAACTCGCCGCACTCGACGAAGTGAGCCAGTTGCCGTCCGAATATCCCGGCTGGATGCTCACGCGGCAAGGCGAATACCGCCGCAATCAACTGAAGGATGCGGCGGGCGAGTAAGGCGTCGCGCAGGTCGCGGCGGGCCGGTCAGATGATCGGCTTGCCGCCCGTCACCGCGACCGTCGCGCCGGAAATGTAGCTGGCTTCGTCGGAGGCGAGCATCACGTAGGCCGCGGCGAGTTCGGCGGGCTGGCCGGCGCGCTTCATCGGCACTTGCGAGCCGAAGTTCTTGACCTTTTCCGGGGGCATGGTCGACGGAATCAGCGGCGTCCAGATCGGCCCCGGCGCGACGCAGTTCACGCGGATGCCGCGCTCCGCCAGCAACTGCGCGAGGCCGCCGGTGAAGTTCTGAATCGCGCCTTTCGTGCTCGCGTACGCGATCAGGCCGGGATTCGGATGGTCCGCGTTCACCGACGTCGTGTTGACGATCGCCCCGCCCTCTTTCATGTGCGCGAGCGCGGCCTTCGTGATGCGGAACATCGCGCCGATATTCGTCGAATAGGTCTTGTCCCATTCGTCGTCGCTGATGTCCTCGAGGCTGTCGTAGGTCATCTGATACGCCGCGTTGTTCACGAGCACGTCGATGCGCCCGAACGCTTCCGCCGTCTTCGCGACGAGATCCTTGCAATGCTGGCCATCGGTGATGTCGCCCGGCAAAAGCAGCGCCTTGCGCCCGGCTTCTTCGACCCAGCGCGCGGTTTCCTTCGCGTCGTCGTGTTCGTCCAGATACGAGATGGCGACGTCCGCGCCTTCACGCGCATAGGCAATCGCGACCGCGCGCCCGATGCCGCTGTCCGCGCCCGTGATGAGCGCCGCTTTTCCCGCCAGCCTGCCGCTTCCCTTGTAGCTCTGCTCGCCGTGATCGGGCTTCGGATTCATCGGCTCCGTCAGGCCCGGCGTGCGGTCCTGCTGCTGCTCGGGCAACGGCGGAGTGGGATAAGCATTGGGGTTCATGTCGTGTCCTCGCGGATGATGAGTCGGGATTTACCCTCGTTCAGCAAGCACCGGACCCGATTTTGGGCGCTTTTCGGGCCTTTATCGAGATAGGCGATAGACGCTATCCGCCGTATCGCGTTGCGGCATATGGCCGCGATGCCGACACTGTACGCACAACATCACGACGCAAACGGAGACATTCATGCGTACTCAAGTCGGCATCGTCGGCGCGGGCCCGGCCGGGCTTCTGCTCTCCCATCTGCTTCATCAGCGCGGTATCGAATCTGTCGTGCTCGAAGCGCGCAGCCAGCAGGACATCGAATCCACCATTCGCGCGGGCGTGCTCGAACAAGGCACGATGGACCTGCTGAACGAAGCGGGCCTCGGCGCGCGCATGCAGGCGGAAGGCGCGCTGCATCACGGCTTCGAGCTGGCGTTCGAAGGACAGCGCCGGCGTATTGCGCTGACCGAGCTGACCGGCCATTCGATCACGGTCTATGCGCAGCACGAAGTCATCAAGGATCTGGTCGCCGCGCGCACGGCTGCGAACGGTGCGCTGAAGTTCAACGTGTCGAACGTGTCGCTGCACGACTTCGCCGAGAACAGCGACCGCAAGCCGCGCATCAAGTATCGCCACGAAGGACGCGACGAAGAGCTGGAGTGCGACTTCATCATCGGATGCGACGGCTCGCAGGGCGTGTCGCGGCAGTCCATTCCGGAAGCGGTGCGCCAGGATTATCAGCGCGTGTATCCGTTCGGCTGGTTCGGCATTCTGGTCGAAGCGCCGCCTTCGTCGGACGAACTGATCTATGCGCGGCATGATCGCGGCTTTGCGCTCATCAGCACGCGCTCGCCGGGCGTGCAGCGCATGTACTTCCAGTGCGATCCGAAGGATTCCGTCGATGCCTGGTCCGACGACCGCATCTGGGCGGAACTGCACGCACGTGTCGATACGGCGGACGGCTGGCAGATCACCGAGGGCCGGATTTTCCAGAAGAACATTGTCGGCATGCGCAGTTTCGTTTCGACGCCGATGCAGTCCGGCAAGCTCTTCCTCGCCGGCGATGCCGCGCACATCGTGCCGCCGACCGGCGCGAAGGGGCTGAATCTGGCGGTATCGGACGTGCGCGTGCTGACAGCCGCGCTGGTCGGCTTCTACAAGGAAGGCAGCGCCGACAAGCTCGCGCATTACACGGAAACGGCGCTCAAGCGCGTGTGGCGCGCGGAGCACTTCTCGTGGTGGATGACGCGCATGCTGCACAAGCTCGATGACACGTCGCCGTTCGAACAGCGCTTGCAAGTGGCCGAATTGGAGCATGTAACGACGTCGCGGGCTGCCGCGACCGCGCTCGCCGAGAACTATGTGGGAAGCGTGGCGGTTTGATGCTCTATGGCTTGAACGACGGTAAGTGTCCGGTTTTGGAGCGCTTTCCTTTTTGCGTGGTTGGTTGCGATGCGTTGTCCGGAAGACAGCAAGGCGAGGCGTCATGCTTGCATGCGCGACGGAAGTCGCCGGAAGCGCTCGGTCCTTGAGCGCTTCCTGCGATCTTATCGCCGCGCTTTACTGCGCGATGGTGTCGGTTGGTCGTCGTAACGCGTCGCGATGCGACTGCGGTCGCATGCGTTAAGTTAAGCCGCCAGAAGCGCGCTGTTTTCGGGCGCTTCTGGCGAGATACGACTGCACTGTCAATCCAACGCTCAAAGCACCGCGACCACCCGCACATCCCCTTCCACCGACGGCACCACCTGCCCGCCAACCCGCCTGAACGTGATCGCAACGTCGCGGTCGCCCAGCCGCAAATCCGCGATCTCCAGCCAGTCGATGCCGTCCGGCAACTGCGGCCGGTCGATCCGAATTTCTTCGTTGACGGCATCGACCGTCACGCCGAGGCACGCTTCGAGAATCATGAACGGCGCGCCGGCCGCCCAAGCCTGCGGCAGACACGCGACCGGATACGCGATCGGCCGCTCGCCGCGCTGCCGCGTGAAGCCGCAGAAAAGCTCGGGCAACCGCATATCGAACGTGACGGCGGCTTCGAACAAGGCCTGAAGCAGGCCCACCGCCGCACGGCGATCCCCATACCGCGCGAGACCACGCGCGCAGAGCGCCGTGTCGTGCGGCCAGACGGAACCGTTGTGGTAGGACATCGGATTGAAGCGCGGCTGACCCGCCGCGAGCGTGCGCACGCCCCAGCCGGTATGAAAGAGCGCGGATTCGAGTTGCCGCGCGACAGCCTCGCCGCGTTTTCTCTCGACGAGATCGAACGCGAGCAGATGTCCCGCATTCGACGACAGCACCCGGCACAACTCGCTGCGTCCATCGAGCGCGATGCCGTAGAAATCCATCTCTGGCATCCAGAACAACGCCTCGACGCGCTCGCGAATGTGAGCCGCGCGCCGCTCGAAATCCGCGCCGCGTGGTTCATCGCCGCGCTCGCGGGCGAGGCGTGCCATCGTCGAGAATGCCGTCGATGCGTACGCCTGCACTTCCACCAGCGCAATCGGCCCGATGGGAAACTTGCCGTCGGCATGAAACACCGAGTCGTGGCTGTCCTTCCAGCCCTGATTCGCGAGCCCGTATTCGGTCGCCCGCTGATAGTCGAGCAGGCCGTGCGGATTCTTGTCGCAATGACGCGCGACCCAATCGGCCGCCAGTTGCAAGGCTGGCCAGAGTTCGTCGATCAGCGCACGGTCGCCGGTGCGCTGCGCATATGCGCCCGCGAGCACGATGAAAAGCGGCGTGCTGTCAACACCGCCGTAATACAGCGCGAACGGCACTTCGCCCGTGGCGGCCATCTCGCTCTTGCGCGTCTCGTGCATGATCTTGCCGATTTCGGCGTCGCGAAACGCGGAATCTTCGCGCGCCTGATGCGCCGCCAGAAAGCGCAGCACGCCTCGCGCGAGCGCCGGATGCAGCCAAAGCATTTGCAGCGAAGTGATGATCGCATCGCGTCCGAACGGGGTCGAGAACCACGGAATGCCCGCATAGGGATACGGGCCGGTATCGAGGTCGGTGGTCAGCAGCCCGAGGTCCGCGAGGGAGCGGTCGATCCATTCGCTGAAAAGTGGATTGCTCGACCGCACGCGGGCGCTGGCGCGGCGCTTGTCGCGCATGCGGCGGTGCGCATCGACGAGCGCCTCGCGGATGGCCGGCCGCCCCGACTCCGGCACGCACTCCGCGGCTTCGGCGGCGTTGCGCTTGCTTTCGTCGCTGGCGTCGCTCAGGGCGCGTGTGACGGCCGTGACCGACAGATACACCGAGATCGCCGTCTCCGACTGGATGTGCAGCGCGTAATCGGCGCGCGTTGGCGAGAGCGAATCCGGCGCGGGCGTGAACTGAATGCGCGCAACGCGCTCGACTTCGTCGAGTCCCACATAACGCAGCACGACTTCGCCATTCTCGACGGCGGGCGGCCATAGCTTGCCGCGCTTGGGCCGCTTCGTGCCGCGCACTTCGAACATGTCGAGGAAATCAGCCGCGTACGAAATCGAAATAGGCACCGTGGATGGTTCCGTGCCGTAATTCGTCAACACGATGCTCTCGTGCAGCACGTGCCCCGACAGCACACGCTTGCGCTCGACGTGAATCACGCCCTCCGGCGTGCGCGCCCCGCCGATGGGCGGAAGCGGACGGTTCGTCAGATGCGCCGTGAACACCGCGTTATCGCTCGATACGCTGCCCGACAGCAACGAAGGCGCGCGGCCGCCGAAGCTCAGCACGAGTTCCGACAGCACGCGCGTATCGTTGACGAACAGGCCGTCGTCGCCGCCGCGAATGTCGCCGTTTGTATCGTAGACGGCGAAGGTATTGCCGGATTTCAGGACGAACTGACGCTCGTTCGGCATGTTCGCGTGTTCAGTGGGAATGAACGCCTCGTCCGTCGTCGCCGACTGCTGCTGTTGCTGCTGTTGTTGTTGCTGTTGGGTCGGTTGCTGCGTCTGTTGCTTCGTATCCATTGCACCATCCTGAAAGTGACTTGAAAGACCATCCGGCGGCATTTTGGGCAGACAGCGATGTTCCGCCGCCCGGCTCACACAGCCCGCAGTCCGTGGGCCAGACGCGGCCTTCATGCAGCAATTGGACGGCTTACCGGCTATCATCGACGGTTTTTCGACTCCCCCTCGCCTGACGGGTTCTCTCCGATCGATGTCATTTCCGCATATCGACTTACTCTATTCCGTCTCCGGGCTCGCGGTCGGATTCCTCGTCGGCCTGACGGGCGTGGGCGGCGGCTCGCTGATGACGCCGCTACTCGTGCTGCTGTTCGGCATACATCCCGCGACGGCGGTCGGCACCGACCTGCTCTACGCCGCCGCCACGAAGACCGCTGGCACGCTCGTGCACGGCCTGAAAGGGTCGGTCGACTGGCGCATCACCGGCCGGCTCGCCGCAGGCAGCGTGCCGGCCGCGGCGCTCACCCTGTATTTCCTGCACCGGCACGGCATAACCTCGCCCGACACGGCGCGGCTCATCCAGTCGATTCTCGGCACCGCCCTGCTCGTCACGGCCGTTTCGCTCATATTCCGGCCGCAACTCGCGCGCCTCGCTTACAAAAAGGGCCACGACCGCCCGGACAATCCGGCGCGCATGACCGCGTGGACCGTGCTGACCGGAGCAATTCTCGGCGTGCTCGTTTCGATTACCTCCGTGGGCGCCGGCGCGATTGGCGTCACGGTCCTGCTGCTGATCTATCCGCGCCTTGCGACGGCGCGCATTGTCGGTTCGGACGTGGCGCACGCCGTGCCGCTGACGCTCATTGCCGGTGCCGGGCACTGGATGGTCGGCTCCGTTGACTGGGCGCTGCTCCTTTCGCTCCTCGTGGGCTCGATCCCGGGCATTGCCATTGGCAGCGCGCTGTCTTCGAAGGCGCCCGAAGCGCTGCTGCGCCACGTACTCGCCGCGACGCTGGTTCTCGTCGGAGCGAAGCTCGTGTTCAGTTGAGGATGTTAGTCACCCCGTTCGAGAGTTTCCAGTCGGCCAAATGGCATAAGCGCATTCGCAAGCTTTTCCTGGCTTTGCCTATGCCGTTTGACCGACTATCACGCGCCGGGACGATGCGGCATCATGCGCTGTCAATCGGTCGACGTGCTTGCCAGGCAAAGCGCACGGCCATTCCGGCGGCGCAGCGCGGCGTAGTGCCATGCGTGCGTCATCTTCTGCCGTCGATAATGCGAGCGCCGGTCCGCGCCCGCCCGCATGTTCACGAGGAGTCAGGCAATGAAAGAGCACGAGCATCCGCATCAGGACCTTCCCACGGAAAACGACGCGCCCGCCGATCCCGCGCGGCGGCGGCTCATTGCAGCCGGCGTCGGTCTTGCCGGCCTGTCACTCGGCGGATGCAACCTGTTCGATCCCAAGCCGTCCACGCCCAAGACCGCCGCCGATGCTTCGCTGGACCGCACGCTCGCCGCGAAGGTTCGGCAGATCGTCGTGATCTACGCCGAGAACCGCAGCTTCACCAATCTCTATGGCGACTTTCCGGGCGTGCAATATCCGCTTTCGGCCGTCGCGGCGTCGCAGTACACGCAACTCGACCGCGACGGCGTCACGCCGCTGCCCACGCTGCCGAAAATCTGGGGCGGACTCGTCCCGCAGGCGCAGGAAGTCGATGGAAAGCGGTATGCAATTGCTGAAAATCAGATCAACAGTTTGCGCAACGGCCCATTCCGGCTCGCGGACGCACACGGCGAGCCGCTGCCGAACGGCGTCATTACGCGGGATCTCGTGCATCGCTTCTATCAGAATCAGATGCAGATCAACGCCGGGCGCAACAATCAGTTCGCAGCGTGGGGCGACTCGGGCGGCCTCGTCATGGGGCATTACCGGAACTCGCCGGACACGCTGAAGCTCTGGGGACTCGCACAGCAATACACGCTGTGCGACAACTTCTTCATGTCCGCCTTCGGCGGTTCCTGGCTGAATCACATCTTCCTGATTTCGGCACAGGCGCCGTTTTATGCCGATGCGCGCAACGGCCCGGCCGCGAAGCTTCTGGCCGTCGTGGAAGGCAACGACCCGACCGGCTCGCGGCTGAAGCTCGCGCCCGATTCGCCGAAGTCCGCGCTGGAAGGACCGCCCAAATTCGTGCGCGACGGCTCGCTCACCGCCGACGGCTACGCGGTCAACACCATGTTCGCGCCGTATCAGCCGAGCAATGTCAAGCCCGCGCCGGGCGGCGATCCTCGTTTCGCGGACACATCGAACGCGCTCGTGTTGCCGCCGCAGACGTACGCCACCATTGGCGATCGCCTGTCGGAAAAAGGCATCGACTGGGCGTGGTATAGCGGCGCTTGGCAATACGCGCTCGATCATCGCGATACCGGCGCGGTGCCGGACTTTCAGTACCATCACCAGCCGTTCAACTACTTCCGAAACTTCGCGCCGGGTACGGCCGCACGCGAGCGGCATCTGCGCGACGCCGGCCTCGGCGACGATCCCTCGTCCAACAAGCTGCTCGCCGACATCGACGCGGGCCGCCTGCCGCCCGTCACGTTCTACAAGCCGCAAGGCAATCTCAACATGCACGCGGGGTATGCGGACGTCGCGTCGGGCGACCGTCATATCACCAGCGTGATCGAGCACATCCGGCGCGGGCCGCAGTGGGAGAACACGGTCGTGATCGTGACCGTCGACGAAAACGGCGGCTGGTGGGACCACGTTGCGCCGCCGAAGGGCGATCGCTGGGGACCGGGTTCGCGCATTCCGGCGCTCGTCGTGTCGCCGCTGGCGAAGAAGGCGTACGTCGATCACACCGTCTACGACACGAACTCGATCCTGCGCTTCATTTCGCGCGTGCATGATTTGGCGCCGCTGGACGGCGTCGCCGCCCGCGATCGCGCATTCGCGGCGAATGGCGAAGCGCCGCTCGGCGACCTCACGCACGCGCTCGATCTGGCCTAGACGGGCTCAACCCACGCACGCGCCGAAATTTCGAGCAGATAGCCGTAGTGCAGCGCGCCGACCGGCACGACGGCGCGCGCGGGCTTCCAGTCGCCGAAGTGCCGCGCGTAGATCTCGTTGAACGCCTTCCAGTGCTCGACGCCGACGAGATAGACCGTCACTTCGATGCAGTCGTTGAGGCTCGCGCCCGCCGCTTCCAGCACGGTCCGCAGATTGAGCAAGGTCTGCTCGGCCTGCTCTTCGAACGGCCGGTCGCCGGTGTGCGTGCCGTCGGGGCGCATCGGCAATTGGCCAGACACGCAGACGAGGTTGCCGGCGCGCGTCGCGTGACTGTAGTGACCGGCAGGAATCGGCAGGCCGGGAGCGTTGATGGCTTCTATCGGTGGCATGGTCGGATTGATGAGTTAAAGGTCGATGGATCAGAGCGTCAGTTTGTTGGAAAGGAAATCCAGGAACGCGCGTGTGCGCGCCGCAAGCGATTCGCTCTGGTAGTACACCGCGCTGATCGGCTGCCGAACGTCCTCGAGCGCGTCGTCGAGAATCGTGCGAAGGCGGCCGGCTTCGACATCGGCGGCGGTCATGAAGTCGGCGAGACACGCAATGCCGCCGCCGTCGATTGCGATTTGCCGGATAGTTTCGCCGCTGGAGGCCCAAACCGCCGGTTTGATCGTCACGAAAGCGGCGCCGCGGCCGTCGCGTCCATCACGCAAGGGCCAGTCGTTGAGGCTTTCCGGCGCGGTGAAGCCGATGAGCCTCGCACGCGCGAGTTCGTCGACGTCGCGCGGTTCGCCGTGTTCCGCGAGATAAGCGGGACTCGCGAGCACGCGCAGCCGGCTGCTGCCGAGCGTGCGCGCATGCAGCGTGGAATCCTGCAGCGCGCCGATACGAATCGCGATATCCACGCGTTGCTCCAGCAAGTCGACGATGCGTTCGTTGCTCGTCAGTTCGAGCGATATCTCCGGGTAGAGCGTGGCGAACGCCTTCACGTGCGGCACGACGCAATGAAGCATGAAAGGCGACGCCGCGTCCACGCGCAGCCGCCCGGCGGGACGCTCGCGCTGCCGCGAGATGGCTTCTTCGGCGTCGTCCATCGCGGCGAGGATCGCGCGGGCGCGGGTCAGAAAAAGTTCGCCTTCGTCCGTGAGTTGCAGGCGGCGGGTGGTACGGCGCACGAGCGTCGCGTCGAGCTTCTTTTCGAGGCGCGTGAGCGTGCGGCTCACGCCGGAGACGGTTTGCTGCAAGGCTTCGGCGGCGGCCGTCATCGAACCGCTGTCGATCACGGTGACGAAAACCAGCAATTCGTCGGTGTTGGTTTTCACTGGAATTCGTCCGGGCGCGCGAAGATTGTTGATCGGCAGTCAAGGTTGTTTTGAGACTACCACTCTTTTTGCGAAAGTCGAAGCGAACCATACTGTGCGCACTGATTCATTTAGCGGAGTAACTTCATGAATATTTTCATTACGGGCGCGGGCGGTTTCATCGGCGGTTCCATTGCGGCGGGACTCGCGCACGACGGTCACCGGGTGCGCGGGCTGATTCGCCGGGCGGAACAAAGCGACGCGTTGAAGCGCGCGGGCATTGAGCCGGTCGTCGGCAGTCTGGATGACGCCGCCCTGCTCGCCGCCGAAGCGCGCGCAGCCGATGCCGTCATCAACGCCGCCAGCAGCGATCATCGCGGCGCGGTCGAAGCGTTGACGAGCGCGCTCGAAGGCTCGAATAAGCCCTTCCTGCATACGAGCGGATCGAGCATCGTCGGGGACGCGTCGGGCGGCGAGGCATCGGATTCCATCTATACGGAAGACACGCTGCCGAAGCCGACCGCCGACAAGGCGCCGCGCGTCGCCATCGACAATCTCGTGCTGGATGCCGCCAAGCGCGGCGTGCGCTCGGCCGTCCTCTGCAACACGCTAATCTACGGCCACGGCGCAATTCCCGACACCGCGAGCGTGCAGTTGCCGCGCCTCGAACGGCAGGCGAAGAAGAGCGGCGTCGTGCGTCACGTGGGACGCGGGCTGAACATCTGGTCGAACGTGCATATCGACGATGTCGTCGATGCCTATCGCCGCGCGCTCGAAAAAACGCCGGCGGGCACGTTCTATTTCATCGAAAGCGGCGAAGCGCAGTTCCGCGACATGACCGCCGCGATGGCGAAGGCGCTCGGCCTGCGCGGACCGGAAGACTGGCCGCTCGAACAGGCGATCGAGGAATGGGGCTACGAAATGGCGTCGTACGGGCTCGGTTCGAATAGCCGCGTGCGCGGTGAACGCGCCCGCACGTTGCTCGGCTGGCAGCCGAAGCGGACGTCGGTGATCGAATGGATCGAGCGAGACATGGTGCGCTGATCCATCACACGACGCGCGGCGAAATTGGCTTGACCAATTTGCCGCGCGCCGATCGAGCTGACGGACGCGTGCGGCTTACTTCAGCGCACTCGCGAATTTCTCGATTTCCGCTTCCGCCATGCCCGATTTCTGCGCCGATTCACGAATCTGCTTCCACGTGGTCGGATCGATCGGCACGCCGTTCGCACCGCGTTCCGCGCGACGCGCGTCTTCCGGCTCGCCCGGCGCGTAGATCGATTCGACGCCTTCACCGTGCGGCGATGCCTTCATCCATTCGAGGAAGGCCTCGGCTTCGGCTTGAGCGGCGGGAGCGTCGAAGGCATTGGGATCGAGAATCACGGAGGTCATGCAGTTCATGATTGCGCTCGTCTTTTGCAGCGTGCTCTCGTGCGTCGTGTAGCCGCCCGACAGCGCCCCGCCGAAGATCTCGCACAGCGCGGCGAGCCCGGAACCCTTGTGCAGACCGAACGCCGTCAGCGTGCCGAACGGCTCTTCGTGCATGACTTTCGGCTCGACGGTCGGGCGCCCTTCGTGGTCGAGCAGCATGCCCGGCGCAACCGTGACGCCCTTGTTGTAGGCCACGCGCGTCTTGCCATATGCGATGCCCGCCGTCGCGAAGTCGAGCACGAGCGGATTCTTGCCCTCGCGCGGATACGCCGCGCAGAACGGATTCGTGCCGAAGCGCCGGTCGATGCCGCCGAACGGCGCGACGAGCGGGTCGCCCGCCACGTTGACGAAGTGGAACGACACCAGTCCCGCCTTCGCGCACTGCTCCGCCCAATGGCCGATGCGCCCGATGTGATGCGCGTTGCGCAGGCCGACCGCGCACACGCCGAACTTCTTCGCGCGCTCGATACCGTGCTCCATCGCTTCGTAGGCCACGACTTGACCGAACCCCTTGCGGCCGTCGACGGTCAGCACCGCGCCTGCGTCGCGGACGATTTCCGCGTGCGTGTTCAGTTGCAGCTCGCCGTCCCCGAGCGACGACACATAGCGCGGGATCATCCCGACGCCGTGCGAATCGTGGCCCGACAGGTTGGACATCACGAGGTGATCCGCGACCAGTTCCGCTTCGCGCGGCGCGCTGCCGGCGCTTTCCCAGATGGCGCGAACGTAGGCGTGCAGGGTATCGGCGGCAATGCGTTGTTCGGATTTGCTGGTTTCGTTCATTGCGACTCTCGTCTCCTTGATCGATGGCTGGGCGGCGCTTTCTCCGGAAGCGCGCGGCCTTCCACTTTACAGACGATCAACTGGCCTGACCAGTTCCATTTTAGGAATTCGCTAAGAACAGGCGAAAAAACGCCCGCGAGCAGCGGGCGTCCGTGAAGCAAGAAGAAGTCGATACAACTCAGGGCGCGGCGGCGATCACTTCGGCCACCGCCGCCGTCAGCTTCCTCGCGTACGGGACGTGCAGGAATTCGTTCGGTCCGTGCGCGTTGGACTTCGGCCCGAGCACGCCGCACACCATGAACTGCGAACGCGGGAAGCCCTCCTTCAGCGTGTTCATGAGCGGAATCGTGCCGCCCTGCCCGATATACGCGACATCCGCGCCAAAGTGATGACGCGACGCATCGTTCAGCGACGACGCCAGCCACGGCGCAAGCTCCGGCGCGCTCCAGCCCGTCGCCGCGCCGGCCTCGGGCTTGAACGTGACTTTCGCGTTGTACGGGGGATCGAATTCGAGCAACGACTTGAGTTGCGCGACCGCTTCCGTCGCCTCGACGAGCGGCGGCAGGCGCAACGACAGCTTGAACGCCGTGCGCGGCGCGAGGACATTGCCGGCATCGGCGAGCGCCGGAAGGCCGGCCGCGCCCGTCACCGTCAGCGAAGGACGCCACGTCGAATTGAGGAGCGCCTCTTTCGGATCGGTCGTGGTCGGCAGCACGCTGCCGCCGTCCTGACCGCAACTCCACGGCAGCTTCTTCCAGACGTCGTCGCCGAGAATGTGCGCTGTCGCTTCGGCTTCGCGCAGCCGTTGCAACGGAATCGGGCAATGAAAATCCTTCGGCAGCAGATTGCCGCTGGCCGCGTCTTCGAGCCGCTCGAAGAGTTGCCGCATGATGCGGAACGTCGACGGCGCGATGCCGCCGTAGCCGCCCGAATGCAGCCCTTCTTCCAGCACCTGCACTTCCAGATCGCCGGCGACGAGGCCGCGCAGCGACGTGGTCAGCCACAGTTGATCGTAGTTGCCCGCGCCCGAATCGAGGCAGATCACGAGGCCGACGTCGCCGAGCCGGTCGCGCAATGCATCGATGTACGGCAGCAAGTCGTAGCTGCCCGATTCCTCGCACGTCTCGATAATGCCGACGCAGCGCGGCCGCTCGACGCCCTGCGCATCCAGCGCCGCGATCGCGGTGATGCTGGCGTACGTGGCGTAACCGTCGTCGGCGCCGCCGCGGCCGTAGAGCTTGTCGTCTTCGAGCTTGGGCGTCCACGGACCGAGGTCGCTGCGCCAGCCTTCGAATTCCGGCTGCTTGTCGAGGTGACCGTAGAGCACGACCGTTTCGGTGCTGCCCGAGCGCGTGGCGGGCGCTTCGAAGAAGATCACCGGCGTGCGTCCGGCAAGGCGCACGATTTCGACCTTCAGGCCCTTGACGGGCTGCGCCTTCACCCAGTCGACGGCGTCCGTGACCACGCGTTCGATGAAGCCGTGCCGCGCCCAGTCGACGTCGAACATGGGGCTTTTCGCGGGCACCGCGATGTAGTCGGTCAGCGCGGGAACGATCTCGTCGTTCCATTTGCGATCGACGAATTCCTGCAACGCGGACGCGTCGAGCCGTACCGCTTCTTCGTGTTGGGTGCTGTCGCCAGTAGTCATGACGGGTTTCCGTGCGGGCAAACCTCCATCATAGACGGGATTCCTCTTGATTCGGTGACGCGTGTCGTCTGAAGATTGGCGTCATCGCGCGCCCGACACCACCACGCGCGATCCGGCGGAATCTGCCTCGATCGCTTGCTCGGTGAACGGGAAGCGCTGCCAGCGCTTCGCTGCGAAAAGACGCGTCGCGTCGCCGGAATGCGGCGAAGCCGGATCGTCCGATTCGGCGGGCGCGAGCAGCGTGTCGGCTTCGACGCCCGCAGGCCCGTTCTCCGTGAACGTCACCACTTGCAGATAGCTGTCACCCTCGCCGCTGACGTCCATCGGATAGCCCTTTGCGTCGAGCGGACGTCCCGCGCACACGACCGTGAAGTAGCCCTCCTCGTCGCAGCCGCCGAAGAGCGGCACGCGCTCGCCGTTGCGTGTCGTGTAGAGCAGATCGCCTCGGCGCGAATCGAGCGCGAAGCCGTTCAGCCGCAACGACAACGCCGCCCCGCCGAGCGCCTGCCGAATTTGCTGCACCACGGCCGGATCGCGCGTGTTCAGCCCGCTGGGCGTCGCGAGCGGGCGCGACGGATCGAAGCGCGTCGTGAAAAGACGCCCCGGCGGAATGCGCGCGAGCCGCTCCCAGAGCTCGTCCCAGAGATTCGCGCCGCGTGCGTCGATGTCCGCCGTGCCGTTCCAGTTACGCAGCACCTCGCAGGCGTCGTTGAGCGCGCTCGCGGCATCGCCGGGCGTGCAGACGGCATCGAGCAGCGGCTGCCGATACAGCGTCTCCGACATCGATTTCGCCTCCAGCACCGCCGATTCGACCGCATCGCGCGTCACCCCGCCGCTTTCGCGCTGCAGCCGCGCGGCGAGCAGATGACCGTAGCGCGTGCGCAGCGACTGCGGTTCGCGCGTCGCGCCCATGATGCGCGGATAGCCGTTAAGCGGCGCGTTCGCGTTCGTGAGCCAGTAGCTGTCGTTGAAATTGCCGACGTAATCGCCGCGCGCGGTGAAGGGCATTTGATCGACCGGCAGCGCGCCGGGCCGGACGCTGCCCGCCGAGGTGCGCCACGCGCACGCGCTCTTCGATCCATCGAGGAACGGCACGCCCGGCATCCGCGCCGCGACCGCGCGGCCGGTGGGCGTCGTGCAGGCATCGGCGAGCGCGTCCGGGACGCCGGGCACCGCGCCGATGTCCGCGAACCACGCGCGCGCATCGCCACGGCCGATCGCGAACGTGTTGGCCCACGGAATCGCCGCGTAGCGCTTCTGGATCGCGATGAAATCGTCGAGCGAGCGCGCCTGGTTCCACGCGAAGAAGTTCTCGAAGCTGCGCACGTTGTCCGCGTTGATGTCGGCGAGCGCGTAGGCGTGCTGTGCGTTCCAGCCGAGCGCCGCGTTGAGCGGCGACAGATCGACGACCGGCCCGAAGCGCGTCCGGTACAGCGTGCGCGTCACCGATGCGAGCGAGCCGTCGGCGCGGCGCGCGCGCACGGTGAGCGGCACGGGCGTCATCGGTTCGCTCGCGCCGTCGTACCGGTAGCGCGTGGGATCGGCGGGATCGAGCGTCAGTTCGTAGATGCCGAAGCGGCGCGCGGTCGAAACCGTGTGCGTCCACGCGATGTTCTCGTTGAAGCCGATCACGATGAGCGGCACGCCGAGAAACGACACGCCCGCCACGTCGAGCCGGCCGGGAATGGTGAGTTGTGCCTGATAGAAACGGTCCGGGCCGCGCCAGTACCAGTGCGGATTGCCGAACAGGATGCTGCGCCGGTCGCGCGTGATCGGCGCGCCGAACGCGAGCGCGTTGCTGCCGATGCCGGGCACGTCGCCGACCGAATAACGCAAGTCGTTCGTATCGAGCGATGCGGCCGGCGCCTGCGCCCCCGCCTTCGGAGGATGCGCCGCCGCGATCGATTGCACGAAGCGCGCCGATCCGCCCGCGAGATTCGCCGCGATCAGCCGGCGATAAATGTCGTCGGCGGCGATGTTCCCGGCCCACGGCTGGCTGCGGCACGCCGCATGCGCGCCCGGGAATTGCCCGGCGTTCAGGTCGGCGAGATAGCGGTTGTAGCCCGCGACGAAGCCGTCGATCAGACCGCGCAAATCGGCCGATTGCGCCGCGCGATATCGGTCGACGGCGGCTTGATCGTCGACGAAGCGGAAGAAGAAATCGGAATCGAGATTGCGCGGCTGGCCGAAAATCGATGCAGCCGGCGGACGCGCCTCGCCGCCGAAGTATTCCGAGCGCTGGCCGCGCCAGGTGACGAAGCCGTCGGCGAGCGAACACAGATTGTCTTGCGCCTGCGCGTAGCCGTAACCGTAGCCGAGGCTGCCCCAGTCGGCGGCGCGGATGTGCGGAATGCCCGACTGCGTGCGACGGATTTCCGCGCTGTACGGCGTCTGGTCGCCGCGCGCGGTTTGGGCGGACTCGGACGCATCCTGCGATGCAGCGCAGCCCGCGAGCATCGCGCTCGCGAGCGCCCCGAGGATCGCACGCCTGACGGTCTGGTTCATCGATCACAGTCCTCGCTTGTTGGAAGCACGGCGGTTCGCGGCAAGTATCGCATCGTCGCGCGGCGAGGCTCCGCCAAAAGCTAGGTCGAGCGGCGGCGTTCAACACGCGCGAGTCGCACAATACGGCTATGCATCGCGCAATATCGCCGTCATGACTTCAGCCAATCCAGCCGATTCCACCGACCCGCGCCCAACGCAGCCCGAGCGCCCTTCGCCCGACGACTGCTGCAACAGCGGCTGCCATCCGTGCGTGTTCGATCTCTATGAAGAAGCGCTCGAGCGCTACGAGCAGCAGGTCCGCGCGTGGGAAGCGCGGCACGCGCCGCGCGACGAGAAGTAGCGCCCGGTCATCCGAGCAGCGAAAAGCGCCGGGCGCTATGCTTGACGTCCTTCCCCCAGACGGACCGCTGCGGTCCGCACAACGCCAAGGAGCGCCAGACCATGTCCCTTTCGATGTATCGCGCGTCGATTCCCGTGTTCATTCGCGGGTTGGAAGTGTGCTCGTCCCTGCTGGAAAAAGGCGCCGCCTTCGCCGATGAAAAAGGCCTCGCCCACGCCGATGTCATCGCCGCGCGCCTCGCGCCCGACATGCTGCCGCTCGCCGCGCAGATCCAGCGCGCAAGCGATACCGCGAAGCTCTCCGCGCAGCGCCTCTCGGGCGTCGAAGCGCCGCGTTTCGAGGACAACGAGGACAGCTTCTCGGCATTGCAGGAACGCATCGCGAAGACGATTGCGTACCTGAAGAGCATCGACCAAGCCACGCTCGCCGATAGCGAAACCCGCACGGTGACGCTCAAGTTCCCGGACTTTTCGCCCTCGTTTTCGGGCGTCGATTATCTGCTCGGCTTCGGGCTGCCGAACTTCTATTTCCACGTCGTGACCACGCACGACATCCTGCGCCATCTCGGCGCGCCCATCGGCAAGCGCGACTTTCTCGGCGCGCTTCAGTAACCGGGAACGCGGCTCAGGCCCCCGCCCGCGCCGCGATCTGCTTGCGCCATCCTGCGAGAATGCGGCGCGCGAGCGCATCGTAATCGCCGCCGAAGTGGTGATCGCCCGGCAGCTTCACCACTTCGATGCCCGTCTTCGTGAGCGTCGGGCACAGCGTGTCGTCTTCCTTTTCGCCGTAGATGCACTGGACCATCGCGGGCGGCAGCTTCGCCAGTTCCGGCTTGACCTTCAGCGCCTTCTCGCTCGCCTTCATGCCGAGCCAGCCCGTCACGCGAATCTGGAAGTCCGCTTCCGGCGCGAAGCCCATCAGCGAGATATAGGACACCTGCGCGCGCACCGCGTCCGGCAGGCGGTTGTACGCGAACGGCATCACGTCCGCGCCGAACGAATAGCCGACGAGCGCCACGTGGCTCGTATGCCAGCGCGCATCGTACGTGCGGATCACGCGCGCGATGTCCGATGCCGTCTTCTCCGGCGACTTCTCGCTCCAGAAGTAGCGCAGCGAATCGATGCCGATCACCGAGACGCCGTCGCGTTGCAGCGCGAGCGCCATCGTCTTGTCGAGATCGCGCCAGCCGCCGTCGCCGGAAATGACGATCGCGAGCAGATCGGTCGGTTGCGCCGCGCGCAGTTCGATGAGCGGCAGATCGGACACGTCGCTATCGACGGGCGCTTCGGGCTTCTTCAGATGCGGCGCGGCCATCGCGACGAGGGCATCGGCGCGGGAATGGCCCGGCTGCAGCGCGGCGCGCTCCATGAAGCCCGGCAAGCCTTTCATATGGATGATGGTCGGATCGGGCGGACACGGGTTGAAGCGCGCATCGAGCTGCGCGTCCGGCGCGAGCGACACCGCGCCCGCCACCGTGTTGTCGGGCGCCTGGCCGAGCGCGCGTTCGCTCAGGGTCGCGCCTTGTCCGGTGCCCGCGAAGATCGGCGAGAAATAGTGGCTCGTCTGCACCGTGCGTTCGAGCTGATGGCTCATGTCTTCCGCATCGCCGACGAGGTTGTGGCACTTCTCCTTCTTCTCCGTGGCGAGATGCGCGGCGTAGTGCGGCGTATCGACACCGACGACCATCGCGCCCTTCGCGGCGAGCGCGTTGGCGGCTTCGGCATCGGCGGGACTCCAGCCGGTCTTTTCCGAGAACAGCACGACGAAGCCGGTCATCTCGCCCGCGGGCTTCGTCAACGTCACCTGCCCGTAGCGTCCGCCGGAAATGACGCTGGTGCTGGTGTCGGTGGATGCGTGCGCCGCGCCGAACAGGGAAACGCCACACACGGCGGCCGTCGCGAGCGCCGCCAGTTTCTTGCCAAAGTAATTCATGAACGCCAGCCTCCCGCCAGCAGCGAAAGGTCCGCCAAAGTGAAAAACACGCCAACCGAACCGGACGCCGCGAGATAACGCGGCTCCCAGTGCGGCTGGAACTTGCTCTTGAATCCGCGCAGCCCGCGGAAGTTGTAGAAACGCCCGCCGAAACGCCACACGAGTCCGGCCAGCCGATGCCAGTGCGATGCAAGCGGCGTCGGCTCCATGCCCGAAAGCGGCGCGATGCCGAGCGACAGCGACTTGAACCCCGCTTCCTTCAGATGCAGCGCGAGCTTCGTGAAGAGATATTCCATCGCGTACGGCGACGCCTGCGCGACGTGGCGCATCACGCCGACGGTCGCTTCGGTGTTGAGATCCGTCGTCATGAAGGTGACGAACGCGACGGGCGCGCCCGCCTGACGCACGAGCAGCACCGACTGCGCGGCCAGATAGTCCTCGTTGAAGGCCGCGACCGAGAAGCTCTTTTCGCGCGCGGAACGGCTGTCGAGCCAGTCGTCGGAAATTTCGCGCAGCATCGGCATGCATTCGGCGATACGCTCCGGGCCGATCAGCTCGGTGTCGAAGCCATCGCGTTCGCCGCGCTTCAGCGCATAACGCAGATTCGCGCGGTGCGCGCCCTTCAGATCGAAATCCGACAGCGCGACGTGCGCTTCTTCGCCGAGCTTCATGAGCGTGAGACCGGCGTCGAGATAGAGCGGAAGCGCGTCGGCGCGAACCTGATAGAACGCCGCGCGGCCGTTGTGCCGGTGCGCGAGCGCGACGAATTCGCGGATCAGCGCCGCCCATTCGCTGCGCGGGCCGACCGGATCGTGCAGCGCGGCCCACGTGCGGCCGTGTTTCGCGTACATCAGGAAGGCTTCGCGCGATTCGGAAAAGAGGAAGCTCTTGTCGCCCATCATCGCGAGGCCGGCGTCGCTGCGCTCCTGCGCGCGGAAGATGCGCGCGGCATCGGCGAGATCCTGCGGCGCGGGCTTCACGAAGCGGCCCGCCGCCGGACGCAGCAGTTGCCACACCGCGAACGCCGCCGCGAACACGCCGGCCGCGAGCGTCGCGCGCAGCGCACGCGGGGCGCGCTCGTCGAACGCGAATTGCCACCAGAGGTCCGTGTTGTACGGCACGTCGCGGAAAGCGAAGAACATGATCCACACGGCGACGGCCATCACCATGCCGGCGGAAAAGAGCCACGTCAGCGTGAAGCGTTCCGCAAAGAGCGATGCCCGCCGATTGAACCGCTCGCGCGTCACGACGAGCAGCACGATGAGGAACGCCAGCACGCCTGCTTCGACGAACGCGAGGCCTTTCGCGAGCGACAGCGCGAAGTTCGCCACCGCGATGATCAGCGCGAGCCACCACGCGGCGTCGAGCCGGCGCATCAGGCCGCGCGCGACGAAGAGCAGCAGCACGCCGAGCACGCTGCCGAGCAACTGCGAGCTTTCCAGCACCCACAGCGGCACGATGGTCTGCAACAGCGCGATACGCATCTTGAACGCGGGCGTGGCGCCCGAGATGACGAGCATCGAACCGGCGGCGAACGTGACGATCGCGAGAAAGAGCGGCGCCAGTTGCGACACGCGATGCGGGCTCAGGAACGCGAAGCGGCCCTTCAGCGCGCGGCCTTCGAACGCGGCCATGACGCCGGCGGACAGGATCAGCGGCAAGCCGAAGTAGATCGCGCGATACGCGAGCAGCGCGGCGAGCACGTCGGGCGTCGCGACATCGCGGCCGAGCGCGAACACCATCGCCGCCTCGAACACGCCGACGCCGCCCGGCGTGTGGCCAATCATGCCGAGGAGCATCGCCGCCGAGAAGACCGTCATGAATTCGCCAAGACCGACGTGCGCGCCCGGCAGCAGCGCCCAGAGCGCGAGGCCCGCGCCGAAGACGTCGACGACGGCGAGCGCCGTTTGCGCGACGAAATCGCGGCGCGTCGGCACGTTGAAGGCGAGCCACTTCCAGCGCGAACGCAGCGTGCGCGGTTCGCGTCCGCAGGAGACGAGCATCGCGGCGAACAGGGCGAGGAACGCCGCGCCGATCACGCGAAGCATCGCCGGGGACAGATGCATCATGCCCGCGAGCGTGCCCGCCGACGCGACCATGCCGACCGCCGTCATGAACGCCAGCGAGAGCGCGAGCGTCACGCCCGTGAAAACCGACAGCCGGCCGACCTGCGCCGGCGTGACATCCGCCGCGCCGTACACGCGGCAGCGCACGGCGCCGCCCGTCAGCGCGCCGAAGCCCGTCACGTTGCCGAGCGCGGAACCGACCGTCGCGCCGACCCACAGCAGCGAGCGCGGCACCGTCGCGCCGATGTGACGCAAGCCGATGGCGTCGCGCCCGACGAGCGCGGCGAAACTGAGCGCGGTCGCGAAGAGCGCCCCGCCCCACGCCTCGAACGAAAGCAGGCGCAGCGAGCGGACCACGGACTTGTAGTCGACCGAATGGGACAAATGCTGGAACACGACGAGCAACAGCGCGCACACGACGACCGCGAGCACGGGCGTGACGAAGCGCTGAATATCGGGAGAGGCGCCGGGCGAATCTCCGGGCTTCGAATGGGCGCGAAGCCGGGCGAACAACTTTCTGCGAGACATGCGATTGTTTGGAACCTGCTCGCGCCGCTGCCTGACGATGAAACTGCCGGCTGCTGCGCTAATCGTTGTTATGGGGGCCGCGCGTGATGCACAGTGGGGGCGCGGCGCCGGCTTACAGCAGCGGCATTCGCGCCCTACAAAACGTTGCAGAACAAGAAACGTCTGTATAACGGCTACGGTTGACCCGACTTGACGCTATCGGGAGCGACGGCTGCTCATCAACGAAGCGCGTCAGGTGTCATCGGCGCCAAGACTAAGTGGATACCGCTCACAGGGGCATCGGAAATATGAGAAAAATTGTCGCGAATTGCTTGGCGGCTTGTTTCACGCTCGGGCTCGCGTCGTGCGTGACGACGGACGACGCCCTGCTCAAGACCGTGCCGATCGGCTCGGGCACGTCGAACCTGGCGACGTTCGATTTCGTCCGCTGCGTGAAGGAACAATGGATACCGTTCGGCGCGCCCGTGCGCGAGTACGGACTCGGCGCGGACAGCCAGGCGGTATCGGTGAAGGGGAAAGGCGGCGCATCGACGGTGCTCGTCGTCGCGCAACCGGCCGCGCGAGGCACCGGCTACACGCTTTACGGCGATATCGCGGCGAGCCGCTACGTCACGGCCACGCACGCGTGCGACTGATCCGGCGCGCTTACGACGGCTGGCCGTTGCGCATGTCTTCGCCGGCCAGATGCGTGCCGACGATGCGCCCGATCAGATAGCCGTCCGACGCGCAGGCGTTCGTGCGCTCCTTGCCGTTCCACTGGATCTTGTACTCGTCGTCGAGCGAATGGACGGCGGCGGCGTCGAACTTGCCGAGCTTGCGCTTCGCCGGCTTGCCGCCGCTGCCGCGCATTTCCTCGCCGACGAGCCGGTTCCAGGTCAGCGCGTAGCCGTAGCGGACGCCGTCGGCGAAGGCGTCGTTGTCGCAGACCTGCGCGGGCGGCGTCGTTTTTACCGTCAGACGATACCCGCTCGCCCCGCCGACGACGATCCGCTGCTCCGTCGGTCCCGTCGCGGGCGCGGCGGCTTTCGCTGCCGCTGCCGCGCTCGCCGCCCGTGCAGCGGATGCCGCGGAAGCGGCGGCGGCATCGGCATTGGCTTGCTGCTCGGGAAGCGGCGCGCATGCGGCAAGCGCGAACGCTCCCGACAATGCCGCCACACACGCGAATGTTTTACCGGCGCCTTTCAACTTGTTGAACATCGACCTGCTATCCACCTGCACTCATCCCGTCTTAAGAATAATCTCAGCGTTACCTTAACATCCCGGCGGGCGATGCCCGGAATTTTGAGAGACGGAAGCCGCCGCGCGAATCGTCACGAAGCCGACGACGTGTTGCCCATCGGCATTTCGATTCCGCGCCGCGCCATTTCGACGATGAGAAACGTTCGCCGCGTGACGTGAAAACGCGCGAGCAGGTCGCTCGAATATTCCTTGGCGGTGTTTTCGCTGATGTTCATCTTCCGCGCGATCGCCTTGTTCGACAGCCCTTGCAGCAGGTAGCGCAGCGTTTCGGTGAGACGCGGCGGCAGATCGAGCGATTCGATGGTCACGGCCGAGTGCGTGGAAACGGGCTTCGGACTGTGGCCGCCCTTGCCGAGCACGGTGTTCGGCAGATAGACGCGTCCGTTGAGAATGGTCTTGAGCGCCTCGCGAAACACGCTCGCGCCCTGCTCGCTGCCCTTCGAGATGAAGCCGCACGCGCCGCTGCGGATGCATTCGAGCACCGTGTCGCGGTCGTCCTGCGCGGACAGCATGATGGTCTGAACCTCGCGCTCTTCCTCGCGTATCCAGTTGAGCAGATCGATGCCCGTGGCCTGGCCGCGCAGGTTGTAGTCGAGGAACATCAGGTCGTACGAGCGGGCGCCGAGCCTCGCTTTCGCCTGATCGAAGCCGTCGGCCTCGTCGATTTCGAGCAAAGGCTCGTTCGCCAGGATCAGGCTTTTCATCGCGCTCCTGGTGAGCCCTTCGTCCTCTACCAGCAATACCGTTTTGAAATAACCGTTTTCCATTGCGAGTCCCCGAGAACGCTTTCGATACTACGCGCGGCGCGCACGCGTGCCCAACCCTCCTTTCGCGGGGATACGAAAGGAGGTCTCCCAAAAGGCCTGCGATTCCCCGCCCGTGCCGGGTTGGGCCGATGCCGCGAACCGCCGACACTGGGCGCATCACGACAATCACGATCTTGCGAAGAGGGAGGATGTCATGGCGCCCCGTCCGGCCGACCACGAAAGCGAATTCGCGTTGTGGCGCATCAAGCGCGCGCCCGCCGGCAACTTCGCGCGCCGCGTGCTGATTGCCCACAAGGACAAGTCGATCGGCGATTCGCTCGCGCTGCAATTGCGCGGCAAAGGCTTGCAGGTGATCCATTCGCAGGATCTCGGGGCGATCCGCTCGCTCGTGCATAGCTGGCATCCGCAGGCGCTCGCGCTCGATACGAGTCTCGACAGCGAATCGGGCTATGTCTTCATCCGCACGCTGCGCATGGACGCCGACGTGACCGGGCGGCTGCTCGTCGCGATGAGCAACGTGTGGCCCGCCGATCCCGTCGAGGTGCTGAAAGACGCCGGCTTCGACGCGCATTGCCGCCGGCCGTGTTCGACGTGGCGCATCGTCGATATGGTCGATGCGTTCTTCTCCTCCCCGGTGACGCGATGATGAACGCGACGAACGCGACGAATGCGTGCGATGCGCCGCCTTGCGTGAGCGCCCGTGTCAGGCGGCGTCGGCGGCGCGGGCCGGGTGCGGGCGCGCGTCAGTTGCCATCGCGAGCGACGCCGCTATTTCACTACCTGGCGCAATCACGGCGACACCCGTTCCCGGCACGCCTTGCGCCTGCAGATTGAAGCCGTCGCTCACGTGCGAAACCGGCTCGACGCACAGGTACGCCGCGCCCGCCGGACAATGCACGACGACGTGATCGAGCGGCCCGTCAGCGATGAGCGTGAGCGTGCGGCCGTCGCCGTCGTCCTCATCGTCGCCGTATTGCAGCGTCGCGCGGCGGTTCCAGCCGCTCATGTATCGCGTGTAGCCTGCGTCCTCTTTCGCGTGATGGCGCGGCGGTTTCTCGTCCGACTGCCCCACCGCGATTTCCGCTTCGTGACGCCAGAGCGTCGTTGCATCGAGGTCCGCTGCCTGCGCCGCGAAGTACGGATGAAAGCCGAATCCCACGGGCATCGGCTGCGACGAACGGTTGATCACGCGCATGGAGAGCCGCGCGCCATCGTCGGTGACGCGTATCGTCTGGACGGCTTCGTAAGCCCACGGCCAGCCATGCTCGCCCTCGCGATGAACATGGCGCATCTCGATGCAATCCGCATCATGACGCTCGACGCTCCACGCCGCGTACTGGCCGAAGCCATGCAGCGCGTGCGCCATGCCGGGGAACGTCGTCAGTTCGATGCGCGTGCCGTCCGGCGCGGGAAAATGCACGTCCCGCACGCGATTCGAGAAAGGCACGAGCGGATAGCTGCCGCCTTTCGGCCACGCATCGCACGGCCAGCTTTGCGCGGTGACGGGCACGAGCCACTCGTGCGCGCCGCGCGCGCCGTTTGTCGTGAAGCGCACGATGCGCCCGCCCGCCGATGGCGCCACGTCCACGCCATGCGCGCCACGCGCGATCCGCAGCAGCGGCTCCGGCTTCAGATCGACGACTGCGCGCGTCACTGGCGCTGCTCCTTCACGCGCGAAACGAGCTGCGTCGGGCTCACGAACTGCAGCGCGATCAGCACCCAGATCAGCGTGATGGCCATGTAGATCATCGCCATGGCGTCGATGGATTGCGGCGCGCGCACGCCCGTCGAAAACACCGCGTAGTACAGCGCGACGACGAGCGTTTGCGTGGTCGGTCCAGCGGTGAAGAACGTCAGCTCGAACATGCCGATGGTGCGCACCAGCACGAGCAGCCCCGCCGCCAGCATGCCCGGCACGAGCAGCGGCAACAGCACGTAGCGGAAATAGCGCGCGGTGTTCGCCCCGAAAATGCGCGCGGCGGATTCCAGATTCGGATCGATCTGCTCGATGAACGGCGTCATCACGAGAATCACGAACGGCAGCGCCGGCACCAGATTCGCGAGGATCACGCCGGTCAGCGTGCCGGCCAGATGGAACTTGTACATGACCGTCGCCATCGGAATGCCGTAGGTCACGGGCGGCACCATCAACGGCAGCAGGAAGACGAGCATCGCGAAACGCTTGCCCGGAAACTGCACGCGCGCGAGCGCATACGCGGCCGGCACGCCGAGCACGATGGACAGCAGCACCACCGCGCCCACCACTTCGAGCGTCACGAGCAGCACGCTCGACAATTGAAAGTCGCTCCACGCCTGCGCATACCAGTGCAGCGTGAAGCCCTGCGGCAGCAGGGTGCCGAACCAGCGCGTCGCGACCGAATTGACCGCGACGGTCGCAATCAGCAGCAGCACGTTGACGAGAAAGAAGCCCATCGTCGTCCAGACGAAGAACTTCCACAGCCTGTCGCGCAGGCTCGCATGCTGTTTCATGTTCTTGCCGGAACGTTGAGTCGGAGCCGGGGCTTGCCACGTGGACGCGGCGCGATTGTCGGTGGTCATTATCCCTTTCCTCCCGTCACCGGGCCCGTGTAGAAGAAGCGGCGCGCGCCGAGCATGCCGCCCACCACGAGCAATTGCACGAAGCCCATGACGATCGCAATCGTCGATGCCAGCGAGTAGTCGTAGCTTTCGAACGCGGCTTCGGACGCGGCGATCGAAATGACGCGCGTCGGGCCGGCCGGCGCGCCAAGCAGCACCGCCGACGGAAACACCGAGAACGCCTGCACGAACGAAAGACACGCGGTCATCGTGAGGCCGGGAAGCAGGAGCGGCAGATAGATCTGGCGAAACTGCTGCCACGGACTCGCGCCGAGCGTGGCGGCCGCGCGCGCGAGCGTCGGATCGATGCCCGTCACATACGAAAGCGTCAGCAGAAACGCGAACGGAAAGCCCGACACGATCAGCGAAATCAGCACGCCCCAGTAGTTATGCGTGAGCCGCACTTCGTCGCCATAGAGATGCAGCGCCTGGATGGCTTGCGGAAACCAGCCGTTCGGGCTGAAGTACGTGAGCATGCCGTCCGCGATCAACACCGTGCCGAGCGTGACCGGAATCACGAGCAACGTGGTCGCGAACTTCTGATACGGCGACGAACGGCGCAGCGCGAACGCAACCGGCACTGACACGCCCACGTTGATGATCGTCGCGGGCACGGCGAGCTTCAGCGTGACGATGATGGTCGGCCACATCGACGTATCGGTGAAGAACGTGATGTAGTTGGCCCAGACGCCGCCGCCGTTCATCGGATTGAACGACAGCATGAGGCCGTACGCGAACGGATAGATGAACAGCGCGACGATGAAGATCAGCGCCGGCGCGACGAGCCAGCCCTTCGGATCGCGCTGCGCGGGAAGCGCGATCATGCTTGTTCTCCGCGTTCTTGTCCGTACACGAGCGCCTTGGAAGGCGCGACGCGCAACGCAATGCGCTCGCCTTCGCTGCATTCGCCCGCGATGCGCGCCCACAGCTTGCCGAACGCCGTGTTCACGATGATGAGCGAATCGCGCCCGCCGTATTCGACGGTTTCGACGAGCGCGTCGAACGCGTTCTGCTCGCCAGGCGCGCAGCGTTCCATGTCTTCCGGACGCAGCGCGACGCTGACGTTCTTGCTGTCGAAGCCTTCCATCGGCGTGCCGAAGAGGCGCACGCCGTTCGCGTTCACCGCGACCATCTCGCCCTGCGTGCCTTCGAGCGTGAACGGCACGACATTGCGAAAGCCCATGAAACGCGCGACATGCAGGTTCTTCGGCCGCGAATAGACTTCCTTCGGCGACGCCACTTGCTGCACCACGCCCTCTTTCATCACGACGATGCGATCGGCCATCGAAAGCGCTTCGTCCTGATCGTGCGTCACGTAGATCGTGGCGCGTTCGAGCTTGCCGTGAATGCGTCGAATCTCCGCGCGCATTTCGATGCGCAGCTTGGTGTCGAGATTGGAAAGCGGCTCGTCCATCAACACGAGCGGCGGTTCGATGACGATCGCGCGCGCGATCGCCACGCGCTGCTGCTGGCCGCCCGACAATTGGCCGGGCAGCTTGGCGTCGTGACCGATCAGCTGCACGAGCTGCAGCGCGGCCTTCGCGCGCTTGACCGCTTCGGCCTTCGGCACGCCGCGCATCTTCAGCCCGAAGCCGACGTTATCGAGCACGGACATATGCGGAAACAGCGCGTAGTTCTGAAACACCATGCCGAAGCCGCGCTTTTCCGGCGGCAACACGTCGATGCGCTTGTCGTCGAGCCAGATGCCGCCGCCCGTCAACGGCTGCAATCCGGCGATGCAGTTCAGCGCGGTCGACTTGCCGCAACCCGACGGCCCCAGCAGCGCGATGAACTCGCCGCGCTGAATGTTCAGATCGAGTCCCTTCAGCGCGGCGAGCTGATGCCCTTCCGCGCTCGTGAAGCTGCGCGAGACCGAGTCGAGGCGCAACTGCTCAAATGTGTGCTTCATGACGATTTCCTGCGCGCGTTCGTGCGCGCTTATGTGCGCTCTTTGTACAAGCGGCGACGCTCCCCACGAGGAACGCCGCCGTCTCAAGGCAATGATCCGCCGAATTACTTGGTCTTCTGCGCGCCGATCTCACGGTCCCATTTCTGGAATGCCGCGACCATCGCCTGCGCATTCAGCGGCACGACGTGCGGACGATCCGCCAGCAGCTTCGCGTACTCGGGGCGGCCGAACTTCTGGATCACTTCCTGGCTCTTCGCGGGCGCGGCGGAGAGCGGCACGTCCTTCACGGCGGGGCCGGGATAGAAGTAGCCGTCGTCATAGGTCATCGCCTGCTGCGCGGGCTCCAGCATGAAGTTCATCAGCTTGTAGAGCACGTCGAGCTTTTCTTTCGGCACGCCCTTCGGGATCACCATGTAATGCGCGTCGTTCACCCACGTCATGTTGTCGAACGCCTGCACCTTGAATTCCGCCGGGACGATGCCAAGCGCGCGCGGATTGATGTCCCATCCGGTGACGGTCACGGTCATGTCGCGCGTGCCTTCGCCGAGTTCCTTCATCACCGCCGACGTGCCGCCCGGATAGTAAGGAATGCAATCGTTCAGTTGCTTGAGGAACGCCCAGGTCTTGTCCCAGCCGTTGACCGGATCCATCGGATTCTTGTCGCCGAGCACATACGGCAGGCCCATCAGGAACGTGCGGCCCGGACCGGAGTTCGCCGGGCGCGCGTAGATCAGCTTGTTCGGATGCGCCTTGCACCACGCGAGCAGTTGATCGGGCGTCTTCGGGACATCGCTGACCTTGGCCGGGTTGTATTCGAGCAGCGGGCCGGCGGGCATGTACGTCACTTCGAGACCGTAGCCCTGCGCGATGTCCTGCATCTTGCGCGGACCGGGCGCGTACTTGTCGAGCACGCCGGGGAACGCGGCCGACTGCTCGGGCAGCAGCTTCTCCCACAGGCCTTGCTGGATGCCGGCGGCGAGCGCATCGGTGCCCGTCACGACGAGGTCGATATCCGAGCGGCCGGCGGCCTGCATCGCCTTGATCTTGCCCGGCAACTGCGGCGCGGGCGCGTTGGTGAACGTGATGCTGGAAACCAGATTCGGGTATTTGGCCTTGAACGCCTCGAAACCCTTCTGCGTCAGTTGAAGATTGCCCGCGACATCGACGATGTTGATCGCGACGGGATCGGCCGCATTAGCCGCGCTCGACGCGAACGCCGCGCCCACGGCGACGCACAGCGCCGCCAGTTTCACTGACAGTCCTGCCTTGAAAGCCATTTTGTCTCCTCACTTCTCTCGCAACCACTGTTGGGACTTCGTTCTGGTGTGTTGTGCTCGGCCCGCGCGCTTTTTGATGTTCGGTGGTGTTCGCTTTGCGTCCTCGCGGTCCGTATTAGCTCACGAAGCTGAAAAATAGCCAACTGAATCATCGTATGTCAAGCAAATCGGAAGCCGCATCGCGTGTTTCCCAAGCGCGTGGAACGGCTTCTCTTCGGCTTTCCAGTTGGCGTTGCGTGAGATGCTCGGGATATACCCGAAGCGCTTGTTACCCGGCTTGTTTAACTTCTTTTAACCGGCGTTTTCCTGGGCGATGACGTGAGACGTCATGCGACGGAGCGACTGAATTTCTTCCCGTGATCCGGGCCGATGACCGGAATGACGCGTGACCGCGCTCCGGGATTCTGCGCCGCCATGTCAGGCAACTCGCGATGTTGCCGCCGTAAAGAAGCGTGCGCACGCCGCGTGCTTCGATGTGGCTTCGAAAGTGACAAAGCCGCCCCAAGTTGTCAAACAACTCGTCGACTACGTCGGCATCGCCGTCTCGATAAGCATCGGTCGTATGACAACTAGTCGCCGAACATGCGGTCGAGCGCACTTTCTAGGTGAGTCTTCATGGCCTGCCCGGCGCGTGCGGCGTCTTTGGCGCGAATGGCGTCGAGAATGTCGAGATGCTCGCGTTGCACGGGCCGTTGCCGTTCCAGCGTCTTCACGAGCGACAGATTGCGCGACAGGTTCATGCTGAACTCCACCTGCTCCTCGATGCCCGACAACGCCGTGATGAAAAACTGATTCCGCGAAGCGCGCGCGATTGCCAGATGGAACGCGAAATCGTCCTTCGCGCCGATGCCCTGCTGCGCTTCGACCACGCGCTGCAACTGATCCCACGCGTCCTGAATCGCGCGGACGTCGTCGTCAGTGGCCTTGAGCGCGGCGAGTTCGGCGGCGCCCGCCTCGGTCGCGATGCGGAATTCATAGCAGCGCCGGATGTCGGACAGCGTTTCGAGCGGCGCGAAGCGGCGCACGTCCGGATCGGGGCGACGGCCCACGGTGGTGCCCGAGCCGCGCCTCGTCACGATGATCCCGTCGGCACGCAAGCGCGCGAGCGCCTCGCGCACGGTGGGCCGCGAAGTCGCGAAGCGCTCGGCGAGCGCGTGCTCGGTCATCAGCCGGTCGCCCTCCTTGAACTCGCCTTCGACGATGCTGTTGAGAATATCGCCGTAGATGCGGTCGGCGAGACCGTGCGACTTACGCTCGTTCATGTGCGCGCGTGGGCGTGTTGTCAAGGTGGAGACCGATTGTAAGACAGATTCCACGCATCGCCCACGCACGAGTGTTCACAGCGCCAACAACGCGCGCGCCTCCTGTGCGCTCGCCACGGCGCGTCCATATTCCGCGCACAGCGACGCCACGCGCTCCACCAGTTGCGCGTTGCTCTTCGCGAGCGTGTCCTTGTCCCAGCGCACGTTGTCTTCGAGCCCGGTGCGGCAATGTCCGCCCATCTGAAGCGTCCAGTGATTCACTTCGAGCTGATGCCGTCCGATGCCCGCCGCCGTCCACGTCGCGTCGGGCAGCAGTTTCCTCAACTGCTCGACTTCGAATTCGAGAATCTCGCGACGCGCCGGCAACGCGTTCTTCACGCCGAGCACGAACTGCACGTGCACGGGCGGTTTCAGCAAGCCCTGGTTCACCAGATCGACCGTGCTGTAAAGCATCGCGAGGTCGAAGATTTCGATCTCGGGCTTCACGTCGTGATCGAGCATGAGCTGCGCGAGCGAGCGCACGAAGTCGGGCGGGTTCTCATAGACGATCGTCGGAAAGTTCACCGATCCCGTCGCCAGCGACGCCATGTCCGGCTTCAGATCGAGCATCGCGCCGCGCTGTTCGAACGATCGTCCGCGGCCGCCCGTCGAGAACTGAATGATGATGTCGGGACAATGCTTGCGAATGCCCTCTTGCAGTTCTTCGAAGCGATGCCGGTCCGAACTCGACTTCTCGTCTTCGTCGCGCACGTGCAGATGAACGAGCGTCGCGCCCGCCTCGTAGGCTTCGTGCGTGCTTTCGATCTGCTCGGGTATAGAGATCGGCACCGCGGGATTGTCCTTCTTGCGCGGCACGGAACCGGTGATCGCGACGGATATGATGCACGGATCGTTTGTAGTGGCTTGCGTCACGCTTGTCTCCTTGAATGACCGATGCCCTGCAAGAAAACCGCTACCGTCCGGCCGCTTCGGCGAGCACCGTGCCGAGCTGCTCGTCCGTCATCGCGGGCACGACGTCGAGCGTGAAAAGATCGGCCCATTCGTGCGCCCATCGCGCGATCGGTTCTATCTCGCTGCACTCGCATACTGCGAACCCGCGTATCGAACCGATGCCGTGCCAGCGTCCCAGCAAGCGGACGCCATCGGGCGGCGCACCGCCGCTCTGCAAGAAGCGCTCGGCCGCCGTTTCCCGAACCTCGGGCAGCGCGGTCCAATTGACGATGAATAACATGGCACGTCCCTCCTTCCGGCGATGCCACGACCGGGCGCGCTTGCCCGATGTGGTTGATTCAGTATAGGAGCCGGCCATGCCGTCATGGCAACGCGTGCGCAAGGAGCGGACCCGCGCGCGCATTCGACACGCGCAGAGCGGACGCTATCGTCTATTCTCAGTGCATGACGACGACCGGCGCGGCGAGCACCGGCTGCGCGTAGGTCACGCGCACGGGCGGCGCGTACACAGGCGGGTAGATCGGCACGGGCGCGGTCACGATCACGGGACGCGGCGGCGGAACGACGGCGACCGGGACCACGGGCGTCACCGGCACGATGGCGACGGGATGCGGCGGCGCATAGTAAGGCCGCGCGTAGTAGTAGACGGGACGCGGCGCATAGACCACGGCGGGCGCGGCGTAAGCGACGCTGACGGTCGTTCCCGCCGATGCGCCTTGCGCGCAAGTCAGACCAATGGCGGCGACAGCGGTTGCACTGAAGAGACGGATGTTCATCGTGATGTCCTTGATGTTCGACTGACTGGATGTGGATGGCGGCCTCAGGCGGAACGAGTCACGCCCGACCGGCCAGCGGAACGATAGCGAAGGACCGCGCAAACCGTGAGCGCAAAGATGTGTCGCCGGATGTCGGATCGAGCCGGTCCGTGCGCGATGAAACATGCCGACATGCTTCGTCACATCGCCGGCATTGCCATCGACGCGCGGCTCAATAGAATCACGTCAACCCGGATACGAATCGAGGAGAGCATCATGCAGAAGATCGCCGCCGCGCTTGCCGTGTGCGCCGCCCTTGCATCGGGCGCGGCGCATGCGCAAACGGCCACGCAGCCGATGGGCGCGAGCCCGCATGTCGAACACATCGGACAGATGATGCCGAAGCTGCAGACGCGCTTCGCCAACGCGAACACCACGCACGACGGCAAGCTCACGCGCGATCAGGCCGCGACCGGCATGCCGATGGTCGCGAAGCATTTCGACGAGATTGACGCGCAGAAGAACGGTTACGTCACGCTGCCGCAGATCGAAGCCTTCCTGCGTGAGCACGCCGCGCAACGCTGAAGTCAACGGAGCACGCTTCATGGAAGCCTTGCCGAAGATCATCGTGCTCGACGACGAAGCCGAGCTGCGCAACATGCTTCAGCGTTTCCTTACTTCGCAGGGCTTCGACGTGCGCGTCGTCGAAAACGGCAAGCGGCTCGACCGCTATCTTCAGCGCGAACCGTATGACCTGCTCGTGCTCGACTGGATGATGGAGCCGGAAGACGGCCTCTCCGTCTGCCGCCGGTTGCGCACCGAAGGTCACACGCTGCCTATCCTCATGCTCACGGCGAAGGGCGATCCCGTCGATAAAGTCGTCGGCCTCGAAACCGGCGCGGACGATTACCTCGCCAAGCCGTTCTTGCCGCAGGAACTCGTCGCTCGCGTGCGCGCGCTGCTGCGCCGCCAGAAGATCGCCGCGGGCGATCCGACGCTCACGTCGCAAATCATCCGCTTCGGGGATTTCCGGCTCGATCTCGGCAAGCAACGGCTCTTTCGCGGCGGCGATCCGTTCGACATTCATTCGGCGCAGATGCAATTGCTGAACGCACTGGGCTCGTCGCCGAATCGCGCGGTGAGCCGCGATAACTTGATCGCTCGCACGCGCGGCCGCGATCACGACGCACTCGACCGCAGCATCGACGTGCAGGTGTTGCGGCTGCGTCAGTTGATCGAGGACGATCCCGCCAAGCCGCGCTTCATCAAGACCGTGTGGGGCGTCGGCTATATGCTGCTCGCGGAAGTCGAACCGTGAGCGTCGTGCCGCGCTCGCTCTTCGCGCGCAACGTGCTGCTGCTCGTCGCGCTGGTCGCGGTGAGTCAGGTCTGCGCGCTCGCCGTGCTGCTGCATTTCATTCAGACGCCGCGCATCGAACGGGCGGCCGCGACGTTCGCGAGCTATATCGAAACGCTCGATGCCGTCCTGCGCTCCGCACCGCCCGCCGCCGTGCAACTCGACGTGCGCCGCGAGTTGCCCGCCGCCGCGAGCGTGCGCCCCGATGCATCGCGCTTGCGGTTTTATCAGACGTATCAGCGCGAGACGTTCGTCGAAAGCCTGCGCCGTCATTTGCCCGCCGACATGCCGGTGCGCTGGCAAAGCGCCGATACGTCCGACGACGGACAGCAGCGCCTCTGGATTCGCATCCACGTTTCCGGCGAGCCGCGATGGATGGCGTTGCCCGTTCCCGAAGCCGCGCACGACGACGGCCTCGCCACCGCGCTTTTTCTGTCGCTCGCGCTGGGCGCGCTGGCGGTTGCGACGGCGTATCTGATCCAGCGGCATTTGAATCGCCCGCTCGAACATCTCGCCGATGCCGCGCGTCGCGTATCCGCCGGCGACGACCCCGGCACGCTGCCGACGAACGGCCCGACCGAGATCGCGCAGGTCAGCGACGCGTTCAATCGCATGACGTCCGCGCTCGCCGAAGCGGAAGCCACGCGCGCGCTGATGCTCGCAGGCATCTCGCACGACATCCGCACGCCGATGACCAAGCTGCGCCTCGCCATGGCGATGTCCGCCGTGCCGTCGAAGGACGCGGCGTTCGCGGCATCGGCGGAAGGCTATCTCGAACAGATCGACGGCATTCTTCAGCAGTTCATGGACTACGCGGGCAGCGGCGCGAAGGAAACGCCTATCGTCGGCGATCTCAACGCGCTCGTTGCAAATCTCGCCGCGGACTTCGCGGGACTCGGGCATGAGTTCGCGCTGTCGCTCGGCGACATCCGAACGTTCGCGTTTCGCCCGATCAGCGTGATGCGCATGCTCATGAACCTGATGCAGAACGCGGTGCTCTACGGCGTGCAGGGTCTGGAAGTTCGCACATGGACCGATGCGAACGCGAACGCGGCGTGCATCGTGATTGCGGATCGCGGCAAGGGACTCGGCACGCACGACCCGGAATCGCTCAAGCAGCCGTTCAAGCGCGGCGGCGGCGAAGGCCAGCCGAAGGGCACCGGACTCGGGCTTGCCATCGTCGAGCGCATTGCGCGGCTGCACGGCGGCACATTCGACTTGCGCGCGCGCGAAGGCGGCGGCGTCGAAGCGACCATTGTCTTGCCGATGCACGCATGAACGCGACGTCCTACACATTTTGCCGCCATGCACCATACTGAATGCGTAGGAACCCGTAGGAGAAATGGCCATGGACACACCCGCGAGCCCCGGCGCTCGGCGTCATGTCCCGGCTCTGCACGTCCACTTCGACAACGCCGACGCGATCCCCTTCCCCACGCGCAACGTGGCTCGCGGCGACGCGTTGTATTGCTCGGGCGAGCCGCTGCGTAGCCTGTACACGGTGCAGTCCGGCTGCTTCAAGAGCGTGGCCGCGTACCCGAGCACGAATGACGACGATCCGCCGCATACGCAAGTCACCGCGTTCCATCTGACCGATGAAACCCTCGCGCTCGACGGCATCTGCACGGGCCAGCATGAAAGCGATGCCATCGCGCTCGAAGACAGCGTCGTGCGGATCATGCCGGTCGGCATACTGGAGCCGCTGTGTCGCGAATACGCGCCGATGCAGCACGCGTTGCTCGCGCTCATGAGCGCGGAAATCGTGCGTGCGGCACGGCTCGCGCTGATGCTCGGCACGATGCCGGCGCTCATGCGTGTCTCGGCTTTTCTGCTGGACTTGTCGAACCGGCTCGATACGGACGCCACGCGACCGCAACAGCCCGACGACGTGCTTCTGCCGATGACCCGCGCCGATATCGGCAGCTATCTCGGGCTGGAGCTTGAAACCGTGAGCCGCATGCTGTCGAAGCTGCAACGCGAAGGCGCCATCGCGCTGAGCGGAAGGCAGGTTCGCATCGTGGATCGCGCACGTCTCGCGCGTATCTGATCGCCATGCATGCTGCGATGCAACGCATGTCTCAACGACGAAGCGACATGCTGGGGCGCGCGCAATCGACGCGGTGCACGCATGCACGCAGAACGCGCGTCGTCTGAAGAAACAATCCCACTTGTGTATGACGGTTGTCGTCATGCCGCCTTAATGCCGGGCTAATCTACACGGACACGCATCATAGAGTTCGTCGGCATCGGACTTGCTTTGAACATCATGACGCGCTGATGCATCGCACAAGATGTTTCGCAGCACGAATATCGAACCGAACGCCGCATAGTCAATCGAAACGATTGCGCGTGAATTTCATGTAACGGGCAATGCCCGCGGCATGCACGCGACTCAACGAATGCATCAGGCGGTGCGGGACAGCATGAAGCCCGGATGGTATGCCGCCACTTAACTCGATGACGCTCATGGCCGGCGCAATCGCGCTGAGCGTCTCCTTCGTCTAATCGATGTTCATGGAGGATGTCATGCGTATCACCGTCAAGCTGGATGGCTTCGAAGGCAGCCCGAACGCCGCGTACGCCATTCTGTGGCTCGACAAGGAATCCCGCCGCTGGTCGCGCGAAGGGCATCAGGCGCTCGAAGTGCCGGACTGGGGCGGGCTGCGCTCGGGCTCGAACGGCACGATGATCTGCGATCAGCACACGGAACAACCCATCTGCGTGCTGGAACAACTCGACGTCGACGCGCCCGGCGGACCGAACGAAGGGCTCGCAGGACGTGTCGTGTGGTATGTGGATGCGTCGCGCAAGGAAAGCGCGGGCCGGTGGCATGTGCAATGCATCGACCGCGCGCAAATCAAGGCCGAGCACAGTGTGTTCGCGGGCGAAGAAGACGCCTGGCGCGTTTAGCGTGATGTGAACAAAAAGTCGTGGAAAGTCAGGGTCCGTCTTCCGGCATCGGCATCAGCATGACCGCGAACGACGCGACCCCGACGAGAATGGTGAGCACGCCATAGTTGAGCACGGCCACTTTGTCGAAGACGAGTCCGTGCAGCGCAATGAAGATGCCCGCCAGCGTCGTGAACACCGCGATCGCCGCCGCCACGATTCGCGCTTCGCTGCTGACCATGATGTTCTCCTTCCGCGCGGCCCGCCGCCTCTGTTCCTTATCTTCATCGTCGTCGCTGCGGTGGCGTGCGTCTTGACCTGCGTCAACCTCCTCGCGGCGCGCTCTGGTGTTTTCCCTTGCCCCATTTTCGCCGCCGATATTGGTAGTATCGGGTTCGGGCTGCCAGCGTTATCGACGCTGCAACCGCCCATTGCCGCGCGATGACGCCGGTCTTCCCGATCCGCTCGCGCTCATACGAAAAGAACCTGGGAGGCAAGATGAATCAGTCTAAGTTCAGCGATCCGTTCAGCCAGTTTGCCGCCATGTTCCAGCAATATCAGCTACCGGGATTCGACGTCGCCGCGATCATGGAATCGCGGCGCAAGGACGTCGAAGCGCTGGCCGCGACGAATCGCGTGGCGTTCGGTGGAATGGAAGCGCTGCGCGACAAGCAGCTCGAAATCCTGCGCCGCACGCTCGGCGAACTCGAAGGTATCGCGAAGCAGTTCGCGTCGTCGTCGGCCAAGCCGCCTTTCAATGCGAACGAAGTCGTTCAGCGCACGCTGCATAACGCGCTCGCCGACATGCAGGACATCGCACGGACCACGCAGCAGACGCAGGCCGAGGCGTACGCGCTCGTGACGCAACGCGTGGAGCAAGCGCTGCAGGAACTGAAAGCCGCCGTCGAAAGGCCGCAAAACTAGCGCTTATTTCTTCGCCTGCGTCGTGATCTGAAAGATGTCGACGAGCACGCGCTCGCGTCCATATCGGGCCGCGAGCGCGGCAAGGCGCTTGTCCACTGCGCGCAGATAGCCGGCCTTCGCTTCGCTGTCCGGGCGCGGCGCGTCGAAGAGCGGCGCGGGCGTCACCATCAGCACGATCATCTCCGCACCGAACGGCTTGCCGACGACCCAGTCGCCCATCGTGCCGATGGTCGCCGTGTAATTCGGCGGCGCCTGGTTGTCGCGCGAACGTTCGTTCGGCAGCAGATGCACGGCGCTGCCGTCGAGCATGAAGTAATCGACGTTGACGTAGGAATCGAAGGCGGGCGTCATCAGATCGACGATGAGCGGATCGCCTTCCGTGAGCCGCGTCTGGTTCGCGCGCGTATGCACCGACGCGGGATGCCCCGCCTGCCGGTTTGCCGTCCAGTACGGACCGAGCACCTTGAGCACGTCGCATTTGTCGTCGCTGACGGGCTGCACGCCGAAGTTCGTCGTGCGCACGCCGGGCACGCGGCCAAGCGATTCCTTCAGTCGCGCGAGGCCGTACTTCTCGGATACGAAGCCCTGTACATCCACGGTCTGATCTTGCACCGACGCAACCAGCGCCGAGCACGGCACGCTCGCGAGCACGGGCGTGACGGCGGCCATCGTGAGCGTCGGCGCGGGCGCGGCGGGCGTGGGCATCGCGATGGGCGCTGTCGCGGTGGACGTCGGTGCGCGGCTCTTCTGATGCGCGACGAACACATAGCCCGCGCCCGCGATCACCGCGAGCACCAGCGCGCCGATAGCGAGCTTCGGCACGCCCGTGCGCTTCGTCCTCGCTTGCGCCGATGCAGCCGGCTGCTCCTCGCCGATGTCGTCGAGAAACTGCGCGACGCTCGGCGTCCTGTTTTCGCGTTCGAATGCAAGCGCCGCTTTCAGCGCCTTCCATTGCTTGTTGCCGAGATTCTCCGGACGCAGCGGCTTCATGCCCGCGCTCTTCGCCTGCAACGCGGGCACGCGATCGAACGGATGCTTGCCGGTCAGAAGCTCGTACGTGATGCAGCCGAGCGCGTAGATATCGTCGCGCGGATCGGGCTCGCGATGTTCGAGCATCTCCGGGCTCGCATAAGCGGGCGTTAGCGCGCCCAGGCTGCCGGGATCGAACACGGTGGCTTCGGTTTCCTCTTCGGGCCGCTGAATCACGCGCGCGATGCCGAAGTCGATGACCTTCACTTCCGATGCATCCGTGACGAACACGTTCGCCGGCTTGAAGTCGCAATGCACGAAGCCGCGCTCGTGCGCATACGCGAGCGCCGTCGCCATGCCCTTGAAGATGCGGAAGACTTCGGGAAACGGCATGCCCTTGAAGTTCGGCGTCCGAAGTATTCTGGACAATGGCTGGCCGGACAGATACTCCATCGTCAGATAGACGATGGCCCCGTCGCGATCGAAGTCGTACACCGTCACGATGTTGCGATGCGCGAGCTGCTGCGCCTTGCGCGCCTCGCGTTGCAGCGCGATCAGCGATTTCGGATTGCCGCGAAACTGCAGGTTCAGCACCTTGATCGCGACATACGGCCGCCGATCCGACGCCTCCAGCTTGCGCAGGTCCAGCGCCTTGTAGACGGTCCCCATCCCGCCGATGCCGAGACATTCTTCGAGCACGAAGCGATTGTTCAACGTATCGCCCACGCCCTTGATCTGATCGACTTCGGGAAGTACTTGCGTCGCCTGGCCCGATGTCGCACCGGTCGCGCCGGTTGCGCCCGTCGCGTCCGGGCCGACGCTCGCGCTCGTCATGGCGCGCGGCGGCAAAGGCGGCGGTGCGGCGGGCGTCATGTGCAGACGCGTTTCGTCACGGCCCGGATGATAGGTCGTGCCGGAATCCGGTTGCGCGCGCATGCGCGCCGTATGCTCGATGCGGCGGCGAATGGCGGAATAGATATCGGGCGGCAAGGGGCTTGCCGCGTTTTCCTCGTCGAGGATGTCGATGAGCCGCGCGCCCGGCGTGCGATCGGCGGCCAGTGCGCCATCGACCCCTGCGAAGAACGCGTCGCGCGACCCGACATCGCCCCGATATTGACGAAGCGCTTCTCGGAAGCTAGTCATCTGTGCGACTCGATGCGGCTCCAATCGACCGACAATTCACTTGTCGTACCAAACAACCGGTGCTCGTTCGATACTAGCCTTCGCGTGCGGCTTAGGCAAATGGCGTTTTCAACGATGAGCGGCATCGCGCACATGTCGTTCGGATACCGACACATCGCGATGTCTGTTGGTCCGGCGGCGGCATCATGATCGACTCGCGACGATGAAACTGAATGCGTTCCCGATGAGAAAAGCCCATGAAACAAGGCTCCAAAGCGATTTCGTTCGCACAGACGCGCGCTTGGCATACCTCATGCGTTTAACTGGCCCGAGCAGACAAGTTGCTCACCACCACCACCGAACGCGCGATGCGCACTCAGGAGAACCGCAATGAAGACGCTGACCATCAAGGACCTGCCCGTCACCGAAGAACTCGATCGCCGCGCGATGTCTGCCGTGCGTGGCGGCACGAGCTATTTCGCGCCGGGCTTCGATATGTCGAAGTACTCGCTCTCGTTCAACACGCAACAGATGATCCAGCAGGATCAGAAGACGTTCAACGAGAACGGCGCGAACGTCGCGTTCGCGGACGACATCGATTCGAAGGTCAAGCCGGTTCAGACGGCGCGCAACACGAGCAACGTCAACATCGGCGGCGGGCTGGCCTGGGTCTGAGCCGGAACGACGATTCCCTACGCGAGGAGCACCATCATGTCGTCCATCATCGTCCGGGACCTGTCCCACAGCAAGGACCTCGACCGTCGCGCGATGTCCGCCGTATCCGGCGGGCAAGGCTACGGACCGTATGCCAACGTGGAAGTGAACGTCGGCATCCTTCAGAACCTCACGCAGGTTCAGAAGGTCGATGTCACCGCGCTCAGCAACATCGGCTATGTCGGCGCGGGCGTCTCGCCGCACTTCGATATCAGTCCGGTGCAGATCGGCAAGCTGAACGCATCGGCGTTTCTCTGATGCGCGCGCCGTAGTAGACGCATCGAACATGGAACGCGGCGTTTGCGGCGAAAGGCTTCGGCCTTTCGCCGCCTTTGGCTTTATCGCGCCGGCGCAAAGCGGTCCCGGTGAGGAGCCGGCCGGGATTGCCTATACTCGATCCGATGCCCCCAAGCACGACTCCGATCTTCAGTCACCAAGGAGCAACCGTCATGAGCGTCATCAAGATCAGGGACCTCGCGGACAGCGTCGAACTCGACCGGCAAGCCATGGCGACCATCGCCGGCGGCGCGCGCGATGCGGCGCATCCGTGGTTTCGCGTCAGGGCGTCGAATCCGAACCGCGTGGTCGATTATCCCGGCGTGCCGGTGAAGGACGTGCCGGTGCAGCAGCCGGGGCCGTTCAGGAACAAGATCGTTTCGCGATGAATCGTCGCGTGCCGAGCGGTGCGCGTGTTCATCGCGATGAAAGTCCCGCGATGCCGCCGCTCACCGGCACGCTCGATGATCGGCCGCTGCGCTTGACGAGCGCGAGCCGCATGCGTTCGCGCGCGTCGCCGTCGATATCGCCGAAATAGCGCGTCTTGCCCGCGATCACCGCGCCCACGGGCACGCCGTCCAGATACAGCACGCGATTGCCCGCCAGCGCGGGCACTTTTTCACCGGGCAGGAGCGTGCCGACGAGATTGAGCGGATCGACCGCGCTCAGCGCGACGAACGCGTTCTCCTTCGGCCGCTTGCGCATGTCGCGCAGAAGCGGCACCGCCTCGGGCAGCGCGAACTGCTCGCCCGCCAGCCCGGCGACGAAGCGCCCGCCGCGAATCTCGCCGCGCGCCTCCAGCCGGTGATAGACGCGCAGCAAGTCACGCCACGGCGGAAGCCACTGCGCTTCGCGCTCCAGAAGCCGCCAGAACACGACGCCGTAACGCCGCAGCAGCGTCAGCGCAACGTGTTCGATATCGCCGCTTTCATCGGTTCCATTGCCCGCGCGACGCAGCAGCGCCCAGCGGCCCGCATCGTCCATTCCGCCGATAAACAGTCCGCCCGAGCCTCGGCGCGACCGGCGCGACCACGCGTTGCGCTTCGCGGCGGGCGTGAGCAGCGCGCGCAGCCCGGCGAAACTATCGGCGTTGACGAGGCCGAGCGCGACCAGTTCGCCGAGCGCGTCTTCGAGTTCGGTGCGCAGGAGCCGCGTGTCGGCGAGCAGTTCGTCGAAGAACATCGCGCCGTGCGACGTCAGCGCATCGAACACGCGTTGCGCGCGCGATGACAACGCGGGCGCTTCGTCGGCGGCCATCAGCGCGTTCCACGCCGCGAGCCGTCGACGCGGCAACAGCACGATGGGCGTGCCGCGCACCGGCCCGCCCGTCGCGCGCGTGCGTCCCGCGGGCCGCGACCACACGATCTTCCCCGCGCGGCAGATTTCGTCGAGCCACATGCCGGAATAATCGGCGATGCGCGCGGGCAGAATCTCGTCCTCCCACGCGACGGCGGGCGCTTCGAATCCTTCTAGCTGTTCGATCACGGCGAGCAATGCATCGCGGCCTTCGCCGTGCGCATCGGGCGCGACGCGCTGCCATTCGAACAGGAAGCGCATGAAGTCCTGCCGCTCGACCGGCTCGATTTCGCGACGCAGCCGCCGCACGGTGTATCGATGAATTCGCGCAAGCAGATGCCGCTCGCACCATTGCTCTTCCGTGCTCATCGAATTTGGCGTGAAGCGGCCGCGCATCACGTAGCCTTCGCTTTCGAGCCGCGTCAAGGCAATCGCGATGGCCGATGCCGGCAACGCCAGCGGCCGCGCGATTTCCGCCACCGTCAGCGGCCCGAATCCCGACAGCCGCGCGCGCACGATTTCCACGAGCGCGTCGTCCTCGGTCCATGCATCGTCGAAGCCGGGCGGCGGCGTGAGGCGCGGGTGCATCGGCGCATGCGGATAGACGGCGCGCACGCACGCGAGGCGTTCGACGGGCGTCCACAGCGCGTCGTGATCCGCGATCTGCAGGCGCGTCGCGCGGCCCGCGCGGGCGAGCGCGTCGAGCCACGCGGGCCAGCCATCGGTTGCGGCGGCTTCCGTATCGGCGATGCAGGACAGCGTCGTCAGCGCTTCGTGCATCTCGTCCGCGCTCGTGACCGACGGCCACGCTTCCTCCCGCACGCTCGCGATGGCGTCGGCGTCGAGCGCGCCTAAGTCGTCCGTCGATTGCGGATCGGTCCAGCGGCGCGCGAGCACGGCCTGCGTGCGACGCTCTTCGAGCGGGGCGTCGTCGAGAAAAGCGTAGGGCCGCGCCGACAGAATCTCGGCGGCGAGCGGCGACGGCGCGGGCAGCTCGCGCGTCACGAGCCGCACCGCGCCCGCCTCGATGCGCCGCAGAAGCGCGAGCCACGCGTCGCTGTCCATGGCGTCGTGCAGGCAATCGTCGATCGTCTGCTCGACGAGCGGATGCGCCGGCACCTCGCGCTCCCCGACGACGTTTTCCGCGCACGCCACCTGATCCGGAAACACGGCGGCGAGCAGGTCCTCGCTCTTCATCCGCTGAAGCTGCGGCGCGACCTTGCGCCCGCCCGTGTAGCGCGGCAGCGCGAGCGCGTTGGTCGCGTTCCAGCGCCAGCGCACGCCGAAGAGCGGTGCGTCGAGCAGCGCCTGAATCAGCAGATGCTCGGCCGTGGCGGATTTCAGATAGCGCCAGACTTCATCGAGCGCGAAGCTGTGGCCCGCCGTGAGCGACAGCACGATGGCGTCCTCGGTCGCCGCCGCCTGCAATTCGAAGTTGAACGTGCGGCAAAAGCGCTTGCGGAGCGCCAGGCCCCACGCGCGGTTGACGCGGCTGCCGAACGGCGCGTGGATGACGAGCTGCGTGCCGCCGGATTCGTCGAAGAAGCGCTCCATGACGAGCGTGTCCTGCGTCGGCAACACGGAGAGCGCGGCGCGCGCGCGGGCGAGATAGTCGACGATCTGCCGCGCGGCTTCCATGCCGATGCCGGTTTCGTCCGCGAGCCATTCGGTCGCAGCGCTGTGAGAATCGGCGAGCCGCGCATCGACGTCCGCGCGCAAGCGCGCGATCGCGAAGGAAAGTTCATCGCTGCGTCCCGGCGCTTCGCCGAGCCAGAACGGGATGTTCGGCGGCTGCCCGTTCGCATTCTCGACGCGCACGCGCCCGCCTTCCACCCTCAAGATCCGGTACGACGTGTTCCCGAGCTGAAAAATGTCGCCCGCCAGACTTTCGACGGCGAAGTCCTCGTTCACCGTGCCGATCTGCAAGCCTTGCGGTTCCAGCAGCACCGCGAAATCGGCGTTGTCGGGAATGGCGCCGCCCGATGTCACCGCCGTCAGCTTGCCGCCGCGACGGCCGCGCAGCGTGCGGCTGACCGCATCGCGATGCACATACGCGCCGCGCACGCCCTGTCGCCCCGTATAGCCTTCCGCGAGCGTCTTCACGACGGCGTCGTAACGCGCGCGTTCGAGCGTCGCGTACGGATGCGCGCGCCGGATCTGCTCGAACAGCGCGTCCTCGCCCCACTCGCGGCACGCCACTTCGGCGGTGATCTGCTGCGCGAGCACGTCGAGCGGCGCGCGAGGAATGGTCAGCGCGTCGAGTTCGCCGCGCCGCACGCAGTCGAGCAGCGCCGCGCATTCGATCAGATCGTCGCGCGAAGTCGGAAAAAGCCGTCCTTTCGGCACGCCGCCCACGTGATGCCCCGAGCGCCCCACGCGCTGCAAAAACGCGCCGATGGAACCCGGCGAGCCGATCTGGCAGACGAGATCGACATCGCCGATATCGATTCCCAGTTCCAGCGAAGCCGTTGCTATCAGCACGCGCAACTCGCCGCGCTTGAGCCGCTGCTCGGCGTCCAGCCGATGCTCCCGCGCGAGACTGCCGTGATGCGCCGCGACCGCTTCCTTTCCGAGCCGGTCGGTCAGATGCCGCGCCGCGCGTTCGGCCATGCGGCGGGTGTTGACGAAGACGAGCGTTGTCCGATGCTGCGACGACAGTTCCGCGAGCCTGTCGTAGACGCGCTCCCACATGTCGTTGGACATGATGGCTTCGAGCGGCATCGGCGGAAGCTCCAGCGCGAGGTCGCGCGCACGCGCGTGCCCGACATCGACGATCTCGCACGGCTCGCCCTCGCCCGCCAGAAATCGCGCGACGAGTTCGATCGGCTTTTGCGTCGCCGACAACCCGACGCGCACCGGACGCGCCTCGCCGCGCGCCTCGCATAGCGCGTCGAGCCGCTCTAGGCTCAGGCTCAAATGCGAGCCGCGCTTGCTTCCGGCCACGGCGTGAATTTCATCGACGATGACCGTGCGTGTCGTGGACAGCATCGCGCGGCCGGAGTCCGACGAAAGCAGCACGTAAAGCGATTCCGGCGTCGTCACGAGAATATGCGGCGGACGCTTGCGCACGGCGTTGCGCTCCTGCTGCGTGGTGTCGCCGGTGCGCACGGCCGCGCGAATCTCGGGCGCCGCCGCGCCCATGCCGCTCAACTGACGCGCGATGCCCGCGAGCGGCTCTTCCAGATTGACGCGGATATCGTTCGACAGCGCCTTCAGCGGCGACACGTACACCACGCGCGTCTCGTCCGGCAGAACGCCGCCGCCCGCGATGCCGTCGCGCACGAGTTCGTCGAGCGCGGCCAGGAACGCGGTCAGCGTCTTGCCCGAGCCGGTCGGCGCGGCGACGAGCGTGGAGCGGCGCGCGTGGATCAGCGGCCAGGCGCGCGCCTGCGCGGCGGTCGGCGCGGCGAAATGCGCGCGAAACCAGTCGGCGACAGCCGGATGGAAGCCGTCGAGCGCGGTGTCGGGCGAAGCGGAATCTGAGGTCATCGGCACATTCTAGGGGCGCACGCGACGAGACGCGCGCCACGGTTTTAGGACACATCCCATGCGAACTTCTCCTATTTGCGGCGATGCTAGTCGGTTTTCAATCGTCAGCGTCGTTCGCTCTTCGCCTCATGATCGTCATCAGCCTTCTCTTCGACCACGCGCCGGGCGCGCTCGCCAATCATCGCCGCTACGCGCGCACGCACGGTTACCGGCACGTCGAAATCGACATGCCGGAACTGTCCGGAAGCAAGCCCGAAGTGCTCTGGATGTACAAGTACGAAACGCTGCTGCTCTGGCTTCAGCGCGCGGAGGCCGGCGAGATCGTGCTGCTGCTGAACGAGAACGCCGCGATTCTCGGTTCGACGCCGCTGCCCGCGCTGCTGGACGGCCGCGACTGGCTGCTCACGTGCGCGGAATCCGCGTTGCCGCAAACGGATATGCAGATCTGGCGCAACACGGAAACGGTTCGGCGCAAGCTCCACAAGGTCGTTTCGCACTGCCGCTTCGGTGTCGAATTGCCCGGCGACGAAGGCGAACTGCTATGCGAATTCGACGCGATGCCGTCGCGGTACATGATCGGCGATGCGCACGTGGTCGTGCCCGCCGCCACGAATCTCGACAGCGTCTGGGCGACGTGGCCCACGTTTTCCGTGAGCATCCGCGAAGGCGGGCAGCATCGGCGGTTTCGCGCGGCGTTCTTCGCGCACGTCAACGAACGCATGACGCGCAGCCAGCCGATGCTTTCGTTTCCCCACACTCACGACGCCGCCGACAATGCGGCGAGCAGCGTCTATCAACCGGGCCAGCCGATCGCCGTCGTCACGCTTTACACGCCGAACGTTGCACGATACGGACGCATCGCGGAGCACAATTTCAGGCGTTATTGCGAGCGTCACGGCTATACGCTTTACGTTCATCGGGAGATTCCGTCGCATCTGAACGATGGCAAGACGTCGGGCAACTGGCTCAAGCCCGCGCTGCTGCGCGAATATCTGCCGCATCACGAATGGGTGTTCTGGGTCGATGCCGACGTGCTCGTCAACGACATGAACCGCACGCTCGAATCGATCATGCCTGGACACGATGCCGTGCTCGCGCGCGATGTCGGCTCGTGGACGTTCAATTCCGGCATCATGGGTTTCAGGCGCACGCAGCCCAACTACGACGCGTTCCAGCGCATTCTCGATGCCTGCGCGCAACTCGACGACAAATCCCATGTCTACGCCAGTCTGGGCGATCAGTTCTATTTCATTCGCGAGTACGAGCAGCATGCGGACTTCGATGCCACGCACGTCGCATCGTTCATCGAATGGAATACGGCGTGGCTCTACCGGCGCGCCGACAGCTTCATGGTTCATTACATCGGCATGTGGGAAGACCATAAAGCCTTGCTGATGGACTACGACATCGCGCAATCGGCGATGGAATGAGCTTCTGTCAAAAACGCGTCGCGCGAACCCAAGTATGATGTTGCGCGACGCTCGCAAGGAGCGCGAAGCAAGACATCGCATCGCCCGCATCAATCAGCATCAGCATCGAAGCCGCAAGACCGACGCTCCACCCAACTCTCACCACGAGGAGAAGCAAGTGAACGACGACGTCCAGGGCAAGACCGCGACGCAGACGCCTCTCTCCCCCGACCTTCTGCGCAGCATCGACGCGTATTGGCGCGCGTGCAATTATCTTTCGGTCGGCATGATCTACCTGCGCGCGAATCCGCTGCTGCGCGAACCGTTGAAGCCCGAGCACATCAAGCGGCGCCTGCTCGGTCACTGGGGTTCGGACCCCGGCCAATCGTTCGTGTGGGTGCATCTCAACCGTCTCATCAAGCGCGACGACCTCGACGTGATGTTCGTCTCCGGTCCCGGCCACGGCGCGCCCGCGACGCTCGCGAATTCGTATCTCGAAGGCTTCTACTCCGAGATCTATCCGGATCGCAGTTATGACGAACGCGGCATGCTCAGGCTGTTTCGCGCGTTCTCGTCGCCGGGTGGCATCGGTTCGCATTGCACGCCGGAAACGCCGGGCTCCATCCACGAAGGCGGCGAACTCGGCTATAGCCTCTCGCATTCGTTCGGCGCGGCGTTCGACAATCCCGATTTGATCGTCGCGACGGTGGTCGGCGACGGCGAAGCGGAAACAGGGCCGCTCGCCACATCGTGGCATTCCAACAAGTTCCTCAATCCCGCGACCGATGGCGCGGTGCTGCCGATCCTTCATCTCAACGGCTACAAGATCGCGAATCCGACGATCCTCGCGCGCATTCCGCACGACGAACTCGAAGCGCTCTTCAAGGGCTACGGCTACGAGCCGCATTTCGTCGAAGGCGACGAGCCCGAGGTCATGCATCAGTTGATGGCGGCGACGCTCGAACGCTGCATCGGCGATATTCGCGCCATTCAACAGCGCGCACGCGCGAACCCAGATGACGTAACGCGTCCGCGCTGGCCGATGATCGTGTTGCGCACGCCGAAAGGCTGGACCGGCCCGAAGGAAGTCGCGGGGCACAAGGTCGAGAACTTCTGGCGTTCGCATCAGGTGCCCGTGCCCGATCCGGCGAGCAATCCGAAGAGTCTCGTCGTGCTGGAAGAATGGATGCGCAGCTACAAGCCCGAAGAGCTTTTCGATGACGAAGGCCGGCTCGTCGAAAGTCTGCGCGCGCTTGCGCCCGAAGGCACGCGCCGGATCAGCGCGAATCCGCATGCGAACGGCGGCGTGTTGCGGCAAGCGCTCGATCTGCCGGACATCCGCGCCTATGCGTGCGAATTCGAAGCGGCGGCCGCCATTTATCAATCGCCGACAGCCGTGCTCGCCACGTTCCTGCGCGATGTGATTCGCCGCAACATGGAGACGTTCCGTCTCTTCGGTCCCGATGAAACCGCGAGCAACAAGCTCGATGGCGTCTATGAAGCATCAGGCAAGCGCTGGCTTGCCGAGACGAAGCCGGAAGACGCCGATGGCGGCGCGCTCTCGCCCACCGGCCGCGTGATGGAAATGCTCTCGGAACACACGCTCGAAGGCTGGTTCGAAGGCTATGTGCTCACAGGCCGCCACGGTCTCTTCGCCACGTATGAAGCCTTCGTGCACGTGATCGATTCGATGTTCAACCAGCACGCGAAGTGGCTCGAAAAAGCGAAGAACGAACTCGCGTGGCGCGCACCGGTGCCGTCGATCAATCTGCTCATCACGTCGCTCGTATGGCGGCAGGATCACAACGGCTTCACGCATCAGGATCCCGGCTTTCTCGATGTCGTCACGAACAAAAGTCCCGGCGTCGTGCGCATTTATCTGCCGCCGGATGCGAACTGCCTGTTGAGCGTCGCGGACCATTGCCTGCGCTCGCATGACTACGTGAACGTGATCGTCGCGGACAAGCAGCCGCATCTGCAATACCTCGGCATGGACGACGCAATCGTGCATTGCGCGAAGGGCATCGGCATATGGGATTGGGCGTCGACGGATCAGGGTTGCGAGCCGGACGTGGTGATCGCCTGTGCCGGCGACATCGCGACGATGGAAGCGCTCGCCGCCGTCGAAATCCTGAGGACGCAGTGCCGCGATCTGAAGATCCGCTTCGTCAACGTGGTCGATCTTTTCAGGCTGATGCCCGACACCGATCATCCGCACGGCCTTTCCGACCGCGATTTCGATTCCATCTTCACGCGCGACAAGCCCGTGATCTTCAACTTCCACTCGTATGCGTCGCTCGTGCACAAGTTCACGTATAACCGCACGAATCACGACAACATTCACGTGCACGGATATCGCGAACGCGGCAACATCAACACGCCGTTTGAGCTTGCGATCATCAACGGCGTGGACCGCTATACGCTCGCCATCGACGTGATCGATCGCGTGCCCGGTCTCGCCAGCACCGCTGCGCATACGAAGGAAACGCTCAAGAACCGCATCATCGAGAGCGTGCGATACGCGCATGAAGAAGGCATCGACCGCGACGAAATCCGCGAATGGACCTGGAAGGGCTGAAGCCATGACGCAAGGCATTCTGGTGTTGAATAGCGGCTCTTCGTCGCTGAAGTTCGGCGTGTTCATCGCGCGCGATGACGACGAAGCCGCGTGGCTTTCCGGCAGTGCGAAAGGCATCGGGCGCGCGAATGGATCGTTGTCGATGCGCTCGTCGGATGGCGCGATAAACATGGCGCAGGATCATCTGATGGAGTCGCAACACGATGCGTTGCAGCGCGTCGCCGATGCGCTCGCGAAGCACTTGCGCGAGCCGCTTGCGTGCGTGGGGCATCGCGTGGTGCATGGCGGTCCGCACGTGCGCTCGCATTGCAAGCTCGATGCCGGCGTGAAGGACGCGTTGCGCGAAGCGGTGCCTTTTGCGCCGCTGCATTTGCCGCAGTCTTTGGCGCTGATCGACGAAGCGCAGCGCATCTTCTCCGGCGTGCCGCATTTCGCGTGCTTCGACACGGTGTTTCATCGCACGATGCCCGAGCGTGCAACGCGCTTCGCGTTGCCGCGCGACTATGCGGAACGCGGCGTCGTGCGATACGGCTTTCATGGGCTGTCGTACGAGTCCATCGTGAACACGCTCGGTGCGGGCGTGCCTTCGCGCATGGTGATCGCGCATCTCGGCTCCGGCTCGAGTCTGTGCGCGCTGAAGGATGGCCGTTCCGTCGATACGTCGATGGGCATGACGCCGGCAGGCGGCATTCCGATGGCCACGCGCAGCGGCGACCTCGATCCCGGCGTGCTGATTCATTTGCTGCGCAACGAATCGCTCGATGCAAACGCGCTGGAGACGCTCGTGAATCGCGGAAGCGGCCTGAAAGCGCTATCCGATTCCGATGACGACATGGAAGCGCTATTGACCCGCCGCGATCAGGGCGATGCCGACGCGGCGCTCGCCATCGACATCTTCTGCACCGCGATTCGCAAGACGATCGGCGCTTATGCGGCGCTGCTGGGCGGCGTGGATCTGATCGTGTTCAGCGGCGGCATCGGCGAACATGCGGAAGCCATCCGCGCGCAAGTTCTCGACGGGCTTGGTTTTTTGCATGCAGAACATCGCGTCGTGGCGACGGATGAGGAAAGGCAGATCGCGCGTCATTGCCGGCGGATGCTGGCGGAATGACTTTGCATTTTGCATTCGGCGCGATGCATGCGGCATGCCGCATGCAAAATGCCAACGCTTAGCGCGTGTACTTGAACGTGCCTTGCGCGCTCGCGATCATCACGCGGTCATCGACCCACGCTTCGCCGCGTGCGAAGTACACCGAGCGCCCTTGCCTTTCGAGGAAACCTTTCGCAACCACCTTGTCGCCGATACCGCGATCCAGATAGTTCACCGTCAGCGAAAGCGTGAAGCCGTGAATCGGCGTCGGCCCGGTCGTGAAGAGGCCCGTGTAGCCGCAAGCGACATCGAGCAGCGTCGCAATGGCGCCGCCCTGCAGCACACGCTGACGGTTCAGATGCCCTGCGTGAATCGGCATCGTGAATTCCGCGTAGCCTGCGCGCCATTCCGTCAGCGTTGCGCCGAGTGCTTCGAGGAAAGGATTGTCGAGATCGGAATTCGCCAAGCTGCATTCTCCCTGCGTCGTGGTTTTGTGCGATGCAAGGAATTGTGCCACCGTTCGATATCACCGCATGCGCGGCTTCATATGCAGCGCGATGAGCGCGAGCGTGGCGAGCTTCGTCAGGCATTCGACGCTCGATAGCACCGCGAGCCACGGCGCATTCACGAATTCGCCGGGCAGCTCGGGTGCAATGGCGAGCACGCTCGTCAGGCAAACGAAGAGCAGGACATAACGCGGGATGCGCCGTCCTTGCAGCGAGAGCCACGCGACGGCCATCAACAGCGCCTTCGCGGTGATGACCGCGGCCCATTGCTCGATACTGCTGTCGGCGTCGATTTCCCAAGGGACTTCGAACAGCGACCACGCGACCATCATGCACGTCGATGCCGCCAGCGCGCGGCGAAGGCGGTTCGCATCGGCGCGGACATCGCCGAAATTGCGCTTGCGCGCAGGCATTGCGATGCGCGAGTCTTCGTCTTCGATCAGGCGCGTGGGCAGCGCCGCGTTTTCGTCGATATGCATCATGTGTCGCCTGAGGGACGATTCGTGCGCGTATAGCCACGCCAATGGCGCGGTCAAGCGTTTCCTGGCCGGTTATTTCCATCTGCAAGCGACAGCGTAGGCGATCAAAAAAAATCGCGCCCCGCGACGCAGTGTTGGTTCAAGGCGTCGGCTTGAAGATTTCTTCTTGATAAGGAATAAGTGCTTGAGTGAAGAAGCGAGACGGCGCTAATTTACCGCTCGCAATGAGCACAGCGAGACGCTGCGATTCGGATTATCGCTTGCGCGCCCGCTATAACGCGTCTGCGCGCAAGGAATCACACTCTAAAAACGATTAGTTATATCCGCGGACTACGCAGGACTTTTGTTCCTCTTCCGTTTTTTCTCCAGCAAAACGGCCGCATATTTCGGCAACATATTCCGGCTCCGCACTCACCTGACTGGAACGATGCGACGCGGGAGCCGTCGTATCGGCGTGTGCTTCCGAGTCTTCCATCCATTCCGCTAAACCCGTGCTTTGTGTGTTGGATCGAGCATCCATCTTTCGCCTCCTGTTTTCCTCGACGGTTTCAGAATGCGCTTTTCCGGGCCAAGTGGCCCTAGTGGATTTCATTGATGGACGCAGCCTGCAACCGTGCGGATGATAAAAAGAATGCGTGTCTGGCGGACGCATCCGTAAAGAACCGACTTCAACAAAATCCGCCTGTTTTTAAGCTAGCCAAAACGATGCCCGGTATGCACTGCATGTGCAAACTTAAGCCATCGCTTTTACACCACATTCTTTTCGACGATCGGCCTTCCTTCAATCACGCGCGCCCAGCCGAGTGGCGAGAGATCGAGCGTGGTATATCGGCCACGCAGAATGAGTTCGCTGATGCCGCGTCCCGTCGCCGGTCCGTGTTGAAGCCCGTGCCCGCTAAAGCCGCTTCCGAAAATACAGTTGTCGATGTCCGGATGCGCGCCGATGATCGCGTTCTGATCGAGCACGTTGTATTCGTAATAGCCGGACCACGCGTGCTCCACGCGCAACGCCTCGAATTGCGGCACGCGATGCGCAAGCGTGGGCCAAATGACATCGTCGAAGAGCGCGTGGTCCACTTCGTCGAGCGGTAAGTCGTCGGGATCGTTATCCGCGGCGGGCGACGTCCCGCAGATATACGTGCGGCCCTCGGGACGAAAGTACACGCCGGTGGGATCGATCAGCAATGGACAGCCGCCGAGCTTCGCCGGCGACGACACATTGAAGATGCTGCGCCGCCGCGCATGCACGGGAATGTCGATGCCGAGCATCGACGCGATCGAACGCGACCACGCGCCCGCCGCGTTCACGACGACATCGCATGCATACGCTTCGCCATTCGATGCGCGCACACGCGTCACGCGCCGGCCCTCGCGCGCCATGCCGACGACTTCCGCCGCCACGTATCGCGCGCCGAGCGATGCCGCCTTGCGCCGCAGCGCCTGCACGAGACCGTAGCCGTCGAACCAGCCCTCGCCGCTTTCGCCGAACGCGCCCGCTGCGAGATCGTCCGTGTTCAGCCACGGGAAGCGCGTGCGCAGACCGGCGGCATCGAGCAGCGTGATATCGGCGCCGAGTTCGCGTTGCATCGAATGATTCTCGCGTAACGTGGCTTCGCCGCGAGGCGTTGCGAGAAAGAGATAGCCGCCCTCGTGCAGGTCGATGGAAGGCCGCTCACCGTTCACTTCCAGCCGTTCGCCGAGGGTGCGCAGGAAGTCGATGCCGTACAGCGACATGCGCACCGAAAGCGGCGTGGAGAACTGCTGGCGGATCGACGCCGCCGACAACGCCGACGACGAGCGCGCGTAAGTCGGATCGCGCTCGATCACCGTCACCTGCACGTTCGGGTCCGATGCGCGCAAAAAATACGCGACCGCACTGCCGATCACCCCGCCACCGACGATCACCACTTGAGAAGCCACGCCGCCCCCGTCGCGAAATAGTTCGAAGCCTTAGCCGAGATTGAAGTCGATGCCCTGCGCCAGCGGCAATGCCGACGAGTAGTTGATCGTATTCGTCGCGCGCCGCATGTAGGCCTTCCACGCATCGGAGCCGGACTCGCGCCCGCCGCCGGTTTCCTTTTCGCCGCCGAATGCGCCGCCGATTTCCGCGCCGCTCGGCCCGATGTTCACGTTCGCGATGCCGCAATCGCTGCCCGATGCGGACAGGAAGCGTTCGGCCTCGCGCAAGTCGGTGGTGAACGCGCACGACGACAGGCCGTGCACGGCGGCATTGTTCGCGGCGATGGCGTCGTCGAAATCGGTGTAACGCATCACGTACAGAATGGGCGCGAAGGTTTCCTTCAGCACGACATCGCTTTGCGCCGGCATTTCGACGAGCGCGGGCCGCACGTAATAGCCGCCTTCGCAGCCCTCGACCGGCACGCGCTCGCCGCCGAACACCTTGCCGCCCTCGCCCTTCGCCTGCTCGATTGCATCTTGCATGCGAGCGAACGCCTGCACGTCGATGAGCGGCCCCATCAGCACGCCGTCTTTCAGCGGATTGCCGACCGGCACCTTCGCGTAAAGGTCTTTGAGGCGCGCGACGGTATCGTCGTAAATCCTGTCATGGACAAACAGACGCCTGAGCGACGTGCAGCGCTGCCCCGCCGTGCCGACCGCCGAGAACAGAATGCCGCGCAGCGCGAGATCGCGATTGGCCGACTGAGAGACGATGCCCGCGTTGTTGCCGCCGAGTTCGAGGATCGAGCGCCCGAAGCGCCGCGCCACTTCCACGCCCACCGCGCGGCCCATCTCCGTGCTGCCCGTCGCGCTGACGATGTCCGACCGCTTGTCCGCGACGAGCTGCGCGCCGACGTCCCGGTCGCCGATGATGACCGACGCGAGTCCTTCGGGCGCGTCGCCGAATTCGTCGATGGCGTCGCGCAGAATGCGATCGACGGCGAGCGCCGTGAGCGGCGTCTTCTCCGAAGGCTTCCAGATCACCGCGTTGCCGCAGACGAGCGCGAGCGCCGCGTTCCACGACCACACGGCGACCGGAAAGTTGAACGCAGAAATGATGGTGCAGACGCCGAACGGATGCCACGTCTCCGCCATGCGATGCCCGGGGCGCTCGGACGCGATCGTGAGGCCGTATAACTGCCGCGACAGGCCGACGGCGAAATCGCAGATATCGATCATTTCCTGCACTTCGCCCAAGCCTTCCTGAAGAATCTTGCCTGCTTCGAGCGACACGAGCCGGCCGAGCGCGGCCTTCTTTTCGCGCAGGCGATTGCCGAGCAGCCGCACGAGTTCGCCGCGACGCGGCGCGGGCACGTTGCGCCAGGCGGTGAACGCGGTGCGCGCTTGCGCGAGCGTTGCATCGACTTGCGCGGACGTGTGGCGCTTCACGCGTCCGATGACATCGCCCGTGATCGGCGACGTCGCCGCGATGTCGCCGTCCGCGACGAGACCGGCAATGCCGAGGTCGGAAAGAATCGATTGAACGTCCACGATGAGAGTCTCCAAAAGCTGAAGCGGTTTCGCGTGTTTCTGATCAGAAACTTTTCGCTGGTCGGAGAGACTATACGCGCCGTTTCCGCCGCTCACAATGCAGCCAATATTCGGGTTTTCTCGGATTAAAACGCATGCAAGGGCGCGCCGTCCGGCGTGCATCGCCGATGTTATTATCGGAAACAAAGCGCTCCGTCACTAATGAACACCATCGCATGAACAACCCGACCGAACCTTCTCTCGCCGATCTCGGGCGCCGGGTGAAACAGGCGCGCGTCGCGCACGACCTCACGCTCGAAAGCGCCAGCCGCTTGTGCGGCGTGTCGCGCTCGGCGCTCTCGAAGATCGAAAACGGGCTGATGTCGCCGACCTTCGACGTGCTGCAGAAAATCGTGCGCGGCTTGCGGATCGATCTCGGCGAGCTGTTCGGCAGCGGCAGCGCGAGCGCACCGAGCGCGAACGGCCGTCGCGCGCTCACGCGTCGCAACGAGGGACAGCGTCACGCGTATCGCGGGTATCAGATGGAACTGCTCGCCACCGACCTTGCGCACAAGGCGATGCTGCCGTTTCGCATCCGCATTTCGGCGCATACGCTCGACGCGTTCGATGACTGGGGCCGTCACGAAGGCGAAGAATTCCTGTACGTGATCAGCGGCAGCGTGTGCCTGTATTCGGAACTCTATGCGCCGACGCATCTGAACGCGGGCGACAGCCTCTACTTCGACAGCCGCACCGGCCACGCGGCGGTTTCGACCAGCGAGGAAGACGCCGAAGTGCTATGGATGGCCACCGGCGGCGGTGCGCCGCCCGCTGCTTAATAGCGCTTTGCGTTCGTGCGGCCTTCGGCGTTCGTCGCCTTGTCGATCGCTTCGAGGTTCTGCGGATACGGGTAGTTCAGTCCGAGCAACTGCCGCATCGTTCCGCTTGCGCGCTTCACGAATGCTTCGCCGACCATCGCGCGCAGGTCTTCCATCGGCTTCACGAATTTCGGCAGATACTGGATAAGCACGGCGCTGCGGTCGCGCGTGCTGTGGTTCGGCATCGCGCAATGCCATGTCGCGCCGAAGAAGACGATCGCATCGCCCGGTTCCGCTTCCATGCGCATCGCGCGTTCGTAGAAGCGGTCATGTTCATTCGGATACCGAAGCATATGCTGAGTGTGCGGCACGAACGCCGTCGCGCCGGTCTCGGCGGTGAAGGGATCGAGCGGAATAGTCACTTGTGCGTTGAGCGGAAAGCTCGTGTTGATGCCGGCCGGAAACGTGCCGGGCATGTGATAGTCCCAGTACGGATAGTCGATGTGCGGCTCCTGCCCCGGCCCGCCCGGCAGAATGCGGTTCGCGGCGATCGATCCCATGATGAAGTCGTCGCCCAGAAAGGCGCGCATGGCCGCGACGATCCGTTCCTCTTCGGCCATCTGCGAGAACACCTCGCCCTTCGCGAGCAGATTCCACACGCGGCGCTGCAAGTGCAGCTTTTCGTCCTGCGCCGCCTGCCCCTGAAAATGCGTGACCGTCTGCGCGCGATCGTCCGAATGCGCCATGACGATTCGTCGCGCTTCGTCGATTTGCGCCGGGCTGAAGAGGCCGCGCACGCAGAGGGCGCCGGGGCCGTTGAGAAGCGCATCGACGGTGAGTTCGGGGGTGAACGACGCGGGATCGACTCGTTGCACGGCTGTCTCCTTGGCTGCGCATGTGAACGCTCAAGCGTGCTTCAGTCGAACGGGTAACGCTGGCGCGCGTGCACGACGTTGACGACTTCGAGCACAGCATCGATCACGCGATAAACGACGATGTAGTTAGGGTGAACGACGATCTCCCGCGTACCCGCAATTCGACCGGGCCTGAAAAGCTCCGGAGCGAGCGCGGCGGCACTGGGCGCGGCTTCGATTCTCTCCTTCAGCGAGCGTGCCGCCGTGGGACTGTGTTCTGCAATGTACCGAATGATTTCGCGGATATCTGAACGTGCTTCGTGGGTCCACAAAACCTGCAGCGTCAAGCAGCCCTCTCGCGACGGCGTTTCTCCGCGGCATCGATGATTGCATCGAGTTCGTCCATGACCTCGTCATGTCCAAAGCGCGGCCGAGTATCCGCCATCGACCGCTGCACTTTTGCGCGATACCACTTGTCGTAAGCCTCGGCTTCTTCGACAGATGCGAACTCGGACACGGTGGGATCGAACGGATTGGTCATTTGAATATCTCGGCTGCTCATGAAACCCATGATACTGCAGGGTTGACAGTCACGTCGCCTCTGCCGTTCGGCCAATTCGTCCGATTCGACCGCCTCAAACCGCCGCTTTCCGCTTCTTCCCCGCCGCCTGCGCCGGCTCCGTCGCTGCGTCCGTCGCCACGTCCTTCACCGCGGGCCGCTTGAAGTACGGCGAGCTCAACGTCGCCGCGCCCATATCCGACGCCGCCTCCAGCAACGCGGGCGCAAGCTCCTTCAAACGCGCATCGGGCAGGCGGCTCGTCGGTCCGGCGAGGCTCACCACGCCCACCACCGCGCCCGTCACCGGATGATGAATCGGCGCGGCCATCGACGTCATGCCGGCCTCGTACGTTTCGCTCGCGATGCCGTAGCCGCGCTTTCGCGCCGCCTGCAAATCCGCGAGGAATTGCTGGATCGTCTTCGGCGCCTTCGGGCCGCCTTGCCCCGGCTTGCCGAGGCCGCCCTGCTTCGATACCAGCGCGAGCGCTTCCTCATCCGACAGCGACGACAGCCACGCCTGCCCGCTCGCCGTGCAATGCAGCGGCGGCTGGCTGCCCATGTCGGGGTCGTAACGCAGGCCGGACTTCGCGCCCTGCGCCTTGCCGACGAACGTGATGTGATCGTCCTCGACGACACCCAGCCGCGCCAATTCCCCCGACGCCGCCGCGAGCCGGTCGAGCACCGGCTGCGACACGTCGAGCACGCCGCCCGTCGACAGATAGATCAGCGCGAGCGACACGAGCTTGAGCGCGAGCATGTACTCGCCGTGATCCTCGTCCTGACGCACATAGCCTTCGTCGATCAGCATGGCGAGCAGCCGATGCGTGCCGCTGCGCGGAATGTTGAGCGTATCCGCGATGGTCGCAAGCGGCATGCGCCCGCCGTTCTTCGCCAGCAGTTCGATGATCGACAACGCGCGCTCGAGATTTCCTGCCATCTTTAGTTCTCGTTTGAATTACCGATTCGAATGAGAACACGATTCCACCACGGAATTCAACCGTAGACTTCGCCGAGCACGGCAAGCGTCGCTTCGCGCAGACGCTTCGCGCGTTCGAGCGCGGTCGCGGTCTTCGCCCATTCGTCCATCGGCGCTTCGACGGAAAGCGGCAAATCGTCCGGCAACGCCCGCAAAATGCCCGCGAGATCGATGCCGCCTTCGCCCGGAATCATCCGCGCGCAACGCGCCTGATGCAGCAAGGTCGCGAGATCGGCCGGGCGCTCGGCGGGCGCATCGCAGAATTGCAGATAGCCGAAGTGCTCGCGCGGCAGCGCACGCAGCGCGTCGACGGACGATCCCGCGCGATCGAAATGAATCGGATCGACGATCAGCCCGGTGTTCGCGCGCCCCGCCGCCTTCACGATGCGCGCGCCCTGCACGATGTCCTTCACATCGGTCCATGGCATCGGTTCCAGCGACGGCGCGAGTCCGTATGGCTTCGCGATATCGCACAGTTGCGCGAGCCGGTCGGCGGTGCGCGCCTCGTCCGGATCGTTGCCCGCGACGAGCACGAAGCGCGCGCCCAGCTCGGCGGCGGTGTCGAGCATCGGCGCGTAGCCGGCGACGTCCGTGTCCGGCTTGAGCCGCAGGATTTCGGTATCGAGCACGCCGATTCCCGTGTCGCGCAACGCCGCGAGCGTTTCGCGCTTCAGTGGCGTCGCGCCGATGATCTCGTGCCGCACTTCCGTTTCCGTCGCCGGCAGAAGCCGCAGGCCGACGAAATCGTAGCCGGCAAGCGCCGCGCACTCGACCATCTGCGGCGGCGTCAGTTCGAGCACCGTCAGCGCGGAAAGGGACAGCTTGCGTGATGACATCGTCATGTCGGACCTCAGCGCAGCGGCGAAAACGGCGCGGGCACGTAGATGGTCGATTCCATCGTCGTGAGATGCGCCGGCCCGCCCTTCGGCGGCCAGACGCCGTCCTTCACCGCCTCGGCGCGAATGCGCGAGCGCTCGTCCACGCTCTTGTACGGCCAGATGTTCAGAAAACGCGGCACGGTGCCGTCGAGCGCGAACATCGCGCCGATCAGCGGCGAACGCTGCGTGCGCTCGGGCACGGCGTTGCGCCACGCGTCGATGGTGTGCTGAAGGCTGCCGAGCTTCGTGCCGTAGACGCGCATCTCGTAGATGCCGCCGTGCTCGGCGGGCTGAATGGGCGGCAGGAACGGAAAGAGCGCGTAGCTGCTCACTTCGACATCGGTGATGAATTCGCCGCAGCCGAACGGATTGCCTTCGAGCAAAAGCCGCTTGCGTTCGCCGATCAGCGCCGCCTCCGATTCGAAGCCGCGCAGCACCATGACCTTGCCGAGCGCGCCGATGTCCGAATACCAGCAGCCGAGCAGCGTGGTGCCGGGTTGCGCGGCGCTCGCCTGGATGTTTTCGAAGACTTGCGCGTTTGTGCCGATTTTGACGGTGAGCGTGACCGTGTCGTACAGATTCATGGGAACGTCCTTGCGTGATTGAGTGATGAGAGTTCCGCGTCTTCGCCGGCTTCGGCTTCGACCGGCCGCGCGAGATCGTGTGCCGCGAGATAGCCGAAAGTCATCGCCGGGCCGAGCGTGATGCCGCCCGCCGGATAGTGGCCGCCCATCATGCTGGCGGCGTCGTTGCCGACGGCGTAGAGGCCGCGAATCGGCGCGCGCGTCGCGTCGAGCACACGCGCGCGGGCGTCGGTGGCGAGTCCCGCGAACGTGCCGAGGCTGCCGGGCAGCACCTTCACCGCGTGAAACGGACCATCGACGATCGGCGCGACACACGGATTCGGCTTCTGCGATGCATCGCCCTGTATGCGGTTGTAGGGCGTCGAGCCTTTGTGGAACTGCGGATCGCGGCCGTCCCGCGCGTGCGCGTTGTAGGCCGCGATGGTTTCGCTCAACGCGTGCGCATCGATGCCGCATTGGCGGGCAAGCGCATCGAGCGTCGGCGCGGATTTCAGATAGCCGGAGCGCTCATAAGGATGCAGCGGGAACGGAAACGGCTTCGCCGCGCCGAGGCCGTAGCGCCGCTGAAAACGATGATCGCAGACGAGCCACGCGCACACTTCCTCGGCGGGAGGCGTGGCATCGATCAGCGCGGCGACGAAGTCGTGATAAGACGACGCCTCGTTGACGAAGCGCTTGCCCGCGCGCGTCACCGCGATCACGCCCGGCTTCGCCCGCTCGATGAGATGCGCGAACGCGACGGCATCGCCATCACGTTTCGGCGCGAGCGATACGGGCGCCCACGCCGCCGGCGCTTTCAGCGAGGCATCGAAATGCGCGCCGGCCGCTTCGCCGATGCGCACGCCATCGCCCGTATTGCTGCGCGGCGCGGCGGACCAGTGTTCGTCGCCCGACGGCGTGTAGGCGAAGCTCTGCGCGCGCCGCGCCTGATCGTGTGGATAGCCGCCGCACGCCAGCACGACGCCTCGCCGCGCAATCACTTCATGCGGCACGCCTTCGATCTCGACGCGCGCGCCCGTCACGCGCGCGCCATCGCGTATCAATTCGACGGCTTTTGCGCGCGTCATGAGCTGCACGCCGCGATCCGCCGCCGACTTGAGCAGACGCGCGACGAGCGCATTGCCGTTCACGAGATGCATCGAGCGGCCATGGCGCAGCTTGTGCATCGCGAAGGCGGCGAGGCGCTTCGTCACGTGCCAGGCGGAACGCGGCGACCGCGTCGCGTTGAAGAAATGCGCGAGGTCTTGCCCGGATGCGATCGCCATTCCGCTAATCGTCATCTCCAAGAGCGGCGGCCGCAGCTTGTCGATGAGCGGACCGAGCGCGCGCCCATCGAACGGCATCGCGCAGACGGAACGCCCGCCGCTGCCCGCGCCTTGCGTCGTGTGGAAATCGGGGATGCGGTTGCCGTCGATGAAACGCATCGACGTATTGCGTTCGAAGAAGTCGATCATGCGCGGACCGTGTTCGATCAGCGCGTCGGCTTTCGCGGCGTCGTAGCGCGCGCCGAGTTCGTTGCGCAGATAGGTGCGCGGAGCATCGGCGGTTTCGACGATGCCCGCGCGCATCGCGAGCGGATTGCGCGGAATCCACATCCATCCGCCCGACCACGCGGTCGTGCCGCCGAACACGTCTTCTTTCTCGCAGACGATCACGGAGAGGCCGAGCGCCGCGGCCGTGACGGCCGTGGACAAGCCGCCCGCGCCCGAGCCGAGCACGAGGACGTCGCAGTGCAATGTGTTCATGGCGTTTGCTCGTGCGCTTCTTGCTGCGCTTTCTTGTGCGATTCCCGCTCCGGCGACTTCGCCCGCGCCGCCGCATGCCGCGCGGCCAGATACGCGAATGCAAGGCCCGGCCCGAGCGTGATGCCCGGCCCCGGATAGACGCCGCCCATCACCGATTGCATGTCGTTGCCGCAGGCGTAGAGGCCGGCGATCGGCTCGTCGTCGCGATCGAGCACGCGCGCGTCGGTATCGGTGACGAGTCCCGTCGCCGCGCCGATGTCGCCGGGATAAAGCCGCACCGCATAGAACGGCGCACGCGCGATCGGGCCGAGGCACGGATTGGGACCGCTCCAGTTCGCGTCGCCGTTCGCGCGCTGATAGTCGGTCGTGCCGCGCTGAAAGTCCGGATCGACGCCCGTTTGCGCATATCGATTGATGCGCGCGACGCTATCCGCGAGTCCCGCGCCGTCGATGCCGAGCTTCGACGCAAGCATGGCGAGCGTGACGCCCTCGGTGAGATAGCCATCGTCGATGAACGGCTTCAGTCCTTTGCCGCCCGGCCGCACCATGCCAAGACCGTACTTGCGCAATCCTTCGGAATCCGTAACAAGATACGCGGGCACGGACGGATTCGTTCGATGCGCCTCCTGCATCGCGATGCCGAACAGGTGATACGACGTGTTTTCGTTGAGAAAGCGCTTGCCGCTTTTATCGACGACGATCATCCCCGGCTTGCCGCGATCCATCAGAAAGTGCGGGAACACGGCGGTCGTGCCGTCGGCGCGCTTGCGCACGGAAACCGGCGCCCAGAATGCATTCGACAACGCGCCTGCGCCGAAACGCCCGCCCGCTGCCAGCGCAAGATCCTGCGCGCCGCCCTTGTGCCCCGGCGCGCCCGGACACCATGCGGGATCGGCGCCCGGCAGCATGTCGGCGCGACGCGCGGCGTGACGGTTGAAGCCGCCGCTCGCGAGAATCACGCCGCCCGTCACCGCGATGCGCCGGCGTTCGTCGCCCTGAACGAGCGTCACGCCTTCGATGCGGCCCGCGCTCACATGCAGCGTCTCGACGGTCGTGCGCGTCAGCACCGGCACGCCGCGCCGTTGCAACGAATACAAAAGGCGGCCGATCAGCGCGTTGCCCATCACGAGCCGCATGCCGCGCGGCGCGCTCATGCGGTCGCGTGCGTGACGTGCCAGCAGTTTCACCGCATGTTTCAGCGACGCGAATGATTTCGTCATCCCAAGCAGATGCGCGACATCGTCGCGATCGACCATCATGCCGCCGAGCACGGTGAATTCCGGAATCGGCGGACGGATGAGCGCGAATGCGCGGCCGAGCTTGCGGCCATCGAACGGCAGCGGTTCCAGCGCGCGGCCGCAGAGCGTCGAGCCTTCCAGTTCGGAGAGATAGTCGGGATGAAACGGGCGCGCGCGGTATTTCACGTCCGAATTCGCTTCGATGTGCGCGACCGCCTTCGGTCCGGCATCGAGGAAAGCGCGACGCATCGCGGCGCTGCTGCGTTCGCCGACAGCGCGATCAAGAAAGCGCTCCGCGACCGTCCGCGAATCGGCGGGATTGACGCTCGCCATGTGCATCGACGCGGGAATCCACGTCGTGCCCGCCGAAAACGCCGTCGTCCCGCCGACGAATTCCGTGCTCTCGACAAGCAGCACGCGCGCGCCGTCGATCGCCGCGAACAGCGCCGCCGACATGCCCGCGCCGCCCGCGCCGACCACCACGACATCGAACTCCGTACCGCTCAGACTCGCCAGCGTCTCCACCATCTTTCGCTCCTCTCTCGGAACTTGATTTGATGTTGGAATGCTATTCCACTATCGGAGCACTTGCCAAGCGTTTTTTCGCGATGCCCTCGTCAAAAAGCCGGCGCGACAGGCGCACGCTCCCGCGCCGACCGATGCACCGCGAGCGTCGCGTCGAGCGTGCGCGCGCCGTCATCGCCGGAACAAAGCGGCGTCTCCTTGCGGTCGATCACCGCCGCGAAATGGCGCAATTGTTCGTGGTACGGGTCGCCCGCGTGGGGCGCGGTGCGCTCGGCGGTCAGCGGATCGTGCCAGCCCTTTGCCGCGCGATACTCCCAGACATCGAGCTGGGGCAACGCGAGCGACGCATCGGTGCCGGAAATGAAATGCGTGTTCACGCTCTGCCGCGGATAGTGCGCCGCCTCGCCCGCCGCGAGATCCCAGTTCCACGGCGACACCGCGCAATCGGAGACCGTCAGCGTACCGAGCGCGCCGTTCTCGAAACGCAGCAGCACGGCGGCCGTATCCTCGACTTCGAAGCCGCGCACCGCGTTCGACGTCAGCGACTGCACTTCGACGATCTCGCCGAGCAGAAACCGCATCATGTCGATGTCGTGGATCAGGTTGATCAGCACCGGTCCGCCGCCCGCTTTCCTGCGCCAGTCGATCTCGAAATACGGATCGGGCTTGTAGAACGTGGCGAGCGCGTTCGCCGATACCGCCCGCCCGATGCGCCCGCTCGCCACGATCTCCCGCGCGCGCCGGAGAATCGGGCTATGCCGGCGGTGATGCCCGACCAGGAGCGGGACGCGCGCGTGCGCGGCGGCATCGACGAGAATGCGCGCCTGTTCGACCGTGTCCGCGATCGGCTTTTCGATCAGCACCGCGATGCCGCGCTCGATGCACGCGAGGCCCGCTTCGACGTGCGTTGCGTTCGGCGTCGCGACGATCACGCCATCGGGCTTTTCGGCGTCGAGCATGGCGTCGATGGTCGAAAACCAGCGCGCGCCGTGCTCCTGCGCGATCGACTGCGCCGCCGCCGATGGGTCCGCCACCGCAATGACTTCGCAATCCGGATGCAAACGCGCGCGCTCCATGTGCATGCGTCCGATCGCGCCCGCTCCTGCTACTGCCAGCCGTTTCTTGCTCATGCGCATGCTCTCCTCGATTCGTGGATTTCGACGAAAAAGACGGTTAGTTGCTTCGTCACTGGAATGGCTTTTGTTGAATACTATTCCATTTTCAACTACAGTTTCACCGACGCAGCCCACAAATTTTTTCAATTGGCAACGTGCGTTCGCTGGAGCGATCCGCGAGCGCCTCACGGGAGACAGTCGAAGCATGGCGCAGGACACAACCTTTTCCGCATCGCTGGATGCGGGCTTGAGCGGCGCGACACGCGTGTACTTCATCGTCGGCGATCCGATCGCGCAGGTGCGCTCGCCGTCCGGCGTCACCGCGGCGTTGCGCGCGGCCGGGCGCGACGCGATCGTGATTCCGGCGCACGTCGCCCCCGCCGACCTCGACGCGTTCTTCGAAGGCGTCACGCGGATGCAGAACGTCGACGGCGTCATCATCACGGTGCCGCACAAGTTCGACGCGACGCGCCATTGCCGCACGCTCGCCGCCGAATCCGCGTTCCTCGGCGCGACGAACATGCTCAGGCGCAACGCGGACGGCACGTGGCACGGCGGCATGTCGGACGGCGTCGCGATGGTCGCCGCGCTCCGCGACGCGGGCTGCGAGCCGGAAGGCAAACGCGCGCTGCTGATCGGCGCGGGCGGCGCGGGTTCGGCCATCGGTCATGCGCTCGTCGACGCGGGCGTGGCGTCGCTCGCCATTCGCGATTTCGACGCCGCGCGCACGAACGCGCTCGCCTCGCGGCTGGCGTCGTTGGGACGCGGCGCGGTCGGCGTCGCCGATGACGCGGGCGCGGAAACCTACGACATCGTCGTGAACGCGTCGCCAGCGGGCATGCGTCCCGGCGATCCGCTGCCGGTCGACGTATCGCGCCTCGCACCCACGACCTTCGTCGGCGATGTGGTGACCAAGCCGCCCGTCACGCCGTTCATCGAGGCCGCCCGCGCGCGCGGCTGTCCGACCGTCACCGGCACGCAGATGTTCGGCCGCGTGTGCGATGCGATCGTCGACTATCTGCTGAAGGACTGAGCCTGCGCAAAGCCGCGCCGGGAATCGGAGCAATCTGGTTCAAACGCCCCGCGCGATGCTGCACCATAGCGCCGCGCAATCGTCCCCTCGGGAGCGCACGCCGGCCTCGGCTTGCATTGGAAGCCGCCCTTTCACGGGCGGCATTTTTTTGTCCGACGCCACGAGCGCCCGCGCCGGCGCGAGAAGAAACGAGGGTCAATCACGGGTCAACGAAGCTCTCATGAATTCCAACCAACGCATGTTCAAACGCGCGGCGCGGGCAGGCGTCGCGGCCGCCGCGCTCACGTTGCTCGCGGCGTGCGCGAGCGGTCCGGGCGCATCGGCCGCGATTCCGTCCGATGCCGCGTTCGCCAACGGGCGCGTCATCGGCAAGCAATATCTGACGACGGTCGTGGCCGGCGCGCCTTCCTCGTCCGGGCCGACGGTCGGCGTCGGTGCGGGCGGCATCGGTGGCGGAGGCGGCGGCGGATGGAGCGGCGTCGGGGCCGGCGCGGGACTGAGCTTCGATCTCACGAGCCTCTTCGAGAAAAGCCCGGAGCAGACGGCTAAGGTCTATCGCTACAGCATTCAGATGCGCGACGGCGCCAGGCGCGACATCGACAGCACGCTGGATCTGCCGGACGGCGCGTGCGTGACGACGATCGATTCGACGCAGCCGGGTTATCCGCGACTGGTGGCATCGAACGAATGCTGAGTCTTGCCGACGAAAGCGCAACGGTTGGGGCCGGCGTTTTGTGGATGCATCTCATGCGTCACGCGCCGATGCCGCGACGTGTCCACGCATCGGCATAATCGGGCCGAAACGAAACGCACTGCTTCAAACAGACGATTGAGCCGGTTCCACGCGTTTGCCATACTGAGTCGCATCCGGTTGTCTCCTCACGCGTCCGTCCCCGACCGGGACAGTCTCGCAACGGACGCGCTCTCGCCGCCTCCCCGGGCGGCTTTTTTTTGCGCAAAGAAAAAGCCGCCGTTGGAAACGGCGGCTTCGTGCGGCATCGACTACAACGCGTGGCTTATTGCGGCTCGTACCACGAGTACGTCGGGAGCGAAGTCACCGGCGTGCCGATCTGCAAGGTGATATCGCGCAGCGAATCCAGTGCGATATCGCGCGGATCGCCCATGTAGCGGCGCACATCGCCGTTGTCGTTGATATAGACGACCACATCGCCCTGGAAGCCCGCGACATTCGTGAGGGTCAGCGGCTGGCCCCAGATGTCGAAGAACTGACCGAGCGTGAAGCGCTTGTCGTTCGGCGTTTCGATGTGGATGATCCCGGTGTTGTCGTGCGTGTGCAGCTCATAGTTGCACGACCCCGGCAGGCCGATGCTCTTCGGCAGCGCGAGCTGTTGCCCGTTGTTGAAGATCGCCAGATGCGAGTGCACGTGGAACGTCTCGGTCATGCCTGCCGCGCAGACCACGCCGTCCACCGTTGCCCCGTTGCCCGCCGCGGTCGGGCCGTCCGGCCAGGCCGAGGTGCCGACGATGCCGCCGTACACCAGCGTGATGGGGGTGGTGTTGAACGGCGGCGGATCGGTCCACGCGTAGGTGGGAATCTGCGAGAGCGGCGTGCCGACTTCGAGCGTCACTTCACCGTTGCGCGGCAGCACGAGGCTCGACAGATCGCCGGTGTATTGCGTGAGCGTGCCGCCCGTGTTCACCCATGCCGTGACCGGTCCCGTGATGCCCGCGACGTTCGTCGACGAGAGCGTTTGACCCCACACGGAGAAGAACTGGCCGAGCGTGTACTGCGTGTTGGTGCTCGAATCGATGCGGATCTTGCCGCTGGCATCGTCGGTATGAACCGGATAGACGCATCCGCGCTGGAAGTTGAGGCTCGAATCCACCGTGCCGATGTTCGCCGGCAGCGCGAGCTGCTTGCCGTTCTGATAGATGGAAAGATGCGAGTACGTGTACGACGGGCCCGCCGTTGCGCACGTGAGCGCGCCCACGGCCTGGCCCGTGCCGCCGGAGGGCGAGCCAGCGGGCCATTGCGCGGCGCCGAGCGTGGTGCCGTCGATGACGGGCGTCGCGGCGGCGAGCGTCGGCGTGGTGTTCGCCGCGGGCGTGCTGGCGCCGGAAGGCGAGCTGGCAGACGACGGCGAGCTTGCACCCGCAGGCGAACTGGCCGCCGAGGGCGAGCTTGCGCCCGTTGCCGGCGCGCTCGACGAGGTCGTGCCGTTATTCGAACCGCTTCCGCCGCCTCCACAACCGGCGAGAACGGCGAGCGCAGCCGCCGAAGCGATTGCGCTCATCCAATAGGCATACTTTCCTTCTTTCATGTCTCAACTCCGCTTTTTCGTTAATGAAACTCTTCTGGCGAAGCGCGCTTTTTAAACGCGCGACGCATTAGACGGCATGCGCATGCATGCCTTGTCTGCGTGAATCGAGCACACTGGCAAAACCCGAAAAACGGCATAAGACAGACGAAACGATTCGTTTCGCTCCGGGCGCGGGTCTAATGCACGCAAGTTTTGCCGTGTATGGCGTTGGCATGCGGTCGATTTATCCGATGCATGCCGAAGGCCACGGGACAACGCCCTCGCGGGCGCGGGTTAATCTCGACTAAACGATAATTAAGCTGATACGCGTTACGGCGAGTAAATCGCCGGTGAGCGAAGCGTAACGTTCCGGACTCGTCATCGCAAGTGGAACTGTCGCTGTATTTCAACGCGAATCCGATTAAACGCGCATTAATCGTTCATATGTTCAGATTAAAACTCGTCGGAAGACAAAACAAAGTATTAATCCGCAATTCTTCGGCAAGTGCTAATTGACAGCATCGACAGCAACATGAAAGCATGCGCGGCGCAGTCTCCTCATTTTCGACCGGAGCGCCCGTCATGATCTTCCACGCGTCCATTCCCGCCCGCGATCCGAAGCACGTCGCGCACGTGCTCGCCGAACTGTGGGACGGCTTCGCCGCGCCTTTCTCGCCTTTCCCCGACGCATGGATGGCCGTGGCCGGCGACGATCGCGGCAGCATCATCGAGGTGTATCCGGGGAATCGCGTCATCACGCCGGGCGGCGGTCACGAGACGAGCGTGAGCTATGGCGCGGGGTCGGTCGAGCGCCCGCAATACAGCGCGTTCCATATGGCGATTGCGACAAAGCTGAGCGCGGCGCAAGTGCTGGAAATCGGCGAGCGCGAAGGATGGCGCGCGGTGCAATGCACGCGCGGCAACGATTTCTTCGATGTGATCGAGTTCTGGGTCGAGAATTCGACGATGCTCGAATTCCTCACGCCCGAGATGCAGGCTCAGTACCTTGCCTTCGCCACGCCGGAAAACTTCAAGGCGATGGCGGCCGCGGCGGTCGCCTGAGTTTGGCGCGCGTTTCAGCCGCGCCGCACGATCTCGCCGCCCGTCACGCGGATGGCGGGAAAACGGTCGGTCGGCTTCGCTATTTCGTCCTGCGAAGCCACGATCTCCAGTTCGTAGCGGCCCGCGTCGTACGTTGCCTTCACGACCGCATTGACTGCCGCGAGCGTATGTTCGAGCGCGTTGCGCAGCGAATCGCCGAGCAGCGTGCGCGCGACGAACACCGCGCTCGTCAGGTCGCCGACGCCGACCGGCTGGCGCGCGAACGGATACAGCGGACGCTGCGCGAACCAGGCTTCGCTCGGGCTGACGGCGAGCATGTTGAACGTATCGGCGCGACTGTTGCGATCCAGCAGATGCTTGACGAGCACGATGCGCGGCCCGCGCGCGATCACTTCGCGGCAGGCATCGACGGCTTCTTCCACCGTTTCGATGCTGCGCCCGACGAGTTTTTCGAGTTCGGTGTGGTTGGGCATCATCGCGTCGGCGACTTCGGGCATGGTCGTGACGAGAAAGTCTTCGATGCCCGCCGCCACCGTGCAGCCGCCCGTCATGCCCATGACCGGATCGCAGAAGTACATCGCACGCGGATTCACCGCCTTCACCATCTTCACGATTTCGACGACCGCGCGCCCTTGCTCCGTCGCCCCGAGATAGCCCGACAGCACGGCGTTGCAGCGGCCCAGCACGCCGATCGCGCCGATGCCGTCGATCACGCTTTGCAGCTCGTCGGCATCGAACACGCTGCCGGTCCAGCGGCCGTATTGCGTGTGATTGGAGAACTGCACCGTGTTGAGCGGCCACACGTTGACGCCGAGCCGCCGCATGGGAAACACCGCCGCGCTATTGCCCGCATGCCCGAAGACGACGTGCGACTGGATACTCAGGACGTTATTCATATTGCGATTCCAGGGCGAGGCATGGGCGGTGACGGATGACTGTCGGGCTCGACAGCGCGAGGCGTGCTCCGCGGAATGGCTCCGCGGACGTGCTTCGTATTGTGCCGTGCCGCGACGCAATGCGGCACGGCCCGCTCGTTATAAATTGCGCCAACGCAATCCGCGAGTCGCGCGCCTGCAACAACGCCGCGCACCGCGACGGCACGGTGCTTGCTCCATGGGTCGCGGATGCGATGCACTCGGCCGCTTGCGGATGATCCATCGCGCGCGCCATCGATAAAAATTCGAACGACTTCAGCACACGAATCCGAATGCGCGCCGGATAATGCAACGACTGACCACGACTGCAAGCGCTCGCCTCCGGCGCCCGCGCACAGCCATCACACGAGGACTCCCGCACCACTCACACGACATCAACAGACGCAAGTCAAATCAGGAGCTGACATGGAGACGCCGTCTAAGAATCGCACCGATTTGCAAAAGTCGACCCTCGCAATCGTCCTTGCCGGCGGGCGCGGCACGCGTCTCGGGCCGCTCACGGACAAGCGCGTGAAACCCGCCGTGCACTTTGGCGGCAAGTACCGCATCGTCGATTTCGCGCTGTCCAATTGCCTCAACTCAGGCATCCGCCGCATCGCGGTCGTCACGCAGTACAAGGCGCATTCGCTGTTGCGCCATCTGCAGCGCGGCTGGGGTTTCCTGCGCGGCGAGTTCAACGAGTTCATCGATATCTGGCCGGCGCAGCAGCGCGTCGATTCGAGCTGGTATCGCGGCACCGCCGACGCCGTGTTCCAGAATCTCGACATCATCCGGTCGATTTCGCCGCAGTTCATCATCGTGCTGGCGGGCGATCACGTCTACAAGATGGACTACACGCGCATGGTGCTGGATCACGTCGAAAGCGGCGCGGACTGCACGGTCGGCTGCATCGAGGTGCCGCGCATGGAAGCGACCGCGTTCGGCGTGATGCACGTCGACGAAAACCGCCGCGTCACCGACTTCCTCGAAAAGCCCGCCGATCCGCCCGCGATGCCGGGCAAGCCCGATATCGCGCTGGCGAGCATGGGCATCTACGTGTTCAGCGCGAAGTATCTGTATCACCTGCTCGAGGAAAACATCGCGGCGTCGAGCACGGATCACGATTTCGGCAAGGACATCATCCCGCGCGTGGTGACGAGCGGCCGCGCGATCGCGCATCCGTTCAGCATGTCGTGCGTGACGTCCGACGCCGATCCGAACGCGCCCGCGTATTGGCGCGATGTCGGCACCGTCGATGCCTACTGGGCCGCGAATCTCGATCTCGCCTCAACCATTCCGCAGCTCGATTTGTATGACCGCAACTGGCCGATCTGGACCAATCAGGAGCAGTTGCCGCCGGGCAAGTTCGTGCGCGACCTGAACGGCCAGCAAGGCGCGATCACCAATCTGCTCGTGTGCGGCGGCTGCGTGATATCGGGATCGCAGGTATCGAAGTCGGTGTTTTCGTCGGCGGTGCGCGTGCATTCCTTCTGCAACATCAACGAGGCGGTTCTGTTGCCGCAGGTGACCGTCGGGCCGAGTTGCCGATTGCAGCGCGTCGTGGTGGATCGCGGGTGCACGGTGCCGGAAGGGCTCGTGATCGGCGAGGATCCGGACGACGACGCCGCGCGCTTCTTCCGCACCGAATCGGGCGTCACGCTGGTCACGCGCGAAGCGCTCGCGCGGCTCGCGCAGCGTTAGCCATCGCAGGCTGCGTTGCCGTCATGACGTAGCTGGCCGGATCACGACGCGCGATCGTCGGCTCCGGCCGATTTTCACTTTGCCCCTGGAGCGCCGATGACCCTATGCGTGCTGCACGTCGCAGCAGAAATGTTTCCGCTGTTGAAAACCGGCGGTCTCGCCGATGTCGCCGGCGCGTTGCCGCCCGCGCAATCGCAATTGGGCATGGACGTGCGCGTGGTGCTGCCGGGCTTCCCGGCCGTGCTCGCGGGCTTGTCCGATATCGAGCCCGTCGCCGATCTGGGCGCGGCGTTCGGCGCCGGGCAGGTGCGGCTCGAACGCGGCGTGCTGAAGCCGCATGGCATCGTGGTGTACGTGGTGCGCGCGGATGCGTTCTATGACCGCCCCGGCAATCCTTATCTCGATGCCGCGCATCGCCCTTACGCGGATAACGATCGCCGCTTCGCGCTGCTCGGCTGGAGCGCGGCGCGCATCGCAACCGGCGCCGATCCCGGCTGGAAGCCGCACATCGTCCACGCGCACGACTGGCACGCGGGCCTCGCGCCCGCGTATCTGCGCGCGTTCGAACGCGGCGGCGCGGCGCGCGTCGCCAGCGTCATGACCGTGCACAATCTCGCGTATCAGGGCGTGTTCCCGGCATCCGAATTCGGCGTGCTCCAGTTGCCCGCCGACTTCTACGCCGTCGATGGCGTCGAGTTCTACGGTCACGTTTCCTTCCTGAAGGCGGGCCTCTTCTACGCTGACCGCATCACCACGGTCAGCCCGACCTACGCCCGCGAGATTCAGACGCAGGCGCACGGCGCGGGACTGCACGGCCTGCTGCAAACGCGCACGCACGACATCAGCGGCATTCTGAACGGCGTCGACTATACGATCTGGAGCCCGACGATCGACGACGCCATCGCGTCGCGCTACACCGCCGCGAAGCCGTCCGGCAAGAGCAAGTGCAAGGAGGCGCTGCAAGAACGCGTGGGCCTCGCGCGCGACGACGACGCCCTGCTCTTCGGCGTCGTGAGCCGTCTGACCGAGCAGAAAGGGCTCGACTTGCTGCTTTCGGCGGTGCCGGATATCGTGCAGCGCGGCGGGCAGCTCGTCGTGCTCGGCACCGGCGACCCGGCGCTCGAAACCGGCATGAAGAACGCGGCGGCGGCGCATCCGGGCGCGGTCGCGGTCGTGCTCGGTTTCGACGAAACGCTGTCGCACTCGATCATCGCGGGCAGCGACGTGGTGATGGTGCCGTCGCGCTTCGAGCCGTGCGGCCTCACGCAGTTGTACGCGCTCGCGTACGGCGCGTTGCCGCTGGTGCATCGCGTGGGCGGACTGGCCGATACCGTCGTCGATTGCTCGCTCGAAAATCTCGCCGAAGGACTCGCGACCGGCTTCGTGTTCGACAACTTCGACCGCGCGGGCATTGTCGCGGCGATCCGCCGGGCATTCGCGCTCAAGGGACGCCGCACCGAATGGAAGGCCGTCGTCAAGCGCGCGATGTGTCAGAACTTCGGCTGGGAAGCGGCGGCGCTGCGGTACGCGGAGGTGTATCAGGGGCTGCTCGGACCTTGAGCCGGGCGCGTCACTTGCTCGTCCGGGGAGATTCACACGACCCCGGGAACAGTCATGCAAAAAGCTCTCGCAGGCCAGATCGCGCTCGTGACGGGCGCGAGTTCGGGAATCGGCGCGGGCGTCGCGAAGGCGCTCGCCGAGGCGGGCGCGCACGTCGCCATCAACTATCACTCGCACGCGGAGCCGGCCGAAAAGCTCGCCGATGAAATCGCGTCGCTCGGCGGCGAAGCGCTTCCGGTCGGCGCGGACGTCTCCGACGAAAACGACGTCGACGCCATGTTCGACGCTGTCGTCAAGCGCTTCGGCACGGTGGATATCGTCGTCGCGAATTCGGGGTTGCAGCAGGACGCGGCGTTCGCCGACATGTCGCTCGCCGACTGGCGCAAGGTGATCGAGACGAATCTCACGGGCCAATTTCTCACGGCGCAGCGCGCGGTGCGCGAGTTCCAGCGGCGCGGGCCGCGTTCCGTCTCGAAGGCGCTCGGCAAGATCATCTGCATGAGTTCCGTGCACGAAGTCATTCCGTGGGCGGGACACGTGAACTACGCGGCGTCGAAGGGCGGCATTCAGATGATGATGAAATCGCTCGCGCAGGAAGTCGCGCCGCAGCGCATCCGCGTCAATTCGATCGCGCCCGGCGCTATCCGCACGCCGATCAACGAGGACGCGTGGGCGTCGAAAGAAGCGATGGACCGGCTGCTGACGCTCGTGCCGTACGGGCGCATCGGCGAAGTGGACGACATCGGGCGCGCGGCGGTGTGGCTCGCGTCGGACGATAGCGATTACGTCGTCGGCACGACGCTTTTCGTCGATGGCGGCATGACGCTTTATCCCGCGTTCGCCGGCAACGGCTGAATCGCACGAATACGACAACGGGGGCGAACATGAAAACGATAGAAGTCGATGTCGCCGTGATCGGCGCGGGCACCGCCGGCATGGCCGCGTTCCGGGCGGCGCGCGATGCGGGCGCGAACGCCGTGCTCATCGAAGGCGGCGAGCTGGGAACGACGTGCGCGCGCGTCGGCTGCATGCCGTCGAAGCTGCTGATCGCCGCCGCCAACGGGCTTCACGATGCGCGCGCGCTCGGGCCGCGCGGCATCGAAGGCGGCGAGGCGCTCGCGGCCGACTCCGCCCGCGTGATGGACTACGTGCGGCGCGAGCGCGATCACTTCGTGGCGGGCGTCATCGAGGAAGCGGAGGCGTTTCCGGACGGCGCGATTCTGCGCGGACAGGCGCGCTTCGAATCGCCGCAGCGTTTGATGATCGGCGACGACACGCGCGTGCAAGCGAAGAGCGTGGTCATTGCGACGGGCGCATCGTCCATGGTGCCCGACGAGCTGAAGGTGTTCGGCGACAAGCTCATCACGAGCGACGATCTCTTCGAATTGCGCGCGCTGCCGAAGCGCATCGCGGTGTTCGGCGCGGGGCCGCTCGCGCTCGAATTGGGGCAGGCGCTCTCGCGGCTGTCGGTCGACGTGTTCATGTTCGGCAAGGGCGGCAGCGTCGCCGCGTTGTCCGACACGCCCGTGCGCGATGCGCTCGCCGCCGCGCTCGCCAGCGAGTTCTATTTCGATCCCGACGCGCATATCGACGGCATGTCGCTCGAAAACGGCCAGCCGACGCTGCGCTTTACCTCGCGCGACGGCGAGAAGCGCATCGAGCGTTTCGACCTCGTGCTTGCCGCGACGGGCCGCGCGCCGAATTTGAAGCCGCTGGCGCTGGATCGCGCGGGCATCGAACTGAACAACAAGGGCGTGCCGCTTTTCGACGAAACCACGATGCAGTGCGGCAAAAGCCCGATTTTCATCGCGGGCGATTGCGACGGCACGCGTCCGTGGCTGCACGACGCCGCCGACGAAGGCAAGCTCGCGGGCGACAATGCCGCGCGCTTCCCGGACGTGCAGGCGGTCGAGCGCAAGGTGCCCTTCTCGATCGTATTTTGCGAGCCGCAGGTGGCGATCGTCGGCGCTTCGTATGACGAACTCGAGAAGCAGATGACCGTGACCGGCGAGGCGTCGTTCGAGACGCAGGGCAGAAGCCGCGTGATGCGGCAGAATCGCGGCCTGCTGCACGTCTATGCCGACGCGAAGACCGGCACGCTACGCGGCGCGCAAGGCTGCGGTCCGGCAATGGAACATCTCGGACATCTGCTCGCGTGGGCCGTGCAACTGAAACTGACGCTCGACGACATGCTGAAGCTGCCGTTTTATCATCCGGTCGTGGAAGAAGGCTTGCGCACGGCGCTGGAAGATGCCGACAGGAAGTGCTACGCAGAGCGATCCGCGAAGCCGCCCGCCATGCCGAGCGCAGCGGGTTACTGAATTCGCGCGCAGAAAGAAAAAAGGCCGGCTGCGCGCCGGCCTTCGTCGTTGCAATTTCGCCTGAGTTAATCAGCTTCCGCTCAAGCCATATTGCAGTGCGAGATCGAAGCCGAGCACGACCATCGAGCAGAAAAGGCCCGCCAGCAAATTCGCCAGCCGATGGCCGACATCCTTATGCCGAGTCAGCACGGCCCCCGCGAGAAACGCGATTTCCACGATCACCTGCATCGCGAATACGGCGATCATCAATGCGAACTCATAACCCATCGCGTTGAAGTTGGTGAAGTTGAATCCATTCACCGCGACCCACGATCCCACTCGCCACGCTTCGTATGCCAATAGCAGCAACGGAAAGAAATAGCTGGCGACATAAGTCGGCACGGTGGCGTGCCGCAATTCCATGTTTAAGTGACGTGTGACTTGCATCGCGTACTCCTCGTTTGATCGCCCGAAAGGCCGGGCTTTTCGCCTGCGTCGGAGGCGCGCGCAGCGTCGTTATCAAGGCGCTTAATTCAACGACACACGCGCGTCGTGCTTTCAGAATAGGACATTTTTTGGGAAAGCGAATCATCGTATTCCCGATCATTCCGCCCGATAAGCGAGTCCGCGATGCGTTGTGCAGTGCAGCTTAATAAAAGGGCTAAATACTCATATCGAATCGGCACGCACGTGCGTGCCGTATCGCGCACTTATTCTTTTCCGTATAACTTGATAATGCCTGAAAAATCGAGTCCGCCGAGGCCCTGCTGACTCATCGATTGATACAACTGCTGCGCCAGCGCGCCCATGAAAACGGGCTGCTTCGCGCCGCGCGCGGCATCGACGGCGAGGCCGAGATCCTTCAGCATCAGATCCGCGCCGAAGCCGCCGCTATATCCGCGCGACGCAGGCGCCGTCTCCACGATGCCCGGATACGGATTGCACGTGTCGGCGCTCCAGCATCGGCCTGTCGACGTGTTGATGATGCTCGCCAGCTTCGCCGGGTCGATGCCGAGTGTTTCGCCGAGCTTCATCGCTTCCGCGACGCCGATCATCGAGACGGCGAGCAGCAGGTTGTTGCATATCTTCGCAATCTGCCCGGTGCCGGTTTCGCCGCAACGCACCATGTTCTTGCCCATGCCGCCGAGCACCGGGCGCAGCGTTTCGAAGAGCGCTTCGTCCGCGCCGACCATGAAGGTGAGCGTGCCCGCCTGCGCGCCGACGACACCGCCCGACACCGGCGCATCCGCGAACGGATTGCCGTGCGCGGCGGCCGCTTCGCCGATGAGCTTCGCCGTCGCCGGATCGATCGTGCTGCTGTCCACGAGCGGCACGCCTGCGCGCACGCCCGCGAGCACGCCGTCGTCGTTCAGGTAGACCGCTTTCACGTGCTGCGCGGCGGGCAGCATGGTGATGACGGCTTCCGCGCTTTCCACCGCTTCGCGCGGCGATGCGGCGAGCGTCGCGCCGGCATTTTTCGCGGCCTCCAGCGCGGGCGCGGACAAGTCGAAGGCGGTCACGGCGTGCCCCGCTTTCAGGAGATTCGCCGCCATCGGGCCGCCCATGTGGCCTAAGCCGATAAAACCGATTTGCATCGTCATTCCTCCGTCGTTTATCGCAGCGAAATCGTCGTGTTCACGCCGTCGTTCACGGTCGCGTCGTCGAACCAGCGCGCGGTCACGGTTTTCGTCTGCGTGTAGAATTGCACGACCTGCTTGCCGTACGGCCCCAGATCGCCGAGTTTCGAGCCGCGCGAACCCGTGAAGCTGAAGGTCGGCACCGGCACCGGAATCGGAATGTTGATGCCCACCTGGCCGATGTCGATCTCGCTCTGGAACTTGCGCGCCGCCGCGCCGCTCTGCGTGAAAAGCCCGACGCCGTTGCCCATCGGATTGCGATTGACGAGCGCGATGGCGTCGTCGAGCGTCGCCGCTTCGACGATGCACAGCACCGGCCCGAAAATCTCCGTCTTGTAGACGGTCATGTCGGTCGTGACATCGGAAAAAATCGTCGGGCCGATGAAGTTGCCGTTCTCGTAACCCGACACCGCGATCCCGCGTCCGTCGAGCGCGAGCGTCGCGCCCTCGTCGACGCCCTTCTCGATCAGCCCAAGAATGCGTTCCTTCGCCGTCCGCGACACGACCGGCCCGAGGTCCGCGCCCTCCTCCACACCTGCATTGACCTTCAGCGACCGCGCGCGCTCGACCAGGTCCGGCAGCCATTCCTTCGACGCGCCCACGAGCACCACCACCGACGTCGCCATGCAGCGCTGCCCCGCCGCGCCGAAGCCCGCACCGGCCAGCGCGTTGAGCGTCTGCTCCTTGTTGGCGTCGGGCAGCACGACGGCGTGATTCTTCGCGCCCATCATCGATTGCACGCGCTTGCCGTGCTGGCTCGCGAGGTTGTAGACGTGCGTGCCGACAGCCGTCGAACCGACGAACGAAATCGCCTTGATATCGGGATGCGTGCAGAGCGCATCGACGACATCCTTGCCGCCGTGCACGACGTTCAGCACGCCCGGCGGCACGCCCGCCTGCATCGCCAGTTCGACGAGTTCCATCGTCGACAGCGGGTCCTGCTCGGACGGCTTCAGCACGAAGGTGTTGCCGCAGACGATCGCCATCGGGAACATCCAGAGCGGGATCATCGCGGGGAAATTGAACGGCGTGATGCCCGCGCAGACGCCGATCGGCTGACGCAGCGTGTAGGTATCGACGCCGCCCGCGACGTTCTCCGCGAATTCGCCCTGCTGCAGCGTGCCGATGGAACACGCGTGCTCGACCACTTCGAGGCCGCGGAAGATGTCGCCTTCCGCGTCCGCGAGCGTCTTGCCCTGCTCCGCGGTCAGCGTCTCCGCGATCCGCTTCATGTTCTGCCGGACCAGATCCTGAAAGCGGAGCATGAGCCGCATGCGCACGCCGAGCGGCGTCGTGCGCCACGTCGCGAAGGCCGCTTGCGCGGAGGCGACGGCGGCGTTCACTTCGTCCGGCGTCGCGAACGGCACGCGCCCCACGGTTTCCTGCGTCGCCGGATTGACGATGTCGCGCCAATCGCTCGTCTTCGAATCGACGAACTCGCCGTCGATGAGCAGCTTCGCGGTGCGCACGCGCGCGCGCTGCGCCGGTTGTTCAGCAGCGATATTCACGGATGACTCCTTGGGGATCAATGCGAAAAAGGAAGGAGCGAAGACGCGCGCGGCAAGGCGCGGTGTGATGAGGCATGTCGTCTCCGTTATGGGTATTCGGCCCGCTATGCGGCAGGCTCGTAACTTTGAGTATAGTTATGCAAAAGTCCGTCAAGACACGAGAAAAATACCCGATCGATATGCAAAAACGCCCGACGCTCGATCCCGCCAAACTCAACTGGGACGATCTGCGCTATTTCCTCGAAGTCGCCCGCACGCAGCGCGCGAGCGGTGCGGCAAAGCGCCTGGGCGTCGATTACACGACGGTCGCTCGGCGCGTGCGCGCGCTGGAAGATGCGCTCGGCACGCTGCTCTTCGATAAATCGCGCAGCGGCGGTTTCGTGCTGACGGCGGAAGGCCAGCGCCTGCTCGGTTTCGTCGATGCGATGGAAACGACGGTGCAATCCGCCACCGAGCAGATCGCCAATACGGGACACGCGCTGTCGGGGCACGTGCGCGTCGGTTCGACGGAAGGTTTCGGCTGCTTCTTTCTCGCGCCGCAACTCGCGCGCTTTCAGGACGCGCATCCGAACATATCCATCGATCTTTTGCCGGTGCCGCATTTCGTGAGCCTGTCGAAGCGCGAGGCGGATATCGCGGTGACGCTGGAGCGGCCCGAGCAAGGCCAGTACGTCTACACCAAGCTCTGCGACTATCGTCTGAAGCTCTACGCGACGCCCGATTACCTCGCCGGACACGAGCCCATCCGCACGCCCGACGATCTGCGCAACCATCGTTTCGCGAGCTATATCGACGATCTCGCGTTCAGCCACGAACTGCTGTATCTCGAACGCGCGGTGCCGGGCGCGGTGTCGCGCTGGCGCAGCACGAGCGCGATCGCGCAATATCACGCGGCGCTGCAAGGCCGTTCGCTCGCGATCCTGCCGTGCTTCATGGCGTCGCCCGATGCGCGGCTCGTGCCGGTGCTGGCCGATCAGATCGTCGTGACGCGCGCGTTCTTTCTCTCGTGCCGCGAGGACTTGCGCCGGCTGCGGCGCATCACCGCTGTCTGGGACTATTTGCGCGCGGCGGCCGAAGCGAACCGCGCGTTCCTCATGGGCGATGCGCCCGGCATGGCCTGGGTGGACATCAAGCCCGCGTGAGTGAGCGGCGGCGTCATCGCGCGTACACGCTTTTTGACTTTGTTATCGCGATCAAGTGTTTTAATGCCGCTTTTCGGCGATAAACGCAGTTCTGCCCGTCTCACCACTACCCCGTATTACATTGATTCGCTATCCCAATCGATTATCGGCGCGCCGCGCGGATCGCCTCGAATCGCGCTTCTCGCGCCGTGCATCCCGCTTCGTTCAGCCCCGTTCACTTTCCGCCGTCCGCTGATGCCGTTCGTCATCTGGTCCAGGCGGTCGATGTCCAGCCAGCGCATCCGCTTCGTCGAAGCGCGCACGGCGCGCACCATCGCCGTCGTCGCATTGATGGCGCTTTTGATCGCGGCGCTCGCGATCGGCATCGTCATCGGCACGATGTTCGCGCGCACGCATCTCGGCGAAAAGCAGGCGCTCGCGGCGCGGCGTTCCTATGAAATCGAGCAGCTCGGCCGTATCGACGCCGGTCTCAGTGCGCTCGGGCCGCGCGTCGCGGCGTTGGCCGCGCAGTTGAGCGAATTGCACGACTTCGACATCCGGCTGAAAGGCTCGTCCGGCGGCGGCAACGCGCCGGGCGTTCACGATGTTCCGCCGCTGCCGGACAGCCAGGAGCCCGCGACATCGCTCGACGGCGCGGGCGGCCCGGAACTGCCGCCGCGTTTGTGCAACACGGACCTCGCGAGCGAAGGCACGCCGCCGCAACGGCTCAAGCGCGCGGAGAAAGCCGTCGAATGCCTCGACGACACGCTCTCGCAATTGCAGAGCCAGACGGTCGCGCATTACGTCGCGTACATGGCGTTTCCGGGCCGCGATCCCGCGCCGGGCGCGCGCTTCGGCTCGCCGTACGGCAATCGCATCGATCCGTTCACGGGCCACGCCAGTTTTCATCCGGGACTCGATCTCGTCGCGCCCACCGGCACCGCGATTCTCGCGAGCGCGGGCGGACGCGTCGTTCAGGCGGGCGAACGCAACGGCTACGGCAACGCCGTCGATATCCGTCATGCGAACGGCGTCGTCACGCGCTACGGACATGCATCGCGCCTGCTCGTGAAGGAAGGCCAGTTCGTGATGCCGGGCGACGAAATCGCCGAAGTCGGATCGACGGGCCGTTCGACCGGGCCGCATCTTCACTTCGAAGTGATCGTCGGCGGCGCGCAGCTCGATCCGAAGCCCTATCTCTCGCTCTTCACGCACAAGCCCAATGCGAAAGGCTGATTCAAAACGGGTGTCGCTGAAGCTCACCCAGCATCGTTACTCGCTCACGCCGAAGCGCAATGCCGCGTGGCTGCCCGGCGCGATCGCGGCGGTCTGCGCGGTCGGCGCGCTCGTCGCGGCGAGTTTCGCGCTGAAAAGTTCGCAGGACCAGTCGCGCAAGCTCGACACGCTGTGCGCGCCGCCCGCGTCCGAACAGACGTTGCGCGAGCAACTGGCTCACGCGCAATTCGCGCTGGAACAGGAAGCCGCGACGCGCACCGCGCTCGAACAGCGCGTCGCGCAAGGCACGGCGCAGATCGAACGATTGCAGACCGACCTCGCTTTCCTCAGGAAGCAACGCTGATTCAACCGGCCATCGTGGCCACGCCGCGCGGCGTGGCCGTTTGAAACCACTTTGATCGCATCACAAGGATTCGCCATGTTTTCATCGAAGAAAGACCCAAAGAGCGTCAAGACCGCCAAACTCTCCACGCTCGTCGCGCAGAACGTGCACGTTTCGGGCGATATCGAATTCAGCGAGGGCCTGCGCATGGACGGCCAGGTGACCGGCAACGTGACCGGCCGCCCGGGCGACGAATCGCTGCTCGTCGTGAGCGATCAGGGCGCGATTCACGGCAACGTGAGCGCTTACGACGTCATCATCAACGGGCGCGTGGTCGGCGACGTCACGGTCGCGCATTTCGTCGAACTGCAATCGAACGCGCACGTACACGGCAACATCTTCTATCAGAAGCTGCGCATGGACGTCGGCGCGACGGTCGAGGGCAAGCTGACCAAGCTCGATTCGATGCAGCCGGCACCCATCGCATTGCCCGCCGCCGAAGTCGTGCCGGCGCTCGATTACTCCGCAAGCTGAGCGTCGCGCGGGCTTGCACGAAGCCCGTTTCGCGAGGCAATCCGCTAAGATTTCCACGATGACAAAGCCACGCGCTCGTAGCCGCCCGGCACGAGCGCGCGGCCCATTACATCGACATAACAAGGGCGCCCCCATGCTCGTCAATTGCGCGGCCTATCAGAACGGCCGGAAGCTCGCGGACGTACACATCGACGATATCAACGCGTATCGCGATCTGCCCGACTCTTTCATTTGGGTTGCGCTAAAAGAGCCCGGCCCCGGCGAACTCGCGCACATGGCGCAGCAGTTTGGCCTGCACGAACTGGCCGTCGAGGATGCGCAGCACGGGCATCAGCGGCCGAAGATCGAGGAATACGGCGATTCGCTCTTCGCCGTGTTTCATACGGTCGAGTTCGACGAGGAAGGCGAATTACTCGTCGGCGAGATGAACGTGTTCGTCGGCAAGAATTACGTCATCTCGGTGCGTAACCGGACGACGCAAGGCTTTCAGGAAGTGCGCAAGCGCTGCGAGCGCGAGCCGCATCTGCTCAAGCACGGCCCGGCCTTCGTGATGTACGCGCTCCTCGATGCAGTCGTCGATCGCTATTTCCCTATCCTCGAAACGCTCGGCGCGGACCTCGACGAAGTCGAAGAGCGCATCTTCGAGCACAACGGATCGGCGGCGTCGCGGGAGATCATCGAGGATCTGTATTCGCTCAAGCGCCGCATGACGCTTTTGCAGCATCACACCGCGCCCTTGCTCGAAGCCGTGAGCAAGTTGTATGGCGGGCGGCCGCCCGGCGTCTGCGCGGGCATGCAGGAATATTTCCGCGATGTGTACGACCATTTGCTGCGCATCGTGAAGACCATCGAAGGCCGCCGCGAAATGATCGTCACGGCGATTCAGGTCAATCTCGGCCTCATCGCGCTCGCGGAAAGCGAAGTCACCAAGCGCTTGGGCTCGTTCGCGGCGCTCTTCGCCGTGCCGACGATGATCGCCGGCATCTACGGCATGAACTTTCATCGCATTCCGGAGCTGGACTGGGCTTATGGCTATCCGGCGTGCATCAGCGTGATGCTGGTCGTCGACGTGCTGCTATTCCTGCGCTTTAAGAAGGCAGGTTGGTTATAATGGCGACTTCGATGCGAAGTTTGCATCGGTAGTCGAACATTCATAGGGCAGCGCGCGGGAACTTTTGCGCGATGTTGTCTGTCTAATCGGACATGTTTGCTGTGATTTACCAGAGCCGCAGTCTTGCAGTCTTGCAAATCGGACTTGCCGGCCGCAGCTAGAACCAGCAGCAGACACGTTCAATCCTGCAGTCACGCATCACATCGCACGTTGGCAGCCGTGGCATCGCGCCGAACATCACTTCGGAGCGGTTCATGCGCCAATGTCGCCGTCCCGGTCATGCCGGCCAGGGTTCGCCGCCTCACGGCGGGCTCCGCAGTTCCGGCCTATGCCGTCAAGCTCAGCACGAGCCTGAAACGAGACGCGGCGCGCTCAATCGAGCGTGCCGGACACGCTTTACATCGCTTCTGACGCATTGCAGCGACGATGCCTTCTGGCGCAGCCGCTCGTGCATCCATCCGCGAAACCGGCGTTGTGTGCCTGCTCGTGTGCCCGCGCGCGTATCGCGTCGAAGCGGGCAATGGATGAATGAGGCAGGCGCAGCGCCCTACACCACCTTCAACAGGAGCTCAAATGGCGAAAGAAGAACTCATCGAACTCGATGGCATCGTTGACGAAGTGCTTCCCGACAGCCGCTACCGCGTGACGCTCGACAATGGCGTCGTCGTGGGCGCGTACGCTTCGGGCCGCATGCGCAAGAACCATATCCGCATTCTGGCCGGCGACCGCGTCACGCTGGAGCTGTCCGTGTACGACCTCACGAAAGGCCGCATCAATTTCCGTCACAAGGACGAACGCGCAAGCGGCGGCGGCGCGGCACGCGCACCGATGCGCCGGCGTTAATCCTCAAGTATCCGCAGTTAGCGTCCACCGCTGATCCGAAGGCTGCTTCGAAGCCCCGATCCGCGGCGGGCGGCCCCTCAAGTCTCATCCGCGCGCCGACAACAGCGCGTTGATCCCCACCGCAAATCCATCGGCGTCGTTCGTCGCCGACACCAGGCTCGCGCGGCTCTGCACGCCTTCCGACGCCTGTCCCATCGCAATCGACACCCCGGCAATATCGAACATCGCGATATCGTTGGTCATGTCGCCGAGCACGGCCACGCGCTCGAGCGGCACGTTCCTGCGCTGCGCAAGCTCGCGCACCGCTTCGCCCTTGTTCGCGAGCAGATGCGTGATGTCGAGGTAATAGCTCTGCGAGCGCGCCGCGTTCGCCCGCCCTTCCAGCCGCGCCTGCAACTGCTGTTCGACGCGTTCCAGGAGCGGCGCATCGGCGGTCGAGCCGACGATCTTGTCGACCGCATCCAGATCCACGTCGTCGAAGCGCTGCACGAGCACGCCGTCGTAACCGACCGTGCGACGCTCGCGCGGCACGTATGCGCCGTCCGGATTCGTCAGATACCAGACATCGCCGACGAACACCCACGCATCCACACCCGCCGACGCCAACGCTTCCAGCGACGTCTGCACCGCGTCGCGCGGCAGCTTGTGCGCGGCGAGCACTTCCCACGTGCGCGGCGCGACTAGATTGCCGCCGTTATACGACGCGTACGGCATGTCGACGGCGAGCGTCTCGACGATATGCCGCATGCCCGCGCCCGGCCGGCTGCTCGCCACCGTGAATTCGACGCCCGCCTCGTGCAGACGGCGCACCGCGTCTTTCGCGGCCTCGCTGATCGACTTGTCGGTGTGAAGCAGCGTGCCGTCGCAATCCGATACGACGAGCTGGACCTGCGCGAGCGCCTCGAAAGCGGCGGCGCCGTCGCCCGTCACGCTATGCAAACCGTATTGGCCATTCGCGTTCATGAAAGCGCTCCTTCGCGCTGATTGAAATGAGGCAATTGACGGGTTTCGCGCACGGAACGCGGATGCCACAGCTTCGCGCCGCCCTCGATGCCCGCCGCGTTCGACACCACCGCCACGTTCGCCGGCAACTCGAATTTCAGATGCGCCGCGTTGCCGCCGCCGATCCACAGCTTGTCGTAGTTCACGAGCGACGCCAGAATGCCGACGATCTTCTCCACGCGCCGGTTCCAGCGCTTGCTGCCCGCCTTTTCGCGCGCCGCGTTGCCGATGTATTCGTCGTAAGTCCGGCCCTTCGAAACCGGATGATGCGCGAGTTCCAGATGCGGCATCAGTTCGCCATCGCGGAAAAGCGCGGTGCCTGCGCCCGTGCCGAGCGTCAGCACCATTTCGATGCCGCTTCCTTCGATGGCCGCGAGCCCCTGCATTTCCGCGTCGTTGATCATGCGCACGGGCACGCCGCCCAGACGCTGCGCGATCATGTCCGCGAGCGGCACGCGATTCCAGTATTCGTTGCCGAGATTCGGCGCGGTCAGCACGACGTTCTCGCGCACGACGCCGGGAAAGCCGATCGATATATGCGTCGGCGGTTCCGCAACGATCGGCGCGACGAGCGTCATCAGCGTATCGACGACGACATCGGGCGTCGCGGGCTTCGGCGTCGGCACGCGCACGCGCTCGCTTTTCATCTCGCCGTCTTCGGAAAGCATGGCGGCCTTCAACCCCGTTCCGCCGATATCGATGGCCAAAATGCGGTCGGCCTTCGGCGCGCCCTTGGCGGTGGACACGCGCGTCCTGTGCTTCGTTCTGGTTTCCGTGCTCACGTTTTTTGTCCTTCTTCGTTGTGTTGATCGGCGCCATCGGCCGGCGGATTCAACGCGCGCCACGCACGGCCATCGCCTGCCAGCAGCGCGTCCGCCGCTTCCGGCCCCGCGCTGCCCGCCGCATAGCCGTGCACGGGCAGATCGCCATCCGGATGCAGCACGCGATCCACCACCGCCCACGCCGTCTCGATGCTGTCCGCGCGCTGGAAGAGCGTCGCGTCGCCGAGCATGCAGTCGTAGAGCAGCGTCTCGTAGCCCACGTTCGCGCTCGCCGCGAAAAAGTCGCTGTAATCGAACGACGAACGCACCGCGCCGATCTCCACCAGCGGGCCGGGCTTCTTCACGTTGAAATCGAACGTGGTGCCGTGCGCCGGATCGATGCGCAGCGTGTAGACATTGGGCGTGAGCGCGTCGTTGGGCGTATCGCGGAAAAGACGGAACGGCACCGCTTTCAGTTGCACCGATATCTCCGTGCAGCGCTCCGCGAGCCGCTTGCCGGTGCGCAGGTAGAACGGCACGCCGGCCCATCGCCAGTTGTCGACGTACACGCGCGCCGCCGCATACGTCTCGACACGGCTGTCCTTCGCGACGCCCGGCTCATCCCGATACGCGGGCCCCGCCGGACCGGCTTCGTACTGGCCGAGCACGACATCGTCGGGGGAAAGCGGCTTCATCGCCTCGAAGACTTCGGCTTTCTTGTCGCGCACGCTTTCGGCATCGAACGAATTCGGCGGCTCCATCGCGACCATGCCGAGCAACTGGAACAGATGATTCGGCACCATGTCGCGGAACGCGCCCGTGTGCTCGTAGAAGCTGCCGCGCTCTTCCACGCCGATGGTTTCCGCCGCCGTGATCTGCACGTGATCGATGTACTCGCGCCGCCAGACGGGTTCGAACATCGCGTTGGCGAAGCGCACGGCGAGAATGCTCTGCACCGTGTCCTTGCCGAGAAAATGATCGATGCGATACACCTGCGACTCGTCCGCGTGCGCGAGGATGCAGCGGTTCAGCTCTTTCGCCGACGCGAGGTCCGTTCCGAACGGCTTCTCGACGACGAGCCGCCTGAACGCGCCGTCCTTCTGTTCGAGCAGGCCGGCGCTGCCGAGATGCTCCGCGATCGGCGCGAAGAACCGCGCGCCCACCGCGAGATAGAACACGACGTTGCCGCTCTTCGCCTTTTCGAGCCGTTCCTTGAGGCGCGTGTAGGTCGCATCGTCGTCGAATTCGCCCGCGAAGTATTCGAGGCTCTGCGCCACGCGATTCCACGCGTCCTCGTTCAGCTTCGACGTATGGAACGTGCTCGCCTTGTCGGCGGCGAACTTGCGCAGCGACTGCGTCAGATCATCGCGCCATTCGTCTGTTTCGCGCTCGCCATGATTGACGCCGATGACCTGCATGCCGTCGTCGAGCAGGCCATCCGCGGACAGGTTGTAGAGCGCGGGCATCAGGAGACGCTTCGTGAGATCGCCGCCCGCGCCGAAGATCACCAGCGTGCACGGCGGCGCGCGCCGCTTCGTTTTGTTCGAATCGCTTGACTGCGTGGCTTCGTTCGGCATGACGTGGCGTTCCTTATCCGTTATCCGTTGCTGAAGCTGGAAAGACCCTCGGCGATGCGGCACAGTTCAATCGAACGCCTTGTATTACGGCACATGCGGCGCTCTGTATGCGTTTTGTAATTTCTCGCCTTTCGTGTCGTAAAATGTCCCGTCCTCGGGCGACGCGTCGCGACTTCGCAGATCACCAACATGAATCCAAACGACACTTCCATCGACCTGTCCGCTTACTTCGCGCGTATCGGCCATGACGATGCAACCCGCCCCGCGCCGACGCTCGACACGCTGCGTGCGCTGCATCTGCTTCATCCGCAGGCGATCCCCTTCGAGAATCTCGACGTGCTGCTCGGGCGTCCCGTGCGGCTCGATCTGGCGTCGATCCAGCGCAAGCTCGTCGCCGACCGGCGCGGCGGCTACTGCTACGAACACAATCTGCTTTTCCGCAGCGTACTCGAAGCGCTCGGTTTTCGCGTGCAAAGCTACGCGGCGCGCGTCCTGTGGGGCCGTGCCGATCCCGCCATGCCGCCGCGCTCGCACATGCTGCTCGTCGTCCAACTGGACGAAGGCGCGTTCGTCGCGGATGTCGGCTTCGGCGGCATGACGCTTTCCGCCCCGCTCGCGCTCGAAAGCGGCCTCGAGCAGATCACGCCGCACGGCGCGTTTCGTCTGGAGAGAATCGATCCCGACGCGCGGCTGCCGCATTTCCGGCTCGACGCGCTCATCGACGGCACATGGGCGCCGGTCTACCGCTTCGACTTCGATCCGCAATACGGCATCGACTATGAGATGTCGAACCATTTCGTATCAACCTATCCGCAGTCCATCTTCCTGCACAACCTGCTCGCCGCGCGCCTCGCGCCGGGCCGGCGCTACGGGCTGCTCAACCGTCGCCTGTCCACGCACGACGATCGTGAAGGCACCACGCATCGCGAACTGGCGAGCGTGGCCGACTTGCGCCGCGCGTTGAGCGAGGAGATCGGCATTCATCTGCCCGATGCGCCCGATTGCGCGAATCCCGTCACTACCGCCGATCTGGACGCCGCGCTCGCGCGTCTTTCCGCGTCCCATCCGGCCTGACCGCACGACACCGATGTTCAGAAGAAAAACGCCAGCAAGCCGCGACTTTCATACGCATCATCGCAGCACCATGCTCGGAAGCCGCCTGCCCGCGTGGCGCTCGCGGCTCGTCTTCGCGGGCGTGACGGCGGCGTTTCTCGCGCTGGCCGGGCGCGCGATGTGGGTGCAGGTCGTCGATCACGAGTTCTACATCGGCGAAGGACAGAAGCGCTATCAGCGCACGCTGGCGCTCGCCGCGACGCGCGGGCGCATCGTCGACCGGCATGGCGCGATGCTCGCCGTGAGCCTCGCGACCTACGAGGTGTGGGCAAGCCCGAAGCGTCTCGACGGCGCGCGCAACGACGACATCGCGAAGCTGCTCGGCGTGCCCGCGCGCGATCTGGCGCGGCGGCTCGATACCGACCGCAATTTCGTGCTGCTCAAGCGCCAGGTCGAATCCGAAGCCGCCGAGCGCATCGCGGAACTCGGGCGCGCGGGCGTCACGCTCGTGCCGGACACGAAGCGTTTTTATCCCGAGGGCGAATCGGCGGCGCATGTCGTCGGCTTCACGGATAACGAGGACCAAGGTCAGGAAGGCATCGAGCTTGCCGCCGATGCGCGTCTCGCGGGCGAAGCGGGCCAGCGCGAAGTCATTCGCGACCGGCTCGGGCGCGTGGTATCGCAGATCGGCGAGACGGAAATGCCGCAGAACGGCGAAACGATTCAACTGACCATCGACCGTCGGATTCAGCAGCTTGCGCATTCGCAATTGAAAGCCGCCATCGCGAAGCATCGGGCGCGCGCGGGCAGCGTCGTCGTGCTCGATGCGAAGAACGGCGAAGTGCTCGCGCTCGCCAACTATCCGAGCTTCGATCCGAACGACCGCAGCCGTCTCACCGGCGAGCAGTTGCGCAATCGCGCGCTCACGGACACGTTCGAGCCCGGCTCGACCATCAAGCCGCTCGTGGCGGCGCTCGCCATCGATCTCGGCAAGGTGCGGCCGGATACGCGCATCGATACGACGCCCGGCACCATGAAGATCGGTCCGAACGTGATTCACGACACGTCGAATCACGGCGTCATCACCGTGTCCGAAGCCGTGCAGATGTCGAGCAATGTCGCGCTCACGAAGCTCGCGCTGCAACTGCCCGCGCAGACCATCTGGGACAAGTATCGCGAATACGGCATCGGGCGCGCGCCGGAACTCACGTTTCCGGGCGCGGCCACCGGGCGGCTGCGTGCGCCGGAACGCTGGAAGCCCATCGAACAGGCGACGATGGCGTACGGCTACGGGTTGTCGCTTTCGCTGCTGCAGATCGCGCAGATATACACCGCGTATGCCGGCGACGGGCGCTTTCACGCGGCCACGCTGATCCACGGCGAGAAGCGCCGCGAAAGCGTGCCGGTGGTGAAGCCCGCGACAGCCGCCGCCGTGCGCGACATGCTCGAAATGGCGATGGGGCCGAACGGCACCGGACGCGCCGCCGCGGTCGAAGGCTATCGCGTCGGCGGCAAGACGGGCACGGCGCGCAAGCAGGTCGGGCGGTCATATGCGGCGAACAAGTATCGCGCGTCGTTCGTCGGCATCGCGCCGATGAGCGATCCGCGCGTGATCGTCGCCGTCATGATCGACGAGCCGACCGGCGGCACGTACTACGGCGGCACGGTGGCGGGACCGGTGTTCTCGGGCATCGTCGGCGCGACGCTGCCGCTGCTCGGCATTCCGCCCGACGCGTGATGCGCGACGCCACGCGCGGGAAGCCAGCGGGCGCGCACGTTGCTGTCTCGATCAGGCGCCGAAGCTGACCGAACCGTAAAGGCGCTGTGATCTAATGACGCGTTCGGCCTGAAATCACGATAACCGGGAAGACCATGAAAAAACTCGCCGCGGCCCTCGCGCTGCCCTTGCTCATGTCCGCTTGCGGGCGCTTCCATAACGCCGATGCAGGCCAGCCCGAAGTGGATACCGCATCGACGGAGAACCGCGTCGGCAGCATCGTGCAATGCATTGCCGACGAAGCGAAGAAGCACAACGCCACGTTCAAGCAGACCGCGATTCCGCAAGGCACGATGCTCGAATTCGGCGACTCCAACGTCATCAAGGTCCGTTTCGACAACGGCGAGACCGTGTACCGCTTCTATCCGGGCGAGCGCCACGCGTCGAACCTGTGGATCGAAGGCGCGGGCAAGAAATGCGCACCGTGACGCGCGGAGCATAGAACGGCATGCGCTCGACCAAAGCCATCAACGCCGTCGAACGGCTCAAGACCCGCACCGGCAATCCGCACTACGCGGCGGTGAGCATGCCGGGCGGCTATTTCTATCTCGTCGAACGGTCGGCGGAAGGATCGAACAAGCTCTGCGATCCTTTGCCGATGGACGACTTCATCGCGTTCGTCAACGCGCGCGAGCCCGCCAAGCCGCGCAAGGTCAGCAAGCTCGATCAGGCGATGGAAGCGCAAATTGGCCGCAGCGGCAAGCGCGCGGACAAGCCGACGCCCGACACGCTCGACTGAAACCGCGCTTGCGTCTGGCGCATCGCAGCATCGAAAGCACCACGCTCTCAGCAATAAATGTGCGTTGACAGACGGAGCCACATGGCACCCGTTGCGTACATTTTTGGTAACGGTCGTACCTTTGGTCATCAAGGACTCAAAGACAGCATCACGGGTCGCGATCGTACAAGTCAGATAACGAGCAAGGGCCGCCCGCGACGATTCATCAGAAATTGCGCGGGTGAAACGGGGTGCCCGCCGGCGTAACGACGAAAGAGCGTGCGTCGCGTCGCGCGGCTGAGAGGAAGACCAGCGATGAAGAAGAAAAAGAGCGAGGCCAAGGGCAGCTTGCTGCCTTCGGCTTTGGCGGATGTCGAACTTCAACATATCGAACGCGCGGTCGCGCAGCTTCGCACGATGCACAACCAGTCGCCGGGAACCCTGAACGTCGAGTACTGGCGTGAGCGGCTCGCGGCGGTCGTGAGCGGCTATGCGCTCGTGCCCGCGCAGAAGCAGCGCATCGAGGCGCTGCGCGTTGCGCTCGATGCGGTCCGCACCACTCCACGCGACGGCGGCAGCCGCAAAAGGTCGACCAACAGGCTTTGGGCGAAAGCGGCCTGAATAGCCGCTTTCGCCATTCGCGCAACGGCGCGATCCCGATCGTCGCGCGGCCGGCCCGGTCGCGCGCGCTTGCACTTGTTTGTCGAACCGGTTCACAGGCGGTCTCAGGCATCGTTCGTGCTCGATATGAAGCTTCCATTTGAACTGCCTGGAGGCGCCATGTCTGCATCGTTTCATCGAATCGCCGCCACGCTCGTCGCGTCCGCCGCGGCCGTGTTCAGCACGGTCGGCCACGCGCAGATCACCCAGCCGGCCGGTTCGGATCAGCAGGAAAACCGCACGTCGGATTCGACCGGCCGCGCGAATCCGTCGGGCACGATGGTGCATGAATCGCAGAAGCCGCAATCGAAGGATGCCGCCGGCGGCGCGCGCGGCCCGACCGTCGGCAAGGATCACAAGACCGAAGGCGCGGGCGGCTTCGGCAACGGCCTTTACGGCACGGGCGCGGGCAACAACAAGTAGCCCGCACGACAGCGCGCGGGCTCCGGCAGCGTTCAGTCCGCGCGCTGCGCCGATCCGTTGATCTCCGGCGCGATAGCCGCGTGATTGACGATCGCCACCAGCGACACCCCGCCGATCACGTTGCCGATGAACGTCGGCACGAGGAACACGAGGAAGTAATCGGAGACGCTCGCGGCGCCCGTCATCACCGCATACGCCGATTCCACCGATCCCGCGATCACATGCGACAGCTTGCTCACGGCCACGGTGTACGTCACGAGCAGGACGGTGAGCAGGCGCGCGGAACGGGCGCTCGGCAGCAGCCAGACCATCAGCGCGATGAGCCAGCCGGCGAACATCGCGCGCACGAGCGTCACGCCGAAACTCGCGGAAAGCGGCGCCTTGGCGACCTTCGCGAGCGCCTCGGTGACTTCGGGCGAGAACACGCCGGGAATCTGCAAGAGACCCGCGAAGATCATCGTGCCGATCAGATTGAAGAACAGCACGATTGTCCAGAGCCGGAAGGTCTTGGCGAGCGTCGTCAAATCGCGCCGCGTGAGCACGGGCAGCACCGCCGTCAGCGTGCTTTCGGTGAAGAGCTGCTGGCGGCCGAGAATCACGAAGACGAAGCCGATCGTGTAGCCGAAGCTCGTGATGAGGCTGCGCCAGCTCGTGTCCGGCAACTCGCTTTCCAGAATGGATTGGACGAGAAACGAGAAGCCCATCGAGAGTCCCGCCGCGAGCGCGGACCACATGAGCGCGCCGAACGTCCGCTCCATCGCGGCCTCGCCCTCTTCCCGCACGATTTCGTGAATGACGAGCGCGTGCGGCGTCGAATGTTCGGCGGCCTGTTCGCGCTCGGCTTCGTCGAGATTGGGTGATTCGGATCCGGCGGATGGCCCCTTGTCCTGCTCTGACATGATCGTTCTCCGTGAAGGCCGCTCGATGGGAATCGATGAGCGGCGGCGCACGATCAGAGCAGGAACGATGCCCGCGAATCAGGACACGGCGGACTAGCGCGCGTTGACGGTATCGCGCGTATCGTAGCCGCGCCACTTGTAGATGAGCGCCGACGCGAGCCAGCACGCGGCGAAGAGACCGACGATCGCATAGCCGAGCGCGCCGAAGTGCTCGGAGAGCATCGAAGCGATGTCCCACAGCCCGCCCTTCAGTTGCAGCCGGTCCGCGATCAGCCCGAGCGCCTCGACGCCGCCCACGAACACCGCGATCACCACCGAGATCAGCGTGACCGTCAGGTTGTAGTAGAGCTTGCGCACCGGCTTCATGAAGGCCCAGCCGTATGCGCCGAGCATCAGCATGCTGTCGGCGGTATCGATGAGCGACATGCCCGCCGTGAAGAGCACGGGAAACACGAGGATCGACCAGACCGGCATGCCGCGCGCCGCTTCCGACGCCGCAATGCCCATCAGGCCGATTTCGGTGGCCGTATCGAAACCGAGGCCGAACAGAAAGCCGAGCGGATACATGTGCCAGCTTTTGCCGATGAACCCGAAAAGCGGCCGGGCGATGCGCGCGAGCGGCCCGCCGCCGACGATCAGCATGTCCGCGTCTTCATCGCGGATGGCGTCGCCGCGCCGCACGCGCCGGAATGCGCGCCATACGCCGCGCAACACGAAGAGATTCATCGCCGCGATGGCGAACAGAAAGAGCGCCGACACCGACGTGCCGATCAGCCCGCCGATCTCGCGAAACGCGAGGAAGCGTCCCTGCACGGCGGCGGCTGTCGCGGCGATGACGGCGGTCGCGAGCACGACGACCGTCGAATGCCCGAGCGAAAAGAAGATGCCGACGGCGATCGGCCGCTTGCCCTGCTGCATCAGCTTGCGCGTGACGTTATCGATGGCGGCGATGTGGTCGGCATCGACGGCATGGCGAAGCCCGAGCGAATACGCGAGCAGCGACGTGCCGAGAATCAACGGATAGTGACGAAACGCGATCAGCGCCCAGACCCAGGCGACGATATTGAACGCGACGAGCCCGGCTAAAAGGCGCGTGGACCGGCGCGGAAGCATGAGAGCCAGAGGTGACGCGGTGCCGGGTTCGGAAGGTCGGGCCATGTGTGCGCAGACGTCACGGAGGGACAAAGGGTCACAAAGCGTCAAAGGATACCGTGCTTCGACCCTGAGCCAATATTCCCCGGCCTGAAGCGACATCGCCCGGCCGACGCGATGCATGCGACGGCCGGGCGATTGCCCGAACGAACGGCGGAAGCGGACTTACTTGCCCATGATCGTATCGACCGATTCGCCGATGATCACGATCTCCGTGCGACGATTGCGCGCGCGGCCTTCGTCGGTATCGTTGCTCGCGACGGGACGGTCGAACGCGAAGCCCTTGTAGTTGACACGCGACGCCGGCACGCCCTTGTCGGCGAGCGCTCGCGCGACGACTTCGGCGCGCGCCTGCGAGAGCTTCATGTTGTAGTCGCGCTCGCCGATGTTGTCGGTATGCCCTTCCACCAGCACGGGCTTCTTGCTGCGCATGATCAGCACGGCCGACCGCGCGATGGCGGGACCGGAATCCGCGCGCAGCGTGGCCTTGTCGAAGTCGAACAGCACCTTCTCCGGCAGGCGCACGCCCACGCCTTGCGGCGTCTCCGTCACCTCGATTCCCGCCGCCTGGTTCAACGACTCTTCCTTCGTGCGGTCCAGACTGGAACAGCCCGTCAGCACGGAAACGGCAGCCACTAAGGCGCCCATAGCCATCAGCTTCTTCAACTCTTTCTCCTTGCAGCTCATGAAATCGGCGTCGCGGCGACATTGCCGTGCGCCTCGACTGCATCCTGTTGGCATGTCTAAGCATCGACCGATGCCGGCACGTTTTCGGATGCACTTGTAAAAGCGCGAAAGGTATAGCACGGTCGTGCGGCGCACTTGTCAACATTTGCAAAGCGCGAAAGACAGGCGAGCGGCGCTTTCCCGGCATCGCGAAAAACATTGCCGGATTCGTTGGTTGGGTGCGCAAAGCGGCGCGGCTACCATGGCCCTTCCGCTTCACAGAGCCCGCCATGCCACGCTATCTCGACGACGCACAACGCGATGCAATCCAGGATCGGCGCGCGTCGTGGCGCTGGCGCAGCGAATGGCCGACGTGGCTCGTGATCGTCGCCGTGCATGGCGGATGGTTCGCCGTCGCGGTCCACGCGCGCACGCTCGGATTGCCCGTCGCGCTCGTCCTGCTGACGGTGCTCTCGTGCGGGTACATGTCGCTGCAGCACGAACTGCTGCACGGCCATCCGACGCGCTGGCCGTTCATCAACATGTTGTTCGGCGTCGCGCCGCTGGCGGTGTGGTTTCCGTATGCGGTTTATCGCGACTCGCATCTTCGTCATCACGACGATGCGCATCTCACCGTGCCCGGCCGCGATCCCGAGAGCTATTACGTGACGCCCGAACAATGGGCGAACGCGGGCGCGCTGCTGCGGGCCGCGATCGCCGCGCGCAATACGTCTGCGGGGCGCATGCTGATCGGGCCGTGGTTCTCGATCGCCGCGTCGTGGCGCGAGGCCGCGCAGGCGCTCGCGACGCGTCAGTGGCGAATCGTCGCGAGCTGGGCCGCGCATGTGACGATGCTGGCCGCGCTCGCGTGGTGGCTCGATACGCGATGCGGCATTCCGTGGCGCGCGCTGATTTTCGGCGTCGGCTATGCGTCGCTCGCGCTGGCTTCGGTGCGATCGTTCCACGAGCATCGCGCGGCTCACGACGAACGCGAACGGACGGTCATCAACGAGGCCGCGTGGCCGTGGCGGCTGCTTTTTCTGAACAACAACTACCACGCGGTGCATCACGACTTGCCGGGCGTGCCGTGGTACGCGCTCGGCGATGTCTACGAAGAACGGCGCGACGACTATCGCGCGGGCAACGGCGGCTTCGTCGTGCGCGGCTACGGCGAATGGCTGACGCGGCATGCGTTCGCACAGGTTGTATCGCCGGTGCATCCGTTCGCGGGCGACGCGGACGTGCGGACATCGGCGCAGACATCGGCGCAGACATCGGCGCAGACATCGGCACGAATTCGGCCGGTTCGCCGCGATATCGGTACGATGCAATCTCCTTCCGCCTGAACGCCCGCCGATGCAATGGATTGCCGCCTTGCCGATGTACAACGTCGCGCCCGCGCTCGCCGACGACTGGCGCGCATGGCTCGATGCCGCCCTCGCGCGCCTGTCCGGTCGGCTGATTGCGCGCGGCGACACCGTGCGGATCGTCGATCCCGGCGCGGACCTCACCGCGTTCTGGCTTCGCGACGACGTATTGCTCTCGCAAACCTGCGGCTATCCGCTGCTGCATGCGCTGAACGGGCGCGTGCAACTGGTCGCCACGCCCGATTTCGATGCGCCCGGTTGCGAGCACGGCGGATATCGCAGCGTGCTGGTGGCGGGCGCGCGGGTGGAAGCGGCGTCGCTCGAAGCGTGCCGCGGCCTGCGCGCGGTCTATAACGACGACGATTCCAACAGCGGCATGAACCTTTTCCGGCACGCGGTCGCGCCGTTTGCAGCGAACGGGCGATTCTTCGCGTCGGTCGCGAAAAGCGGCTCGCATCTGGCGTCGTTGCGGGCGATTGCCGTCGATCGCACCGCCGACGTCGCCGCCATCGACTGCGTCACGCTCGCGTTCGTGCGCACGCATCGGCCGGAGCTGGCGGCGGGCATCCGCGAGATCGGCGTGACGGCGAGCGCGCCTGCGTTGCCGTTCATCGCGTCGCGGCGCGTGCCGCCAGAAATCGTCGATGCCCTCGCCGCCGCGCTCTCCGAGGCAACCGCAAATGACGCGCCGTTCGCGCGCCGGCTGCGGCTCAACGGATTGCTGCGCTTCACACAGGCGGATTACGCGGTGATCGATCGCTATGAGCGCGAGGCGATCGAGTCGGGGTATCCGCGGCTTGCGTGATCGCGCGCTTGTCATCTGGAATGCTTACTGATGCGTCCCCGGTTGCCATGACCGGTGCGTAGAGCCGCGGCCATCGCTGCGTCTCCGGCGAGCCGCCGCCCCGAATCCTCCCGTCCCGGCAGACTTTTCAGACTTTCGGCACAATCGGGTTTTCCCATACGTGGCCGCGTCGAGGCCCGCTCCGCACGCATTCGCGCGCCGGAGCGCCGCGTCACCGAAAGCCAAGAATCCGCAATGATCCCCTTCTCGCTGCTCGACCTTTCGCCCATTCCGCTCGGCTCGACCGCCGCCGACGCCTTCGCCCATTCGCTCGATCTCGCCCAGCACGCCGAACGCTGGGGCTATCTGCGCTACTGGCTCGCGGAACATCACAACATGACGGGCATCGCCAGCGCGGCGACGTCGGTGGTGATCGGGCACATCGCGGCGGGCACCAAAACGATACGCGTCGGCTCCGGCGGCATCATGCTGCCGAATCACGCGCCGCTCGTGATCGCCGAGCAGTTCGGCACGCTCGCGTCGCTGTTTCCGGGCCGCATCGATTTGGGGCTAGGCCGCGCGCCCGGCACCGACCAGACCACCGCCCGCGCGCTGCGCCGCGATCTGCAAGGCAGCGCGGACTCGTTCCCGGACGATGTCGTCGAACTGCAACGCTTTTTCGCCGATCCCGTCGAAGGCCAGCGCGTGCGCGCAGTGCCCGGCGCGGGTCTGCACGTGCCGATCTGGCTGCTCGGCTCGTCGCTGTTCTCCGCGCAGCTCGCGGCCGCGCTCGGGCTGCCGTTCGCGTTCGCATCGCATTTCGCGCCGGATTATCTGCTGACCGCGCTGGACGTGTATCGCTCGCAGTTCCGTCCTTCGGCGACGCTGAAAAAGCCCTACGCGATGGTCGGCGTCAACGTCTTCGCCGCCGATACCACCGAGGAAGCGCGCTTCCTGTTCACGTCGCTCGAACAGCAGTTCATCAATCTGCGGCGCGGCACGCCCGGGCAACTGCCGCCGCCCGTCGAGTCGATCGCGTGGACGCCGGCCGAGCGCGCGGGCGTCGAGCATTCGCTCGCGTGCTCGGTCGTCGGCAATCGCGCGGATGTCGAAGCGGGGCTGCGCTCGGTCATCGACCAGACGCGGGCCGACGAACTCATCGTGACCGCGCAGATTTTCGATCATCAGGCGCGCCTGCGCTCCTTCGAGATCACGGCACAAGCGCGCGACGCCATCGGCACAAACGCCTAGCCGCACGTCCGCGCCACGCCCGGCACGCCCGCCAGCCGCCCGTGCTGGACGCGCGCGCTTTTGACAGGCAATAATGAGATACCGGAGCGGCGGCGCGAAGCATTGCGCGCGGCGCTTCGCGTCTGCTCTACCCGCCACGCATCGCCCATTCGAACGCGTACGCTTTTTGGTGCGCGCGGCCGGCGACGCGGCGGACAACAACAACGACGTTGCAAGAGGGAGAGGAAGAATGTCGATGCCGAGAAGCGCTGCCACCGGGGCCATGACGCTCCTGACGGAACACGATGAAGCGAGCGGCCAGGAAGTGCGCTCGCTGCGGCTCGAACCCGCCGCCGACGGCAAGGCCGTCCTGCTGATCGAAATCGACGAGCGCAAACCCGGTATTCATCGTGAAGTGCGTTATGAGATTACCCCCGCCGAACTGATTGCGGCCATTCGCGCGCACGGTGCGGAATTACCGGGAGAGCAGCATTCGCGTTAAAACTTTTTTAATAGTTGCCGCGCGCAGCATACAATAGAGTTCAAAGCGGGGTTTCAGCCGTCCGGCAGTGGCGGCGGCGCGAGCCTCGTGTTCCGCGGATCGTGGCCGAATTCGGCTTTCCGGCGTGACTTCCCGCGCGCACCCTTGTCGCGCGTCCGTCATGCGATCCCTGAACGGGCGTTTATCCGCAATCCGCTCGATGCCGGCTATATGAGCAACGAGACTAGCGGATTAAACCCGACCTGCGGTAAATACACTAATTGACGCGCGGCAGGCACTGCGCCACGCTTGTATAAACACAAACTCAAGTCTTCGAACCGCCCCGGTCCGCGCGGGGCATCGGTTCGTCATCTGTAAATCAAAAAGCTGAATCAGGAAAGCCGTGGACGAAAGAAAGCGAGATAGCATCATTGCGTATTTGCGCAGCCGCATGGCCGAATTCGGCATCACCGAAAGCGCATTGGCCGAAGCATTAGCCGAAGTGTCGGAGGCTCCCCCGCCGCCCATGCTCACGAAGACCAACGGAGCAAACGGCGCGATAAAGCCGAAACGGGCGATGCCGCAACTCCCGTCCCTGCCGCAAGCCCATGGCGACCAGCCGGTGTTTCGCAATGCCAGCGGCGATACGTGGGACGGCGTCGGCGACATGCCGGAATGGCTCAAGCGCGCGGTGCATGCGGGACAGGACATCGAGTTTTATCGCGTCTGAAGCCCTGGCTCCAAGGCTGCGCGCGCGCGTGGACGGCAACGCCCAGGCGCGCGGCTGCGTGCGCGCAACGTCATTCGTGAAACGCGCGAAATCAATTCGCGCGGCGTTACGCATCGCGTAGCGCGGGCGCGTCGTTTCATAGGCAATTCGCTGCTAATTATCAAGCTCAAAAATTTTCAGCGATGCATCGCCATCGTGCCGGAAACGGTTTATTGGTCGTTCCTGTAGCCGGCTGGCTTTGGCTCGCCGCGTATCGACCTCGTTGAGTCGCCGCCTGAGAGCGACAAAACGCCCTTCCCGGTCGTGAGGAGCACCCATGAACGCACACGGACGCCGCGAGCCCGACGCCGACATGTACCCAAATGCAATCGCCATTGCGCCGGCGCATCTGCTGGCCGATGACTGCGCTGCGAGGCATCGCGCCTGAGCCGCCGTGCGCGGCCGTTGATCCATCGAGGGACGAGCGCCATGCATACTCGCTCCGCCTCCCTTCCGAGCGTCGTGCGGCGCATGACGGCGGGCCGCATGCTGCTCGAAGGAGCATCGGTGGAGCGGGTCGCGGACGAGTTGCATCTATCGGTGCAGACGGTGCGCCGCTATAAAACGATCGTGTCCGAAGGCGGCCTCGACGCGCTCGCGAAAATGGGCGTCGGCGGGCGGGCATCGGTGCTGGATCACGAAGCGCTCGGCTGGATCGCGACGGCGCTGCAGGGCTCGGCGCGCGAGCACGGCTTCGAAAGCGATGCGTGGACCAATGCGCGTTTGCGCGAACTCATCGAACGGCGCTATGGCGTGCGCTACTCGCGCGTCTATGTCTGGCAGATCGCGACGAATCTCGGGCTCGGGCATTTGCTGTCCAAATCGCGCCGATGAAACGCGGAGCGCCGCGCAGCGCCCCGCGTCCAGTGCATCAGAAGTTGAACTGGTCGATGTTGTTCGCATCGAAAGTCGTCGGCGGGCCGAGAATCACTTCGCCGCTCTTGCCGACGGTGCGCTTGCCGAGCTTGCCCGCATCGAAGGAATCGCCTTCCTTGCCCGTGATCGTCCCCGACGCGAGATTCGCCGCCGCGAACGCGGCCAGATAACCCAACTGACCCGGATCCCACAACTGGAACGCGGTGACGGTGCCGTTCTTCACGAACGCGCGCATCTGGTTTGGCGTGCCGAGACCGGTGACCACGACCTTGCCCTTCGCGGGCGATGTCGAGATATAGCGCGCCGCCGCCGCGATGCCCACCGATGTCGGCGCGACGATGCCCTTCAGGTTCGGATACGCCTGCAGCAAGCCCTGCGTTTCGACGAAGGATTTCTGGTCGTCGTCGTTGCCGTAGGCGATCTTCACGAGCTTGAGCTTCGAATATTCCGGCTTCTTCAATTCCTCCTGCATCCATTTGATCCAGGTGTTCTGATTCGTCGCGTTGGGCGTGGCCGAGAGAATCGCGATCTCGCCTTCGCCGCCGACGAGCTTCGACAGCAGTTGAATCTGGCCGCGTCCGATCGCTTCCGAATCGGCCTGATTGACGAAGATCTGGCGTCCGTCGGGCGCGGTGTCGGAATCGAACGTGACGACCTTGATGCCTTGCGACATCGCTTTCTTGAGATACGGCACGACGGCGTTCGCGTCGTTGGCCGCGATCACGATCGCGTTCTGGCGCTGCGTGATGAGCGTGTTGATATAGCTCACTTGCGACGACGCCCCCGCATCCGATGGCCCCACGACCTTGCCCTCGCCCTTGAACTCCTTGATCGCGGCCATGCCGCCATCGTCGGCGATGACTTCGTACGGATTGTTGATCTGCTTCGGCAGGAACGCGATCTTGAGGCCGCTCTTCACTTCGGCGGCGCTCGCCGTAAACGCGACGCTGGCCGCGAGCAGCGCCGCCGCGAGAATCGGCGCGCGCATGAGTCGATACGGTGTCTTCATGTCGTCAAGTCTCCTGTCTATGCGCGAGATGCGCTGGTTATCAACGGGCTTGCGCCATCAGGCGCTTCTCGCGCGCCGCCCGCCAGCGCGCGACGAGATTCGGAATCAGCACGGAAGAAAGCAAGAGCGCGCCGGTCACGATGGTGAGCGTTTCGCTCGATACATCCGCGAGCGTCAGCGCATTGCGCAGCACGCCGATGATGACGAGCGACAGCAGCACGCCGATCATCGAGCCGCGTCCGCCGAAGATGCTCACGCCGCCGAACAGCACCGCCGCGATCACGGACAGCTCGAAGCCTTCGCCGTTGTCGCCGCGTGCGCTCGTGAAGCGCAGCGTATAGACGATGCCCGCGAGCGCGGCCATCGCGCCGGACATCATGAAGAGCTTGAGCTTCGTCTTCGCCACGTCGATGCCCGAGAACTGCGCGGCGGTCGGGTTCGCGCCGATCGCATAGAGGCTGCGGCCGAAGGGCGTCGCTTGCAGCAGCACGGTGAAGATGACCGCGCCCGCGATGACGAGCACGAACGGCATCGGCAGGAACGTGTTGGCGACGGTATCGATGCCGAACGCCGTGTACGACGCGGGAAAATCCGCGATGGCCTGATCGCCGAGCAGCACGTAAGCCAGCCCGCGAAACAACGCGAGCGTGCCGATGGTGACGGCCAGCGACGGCAAGCCGAAGCGCACGATCACGAGTCCGTTGAGCAGCCCCGCGAGCGTGCCGAACGCCAAAACACTTAGAATGACGAACGGCATCGGCAAGTGCATGTGCCACAACAGGCCCATCAATGCGCTCGATGCACCGAGCACCGACGCCACCGACAAGTCGATCTCCGCCGCGACGATCACGAGCGTCATGGGCAACGCGATCAGCGCGATCTCGGTGAAGTCCGCGAGCATGTTCGATAGATTCGCGGACGACAGGAACATCGGCGACAGTGCGCGGCCCGCCACGAGCGAGACGGCGAGCACGATGACGAGCATCGCTTCCCATTGCAAATGCCGACGTCTCGCCGTGGACAAAGCGGAATCGGGCTTAGCCATGATCGCGTTTCCTCATCATGCGGCGCGCGACGGAACGCGCGAGCAAGGTATCGAGCGTGATCGCCGCGACGATCAGCGCGCCTTGAATGGCCTGTTGCCAGAACGGCGACACGCGCAACACGACCAGCGCGATATTGATGACGCCGAGCACGAGCGCGCCGAGCGTCGCGCCCGCGATGGTGCCGACGCCGCCCGTGATCGCGACGCTGCCCACCACCGCCGCCGCGACCACTTGCAGTTCGATGCCTTTGGCCGTGCTGGCATCGACGGTGCCGAAGCGCGCGAGCCACAACACGCCCGCGAGTCCCGCGATCGCGCCTGACAACAGGAAGCCGATCATCACGCGACGATCCACGCGTATGCCCGCGAGCCGCGCGGCTTCGGGATTCGAGCCGATCGCATAGTGCTCGCGTCCGCCGCGATACTGCTTCAGATACACCGACAGCGCGATCAGCACCACGAGCGCGATCAACACGAGATTCGGCACGCCGAGCACCGAGCCGGTGGCGATGGCGGCGAAGGCATCGGGCAGGCTCGTCGCGTTGATCTGCCCGCCGTGGACCCACGCGTAATCCGCGCCGCGCACGATGTAGAGCGTCGATAACGTGGCCACGAGCGAAGGCACGCGTCCGAACGTGACGAGCGCGCCGTTCACCGCGCCGACGGTAAAGCCGATGCCGATGCCCGCGAACATCGCGACGATCACGGGCATGTGCGGGAACATGACAAAGAGGCTGCCGACCGCATACGCGCTCACGCCGACGATGGACGCCACCGAGAGATCGATATGCCGCATCAACATCACGATCGTCATGCCCGCCGTCAGCAAGCCGATGATCGAGACATTGAGCAACACGTCGCGCAGATTTTGCAGATTGAGGAAGTCGGGCTTCACGGCCGCCGTCGCGCCGACGAGCATGAGCAGCACGATGAACAACGTCAGTTCGCGGCTCTTCGCAATGGAAACGGCGAGGCTGTCGCGTTTGGGCTGCGCGGTCTGCATCGCGGGCAAGGTCGGGGAATGTCGGGTCATCATGCTGCACGTCCCAGCGCTTGAGGCGACGCGCCCAGAGCCGCGCTCATCACCCGTTCCTCGTTCGCTTCGGCGCGGGGAATGTCCGCGCTGATGCGGCCTTCGTGCATCACGAGCACGCGATCCGCCATGCCGAGCACTTCAGGCAGCTCGCTCGAAATCATCAACACGGCCATTCCCTCCTTCACGAGTTCGGCCAGCGTGCGATACACCTCCGCTTTCGCGCCCACGTCGATGCCGCGCGTCGGTTCGTCGATGATGAGCACTTTCGGATTCGTCGCGAGCCATTTGCCGAGCACCACCTTCTGCTGATTGCCGCCCGATAGCGTGCCGACGGGCGCATCGAGATCGCTGGCCTTGAGGCGAAGGCGCTGACCCCAATCGCTTGCAAGCGCCGATTCGCTGCGCGACGAGATGAGGCCGTGCCGCATCAACCGGCCGAGCACGGTCAGCGATGCATTGCGCGCGATCGACAGCTCCATCGCGAGTCCTTGCGCGCGGCGGTCTTCGGGCACGAGCGCGAGGCCCGCGCGCACTGCCGCCGCCGGCTTGCCCAGATCCAGCTTCTTGCCCGCGATGCTCACGTCGCCGCCATCGACCGGATCGATGCCGAAGATCGCGCGCGCCACTTCGCTTCGTCCCGCACCGACGAGTCCCGCGAGCGCGACGATCTCGCCTGCGCGGACATCGAACGAAACGTTCCTGAACACGCCCGCGCGCGTGAGATTGCGCACCGCGAGCCGCACGTCGCCGGGCGCGACATCGGCTTTCGGATAGAACGTGTCGAGATCGCGGCCGACCATCTTGCTCACGATCGCATCGATGCTCATGTCGGCGGTCAGCGCGTCATGAACCTTCATGCCGTCGCGCATGATCGTCATGCGTTGCGTGAGCGCGAAGACTTCATCGAGCCGATGCGTGATGAACAGAATCGCGACATCGCGCTCGCGCAACGCGCGCACGATGGCAAATAAGCGCTCGACTTCGGGCAGCGAAAGCGCGGCGGTCGGCTCGTCCATGATGAGCACGTTCGCATCGAGCGACAGCGCCTTCGCGATCTCGACGACTTGCTGATCCGCGATAGACAACCCGCGCACGAGCCGCTGCGCGCGCAGACTCACGCCGAGCGACGCGAGCAGCGCATCGACTTCGCGATGCATCTCGTCGTAGCGAATACGTCCGAGCCGGTCGCGCGGCTGCCGGCCCATGTAGATGTTCTCCGCGATCGACAGGTCCGCGAACAGCGTCGGCTCCTGATAGATCACGGCGATGCCCGCATCGCGCGCTTCGGCGGGATTCGCGAAGCGCCGCGCGACGCCATCGACGAGCAGTTCGCCGGCATCGGGCTGATACACGCCCGCGAGCAGCTTCACGAGCGTGGACTTGCCCGCGCCGTTTTCGCCGAGCAGCGCATGCACTTCGCCGGGGAACAGTTGCAGGCTGCCGTCGCCGAGCGCGCGCACGCGTCCGAATGCCTTGCTCGCGTGTCTCAGTTCGAGTCGTGGCGTCGTCATCGCGTTCTCCTAGATGCGGTAGATGCGCTCGGCGTTGCGCACGAAGAGCGCGTCCTTTTCGGCGTCGCTTGCATCGGCGACGATGCGCGCATACGCATTCCATATCGCCGTGTAAGAGCCGAACAGCCGGTCCACCGGAAAGTTCGACGCGAACATCGCGCGATCGCAGCCGAACGTGGCGATGGTTTCGAGCACGTAAGGCCGAAAGCTCTCAATGGTCCAGTCGTGATCGAACATCGCGAGGCCGCTGATCTTCACCGCGACGTTCGGGCACGCGGCCAGCGCACGCATGCCGTCACGCCACGCGCGATACCCCGCAGGCGATGCGCGATCCACGAACATGCCCGCGTGATTCACGATGAACTGCGTGTTCGCATGCTCGCGCGCGAGCGCCGCCGCATCCTGCATCTGCGAGGGATACAACTGAAGATCGAACGACAAGCCGAAGCGTTCGAGCAGCGCGAAATGCTTGCGCCATTGCGGATCGTGCATGTAGTGGCGTCCCACATAGTCGTACAACGGATCGTCATGCACGTTGAGAATCTGCCGGATGCCGCGCGTATTCGCGAACGCCGCGTGCGCTTCGAGCACTTGCGGCGCATTGTCCGCCGACAAATCCGCGCCCGCCACGATGCCTTCCGGCATGCCGCGCCCTTCGCCATCGGCGATGCTTTGCAGCCAGCGCGTTTCTTCGACGGGATCGGCGGGATCGTGATTCGCATCGACATGCACGACCTTCAGCACCGCGACGCTGCCGGTATCGCGCAAGAAATCGCTGATCAGATAGTCGTGACGCAAGTCGCGCGCATCGCCCACGAACGATGTCTGCGGATTCGCCAGCCACGGATAATGATGCGTGGAGAGATCCCACAGATGAATATGCGGATCGACGACCTGCATGATGGTTTCCTCGCGTTCGATGCGCGTTCAGGGAAGATGAAACACCGGCACGAGCGGCGCTGCGACAGGCGCGTTGTCCGCGTGCGTCTCCATCAGTTCGGCCATGTAGTCCCACCATTTGCGCATGACGGGCAGTTGCGGCAACGCATCCGTGGCGTGCGCGTCCGTGCGCCGGTACGTGGCGAAGAGATGCCCGTTCGCTTCGTCGAGAAAGATCCAGTAATCGCGGATGCCCGCGGCGCGCAGGGCATCGGCCAGTTCGGGCCATATCTCGCGATGGCGCCGTTCGTATTCCTCGCGCATGCCCGGCTTGAGGGTCATGCGATATGCCACTGTCTCCATGGCGGCCCGCCTTCTTATGTTTGTGCGCCCTACTGTGCGTGAAGACGCGTTGTGCTGCGACTATAATTCGCCGACCGATAACACGACAATCCGAAAGCAGGATCGACCGATCGCAAAATGACATCGCGCGCGATTCCGGCCTTTGCGTTGCGTTGCATCATCCGGACAGCCAAATGAATCAGAACGTCTCGCAGGTGGCGCTCGTCAACCGCCTGAAATTCAAGCATCTGGCGCTGCTCGTCGCGCTCGACGACACGCGCAATCTTCATCAGGCCGCCGATACCGTCAACGTCGCGCAGCCAAGCGCGAGCCGCATGCTCGCGGATATCGAAGAAGCGTTCGGCTTTCTGCTCTTCGAACGCAACGCGCGCGGCATGCATCCGACGCCGCTCGGCACCGCCGCGCTCGCTTATGCGCGACGCTCGCTCGCGGACCTCACGCGCTTCGCCGACGATCTCGACAACAAGCGGCGCGGCGGCCACGGCCAGTTGACCGTCGGCGCGATCATGGGCGCCGCGCCCGACGTGCTCGCCATGGCCGTCACCGAACTCAAGTCCGAGCGGCCGCTGCTGAACGTGCGCATCCTCGGCGAAACGAGCGATCAGGTGGTGCAACTGCTGCATCGGCGCGAAGTGGATCTCGCGCTCGGCCGCCTGACCACGCCTTTGCAACACAACGACTTCGACTTCGAACCGCTCGCGCGCGAAGCGATGCGCCTCGTCGTGCGCGCGAGGCATCCGCTGGCCGCGAAGACATCGCTCGCGCTCGACATGCTCGCCGGCTGGCCGTGGATTCTTCAGCCGATCACGAGTCCGGCGCGCGGTCTCTTCGAAGAGGAAATGGCGCGCGCGGGACTTACAACGCCCGCCGATATCGTCGAATGCGCGTCGATCTTCGCGACCTTGCAACTGCTGCAGAACAGCGACGCCGTCGCCATGCTGCCCGAGTCCGTCGTGCGCGATTACCTGCGCGCGGGCTTGCTCGCCGAATTGCCTATCGAGATCGGCAAGAGCCTGTCGGGCTTCGGCCTCTTGCGACGCAAATCCGAAACGCTGAGCGAGCCGGCCGAGTACTTCATCGCGCTGTTGCGCAAATATTCGGCGGCGTCGCTCGCGCTCACTGCAGGTTGACGAACAGACCGCCGTCCACCAGCAGCGACGCGCCCGTCACATAGCGCGCGCGATCCGACGCGAGAAACACGACGCATTGCGCGACATCGTCCGGCGCGCCGAGTCGTCCGAGCGGAATGCGCTTTTCCATGTACGCGCGCTTGTCTGCGTCCGACAGATCGTCGGCGTTCAAATCCGTCGCGATGGTGCCGGGCATCACCGAATTGCAGCGGATGCCATACGCTCCGAGCGCGATCGCGCACGACTGCATCAGCGAATGCACGCCCGCTTTTGTCGGCGTGTAATGCGTTTGCATGCCGCCGCCGACGAGCGCGCTGATCGAACTCGTCGCGACGATCGCGCCGCCCGCGCCCTGCGACTTCATCTGGTTCGCGGCGGCCTGCGTCACATAGAACGCGCCGTTCAGGTTCACGGCGACCGTCGTTTCATAGACCGAAGGCGGCATGTCGAGAAACGCGTGGAACGGACAAATGCCCGCGTTGCTCGACAGCACGTCCACGCGGCCGAACGCCTCCACGGTGCGCCGCACGAGTTCGATGCCCGTCTCGCGCTCGGCGACGTTGCCTTCGACCGCGATCGCGCGCCGCCCCAGCGCCTCGATTTCGCCGACGATCGATTCCACCGCCGATGCCTTGCCGTACGACTCATCGTTGTCGCGCCAGTAGTTGATCGCGACGTCCGCGCCTTCGCGCGCGCTGGCAAGCGCTATCGCCCGGCCGATGCCGCGCGAGCCGCCCGTCACGATCACGACCTTGTTTTCGAGCAGCATGTGAGCCTCGTCCGTGAGATCAGTGGGTGTAAGGCCGCGTCAGCGCGCATTCGGGATTGAGCCGCACGCCGAAGCCCGGCGTCTCCGGCACCTTCATGCGGCCGTTCACCGGCACGGGTTCGTCGAGCAGCAAGGGCGTGAACATCGGCACGACCTGATCGGCTTTCGGGGCCATCATCAGAAATTCGGCGAACGGCGAGTTGTGGCGCGTCACGACGAAGTGATAGCTGTACACCGACGACCCGTGCGGCACGACGAGCACGTTATGCGCGTCCGCGAGCGCGGAAATCTTGATCAGTTCCGTGATGCCGCCGCACCAGCCCACGTCCGGCTGCACGAGGTCCGCGCAGCCCATTTCGAAGAGCATGCGAAAACCCCAGCGCGTCGCTTCGTGTTCGCCCGTCGTCACCATCATGCCGCGCGGCACCGAGCGGCGCAGTTCGGCGTAGCCCCAATAGTCGTCGGGCGGAAGCGTTTCTTCGAGCCACTTGAGGCCGTATTCGTGCGCGGCGGTCGCCAGGCGTTTCGCGCAGTTCAGATCGAGCGACATCCAGCAATCGAACATCAGCCAGAAATCGTCGCCGACTTTCGCGCGCATGTCGGCCAGCTTCGCGATGTTCTTCGCCAGTCCTTCCTCGCCCTCGGCGGGCCCGTGCTGCAACGGCATTTTTCCGCCGATGAAGCCCATTTCCTTCGCGAGATCCGGACGCGCGCCGGTCGCGTAGAACTGCAACTCGTCGCGCACGGGGCCGCCGAGCAGCTGGAACACCGGCTCCTTGCGCACCTTCGCGAGCAAATCCCACAACGCGAGATCGACACCGGAAATCGCGTTCAGCACGATGCCCTTGCGCCCGTAATAGAGCGTCGCGTTGAACATCTGGTCCCACATCTTTTCGATGTCCGTCACGCGCTGGCCTTCGAGGAATCGCGCGAGATGCTTTTCGACGATGAACGCGCCGATCTCGCCGCCCGTCGTCACCGCGAAGCCGACGGTGCCATCGCTCGCTTCGATCTCGACGACGAGCGAACCGAGCACGTTCAGCCCGAACGACTGCCGGCTCTTTCGATACTCCGGGTAACGCGCCATCGGCGTGGCGATGTGATCGTCGATCCAGTGATCGGCGCCCTGGTCGTGATAATCGGCGCCGCCGCCGCGAACGGTGAAGGCGCGCACGTACTTGATGGTCGGCATGGACATGCTGTGTCTCCTTGTACCTTTTGATCAGGATGCGTTGGCGGCCTCGCCGCCCGGAACCGGATGTCGGCCGGGCACGCGCACGAACGCGACGATGACGAGCGCGGCCAGCACGCTCGCCGCGCCGAGCACGGCGAGACCGGCGCTCGTCGAATGGAATGCGGCTTCGGCGGCGGTGCGGGCCATCGGCGCGAAGAATCCGCCGAGTCCGCCGAGCGAATTGATGAGCGCGATGCCGGCGGCAGCAGCGGCGCCCGTGAGATAGCGCGTCGGGAAGGTCCAGAAAAGCGGCTGTGCGGCGATGAATCCGCTGGCCGCGCAACACAGCGCGATCAGCGAAACGACCGGCGCGCCCGCGATGCCGGACACCGCGATCGCCACGCCCGACATCGCGAGCAGCGCGACGGCGCACGCGCGATGCTTCGACGTTCGATCCGCATAACGCGGCACGATCCACGTGACGACGACCGCCGCGATCCACGGCAGCGCGGTCACGAGCCCGACGCGAAAGCCGACTTTGGTGCCGAGCAGCGCCGACACCTGCTGCGGCAGATAGAACACGACGCCATACACGGCTGCTTGAATCAAGAAGTACACGCAGCAGAGCACGAGCACGCGCGGATCGACGAGCGCGGCGAGCACGCTGCGCGGTCCGTGCGACGACGCGGCGCGCGCATCGTCATGCAGGCGCGCGGCGAGCCACGCGCGTTGATCGGGCGTGAGCCAGCGGGCGCGGGCGGGATCGTCGTCGAGATACCAGAACGCCCACGCGCCGACGATCGACGCAAGCAAGCCTTCCACGAGAAACAGCCACTGCCAGCCTTTGAGACCGGACATGCCGTGCAGATCGAGCAGCAGCCCGGACAGCGGCGCGCCGAAAATGAACGCGAGCGGCGCGCCGAAGTAGAAGACGCCCAGCGCCCGCGCGCGCGACGCCTGCGGAAACCAGCGCGTCAGGTAATAGACGATGCCGGGAAAGAAGCCCGCCTCCGCCACGCCCAGCAGAAAACGCAGCAGATAGAACGTGGTCTCGGAATGCGCGAAGGCCATCGCCGCCGACACGATGCCCCACGTGACCATGATGCGGCACATCCACAGCTTCGCGCCCACGCGATGCAGCAGCAGGTTGCTCGGCACTTCGAAGATCGCGTAGCCGACGAAGAACACGCCCGCGCCGAACGCGAACGCGGCGTTCGTGAGCCCGGTGTCCTGTTGCAGCGCCTTCTGCGCGAAGCCGATATTCGCGCGGTCCAGAAACGCGAGCACGTACATGAGCAGCAGGAACGGCAGCAGACGGCGCATCACGCGCGACGTGACGGCGCCTTCCGCGCGTGCGGAATCTTCCATGTCTCTCTCCGGTGAGACGTGCGGATCAGTAAGTCGCGCGTCCGCCCGACAAGTCGAACACCGCGCCCGTGCTGAACGCGCAGTCCTCGGACGAGAGCCACAGAATGAGCGACGCCGCTTCCTCGGGCATGAGGAAACGGTTCATCGGAATTTTGGAGAGCATGTAGTCGATGTGCTGCTGCGACATCGAATCGAAGATTTCGGTTTTGGCGGCGGCCGGCGTGACCGCGTTGACGAGAATGTTCTTGCCCGCGAGTTCCTTGCCGAGCGATTTCGTAAGCCCGATCAGCCCCGCCTTCGACGCGCTGTAGTGCGAGGCGTTCGGATTGCCCTCTTTGCCCGCGATCGACGCGATATTGACGATGCGTCCGTACCCCGACTTCAGCATGTGCGGCACGACCGCGCGGCACGTCAGATACGGGCCGATGAGATTGACGTCGATCACGCGCCGCCACACGTCGGGTGCAAGCTCCCACGTCGTGCCGTTTCCGCCGGTGATGCCCGCGTTGTTCACGAGCACATCGATCTTGCCGTGCGCGGCGAGCGTCTTCTGCACGGCGGCTTCGACGGACGCTTCGTCGGTCAGTTCGACGACCGCGTCGCTGACGATGCACTCGCGGTGCTTCGACGCGAGTTCATCGCTCGTGCGCTGCAGGCGTTCCGCATCGACGTCCCAGAGCGCGACGTTCGCGCCCGACGCCAGCGCACGCTCGGCCACCGCGAGCCCGATGCCCCGCGCGCCGCCGGTGATGACGACACTGCGCCCTGCCAGATCGATACGGTTCATGCCTGTCTCCTGATCGTTGTTTTGCGTCGGCTTCGTGCCGTGACAGGCACTATAGACCGGCGGCAATAGCGCAACAATTCGAAAGGGCAATCGTTCGATAGCGAAAGCGGATCGCGCGTTCAGCGGCGTCGAAGTTTGACGCGACGTTCCGCTTCCGGCGCGGCGTCTGCGGCTGATTTCGGCATGCGTGTGTCGTGGAGAACCTTATCGGCGAACATGGCAAGGGCAAAAATCGCAGCGACGCCGACAGGAAAGAGAAGAAGAAATGCGACGAACATCGAAAAACTCCCGAATGTGAGCGTCGCAGTATAAAACGCTATCTTCAGTCAATTAATGCCTAAGTTGGCAATATCGTATTCGAACGTGCGGCCTAATCTTTCGAGTTCCGTCGATTGGCAAGCCAACGGCGACCGGTCAGGCACGCGCGTTGCTCAAGACGACGCACCGCTGAATGACAGCGATCAACATTGACCAACTAAAAAAGCATGTTCAAACCGAAAGCCTGTACCGCTACCTGCGTTCTCGACGGAATGCCCGTCACCCTGACCTACTATCCCGACACCACCCTGCTCCGCATCACCAACGCCGCCACTGGCCGATGCGTGCGCGAAACGCGCTGGCCCGCGCCGTGGCGCACGCTGCTCGCGACCTTGCGCGAATTCAGCGGACGCGACACCGAAAGCCAGCTCGCGACGCTGCTCGACGAAATGCCCGAAGAGGCCGCGCTGGCCTGACCCGCTTGCGCACGGAAAACCCAACCACCACGCGAGGACGAACCTCGCTCAACGCTGTAGAAGAAGAGGAAACAATGGCAACTGGCACTGTGAAATGGTTCAACGACACCAAGGGTTTCGGCTTCATCAAGCCGGATGACGGCACGCCCGACGTGTTCGCGCATTTCTCGGAGATTCGCGCGGACGGCTACAAGTCGCTGCAGGAAAATCAGAAGGTGTTGTTCGAAGTGCGCCAAGGCCCGAAGGGCCTGCAAGCCGCGAACATCCAGCCGCAATAAACAACAATGCCAACGATGAAGCCGTGAAGCCGTTACCGGTCTCACGGCTTTTTTGTCGCTGATCGCCGGTCACACGCGTTCGAGCGCCGGTGCATCGGCGGGACGCAGCGCCATCCAGTAGATCAGGAAGCGCCCCGCGAAAATCCCCGCGACCACGCCCGACACCAGCGCGTTAAGCACGACGAAAGTCGAATCGATGCCGACCGGTCCGCTCGTCGCAAGCTCGAAGCCGATCCAGAACTTCGACGCGAACGTCACCAGAATCAGCGCAAGCGGCACGACCGATCCCGGCAGCGTGACGGTGCGCGCCGCGCGATCGACGCTCAGTCCGCTCGCCTTCGCCTGGACCACGCCGACGCCGATCCCGAGCAGCCCGCCCACGAACCACATCAGCGCGCTTTCCACGCCGGCAGCCGGTCCCGTGACGATATGCAGCAAGCCCCAGCCCGCAAATACCGCCGGCACGATGGCCAGCTTCGAAAGCGGCGCGGTGCCGCCTTTCATCGCCTTGAGGCCGCGCGAAACGAGGACGGCCAACAGCACCCACACGTACACCGGCGTGCCCGACAAAATCGCTGCGAAAGACATGTTCGTTCTCCAGAGATGATGCGTTAGTTAAGGTTCGCCGGCTTCTGACTTCGTCCCGCCGATCAATCTTTACGTTGGAAAGATTTTGACTTTCTCGCGTCGCTGCGTCAACATAAATTTACATTGTAAAGATTGATCGATCGACGCATTCCCATTCCTATGCAGAACACCACCGTTGCCCGCAAGCGCGGCCGTCCGTCGACGAAGACGACCGCGCCGCATCCGTACCATCACGGTTCGTTGCCCGATGCGCTGCTCGCCGCCGCCGAAACCGTCCTTCGGCGCGACGGCCTTCGCGGTCTCACGCTGCGCGCGATCGCGCGGGAAGCGGGCGTCTCGCACACGGCGCCTCAGCATCATTTCGGCGATACGGCCGGCGTGCTCAGCGAACTCGCTGCGAGCGGACATCGCCGGCTCGCGCACGCGATGGCGAAGCGCGCGGCGGCGGCCGGCGGCAGCGCGGAGCGTCAACGCGCGATTGCGCATGGTTATATCGATTTCGCCGTCGAGAATCCCGATCTCTTCCGGCTCATGTCGCGCAACGAATTGCTCGATACGAACAGGCCGTCGCTCGTCGAAGCGCGGCGGATGTCGGCGGGCGGACTGGCGGGCGTGTTCGATCACGCGTCGTCCGAAAAGCCCGCCGAAGGAACCAGCGCGTTCGGCAAGATGGACGCCGCGCGAGCGGTGAAAATGGCGTCCGCGTGGGGCCACGTGCACGGACTGGCGTCGCTGCTCGTCGATCAACGCCTGAACGGTCTCGCCGCCGCAACGGGCACCTTCGCGACGCCGCGCGCACTCGTCGATGCCGTCATCGACGGATTTTGAACCGCGATAGTGCGCGGCAGCGAACGCCATTCCCGGTCATCGGCGCGTAATATCGGTGCAACGACCGTTTCGTTTTTTCGAGCAGTTCGCGCAGACGTTTACAATCAGCGTTTACTGCGTATCGGCCGCGTGCGCGCGATGCGCCCCGGCGCCATGCCGCGCCGCCACTTACAGCACCCGCCTGGCAGTATGGTCACTGAAACGTCTTCTTCGGAATCGCTCGCCGTCGCCGAACGCGTGCGCGAGCTTATGAGCCGTCACGGCATCGGCAAGCGGCAGCAAACCGCCGAGTTGTGCCGCATTCTCGATCTCAGCTTTTCGCAGGGGCATCGCAAGCTGCGCGGCAACAGTCCGTGGACGATCGCGCAGATTCGCCGCGTCGCCGATGCCTTCGACGAGCCCGCGCTCAAGCTCTTCGACGCCATCGACACGCGCCCCGACGACACCGAAGGCACGCCGCACGACGCGGTGCTGAAACTCGGATCGGTCGAGATTCCGTGTACCGCGTGGATCGGCAATACGCTCGATGCCGGCACGCGGCCGGATTTCATCGCGCAGAAACTGAACGCCCGCTGGGTCGTCACGCGCCACGAAGGCGTGCTGCTGCAGGAAGCCTGCGACGTCCACAAGATCGAGATCCTGCCGCGCCGCGCGGATACGGAAAAGCCGGTCATCGCGGTCGTCGACGACGATCACGCCTCCGCCGACAATCTGCACGATTATCTGGAAATGACCGGCTTCACGGCGATGGCCTTCTACGGCCTCGACGCGTTCCTCGACGCGCTGCAGTCGCAAGTGTTCGATGCCGTGGTCATCGACTGGCTGTTCGGCGCGCACACGTCCGCGGGCGCGATCCAGGCCGTGCGCGAATCGGACAATCCGGATGCGCCGGTCTTCGTGCTCACGGGCGAGCTGACCACGGGCAAGGCGAGCGAATCGGAGATCAGCCAAATCATTCGCGACTACAACGTCACGTGTTTCGAAAAACCCGCGCGGCTCGGCATTCTGGTCGCGGATCTGTCGAAACGGCTGTTGCGCGCCTGATCGCCTGATCGCCAGCGTTCAAGCCGCGCGCCGCCGCGCCGTCGCCGCGCGATGCACGGCGGCTTTCAGCACTTCGTAGCGCACCGGCTTCAGCAAGTAGTCAAAGAAGAACACCGATGCGCTCGGGTCCACCAGTTCCGGCACATACGCGCTCACCGCGATGATCGGCACGCTCGCGCCCGGCGCGGTGCGCGCGCGATACTCGTTCGCGAACGAATAGCCGTCCTTGCCCGGCATGTGGAGGTCGGCGAGGATCACGTCGGCGTCGTAGGCGCGCAGCCACGCGAGCGCGCTGTCCACGTCCGGCACCGCGATCGCCCAGTAGCCGAGATGCGTCAGCATTTCGGTCAGCGACTCGCGAATCGCTTCGTGATCGTCGATGACGAGCACGCGCGATTTACCCGCGCCGGGCGCATCGGCGTCGTCGTGGCCGGCCTCGGGAATGCGCTCCACCGACGTCGCCGGCAGACTCACGCGAAACGCCGCGCCCTCGCCCACTTCGCTCGCCACTTCGATGCTCCCGCCGAGCAGATCGACGAGCCCGCGCACGACCGCGAGGCCCATTCCGGCGCCGTCGAAACGCCGCGTGCTGGACGAATCCAGCTGCGTGAACTCCTGGAAAATCAGCGGCAGCTGTTCGCGCGCGATGCCCGGCCCGGTATCCGTCACCGTGATGTCGAGGCGCTTGGCCGAGCGCGCGAAATGCACTTCGATGGAACCGGCGTCCGTGTACTTGATCGCGTTGGTGACGAGGTTCGTCACGATCTGCCGCACGCGATGCGGGTCCGACTCCAGCGGCCCGCGCTTGCCGTCGTACTCGCCGCGCAGATGCAGCCCTTTCGCGGTCGCGGCGGGCGCGTTGGCGTCGACGATCGATTCGAGCAGTTCCACCGGATCGAACACCGTCATGCGCAGTTCGAGCTTGCCCGCGCCGAGCCGCGCGTAATCGGTCAGATCGCGCATTTGCGCTTCGAGATGGCGCGCGCCGGTTTCGAGCCGCTGAATGATCTTGCGGTCCGCTTCGCCACGCAGATTCAGCCCGAGCAACTCGATGGACGAAACGATGGCATGCAGCGGCGTGCGCAACTCGTGGCTGATCATGCCGAGAAAAGTGTCCTTCGCGACGCCCGCTTCGCGCGCCGCCCGCGTCGCCTGATGCTCGGCGGCGAGCGCGGCGCGTTGCTGCTCGATGAGCCGCGTGCGGCGATAGCCGTTCAGCAGAAGCAGCGAGGTCGCCGCCGCCGAGAGCATGCCGAGCAGTACGCCGCTATAGATCAGATAGCGGCGCTTCGCGTCGAAATCGCGGACGATCGCCTCGTGCTCGGCGGCATCCATGAGACGGCGCCCGCTCGACAGTTCCGCGACGGCGGGCGCGTTCTGCCGCAACACGCCGATGATGCGCAACGTGCGCTGCCGGTCGCCGCGGAGCCTTTCCACATCGAACTGGATGGAACCGAGCGCCGTGCGCAACTGCCGCACGATCTCGTCTTGACGATTGCGCAGCGCTTCGTGCCCGTCGGGCGTGCGCGCCGATTCCGCTGCGTCGTCGAGCCGTGCGAGCAGCCGCGCGTAGCTGGAGCGCACCGCTTCGGCGTCTTCGTCGATGCCATTGCGCAAGAGCAGCACTTGCGTCTCGAACCGCTCGTACGCAATCTGGAACTGCGCGGCGTCCCAGTACAGCCCTTCGTAAGGCGCGACCACGCGATGCGTCTCGCGCGCGACCAGCCCCGAATACACCATGTAGCCGACCACGCCGAACGGCGGCGCAACGGCGAGCACGAACATCACCGCGTACCACAGGCGGCGAAGCAGCGGGCGCGCACTGGGCGCGCGAAACAGAGAGTCGTTGCGCGTAATGGCCATGTTCGTTCGATACCCGACGCGCGATGCGCGCGCTACCTGAGCGCGTCGATTTCGCGCGCTGCACGCTCCGACGCGACCACGATGAGCTTCATCGTCGCGCGTGTCGCGCCTACGAAGATTTTGCGCGCGGCCTGGTCGTCGAGCGCGTCGAAATCGACTTCGGTGAGCACCACGCACGGCGCGGATTGCCCCTTGAAGCGATATATCGATTCGAGCAGCACGTCACCTTCGCGATACTCCGGGTTGCCAAAGAGATCATAAGTGCCGGTGAACGCGCGCAGCCGATGCGGCCCGAGATGATCCACGGCCGTCAGCGCCGAGCCTTCGCGCCCGCGAAACGACAGCACCGCGATGTCCTGCTTGCGAAAGCCGAGCGAGAGCGCGTGCGTGATGGCACGCTTGGTCGCTTCGATGACTTCCTCGGGATGCCCGTCCTCGTAGGTGGAAATCGTGACGTCGGAGCCGTCGAACGGGCTGCCCGCATCGAGCCGCACACCCGGCCCGACGATCTTGCGGATGAAGCCGAGCAAATCGCGCGGGCTGCGATAGTTCGTGCTTTCGCGCAGGATAGTCCAGCCGGGCAGCGGCACCGGCTCGCGCAGATACAGGTTCTGCATCGGATCTTCGAGCCACCACCACGCGCCGTCCGGATTGAGCAGCCGTTCGAGCGATTCGACCCACGCCGCCTGAAAATCCTGTCCTTCGTCGACGATCAGCACGTCCGTCTTCCAGTGCTCCGGCACCGGCACGGCGGCGAAGCGCTCTTCGAGCGTCGTGAAGACGTTGGGCTGGCTGAAGTCGGGCGGACTGCCGGCATCGCGCGCGACGGCCGCGCTCAGTTGATGATAGTTCGCGATCTTCGCCTCTTTCGGCGCGATCGCGCGGATATGGTCCGCGAGCGGCCGGTTGAAGCACACGTAGAGCACGCTCTTGCCGGCGGCGAGCGCGTCGCGCATCACGCGCACGGCGAGTTGCGTCTTGCCCGCGCCCGCCGTCGCGATCACGCGCAGGCGGAACGGCTCGAATTCGAGCCGGCGCGCCCACGTCGCGAGACCGCCCGACAGCCGCGTGACCAGTGTGTTCGCCGCGCCGACGAGCGCGTTGGTATCGGGCGTGAGCGAGAGTTCATCGGCGAGAAAATGATGGATGCGCGCGGCGGCTTCGAAGCGTGGTTCGTCGGGCGGAAGAATCTCCAGCACGACGCGCGCGAGTTGCGCCTTGCGGCTCGCATCGACGATCCGCCCCGGCGGCACGCCCGCGATTGCCGCGTCTTTCACCGTATAGTCGGGGCAATACAGCAGTTCCTCGATCCGGTACGTCCCCGCGCCGAACGCCGCCGTGAACCGCCGATGCAGATTTTCGAGCGTGCGTGCAAGCTGAATGGCGACGTTGCGTTCCTTCTGCAGATAGACCTTGACGAGTCCCGCGCCGGTTTCGCGCAGGAAGCCGGCCTTCATCTCGATCATCAGCACGCGGCCGGACGGCGCGACCACGACGAAATCCGCCTCGCCGAAAACTGAAAAGCCTTCGTTGATGCGCGTCCAGTGAACGCCGTGATAAACGGTGTAATCCTCGGGCAACTTTTCGAGCAGCGCGAGCGTCTCCAGTTCGCGCGCGGCGGCGCCGGTCGCTTCGAGATTCTTCCAGTCGTCGGGAACGATTCGAGCCATGCGTTACCTTGTGTTGGTCAATGCGCGTGCGCTCATTGTACGCAAGGGTCAATCGGCATAGTCGTATCGGCCGCCACGTTCGAGCGCGCGCTGATACGCGGGCCGCGCGTGAATGCGCTTCAGAAAAGCGCGGATATGCGGCAGGCCGTTCGCGCCCGCGCGCTGGCTGGCGGCTTCGAGCGGGAAGCTCATCTGCACGTCGGCTGCGCTGAACGAATCACCCGCGAACCACGGCGATTTCGCGAGTTCGCCGTCGATATAGCCGAAATGCAGCTTCAGTTGCGGATCGATGAAACTCGACTGCAGCGTTCCCGCGATGCGCTTGGCAATCGGCTTCGCGAAAAACGGCATCTTCGCGCCCGCAATCCGCGACGCGACGAGCTTGAGCAAAAGCGGCGGCATGGCGGAGCCTTCGGCGTAATGCATCCAGTAGTTGTAGCGCACGCGTTCCGGCGACGCGCCATGCGGCGGCGAGAAGCGTCCTTCGCCATAACGGTCCACGAGATATTCGATGATCGCGCCCGACTCCGCGACGGTCAGCGCGCCATCGGTGATGACCGGCGACTTGCCGAGCGGATGCACGGCGCGCAGTTCCGGCGGCGCGAGCATCGTGTGCGGATCGCGCTGATAACGCTTCAGCTCGTATTCGACGCCGAGTTCTTCGAGCATCCACAGCACGCGCTGCGACCGGGAATTGTTGAGGTGATGGACGATGAGCATGGCGTGTGGTCGTATTCGGTACGCATCTTGCAGGCTATCCCCTGCTTCAAGGACATTGCCATTAAGACAAGGAAAAGGAGAACCCGATGACGCTCGTCATTTATCTCGTGGGATGGCTTATTTTCATCGGCGGCGTGTCGTGGGCGCTCGTCGCCATGCACGTCGCGCAACATACGATCGCGATCGTCGCGGTCATTCTGCTCGGTATCGCGGTGATCACGGGCGCCACGCGGGCGCGTAATCGCGACCGTTCATAGAGAGCGGCGCGCCGCGTGCATCGCGGCGCGCGCCTTTTGAAGCCCGGCGTCAGGCGACGACGCGTGCGTTGAGCGCGTCCTGAATCAGCGTGACGAGCGCATCGGGATGCGCGGGCTTCGTCATGAAATGCTGGAATCCTTCGCCGATACTTCGCAATCGATATTCGTCGCCGTCGTGGCCCGTCAGCGCAATGGCGACGGAAGGCGGCAGATTTCCGCGTATTTCGTGGTCGCGCAAATGTTGGATGAGATAGAAACCGTCCATTCCAGGAAGGTCGAGATCGCAGATCACTGCATCGGGGAGCACGCGGATCGCGGTTTCCACGCCGTCTTCGGCGTCGGCCACGGCGATGACCTCGGCTCCTTCATCTTCCAGCAACATCTGCAGTGACGCCCTGCTCTCGGGATCGTCTTCGATGAGTACGATCCGCGCATGCCCCAGTCTTGCTACTTCGTTCATGATTTTGTTTTCAACTGCCAAAAACGGAATTCTCGCGCGCGCGGTCTCCACGGCTCGCCGCTTCGTCCTTGTCTTCGCGTCGCGCTAGGTGCGCTTCCGTTGACAGAAAAACGCAGCGGGAATTCCGAACGCACCGTATCTTTTTGCCGCGCGTGCGCCGGTGCGGAACGTCTCGCGGTATCCGGGCGGCGCCAGCTCGATTGGCCGGTCGCCGTAATCCCAGCAATTCCCCCAACAGCAAATTTCGGACCGGCGAGCGGCCCTTTCGCCGGAATGCCGCGCCATACGGGGCGCGCGATTCCGGCCGATTTTTCCCCGGCCGCACCACCAATGCGCACGACCGTGTAATTCCGGCATGGTCCATCCCTTCTTGCACGTCAGACGTTTGCAAGGCTCGGAACGTCCGCACGCGTCGCCGGCGATTGCAACAGCGCCCGATACTCCGTCGGCGTGATGCCGACCGTCGCCTTGAACTGACGCGTGAACGCGCTGTGATCGGTGTAGCCGCACAGCGCGGCGACGTCCGTCACCTTGTCGTGCGTGACGAGCAGCGCCGTTGCCGCATCGAGGCGCGTTTTCAGCAGCACCTGTCGCGGCGTCAAATGAAAGACCTTGTGAAAATAGCGTTCGAGCTGCGCGATCGACATGTTCGCCATTTTCGCGAGATCGCGCATGTTTAGCGGCTGCACGTAATTTTCCTGGATATGCTGCACGACCGCCGCGAGCCGGCTGTATGCCGGATGCGTTCCCTCGGCCGCCTGCAGGTCGCGCGAAATGCCCGCGAGCCCGACGATCTTCCCTTGCGCGTCGTGAAGCGGCTGCTTGCAGGTCATGCACCAGCCGGGCTCGCGTCCGGGATACAGATGCAGTTCCAGTTGATCGATGAGTTGCACGCCCTGCGCGATGATCGCCTGATCCTGCGCCGTGTAGATGCGCCCGAAGCGGCGCGGAAACACGTCCTCGGCGGTCTTGCCGATGAGCGCGGTCTTGTCGTCCTTGTGGCCGCAACGACGCGCGAGCGTGCGGTTGACCATCGCGTAGCGCGCGTCGCGGTCCTTCACGAAGAAGACGATATCCGGCATCGCATCGAAGACCGGCGCGAGCAGCGCGAAGTGCGAGAGCATGTCGCTCAGCGACGAAGGCGTCGGCGCATCGGCGTGCAGCGCATCGCGCGAAGCGTGTCCGGCAGTAAGGCCCTGCGTGCTCATCGAGCGTTCGCGTTTGGTCGTGTGCGTGATTTTCGCGACGATTATAGGGGCGCTGGAATTGCGTCAATATTGGCGCTGTCCCCACTATTCTTCGGCATGCGACGGTGGAATGGAGAACCGTGGCCTGGCCCAGAAATGAAAAATGCCGTCCTGCGACGGCATTTTTCATGGTGCTGCTCGGCTTCGACGCTTCACGCGGCGATACGCGCACGCTCCGGTTCCGCGCGGTCGTCGCCGGCATCCTCGTTGTCATCGTAGAGATGCAGGAGCCGGTAACCGCTCTTGTACACCGGCTGCAGGCGGAAGTGGTTCACCGGCTCGATTTCCAGCGCGAGGCGCAGACGCGACACGTGACTGTCGATGGTGCGCGTGGTTTCGCGGAACTCGCGGCCCCAGACCATCGCGAAGATGTGATCGCGCGACAGCACGCGGCCGATGTTCGAGAAGAAAAGCTGCGCGAGGCGGAACTGCGTGCCGCTCAGTTGCACCGGACGGCCGCGCACGGTGACGGTCTGCTGGCGCGAATCGAAACGATACGGCCCGATTTCGAGGCACGCGCTCGACGTGGCCGGGAACGCGCGGCGCAGCAACGCTTCGATGCGCGCGCCGAATTCGCCCGGGCGGATGGGGTACACCACGTAGTCGTCCGCGCCCGCCGTCAGCGCACACACGACGTTGTGCTCCGCGCCGTCGGGCGTGGCGAACATGACGGGAACGCGTTCGCCGAAGCTCGAACGCACGGATTTGAGAAGATCGAGACCGCAGAGACCGGACGAATTCCAGTCGAGAATCAGCAGATCGACCGTCGAGCGCGAAAGCGCTTTGGAGAGCATGAGACCGTCGCCAAAGGTCACGACCGTGTGGCCGAGCCGTTTGACGACGTCGCTGATGAGGTTTCGATAACTTGTGTCGGTTTGCAAAACGGCGACGCGCATAGTGTCAAGCCTGATGAGTCTAAGGGACATGGGCCGAACGCCGCCCTGCTGCCGCGGCGTTCCCCGGGCGTCTCGTTACAAAAAGAGACGCCGAATACAGGCACGCATTCTGGTCAGCCGGGCATCCCTTTCCCATCGGATTGATCCGAAATTGTCAACGCATGTCATCACTTGTCACGGCGTGCGTCTCCCGGGCACCACCGCGCAATCGTCCGATTGCGAAAGTTCGTGTAGCGGAGACTTACATCCTGTAACATGCCGCCTTTGGCTCACAATGGCCCAAACCCCGCTTTCGCCGTTTTTACCGAGACGCCGCGAAGGCATGCGCCGCGGCTGCCCGTCGTCACGCGCAGTGCGGTTGGCGGGTGCCGGCTTCGAATCCGCGCCCGAGTCGTTCCCGTTTCGCGCTCACCCGGCGCGTCTGACATCCCGCAGGGCATCGCCTCGTTCCATGCGTCGCTGACGGCACGCGTGGCTTTTCTCATTACGGGTTCTCATTCGATGCAGGCAACACCTTTCGACGGCGCGTCGCACGCCGCCGGCCGCTCGCTCACGCGCGGCGATTACAAGACGCTCACGCTCGCCGCGCTCGGCGGCGCGCTCGAGTTCTACGACTTCATCATTTTCGTGTTCTTCGCGCCGGTCATCGGCCAGCTATTTTTCCCGCCTTCGATTCCCGACTGGCTGCGGCAATTGCAGACCTTCGGCATCTTCGCCGCCGGTTATCTTGCGCGGCCGCTGGGCGGCATCGTCATGGCGCACTTCGGCGACCTGCTCGGCCGCAAGCGCATGTTCACGCTGTCCGTGCTGCTGATGTCGGTGCCGACGCTCCTGATGGGCGGGCTGCCCACGTATGCGTCCATCGGCATGATGGCGCCGGTGCTGTTGCTGCTGTTTCGCGTGATGCAGGGCGCGGCGGTCGGCGGCGAAGTGCCGGGCGCGTGGGTGTTCGTGTCGGAGCACGTGCCGAGCCGTCATATCGGCTATGCATGCGGCACGCTGACGGCCGGCCTCACGGCGGGCATTCTGCTCGGCTCGCTGATCGCGACGGCCATCAACAAGAGCTTCGTTCCCGCCGATGTCGCCGCTTTCGCGTGGCGTCTGCCGTTCCTGCTCGGCGGCGTGTTCGGGCTGTGCTCGGTCTATCTGCGCCGCTGGCTGCATGAAACGCCGGTGTTCGCGGAGTTGCAGAAGCGCAAGTCGCTCGCGGCGGAGATTCCGCTGAAGGCCGTGCTGCGCGACCATGGCCGCGCCGTGATCGTGTCGATGCTGCTGACGTGGATGCTGTCCGCCGCGATCGTCGTCGTGATCCTGATGACGCCGACGCTCCTGCAAAAGCAGTTCGGCATCGCGCCGGCGACCGTGCTCGTCGCGAACTGCGCGGCGACGCTTTGCCTGACCATCGGCTGCGTGCTGGCGGGCGCGATCGCGGGGCGCATCGGCGCGGGCAAGACCATTTTTGTCGGCGGCATCATGCTGGCCGTGTCGTACTACGCGCTCTTCAAGCAGGTCGCAATCGACGCCTCCGTGCTGCTGCCGTGGTACGCGTTCACGGGCTTCACCGTCGGCGTGATCGGCGCGATTCCGTTCGTGATGGTCAAGTCCTTCCCGCCCGCCGTGCGCTTCTCGGGCATTTCGTTCTCGTACAACGTCGCGTATGCGGTGTTCGGTGGACTCACGCCGATCGTCGTCTCGCTGATGATGAAGTCGAGCCCGATGGCGCCTGCGCTGTACGTCGGCGCGTTGTGCGTCGTGGGCGCGCTGACGTCGCTCTTCATCAAGGAAGCGCCGGCTGCGCGATAAGTCTCGCGGCTGAACAATCGATGGCGCGCTCGCGGTTCGGAGCGCGCCATTTTTTTAGGCATGCAGGCACCGGGAACGCCCGTTGCACGCGCTACGGCCGAGCGCGTGAACGCGCGCCTTCGTCCCCGCCTTCGTTCCTTTCCCCGGAGAACACGCCATCATGTCCACCATGCCTCGCTCACCGGAAGAAAACATCGAGCCGGATCCCGACAAGCTGCTCGATCCCGACGCCCCGCCGAATCCCGACGATCCCGACATGCCCGACGGCCCCGATTCCGCCACGCCGATGATCCCCGCCGATCCGCACAACGGCGAGCCGCGCATGTAAGTCACGCGGCACGCGTAAAAAGCAATGCCCGCGCGGTCCGAAACCGCGCGGGCATTATTCGAGCAACGACGCGCGTTACAGGCTCGTCGTCTGCACCGTGCCTGTTTCCAGCGCGCGTTCGATCAGCGCTTCCTGCTGCGCCTTGCGCACCGCGTCCGCGACGAACGTGTCGGGCGCTTCCACTTCCGCCTTGATCGCGCCGATGATGCCGTCGGCCTCGACGATCACGAGCGACTCCGCCGAATCCGCGCGGCTGATGATGACGCGTTGCGGCCCGCCGCCTTCCGCGATGCTGGCGCAGAACTGCATGCGCTCACCGCCGATCACCTGTTCGAATGTTTGAATCATGGCTGCTTTTCCGCGTTGGTTGGACAAATGTCGTCAAGCGCGCGAGCGCGCAACGTTTCTATTATTGATCCGCGCGGCGTCGGCGGGTTCCTTTTTGTAAGGGTGACCGTCAACGGCGCGCGTCGGCGAGTTCGCGCAATGCGGCAGCGGTGGCGTCGTCGGCGGGAAAGAAGGCTTCGATCGCCAGTTCCGACAACGTGATGTCCACGGGCGTGCCGAACACGGTCGTCGTGCTGAAGAACGAAAGCACGCCACGTGCCGTGCGCAAACGCAGCGGCACGATGACCGCATCCGGCTCGCCGTGCCGCTCGTTCGCGGCATGCGGCGGCGCGGGATAAGCCTCGAGTTCCTTCATGAGCGCGGCGAGCGTCGCATCGCCCGACACTTCGACCTGACGCCGCACGCGCGCGAGCAGATGCGCGCGCCATTCGTGCCAATTCTCGATAACGCTCGCGAGTCCCAGCGGATGCATCGACAGCCGCAGCACGTTCACCGGCGGCGCGAGCAGCGACGCATCCGCCGACGCGACCAGCGGCCCGAGCGCGGCATTCGCGGCGATCATCGTCCAGTGCCGGTCGACGGCCAGCGCGGGATACGGCTCGTGTCCTTTCAGCACGAGATCGACGGCGCGGCGCGCTGCATCGAGTTGCGGATCGGCGAGCGCGCGTTCGCGATACAGCGGCGCGTAACCCGCCGCCAAGAAGAGCGTGTTGCGCTCGCGCAGCGGGACGTCGAGTTGCTCGGCCAGGCGAATGAGCATGTCGCGGCTCGGCATCGACCTCCCCGATTCGACGAAGCTCAAATGCCGCGTCGATACATCCGCGATGCCCGCGAGATCGAGCTGGCTCATGCGCCTGCGCTGACGCCATTCGCGCAGCAGCGTGCCGACGGTGGCGGGCGCGGGCCGCGTCGTGGGCTCAAAGAGTGTGTCCATGCGCCGATATTAGATGAAGCGCGCACGTGTCATCCATTACCTCACGCGTCATGCGCCACGTAACATTTACCGCGTCATAAAGCCCTTCGAAATGTTTGCGCAAACGCCCCTAAATCTTCCCGTGTACCGCGCCGTTAAAAAGCCCAGCATCATTGCAGACAATGCTTGGCGAGCCGTGCGTGATTCGTCGATCGAGCGCGCACGGCTCGCCTAGCCCGGACATTTGCGGAGAAATCATGTTTGTCGTTATTGGATGGGTTCTGGTCATCGGCTCGGTGATCGGGAGTTTCATCGGCGTCGGGGGCCACCTTGCCGCGCTCGTTCAGCCGTTCGAATTGCTGTGTATCTTCGGCGCGGCGATCGGCGCATTCGTCGTATCGAACCCGACTGCCACGCTCAAGAAAACGCTTCAGGCGCTGCCCAAGGTGTTCAAGGGTGGCGGCTATACCAAAGAGAAATATCTCTCGCTGATCGCGCTGCTCTATGAGCTGCTGCAAAAGGCGCGCAAGGAAGGAATGATGGCGCTCGAAGCCGATGTCGATGCGCCCGAAGCCAGCCCGCTCTTTCAGAAGTACGAACACGTGATGGCCGATCATCACCTGCTCGACTTCATCGTCGATTATCTGCGCATGATGTCCGCGGGCAACGTGAATGCGCTGGAATTGCAGGACCTGATGGACGAAGAGCTCGAAACGCATCACGCGGAAAGCTCCGTCGCGGCCAACGCGATTCAGAAGATGGCCGATGGCCTGCCCGCATTCGGCATCGTCGCGGCGGTGATGGGCGTCGTGCATACGATGGGTTCCGTGGGCGCCGCGCCCGCCGTGCTCGGCGAGATGATCGCGGGCGCGCTCGTCGGCACGTTCCTCGGCATTCTGCTCGCATATGGCTTCATCGGACCGCTCGCGGACCTGCTCAACGCGAAGGGCGCGGCCGAAGCCAAGCCGTTCCAGTGCGTGAAGTCGGTGCTGCTCGCGTCGATGAACGGTTATGCGCCGACCGTGGCCGTCGAATTCGGCCGCAAGGTGCTGTTCACCGCGGATCGTCCGAGCTTCCAGGAACTCGACGACGCCGTGCGCGCCACCAAGATGCCGAAGTCGGCCTGACGAACGCGTTGATCGAAAGGAATAGCGCTCATGGCTGAAAGACCTTCACGCGACCCGTTGCAATCGGTGCTCGCGCCCACCGTCGTCGTGCGCCGCAAGAAGAAAGGCGGCGGCCACGGCGGGCATCATGGCGGTGCATGGAAGATCGCCTACGCCGACTTCGTCACCGCGATGATGGCCTTCTTCCTTCTGATGTGGCTGCTCGGCTCCACGTCGAAGTACGACAAGGAAGGCATCGAGCAATACTTCAACACGCCGCTCTCCGCGCTCTTCGGCAACGAAGGCGGCGCGTCGTCGCATACGAGCATCATCAACGGCGGCGGCAAGGACTTGTCGAGCTCGCGTCCGGGCGAAGCCAGCAAGAGCCAGACGCAGCCCGTGCCGCCTTCGGTGGCGCGCGCGTCCGTCGCGGCAGAAGACCTGCAACGCTTGCAGCAGTTGAAGCAGAAGCTGACCGCGCTCATCGAGAACACGCCTGCGCTGCGTGCGTTCAAGGACCAGATCCGCATTGCGATCACGAGCGAAGGCTTGCGTATCGAGATCGTCGATTCGCTCAAGCGGCCGATGTTCGCATCGGGCAGTTCGAAGCTCGAAAGCTATGTGACGACGATCCTCTCGAACATCGGCGCATCGCTCAACGACGTGGACAATCGCGTGTCGATTGCAGGCCATACCGACGCCGTGCCGTATTCAGGCAGTCAGGCCGGCTATTCGAACTGGGAGCTGTCGAGCGAGCGCGCGAACGCGGCGCGCCGCGCGCTGGTCACGGGCGGCATGAAGGAAAGCAAGGTGCTGCAGGTACGCGGTCTCGCCGACGTGCTGCCGCTCAACAAGAACGTCATCGACGAGCCGACGAATCGCCGCATCAGCATTCTCGTGCTGAACAAGGCCGCCGAACTCGCGTTCTTCCGCGATGGCGGACGCACCACGGCGGACCAGGCCTTGCCCGCCGATACCGCGATTCCCGCTGCAGTCGCGGCGAAATCGAACCTTGCGGTGGGCGTGGTCAAGTAAGCAGCGCTTACGCGAACCACTCCATCGCGGTCTGCACGACGAGCCACGCGTTCGCCGCGCTGATCACGATGAACAGCAGCCACGCGAGCGCCTTCGTATGCAAGGCGTTCGCGAAGCGGCCCATCAACCCGCGATCGCTCGTCATGCGAATCAGCGGATAAAGCGCGAACGGCAGCTGCAAACTCAGCACGACCTGACTCGCGACCAGCAGCTTGCCCACCGCGCCGTTTCCCATCAGATACACGCCGATCACCGCCGGCACCAGCGCGAGCGCGCGCGTGATCAAGCGCCGCTGATAGCACGGAATCTTCAGGCGCAAGAAGCCTTCCATGATGACCTGCCCCGCAATGGTGCCGGTGAAGGTCGAGCTTTGCCCCGAAGCGAAGAGCGTCACCGCGAAGAGAATCGCGGCGAGCCCGGTACCGACAATCGGCGCGAGCAGCTTGTAGGCATCCTCGATTTCGGTGACTTGCGTATGCCCCGTCGCATGAAACGCGGAGGCCGCGAGAATCAGAATGGCCGCGTTGATCAGGAGCGCGAGCAGAAGCGACACGATGGTATCGAGCCGCGAGAGCTTGATCGCGGATGCAAGGCTCTTTTCATCGCGATTGACGACGCGCGTCTGCACGATCGACGAATGCAGATACAGGTTATGCGGCATGACGGTGGCGCCGAGAATGCCGATGGCGAGATAAAGCGGCTCGCGATTCGACAGCATGTCGATGGACGGCACGAGCCCCGCCGCGACCGCGGGCCAATGCGGCTTCACCAGCGCGAGTTCCACCACATATCCCACGCCGATAGTCGCGATCAGCCCGAGCATGATTGCTTCGAGATCGCGGAAATTCTTGCCCTTCAGCCCGAGCACGATGAGCGTGTCGAATGCGGTGAAGACCACGCCCCACATGAGCGAACAGCCGAACAGCAAGTGAAACGCGAGCGCGCCGCCGAGCACTTCGGCCAGATCGCACGCGATGATCGACAACTCCGCGAGCATCCATTGCGCATTCGCGATGGGCTTCGAGTAACGTTCGCGCGAAAGCTGCGCGAGGTCGCGGCCCGTGACGATGCCCAAGCGCATCGACAGGCATTGCAGCACCATCGCCGCGAGGCTCGACAAAAGGACGACGAACAACAAGCCATAGCCGTATCGCGAGCCGGCTTCGATATCCGTCGCCCAGTTGCCCGGGTCCATGTAGCCGATGGAGATGAGCAGGCCCGGCCCCGCGAATTGCAGCAGCTTCTTCCAGAGCGGCGCACCCGGCGCGACGATGACGGAGCCTTTGACTTCGGACGGGCAGAACGGCGCGGTCGCCGTGGTCGGCAATTTGAACGGCAATTGATGGGTTCCGGTGTCGATGTGAAGCGCGGCGCAAGGCCCGATGAGCAGGCGAGTCTATCACCGGCTGCGCGGTCTTTCAGACGCGTGCCCGGCCATTCATCTGACCGACGCGCCATCTGGATGCCAGCATCTCGTCACCGTCCGACCAATAGAATTCACACATGATCCTGGCGCGCATGCCGCGATCGCCCATCACTTGCATGAGGAGTCCGCCATGAAGCTAGTCACGCGCATTGCCATCGCCGCACTCGTCGCTTCGCCGCTCGCCGCCGTCGCCCAGGAAGGGCTCACGCGCGCGCAGGTCAAGGAAGAGTTGAAACAAGTCGAACAGGCCGGCTACAACCCATCCGAGCGCGACGCGTTCTATCCCAACAACATCCAGGCCGCAGAAGAAAAGATCCACTCGGGAAGCGCATATGGCGCATCGTCGGATGGCACCTCGGCATCGGGCCGCACGATGTCGACCACGCCTCCGGGACAGACGCCGGAGTAACTCGATCGCACGTTTGCAGGCGAACCTCATGGCGCGTGCCTAGAATGAAGAAGGCCGCGCGCGAATGCCGTGGCCGCGCACCGTAGTCGCGTTTCTTCATCACTTCGTATGAGGAGTTCGCCATGAAGCCAGTCACGCGCATCGCCGCCGCCGTTCTTGCGCTGTCGCCTGTTATCGCAGCAGCGCAAACCAGCGGTCTCACGCGTCAGCAAGTCGTCGACGATCTCGTTCGCGCGGAACGCGCCGGCTACTATCCCGGCGTGGACGACCAGCGTTATCCCGGCAGTTTCCTCGATATCAAGGAAGGCATCTATACCGGCGCGAGCGTCTATCGTTCGGCCCGGCCTCGCAACGTCCCCGCCAATACGGACGGTTCATCCGCGAACTGAATCGTCGCATCGGGCGATCGCGTCGATGCGATCGCTCACGTCTCTTCCTTTTTTCTTTCAAACGCCCTTATATGACGAAACCGCCATTTTCACGTCATATTGTCGTTGGGGCGCGGCCACTACCATAGCGTCACCGAACACGATTGCCGCATCGCGTTCATCGATCATCGCGCGCCGCTCAACCATCGCCGCGCCCTTCCCTCGCATTTTCCGAACGACTCAATGTGGATCGTCAACGTTGCGCTCAAGCGGCCCTACACGTTCATCGTGATGGCCATCATGATCCTGCTGGCCACGCCCTTCGTCCTGTTGACGACGCCAGTGGACGTCCTGCCTGAAATCGATATTCCCGTCGTCAGCATCATCTGGAATTACACGGGCCTCTCTGCCGAGGACATTGCCAATCGCATCACGTCCGTCAACGAGCGCAGCCTCACGACGACGGTCAATAACATCGAGCATATCGAGTCGCAGTCGCTGCCCGGCATCGCGATCATCAAGCTGTTCCTGCAACCCACCGCGAACATACAGACGGCGATTGCGCAGACCGTGGCCGTCGAACAGGCGCAATTGCGGCAGATGCCGCCGGGCGCGACGCCGCCGCTCGTCATCAGTTATTCGGCTTCCAGCATTCCGGTGATTCAGCTCGGGCTTTCGAGTCCGAAGCAGTCGGAGCAGGACCTGAACGATACGGCGCTCAACTTCCTGCGCCCGCAACTCGTGACCATTCCGGGCGCGGCGGTGCCTTATCCATACGGCGGCAAGACGCGGCTCATTTCCGTCGATCTCGACACGCGCGCGCTGCTCGCCAAAGGTCTCACGCCCACCGATGTCGTCAGCGCGGTGAATGCGCAAAACCTCATTCTTCCGACGGGCACCGCGAAGATAGGCCCGAAGGAATACACGATCAACATGAACGGGTCGCCGACGACCGTCGCGGGCCTCAACGACATTCCGGTGCGCACGGTGAACGGCGCGACCACGTATCTGCGCGAAGTGGCGCACGTGCGCGACGGCTTCTCGCCGCAGACGAACATCGTTCGGCAGGACGGAAGGCGCGGCGTGCTCATCTCCGTGTTGAAGAACGGCAACGCGTCGACGCTCTCCATCGTCAATACGTTGCAGGACCTCTTGCCGCAAGCGCGCGCTTCGTTGCCGCAAGACCTCAAGATCACGGCGCTCTTCGATCAATCCGTGTTCGTCAAGGCCGCCGTGCAGGGCGTGGTTCGCGAAGCGCTGATCGCAGCGGCCCTCACTGCCGCGATGATCCTCCTCTTTCTCGGCAACTGGCGCAGCACGTGCATCATCGCGATATCGATACCGCTCTCGATTCTCTCGTCGCTGCTTGCGCTGCACGCGCTCGGGCAGACCATCAACATCATGACGCTCGGCGGTCTCGCGCTCGCGGTCGGCATTCTGGTGGATGATGCGACCGTGACCATCGAGAACATCGAACGTCACCTTCATCTCGGCACCGATCTTCACGATGCCATTCTCGAAGGCGCAGGCGAAATCGCGGTGCCGGCGCTCGTGTCCACGCTGTGCATCTGCATCGTCTTCGTGCCGATGTTCTTTCTCACCGGCGTCGCGCGCTGTCTGTTCGTGCCGCTCGCGGAGGCCGTCGTCTTCGCGATGATCGCGTCGTACATCCTGTCGCGCACGCTGGTGCCGACGCTCGCGATGCTGCTGATGGGCCACGCGCACGCACCCGATGCGAACAAGAAACCGAATCTCTTCGCGCGGCTATACCGGCGTTTCGATCACGGCTTCGAGCGCATGCGTGGCGCGTATATCGTGATCCTGAGCAGCCTGCTCGTGCGGCGGCGACTCTTCGCCACGCTGTTTCTGGGCTTCTGCGTGGTGTCGGCGGGACTCGTCTTCCTGCTCGGCGAGGACTTCTTTCCGACTGTCGATGCCGGCGATATCCGCATGCACATGCGTGCGCCAACGGGCACGCGCATCGAGGAAACGGCGCGTCTCGCGGATGAAGTCGAGAAGGTCGTGCGTCAGGTCGTGCCGCAAGACGAACTCGCGACCATCCTCGATAACCTCGGCCTGCCTTATAGCGGCATCAATCTTTCGTACAGCAATGCGGGCACCATCGGCACGCTCGACGGCGAGATACAGGTCGCGCTCAAGCCCGATCATGCGCCGACGCAAAACTACATCGATACGTTGCGCAACCTGCTGCCGCGCCGCTTTCCCGGCGTCGAATTCTTCTTTCAGCCCGCCGATATCGTCACGCAGATCTTGAACTTCGGGCTGCCCGCGGCCATCGACGTGCAGATACAAGGGCAAAACCAGCAAGCGAACTTTCAGGTCGCGAGCAAGCTGATGAAGCAGATACGCATGATTCCCGGCAACGTGGATACGCACATCCAGCAGAAGCTCGACGAGCCGACGCTCAATCTGCAAATGGATCGCACGCGTCTCCAACAGCTCAATCTGTCCGCAAGCAACGTCGCGCAGAACGTGCTCATTTCGTTGTCCGGCAGCTCGCAGACATCGCCGGGCTTCTGGTTCAATCCGCGCAATGGCGTCGAATACAACCTTGCCGTGCAGACGCCGCAGTATCAGGTGTCGTCGATCGACGAACTGATGCGCACGCCCGTGTCCGCATCGGCGAGCGGGCCCACGCAACTGCTCGGCAATCTCGTGCGCCTTGCACCGCAGAGCGAATTCGCCGTGGTCACGCACTACAACATCCGACCGGTCATCGATCTCTTCGTGAGCGTCGAAGGCCGCGATCTCGGCAGCGTCGCGCGGCAGGTGAATCATCTCGTCGATGAAGCGCGCCGCGCGTTGCCGCGCGGAAGCCAGATCGCCGTGCGCGGACAAGTGGAAACCATGCGCACGTCGTTCTTCGGCCTGGGCGTGGGTGTCGCGATGGCGATCGTGCTCGTGTATCTGCTGATCGTCGTGAACTTTCAGTCGTGGATCGATCCGCTCATCATCGTGAGCGCGCTGCCTGCCGCGCTCGCGGGCATCGTATGGATGCTGTTCCTGACGGGCACGCATCTCTCCGTGCCCGCGCTCACCGGCGCGATCATGACGATGGGCGTCGCCACTGCGAACAGCATTCTGATGGTCTCGTTCGCGCGCCAGCGTCTCACGGCAGGCGCGCCGCCGCTCACCGCCGCGCTCGAAGCAGGCGCGAGCCGCATCCGTCCCGTGTTGATGACCGCGTTCGCGATGATCATCGGCATGATCCCGATGGCGCTCGGCCTCGGCGAAGGCGCGGAGCAGAACGCGCCGCTCGGACGCGCGGTCATCGGCGGACTGTTGTTCGCAACCGTATCGACGCTCTTCTTCGTGCCGCTCGTGTTCGCGGGCATTCATTCGCGCCTCGCACGCAAGGCGCGGCGCAAAGAAGAAGCGCAGCACAGCGATCCAAGCTAAACCGTCTCACGTCCGAAGCCGAACATGACAGAAAAGAATCACGCCTCGCTGGCCATTCCCGCGCGCGATCCCAACGAAGGCCACGCGCTTCCACCGCGCAACGTCGAATGGAAACGCGCGAAGATCGCGATCGTCATCGTGCTCGCGCTGCTCGCCATCGGCGCGGCGCGCACGGTCGTGACCGATATCGTGCATGGCCGCTCCGTCGCGACGCGCACGCAGCAGAACGCGCAACAGTACGTGAACGTGGTCGTGCCATCGCAGACCGACGGTGCCGGTGAAACCACGCTGCCGGGCACGTTGCGCGGCTTCGTCGAATCGCCCATTTATGCACGCGCGACGGGTTATCTGCTGCACTGGTATGTCGATATCGGCGCACGCGTGAAGCAAGGCCAGTTGCTCGCCGATCTCGATACGCCCGAGATCGATCAGGAACTCGCGCAAGCCGTCGCGCAACGCGATCAGACCGCATCGAGCCTCGTGCTTGCAAAGAGCTCGCTGCAACGCTGGCAGCAGTTGCGTCAGCGCGATGCCGTCTCGCAGCAGGAACTCGATGAACGGCAAAGCACGTATAACCAGGACGTGGCGAATCTCGCCGCCGCCGATGCCAACGTGAAGCGTCTGCGTCAGCTCGAATCGTTCAAGCGCATCGTCGCGCCGTTCGCGGGCGTGGTCACGCAACGCAATGTCGATGTCGGCGATCTCATCGATGCGGGCAGCGGCGCGAGCCGCGCGCTCTTCGCGCTTGCGCAGTCCGATCCGTTGCGCGTCTATGTGCAACTGCCGCAGGCGTATGCGCAGAACGTATCGGTCGGACAGCAGGTCGTCGTCACGCAAGCCGAACTATCGGGCCAGCAATTCCACGGCAAGATCACGCACATCTCCGGCGCGATCGATGTTCCCACGCGCTCGCTGCAGATCGAAGTCACGCTGCCCAATCCCGATGGACGTCTGCGGCCCGGCGCGTATGTGCAGGTCGCGGTGCCGTCCACGGCGCATGCGCGTTTGCTCGTGCCGGGCAACGCGTTGCTGTTCCGTTCCGAAGGTCCGCGTCTCGCCGTCGTCGATGCAAACGGCCACGTGCATCTGCGCAAGATCGTGATTGCGCAGGACCTCGGGCAGTCGCTCGAAATCGAAAGCGGTATCGAGCAGAACGACAAGATCATCATCAACCCGAGCGATTCCATCGCGGACGGCGATCATGTCGTGATCGCACCGGAAAAGAAGGCGGCGTCATGAAAGCGGCTGTCTTCATCCTCTTGTCGTCGATGCTCGCGGCCTGCACCGTCGGTCCCGATTACAAGCGGCCTCTTGCCGACACGCCGCCCACATGGAAGACGGATTCGTACTGGCGCGTGGGCGAGCCTTCGCATGCCCCGCTTGCACTCGACTGGTGGCGCAGCTTCAATGACGACACGCTCGATACGCTCGAAACGCAAGCGCTCGCACAGAACCAGACGCTTGCAGCCGCGAGCGCGCATTACGAACAGGCACGCGCGACGCTCGCGCAGACTTCATCGCTCGCGGTGCCTGAAGTCGATCTGGGCGCGCAGGCATCGCGCTCGCGCATATCGAAGAATCGGCCGGCGAATAGCTATACGACGCTGAACATGTCCACGGTGCAGAACGACTTGAAGCTCGCGCCGACCATCGATTACGACATCGATCTCTTCGGGCGCATTCGTCGCGAAGTGGAAAGCGCGCAGGCATCGGCGGATCAGTCGCGCGACGATCTCGCCAACGCGCGGCTCGTGCTGACCACGGACCTTGCAAGCGATTACTTCTCGATGCGCGAACTCGATGCGGAGATCGACGTATTGAATCGCTCGGTGGACCTTCAGAAGAAAGCGCTCGACTATGTGACGACGCAGCATGATCTCGGCGCGGTATCCGGCCTCGACGTGCTGCAACAGCAATCGCAACTCGATTCCACACGCGTGCAGGCGCAATTGCTCGTCAATCAGCGCGCGCAATTCGAGCATGCGATCGCGGCGCTCGTCGGCACGCCTGCGCCGCAGTTTTCGCTTGCGCCCGTGGCCGACGACCACCCTATTCCTTCGATCCCGCTCGGTTTGCCGAGCGACGTGCTGCAACGCAGGCCCGATGTCGCATCCGCAGAACGCGCGATGGCCGCGGCGAACGCGCAGATCGGCGTCGCGAAGGCCGCGTTCTTTCCGAGCCTCACGCTCAACGGCACGATCGGCTGGGAAAGCACGGCCTTGGCGAGTCTCGTCTCCGCGCCTAGTCTCTTATGGACGATCGGCACGATGGCGAGCCAGGTCGTCTTCGATGGCGGCCGCCGTTCCGCAGCGGTGACGTTCGCAAGCGAGGGCTATCGCGCGACCGAAGCGAACTATCGTCAGACCGTGCTCAACGCATTCGAGCAAGTGCAGGACGGTATCGTCGGATTGTCGGTGCTCGATGGCGCAGCGAAGCAGTCGCATGCCGCTGTCGTCGATGCGCAGCGTCTTCTTTCGCTCGCGAACGATCGTTATTCGGGCGGTCTCGTGGCGTATCTCGACGTCATCACCGCGCAGCAGCAACTGCTCACGAGCGAGCGCCAGGACGTGCAGATACGCGGGCAACAGCATACGGTTTCGGTTGCGCTCGTGAAGGCGCTCGGCGGAGGATGGAACGTCGATGATGCGGCGAGCACGGCAGGCTCGTATAGTGTCGGAAGTAGTCATGTTGAAAGCACAAATTAAACACGCACAGGTGCAGGCATGAAAGTCCTGATAGTGGAAGACGAACACAAGGTGGTGGACTATCTGCGCTCGGGTCTGACCGAGCAAGGATGGGTCGTCGATATCGCGATGGACGGCGAAGAAGGCACGCATCTCGCCATCGAATACGACTACGACGTGATCGTGCTCGACGTCATGCTGCCGCGCCGCGATGGCTTCGCCGTGCTCAAGGCGCTGCGTCTGCAGAAATCGACGCCGGTCATCATGCTCACGGCACGCGATCACATCAACGATCGCGTGCGCGGACTGCGCGAAGGCGCGGACGACTATCTCACGAAGCCTTTCTCCTTTCTCGAACTCGTCGAACGATTGCACGCGCTTGCACGCAGAACGCGCGCGCAGGAATCCACGCTCATTTCGGTCGGCGATTTATATGTCGATCTGATCGGGCGACGCGCCACGCGCGATGGCGTGAGGCTCGATCTCACCGCGAAAGAGTTTCAGCTATTGAGCGTGCTCGCGCGCCGTCATGGCGACATTCTCTCGAAGACCGCGATTACCGAACTCGTCTGGGAAGTCGATTTCGAAAGCCATACGAATGTGGTCGAAACCGCGATCAAACGCCTTCGCGCGAAACTCGACGGCCCGTTCCGCACGAAACTGCTGCACACCGTACGCGGCATGGGCTATGTGCTCGAAGTGCGCGAGCCGCGTGACATGCGCGAAACGAGAGAAGACGCGAGGCCATCATGAACGTGCCGTGGGCGGCATTGCGCGAAGGTCCGCGCTCGCAGTCATCGCAAGGCTCGCAACGTTCGCAGCGTTCCATCGCGCGGCGGCTCGCGGTCATGTTCGCGCTCGTCGCGTTGTTCGTGTTTTCGCTCGTCGGCTCGGGGCTTTTTCTCGTGCTGCGCGTGCAGCTCGAACAGCATTTACGCGATTCGCTCGATAACCGCGCGGAGATTGCGCGGCTCATCGTTTCGCATGCGTCCAATCCGGACAAGTGGAAGATGGCGAAGGAAAAGCTCGCGGACATCACGCCGCGCGACGGCTCCACGCTCTTCGCGGTCACGAGCAACGATGACCGCTTCAGCTATGGATTGCCGCCCGCCGGCCACGTCGTGAAGGAAGTGCTCGGCGGCTATGTGCGCTTCAGGCCCGAGGACCGCGCCTATGACATGCTGATGACCACGCTCACCATTCCGCCCTACGCGGACCGCCCGCCGCTTCAGTTGTTCGTCGCCGTCGATTGCTCGCCGAACGTCCGCACGATGCGCGTCTTCGGCGTGGCGCTTGCGGCGTTGCTTGCGCTTGCCACGGTGACGGTGCTGCTACTGAGTTATTCGGTGGCGCGCCTCGGGCTTGCGCCGCTCACGCGGCTCACGCGCGATGCGCAGAACGTGCGGCCCAACAATCGATCGCAACGGCTCGATACACGTTCGTTGCCCTTCGAACTCGAAGACCTCGCGAAGTCGTTCAACGGCGCGCTGGAGCGGCTCGATCATGCGTATGGACGCCTCGAATCGTTCAATGCGGATGTCGCGCATGAACTGCGCACGCCGGTCACCATTCTCATCGGTCAAACCGAAGTGGCGTTGACGCGCGATCGTTCCATCGAAGAATTGCGTCACACGTTGCAGTCCAATCTCGAAGAGTTCGAGCGCGTGCGCGCGATCATCAACGACATGCTGTTTCTCGCGCGCGCCGATCAGGGCGAACGCGCGACGGGACTCGTCGAAGTATCGCTGGCGGGCGAAGTGCATCGCACGCTGGAATTCCTGGAGATTCCGCTGGAAGATGCGCAGGTGCGCGCCGTATCGAATGGCGATGCACGCGCGTTCGTCAACACGTCGCTGTTCGGCCGCGCGCTGTCGAATCTCGTGATGAACGCGATTCAGCATTGCACGCCGGGCGCCACGATACATGTGTCGATCACGCGCGAACATGGACGCGTTCGCGTGGCCGTCGCGAATCCGGGCGAGCCGATTGCGCCGCATATCATGGAGCATCTCTTCGATCGCTTCTATCGCGCGGAAAGCTCGCGCACGAATAGCCGCGAGAATCATGGGTTGGGACTCGCCATCGTGAAGGCGGTGGCGGAGATGCATCGCGGCACGGTAGCCGCGACGAGCGCGAACGGTATCAACACGTTCTCGTTTTCCATTGCACGCTTCGGCAACGAGCATCGACCCGTCGATGCCGTGCCTGTTGCGGGCGTGCCGCATAAGCGCGAAGCAAGCGCGTGATTCAACGAAACGTCATACGGTGCTCAACCGCGCCATCTCCGTTTCGACGATCAGCTTCTTCAACTCCGGCACGCACGAACCGCAGTTGCCGCCCGCCTTCACGCATGCGGTGACTTCAGCCGCTGTTTTAAGGCTCTTTTCGCGGATCGCGTTGCAGATCGTATTGCGGCCCACGCCGAAGCATGAACACACGGTCGGCCCGGTGTCCTCGCTCTTGCCGACGGGTTGACCGAGCAAGAGGCTCACGCGGTCTTCTTCATCTAGCCGATCCTTCGAGAACAAACTTGCAAGCCACGCGCGCGCCGGCAGGTCAGGACGCTCGGAGATGAACACGCAATGCTCGATGCGATCGTTCACCACATGCGCCGCGCGATACACGCCCGCGCTCTTGTCCTCGTATTCGATCCAGTCCGCATGCGGATCGTCGATATTGAAGAGCGCGCGCGCCCATTCACGATGATCCCCATGTGACGCATCGAATCGATTGCGCCCCGCGAGTTCATGACGCACGAAACGCGCGCCATGCACGCGCGTCCAGTGCGTGACGGCATCGAGCGCGGGAACGTCGCGCGAAAGCGAGAAGCCGTGCCATGTCACATGAAATTTTTCGATAGCGACGGGCGTGTGCTTGAACTCCGGCTCGCCGGATATTGGATCGACAACAGGATTCACCACCGCGCCCACGCGCGCATCCGATGCGACCTGATCGTTCCAGTGGATCGGCACGAACACACTGCCGCGCGGCATGCCGCCGCCATGTTGCACGCGCGCGATCATCGAACCCCATCGGCTCGTGATGCGCGCAAGCTCGCCCTCGCGAACGCCGCATGCAAGCGCATCTTGCGGATGCATGTCGATGAACGATTCGCTGATATGTCCCGCGAGTTTTTCTGAACGGCCCGTGCGCGTCATCGTGTGCCATTGATCGCGCACGCGGCCCGTGTTGAGCACGAGCGGATAGTCGGCATCGGGCGCGTTGACCGGCGCGCGCGGCGGAGTCGCGACAAAGCGTGCGCGGCCATCGGCGTGGCTGAAGCGGTGTGTTTCGAAAAGGCGAGCGTCGCCTGATTCGCCCTTCGAACGCATCGGCCATTGCACCGGCTCCAAAGCATCGTATTGCTCGCGATTCAATCCGCTCAAACCGCCGATATGAAACGCGCGATGCACGCCATCGGCCGCATCGTTGCGATACGCCGAGAGCCGCGCATGTTCGTCGAAGATCTGATGCGGGCCTTCGAAGTCGAAGCCATCGAAGCCCATGCGACGCGCTACATCGCAGATGATTCGCCAGTCCGCGCGCGCATGTCCCGGCGCGGGCAGAAACGCACGCTGCCGCGATATGCGCCGCTCCGAGTTCGTCACGGTGCCGTCCTTTTCGCCCCAGCCGAGCGCGGGCAAAAGCACGTGAGCGAACGCATTCGTATCCGTCTTCTCGATGATGTCCGAACTCACCACAAGTTCGCACTTATCGAGCGCGCGCTTCACGCGATCTCCATCGGGCAAGCTCACGACCGGATTCGTGCCCATGATCCATACAGCTTTCACGCGGCCCGCCTCGATTGCATCGAAGAGGTCGACGGCCTTCAACCCGGCGCGCTGCGCGATACGCGGCGAGTTCCAGAAAGTCTGCACCATCGCGCGATGCGCTTCGTTATCCAGTTCCAGATGCGCGGCAAGCGTGTTCGCGAGGCCGCCGACTTCACGGCCGCCCATTGCATTCGGCTGGCCGGTGAACGAGAACGGCCCCATGCCCGGCTTGCCGATACGCCCCGTCGCAAGATGGCAGTTGATGATGCTGTTCACCTTGTCGGTGCCCGCGCTCGACTGATTCACGCCTTGCGAATACACCGTCACCACGCGTTCGGTGCGCGCAAATAGGCGATAAAACGTCGTCAGGTCATGCGTATCGAGCTTGCAGTCCTTCGCGATCTGCGCGATATCGGCAGGCGTGGCCGATGCAAGCGCGGCATCGTAACCGTTCGTGTGGGCATCGATGAAAGCGGCATTCGTTGCGCCGTGTTCGGCGAGAAACGCGAGCAGTCCGTTGAAGAGCCGCACGTCGCTGCCCGGCTTCAGCGGCAAATGCAGATCGGCCATTTCGCATGTGGCCGTATAGCGCGGATCGATCACGACGATCTTCACATCGGGCCGCGTCTCCTTCATCTTCACCATGCGTTGAAACAGGATCGGATGACACCACGCCGTGTTCGACCCCACGAGCACGATCAGATCCGCGAGTTCGAGGTCTTCATAGTTCATCGGCACGAGGTCTTCGCCGAACGCGCGCTTGTGCCCCGCCACCGACGATGACATGCATAGCCGCGAGTTCGTGTCGATGTTCGCGCTGCCGATATAACCTTTCATCAGCTTGTTGGCGACGTAATAGTCTTCCGTGAGCAATTGCCCCGACACATACAGTGCGACCGCATCCGGACCATGTTCGTCGATGATGCGCGCGAAGCCGCTCGCGACGCTGCCAATCGCGTCGTCCCATGAGACATCGGTGAGTGCGCCCGTTGTCTTGTCGCGTATCTTCGGACTAAGCAGGCGCCCTTCGAGCCCGACGGTTTCGCCGAGCGCCGATCCCTTCACGCAGAGCCGCCCGAAGTTCGACGGATGGCGTTCGTCGCCCGCGATGCCGACATCGATGTCGCTGCGAGGCGTCGCCTTCACGCCGCAGCCCACGCCGCAATAAGGGCACGTCGTGCGCACGGAAGCCGGCTCGTTCGGGATGATGGGAATGCTCGCTTTCATATCCATGCCGTCTATGCGCCCGCTTCGCAAAGCGTCTTGCCGAACAACAAACGCCCGCGCAGATGCGATACATCCGTGCGGCTTTGAATGAGATCGAAGTACCACGCGCCGTCTTTCACGTCGCCATAAAGCACCGCACCGATCACGCGTCCCGCCTTAAGCACAACGCGCTTATAAACACCACGACGCGGATCGCGCAGCACGAGGTCTTCGCTATCGTCGCCGCCGATGAAATCGCCCGCGGAATACAGGTCCACGCCCGTGACCTTGAGCTTCGTTGCCGTCGCGCGCTGCACATAACGCCGATGCCCCGCGCCCGCGAGATGCGCGCCCGCCACGCGCGCCTGATCCCAGATCGGCGCAACGAGACCGAACGTGGCCGAACGATGCTGCACACATTCGCCCACTGCATACACGCGCGGATCGAAAGTCTGGAGCGTGTCGTCGACGACGATCGCGCGCTCGCAATAGAGCCCCGCCGCCTTCGCAAGCGCGATGTTCGGGCGCACGCCCGCCGTCATCACGACGAGGTCCGCGTCGATCTCCGTGCCGTCGGCGAAGCGCACCGCGCGAACGCGATCGTCGCCGACGATCTCCGTGGTCTGCGCGGCCATCGCGAAACGCAGGCCCTTCGCTTCGAGCGAACGCATGAGCAACGCCGATGCGCTCGCATCGAGTTGACGATCCATCAGGCTATTGCTCGCATGCACGACCGTCACCGACATGCCCTGCCGTTGCAGGCCGTTGGCCGCTTCGAGCCCGAGCAATCCGCCGCCGATGATCACCGCATCACGATGATCGCGCGCCGCGTTCAACATCGATTCGACATCCTTAATATCCCTGAACGCGATCACGCCGGGCAGACTGGAGCCAGGTACCGGAATGACGAACGGATTGGATCCGGTCGCAATGAGCAGCCGGTCGTAACGCGCCTCGACGCCCTTCTCCGATCGCACGATGCGCCTCGCCCGATCGATCTCGACGACCGCATCGCCGGCATGCAGCGTGATGCCGTTCGCGGCATACCATTCGCGTGTATTGATGATGATGTCGTCCATGCTCTTCTCGCCTGCCAGCACCGGCGAGAGCAGGATGCGGTTGTAGTTGCCATGCGGCTCCGCGCCGAACACGGTGATCTCGTACAGCTCGGGCGCGATCTTCAGCAACTCTTCGACGGTGCGCATGCCCGCCATGCCGTTGCCGATGACCACGAGCCGCTGACGCGCCACCACGCCCGCCGCAGCCGCAACCGCGTATTCGGTCTTCATGCCGCGATCCACACCTTGCCGCCCGCGACGCGCGCGCGATACGCGTTCACCGAACGCTCGGGCGCTTCGAGGCATTCGCCCGTGCGCAGATCGAAGTGCTGCTTGTAGATGGGCGACGCCACGACGATGCGCTCGCCCAGACTGCCGACGATGCCGCGCGAGAGCACCGCCGCTTGCGAATGTGGATCGAAGTTGTCGATGGCATACACGGACGACGATTCGCCCGCGACGTGAAACACGGCTACTTGTGCGCCGTTGACGAGCGCGCAGACGCCCGTGTCGGGCACGATTTCGTCGAGTGCGCAAATGGGCGTCCAGTCCTTTTCGATGCGGTCGTTCATGGCGTGTTCCTCTCGTTCAGACGGTTTCAACGGTGACGGGAATATCGATGCGCTTCATCGTGCGTTCTTCGAGCGTCGCGGGACGAATCTGGCCGCGCTCTTCGACGAAGCGCACGTTTTCATCGCTCTGTTCGCTGTTCACGAAGTGACGGAAGCGCTTGCGCGTGTCGGGATCGGTGACGGCCTTCTTCCACTCGTCCTCGTAGCTATCCACCACATGCTGCATCTCCGCTTCGAGTTCGGCGGCGATATCGAGCTTGTCGTTCACGACGACATCGATCAGATAATCGAGGCCGCCTTCGAGGTTGTCGCGCCACACGCTCGTGCGTTGAAGACGATCCGCCGTGCGCACATAGAACATCAGGAAGCGGTCGATGAAGCGCACGAGCATGGCCTGATCCAGATCGGATGCGAGCAGCTCCGCATGACGCGGCTTCATGCCGCCGTTGCCGCAGACGTAGAGATTCCAGCCCTTTTCCGTCGCGATGATGCCGATGTCCTTGCCTTGCGCTTCAGCGCATTCACGTGTGCAGCCCGATACCCCGAACTTGATCTTGTGCGGCGTGCGTAGACCTTTGTAGCGGTTCTCCAGTTCAACCGCGAGGCCGACGGAATCGCCGACGCCATAGCGGCACCACGTGGAACCGACGCACGACTTCACCGTGCGCAGCGCCTTGCCATACGCATGTCCCGATTCGAAGCCCGCTGCAATCAGCTCTTCCCAGATGAGCGGCAATTGCTCGACGCGCGCGCCGAACATATCGACACGCTGACCGCCGGTGATCTTCGTATAAAGACCGTACTTCTTCGCGATCTGTCCGACCGCGATAAGACCATCGGGCGTTACTTCGCCACCGGGCATGCGCGGCACGACCGAGTACGTGCCGTCGCGCTGAATGTTGGCGAGGTAATAGTCGTTCGAATCCTGAAGGCTCGCGTGTTCCTTCTTCAACACGAATTCGTTCCAGCATGAAGCGAGAATGTTCGCGACGGCCGGCTTGCAGATATCGCAGCCCAGTCCCTTGCCATGCTTCGCGAGCAACGATCCGAACGTGCGATGCCCTTCCACGCGCGCGATGTGATACAGCTCCTGACGCGAATACGGGAAGTGCTCGCAGAGATGATTGTTCACGGCCATGCCCTGACGCTGCATCTCCGACTTCATCACTTGCGTGACGAGCGGCACGCAGCCGCCGCATGTCGCGCCTGCCTTGCACGCGCTCTTCAACGCGCCGATGCTCGTCGCGCCCGCGCATACCGCTGCGCAGATTTCGGCCTTGCTGACGTTGTTGCAAGAACAGATTTGCGCGGCATCGGGCAATGCTTCGACGCCGAGCGCGGGCTTCGCCTTGCCATCGCTTTGCGGAAGAATCAGGAATTCGGGCGCTTCGGGCAACTCGATCCTGTTCAGCATCATCTGCAATAGCGTGCCGTATTCGGCTGCATCGCCGACCATCACGCCGCCCAGCAAATACTTGCCGCAATCGGATACCACGAGCTTCTTGTAGACCTGCTTGCGCTCGTCGCTGAACTGGTACGAACGGCTACCCGGTGTCTTGCCGTGCGCATCGCCGATACTCGCCACGTCCACGCCCATCAGCTTGAGCTTCGTGCTCATGTCGGCGCCCGCGAACGCGGCCTGCTCGCCCGTCAACTGCTTCGCGACGATACGCGCCATGTCGTAGCCCGGTGCAACGAGGCCGAACAATTGCCCTTTCCACAACGCGCATTCGCCGATGGCATAGATGTCGGCATCGCTGGTGCGGCATGCATCGTCGATGACGATACCGCCGCGCGGACCGATCTCGATACCCGCTTCACGCGCGATATCGTCGCGCGGACGAATGCCCGCCGAGAACACGATCATGTCCGTGTCGAGATGCGCGCCGTCCGCGAAATTCATGCGATTCACCGCGCCCTCGCCATCGACGATAGCGAGCGTATTGCGGTTCGTATGCACCGTCACGCCGAGTTCTTCGATCTTGCTGCGCAGTACGCGCCCGCCGCCTTCATCGACTTGCACGGCCATGAGACGCGGCGCGAATTCAACGACATGCGTGACGAGGCCCATGTCGCGCAGCGCCTTCGCGGCTTCGAGGCCGAGCAATCCGCCGCCGACCACCGTGCCCGTCTTCGCGCGTGCGCCGAAGGCTTGCATCGCTTCGAGATCTTCTATCGTGCGATACACGAAGCAGCCTTCGCGATCGCGTCCTTCGACGGGCGGCACGAACGGATACGAACCCGTTGCGATCACGAGCTTGTCATAGGCGAGCGTTTCGCCCGTCGATACCGTGACCGTGCGCGCCGCGCGATCGATCGACGTGGCCTTCGCATCGAGCTTCAGCGCATAACCCGAACGCTCGAAGAAGCCTTCTTCGACGAGCGAGAGATCGTCCGCGGACTTGCCCGCGAAGAATTCCGACAGATGCACGCGATCGTATGCGGCGCGCGGTTCTTCGCATACGACCGTGACTTGCAGCGCATCGTTGCCGCTTTCAGCGAGACATTCGAGGAACTTGTGGCCGACCATGCCGTGGCCGATGACGACGATTTTCATGACTGGACCTTTCCTCAATGGGCGACGCCGTTATTGACTGCAAGCGCGCTTTCGCGCAGCGCGGCTTCACGCGCCTTGTGTTCCGGCGAGAAGCGCACAGCGAGCGCGCAAAGCGCGGTACCCGCGACGATCACGCCGAGCAGCGAGAGCGTCTGCTGCACGTCGCCGACGCCTTTCATCAGGAAGCCCGCCGCCACCGCGCCCACGTTGCCGCCCGCGCCGATCACGCCCGCCACGCCGCCCAGCGCCTTGCGGTCGATGAACGGCACGAGCGCATACGTCGCGCCGCACGCCATGTGCGTGAAGAGACCGAACGCGAGCATCGCGATGACCGCGAGCGCCGCGCTGCCCGCATGCGCGAAGGCATAGAGGCCGATGCCTTCGCCCGCGATCAACGCGAAGAGCAAGCTCGCGCGAATGTCGAGACCGCGTTTTGCAGCGGCTTTATCCGAGAGCCAGCCGCCGAGCGCACGGGCGAACAATGCGAGCAGGCCGAAGCTGCCCGCTGCCATGCCCGCCTCGCCGAGCGTGAGCTTGAAGTGATCGACGTAGTACACGGCCGCGATGTTATGGATGAACACTTCGACGCCGAAGCACGCGCCATACGTCACGAAGAGCATCCACACGCGATAGTTCGCGCATGCGGTGACGAAGCTGTCCCAGCCGCCTTTCTTGCCGCCGTCGATGGTGATGCCCGCGCGTCGCAGTTGCGAGAAATCGCCTTGCGGGCAGTCTTGCGTATAGCGCCAGTAGAAGAAGGCCATGACCGGCATGACGATGCCCGGCACGATCAGCGCGATACGCCATGCCGATGCTTCTCCCGCGCCCAATGCGATCGCCGCCGCGACGAGCAAAGGCACGATGGCTTGCGCCGCGCCCGCGCCTGCGTTGCCCCAACCGGCGGTCGTCGCATTCGCGGTGCCGACGACGTTCGGCGCGAACATCACCGACGTGTGGTACTGCGTAATGACGAAGCTCGCGCCGATCGCGCCGATCGCGAGACGGCACCACAGGAAGCTCTCGTAGCCGGTGGAAAGCGCCGCGCCGATCACCGGTACCGCGCCTGCAACCAGCAGCGCGCTATAGACCTTGCGCGGACCGAAGCGGTCGCACATCGGACCGATCACGAGCCGCACGAGAATGGTCACGGCCACGGCCGCGATGTTGATGTTGGCGATCTGATCCGCATTGAGGCCGTATTCGCGCTTGATGAGCGGCATCAGCGGCGCGCACGCGAACCACGCGAAGAAGCACACGAAGAACGCCATCCATGTGAGATGGAAGGCGCGCATAGGCGCACTGCGCATGCTGAAGAGATCGATCCGGGTGGCTTTGTCCATTCTCTTTCCGCAAAAAGAAAGGCGTCCCGCGCAGCCAGCCGACTAAGCCAGATGCGGGGGACGCCGTTGTCCGATGCCCGTCTGACTCGCTGGAGCCGGGGCGCTATGTTCAGGACGGATCGCCGTTGATCCGATGGCACGACTAAAGGCAAGGGCTATGCCATGCGCATGGCATCGGCGCTTAAGCCGCGTGCAGCAAGGCTTTGCGGGATGCGTGCACTGCTTGCGGGCATCGCGTGAACGCTGCGTGATGATGCGGGCCGGCACAAGCATGGTGCGACGCAGCACTGATGCCGTGCGGGCATCCTTCATCGCGCGGTTATGTACGATCTGGTTAGCCCGCTTTCCCATTCACTCGATGAAGGCACGCACGCGCCGTGCAAGTGCCGTCACGCACATCGCTAGTGCTTCGTTAGGCGTGCAATGCATGGCGAAGCCTTATCGCGTTGAAATGGCCCGCTTATTGCATCGATGAAGACGTCACCGGCAACGGCGTCGGCGGCAATGGATCAGGCGTGCATCGCGCGCGCTCACATCGAAACACGGACAATGGCGTCCCTCGTGCCCGACACGAGCGGACGCTTTTTGCGTTTGCCGCGTCGACCCGCAAACAGCCCCGATAGAAGCAAAAGGACACGACGATGACCTCCGGAAAAGTCACCCTTCTCAGCGCAGGCCCCGGCGATCTCGACCTGCTCACGATTCGCGCCGCGAAGACGCTCGCCGCCGCCGATATCCTGCTCGTCGACGATCTCGCCAACGCGGACATCGTGACGCTCGCGCCGAAAGCACGCGTGATTCGCGTCGGCAAGCGAGGCGGCTGCAAGTCGACGCCGCAAGCGTTCATCGAGCGCCTCATGCAGCGTTATGCGCGAAAGGGCCTGCACGTCGTGCGCGTCAAGGGCGGCGATGCACTGCTCTTCGGCCGCGCGGGCGAAGAGATCGCGGCGTTGCGCGGCGCGGGCATCGAAGTGGATATCGTGAACGGCGTGTCGTCGGGATTCGCGGCAGCGGCGGGACTCGGCATCTCGCTCACGCATCGCGATCATTGCCAGGGCGTGACCTTCGTCACCGCGCACATGCGCGATCACAGCGAGCCGGACTGGCGCGCGCTCGCGGCCACCGGCATGACGCTTGCCATCTACATGGGCATGAGCCGCATCGCGGGCATCGCGCAGTCGCTGCTCGAAGCGCTGCCCGCGACGACGCCGGCCGCCGTCGTGCAGCACGCGGGATCGCAGGAAGAAAAGCGGCTCGTGACGACGCTCGCCCGTCTCGCCGACGATGCAGCCGCCGCCGGTCTCGGCAGTCCCGCGGTGATTTTCGTGGGCGCGGCGATCGGCGAAGCGGTCGCGTTTGCGGCGCACGGCGGGCGAAGTTTCGCGCACGCCGCGTGAGTCATGTGATTCGTCCTATGCCATTCGGCCAGGTTTCCAAGCCCGGTGCGTCGCGCTAAAGTCCAACGAACGATACACCGCTACCTGCCCGACCATGCTTCGCGTTCTTCTCGTCACCGACACCGACAAGCCCATCGGCGATCTGCGCGACAAACTCGCGCCGCTCGGCTACGAGATGCTCGCGGAAGTCGCCGCGCCCGCGCAATTGCATGCGGCCATCGAGAGCCAGAAGCCGGACGTCGTCATCATCGACACCGAATCGCCTTCGCGGGACACGCTCGAACAGCTCGCGGTCATGAACAAGGCCGCACCCCGTCCGGTGCTCATGTTCAGCAACGACGCGGACCAGCAGTTCATCCGCGCGGCGGTCGGCGCGGGCGTGACCGCGTATTCCGTCGAAGGACTCGCGCCCGAGCGGCTCGCGCCGATCATCGAGGTCGCGCTCGCGCGCTTCGCGCATGAGGCGCAGTTGCGTCAGCGGCTCGAACAAGTGGAGAACGAACTCGCGGAACGCAAGGTCATCGACCGTGCCAAGCGCCTCTTGATGGACCGGCGCGGCATGTCCGAGAACGACGCGTACGCCACGCTGCGCAAGCGCGCGATGGATCAGGGCGTGAAGGTCGCGGAGATCGCGCGTCAGCTTCTTTCGCTTGCGGACCTGCTGCGTTAATCATCGAATCACTCACATCAAGTCATGAATTCGCCCGATACCCCTTCTTCCGCGACGCTCACGCCCGAGCGGCCGCATGTGCGGCTGGGCTTCGTCGCCCTGAGCGATGCCGCGCCGCTCGCCGCCGCCGCACTGCGCGACATGGGACGGCGTCATGGCATCAGCATCGAACTGTGCAGACAGCCTTCGTGGGCTGCGGTGCGCGACAAGCTGCTCTCCGGCGAGATCGACGCCGCACACGCGCTCTACGGGCTCGTCTATGGCGTGCAACTCGGCATCGGCGGGCCGCAGGCGGATATGGCCGTGCTCATGGTGCTCAATCGCAACGGGCAGGCCATCACGCTGTCGAATCCGCTCGCGGATGCCATCGGGCAAGGCGTGAGCGTGAAGGACGCGCTGGCATCGCTCGGGCGCACGCCGGTCATCGCGCAGACCTTCCCCACCGGCACGCACGCGATGTGGCTCTATTACTGGCTCGCGGCGCAAGGCGTGCATCCGTTGCACGATGTGCGCAGCATCGTGATTCCGCCGCCGCGCATGGCCGATGCGCTCGTCGAAGGCACGCTCGACGGCTTCTGCGCCGGCGAGCCGTGGCACGCGGTGGCCGAGGCGCGCGGCGCGGGCCGCACGGTCGTTTATACGAGCGAAATCTGGCCGGATCATCCGGAGAAGGTGCTCGCGTGCCGGCGTGACTTCGTTGCGCTGTATCCGAACACGGCGCGCGCGCTCGTTCGCACGTTGCTCGACGCATGCGAATGGCTCGATGCGCGGGAGCATCGCGTGGAGATTGCCGGCGCGCTCGCTTCGCCCGACCTGCTCGGCGTGCCGCGCGAACTGATCGAGGCGCGGCTCGGCTCCGTGAGCGGCGCTGCACCGCTGCGATTCTTCGACGGCGGCGCGGTGAACTATCCGCGCGCTTCGGACGGATTGTGGTTCATCACGCAGTATCGGCGCTGGGGAATGCTCGATGCCGCACTCGACGACGCCGCCATCGCGCAAACGGTGAATCAGACGGCGTTGTACGCGCAGGCGGCGCGGGCGGCGGGAATCGCGCTCCCCGACGAAACGCAGACCGCGACGCTCTGCGACGGCCGCGTGTGGGACGGACGCGATGCGAAGGCTTATCTCGCGGGGTTCGACATGCACGCATAGCGCGTGGGTGGCGCGTCGAGATTGCGCCGGACCGCCTACCATTACCGTTGCAACCCAACGCTCTTGCAACGGAGGTGCGCCATGCAACTGCTCGCCATCGGCATCGAGAAGCCGGAAGACACGAACTTCATTCTCGGCCAGTCGCATTTCATCAAGACGGTCGAGGACCTGCACGAGACGCTCGTCGGCGCGGTGCCGGGCATCCGCTTCGGGCTCGCGTTCTGCGAGGCGTCGGGCAAGCGGCTCGTGCGCGCGTCGGGAACGGATGACGGGCTCGTCGATCTGGCCACGCGCAATGCGCAGAACATCGGCGCGGGGCACAGCTTTATCGTCGTGCTCGGGGACGGCTTTTTTCCCGTCAACGTGCTCAATGCGGTCAAGGCCGTGCCGGAAGTCTGCCGCGTGTTCTGCGCGACGGCGAATCCCACGCAAGTGCTCGTCGCGGAGACGGACCAGGGGCGCGGGATCATCGGCGTGGTGGATGGATTGCCGCCGCTCGGCGTCGAGAGCCGCGAGGACGTGCAGTGGCGCAAGGATCTGCTGCGGCAGATCGGGTATAAGGCTTGAGGCGTTTCGCGGCTTGCGGAGTCTTGATCGGCGCGTGCGAAGCAGGCTCGGGCCCGACGTTTGCCGCAGTTCCCAGCGCTTTTGCACCGGCGGACGATTCATTGTTAGCGCGAACGCTGAAGCCGTTCGCCAGGATTCGCCGCGCGCGCCTTGACTTGACCGCGCAAATCGCGAGAATGAGGCCCGCCCGGAACCGGGCAGCCGGGCAGCCAGGAACCCGCGCGCGCGTGGAGCGCCCGGAACGGCGGCCCACGCCCGGGTTTTCCCTCGCGATGCGCGACATCATGGACAATATCGGGATGCGGCGCGACGCCGCCGGCGCTTTTTCCGCCTGCGGGCGACGCGGCGCCGGCAAGCTGGAGCGCACCAGCAGCAGCATTTATGGCGATCGGCGGCATCCGCAGCCGATGCGTCACCGAACACGGCCACCCGCGCCGCCAGGGATAGGGTCGTCCTTTGGCGCGGTTTACAAGAACACCAGGAGCATCACACATGACCGACATGAATCCGTCCTTCTTTGGCCGGCTGTCCATCGCCTTCGGCGCCTTCTTCGGCATCTTGGGCAATAGCGCCTTCGCGGGCCGCGTCCAGCGCCTGCGCGAAGCGCCCCATGCGCCCGAAGCACCGGAAGCGCCCGTGCCCGCGGCGGCTCCCGTTGCGACGCCCGCCGCGCCCGCGCGGTCCCCGCTGAAGGAAGCGAGCCCGGTCGCGGCGCTCCAGTTGCTGGGCCTTCTGCAACGCGATGCGCGTTTCATCGACTTCGTCGAAGAGGACATCGTCAATTACAGCGACGCCGACATCGGCGCGGCTGCGCGTCTCGTCCACGACGGCTGCCGCGCCGTGCTGCGCGAGCACTTCACCATCAAGCCGGTGCGCAGCGAAGCCGAAGGCAGCCGCATCACGCTTCCGGACGGCTTCGACGCGAGCGCCGTGCGTCTCACGGGCAATGTCGTCGGCAAGCCGCCGTTCAACGGCAGCATCAGTCATCGCGGATGGAAGGTCGAGGAAACGCGCCTGCCGAAGCTCGTAGAGACGCACGACGCGAGCATCGTCGCGCCCGCCGAGGTGGAGCTATGAGCGATTTCAACGAACAACATCAGGCGCGCTATTCGATCGGCGTCGATCTCGGCACCACGCATTGCGCGCTGTCGTATGTCGACATGTCCGCGAGCGACGGCGAAAAAACCGCGCAGGGCGTACTGTCTATCGCGCAACTGACCGCGCCCGGCGCGGCGGAAGAGCGCGAATTGCTGCCCTCGTTTCTGTATCTGCCGCATCCGAACGAACTCGCGCCCGGCGATCTCACGCTGCCGTGGACGCAGGAACGGCCGTTCATCGTCGGCGAACTGGCGCGCAGCCGGGGCGCGGGCACGCCCATCCGCCTCGTGTCCAGCGCGAAAAGCTGGCTGTGTCATCCGGGCGTGGATCGCCGCGCGGCCATTCTTCCCGCCGATGCCCCCGAGGAAGTCGAACGCGTTTCGCCGCTGGAAAGCTCCGTGCGTTATCTGACGCATCTGCGCGAAGCGTGGAACCACGCGCATCCGGACGCGCCGTTCGATCGGCAGGACGTCACGGTGACCATTCCCGCGTCGTTCGATCCCGCCGCCCGCGAGTTGACCGCCGAAGCCGCCGCCGCCGCGGGCTACACGCGCATGACGCTGCTCGAAGAGCCGCAGGCCGCGCTGTATAGCTGGATTCAGAAGTCCACGGGCGGCTGGCGCAAGCAGGTCAAAGTGGGCGATGTGATCCTCGTCGTCGATGTCGGCGGCGGCACCACCGACCTGTCGCTGATCGCCGTCGTGGAGCGCGAAGGCAATCTGGAACTGCATCGCGTGGCGGTCGGCGAGCACATCCTGCTCGGCGGCGACAACATGGACCTCGCGCTCGCGCATGTCGTCGCCCGCAAGCTCGCGGCGCAAGGCACGCAGCCCGATCCGTGGCAACTGCGCGCGCTCACTTACGCGTGCCGCTCGGCCAAGGAAACGCTGCTGTCCGATCCGACCACCGACGCCGTGCCGCTCGTCGTGCCGAGCCGCGGCTCGAAGCTGATCGGCGGATCGCTGCGCACCGAACTCACGCGCGCCGAACTCACGCAGATTCTGCTCGAAGGCTTTTTCCCTCAGGTCGATGCCTCCGCGCGTCCCGTCAGCCGCGCGCGCGTCGGCCTGACGCAACTCGGTCTGCCCTACGCGCAGGACGCCGCCGTCACGCGTCATCTGGCCGCGTTCCTCGGCCGTCAGGTGAACGCGCTCGCCGAAGTGGAAGGCCTGCAGCACGAGACGCCGCCCGGCGCCACGCTCCTGCATCCGACCGCCGTGCTGTTCAACGGCGGCGTGTTCAAGTCGCCATTGCTCGTGGACCGCGTGATGACGACGCTCAACGCGTGGCTGTCCGGCGAGAACGCGCCTCCCGCGCGCCTGCTCGAAGGCGCGGACCTCGATCTCGCGGTCGCGCGCGGTGCCGCTTATTACGGCTACGTGCGGCGCGGCAAGGGCGTGCGCATTCGCGGCGGCACGGCGCGGGCGTATTACGTGGCGGTCGAGTCGGCGATGCCGGCGGTTCCCGGCCTGGAGCCGCCCGTGCAGGCGCTGTGCGTCGCGCCGTTCGGCATGGAGGAAGGTACCGAAGCCGCGTTGCCCGCGCAGGAATTCGGCCTCGTCGTCGGGGAACCGGTGCGCTTCCGCTTCTTCGGATCGTCGGTGCGCCGGCAGGATCAGGTCGGCACGCTGCTCGAATACTGGCAGCCCGACGAATTGCAGGAACTCGAAGAAATCGAAGCGTCGCTGCCCACCGAAGGCCGCACGCCCGGCGAAGTCGTGCCGGTCAAGCTCCACGCGCGCGTGACGGAAGCGGGCACGCTCGAACTCGAAGCGTTGCCGCGCAATTCGCCCGAGCGGTGGAAAGTCGAATTCGACGTGCGCGGCGGCGTGAGCGCGGATCAGGGCATGGGCGGCTAAGTGTCCACCCGCAAGAAAAAGCCGGTGGCCGGCGCGAAATACCGCGTCGGCATCGATCTGGGGACGAGCAATACCGTCGTCGCCTACGCGCCATCCGGTTCCGACGAGATTCGCGTCTTCGAGATCGATCAACTCGTCGGTGCGGGCGAGGTCGCCGCGCTGCCGCTTCTGCCTTCGCTGCGCTATCACTTCGCGCCCGGCGAACTCAAGAGCGCGGACCTGCAACTGCCGTGGGGCGAAATGGAAGCGCCCGCCGTGCTCGGCAGCTTCGCGCGCAAGCTCGGCGCGCAGGTGCCGGGCCGCCTCGTGTCGAGCGCGAAAAGCTGGCTGTCGCACGCAACGGTCGATCGTCTCGCGCCCATTCTGCCGTGGGGCGCGACCGACGACGTCGAGAAAATCTCGCCGGTCATCGCGAGTGCGAGCTATCTGGCGCACGTGCACGCCGCGTGGAACGAGCGCTTTCCGGATGCGCCGCTCGACGCGCAGGATGTCGTGCTGACCGTCCCCGCTTCCTTCGACGAAGGCGCGCGCGCGCTCACGCTCGAAGCCGCGCGCATGGCGGGTCTGGAAACGCTGCGCTTGCTCGAAGAGCCGCAGGCCGCGTTCTACGACTGGCTGTTTCATCATCGCGCGGCGCTTGCGGAAGAGTTGAAGGACACGCGCCTCGTTCTGATCGTCGATGTCGGCGGCGGCACGACCGACCTCACGCTGATTCAGGTCGAAGACGCGGACGGCGGCGGCGAGCCGAAGCTGACGCGCATCGGCGTGGGCAACCACCTGATGCTCGGCGGCGACAACATGGACCTCGCGCTGGCGCATCTGGTGGAGCGGCGTCTCGCGCCCGAGGGCGAGCGGCTGTCCGCCGCGCGTCTGTCGCAACTGGTCGAGCGCTGCCGCGCGGCCAAGGAACAGTTGCTCGACGCGAACGCGCCCGCATCCACGTCGATCACGCTGCTCGGCGCGGGATCGAAGCTGATCGGCGGGGCGCGTTCGACAGAGCTGACGCGCGACGAACTCGAGCGGATCATCGTCGAGGGCTTTTTTCCGCTCGTGTCGGGTGGCGAGCGGCCGGCGCGCACGCGTGGCGGCATCGTCGAATTCGGGTTGCCGTATGCGAGCGATCCGGCCATCACGCGGCACGTCGCGGCGTTCCTCGGGCGGCATGCGGGGCGCGCGGCGGAAGCGGGAGCCGGTGCCGAGCCGAACGTCGCGCCATCACCCGCGCTCCCCGACACGCTGCTCCTGAACGGCGGCGTCTTTCGCGCCGCCCCGCTCGCGCGCCGCATCGCCGAGACGCTCGGCCACTGGCGGGGCCAGCCTGTCCACATGCTCGCCAACGACGCGCCCGACGTGGCCGTCGCGCGCGGCGCGGTCGCCTATGCGCTCGCGCGCGCGGGTCATGCGCCGAAGATCGGCGGCGGATCGGCGCGCAGCTATTTTCTGCTGCTCGACGAAGACGGCGACGCCACGCGCGGCGTCTGCGTGCTGCCGCGCGGGACCGAAGAAGGCCAGGCCATCCATCTCGCGGACCGCACCTTCGCGCTGCGGCTCGGCTCGCCGGTGCGCTTCCACCTCGTGTCGTCGGTTGCGGACACCGCGTACCAGGCCGGCGAAATCGCGGACGTGAGCGCGTCGGCGGGCGACTTCGTGCGGCTGCCGCCAATCGCCACCGTCGTCGATCCGCGCGGCAACGTCCACGGCAACACGGCCAGACCGAGCGAAATCGCCGTGCAACTGACGACGTCGCTCACCGAAGTCGGCACGCTGGAAATGCACTGCATCGCCATCGACGATCCCGCGAAACGCTGGCTCCTCGAATTTCAGTTGCGCCGCGAAGAACCGCAGGCCGATGCCGGCGTCGGGCAAACGCATCCGGCGCTGCCGAAAGCCATCGAACTGATCGACCGCGCCTTCGGCACGCGCTCGCAGGACGTCGGCCCGAAGGAAGTCAAACGGCTGCGCGCGCAGCTCGAACAGGCGCTCGGCCCGCGCGACACATGGGACATCGCGCTGCTGCGCGAACTGTTCGGCGCGCTGTGGGATCGCGCGAAAAAGCGCCGCCGCACCGCCGATCACGAACGGCTCTGGCTCAATCTCGCGGGTTATTGCATGCGGCCGGGCTTCGGGCATCCGCTCGACGAATGGCGCGTCGAGCAGTTGTGGACGCTGTTCGATCAGGGCATCCAGTACGTCAACGAAAGCCAGATCTGGTCGGAATGGTGGACGCTGTGGCGTCGCGCGGCGGGCGGTCTCGACGAAGCGGCGCAACTGCGTCTGCTCGACGACATGGCGTTCGTGCTCCAGCCGCCCGGCACCAGCCGATACCGCCGCGCCGCCGGCGCCGCGCGCGCGGGCTACGAGGACATGGTGCGGCTCGCGGCATCGCTCGAACGCGTGCCGGTGGAGCGCAAGGTCGAGGCCGGCGAATGGCTGCTCACGCGGCTCAGGAAGCCTTCCGAGAACCTGCAAAGCTGGTGGGCGGTCGGGCGCATCGGCGCGCGGCAGCCGTTTTATGGCAGCGCGCACGGCGTCGTGCCGCCGGACATCGCGAGCGACTGGCTCAGGACGATCCTCGCGCTCGACTGGAAGAAGGTCGAGCCGGCGGCGTTCGCGGCCGTGCAGATCGCGCGCATGACGGGCGACCGCTCCCGCGACGTGCCCGACGACGTGCGCGCCGCCGTCATCGAACGGCTGGAGACGATGGGCGCCGCGCAGTCATGGATCGCGATGGTCCGCGAAACGGTCGCGCTCGATCGCGCCGATGAAGGCCGCGTGTTCGGCGAGACGCTGCCGGCAGGATTGAAGCTGATCGGCTGATGCGCCGAAGCGCAACGCCCGGCGCGCGCGAATCGAAATGCTTCGCTCTCACAAGCTTTTTCGCGCGCGCGAACGCGATCGCTTGAATAGCGGCTACCCGCATCCTATGGTTATCAGTGTGTCGCTTCGACACTCACTGAAGGAGGTCCATCATGCCGTCGTCACGCAAGGCTCAGGCGAGCCATCCCGCGGAAACCGAAATGTCGAGCCGCAAGAAAACGGCCGGCAGCAAAGCGTCCACCACCAAAAGCACCGGCGCCAAGGAAACCAGCGTCAGCAAGCGCACGACCAAGGCCAAACCGAAATCGTGAGCAGGCGCTGAGCAGCACGCTGCCCTTGATGGAGTGTGGGCATCGATCGTGGCTGTCCTTCGAAACGGCGAGCAGATGTCATGCGCTCGCCGTTCGGCATTCTTGATCTTCGCTCGTCGCGCGTTGCTTCGTGAATGCACGCAGAAACGCATAAAAACCGCTCTCATTTCCGCAATGAGTCCGCGCATCGCCAAAAAATACATTCCGATGCCACCGACGTAGCCTAAAGTAGTTAATTCTTCCGCTCTCGCCGCCCGACCGAGATCCGACGATGGCCGTTCCGCAACGCGCCGCCACCGTGCGCACCCGAGGCATGCTCGCCGCCGCCGCGCGTGAAGCCGGCGCGAGCCTCGTGCGCAATCTCTCGATTCCCGCGCCTTTCGCCGATCGCGCGCTCGAAGCGCAATTTCTCGAAGATCACAGTCAGCGTTTCTGCGCGTTCCGGCGCGCATCGGCGCTGCTCGCGCTCGTCATCTGGACGTGCTTCCTCTGGTGGGATTTCAGCTTCGTGCGCGGAAACAAGGCGCTAAACGTGCGCCTCGCCGATATCCTCGCGCTGCGTTTCGCGGGCGTGGCGTTGCTTATTTGCGTCGGCTTTCTGGTGCTGCGGCCGTCGTTCCGGTCGCACGCGACGGCGCATCGCGTCATTCTCACCGGCATCTACGGCCTGCTGTGCCTGATCCTGACGATGGTCGCCATCACGCCCGCGCCGTACAACTACACGCAATACTTCATCGGCCTGTATCTCGCGCTGTTCTTCCAGTTCAGCTTCTTTTACCTGCGCTCGCGCCTCGCGCTGATGGTCGGCGTGATCACCATGGCGTCCGTCGTCTTCCTGCAGATCACCGTACGTCTGCTCAACCCGGAAGATTTTTTCGCGGGCCTTTTCTATATGTTCAACGTGATCGTCGTCGGGCATGGCGTGTGTGCGCACGCCGAGCGCGTCTCGCGCGAGCGCTATTCAGCCGAACGCGCGCTGGCGTCGCTCAACGACGAGCTGCGTTCCGCCAACGTCTCGCTCGAACGCAAGAACCGCGAACTGGAGGTGTCGAAGAAGGATCAGGAAACGAAGACGCACGCGCTGCTCGCGCTGCGCGAACAGCAGATGCTCGCCGCGCAGAGCGCGAGCCGCGAGAAATCCAACTTTCTCGCCGCCGCGACGCACGACCTTCGCCAGCCGATGCACGCGCTCAACCTCTTCTTGCAGGCCGCCGCCGAAGCCATCCGCAACGGGGAGTTCGCTCAGGCGGAAAAGCTGATCGACGAATGCGGGCGCTCGTCGGCGATTCTCGCGCGCCTTCTGAACGCGGTGCTCGATCTGTCGCGGCTGGAATCGGGGCGCGTCGTGCCGCGCTATCACGTGTTCGACGTGCGGCAGATCGTCGAGGAAGCCGCCGAACAGATGCGCCCGTTCGCGGCGAGCCGCGGCGTCGATCTGCGTCTGCGGTTGCCGAAAAACGATGTCGTCTGCGTGCGCAGCGACTCGCACTGGCTATGCCGCGCGATCGCCAATCTGGTGTCGAACGGCATCAAGTACGCGGACACGGGCAACAAGGCGAAGCCGACGGTGATCGTCGGCGTGGTGCGATCGCCGACGCGCGCGCGCATCGACGTGCTGGACAACGGCATCGGCATTCCCGCCGATTATTTCGACGCCATTTTTCAGCCGTTCTTTCAGGTCGACAACCCGGAGCTGGATCGCGACAAGGGGCTGGGGCTTGGCCTTTCGATCGTCAACGCGGTCGTGTCGATGCTGGACGAGCACCGCATCGAACTGAAATCCGCCGAGGGGCGCGGTTCGCGTTTTTCGCTGGAAATGCCGCAATGCGGGCCGTCGCCGGACAAGCCCGCCGCGCGCGCGCCCGTGCGTTCCGAGGCGGCCGAAGCGGCGCAGCTGAACGGGCGCTACGTGCTGCTCGTGGAGGATGACGGCCTCGTGCGCGCATCCACCGAAGCGCTGCTCGCGCAATGGGGCGTGCTCTACGATTCCGCCGCGACGTTCGAGGAATTCGAGGACATTCTCGCGACGATCGAGCGCTTCCCCGATCTCATCATCACCGATTACCGGCTGCGCGATTTCAAGACCGCGCGCGAAGTCGCGATGCTCGCGGCGGTCAGGCTCGGGCGCCCGTGCCCTTGCCTCGTCGTGACCGGCGAACCATCGGCGACCATCGTGCCGCTCGCGTGCGAACACGATGTCCTCTCGAAGCCCGTGAGCCCGGCCGCCTTGCGGCGCGAGATGGTGTCGCTGATCGTCGGCGCCTAGTGTTCAGTTCGCGCTCAGCTCGACTTGAGCCGCGCGCCGAACCAGGCTCTCAGCGCTTCGACTTCTTCCATGCAGACCGTGTGCGCCATCGGGTACGCGTGCCATTCCACGTCGCAGCCCTGCTCCCGCGCGAATTCGCAGGCGTCTTCGCCGAGCTGGACGTCGAGCACGTCGTCGAACGCGCCGTGCGCGGCGAAAATCGGCGCATTGCGGTTCGCCTCGCTGAGCGATGCGTCGATTAGTCCTTTCGACGGAATGTAGCCCGACAGCACGATCAGCCCCGCAAGCCGCTCCGGATGCGTGAGCCCGGCCTGATATGTCATCGCGCCGCCTTGCGAAAAGCCCGCGAGAAAGATGCGCTCGGTGGCGATGCCGCGCGCGTTCTGCTCCGCGATCAGCGCGCGCACGCGTTTCACCGACGCCTCGATGCCCGCTTCGTCCACGCGCCGCACGATGCCCTCGAACGAGAGGATGTCGTACCACGCGCGCATCACGTAGCCGTTGTTCGCCGTCACCGCCATCTCCGACGCGTTGGGGAACACGAAGCGCACGGCGGGCGCGTCGGCCAGGCGCAGTTCGGGCACGAGCGGGACGAAGTCGTTGGCGTCCGCGCCGAGCCCGTGCATGAGGATCACGGCGAATTCGGGATTCGGCGCGGTTTCTACTTCGATGGTCGAGGGTGAATCGGTCATGCGGACTCCGTATGCCTCAAATGATGGGAACGAGCATCTGAACGATGCCCACGATCGAGATCAGCCACACCAGCGACCGCACGAACGGCACGCCCGCCGCGTACAGCGGCACGTAGATCAGGCGCGCGACGAAGTACGTCAGCGCGCCGTAATGCGTGAGCGCGTTTTCGCGCCCGGTCGCGTGAACGATCAGCACGGCGATCGCGAAAACCGGCAGCGTTTCGAAGAGATTGGCCTGCGCGCGCATCAGGCGGCCCGCGAGCTTGCCGGGCGGCGGCGCGGGACCGTCGCGCGGGCCGGCGTTGTACTGAATGCCGGTCTCGCGGTTGCGCACGAGCGCGGGCAGAAACACCTGCACGAGGGCGAGGACGAGCGTCCAGGCGAGCATCGTCAGTTCGAAGGTCATCGGGGCTCCGGGGCGGGTTGGCGTCGGAATTCGCTGCGTCGGGCGACGATCATTCTGTCACGTTGGATCGCGCATTGTCAGGCGTTGCTGCCGCCGATCGCGCCGCGTGATCCAGCGCCAGTTCATGCTGCGCGCGCTGCTCGAAACGATCGTCGGCGTCGGCGTAATCCCATCGCTCGACGACGACGCGCCGCGCGCCGGCATCGCTCGCATCGCATGAATAGCGGATCAGATTCACCGAATTGCCGATGCTTCCCCGCACGCGCGACGACAGCGCCGTGCCCGCCTGCACCGCCCACACGCGTCGCGGCAGATTCGCGAACGTATCGTGCAGCGGCAGCACGTAAGGCAAATGAATGTGCCCGCCGACGATCAGATCCGCGCCCGCGCGCGCCCAGCGCGGCACCGCGCGCTCGCGTCCGTGCAGCAAGTTGCGTTCGTCGTGCGCGCGCGTGACGGCCACCGGCTGATGCGTCACGACAATGCGCAATTGCCGCGCGCTCGCCGCCTCCAGCCGCGACGCGACGTGCCTGACCTGCTGCATCGACACTTCGCCGTCCTTGTGCCGATACGGCCGCGTCGTGTTGACGCCGAGCACGAGCACATCGCGCGATTCGAACGACGGCGCAAGCTCCGCGCCGAACGCGCGCTGATGATTCGCGTACGGCGCGAAGAGCCGCGCGAACACGTTGAAGAGCGGAATGTCGTGATTGCCCGGCACGACGAGCGTGGGCGTCGCGCCGAACGTATCGAAGAACGCGCGCGCCGCCGCGAACTGCCGCCTGCGGGCGCGCTGCGTGATGTCGCCGGACACGATGACGAGATCGGGCGGCATTGCATCGATGAGCCGCAAGAGCGCCGCCACGACCTGAGGCCGCTCGGTGCCGAAATGCGGATCGGAAATCTGCAGCAGCAAGGTCATGAGCGATTGGCTTCGGCCACGGCGGGCTCCGGCTTGAGCAACAAAAGCGGCCGCTCGGACACGCGAAATTCGAGCGGCATGTCGAGCCACGCGATTTCGCCATCGGTCGCGATCTTCACGCGGCGGCGTTTCGCCTTCGACGCACGAGGGCGCGTCACCGTGATACGGTCGAACGTGAAGCTCATCACGTGATCGGAATCGCTCAGCCGCCCCGCCGCGCCGTGCAGCGAAAGAATCAGATGCGCGAGCCGTCCGACGGGCCGCGGCGCAATCGCGACGAGCAAGCCATGTTCCACTGCCCGCGCCTCCGGCATGCCGATCTGCTCCAGTTGCAGCCGGTTGTTGCCGACGAAGAGCGTGGACGAGCGCACTTCGCGCGTGCGTCCTTCATGCTCTATATGTAAGTGCAAATGCCGATGCCGCCGCAGCAGCGTGTACACCGCCGACCATAACGCGACGAGCCGGCTGCGTCCGAACTGCTGCTTGTACGTCTCGCGGTCTTCGAGCAGCTTCGGATAGAGACCGAGGCTCGCGTTGACGATGAACATCCGGTCGTTCACGAAGCCGACCTGCACCGGATAGGCGCGCGCGTCGAGCAAGAGTTTCGTGGAGGCGTGGAGATCGGCGGGAATGCCGTGGTCGCGGCTGAAATAGTTGAACGTCCCGCGCGGCAGCACGGCGAACGGCACGCCGGCCACGAGCGCGGCCTGCGCGACCGTGCAGAGCGTGCCGTCGCCACCCGCGCCGACGAGCACGCCGTGGTTCGCGCGCGCCTTTTCGGCGGCATCGCGCGCGGCGGCGGCGAGTTCGCGGGGATCGTCGACCACGCACATCTCGAAACGACGCCCCGCCGCGCCGAGTTCGTCTTCGAGCACGGCGCGCGTTTCATCGGCCTGCTTGCGGCCCGAGCCCGCGTTCATCACGACGAAAAACGGCGCGTTTAGCGCGATCGTGCTTGCAATTGAGGCGGCCTCGGTGGAATCGGCGTTGGCGGCGTCGGTGGTCATCGGCAGCGCTCCTCGCGGTTCGTCGCATGATTGCGCGCGCCAGCGCAACAGGCCGGCGAGACCTGCCGATTATAACGATTAGCTTACAACTCCGATGATCGCCGAATATCCGAAGCCGCTCAGGTGTGCTCGCCCCGGATGTAGTACTCGAGTTGCTTGATGGTGAACTGCTGTTCGGAAATGATGTTCTTCACCAGATCGCCGATGGAAATCATGCCGACGAGCTTGCCGTTGTCGATGACCGGAAGATGCCGCATGCGCTTGTCGGTCATGAGGGCCATGCAGTCGTCCGTGGTCTGGTCGGGGCGCACGTAGCGCACGTGCGCGGTCATGATGTCGCGCACCGGCGTCTCTTTCGACGACCGGTCCAGCAGCACGACTTTGCGCGCGTAATCGCGCTCGGTCATGATGCCGACGATCTCGTCGCCCTTCGTCACGAGCACCGCGCCGATATGCTTGTCGGCCATGAGCTTGATCGCGTCGTACACCGGCGAGGTCTCCGCGACCGTAAAGACCGTCTGGTCGGGCTTCGAATTCAGGACTTCTGCGACTGTTGCCATCAAGCGCCTCCGTGGGCTTCGCGTGCTCGCCGGCCGTCGATGCCGGTGAGCGCGCGCTTCGTTGTATCCGGAAAACGTTGCTGCGCGTGCTATCGAGCGTAAGGCTTCGCGCGCGATGCCTTCATCGGCATTAACCCGACCATTCGCAAAAAGTATAGGACACGCCCGGCGGCGGAATGTGCGCTTTCCCCGACTTCAGTTTCGCGGATTGTTGCCGCTATTCAGGCATCGCGTGAAAACAACGTAGCGATCCGCGAACGCACGCAGCGCCAGAGGCGCACTGAATAGAGGACGAAAATGAGCAGTTCACAGCAGGATATCGAGCAGCGCGTACGGCTCGCGGGCAGCAACATGTTCGAGTTGCTCCTGTTCAGGCTCGGCGAGGCGCCGGGCTCGGAGCAGCGCGAGCTTTACGGCATCAACGTGTTCAAGGTGCGCGAGATTCTGGCGATGCCCGCGATCACCGCCGTCGCGGGATCGAGCGAAGAGATTCTGGGCGTCGCGGATATTCGCGGCCAGATCATTCCGGTGATCGATCTGGCGCGCATCACCGGTTGCCGTCCGAAAAACGGGCCGAAGATTCTGCTCGTCACGGAATTCGCGCGCACGACGCAAGGCTTCGCGGTCGAGGAAGTCGACGATATCGTGCGGCTGGAGTGGAATCAGGTGCTCTCGGCGGAATCGCATTCCGGCGGGCGCACGGTGACGAGCTTCGCGCGGCTCGACGGCAACGTCGACGGGACGCGTCTCGCGCAAGTGCTGGATGTCGAGCGCATCGTGCGTGACGTGCTGCCGGGACAGGACGCGGATATCAACGAGGCGAGCACCGGCCGGCTGCAACTTAAGCCCGGCGCGCGCGTGCTGGCGGCGGACGATTCGGGCGTCGCGCGGGCGCTCATCGAGCAAAGTCTGACCGCGATGGGCGTGCCCTTCGTGATGACGAAGACCGGTCAGGAAGCGTGGGACGTGCTGGAAGCGGCGCTCAAGAAAGCGAAGGAACACGGCACCGAAGTCGCCGATGAAATCGCGCTCGTGCTCACCGACCTCGAAATGCCGGAGATGGACGGCTTCACGCTCACGCGCCGCATCAAGTCCGATAGCGGCTTGCAGCACATTCCGGTGGTCATTCACTCGTCGCTGTCGGGATCGGCGAACGAGCAGCACGTGCGCAAGGTCGGCGCGAACGCGTATGTATCAAAGTTCGTGGCGTCCGAGCTTGCCAACGTGATGCGCGGCGCGCTCGTCGGCGCGGAGTAAACGCATCGGCGCCCGGTGCGGGCAGACCTCGTGAGTCTGCTGCAGCGGGCGCCGAAAGGTCGCTCAGTCTTGAAGGCCGGAGAGATGCCCGGCCAAACCGGTTCGATCAGTGACCGAAGTAGATCGAGTTCGTGTTGTTCGCAGCTTGCGCACGGCCGCCCGATTGGGCCAGCGAGTCACGCGAACCGCCGTATGCGCGGGCGTCGATGCCATGCGCGCTTTCTTCAGCGGCGATGGTCTGCGCGCTCGGCCCTTGCTGCGACGCCGGGGCGCCGACAGCCGGACGGTACGACGGAGCCGGACCGTAGCCGCTTGCGAAAGCGGGAGCAGCGATCGAGGCGGAAGCAGCGATAAGCAGGGTAGCGATGAGATTGCGTTTCATGGTGTGCTCCAAAGACGGTTGACGTTCGTATCAGAAGCGCCGCAGCTGATTGCGAGAAACTGTCTGCTACGTCGATGGAAAGCAGTGTATACCCCTACTATCGTTTTTTTATCTCAATATATTTCAATTCACTTTTCGCTGTGCGCCAACAATCATTGGCCGCACGATCGTGCGTGAATCGCGCTCAGTAAGGCCGTGTAAGGCGTTCAAGGCGATGACCGACGCCGCCTCGGGCAGCATCGATTCGCGGGGACAGAACAATAGTTTTCCGCACGACTGTGCGGAATGGACGAGATCAGTGAGCGAGCCGCTGCATCAGCGTGACCAGCGTCGCCGGTGAATTGCCCTTCTGGCAGTACGCATCGAAGCCCGCATGCAGGCCTTTCGTGCGCACCAGTTCCTCGCCGAGCGCCGTAAACGCGATGATTCCCGCATCGCGCGTCCGGGCGATGCGCCTCAAGACTCGCGCGGTCGCGAAGCCGTCGTGCTCCGGCATGCTGATATCGAGAATGACGATGTGGGGCGCCCAGCCGTCGACCGCGTGGAGCGCATCGACGCCGGAAAGCGCGACGCGCGTCTCGAATCCGTCCGCGTTCAGGGCGGCGGCGAGCGCTTCGGCGCTGGATGCGTTGTCATCGACGACCAGAATGCGCCAGCTTTGGACTTCCACATCGACACTACGGTTGGTCCAGACGGCGCAATGAGGGGAATGCAAGTTCACGGACATGGCGGTTCGATGAATAGATCGCCCGCCTCCCAGCACGTTTCGCGCCTGATTTCGAAATCCCTTTCAGGCGTTGTCTTCCTTTTTTCCCTTACGCCGTTTCGCGGGCGCTTCTTCGATCTCGCGCAACCGCGCGTTGGCTTCGACGAGCGAGGCCGCGTCGCGCTGACGCAGCGCCAGGTCGAGTTCGCCGATTGCCGCGAAAAGCGCATCGCGGGACGATTCGTCGGACGTTTCGTCATCGCGCTCGGCCACGCGGCGCGCTTCCTTGTCGAGCCGCTTGAACAGCTTTCCGCCGAAGCGCGTGTCGACCGCGCCGTCGCGCGCGAGCCCGGCAATCACCGATGCAAGTCGTATCAGGCCTGCCGCCGTCGTTTGCGTCACGCCATCAAGATCGTCTTGGTCGTCCACTGCGTTTCTCCCCTAGTTGACGCGGAGCCGGCGTCTTCGTCCGGCCCGCCTTGCATCGCGCCATCATACGCCGCCAATATGACAATCATTTTTTGCGCGATGAGCGCCGGACGCGCCGATCGTTTCGCCCGCGACCGATGGCACACTAGCGCCATTCCACCGAATCCCGCACGAAGCGCGCATGAATCCCGCTACCCTGCAACGACCGCCCTACGGTTCCGATTTCACCGGCCTCGTCTGCGGCTTTCGCTTTCGCGTCGATCAGCCCGGCGAGCCGATCGATGCCGAAGCGGCCAGCGCCTGGCTCGCCCGCGACGATACCGTGAAGGAGTTCATCTGGCTGCATTTCGATCTTGCGAACAGCGCATGCGAACGCTGGATGCGCACGCGCCTCGGCGTGCCCGACGAATTCTTCGACACGCTGCATGAAGGCTCGCACTCGACGCGCATCGAGCATCAGGAAGGCGCGCTCTTCGCCGTCATCAACGACGTGATGTTCAACTTCGAGCTGACGCCATCCGAAATCGCGACGCTGTGGGTGTACACGCGTCAGAAGCTGCTCATCACGGCGCGCATGAAGCCGCTGCGTTCGGTGGATTCGCTGCGCGAATCGGTGCGGCGCGGCGAGCTGTTTCGATCGCCCGCGGAATTGCTCGCGCATTTGCTGCGCGATCAGGCCGAGCTTCTCGTGCAGATCGTGCGGCGAACCAGCGTGGAAGTGGACGGCATCGAGGATCGCTTCCTGTCGGCGCATTCATCGCGGACACGCTCCGATCTCGGCGCGCTGCGGCGCGTGCTCGTGCGCCTTCAGCGTCTGCTCGCGCCCGAGCCCGGCTCCGTGTTTCGCCTGCTCGCGCGGCCGCCGCGCTGGCTTCACGCTCAGGACATTCAGGATTTGCGCGACGCGACCGAAGAGTTCTCGCTGGTGCTGAACGATCTGGCGGGCCTCGTCGAACGTATCAAGCTGCTGCAGGAAGAAATCGCGACGCGGATGGACGAGCAAAGCAACCGCACGCTCTTCACGCTGACGCTCGTGACGGTGCTGGCGCTGCCGATCAACATCGTGGCCGGCTTCTTCGGCATGAACGTGGGCGGCATACCGCTCGCGGAAAACCATCACGGCTTCTGGCTGCTCGTGCTGATTGTCGCGAGCTTCACCGTGCTCGCCGGATGGTGGGCTTTCCGGCGGCGGCGCAATATGTAATGCGCTTTTTACCTACAGCCCGAGGTCGCTCAGGCCGGGATGATCGTCGGGCCGGCGGCCGAGCGGCCAATGATATTTGCGCTCGGACTCCTTGATCGCAAGATCGTTGATGGACGCGTGACGATGCGTCATCAGCCCCGCTTCGTTGAACTGCCAGTTCTCGTTGCCATAGCTGCGATACCAGTTGCCCGAATCGTCGTGCCATTCATATGCGAATCGCACCGCGATGCGATTTCCCGTGAATCCCCACAACTCCTTGATGAGCCGATAGTCCAGCTCGCGCACCCACTTGCGCTGCAAGAACGCTTCGACTTGCGCGCGGCCCGTGACGAATTCCGCGCGATTGCGCCAGCGCGTGTCCTCGCTATACGCCAGCGCGACGCGCTTCGGATCGCGCGTGTTCCAGCCGTCTTCGGCCAGGCGAACCTTCTGTGCGGCGGTGTCTGCATCGAACGGCGGGAGAGGCGGTCTGCTTTCCATGTCGGCTCCTGGTTGATGTAGACAGGTCTGTCTACTTGCACCCACTCTAGCGCAGGTAGACGAACCTGTCTACAATCGTCCGCATGAATATCATCGACTATTCGGCGGATGCGGCGGAGCTTTCCCCCGACGCCCGCATTCTGCGCGCCGCCCACGAACTGTTTTATCGCGACGGCATTCGCGCGACCGGCATCGACCGCGTGATTGCGGAATCGGGTGTCGCGAAGAAGACGTTCTATCGCTATTTTCCGAGCAAGGACGATTTGATCGTCGCGTTCCTCGAGTTTCGGCACGAGAACTGGATGGCATGGTTCCGCGACGCGCTCTCGCGTCACGGCGGCACGCTTTCCGCGCTGGTGCCGGCGCTTGCCGAGTGGTTCGGCGGCGAGACTTATCGCGGTTGCGCGTTCATTAATTCGGTGGTGGAAGTCGGCGGCACGCTGCCGCAAGCGGTGGACATCGCGCGGCGGCACAAGCGCGACATGACCGCCGCCATTCGTGCGCTGATGCCTGCCTCGCGCACCGCGAAGGCCGACGCGCAGGCGCTCGCGCTTGCCGTCGATGGCGCGATCGTCGCCGCGCAATTCGCCGATGCCCCCGCCGATGCGCTCAAAGCACTCGCCCGCCTGGTGCGCGCAGTCAAGCGCGGGGCGAGCGCGGAGTAAGGCGCGTTAGCGCGCGTCCGCCTTGGCCACCTGCAACGCGCAACACAGCTTCGCGCTCGTCTCCGCGATGTCCTGCTCGCTCAACGTGGCGACATCGGCCTTGAGTTGCAGGAAGGCGACGAGCGCCGCATAGCGCGAGCGCAACAGATCGCGGCGCGCGGTGTACAAGGTATCGAGCGCGCGCAGCACGTCGCTGCTCGCGCGGCTGCCTACTTTGAAACCGACTTGCGTGGCTTGCAAGGTCTCGCGCGCGCTTTCGACGAGATGCGTGAGCGAACCGGTCTTCTGCTGCTCGCGGATGTACTTCGCGTAGTTGTCGCGCGCGGACGCCTCGGCTTGCGTCGATGCCAGCAGATAGCCCTGCTTCGCCTTGTCCTCCAATGCAAGCGACTGCCCGACGCGCGCCTGAATCTCACCACCGGAAAAGAGCGGAATCTGGATTTGCAACATGCCGGTCGTGGTCGTCGTCGGGCGCGCGTAGCCCGAGGCCGCGCCCGCGGGCGTGTAGCTGCCTGTGACGCTGACGACCGGATAATTCGCCGCGCGCGCCTTCGACGTATCGAACCTGGCGATTTCCAGGCCGAGTTGCTTCGACTGAACCTCGTAACCGCGCGTCTTCGCCTGCTCTGTCCAGCTTTCCTCGCCCTCGGCGAGCTTCGGCAACGCCATCTCAGGCGGCAACTGCGCCAGCGCCGAGAACGGCCGCCCGGTGACTTGCTCGACGGCGCGACGCTTCACGGCCAATTCCTGCGCCGCGTCCACTTGCTGAAGCTGCGCCTGTTCGAGCGCGGTATCGGCTTCGCTTTGGTCGATGACCGTCGCCTCGCCCGCCGCGCGCTTGCGGCGAACCTGATCGACCTGCGCCTGTATCGCCGCGAGATAGTCGGCGGCGCGCTTGACTTCGTCCTCGGCGGCGAGTTCGTCGAAATACGCCCGCACGGCGCGCAGAATCGACGCCTGTTGCGCGCCCGCGAAATCCACCGCACCCTGCGCCACGACGAAGTCCGCCTGCCGGTAAGCAGTCCATTTGCTCCAGTCGAAAAGCGGCTGCGAAACGGTCACCATCCAGCCGTTCTGCCAATACTTCTGACGCGGAAAGCCGTCCATGTCGATCCGGTTGTACGCGCGTCCCCAGCCGCCCACGATCTGCGGCAACAGCGCCGCGCGCGCGATGGGCACCGCCTGCTTCGCGGCCTCGTAGCCGGCGCGTGCCTGACCGAGTTCCGCGTCGTGATCGAGCGCCTGCTGAACGATGGCGATGAGATCGTCGGCGCGGGCTGCATCGACGAATAAGAGCGCACTCGCCAGCGCGCATATCGAGAGGCTTCGCTTAAACATGGAGCGCTTCGTCCGGCGTGATCTCGGTCTGCCCGATGCGGTCCCGCACGAGTCCGCCGCCTTCGAACCGGTAACGAACGTCGAACGACGAAGCCAGCGACATGTCATGCGTGATGACCACGACCGTGCGATCGAGACTCTGCAACAACGCTGCGATGTTCCGCACCGAAGCGGGATCGAGATTGGACGTCGGCTCGTCGAGCAGCAACAACTCGCGCTGCTGGTACAGCGCCCGCGCCAGCAAAAGCCGCTGACGCTGCCCCGCCGAAATATTCGCGATCGTGTCGCTGATGACGGTGCGCGTGCGCATCGGCAAACGCATGATGTCGTCGAGCAAGCCGACCTGATCGAGCAACTTGTGGATGCGGTCCTCGTCGGTCTGCGCGGCGAACAACGTGACGTTATCCGCAATCGATCCGTGCAGGATGATGTCGCCTTGCCGCATGTGCGCCTGATGCCGGCGGATTTCATCGACAGCCAGATTGGGCCATGCGATGCCGTTCAGCGCGATATGCCCTTCCTGCAGCGGTTCCGCCGCCGACAGCAGCTTGAACAGCGTGGATTTGCCGCTGCCCGAAGGACCGGTGATCGCGATCTTGTCGCCCTTGCGAATCTGGAAGCTCGCGTTCTTCAGCACGGGTTGATCGGAAATGCCGTAGCTGAATGTCAGGTCGCGCACGTCGATGCGATCGAACACGCGCACTTCCGTCGCGCGCTGCGTATCGGCAAGCGGCGTATAGCGTTCGTTCTCGCTTTCGACGATATCGTCGACGCGCGCGGTCGGCACGCTCAGCATGAAGTACTGAAACGTGGCGTTGATGGCGCTCGCGAGCCGCTCGGACATCAGCGATTTATAGATGAGGAACGAATAGAACACGCCCACCGACACCCTGCCGCCCAGCATCAGCCGCGCCGCAAGCCACGTGATGATGATGGTATCGGCGTAAGTGACGAGCTTGAGCAGCCCGTCGCGCGTGCACGTGAGGCGGCTGCTCTTCAGCAGCGCCGCCGCGTACGCCTTGTAGATAGTCATGTAGATGGCCGTGCGCCGCGTCTCGCCTTGCGCGAGCTTCAAGAGCGATGCGGCGCGTATGGTTTCGATCAGCGAGTCGTCGCACCGTGCGGACGTTTCGAGCACGAGCGCGTGGTTGTCGCGCATCGCGGCGAACATGCTGATGGCGAGCGCGATATACACGAGAAAAACGAGCAACGCGACGCCCGCGAGTTGCCGGCTTTGAATCAGCATAAGAATGAGCGCGATGATGCCGACTGCCAGATCGATGAACAGCGACACGCTGGTGCGCGTGGCGAACACGCTGATTTCGTCCTGCGCTTTCACGCGCGCGAACACGTCGCCGACGTGACGCTTTTCGAACCACGACATCGGATTGCGCAACAAGTGACGCAACAAGCCTTCGGTCGAATTGATCTGCGTGAGGTTGTAGAGCAATTCCGTGAGGTACTTCTGCACGAACTCGCTCAACGCGCCGAGGATGAAGATGCTCGCGAACGTGACCACGAGCACGTTCAGCAGGTTGCGGTTGTCGGCTGCGACCACGTAATCGAGCACGAGATTGCCGAAATACGGCATCGCGAGAATGGCGAACTGGCTGCCGAGCGCGACGAACAATATCTTGCCGATATGCGCCTTCAACTGCGGACTCAACGCGCGCACGCGCTTGAGCGCAGCCGGCACGCGCGACTTGGCGCGAATGCGCGGCATCTGCGGCGTCGGCGCGAACTCGAGCAGAAAGCCGGACACGGCCGAGCGGAACGTGTCCATGGAGACGCGACGACGGCCGGTCGCGGGATCGATCACGCGCACGTAACCATGTCCCGCCTTCTCGAACACGACGAAGTGCGCGCCGCCGAAATGGAGAATGGAGCCCTTCTTCACGGCCGACAGATCGGACGCGTCGAAACGATACGCCTGCACTTCCAGACCGAAATCGACGGCGACATCGTACAAGTCCATCAGCGAGAGGCCGTTCGCCGAGATCGGCTTATACGACGACAGTTCGCGCACTTCGGTGGCCCGCCCGAGATGCGAGAGCACCATCGCCAAACATGCATAGCCGCATTCGGCGACTTCGTTCTGATAGATGATCCGCACATCAACCTCTTAGCATTCGATACAACGGCGCCAGCACCCACTCGGCGAGCGTCCTTCGTTCCACGACGATGCTCGCCGTCGCCCGCATTCCGGGCAGAATCTTGAAGTGCTGGCCCTCGAATTCGAACGTGTTGCCGCGCAGCGTGGCCCACGCGAGGTAATCGCCCTCGGATTCCTTGGCGCTTTCAGTCTGCTCGGACGGATCGGGCGCGCCAGGCGTGCCGGGCAAGCCGAGCGGGCTCGCAGGCAGCACCGTGGTGCCGGATATCGAATCGATGCGCGCCTCGTACGTGCCGAACTTGGCGTACGGAAAGGCGTCGAATTTGAGCCGCACGACCTGCCCTTCTCTCACGAAGCCGCGTCGCCGCGAAGGAATGCTCAACGCTGCACGCAAGGGGCCACTGTCCTTCGTGGAAATGACCATGGCGACATCGCCCGCTGCGAGCATGCGGCCTGCGACCAGCCCCGAGAACGTGACCACGCCGCCCTTCGGCGCGGAGACGGTTGCGTCCTGGCGTTCGCGTTCGAAGCGCGCGCGGACATCCTGAATGTCGCGAGCGCGACGGGCATCGAGTTCGCGCAGTTGCGCTTCAAGATCGGCTTGCGTGCTATTCGATGCACCAATTTCGCCGGCCAGTTGCTGTCGCCGCGCCACGCCCTGCGCGACCGTCACCTTGCCTTGATGGATGTCCGCGCGCGCCTGCTCGATCTTGTCCGCGGTCACGTACTCCGACACCGCATTCAGCCGCGCGAGCCGCTGCTCGAACTCGCCCACCAATTGACTGTTCTGCGCAATCTGCGCATCCAGCGACCCGAGTTCTGCGCGACGGCTGGCTTCGGTAACGCGCGCGGTGTCGCGCTGTGCGTTCAACTGCGCGCGACGCTCGTTGTATTGCTCGTCGATGGCATGGATTTGGTCGTCGCGCATCTTCTCGTCGAATGCTTGCCGGCGCAGGCCGTCTGTCGTGAGCGAGAAATCGCGCTGCAAGCGAAACAACGGCGTCCCCGGTTCGACATGTTCCGACGGCCGCGCGTAGATCGCGGACACCATCCCGTTCAAGCCCTGAATCTTCACCTCCGACGGCGACACGATCTCGCCCGAGACGTCCTGCTTGAGCTCGATCTGGTGGACGAAGCCAAAGGCCAGCGCCGCGATGGTGAACACGGACGTGGCATAGGCGATCCAGCGCCATGGCACGTCCCTGAATTGGGGAAGATCGGTCGGTTGCATGAAGTCTTACGTGGTCGGCTGTTGCATTCGGCTATTTCGACGGGGCGAACGCGTACATTGCGGGATGCCCGGCCGGAAGCCACTGTTCATAATTGTCGAGAAGCGCCGTCTCGATATAGCCGGCGAGCCGCTGCGGCGACTCGGCCGCGTCGAGCGGGAGAGGATCGAATAGCCGCGCCTCGAAGTGTCCGCGCGAGAAGCGCAGGTAAAACGGCAGCAGCACGGCGCCGAAGGTTTCTCCCATGCGAAACACGCCGTTATGGATGCGCGCGCTTTTGCCGAACATCGATACCTCGACCGTTTCCATCGGATAACGATGCATGGTGAAAGGCGGGACATCGGAAAAGAGCACGGCAACGCCATCGCGTTTCAGCGAGCGCGCGACGCGTACGCCGAGGCCATTGCGATTCGTGTCGCCGTAGGTGTAGAGCACCTTGATGCCGGGAATGAGCGCGTGGTCGTCGCCATATTGATTCCTCGGCACGCCGGAGACCACGGACATGGACTGCAAGCCGAGCAACGCGGCCACGCGCTCGACGATATAGATGTTCGCGTACTGTGATACGAAGTGGAACGGGGAAATGAACACCGGCCGCCCAGGCGATTCCTTTCTCAGCCTTGCGACTTCGGCGGTAAGCGCCCGCGCGATCTGTTCGAGGTCAGGCCACGCTTCGTGTTTTCGAATGTCGCGGCCAAAGTAGATGCGCTGATCGATCAGCTTTTCGATATACGCGCCCGCACACGCTCGACGCGCTCTCGCCGGAGGCAAGTTCAGGACGTCAAGGCCGATTTCCGATCGCACTCGGCCGCTTGCTCTACATGTTGCGTCGTACATGCTGCGCGTGCGCCAAACACAATGAGCAAGCGTTTCCACCGAACTCATTGGAATTCGACCGAAGAAACTACGCCGCACGCGATGCTTTCGCAGCGCGAGCCATTTCTTTAGCGCGGAACGCAGAGCGGGCATTGATTTTCGTGGGGATGGACGGACATGGATAAGTCTTCCGGACTACGCTGGCTTCGGCACTCACTAACCGACTTCTTCGAACAATCGATTCATCCGCGAACGTTTCAGTGCCTTGACCGATCGACTTCGAAACTCGGTCATCTTGGATATTCAGTTCAAGGCGGCTCCATGTGGGACGCTGCCTCGCACTGAGAGGATCGCATAAGCGGCAACCGCGCCTTAACAACTGACGCTAGAGCCGCTACGCGACCCCCTGGAGGCACATTTAATTGACCGGACTCAGCGCTGAGTCCGGCTAATGACACAGCGCCTTAACTTTGCTTCAGGTTGATGATGACGGTCGTGGTCGACGAAGACTTGCTGCTAGCCTTGTGGCAGCCGCCAGCCAGCGATGCCTGAGCCAAAGCAGTGCGTTCGATCTTTTGCATTTTGAATTTTCCGATGTTTCTTTCAATAACAACCGAGCAGCTCATCATGAGCCGACGCGGTCACCTTCCTGATTCACTCAGGAGTCCGTCTGAAGTGGAACACTCCAAGACCGGGCAGATGGTAGGTTCTTTCTCGGTGCCGGTAAACCGCGATAAATCCTAAATAAGGGACGGTTGGTAATAGCGCTTGTTCATTCGAGCAAAATGGCAGCAAAAAGGCCGATCAGGACCTAGAAGAATGTTAGCAAGGGAATACGCATGGTCTCGTTTCAACTGCTATTTGACAAACTCATGCGTCCGCGCCTTATCCCGTCATCTCTAACGATGAAGCAAAGCCTCTTGACGATTTTTATCTATGAAAACGAAAAGGCCGCCCTAGACTGAGGCGGCCCTAGTTGACCCGTCTGGCCCAACGACAACAGTGGCGAGCTATTATGGTTTTTGGTTGTTATTGACCTGGACGGACGACACGGAAATGTTCACGGTCGTTGACGTCGAACTGCTCGATGAAGCCTTCGCAGCGCCACCCGCGAGTTGGGAATATTTCAATGCAATGCGGTCGATTTTTTCCATCTCTAACTCTTCCAGATTCTTGAGAAAAATGAAATAAGCACGAACGGTTTTATTCGCTCGTTTCGTTATCCTATCAAACAATCCGCTCCGAATTCAATCGGAATTCGCGGATGCACTGTCGGGACTCAGTTGTATCCGAAGTTCACCGTCGCCGTTGCTGCAACCGTCCCGCCAGTCATGGTTCCGAGCCGGTAGAACTGAGCGACCATCGGAATGGTCATGGTGTTGGTGGCATCCACGGCGCCGATAGTCGTCTGCGTGTTGAGCGGGAACGGCGTTCCCGTCGTGTCGCCGGCATTAACCGCCTTCAACAACTGCACGCCAACCTGACTCGCTGTACCCGTGTTCTTGAGCACGCTTTGCACGGTATCGACGGTTCCGTTAATGGTCATCGAGACGTTCGTGTTGACGGCGCAGTTCTTCAACAGCAGACTGAACGGCGTTGCATTGTTCGTCGCATTCACTGAAAGGAAATCCGTTGTTTTAGCCGTCTTAAGATCAATCGTCTGCGAGACGGAACCCGAATCGACGGTGCACGTGGGCAATATGATTGTGCCAGTGAAATTCAGCGTGGCATCGACGGCGAAAGCCGGGCCCGCACTCATGAGCCCAAGCACCGCAAGCCCGCTTATCAACCTCTTCATGTTTTCTTCTCCTTCGTTTCGTGGTGGTTCCAGTCTGACGGCAGTCTGCCCCTCGCGCAGACCGCCACCGTGGCAATCACTGGTATAAGACGGTCATCGTCATGGTTGCGTTTGCGGGTCCGGCGGTCAGCGGGCCGGTGCGGTAATAGCGCGCTGTCATTGGTATGGCATAGCTGCCGCCGTTTGAACTATCGAAGCCATTCAGCGTCCGAAGGGTACCGAACGGAAACACGGCTCCAGTGTTGTCATAAAGTTGGACGCCCACGCCGCCCGCCGCCGGGCTACCGCTCAACGCCGCAACGTTGCTGAACCCGGACACCTGACCGTTCGATGGATCGATCTGATACTGAATGCTGTGAATCTGGCCCGCGGATGTCCCGGCTACCGGCACGCCGCCCGGACAGTTGTTCAGACTCAGGTTGAACGATGCGACTTTGCTCGGAGCAGGCCCCACGTTCGGCAGATCCGCTGGTCCCTGGATGCCCATCGGAACGTTGACGTCAGGCGTCTGGCAGGTGAGCACGGTGATTACAACCGGCGTGATATAAAAATTGATGATGCCGGCTGACGGCACGTCCCCTGCGGGCGGTGGCGTCAGCGTTTGCCACGAGAACGCCTGTGCGATCATGCCTGTCGCCGTGCCCGGCGTAATGTCACCGGTTTTGACCAGTGCAACGATCAACTGCCCCCCATTCTGGATGGTGCCATTTCTGTTCCATTGGCGGCCCATGGTGCGAAATGTCTGAGGACCATAGGGCGTGCTGTCCGGGATGGTATAGCCGCCCATTGCAATGCCTACGCCGGGAACGTTCGTCGGATAGACCTGAAACGCAACGCCCTGGTACGTCGCGTTATAGGTCGTTGGCCCCGCTGTGGTGATGCCCGCCGTTTCGAAGTCGGTTCCGTTATAGACGCTTCCCGAAATGATGCAGGTCCAATAATCGTTCTTCGACGGCGACGAGGACCATGTCGTCAGAACCGAGCCATTAGGTAAGTCCCGCGCCACCGCGACGGTTGAAGGCAGCGTCAACGTGAAAGACGTGTAGTTCGCAGTACAGCTCGCGGTCGCCCATGCTGAAGAAGGCACGAAGATCAGCATCGCAAGCCAGCACATCACGCGCCGCAACAGCGTAAGTGCAAGCCGGTTCATGTTATTCATTTGTTCCTTTCCCGATGAATTAGCTTTGACGGCCCTTCACTGACAGACCGCGTCCGAAACGCTGATCGAATTTGGCTTCGCGGCGTCCACATTCGGCGGCAGTTGATATCGGACCGCGCACCGCTGCTCGGGTGCATCGCCCCATTTCACGTTCAACGTGCCGGCATCGGCCTTGAGGCCCGTCGCGATGATGCGGCTGCCTTGCGCCACCGTGCCCACCGTGTGACTTTCGCCATCGAACACTTCGGCGCCAAACGGCAAGGACTTGCCATCCGCTTGCATGACTCGCATGACAGCCGGCTTGCCCAGGTTCTCCGTTTCGAACTGCACGCGGACGACGGCGCCAGCCGTAGGCGCGGTGCGCTGCACGGTGGACTTCAGCGAAACGTTGATCGGCAGGCCCTTCGGATCGAGTTCGATGTCATTGTTCGAATACGGCTGGATGCCGGATACGACCGCATGTCCCCAGCGATCGACACGCAAGCCCGCGCCGCTCGCCAGTCTGGCGCCCGCCGCGTCCTTGGCCTCGATGACGGCCACGGTATCGCCCATGTTCGGCGTGAACGCGACGCCGTTTTGCCACGCCACCACACCGCCCGACACGCCTGCGCCGACCTGCGAATAATTCCGCCCGACGCTCGCGTTCGCGGTAAGCAACGCAACCGGCGACACATAACCGATGTTGCCGCCTGCGCCGACCGAGCCGCTTTCGTCGTGACCGCCGTCGGTCAAGGTCGCATTGACGCCGTAGCTGAATGCATTGTCGACGCCCAGCGTGCCGGTGACCGACTGCTGAATCGTCGAGCGGCCGTCGCTCGTGTCGTGCTGGAAGTTGGTGGACGACAACGGTGCATGCGCGCCGAAGCCGAGCGGGATCGACATATTCAGCATGATCCGGTTGTCCCACCGGTTCGTGTTCACCTGATACTGCCGCACCAGTGACGCGCCATACGTCATGCGTTTCCAGCTGTTGTTGTAGCCGATCTGGAATTGCGTATCGTGGTCGGAGCGGTTCCAGTAAGTCTGCAACGAGCCCATCGCGTAGATTGCGCCGTAGCGCCCGCCCTCGCCGAGGCTCTGATTCAGCACGAACTGTAAGCGCGACTTCTGAAGCGAAGTCATCAAGCCCGGCTGATGATCTTCGTTGAGTTGCCGCATCATCACCGCGTCGGGTAGCGTGAAGAAGCCGTTCGTCGAGTAGCGATATGCGGCGATCGCGATGTTCGTGTTCGTCGGTTCGAACAGGCGTGAATAGCTGAGTCGAACGCTCGCGCCGTTACGCGTGCCGTAGCCCTTGAAGCTGGCGATCGCATCCGTGACATCGAGGCCGAACGCGCCGACGCTCGTGTTCAGCGCCGCGCCGATCATCGACGAGAAGTACATGTCGGCGCCGGTCACGCCGCCATACAACGTCAACAGATTGTTGATGCCGCGCTGCACGGTGAATTGCGAAACGAACGGATGAATATCGACGGTCGGATCGCGGTACTGGCCGATCATCGCGCTATAACGCAGCACTCCGGGACGCAGTGCATTCACCGCCGCCGCGTACGGCACGGTTGAGACATGCTGCGAGCCATCGGCTTCGGTCACGATGATATCGAGGTTGCCGCCGTAACCCGTCGGATACAGGTCGTCAATCTCGAATGCGCCCGGCGCGACCGTCGTTTCATAAATGATGTTGCCGTTCTGCCGGACCTGCACCCGCGCATTGCTGTTCGCGATGCCGCGCACCACCGGCGCGTAGCCGCGCTGCGACTCCGGGTACATGCGGTCGTCGGTGGCGAGCGTGACACCGCGCACACCGAAGCTGTCGAACAGCGCGCCATCCGTAAAGGTGTCGCCAACCGTGAACTGGCTCTTGATGTCCTTGAACGCACGCTGCGCGTACGTCTGCACGTTCTGGTAGTGCTGCCCCGTGAGGTTGTTGTGCGTCAGGTTGCCCTGATAGCGGAACCGCCAGGCACCGACGTTGACACCGCCGATCAGCCCGAGATATTGGGAATCGTTCGCGTATCCGCCGGCCGAGCTGTGATAAACGTTCGCGTTGTATTGCAGCGTGGCGGCGTTGATGCCGTCGTCCCAGTATTTCGGATCCACATAGCCGCGCGCCCGTGTGCTCATGGCGATCTGCGGAACGCTGACGTCGAGACGCTGTTCGCCGCCGTCGAACACTGCCGTCGCGCTCGGAATCAGCTCTTCCAGCGTCAGGCACCCGTTCGCGGCGGATTCCAGCTTCGCGGCGGATTCCGGCGACAGCTTGCGCAAATCCACACCGAAACGCTCGAGCAAGTCGATAGTGACGCACGCCTGCACCGTGCCCGGATGCTGCGCGGAATCGCGAATATCGACGTCGAACTTGCCACGCCATACGTTATTGACGTAGGTATCCGCGCGATACGTCCCCGGCAGCACAGGTTGCCCGTTGTTGAACCGCGAGATGTCCAGCTTCCCGCCGCCACCCGACTCCAGGAATTGCTCATTGAACTGCACGGGCCCAGGCTGCTGAGATGCGTCTGCCCATGCGTGCCCGCTGACGCCCATGGCGGCAAAGGCCTGGATGGCGAGCAACGTGACCGGCTTCAATCGCATGCCGGACATATGCGCGCTATAGGAGTGCGTTTTCATTTAGTTATACCAACTATTCGAAGACAGCATGCCCCGGCATGCTGCGTGGTATGCGAGCTAGTACATCTTTACCGGATCATTGCGGCGCGCAGAATGCGCAGCCGCCGATGATGGAACGACGCGGCGACAGGATTTCGCCTCTTAGGGCGCGAGCTTCGCGTCGCCGGCTTGAGGTCCGCCGTAGTCGTTGATTGCCGTGTAGTGAACTTTCGCGCCGGCTGCGGGTAGATCGCCCTTGACGGGAAATGCTTTGCTTTCCCCCGGCCCGACCATTCCGCCGTCGGTGAATGCTGCTATGTGCGTGCCGTCGGTGACTTCGATACGGTCGAACGACACGTGATACTGAGTGGGGTTATCCGCCACGATCAGATTCTTCCCGCCCTCGTGCTTCAGATGCCAGACGATGCCATCCGGCGCGTCGGTAGCCTGCCCTTTTATCCCCGTCGGACGATAAAAGAACTTGATACGCGTCCGAAATGCTAGCTGCAGTTGGTTGGCGCTGGCTTCGTCGCCCGTAGGCTTCGGCGGCACTTCCAGCACGTTCAAATAGAGCACCGTTTCCTTGTCCCCGGGCATCGGCTCACCGGTGGACATGATGCGCAAAGTCTGCGACTTGCCCGGATCGATACGCATCATCGGCGGATTGATCGTGAACGGCACGTCGATGGTGTCGGGCTTCGCGTCGGCATCGCCCTTGTCGATCCATACCTTCGTGAGCCCCGGCAGCTTGCCGTTGTTCGTCAACTTGACGGTGACTTCGGAATCGCTCTGGTTGTATACGACACGTGTGCCCGCGATGACAACTGACGCGTGGGCCTGCTGTCCAACGCTCTGGATGGCGACAAGCAACACGGCGGCGGAGACGAGTCGGCTGAGAATTTTCATGTTGACGACGAATTGCACAACGAAGCACGGATTCAAAGTGAGGCGGACTTTCACCCGCCTCTTGCACCGGAACTTCAAAACCGGAAGTTCCGCTTTTGCGACACCGCTTATTGGTAGTCGATGCTGTACACGACCGACGAATTCGCCGCGCCTGCGCTCGTTGCGCCGGTCGCATAGTAGCGAACCATGTAGTTCAGCGTAGCGGCGCCAGACGAGATGTCTGCCGGCTTCGAGTTCTGAAGGTCACGCGAGTAACCGGCCTTGATCGTCGATGCATCCTGGTTCAACAGTTCGAGCTTGACGTTCTGCGCGCCGCCGGTCGCCACCATCAGACGGCCATCCGCCGGATCGACGGTGGTACCCGCTTCGTAGAACACCGATGCCTTGCTGGTGCTCGTCACCGGTGCGCACTCCGTCAGTGCGATGTTGTAGGACGTGGAGCCAGCGGTGTCGCCTAAACCCTTCAGGTTCGTTGTCGAGACCGTCGGAAGCGTGACCGTGAAGTTCTTGGACGACGTGCCGTTGCCGTTGATCGTGCAGGTGGTGGCAGTCAGCGCGCCATTGAAGTTGATGGTGCCATCGGACGCGAACGCGCCGCCGGCGGCGAAACCCATCACGGCGGCAAGCAGTGCCGAGACAAGGGATTTCTTCATGTTATGGACTCCAGTTAATTTTGAACAATCGGTTTCATTTGGAGTGTGGCGCCGCATGCAGTTGCCGCTTCGACCACCCTTGACGCCCGATCACGCATCTCGTCCACCGGACGCTGTCGCAAGGACAGCCTGGGGCACGGCCCTCGGTTTAGCTTTGTCCCAGCCAGTTGAACAGCAGCGATTTTGAATGGAACCTGTAACAAATTAAACCCCCGATTTTTCTTATTTTCGTAAGGTCTATTTAATAATTGATTCGGAGTAGTGTTACTAGAAGAGTGCCTGCCTGGAGGCAAATCTGCGGGCTTACCAAGGTGCGAATGGAGGCCCGCCAGCGTGACCCTGAAGGGGTCATCGCTGGCGGTGAGAGGAGAGTGGATCGCGGTGCGGAAAGTGCGCCGGGCTAGCGTGCGATGCGCCCGAGTACGCCGAATTTTGCTGGGAACGCTAGCCGCACGCGCCGATTTCCCCGCATGCGGTGCAGAAGTCGCAACCGTCCTTGCGAATGACGGCGTTCGCGCCGCAAGTCGCGCATTTGCGCCCGTGCATCAGCGCCAAGCCGCTCGCTTCGTTCGCATCACCGGCGGATGCATCGGGTGGATCGGCGTCGTCGGCTGCGACTTCGTCATCCGCCGTCAACGCACGGACCGGCTGCGCGCTCTCGGTCCGCCTTTTAGCCAGCACGCGCGAAGGCACCTGATTGCCTTCTGCGTCGAGAAAGCCACGGCGATGGAGAATCTGTTGAATCGCGTAAGCAAGCGCCGCGACTTCCGAGTCATGCCAGCGCGGACTGCGATGACCGTCGATCCGCTCGACATCGCCGAGACGCACTTGCCCGCGATCCCACGACACCTTGCGCATATCCTGCAGCGTGCGCGCCGCAAAACCGCCGCGCGCGGCGAGCGAAAGCGAACGCATCGTCGCGGTGATCCATTGCTGCGATTCGTCGCGCTGTCCCGTTGGAATGAAGAATTCGATGGGACGCTCGATCGTCACGTCCTCGCCCGCAATGCGCCCCGTCACTTCGATAAACGACACCGCCAGATAAAGCGACTTCTTTCCCGCCTGCGTCAGATATTCGACCTTCTCGATGATCGCGGGCAACTCGCCACGCGGCCGATGATCGATTGCAATGCGCAAAGGATCGAGGTCCAGTTCGGGATCCGGCGAATCGCTCGGCGTCTCTTGCGGCGTCACGGAAAGCACCGCGCCGAGCGTCTCGTTCGGGCGATATGTCGCGAGACCCTTGAGGCCACGTCGCCATGCTTCGAAGTAAAGGTCCTGAAACTTGTCGAACGGATAATCGGCCGGCACGTTCACCGTCTTCGAGATCGACGTATCGACGAAAGGCTGCACCGCCGCCATCATTTCGAGGTGATCGTGCGCGGACATTTGCAGCGCGTTCACGAAGTAATCCGGCAATGCGTTCACGTCGCCGCCCATCTCGCGATACAAACGGTACGCATGATCTTCGACGGCAAAGCTCTGACGCGAGCCGTCCGCCATGCGCTTCGTGCGCTGATACGTCCATGAAAACGCGGGCTCGATGCCGTTCGATGCATTGTCGGCGAACGCAAGACTCACGGTGCCTGTCGGCGCGATGGAAAGGAGATGACTGTTGCGAATGCCATGCAGGCGAATGGCGCTCTTGATGTCGTCGGGCAAGCGCGATGCGAACGTCCCTTCCTCGAGATAACGCTTCGCATCGAAGAGCGGAAACGCGCCGCGCTCGCGCGCCAGTTCGACCGATGCGCGATACGCTTCGTCGCGCATCGTGCGGCCCACGCGCGCGGCAAAATCGCGGCCTTCCTGCGTGTCGTAACGAAGCCCGAGCATCACGAGCGTGTCGCCTAGGCCCGTGAAGCCCACGCCGATACGACGCTTCGCCTGCGCCTCGCGCGCCTGTTCCTGCAGCGGCCAGAGCGTGACGTCGAGCACGTCATCGAGGAAACGCACTTGTGTCCTGGTTGCGCGCGCAAGGCCGTCCCAGTCGAAAGTCGGCACGCCGCCACGCATCTGCGCGAATGGGTCGAGCACCAGACGAGTGAGATTGATCGGGCCGAGATTGCAGCAGCCGTAGGCGGGCAACGGCTGCTCGCCGCATGGATTCGTCGCGCGAATGGACTCGACCGCGCGCAGATTGTTGTCCCCGTTCATGCGAGAAATGAACACGACGCCCGGCTCCGCAACATCGTAAGTAGAACGCATGATCGTGTTCCACACTTCACGCGCTTCGACCTCGCGATAGACCCATAGGCCGTCTTCGCGTTGCCGGATATCCGCCGATGTGCGCTGCGCCGGCGACGGCTCCGCCTTGTGCACAAGTTGCCACGTTGCACCGTCGGCGACGGCCTGCATGAATTCGTCGCTGACCGCGACCGACACGTTGAAGTTGTTCCAGCGCCCCTTCGTATGCTTCGCCGCGATGAATTCGAGCAGGTCAGGATGCGTGCAATCGAGTATGCCCATCTGCGCGCCGCGACGTGCGCCCGCGCTTTCGACCGTGCGGCACGATGCATCGAACACATCCATGTAGCTGCACGGTCCCGATGCGGCCGAGCCCGTTGAATGCACGCGCGCGCCACGTGGACGGATTGCCGAGAAGTTATATCCCACGCCGCCGCCGCGTCGCATTGTTTCGGCTGCTTGCAGAAGCGCCACGTAGATGCCCGGCAAGCCATTGTCGTCGACGCCCTGAATGGCATCGCCCACGGGCTGCACGAAGCAGTTGATGAGCGTGGCGTCGATGCCCGCGCCCGCCGCGCTCATGATGCGCCCGGCGCCCAACGCGCCGCGTTTGAAGTTGTCGACGAACTCCGCTTCGATCTTCGCGCGCAATTCGGCGGGCTCTGCAAGGGCCACGCCACGCGCGACGCGTCGATGAATGTCTTCCACGCGCGTCTCGTCGCCCTTGGCATATTTCTCGAGCATCACGTCGATGGAAAATTGCTGCGGAGCGAGCGCCGTGCTCGGATTGTCTTCGGCCATGTCTATTCCTCTGGAATGTCGCGGGCTTGCCGTCGTTCGCAAACACGATGCCCGACGATAGCGCGATTTCACTGCGCTCGCCACGGAACCGCTAAACTCGCTTGACCCACTCCGTCTGACATGACTTCATAACCATCGCATGAATTCGCCGCATCCGCCGTTCTTCGGCATTTCGGGCCGCTCCGGTCAAGGAAAGACCACGTTGATCGAAGCGTTGTTACCCTGGTTTCGCGCGCACGGCCTCAAGGTCAACGTGATCAAGCACAGTCATCATTCCATCGAACTGGAACCGCCCAGCAAGGACAGCGCGCGATTTCGCCGCGCGGGCGCAGGTGAAGTGTTGATCGCATCGCCTTATCGCTATGCAATCGTCCATGAACTGAACGATGAACCCGAGCCGCCGCTTGCCACGCTCGCCGCGCGTCTTTCGCACGCGGACTTCGTGATTGTCGAAGGCTTCGCGCGCGAGGCCATGCCACGGCTAGAAGTCGTTCGGCCGTCGGTTTCCAGAGAGCCGCTCTACAAGACCGATCTGGAAATTCTTGCGGTCGCAACCGACGACGCCACCGCACTCGATACGACCCTTCCCGTCTTGCCGCTGAACGACATCGCGCGCATTGGCGCATTCATCTGCGCAACGCTCGGCATTGCATTGAACGGCTAAGCGAGCCGGTCGATCAATTCTCGATGTTGCGGATACCGCGCTTGCAATTCCCCCGGCGCGGCTAATTCGAACTCACTGAATTCGAAGCCCGGCGCAACGGTGCAACCAACCAGCGCCGCGCCCGATATATCGCGGCATTCGGCGGCGAACCAGTCGCCTGCTCTGACGACGGCCTGAAATGCGGTGTCCGCATGCACGAGCGCGTTCCCCAACCGATGCGTGGTCAGCACACCGCTTGCATCGAGCACATGGACGTCGACAGGATCGCCGGCATAGAAATGCCAGACTTCGTCAGAGCGAATTCGATGCCACGCCGAATGCGCGCCATCGCAAAGAAGAAAATAAATAGCGGTGGAGGCCGTGCGTGTTTCATTCGATCCATCCCGCGTCACGCGCTGTTCCGCGCGATACGTCTCGCGGAAATAGCCGCCTTCCGGATGCGGTTGCAATTGCAGGCGCGCAATCAGCGCGTGACTGTCGATGGTGTCAGGCATTCTCACTCCTTGTTTGCAAGAGCCTTTGCGATTCGCGTATTCTGCATGCTCATGCTGCAAACAGATTTTCTTGCAACCACCGGGACCGCGCAAACATGACTCTTTCTTCAACCTTGCTGAAAGCCTTTGCGCCGACTGGCGTGCTGCGCGCATCGATCAATCTCGGCAATCCGATCCTCGCGCATCGCAATGCGTCAGATGGCGAACCCGGCGGCGTATCGGTGGATATCGCGCGCGAACTCGCGTCGCGGCTAGGCGTCGGCATCACGTTCAGCGCCTTCGATACCGCTGCGAAATCCGTCGAAACGGTCACGAACGAAGCGGCCGATATCGGTTTCTTCGCGATCGATCCGCTGCGTGGCGCGGGCATCGCCTTCACGGCTCCATACGTGCTGATCGAGGGCTACTATCTCGTGCGCGATGACTCGCCCCTTACGCGCAACGACGAAGTGGACCGCGAAGGCAACCGCATCATGGTCGGCAAGGGCAGCGCGTATGACCTGTTCCTGACGCGCGAAATCAAACGCGCGCAGATCGTGCGGACCGAGTCGTCGCAAGCGGTCGTCGAAGCGTTTCTACGCGATGGCCTCGAAGTCGCGGCAGGCGTCAAACAGCAACTGGAAGCCGATGCCGCGCGCACACCGGGCCTGCGCCTTCTTGACCAACGCTTCATGGTCATTCAACAGGCAATGGGCCTTCCCAAGAGCCGTGGCGATGAGGCCGCGCACTTTCTCAGGGAATTTGTCGAGGACGTGAAGCGCTCGGGCTTCGTCGCCAGCGCGCTGTCGCGCCACGGCATCAAAGGCGCGTCGGTTGCGCCGCCTTCGCAGAAGTGAAAGTGACATGTCGGACGTCACGTTATCCGTCACTGACTGGATCGACGAATCGTTCGAGGCGGAAGTCGCGGGCGGGCTCGCCGCGTTCAACGCGTCGCAACTCGGACCGAGCGGGCATCGGGATCTGGCGGTATCGCTCTATGTCAGCGACGACTTCGTCGGCGGGCTTGCCGGATTTACCGCATGGGGCTGGCTTTTCGTTAAATGGCTATGGATTCGCGAAGACATGCGCGGACGCGGGCTGGCGGCACGCGCACTGGAAGCTGCCGAACTCGAAGCGAAACAACGCGGTTGCCGCGCCGTCTGGCTCGACACGCTCAGCACGCAAGCGCGTAATCTTTACGCGCGCTGCGGCTACGAGGCGTTTGGGGAACTCGAAGATTTCCATGGCGGCCGGTCCCGCTATTTCATGCAAAAGCGCTTCTGACGAGGGAAATACCGTCGCGCATCAATTCGTTTTCTCTGAGCGTCTTACATTTTTTTTTCGGCGATGCTCAAGCCTGTATGCTCGCTGCCGTTAGCCCGGTAGGAGCGATTGCTTGAGCAACGACCCGGACCGCCGGCGAGGCGGCCTCAACGCCCTTAAAGAGAATGGCCTGGAGCGCCGATGAGTGTGTTTTCCGCATATAACGCGACGCCGGGTTCGGCTTCCGCCGCGGCCGATACGGCTTTGACGGATGTGACGGAAGTGACCGATGCGCAGCCTGTCGAAACGCTGCTGCGCGACGCCGCCTCGATCAATTGCTGCCGCGAATGGGCGTGGTATCGCGCGGGCGAGCAGTTGCATCTTGCACACCGTGGCGACGCGCCGTTGCATTGGCCGCGCAGTATTCCGGAAGAAGGGCTCGAAGCGCAGTGCGCCGCGCACGGCTGGCATCGCTGGCCGACCGGGCGCAGTGAAGGCGTCCTCGGATGGCTGCTCGCGCCGGCCGTACATCGACACAACAGAGAGTTAGCGAGCCTCGCGCGGCGCCTTGGCGAACGCGTGCAGGCCGAGGCGTTGGCGCGCGCACAACTGACGCAGCGCGTGTTGTACGAAATTGCCTATCTGGCAAGCTCGGTGCGCGACCGCGCCGAATTCTTGCGTTGCGTGCATGAACGGCTCGGCACGCTCATCGATGCGGAGAATTTTTATCTCGCGCTCTACGACCGCAAGACCGGCAAAATTACTTACCCGTATTACGTCGATGTCATTGATACCGATGTACTCGAGGCCGACAATTACGACATTCTCGATCCTTCGCATCTTTCAATGACCGGCCGCGTGCTGACGAGCGGCCAGCCGCTGTTCGTCACGCGCGCCGACATCAACGCCGCCGAACGCGACGGGCGCTTCTTTTGTCTTGGCGACCGCCCCGAGTTCTGGATGGGCGCGCCGCTCAAGAATGCATCCGACGACGTGTTCGGCATGCTGGCCATGCAGGTCTACGACGTATCGCGCATCTACACCGCCGAAGATCGCGCGCTGTTTCTGGTCGTCGCGCGACACGTGGCGATGGCGCTCGACCGCATCTTGCACCGCGCCGATCTCGAAGAGCAGGTCGCGCGGCGCACATCCGAACTCTCGCAGCTCAACGCGGCCTTGCGTCACGGCATTGCGGAGCGGGAGCGTTCCGAGCACTTGCAGGCTGCGCTTTATCAGATCGCGGAATTGTCGAGCCGTCCCGGCGACATGATGGAGTTTTTTCGCAGCTTGCACGGCATCGTCGGCGAATTGCTCTATGCACGCAATTTCTACATCGCCTTGTTCGAAACCGAAACGGGCGAGGTTTCCTTCCCTTATTACGTCGATGAAATCGTGCAGGAACGCCCCGATCCGCGGCGCGGCCAGCGCGGACTCACGGAATATGTCATCGGCGAGCGGCGCGCGCGGCTGATCGATCATCAGGAAGCGATGCGCCTCATAGACGAAGGCGCGTTCGATACGGAAACGGGCAGCGTGCGCCTGCGTTCATGGCTCGGCATTCCGCTTTTCGATGGCGACGTCGTGCGCGGCGTGCTTGCCGTGCAAAGTTACTCGCCGCTCGTGCGCTATTCGTTGCGCGATCAGGAATTGCTTACGTTTGTATCGCGTCATATCGATACGGCCCTTTCGCGCCGCCGCGATGCAGAAGCTCTGCACGCAGCTAATCTGGAACTCGAAGCACGCGTGCAGGCGCGCACGCGCGAACTCGATGAAGCCAACGCACGTCTTCTCCACGAGAACGCTCATGACTCGCTAACGGGCTTGCCTAACCGTAGTCATCTCATGCAGCGGCTTTGCGGCGCGTGGAACGACTATCGCACGCGCGGCCAGGAACTCTCGGTGATGTTCATCGACCTTGACCGTTTCAAAGTCGTGAATGACAGCCTCGGGCATCACTTCGGCGACATGCTGCTCGTGCAGGCCGCTGCGCGCCTGCGTGATTGCGTGCGCTCGACGGATCTGCTCGCGCGTCTCGGCGGCGACGAGTTCGCCGTGCTATCTGCAAACGCGCCGGTGCAGGACGCAGTGGCGATCGCCAAGCGTGTTCTCGCTGCATTCGATTTGCCGTTTCACATCGAAGAACATGTGGTGTTTTCGTCGTGCAGTATTGGCATCGTCACGGCGGACAGTCAGTTTCATACCGAGCCTGTCGATCTTTTGCGCGATGCGGACACGGCCATGTATCGCGTGAAGAATGCGGGGCGCGACAGCTTTATCGTGTTCAATCAGGAATTGCGGCGTGAAGTGTCGGATCAGGTGGAACGCGAAGGCGCGCTGCGCAATGCAATGAAGCGCGACGACGAATTGGTGCCCTATTTTCAGCCTATCGTCGATGTGAAGAGCGGCGAAATCGTCGCACTGGAAGCATTGATACGCTGGCGTCAGGCTGATGGAAGCATCGTGGGGCCGGGGCAGTTCCTGCCCTCGGTGGAAGGGCTTCGGCTTATTGGCCGGCTTGATCTTTACATGCTCGAACGCGTTGCCGCCATTCTCTCGAATGCGCATTACGCGCATTGGCCGCCGGTGCATGTGAATTGTTCGAGCTACAGCATGACGCGCCCCGAATTCGCGGATGACGTGCTCGCGCTGCTGCGGCGATATCGCGTATCGCCGTCGCGTCTTTGCCTCGAATTGACCGAAGGCGCGCTGGTCGCCGAACCCGATCTCGCACGCCGCACCATGCAACGTCTTGCCGATAACGGCATGTCCGTGGTCCTCGACGATTTCGGCTCGGGGTTTTCATCGCTGAGCTATGTGCATCAATACCAATTCAGCGGCCTCAAAATCGACAAGTCGTTCATTCTCGAACTGACTGAAAGCGCACGCAGCCGCGCAATCGTGCGGGCGATCGTGCGCATGGCGGAGTCACTCGACTTGACGCTCGTTGCGGAAGGTGTCGAAGACGCAGCAACGCTCGCCGTGTTGCGCGATATGGGCGCAGCACAGGCGCAAGGCTATTTTTTCGATCACCCTCTTCCGCTCGACGCGCTCACGCGCGCCTCTCTCGCGCCGCGCGCGACGAATAACGCGGCGCTATAGAGGCTGGCTAAGACTCACGGCATGCCGCCCATCGACGGCGAAATGATGCTGCCCGGCTCTCCGCCGAGCGGCGCGCTATCGCTCGTGGCGGCGCGTGTCGATACGGGCGCGTGATCGGTCTTGCAAGTCTCGACGCTATCGCCGCCCAGGCATTGCTGGAACGCGTCGGCTCTCTCCTTGCTGTCGAACGTATAGATCGTGTTCTCTATCTTGACCTCGGTGTCCGATAGGCGGTCTGCGGCTATGGTCATCTGCATTTCCTCCTTTCTTTGATACTCACTCGAGCATCGGAGCATCAATCGCGCCCGGCGATGGGCACGGCCGTTGCTGCCATTCAAGCGTTTGCGAAGTAATCGTCACATCGAACAAGGAGGCGTTATGTCCCAACATCCCGCGCATTCGCAAGATCAACGGCACGAGGACGAACCGCGCATGGAAGAAGTGGCCCGCGCGCTCAAGGGCGCCGAGTATCCAATGGGCAAAGAGAAGTTGATGGCGCTGGCGGAAAGCAACGGCGCGGACGGCGAGATACTCGCGCTGCTCAGAAAAATGCGCGATCACAAGTACGACAGCGACGCAGCCGTGCTGCGCGAAGCCTCGCGCGCCGAGTGAATATCAAACGAGGAAACGCAATGGCTCAAACTCCTGAAGCGCCCGATACGCACGACAAGCCGCGCGCGCCGGGCGGTAATGATCTGAACAACATCCGCGATGACGAAATAGATAGGGTAATCCCGCGCCCCGGCGAAGCTTTGGAGCGCGATGACGCAACGGATCCGGACAAACTACGCATTAACCCTGATGACTCGGGAAATCGTCCCAGGCCGCTATAAAAAAATTAAATGAACGCGTACGCAATTTCCAATCATGCAAGCGACAAAGTCCGCTAGGATTTAAGGGCGTCGATTTGGGGGCGCAGTTTTGCACGGCGCTTGCAGGAGATCACTGCGCAACGGCCCGGCATCCGTCAGGCCACTTATCGCACAAGGAGGCTTTATGAAGTGGGAAACCCCTAGCTTCACCGATATGCGTTTTGGCTTCGAAATCACGATGTATATTGCCACCCGCTAATCGGCATAAAGAAGCGGCCGCGATGAGCGGCCGCTTTGCTTTTGGCTTGCAGTTACTAACGTTTTAATTTCCGCGCGGCGGTACGTTCTGCTGCTTATTCTCTTGCGCGTCTTGCGGTCCCAGGCCGCCCTTTCCCGGCGGGTCCGGCCGATCCCCCGAGCCGAGCGGCACCTCTGCCGTCTGATGAGGATGCTGATCCAGCCGCCTGTTTTCCGGTTCGACTTCACCTGCATTCGGTTGACGCACGCCTTGCTTAGGGTCGGCGCCTGTGGCCGCGCCCGGTCCCGGCAGATTGCCTATCGATCCGCCACCGCTTGCTCCACTGCCTGCATCGCCGAGCGGCTTGTCCGTGCTTCCTGGTCCTTCCAAACGATCGTCATTGTTCATTGCATGCCTCCTGTCGAATTGATTGACGGGATAAGAGCAACGCACATTCCACTTCGTTGCCACACGTCGAAAAAGAAAGGCCCGCGACAAGGCGGGCCTCGTTACTGCGGCTGACTCAGGCCTTAGTGATTCAGCCGGCGACAGTCGAGCCAATCACTTCGTTAGCGACGGCATCCACTGCCTGCTTCACGACGCCGACGATCTCATCCACCTCTGCGCGTGTCGTGACGAGCGGCGGCGCAAAACCGAGGATATCGCCATGCGGCATGGCGCGCGCGATCACGCCGCGTTCGAGCGCCGCGGCTGATACTTTCGGGCCGACTTTCAACGCGGCATCGAAAGGCTTCCGGCCTTCCTTGTCCGCCATGAATTCGAGCGCCGCGAGCATGCCTGCGCCGCGCACTTCACCGACGAGCGGATGCGCATCGAATGCAGCGTGAAGTTGCGCATTCAAGTAGCCGCCCACATCGGCCGCATTTTGCGTGAGATTTTCGCGTTCGAGGATATCGAGATTCGCCAGCGCTGCCGCAGCACAAATCGGGTGGCCCGAGTAGGTCCAGCCATGACCCATCGCGCCGTATTCCTGCGAGCCTTTCTCGATCACATCCCATACGCGCTCATGCACGATCACGCCCGACAGCGGCGCATACGCGCTCGTCAGACCCTTTGCAACCGTGATGAGATCCGGCTTGATGCCGAAATGCTGCGCACCCATCTTCGAGCCGAGACGGCCGAAGCCGCACACCACTTCGTCGGAAATGAGCAGGATGTCGTGCTTTTTGAGCACTTGCTGGATGGCTTCCCAGTAGCCTTGCGGCGGCGCAATGATGCCGCCCGTGCCCATGACCGGTTCGGCGATGAACGCGGCGATCGTACCCGCGCCTTCCTTCGCAATGAGCTTCTCCAGCTCTTCGACGCAATACGCGGTGAATTGCGCTTCGCTCATGCCGGCCGGCGCCTTGCGATACCAATGCGGACACACCGTGTGCTTGACGCGATCGATCGGCAGATCAAAGTTTTGATGAAAGCTCGGCAAACCGGTCAGGCTGCCCGTGACGATGCCCGACCCGTGATAACCGCGCTCGCGCGAGATGATCTTCTTCTTGTTCGGCCGGCCCAGCACGTTGTTGTAGTACCAGACAATCTTGATCTGCGTTTCGTTCGCATCCGATCCCGACATGCCGTAGTAGACCTTCTTCATGCCCTCCGGCGACCAGTCGATGATGCGCGACGACAGTTCGATGATCGCATCCGTGGAATGGCCCACATACGTGTGGTAATACGCGAGCTTCTTCGCCTGCTCGTAAATGGCATCGGCGACTTCAGTGCGTCCATAGCCGATATTCACGCAATAGAGGCCGGCGAATGCATCGATATAACTCTTGCCTTGATGATCTTCGATGCGGATGCCCTTAGCGCCCGTCACGATCTTGCCCGGCAATGCACCGCTCGCGTGATCATGCGCATGCGTCGACGGATGCATGAAGTGGGCGCGGTCTTCGGCGAATTTTTGTTCGAGCGATTGGTTCTGTTGGCTCATGTGTTTCTCCTTGTTGCGTATCTTGAGAGTCGTTCGTTCAGGCTGCGCTTGACAGCGGCAAGCCGAGATTGCCCAGGCAAAAATATTTGGTTTCGACGAAAGGCTCGAAGCCTTCCGCACCGCCTTCACGTCCGAGTCCCGAGGCTTTCATGCCGCCGAAGGGAATCGGCGCGCCAGTGAATTTGACGCCGTTGACGGAAACCATCGCGAATTCGAGCCGGCGCACGAGTTGAAAGATCGTGTCGATGCGCGTCGCGCACACATAAGCGGCCAGACCATATTCGGTGTCGTTCGCGCGCTCGACCGCTTCGTCCAGCGTATCGAATGAGGAAACGGCGGAAATAGGCGCGAAGTTCTCTTCGTCGTAGATGCCCATGCCCGCTTTGGCATCCGCGACGACCGTCGGCTCATGGAACCAGCCGCCAAGTGCATGCGGCTTGCCGCCCGTGGTGATGCGCGCGCCTTGCGCTTTGGCGTCTTCAATGCGTGCGACGGTCGAATCGAATGCGGCTTGATGCATCAACGGGCCGACGTCGACATTGGCTTCGAATGCGCTTCCTACTTTCAATGCCTTGACCGCTTCCGTATAGCGTTCGACGAATTGCTCATACAGCGGACGCGCCACCAGAATGCGATTCGCGGCGCAGCAATCCTGTCCCGACGTTTGAAACTTCGCGCCTACCGCCACGCGCACCGCCTGTTCGAGATCGGCGTCTTCCGTCACGATGAAAGGCGCGTTGCCGCCCAGTTCCAGAGCGAGTTTCTTGATGCCCGATGCCGCCGCAGTCTTGGCAACGAGGCCACCCACACGCGTCGATCCGGTAAAACTCACTGCGCGCACGCGCGTGTCGCTGACCAGCGTTTCCATCGCCATTTGCGGTTCGCCGATCACCACGTTGAACACGCCCGGCGGAAAGCCCGCCTCTTCTGCGAGTTGCGCCAGTGCGATAGCGGAGAACGGCGTCTCGTGCGCAGGCTTGACGACCACCGTGCAACCCGCCGCGATCGCCGCCGCAGCCTTTCGCGTGATCATCGCGACCGGAAAATTCCAGGGCGTGATGAGCGCCGCGACGCCGACCGGCTCCATGACGGTGCCGAGATGCGCGCCGTCGATGTGCGTCGGTATCGTGCGGCCAGCAAGACGCTTGGCCTCGTTCGCGAACCATTCGACGAAGCTCGCCGCATAGGCAATCTCACCACGCGATTCCGCAAGCGGCTTGCCTTGCTCGAGAGAAAGAATGCCGGCGAGATCGGCCTGATGACGCATGATCAACTCATGCCAGCGCAGCAGCAATGCGCTGCGCTTTTGCTGCGGCATCCAGCGCCATGACTGAAATGCGCGATCCGCTGCATCGACGGCGCTTTCGATCTGCGCTTGATCCAGCATCGGCACATGGCCGATCACTTTCTGATCAGCAGGATTGACGACTGCGATGGACGCAGCGCTGTCGCTATGCACCCAACGATTGTCGATATAGCAAAGCGATTTGAATAGAATGGGATGACCGAGCAACATGATCGATATTCCTTGCGTGGGCTTTCGTTCGTGATCCGATGAACTCACTTTAAGCCCTTTGCCACTGATGAATTTTTCGTTGTCGGTATCGCGCGATGCGTTTTTTTCTGTTTGGCCGGCGCAACAAAGGCGTTTCTAAACGTCTATCCACTCGGGCACGCCATCGCTGCCACTCTTCACGACCTTGGTCACGATATAAGTGAAATATCGCTCGATGCCAAGTTCCTCGACAAGCAGCGAGTCGATGAAGCGCTGATAGTGATCGATGTCGCGCGCGACCACATGCAGCACATAATCCACGCCGCCGCCCGTGGCAAAGCATTGCACGATTTCATCGGCCTGAGCCACGCGTTCCTCGAAGCGCCGCATGTCCTGTGCCGTATGCCGCGAAAGCGTCACCTCGACGACGATACGGCTGCCCTTCGCGACCGCCGTCCAGTCGATATCCGCGTGATAACCGCGCACGATGCCGCTTTCTTCGAGCTTCCTGACGCGCTCCCATGCAGGCGAGACCGAAAGATTGATCTCTTCCGCAAGGCGCGATTTCGTAATGCGCCCATCGCGGGCGAGAATGCGCAGGATGCCTACGTCATAGCGGTCGAGTTTCATCGGTCAGATGGCGACAGGGATGTTGCGCTCGACGATATCGGCGACGACGGCAACCGTATCGCCCGTCTGCACGAGGCCGGGAAAATGACGCGCCGCAAGCAGTCCCGCACGTTTCGCGCGATATTCGACGGGAACCGCGCCGGAACGCGTGATGTCGTGGACGCGCGCGAGGACATCGCCTTCTTTCACAATATCCCCTAAATCAAGGCACATTTCGAGCAAGCCCGCGTGCTCGCTCGTCGTGTAGCAGGAGCCATCGGGCATATCGAGCAAGGTCGTCGCGCGGGCTTCGCCTTTTACAACTTCCTTTTCTATCACGCCTGCGTATGCGAGGAATCCATGCACGCCGCGCTCGGCGATCGCCACGCTCGCGGCGGTGGACGTTCCGCCGCCGCCCAGTTCCGTCGATACGAACACCTTGCCCGCTTCTTCCGCTGCGCTGTCGTAGAGACCGACGCTATCCAGTTCGAGCATGCGCATCGAATACGGCGCACCGAATGCGCGCATCGCGGCTTCGCATCGCGCTTGCTGCGCGGCATCCGGCAATAGATGGATGGCCGCGAACGGCAGAAAGTCCAGCGTGCGGCCGCCCGCGTGAATATCGAGCACGTAGTCCGCAAGCGGCAACAAATGGCGCTGAAAATAGTCCGCGATCTTCTCGGTCACGGTGCCGTCGGGCTTGCCGGGAAAACTGCGATTCAAGTTACCCGCATCGATAGGCGACGTGCGCGCGCCCGCCTTGAACGCCGGATAGTTCATGAACGGCACGATGATCACGCGGCCGTTCACGTCCTTGGCTTTGAGCGTCGAAGCGAGCTTTGCCAGCGCGATCGGCCCTTCGTATTCGTCGCCATGATTGCCGCCGGTGAGCAGCGCGGTAGGACCATCGCCGCGCTTGATCACGGTGATGGGAATCATCACCGCGCCCCATGCGGAATCGTTGCGCGAGTACGGCAGCTTGAGAAAGCCGTGCTGTTCGCCTTCCGCCTCGAAATCGACGGTCGGGCTCATCGGTGACGCGCGCATCGTGCTACTCCTTCACGAACAGTTTGCGTGGCGTATTGCAGAAGGTCTCGACGCCGGTATCGGTAATCAGGATGCTTTCCGTGATTTCAAGGCCCCAGTCGTCGAGCCACAGGCCCGGCATGAAGTGAAACGTCATGCCGGGTTCGAGGACGGTCTTGTCCCCTGGACGCAGGCTCATCGTGCGCTCGCCCCAATCCGGCGGATAACTCGCGCCGATCGGATAACCACAGCGGCTGTCCTTTTCAATGCCCGACTTGCGCAGCACCGAGAAGAAAGCATTGGCGATGTCCTCGCATTTATTGCCCGGCGTGGCGGCCGCAAGCCCGGCCTCGATGCCTTCCACCACGGCCTTTTCCGCATCGATGAAATGCTGCGGCGGCTTGCCGAGATACACCGTGCGCGATTGCGGACAGTGATATCGCTTGAAGCATCCTGCGATTTCGAAGAACGTGCCGGCATTCGCGGTGAATGGCGAGTCGTCCCAGGTAAGATGCGGCGCCGCTGCATCGGAACCCGTGGGCAAGAGCGGCACGATAGCCGGATAGTCGCCGCCATATCCTTCGACGCCCGTAATACCCGCTTCATAAATATGCGCGACGAGGTCGCTCTTCTTCATGCCGGGCTCGACCTTGTCGAGAATGCGCGCATGCATCTTCTCGACGATACGCGCTGCAATGCGCATATATTCGATCTCGCGCGGCGACTTGACGGCGCGTTGCCAATTGACGAGCGCGGTCGCATCCTTGAACTGCGCATTCGGCACGTGCTGAACGAGGGACGCATACGCCTTCGCACTGAAGTAGTAATTGTCCATCTCCACGCCAATGCGCTTCGTGTCCCAGCCGCGCGCAGCGATCACTTCGGTGGAGAGGTAATCCATCGGATGACGCACTTGCGATTGCACGTAGTGATCCGGGTAGCCGACGATATTGTCATGCCCCATGAAAACAGTGCGTTTCGCGCCGTTCGCGTCCTGACCGCGGCCGAACCATACCGGCTCGCCTTCCATCGAAAGCAGCACGCATTGATGCACATAGAACGACCAGCCGTCGTAGCCGGTGAGCCACGCCATGTTGGTCGGATCGGTCACGATCATCAGATCGATGCCCGCCTGCTCCATGGCGCGCCGTGTCTTTGCAATGCGTGCGTCGTATTCACTTCGCTCGAACGGCAAGCGCACGGCAGGCGCTTCGCTTGAGCCCTGTTGCTTGATTTCTGACATCGTCCCCTCTATCAGAGCGTCACGTCGTTATGAAAAATGGTTCCGGCCTGCGCTTTTCGCGCACGATCGAGTGCAAGCGTTGCAATGGCGGTGTCTTGCGCGCCGGTGCCGGTGAGATCGCACACGGTCACTTCGTCATCGCTCGTGCGGCCGGGTGCCTGTCCTGCAATGACTTCGCCCAGCTCGGCGAAAGTCGCATCGGCTGCGACGACTCCCGCCTCGATCGCGTGATGCAGTTCGCCCAGCACGCGTGTTTGCTGCAAGCGATCGCACACGTAGCGCGCGGCGTTGAATACATCCGGTGCGATTTCGTTCTTGTGCTCCGCGTCCGATCCCATTGCCGTGATATGCAGGCCGGGATGGAGGTCACGCGCATGAATCAACGGCTCGCGGCTCGGCGTCGTAGTGATGGCGATATCGGCGCGCTCGAGCGCATGGCTCACGCTATCCGCGACTTCGCATGCAATGCCTCGCGCTTCGCAATCGCGCACGTACTGCAGCGCGCGCTCACGCTCACGCGCCCATACGGTCACATGGTCGATGTCGCGCACGAGACGCAGCGCATCGAGTTGCAAACGAGCCTGCTCGCCCGCACCGATGATCGCGACGCGCTTCGCATCGCGCCTTGCAAGCCAACGCGCGGCGACTGCGCCAGCCGCTGCGGTACGCACTGCAGTGAGATATCCGTTATCGAGCAGCACGGCTTCGGTGAGACCGGTGCGCGCGGACAACACGAGCATGAGTCCATTGAGACTCGGCAATCCGAGCGTTGGGTTGTTGAAGAACCCCGGACTCACTTTGATTGCAAAGCTGGAAAAGCGCGGCAAATAAGCGGTTTTCACGTCGACTTCTCCAGCGTGCTCACGAATGTCGAGGCGAAGGATAGGCGGCATCGCGACGGCTTCGGTTGCAAGCGAACGAAACGCGGCTTCCACTTGCTCTATCGCGTCGAGATCGAGCGGCACGAGCGTGCGCAAATGCGCTTCGCCCAGAAGAACAGTGGATCGGTCGATGGCGGACATGTATCAGGCTCCGATCAAACGGCGATGCGCGTCGATGTCGATGTTGCAGCCGCTGATGACAATGACGATAGGGTTCGTGCCGCGCGTTTCGACGGCGCGATCGAGCACGGCCGCAATGCCGACCGCCGCCGCGCCTTCGATAACGAGCCGCTCTTCGCGATACGCATGCACGATGCCGCGCGCAATGGACACTTCATCGAGCAACACGACATGGTCGATCAATTCGCGCGTCATGCTGAACGTATGTCGGTTATCGAGCCCGATGCCGCCGCCGAGCGAATCGGCAAGCGTCTCTAGCTCATCGACGAAAATGGGCTTGCCCGCTGCGAGACTCGCATGCATGGCAGCGCCGCGTTCCATGGATACGCCGATCATCGCGATGTCGGGCCGCACGCATTTGGACGCAAACGCAACGCCGCTGAAGAGTCCGCCGCCTGAAAGCGGCACGATGATGGTCGATGCATCCGGCAGCGCTTCGAGAATCTCGAGGCCGATGGTCGCCTGTCCCGCGATCACGCGTGGATCGTCGAAAGGAGGGACATACGCATAACCTTCTTCGCGCACGAGACGTTGCGCTTCGACTTGCGCATCGTCCTGACTCTTGCCGCTAATGACGACGCGCGCACCCAATGCAGCGACTGCATCGACCTTGTTTTTGGGCACGAGCGACGACATGCACACGGCCGCTTCCATGCCGAGGGCGCGTGCAGCATGCGCGACCGCGCGCCCATGATTTCCCGTCGATGCCGTCACGACACGCTCGCAGCCTTCTTCCGCGAGTTGTGCAAGCGCATTCGTCGCGCCGCGCAGCTTGAAGCTGCCCGTAGGCTGAACCGTTTCGAGCTTGAGATAAACCGGTACGCCCGCGATGCGCGACAGCGTCATCGAATGCACGAGCGGCGTAGCGACCACGCGTCCCTTGATGCGTTGTCGCGCGCGATAAACATCGGCAAGCGTGAGTTCTGACATGACGCGGTTGCGATTTCGAGTAGCAGTGCAACCGAGTCTAATGTCCTAAAAAATCAAATCGGATTGTCCTAGTTCAATCCGGACGATCAATTGAAGTCATGCACGTGCGGATATTGCTCGAATACCTCGCGAATGGTTTCGATCGCCGTGCGGAACGTGGGCTCGTTGACTTCCGCGCCGACGCAAAGGCGCACTGCATTGGGCCTGACCGCGCCGCGCACGAGGAACGGATCGGGCGATGTCACCGCGATATTGCGATTGCGCAGCTCGCGCGTGATGCGTTCCGCTTCCCAGGCGTCCGGTACGCGCAGCCACGCGGAAAGCGCATTGGGATGACTCCCTAGAACGTACTCGCCGAGAATCTCGCGCACGACACTCTGGCGCGCCGCCACACGCTCGCGTTGAATCTGCACGAGCCGTTGCGCGGTGCCGTCCATGATCCATCGCGCAGTGACTTCCGCGATCGGCGATGTCGCCATCCAGCTCGACACGCGCAATACGCTTTCGGCACGCAACGCAAGGCGGCGCGGCACGGTCATGAAGCCGGTGCGCAAGCCGCTCAATACCGACTTCGTCATGCTGGTGCAGTAAAACGCGAGTTCGGGAATCAGGCTCGCAATAGGCGTTTGGGCTTTAGCGGGCAGCGCGCCATAGACATCGTCCTCGATGACGTACACGCCATAGCGCTCGGCAATGCGCGCAATCGCACGACGGCGCGAATCGGGCATCACGGCGACAGTGGGATTATTGAGCGTCGGCGTGCAGACGAGCGCGCTCACGCGTTCGCTATCGCAGACTTCTTCGAAATGCTCGGGACGTATGCCGTGCTCATCTATTTCGAGTCCTTTAAGCGTAAACCCGAGCACGTTAGCGGAGCCGATCACGCCATGATCGGTCAGGCTCTCGCACAAGACAGTGTCTCCAGGTCCGACGATCGAAGCGAGCGCCAAGAATATGCCGTGCGCCACGCCGTTCGTGACGAGCAACGTGTCGACGCTTGCGGGCATGTTGAGCGATTCGAGCCACGTCACGCCCGCTTGCCGATGATGCTCGAAGCCCGCGATGGGACGAAACGCGCGTATCCACGGCTGATCCTCGACGGTCGCGAGCGTCGCGCAGACCTTGCGCCACATGGCATCGTGCTCGGGCGTATGCACGATCCGCGCGATGGAAAAGTCCACGACGGAGCGCTCGGCGTTATCGAGCATGTAATTGGACATGGTCTCAGTGACGCGCGCCGCGACGAAGCTTCCACGCCCTACTTCACATCGGATCAGCCCTTGCCGCTCCAATTCCTTATAGGCATTGGTCACCGTTTGCACGCTGATTTCCAGATCCGCCGCGACTTCGCGTTGCGGCGGCAAGCGTGCGCCTTCGGCAAGTTCGCCGCTTTCGATATCGCCGGCCATCGCCTTGACGAGCCGCTTGTATTTGGATTGCACGCCTTGCACCGCGCGCACGGCCTCGCGCCATCGTTCGTTCAATTGCTGCTCCCTTCCGCCTAGTCCATGCGCAATAGTGGCGCAAAACGGCACGCGAAAATAATTGTCCTAGAGCAATCGGAACAAATATATGGCTTTGTATTCTGCGTTCGTGACTGCGCGTCGAGCGCGGAAAACATGCGGTTCTTAAGGGTTTTTACTTGAATCGCGTTCCCGACCACACGACAAACGAACCATACGAACGGAAACCCCATGAAGACCAAACGACTCTCCGGATTGCTCTTAGCGGCTTGTGTGGCTACTGCGAGCTTCGTTGTCACGACGAGCGCCAGTGCGGAAACGACGTTGCAGCGCATCCAGCGCACCGGAGAGGTGCGTATCGGCTATGCGAACGAAACGCCTTTTGCCTATACGACTCCCGATGGCACCGTCACCGGTGAATCGCCCGAAATCGCCAAGAAGGTTTTCGCGAAGCTGGGCGTCAAGAAAGTCGATGCGGTTCTCACCGAATGGGGCGCGCTTATTCCGGGTCTGAAGGCAGGCCGCTTCGATGTGATCGCGGCGGGCATGTACATCACGCCGGAACGATGCAAGCAAGTGGCGTTTGCCGATCCGCAATACCAGATTCCCGACACGCTGCTCACGATGAAGGGCAATCCGAAGAACCTTCACAGTTATGCCGATGTCGCCAAGCAAACGGACACGAAGCTGGCGATCATGGCCGGCACGGCGGAACTCGGTTATGCACGAGCAGCGGGCATCAAGGACGACCAGATCCTTCAGGTTCCGGACACCACTGCGCAATTGCAGGCCGTGCGCGCGCGCCGCGCCGATGCCGCCGTAGGCACCGCGCTCACGATGAAAGGTCTTGCATCGAAAGGCGGCCCGCAAGTCGAAGCGGTCAGTCAGTTCAACGACGATCCGAAGCACATCGGCTACGGCGCGCTCGCCTTCCGTCCGGAAGATACCGACTTGCGCGATGCGGTGAACAAGGAACTTCATGCGTGGCTTGGCACGGAAGATCATCTGAAGACGGTCGGACCGTTCGGCTTCGACAAGACGAACCTGACCGACAAGAAAGCGCCCGAGCTTTGCGGCGGCTAAGGCTTGAGTAATGCGTGCGCGCCGCGTTCTGAAACTAGCGAGGAACCGTCATGAGTGACCTCAATGAGCTTCTGCCTTTATTGATGCAAGGCACGCTCGTTACGATCGAAATAGCTGTTTGCAGCATTCTGCTTGCGATCGTGATGGCGGGTTTCGCCACGACGCTGCGCGCCGCTCCTTATCGCATCGTGCGATGGACCGGGAATGTCTATGTCGAGGTTTTTCGCGGCACATCGCTGCTGGTCCAGTTGTTCTGGTTTTTCTTCGTGTTGCCGCTGCCGCCATTCAATGTTCACCTGACGCCGTTCACGGTCGCCATCGTCGGACTTGGGCTTCACTACGGCGCGTATGGCTCGGAGATTCTGCGCGGCGCGCTGCGCTCCGTGCCTGGCGGTCAATTCGAAGCAGCGCTCGCGCTCAACATGCCGCCCGCGGCGCGCATGCGGCGCATCGTCCTGCCTCAGGCGATGATCAATGCATTGCCGCCCGCCACGAATCTCATGATCGAATTGTTGAAGGGCACGTCTCTCGTATCGCTCATCACGCTTTCGGACTTGACATTCCGTGCGCGCCAGCTCGACGAAGCCACCTTCAAGACGGCTGAAATATTCGGGCTGACCTTGCTGATTTACTTCGTGCTTGCGCAAGTCATCGTTGCGGTGATGCGTTATTTCGAGCGTCGCGTAAGCGGCCATGTCGTCGTGCGCCGCGCCGTTCCGAGGGCTGCATCATGAACTCTCTAGGCCAATTATTCGACATCAAATACGCGCTGCATATTCTTCCCGAGCTTGCACGCGCGGCGACTTACACCATCGGCATCACGCTCGTCGGTTTTGCAATCGCGCTGGTGCTTGGCCTCGTGCTCGCGATCATGCGACGCAGCGACTTTGCGCCCGTTGCGAAGACCACAGCTTTCTTCATCGAATTCATTCGCAGCACGCCGCTTTTGATTCAAGTGTATGTGCTCTTCTATGTCGCACCGCTTTACGGCCTCACGATGTCCGCGCTCACTGCCGGCACCATCGGCATTGCAGTGCATTACGCGTGCTATGTGTCGGAGGTGTATCGCGCGGGACTCAATGGCGTTGCGCGCGGTCAGTGGGAAGCGGCGTGCGCGCTTTCACTTTCACCGTGGCGCACGTATAGCGGCGTGATTCTTCCGCAAGCCATTCGTCCGGTGATTCCCGCGCTGGGAAATTACCTTGTCGCCATGTTCAAGGACACGCCGGTGCTCTCCGCGATAACCGTCGTCGAATTGATGCAGCAAGCCAAGAACATCGGCTCGGAGACGTTCCGCTATCTGGAGCCCATCACGATGACCGGCGTATTCTTTCTCATCATCAGCGTGACGTTCGCTTCCGGCGTGCGTCATCTCGAACGGCGCGTGAGGTTGCCATGATGCACGGCGCTCATGTATCGATTAATACGACCTCGCTGGACGGCGCACGGTAATGGAACTCAGGGAAAAGGAACAGCAGATGAAACGAGACCTCGACCCGGCGCTGTCCGCTGCCGCCGATGACCGCGCCAATGCGCCGATCGTACGCTTTCGCAACGTCACCAAGCGCTATGGCGCGCTGACCGTGCTCGATGGACTCGACCTCGACATCGTGCGTCACGAGAAGGTGGCGATCATCGGGCCGAGCGGCTCGGGCAAATCCACGCTATTGCGCGTATTGATGACGCTCGATCCGCTCAGCGATGGCGTCATCGAAGTCGATGGCGAACCACTCACGCACGAAATGCAAGGCGGCAAGCTCGTGCCTGCGTCCGCACGTCATGTGCGTCAGGTACGCAGCAAGATCGGCATGGTGTTTCAGAGCTTCAATCTCTTTCCGCATATGACGGCGCTCGCCAACACCATCGAAGCGCCCATGCGCGTGCTCGGCTTATCGAAGAAAGAAGCCACCGAGCGCGGCCGCGAACTGCTTTCCATGGTAGGTCTCGCCGAGAAGTGCAATCACTTTCCATCGCAATTGTCGGGTGGACAGCAGCAGCGCGTCGCGATTGCGCGCGCACTCGCCATGCGGCCGAAGATCATGTTGTTCGATGAAGTCACTTCCGCGCTCGATCCCGAACTCTGCGGCGAAGTGCTCAACGTCATTCGCAAACTCGGCGATGAACACAGCCTCACGATGCTGATGGTCACGCATCAAATGGGCTTCGCCAAAGAGTTCGCCGATCGCGTTTGCTTCTTCTCGCAAGGAAAGATCATCGAGCAGGCGCCGCCGCAGCAATTCTTCTCCGCGCCGCAACATGAGCGCACGCGACAATTCTTGCGCGCAGTTACCGAAGCACTGTAATCGGGGCGCGGTCCGTTAATTGCTTCGCACTTTTCGCTCATTCAGGGGAGAGTGCGATGCCTTCGATTCCGCTTAGACCGCTCTGCGGGCCAAGCGCCTGACGCTCATGGCGACGAGCAAGGAACCCGGCGTCGAACCGGATCAAACGCCGGACTCACTCGATACGTGCCATCGTTGCGCGCTCTATAAGGACGCGACGCAAGGCGTGCCCGGCGCGGGGCCGCGTCATGCGCCGTTGATGATCGTCGGCGAGCAGCCCGGCGATCAAGAGGATCTGCAGGGCAAGCCTTTCGTCGGTCCAGCCGGTGCCATGCTCGATCGCGCGCTCGAAGAAGCGGGCGTCGCGCGCAAAGAGGTGTACGTCACCAACGCGGTCAAGCACTTCAAGTGGGAACCGCGCGGCAAGCGCCGCATGCACAAGACGCCTGCGCAGCGTGAAATAAACGCCTGTCATTACTGGATGGATCGTGAGACTACCGATATCGATCCGCAGGTCATCGTCGCGCTCGGTGCAACCGCGCTCAAATCCGTTCTTAGCGATTCAAAAGCCAAGCTGCAGGCGTCGATGGGCCATCCCATCGACCATGACGGACGCGTGATCGTCGCGACTTATCACCCGTCATACGTTTTGCGCGCGCCCGATCCGCAGACGCGCCAGGCCGCCTATCGGGCGATCGTCGATGCGCTAAGCGAAGCGCATCGTTTGCTCAAGAAAAAACGTTAGTCGAGAACCCGCCATGCCAACGACACGAAAGACGACGAAGACAGGCAAATCCGGCAACACGCGGCAGCGCCATACGCTTGCCAGCGATCGCAAGAAAAAGCCGAGTAAGTCCACGAAGAAAACATCGAAGCGCTGGTCGCATCACGTCATGGAAACGAGCGATGCGATGGATATCGAACGCGATATCTTCAAGACGGGCAACGCAGAAGAAATTGCCCAGTCGCTCAAGCATTCGTCGACGAGCAGCAAGCGGCGCAAAGGCTCGCCGTTTCAATCGGCCATGTCGATGCTGAATTTCTATATCAATCGCGCCGGACGCAATCTGCCCAAGACGCGGCGCAACACACTAGAGCGCGCGAAGAAGCACTTGCGTGAAGCGTTCGGGCGCAAGCCGTGACCGCGTTTGCAAGACGGGAATATTCCTTGCTCGAAGGCGTTGAACCTACCAGGAGACGACCATGGCGCAAGAACCTCCTCTCAGTCCCGGCGATGAAGCCGAGCCCGGCGCGCCCGGGACCGGCGAAGATATCTGCCCCGATTGCAACGGCAGCGGCAAGCGCGATGGCGCCGAATGCCCGACATGCGACGGCACGGGCAAGGTAACTCAAGGCATCGGCGGGGGCTAATGAAGCGCCGCATCGAACGTCTCGCCGCAGCGGTCATCGCCGCCCTCGCCTGTTCAAGCAGCGCGGTCATCGCCGCGGATTATCCGCAGGGTTTCGGCCCGGATCCGACGCTGCCCGCGCCGAAACGAGCGCTGTTGCCGACCGTGAACGTCGCGCCTGCAAAGCCCTGGGCGCAGGGGCAAAAGCCTATTGCGCCCGAAGGCTTCAGCGTGACGGCCTTTGCTTCCGGCCTCGATCATCCGCGATGGCTTGCTACCTTGCCCAACGGCGACGTGCTCATCGCCGAAAGCAACGCGCCTGCGCAACACGACGAGAACGCGGGCATCAAGGGCATGATCGCGAAGAAGGTGATGAAGCGCGCGGGCGCTTCGGGCACGAGCGCCGATCGCATTACATTGCTGCGCGATGCCGACGGCGACGGCATCGCGGAAACGCGCACCGTGTTCATCGATCAATTGCACTCGCCGTTCGGCATGGCGCTCGTCGGCGATGATCTTTACGTTGCGAATACCGATTCGATCATGCGCTTCAAATATCGCAGCGGCGAAACGAAGATCGAATCGCCGGGCGAGAAATTCATCGACTTGCCAGCGGGACCGATCAATCATCACTGGACCAAGAACGTCATCGCAAGTCCGGACGGCAAGCGGCTTTACGTGACGATCGGATCGAACAGCAACGCGGCGGAGAACGGCATCGACGCGGAGAACGGGCGTGCGGCGATCATGGAAGTGGACATCGCCACGAAAGAATCGCGGCTCTATGCAACGGGCTTGCGCAATCCCAACGGCCTTGCATGGCAACCGCAGAGCGGCGCGCTGTGGACCGCAGTGAACGAGCGCGATGAACTCGGCAACGAGCTTGTGCCGGACTATATGACGGCCGTAAAGGACGGCGGCTTTTACGGCTGGCCTTATAGCTATTTCGGGCAGCATGTCGATGAGCGCGTGAAGCCGCAACGTCCCAAACTCGTGGACTCGGCCATCGTGCCCGACTATGCGCTCGGCGCACATACGGCATCGCTCGGCCTCGCGTTTTACGATGCCAAAGCGTTTCCGCAGCATTACTGGAACGGCGCGTTCATCGGTCAACACGGATCATGGAACCGCAAGCCGAGAAGCGGCTATAAGGTCGTGTTCGTTCCCTTCGAGAACGGCAAGCCATCAGGTCCGCCTGAAGACATGCTGACCGGTTTTCTTTCATCGGATGGTCACGCGCTCGGGCGACCCGTCGGCGTCGTGGTCGATCATACGGGCAGCCTGCTCGTCGCCGACGATGTGGGCAATGTCATATGGCGGGTCGCGCCCGCCGGCAAATAATGGCCGCGCGCAAGCCCAAGGCCGCGCCGCAGCCTTCGCTCTTCGCGCTTGCAGAGCGGCAAATAGTCGGCCTTTACGATGCAGGCGTGTTATCGCCTGCGGTGCTGCATCATGTGATCGCGGCGTATGCGGATAGCGGTATCGACTGGAATGAAGCGGGTTCGTTGCATACGGTCGATGACCGCACGGTGCACGAAGCAGTCGTGCTCATCATGATGCCGGGGCGCGCGTTGCGTTCCGCGCAGAAGGATTTCATATCGGTAGTCGAGCATCTCGCGGGCGAGAATCAACCCCAAGCGCGCGCCGTCGCCGATACCGAAGAAGAACCCACCGATGACGAAGACTTACTCAGTCAATTAGGCGGCAATAGCAAGGCGAAGCGCAGCGACAAGCAAGAGACAACATCGAGCAAGTCTGCAGGTTTCAATCCATTGGTCGGCGCGCGAGCCGTGCCGACGCATAACAAACGCTGAACATCGCGCTCAATGCGGCACGCCGTCCGCCATCAGATCGCGCAGATCGTCCATGTCGAAGGGCTTTGCAAGGATCGGCACGCCGAGATGCTTCGCGCGTTCTATCTCATCTGCATAGCCCGTCATCAGCACGACCTTTTGCGAAGGCAGCCGCTTCGTGATCTGCTCCACCAGATCGATGCCGTTCATGCTGCCGGGCATCTGCACATCGGAGAGCACGAGGTCGAAGCCATAGCCTTCGCCCAATAACGCAAAGGCAGCGTCCGCGCTTTCTTCGTGATGCACGGTGCAGCCGAAGACTTCGAGCACCGCCATGACGCCCGCCGCGACATCCGCGTTATCTTCGACGAGCAGCACCGACATTCCGCGCAACGGATGATCGTCATCGATAAGCGGCGGTGATATCGGACGTTCGCGGTTCACGACTACTTCGGGCTTCGACGACACCATCGGCCCCTGATAACGCGGCAGATATAAGCGCACCGTCGTGCCCGCGCCCGGCACGCTCGTGATGCGCGCCGTGCCGCCCGCCTGCTCGCAAGCGGCAAGCACTTGCGCAAGGCCGAGCCCCGTGCCGGCACCGTGCTCCTTCGTCGTGAAGAGCGGTTCGAACGCGCGACGCAATACGGACTCGTTCATGCCCTCGCCGTTGTCCGTGACGGAAATCAGCACGTATTCGCCATCAGGCAAGTCGTTTTCCGCGCCGCGCAAACGCACGTTCTGGCAGCGAATCACAATGCGCCCGCCGTGCGGCATCGCATCGCTCGCATTCACCGCGATATTGACAAGCGCGAGTTCGAGCTCGACCGCATCGGCCATGACGTTCCACAAGTCGGTGGAGAACTCCACGGTCAGCGAGATCGATGGGTGCACCGCGCTCTTCACGATATCCAGCACGCTTCTCAGCCATGCAGCGGGTTCGATGACTTCCTGTTTGCGCGGATGCTTGCGCGCCACGCTCATCAGTCTGCGCGCAAGCGACTCTGCGCCGGCCGTGGCGCGTTCCACTGCAAGCACTTCACTTTCGACATCGTTGAAATGCTTGCGACGTGCCAGCGCCATGTTCGACGACACGACCATCAACAGGTTATTGAAGTCATGCGCGACGTTCGCGACGAGATTGCCGAGCGCGCCCATGCGCCGCAACTGACGGCTCGATGCCTCAATGGAAAGGCGCGTCGCGACCTCGGCTTGCCAGCGTTCCCATGCGGCACGCTCCGCGTCGAGGCGGCGTATCGAGAATGCGATCAGCAGCCATACCGCGATGCACGGCAGCGCCGCAATGGCCGAGACGAGCGTGAGGTTCTGCCGCCAGCGCGCCCGCACGACGGAAGTCGCATAGCCGGTGGACACGTAAAGCGGAAAATCGCCGACACGACGGTAAGCGAGCACGCGTTCCACATGATCGACGGTCGATGTCATGCGCAAGCGGCCATACAGTTCGTTGTTGCGGAATGCGTTCGTGAACGGCGTATTGTTGGCGGGCTGCGCAGCGTCCTTCATGAGCGGATAGCGCACCAGCACACCGCCGTCGCGCCTGTAAAGGCCGATGACCAGCGCGTTATCGCCCGCAGCGATCTCGTGATAGAAGTCGGTGAAGTAATCGCGCTTCAACGCAATCGACACGACGCCGAGAAACTGACCGCCCTGACTGATGCGGCCCATGGTCGTCGTGAAGACATCGGAATTGGCGACCTTGCCGCGCAAAGGCAGCGAGAAGTAAGTCACGGGTGCGACGGCGCGCGCGGAGAGAAAGTCGTCGCGATCGGCAATGGACACTTGCGGCGCCGGATACCAGCGGCTATTCGCAAGCAATGCGCCATTGGCGCCGAACACGGAAATGGCGGCCACTTGTGCAAGCGTGCCGCTCATGGCGTCGAGCGCATGATGCAGCGCTTCCTGACGACCGGAGATGTTGGCATCGTCGCTGTCGCCCAACATGTCGACGACGCGCGTTTCGAGTTGCTGATTGAGATCGAGTACTTTCAGCGCATGCTCGTTCGCGACGCGCGCAAGGCGCTCGGTCAATTCTTCCGCATCGGCGAAACGGCGCTGAAAATCGTAATAGCCGTAAATGCACAAGCACGCGAGCGGAACCAGCACCGATGCTGCGAGCACGAGCAGGAGCACGCGCCGCGTCAACGCGAAGTTGCGCGACGGAAGCGGTAAATCCAGTGTCCCGTTCTCGATAGGGTTCAAGCGTTCGGCCTTGTGGTGAGTCGGCCGTATATCGTAACCGGCGGGCGCGCATGGCGTATAGCGAACCGTGCGCCCGCCTTACATCAGCCACGCATTATCCCGCCATTTCGCGATCCGGCGTGGACGATATGCGATGGATCGCGAGATCCGCGCCGTTGAATTCGTCCTCGCGTTCGAGGCGCAGGCCGACGGTCAGCTTGATCGCGCCATACACCGCGCCGCCGCCCGCGAGCGCCAGCAACACCGCGCCGATCGTGCCGATGCATTGCGACCACACCGACACGCCGCCGATACCGCCGAACGCCTTCTGCCCCAACACGCCCGCCGCGATGCCACCCCACGCGCCGCACATGCCATGCAAGGGCCAGACGCCGAGTACATCGTCGATGCGCCAGCGGTTCTGCACGCAAGTGAACATCTGCACGAACAACACGCCCGCCACCGCGCCGACGATCAGCGCGCCGAGCGGATGCATCAGGTCCGAGCCTGCGCACACGGCGACCAGTCCGGCGAGCGGCCCGTTGTACGTGAAGCCCGGATCGTTGCGGCCCGCGAACCACGCGGCGAGCGTGCCGCCGACCATCGCCATCAGCGAGTTGACCGCGACGAGGCCGCTGATCTTGTCGACGGTCTGCGCGCTCATCACGTTGAAGCCGAACCAGCCGACCGCAAGCACCCACGCGCCCAGCGCAAGGAACGGAATGCTCGAAGGCGGATGCGCGGCGATGCGTCCGTCCTTGTGATAGCGCCCGTGACGCGGCCCGAGCAGCAGCACGGCCGGCAGCGCGACCCATCCGCCGAATGCATGCACGACCACCGATCCCGCGAAATCATGAAACGGTGCGCCGAAGGTTTGCGTGAGCCACGCCTGAATGCCGAAGCGCTCGTTCCATGTCACGCCTTCCAGCAGCGGATAAATGAAGCCGACGATCACGCACGTCGCGAAGAGCTGCGGGTTGAACTTCGAGCGTTCCGCAATGCCGCCCGACACGATCGCAGGAATCGCCGCCGCGAACGTCAACAGGAAGAAGAAACGCACGAGCGCATAGCCGTTGTGCTCGGCGAGGATGTCCGCGCCGTGCATGAACTGCACGCCATAAGCGATGTTGTAGCCGATGAAGAAGTACGCGAGCGTCGATACCGCGAAGTCCACGAGGATCTTCACGAGCGCGTTCACCTGATTCTCGCGACGGACGGTGCCGAGTTCGAGAAACGCGAACCCGGCGTGCATGGCAAGCACCATCGCGGCGCCTAGCAGCAGAAAGAGTGTGTTGGTTCCGGATTGAAGTGCCTGCATGGGATCACGGCTTTCTCAAAAAAGCGGCGCTTTTCGCAAGTTCCGGGCCAAGCTGGGGCATTTTGCATGCAATCGGTGCTGGCCGTGGCGCGGCCGCGCTTCGGATCAGTGCAGCATCGTTGCACCGATTTGCTCCTCCGGCTCGCATGTGGTGCAGACAGCCCTCTCATGTCGCATCGGTCGCACCGTTGCAGTGCAGATCGAATATTGCATTTCGCATTCAACTGCCGTTCCGGCTTGCCGCTCATCCGTCGCAAAAATGTCACGGCAGCGCGTGGTTCCCCTACGCATCGACCGGGCTTTATTTCCGAATCTTACTGAGATATGTAATGATAGTGATTCGCATTTATCCATGCGGGAATAACTGGATTCAACAACGCGGACGCGATTCAGCGCAGGCATGCGCGAGACCGGCCGCGTCTCCACTTCTCGGCGACGAAATCCCGTTTCGCGCCGGTCGGAATTCACTAACAAGTATCGGGGAACGACATGTTGAGGAAAACGCCGCTTGCCGCGGCACTGGTCACCATTGCCGCCGTGCCGATGGCCGCGCCGCTCTACGCACAGACGGTCGCACAAGGCGCGCAAGCCGCACAAGCAGCGCAAGCAGCACAAGCAGCACAAGCAGCGCAACCTGCATCGCAGGCCACTCCCGCCGGCGGCGCGCCCGACACCGCCACCCTGCCCGCCGTCACCGTGACCGGCCAAAGCGATACGGCCACCGACTTCCAGCCGGAAACGTCGAGCGTCGGCGCGAAGGTGCCGACCGCGCTGCGCGACATTCCGCAAGCGGTCGTCGTGGTGCCGAAGGCGGTGCTGCAATCGCAAGCAGTGAGTTCGTTCTCCGACGCGCTGCGCAACGTGCCGGGCGTCACGCTCGGTGCGGCCGAAGGCGGGCAGATCGGCAACAACATCAACCTGCGCGGCTTCACGGCGCGCACCGACATCTATCTCGACGGCTTTCGCGATCGCGGCCAGTACTATCGCGATACGTTCAATCTCGAATCGATCGATGTGCTGTACGGTCCGTCATCGCTTTACTTCGGACGCGGTTCGACGGGCGGCGTCATCAATCAGGTCAGCAAGCAGCCCAACCTCAAGCCGCGCGCCGACGTGTCGTTGCAAGCGGGCACGCATGACCGCTATCGCACGACCGTCGACATCAATCAGCCTCTGACCGATACCTCCGCGTTTCGCATCAACGCGTTCGGTCAGTCGCTCGGCTCCACGCGCGACGAGATGAAGAACAAGGACTACGGCATTGCGCCCGAAGTGAAATTCGGCATCGGCACGCCGACGCAAATCACGCTGTCCGCACTCATTCAACATAACCGCGATCAGCCCGACTACGGCATTCCGCCGCTGAACGGACATCCGGCGCCCGTCGATCCTAAAACCTTCTACGGCTTCACCGACGACCGCACCATTCAGGACGTGCAGACGTTGAACGCGCGCGTGGAGCATCGCTTCAACGACATGTTCACGGTGCGCAACCAGACGCAGTTCAGCCACTACAGCACCGAAGCGCGCGCGACCAATGCGGCGGCCGTGCTGACCGGGCCGCTCGGCACGTCGACCGCGCTCACCAACGGCAATTACACGACGCTGCCGCTCTCGTCGCTCTATGTGCGGCTGCAAGGCAAGGACCGCAACATCAACGATCACTCGGTCTATAACACGACCGACTTCCAGGGCAAGTTCGCGACGGGCTTTCTCAAGCACGACATGCTCGTCGGCGTGGATCTGAGTCACGAGACGTATAGCAATCAGAGCTTCACCGCGACGACGCCCGGCTTGCCGTCGAACACGCTCGCTATCGTGCCGCTGCTGGATCCGGCTTATACGACGCGTCCGTCGAACTATCGTGAGGTCGCGACCAATCTCGCGGAATCGAGCGCTAACGGCATCGGCCTCTATTTGAACGATACGATCTCCATTGGCGATCAATGGAAGTGGATTGGCGGCGTGCGCTGGGACCGCTATGAAGCATCGATCCACAACTCGATCAATGCGCCCGGCTATGCCACGCAAACGAATTACTTCACGAGCGTGCGCACCGGCATCGTGTGGCAGCCGACGGAATGGCAGTCCTATTACGTGTCGTATGGCACGTCGTTCAATCCGTCGCTCGAAGCGCTCACGCTGACCAACAATCAGCAGAACACGCCGCCCGAGAAGAACCGCTCGTATGAAATCGGCTCGAAGTGGGATCTGCTCAACGGCGGGCTTTCGGTGACGCAGTCGCTCTTCAACATCGAGAAGACCAACGCGCGCACGCAGGTATCGACCGGCGAATACACGCTCGATGGCGATGTGCGCGTGCGGGGTTATCAGCTCGGCGTGGCGGGTCACATCACGAACAAGTGGCAAGTCTTCGGCGGCTACACGTACATGGACGGCACCGTGGAGAAGGCGCTCGACGGCACCACGGGCAACACGCTCGCCAATACGCCGCACAACATGGTCACGCTGTGGTCCACGTATAACTTCACGCCCAACTGGGAGCTCGGCGGCGGGCCTTCGTATGTGTCGTCGCGCTATGCGGCGAACAACAATCTCGTGAAAGTGGGCGGTTATACGCGCTGGGACGTGATGGCCGCGTATCATCAAAAGCGCTACGATATCCAGTTCAACGTGTGGAATATCACGGACAAGAAGTACTACGACGCCCTGATTCCATCCGATGGCGGACGCGCGGTGCCGGGCATCGGCCGCACGTTCCTCGCAACGTTGAATTACCGCTTCCGTTGATGCACGCGCGCGCCGCTTCATCGCTTGTAACGTTCATGATGCATGCATGATCGGCGCGCCTGTCACGATGAAACCCGCACCATGATTCTCTCGATACCGAACGTACTCAGTCCCGAAGACGCCGCCACCATGCGCGCGCGCCTGGAAGCAAGCGACGCATGGGTCGACGGTCGCGCGACCGCCGGCTATCAGGGCGCGCCGGTCAAGCGCAATCAGCAGATCGCGGAAGGTTCGCCCATTGCGCATGAACTGGGCGACGCGATCGTCGGTGCGCTCGAACGGCATCCGCTCTTCATTAGCGCCGTGCTGCCGAATCGCGTCTATCCGCCGCTCTTCAATCGCTATGAAGGCGGCATGCACTTCGGCAGTCATGTGGATGGCGCGATTCGCATCGTGCCCGGACATGGCGCGCGCGTTCGCACCGATGTATCCGTCACGCTGTTTCTTTCGCGGCCTGAAGACTATGACGGCGGCGAACTCGTCATTGAAGACACTTACGGCGTGCAGGAAGTCAAACTGCCTGCGGGACATGCCATCGTTTATCCGGCCACGAGCTTGCATCAGGTGCGGCCCGTCACGCGTGGCGCGCGCGTGGCGAGCTTCTTCTGGACACAAAGCCTCGTTCGCGACGATGCGCAACGTGCGTTGCTATTCGACCTCGACAACTCCATTCAACGCCTGAATGCGACCAACGGCGATGAAGCCGCCAAGCGTACGCTCGTCGGCTGCTATCACAATCTGCTGCGCATGTGGAGCGATACGTGATCGCCTAGCGGCTGGCGCGCGCTTTCTTCTCTGAAGGCGCAGCGCTTTTTTCCGAAGTCTGGTGCTGCGTGATGTCCTTGAGCAGCGCTTCATCGCGCGCGATGACATCCGGAAGATGCGCGCGCAAAAACTCCACCCACGTGCGCGTCTTGGCATCGACGAATTTACGCGATGCATAGAGCGCGAAGAGATTCGTGTGCTGCAGCGTGTGTTGCGGCAGCACGCGCACGAGCGAACCGTTGCGCAAGCCGTCGATGGCTGCATATAGCGGCAACATGCCGATGCCCATGCCTTCGCGTATCGCCACCACGAGCGATTCGGCAATGTTCACCTGCACCGGCCCGCTTATTTGCAGCGTCTCGCGCCCGTTCGGTCCCTCCAGCGTCCATTCGCGCGCGGGAAACGCAGGCGTCTGCAACGTGAGGCAGTCGTGGCTGGCGAGATCGGCGGGCGTAGCGGGCGTGCCGCGCGCATCGATATAGTCCGGCGATGCACAAAGAATGCTGAACGTGCTGCCAAGCCGATGCGAAATGACTTCCGAATCCGACAACGTTCCCGCCGATACCACGGCGACATCGCTGCTGCCTTCGAAGAGATCGGGCATGCGCTGCGATAGCGTCAATTCCACCTTCACGTCCGGATGAAGCGCGCGATATTTGGCGATGGCCGGAAGAATATAGTGCTGTCCCACGCTTGCGAAACTGAACATGCGCAAGGTGCCCGATGGATGCTCGTGCGCCCCGCTTGCTTCTTCTTCCGCCCCGTCGATATCCGCGAGAATCTGCGAGACGCGCTTCAAATAGCGTTCTCCCGCGGACGTGAGCGCAAGACGCCGCGTCGAGCGGTTCATCAGGCGGGTGCGCAAATGGGCTTCAAGTTCCGATACCGCGCGCGACATGGCGCCGGTCGTTGAATTCATCGATAGGGCCGCGGCGGTAAAGCTGCCGGCTTCGATCACGCGGGCGAATACCCGCATGTTCTGTAGGGTGTCCATCAAACCTTCACAATTGCCAGAGAAGCGACATTGTCCGCTCAACGGCCAAAGGGATTGTTATTGAATCTGGAAAGAATGTTCCCTGATTCCCTCATTAATCCATGATGCGGCGCTGCCTACAATCGGCTCCTTCACGAGAAGGATGTACCGGGCAACAGGATGTCGTTCATGGATCAGCCGCGTGCGGGCAATGCTTTCGCACGAGAAGTCATCGACGGCCTGCGCGACTGGCTCGCCACCGATGGCGCCGTCTGGCTGCATCTCTTCAAGACGCTTCTTGCCGCGTTCATCGCGATGGGTCTTGCCATGCGTTTCGAGCTTTCGCAGCCGCGCATCGCCATGACGACCACCTTCGTATTGATGCAGCCATTCTCCGGGATGGTACTCGCAAAAAGCGTCTATCGCTTCGCGGGCACCGCGCTCGGCATGCTCGCGGCGCTCGTGATCGGCGCGCTATTCGTGCAGCAAGCAGAACTCTATGCACTCGGACTCACGGTCTGGGTCGCGGCATGCACGGCGCTTGCTGTGCGGCATCGGCAATTTCGCTGGTACGGCTTCGTGCTCGCGGGATACACGGCTGCGCTGATCGGCGTGCCTGTCGTCACCGCACCGGACCAATTGTTGCTCGCGACGCTCACGCGCGGCGCGGAAGTGATGATCGGCATTCTTTGTTCGAGCGTCGTCAGTGCGCTTGTCTTGCCGCGCCATGCAAGCGCAACGCTCATGACGGCGCTTGCACAACGCGAAGCGAGCTTCAATGCGTTTGCCGCGAGCGTGTTGCGCGGCAGCCTCGAACGCCGCGCGCGCGAACGGCGCTATGCAACGCTCGTCGATGAGATCGTGAGCTTCGAATCGACGCGACGTGTGGCGGCTTACGAAAACCCCGCGTTACGCCGTCAACGCACGCTGCTCGCGCAACTCAACAACGCCTTCATGGATGCATGTGCGCGACTGCATGCGCTCGATCAAGCCATCAAGCGACTGCGCGCGACTGACAGCCATGCGGGGCTGACGGTCTTCCTCAACGAACTTGCGGACCTGCTCGATTCATCGCGATGCGACGAACAAGCGCTCAAGCGCTTTGGAACAACGCTAAGCGAACGTCTCGCCGAGCCATCGCATATCGATGTCACGACCTGCGTCGAACTGCTTTGCCGCTTTACGAGCGATGTCGTTCGCCTCATGCGCATGCGCGCATCCATTGCAAGCGGCGAACCACAACGCTCTTCACGCGATGACCGCGCGGGCCCGCGCTATGCCGCCACGACACATCGCTACGTCGTGGCCGCGACGTTCGTGCGCTCGGGCATCGTCATCGCGGCAGTCGCATGGTTCTGGATAGCAACCGCATGGCCGAGCGGCGGCCTCGCGGTCATCGCGGCGACGCTTGCTTGCGCATTGTCGTCGGCACAGGCGAGGCCCGCGAAATTCGTCACGCAGATGGCGGCGGGCGCGGCCTTCGCAACGATGCTCGGCTACCTCTATCTATGCCATGTCTATCCCGCTATCGATGGCTTCCCGCTCTTGTGCGCCATGCTCGCGCCGCCGCTTGCAGCAGGCGCTTTCGTCGCGGCGCGTCCCGCTACAGCCGGCTATGGCGTGGGCTTCTGCGTGTTCTTCTGCCTGCTCGCCGCGCCCGACAACGTCATCGTCTACGACCCCGGCCTCTTGCTGAACAACGGCATCGCGATTGTCGTGTCGATGCTCGTCGCGGCCATTGCATGCGCCGTGATCGTGCCACCGCATACACCGTGGCTCGTCGGCAAGACGCTCGCGGCACTGCGCGCTCAGGCATCGCTTGCATGCGAAGGAAGGTTGCCCGAACTGAGCGAGCGCTTTCACTCGGGCACGCACGATCTGATGTCTCAATTGCTCGGCTTGCTGGCGCCGCGTTCGCGCGAACATCGAAGAGCGCTTGCATGGATGCTCGTCACGCTCGAAGTCGGACAAGCGATGATCGACCTTCGCATGCTACGCGCCGCATTGAATATGAACTCCGCGCCCGCGCCGTTGCGCAGCGCGTGGTCATCGTCGATTGCGCAATTGCTGCATGACATCGCGATGCTGTTTCGCACGCCCTCCACTGTCACGTTGCGTCGTGCGATCAGCGCAGTCGTCTCCTCGATCTTCGCAACCGAGGCATTGCTCGAACGCTTGCACGCACCGCACGAGGCGCGTGACGTTCGACGCATGCTCGCGTGCCTGCATTTCATTCGCAGCGCGCTTGTCGATCCCAACGCGCCGTTCGATGCGCACCGCTAAGCCGATCCTTCCTTGGCCTGGAAATGTGCCTTCCGCATCCGGCGATTAATTCGCTCTACAGCACGCCCTATAGTTCTCTCGTGCCCGTATATCCGACGCATGGCACGCGTCAATCAAGGAAATATCATGAAGCCGTTGAAGTTCGTCATTGCCGCAATCATGTTGTCGAGTGCATCCCTCGCCATTGCACAAACCTCCGCGCCTGCAGCCGATCAACAAACGAAGCAAGTGCCGCACGACTCGCAAGAATGCGTCGGTCCTGCAAGCTATTGCACCGTATTCTTCGGCGGCAGTTGATTCATCGCGCTTCGCTATTCGGCGTGCTTGCCAGGCTTTTGCGCGCCGAAATTAGACAAAGCGCAAAGAGTCGCATGGTCAGGAATGGCCTTTAAGCGTTGCGCCTATGAAAACGTCAAGGGATAACTAATAATTGCGCCGTTGCCCGCAAGTCTCTGTCCGCAGTATCCGAGCATCGCGCATTGCCGCGACATCATCGAAGCCTACGCAAGACATACTCGATCGACGCGCCGCATACATGCACGCTGAATGAAGCGTGCGCGCCTCGTTGCGCGCCGGCCCGTTCAGCATACGACGAGACGCAAGTCAGGGCACAAGGCAATCAGTGTTCGTGGAGATATCGATGTTGGATGACCGTATTCGTTGTGCCGCCCTGCGCGGAAAGATCACTTCCGCCGCCGACGCCGCGCAGCTCGTACGCAATGGCATGCGCGTGGGTACGAGCGGTTTCACGCGTGCCGGCGATGCCAAGGCCGTGCCGCTGGAAATAGCGCGGCGCGCACGCGAGGAAAGCGAGCCTTTGCGCATGACGCTCATGACGGGCGCATCGCTTGGCAACGACACCGATCGCATTCTCACCGAAGCGCGCGCGCTCGAACGCCGCCTGCCCTTTCAGGTCGATGCCACCTTGCGCCGCGCGATCAATCGCGGCGAAGTCATGTTCGTCGATCAGCATCTCTCGGAGACCGTCGAGCTGTTGCGCGACAATCGCCTCGGCGCGCTCGACCTTGCGATCATCGAAGCGGTCGCCATCACCGAAACGGGCGGCATCGTGCCGAGTACGTCGGTGGGTAATTCGGCGACATTCGCCGCGCTTGCGCAGAAGGTTATCGTCGAAATCAATCTCGCGCAGCCTCTCGCGCTCGAAGGCTTGCACGATATCTGGTCGCCCGCCGCGCGGCCCGGGCGCGCGCCGCTGCCGTTGATGCGCGTCGAAGATCGCGTGGGCACGCGTTGCATCGAGATTGCACCGGAAAAGATCGCGGCCATCGTCATCACGAATCAACCCGACAGTTCATCCACCGTATTGCCTGCCGATGCGGACACGGCGCTCATTGCCGGCCATCTCGTCGAATTCTTTCAGCATGAAGTGTCGCGCGGGCGTCTGCCTAAGCAACTGCCGCCGCTGCAAGCGGGCATTGGAACGATCGCGAATGCGGTGTTGTCGGGCTTCGCGGCATCGCCCTTCGAAGCGCTCACGCTCTATTCGGAAGTGCTGCAGGATTCCACGTTCGATCTCTTCGATGCAGGCAAGCTCGCCTTTGCATCGGGCGCATCCGTGACGCTCTCCGCCAAGCGTCACGAGCAAGTTTTCAACGATATCGCGCGCTATCGCGATCGCCTCGTTCTGCGTCCGCAAGAAGTCAGCAACCATCCCGAAGTCATTCGCCGCCTCGGTCTTATCGCCATCAATACGGCGCTGGAGGCCGATATTTATGGCAACGTGAATTCGACGCATGTCGGCGGCACGCACATGATGAACGGCATCGGCGGCTCCGGCGACTTCGCGCGCAATGCGTCCTATGCGGTGTTCGCAACGAAGTCCATTGCGAAGGATGGCCGCATCTCGAGCATCGTGCCGATGGTTCCACATTGCGACCACAATGAGCACGATGTGGACGTCATCGTGACGGAGCGCGGTCTTGCGAATCTCACTGGACTTGCGCCGCGCGAACGTGCTCTGACGGTCATCGAACATTGTGCGCATCCGCTATATCGCGACGTCTTGCGCGATTACTATCGCGATGCAGCAGCGCTTGGCGGACATACGCCGCATCGTCTCGATGCCGCATTTGCTTTACATACGCGCTTCGCACAAACCGGCTCCATGCTGCCCTGAAACTTACTCATTAACGATTGCTGCAGTGCGAGAGCGTCAAGCTCTCGCGAAGCACGTCAAGCAAGCCGCTTCAAGAAGATTTGGCGCACAATGCCTGAACGTCTTCGCTCGAACATGAGCGGACAGGAGGAGCATCATGACCGCCATTACGTGGGTTCTCGCCGGCGACGGCAACCGCGTCCGAATCTTTGAAACGCGAGGCCTGAAGCTCGATCTGCAACAGGTCGAGGACATCAGGAACCCTGCGCTGCGTATGGCCGATTCCATCGATAAAGACCGAGATAATTTCGCCAGAACGGTGGCGGCGTTTCTTGAGCAAAGCCGCTTGCGTCATCGTTTCGATCGCTTGCGGCTTGCAGTGGAGCCTCAGTTTCTGGGCCTGCTGCGAGAACATCTGAGTAGCGAAACGCGCAAGCTCGTCTATGAAGAACGAAGCAATGACGCATCAAAGCCGGATGATATAGACATGCAGCGGCAACACGAACGGCCTTAGGTCTTTGCGCGCCGCCAAGCGTTCTTTAAGACGCTATAGCGGCGCGCGCTCTCACTACGCCGGCTTGATGTTCTGATTGCTGCGGAACACATTGTGCGGATCGTAGCGGCGCTTGACATCGGCAAGCCGATCATAATTCGGTCCATACGCGGCCTTCACGCGATCGCCTTCATCGCCCGTCAGGAAATTCACGTAGACGCTTCCAATTGCATGCGGCGTCATTGCCGAAAACATGTCGCGCGCCCATTGCGTGCATTTCTCGTCATCCGCGGCTTCGGTCCATCGTCCGTGAATGTTGATCGTATAAACGGAATCGCGATTCGCGTACGCGGTTGCATCCACGGGAACGCGGTTCGTCTGGCCCGCCATCGCGCCGATGAATACTTCGCAATGCGGCGACGGCACCGCCAGGACCGCCTTCGTGAGAATGTCGAATGTCTCGTCGGACAGGCGCGCGAAGTTATGCGACTTCCAATAGTTGCGCGCGCCCGGCGTAAGCAATGGATCGAAAGCCTTTTGCCATGCAGTGAAAGGCATAGGCCCCAGATGTTCGCCATACGGCGTGCCGAACGAGCGCACGGGTTCGAGCGCGTTCGGGCCGTCCTCCACCGCGCCGATATAACAGCACGCGAGCGCAATCACCGGCTTGCCGTGCACGTTCTCCGGCAAGAAAGGCAAAGGCGGCGCGAGGCGCATGACAGCCCACACGGTCAACTCATCGGGACTCGCCTCTATAAACTCGCGATAGCGCGGCAACACCTGATCTGCCTGCTCTAGCGGATAAACGACAAGCCCGCCATACACTTGCGGCCCCACTTCGTGCAGGCGGAATTCGAACAGCGTAACGACGCCGAAATTGCCGCCGCCACCGCGCAACGCCCAGAACAACTCGGGCTCCGACTCCGCGCTCACGCGCTGCCACTTGCCATCCGCCGTGACGATTTCCGCAGCGACAAGATTGTCCACCGTCACGCCGTACTTGCGGCTGATCCATCCGAATCCGCCGCCGAGCGTGAGACCGGCAACGCCTGTCGTGGAATTGATGCCGAGCGGTGTCGCGAGTCCGAATGCCTGCGCTTCGTGATCGAAATCGGATAACAACGCGCCCGGCTCGACATACGCGCGCTTTGCTTGCGGATCGATGCGCACGGATTTCATCGCGGACAGATCGATCATCAATGCATCGTCGCTGACCGCGCTCCCGGCGATGTTGTGCGCGCCGCCGCGTATCGAGAGCAGCACGCCGTTGTCGCGCGCGAACGTAAGCGCCGCGATGACATCGGCCGCGCCCGCGCAACGCACGATCAATGCCGGGCGCCTGTCGATGGTGGCGTTCCAGACCTTGCGCGCTTCGTCGTAATCGGAATCGGCCGGACCGATGACACGGCCGCGCACCGCTGTCTTGAGGGTATCGATTGCTTCGACGGGAATGTTGTTCATGGAAGACCTCGCTGCATGAGAACGCGCCGCGACGTGCCCGACCCTGCCAATTGGAACGCGAGAGCGCGAGGATTCCGCTTCTGCGACTTGTAGTTTGGAGAAATGGTCGCAGGCTGCTTTGAGCAAAGCGGAACTGGGACGGCGAACCGAGAAGTCCGCTCGTTGATTAAAGGTCCGACATTGCAGAATGTAAAGTCCGGCATCCGCCAAATTACGCGTTGCATCTAGCATGCATCGGCCAAGTTTTCCGATCAATGCTTTTAGCACTTCGACACAGCTAAAAAGCAAGTGACTCCTGCTTACGCGCTTAAATGACTCCGGCATTTCGGACCGATTTGCCAAGAAATGTTGAATGTCCTTACACCAAAGCGACAGTCGTCAACGTGCGATTAACGCAGCCGTTGGTGTGGCATGCAGATCATCCCGATCTGCTTCCTTAGATAAAGGCCGTTCCATGACGAAGAAACTGCTTGCCGCCGCTCTCATTGCTTGCCTTTCGGCGGGCGCGTATGCCGAATCGCACGAATACAAGCACTACGAGCAACACGAGCGCAAGGAGCAACACGAAAAATTCAAGCACGAGCAACGCGAAGAGCGTGATCGCCACGAAGCGCGCGACGAACACAAGCGCGCTGAAGAGATCGCTCATCACGACGCAGCGCCGGGCAATGCGCACGTCGAGTTCCATCACGACGGTGTCAATGGCGCGCAATTCACGCACTAAGCTGCGCGATTCAAAGAGTCGTTAAGGAAACGAGCGTCGTTCGGCGCTCGTTTCCTTCGCAGGCATACAACCTGCATCCGCCGACGCCTGATGATTACGTCAGGAGCGCGGCATGAAGAATCCCTGGACGAAGAAAAATCCTTTCCTGAGCATGTGGCTTTCTGGAGCCAATGCAATCGCGGGATCGGCGCGCGGGCACGCGACTGCCGCCGCCAAGCGGCAGGCGACCACCGCTGCGCGGCAATCGCAAAAGCAGGTGATGGACTTATGGACCGCCGCGCTGACGCCGCCGAAAACATCGCGGCGAAAAAAGCGCCGTTAGTAAATTCGATTAGTCATTGAAGGCGCTGCCGCCGGTCGGAAAGTCGATCGCACCCTTATCCGAAAAGCTCGCGCCGCCAAACGCGCCGCCTGCAAGCCGGCCGCGCACCGCATAGGCAACCCTGGTCGATGCATCGCCGCTTGCCAGTCCCAGCGCCTGGCGCGCCATCGACCACGCCGATACCGTCACCGGCACCGACAGCACCGTCTCGCCGAAACGCGGCACCGTGCCACGCTGCGGACTCACGCCGCTTGCAAACGGGCGGCCATTGAGATCGAGATCGAGTGATACGCCGTCGAAATCGATCGGCGCGTCGTTAGGGTTTTGTACACGCAGTTTCACCGCGAAGCGCATTTCCAGACCTTGTCCTTCGAGCGGCTCGATGCCCGCGACATTCACCCGCATGGGCTCGCGATTCAGGAAGCCCGCGCAACCGCCGAGCGTCATCATGGTGACGAATACGAAAAGCGTAACGAACAGCCGGCGAAGCACGTGATTCGATTGCATGGAAGACATCCTGTTCCCGTTTGGCATGAAGAAAGCAGCGCACATTCTAACGACGCAAAGCCAAGGACATTCGCTCAGGCGCGCAACGCGTGAAGCAGCATGCGGCCATACTCATGATGAAACCAGATACCGTCGGCGACATAAAAGGCCGCCATCCACGCCGCACCGACGACGAACAGATCGCAATGGCCGCTCGTCCACAGCTTGAGCGAATGACGTCCGGCAATCCACGGCACGCCCAGCGGATTCGGCCAGTCCGCCAGCAGATGCATGATGCCGCCGCACGCGAAACCGAATGCCAGCGGCACAGCCGGATGCTGTCCGAGAAAATGCCAGCTCAATGCAAACAACGCGGCCCAGCCGATGCCCCAATGCGTCAGCGTTCGATGCGTGATCCACAACTTGCGCTTTCTCGTCCACCACGCCACTTCGAGCCAGTCGGGCGCGGTTGCGCCCACCACGCCTCCAAGAACCGCGAGCGCACACGATAAATAACCTGCGCTTGCCGCCTTGCTGACGAGGGCCGCCGCAATGATGCCCGCTGCCCATCCGGTCGCGTGATGGGCCTTGCTCGATGCCATGTGAACCTGCCTTGGAACGCTTGCTAAAGAAGAAACCGCGCATGTTCGCACGGCGCCCGCATTCCTGCTGCACGCGGATACATAAACTTACGCAAATGCAGGGGCAGAAACTCACTTTCGCGCACATCGCGGGCGAGGCGGCGCGCCTATGACTAAAATGATTGGAAGCACTGTTGCGCAGCAAGCCAGCGCAACGGATATGTTGAACAGCCTTTCGATGACAACGCCGTCATGCAACACCTGAAATACCTGAGCGCCTATCCGAACACGCTGCAGGACAAGGTGCGCCGTCTTATCGCCCAGCAGCAACTCGGGCCGTACCTCGACGCGCGCTATCCGAACAGACACTCGGTGCAGTCGGACCGCGCGCTGTATCAGTACTGCACGGACCTGAAGAATGAATTTCTACGCGTGGCGCCTGCCATCGACAAGGTCTTCTACGACAGCAAGCTCGACGTGCTGCGTCATGCGCTCGGTCTTCATACCGCCATCTCGCGCGTGCAAGGCGGCAGGCTCAAGGCGAAGAAAGAGATCCGCGTCGCATCATTGTTCAAGGACACGGCACCCGAGTTTCTTCGGATGATCATGGTCCACGAGCTTGCGCATCTGAAGGAAAGCGAGCACAACAAGGCGTTCTATCGACTGTGCGAAACGATGCAGCCCGGCTACCATCAGATCGAATTCGATCTGCGGCTGTATCTCACGCATCGTGATTTGATTCGCACGAAAACCGACTAGCGCGAGACCACGCGAGCGCCGCTGCATAACCGTCAGGCGCCGCGAGCGATACGGCTTCGAACGCTCCCGCTTCGGCCGATACCGCATAACGCGCGCCATCGCGTGGCAAGACGGAAAAGCTGGTCATCGTGAGCGCCTTTCCGCCGATGCCATCGCCGTGCGCCTTCAGCAACGCTTCCTTCGCCGTCCAGCAGGCAAAGAATGCGCCGCTGCGTCGAGCGTCCGGCGTCGCGTCCATCACGCGCTTGTCCGCGTGGTGCAGCACCGAGGCTTCGAGTTCTCGCCAGTCGAACGACGGCCGCGCTTCCTCGATATCCACGCCCACGCGCCGCTCGAATGAAATGGCGATCAATCCCTGCGCGCCCGAATGCGACACGTTGAAGTCAGGAGCATGGGGCATCGAGAATAAGGGGCGGCCGTTTGTATCGATGTCGAGCTGGAGTTGCGACGGCTCGATGTCGAGTGGCGCAGCAAGCAAGCGACGCAAACATGCTCGCATCGTCACGAAGCGCGCGGCATCCTCATGACGGATGAAGCGATGCGCCCGCGCCATTTCGTTCGCGTCGAGCAGTCCCGCGCCGGCCCGTTCGAGCGGCGCATCGAGGTCGATATCGACGCGCCACACGCGCACGTCGGCGGGTGCATCGACTGCTAGAAGGTGCATCTGCATTCGTATTACGTTGCCGCGTATTGCGCTTCGCCGTTTCCGAAGGACCAGTTTTCCTTCTTCACTTCGACGAGACTGATAAAGACGTCTTCGCGACGCAACGCAAGGCGCTCGTGCAGGCCATCGGCAACGGCTCGATAAAACGCGCGCTTCTTTGCCAGATCGCGGCCTTCGTTCAATGTCACTTGAATAATGATGCACTCGTCCGTGCGCGTGATGCCGAGATAACCGCGATCGACGATGAAGTCCCGCGCGCCATGTTCCGCGACGATCTGAAAGCGGTCATTCTCCGGCACATCGAGCGTGGCGCGCATGGCGTCGTACACCACTTCCCCAATCGTCGCGCGATAGGTCGCATCTTTTCCCTGCATCAAATCGATTCGAACGAGCGGCATATGCTTTCTCCTTCAGGCGTGGCGATATCGCGGATGAAAGCGCAAGCGAGGCACACCATCCGCGTCCAACATGACGACCGCATTTTGCTCGAACGCGGTCATGAATTCGTCTGCAATCTCTTCGCCGGCGCCGAGCACGAGGAGGCTCGTTTCGGCCGTCCATGCACCCTTCGGATCCATGCCCGCGCCCGGCAACGCGCGCAGTCCCTTTTGCGCGACATATGCCGCGAGCGCCTGCTGCCTCGTGGCGTTTTCGTCGTGCTCCAATTCCCGTCCGAACGGATTAAATGCCGTCACGAACACGGCGCTCATGACACGGTGCCGCGCGAGCAGCGACGCGGCGGCGTCATTGCTTACGTCGATCGTCATGTCGATGGGCGGTTCATCGTCGATGCGATAAATGGCCGAACGATAAGCGACGAGTGTCTCAACGGGAATCGAATGCACGGGAAAAAGTGGGTTCATGGCGACACGTTACCGAAGTGTGCAGACGCACGCAAACGCGGCTTTAAAGCACTCGACATTGCCTATACTGAATTCAGCGTCTCATGCGAGGAGGATGCCATGGCACGCAAATTCATCGATTGCCGCGAGTTTCCGAGCGACACGAATTGCACGGTGGCGCTGTCCGCCGACTCCGAAGACGAATTGATGGAAGCCGCCGTGCAACATGCGGTAAGCGTTCATCGGCATGAAGATTCGCCGGAATTGCGCACGGCGCTCAGGAAGCTCTTTCATGACGGCACGCCGCCAATCGAGAGACCAAGCGCATAACGTACGTAATGTAGACAACGCGCTAACCGAGTTCGAACGTCGTCACGCCGAAGACATGATCGAGCGGCGCCGCGAGTGGCGCTCGCGTGTACATGCGTGCCGTTTCGAAGACGCTCGTCATGTCGTGCTCGATCGCAAGCGCGACGGCTGACGCATTGCTTTCGGGCACATCGAGAAAGACGGTCTCGCCTTCAATCGATGAAACGAGCCTTTGGTACAGCGCGCGTGCAATGCGTAAGTCATCCGCGAAGAGCGGTCCGATCTTGTATCCGCTGAGGCAACGGCGAATCACGCCGTATCCGCACACTTCATCGCCATCGAGCGCGGCGAATAATCGCGCGTGTTCTTGCGCGAGCCACGCGCGCAGAAACGCAGCGCGCACCGATATGAAGCAACGTGTGTCGTAGGCGAGCAGGCTATTGAACGGCACGCTCGACGCATCCACAACGGTCATATCCGCCAACCGTTCGACGCAATCCGCCGCGACGCCTTGATAACGCACATTGCGATAAGCCAGCACGAAACCCGATTTGCGGTAATTGGCTTGCTGCGCAATGACTCCATCCAGCCCGACATTACGTTCGCCCAGATACGCCATTGCTTCATTCCACAAGCGCATGCCCAAGCCTTTGCCGCGCCATGCCTGCCGCACGATATAAAGGCCGATGAAACCGAACGCATCGTCATAAGCGACGGCGGAAATGCAGCCGACGGGCCCGCCGTCCCATGTGCCCATGAAGAAGCCATCGGGGTCGGCGGCGAGAAAGCAGCGGGCATCGTCGAGGCCGGGATTCCAGCCTTCCGCCGCCGCCCAGTCGAGCGCCGTGCCGAGATCGGCCAGACTCATGCGGCGAATGGCGAAGCGAGCGTTATCGGGGGATGCGTGAAGGGAAGCGGGTGGCATGCTGCGCGCCTCGTTCGAATGGGCGGTGCATGCAGTGTCGCGCGTTTGCGAGTGGGAGAAAAGACGGGAAGGTGAAAAGGTGAAAAGGAGAAGAGCGAAGCGATTGATGGACGACTATCGCTTCGCCTACGTGCAACCGGGACGCCGTTCGCTGCGGCTGAAACTCTGGCGCGCGCGCCAGTCTTCCGAGCGCAGGACATGTTCGCCGTCCTCGCGCGCTTCGTCTTCCGAATCGAAGCCCTCGTCGCTATAGGCGACCACCTTCATGCCGCCGCCGGCCGCGCGTTCAACGGTGATGCCCCAATGCCAGCCGCCTTCCTGATGGAAGACGTGTAGCGTTGGATTAGACGATGCGATCAGTTCCATACATGCGGCTCCTGCAAGTGACGTTCATCTGGCTACGCTTCCGCCTCGACGAACACTCCTGCTTACGGGCGCTTCGTTAGCCCTTTGTAGGGCAATAGTTTCATGCGGCATTGCCGGCTGCTCAAAGCATCATAGTCAACGGATTGCTGCGTCGCAACACGGGCTTTCCCCAGCGTGGTGTCGATGAAACGCTTAGCGTCAAAAGTGATAACGATCGCAGTCAATCGCTACCAGATGTAACGAAATCGTCGATGCATTTACGATGCGTTGCCGTCGTGACGACCTCTTGTTCAAGCAAGCTGCGTGTCTGATCAATCATTAGGCTGACGCGCTTTGCTGAAACAAATTCGTTAAGGCCGATTCATCGCGGTTTACCCTGAAAGTCGACGATCTGTCGCCTAGAATGAGTAGACCCGCCTTTAAGCGAGTACAAGGGGATTTTCATGAAAGTACTTTGCCAACTCATCCTCGGTGCGCTCGCCGCATGTTGGGCGGCGTCCGCTTTTGCGCAACCGCTTTCCGATAATTCGCCCAAGACGCGCGAGCAAGTGCGGCAGGAAACGCTCGCCTGGTTCGCGGCCGGCTATGACCCCACCGACTGGGTGCACTATCCCGAGAATGCGATTCGGGCAAGCCGCGTGCTTGCGCAACAACGCGCACCGCAAGGCCAGCATCAGGGCCTGGGCAACAACGCATATTGACCGACTGCGCGTCGAGACGCGCAACCGGACGATGCATCTATGCGCGTGGCTTCTCCCCGCGCAGGATGCGCCGTGCAATGCTCCATCGATGCACCTCGGAAGGGCCATCGTAGATGCGGAACGCGCGCATGTCCGCGAAGATTCGCGCCACCACTGTCTCATGCGTGACGCCCTGCCCGCCCAGCACTTGCACCGATCGATCGACGACTCGCCACAGCGCTTCCGACGACACCACTTTCGCAATGCTCGATTCGTGCTTGCCGAGCACGCCCTGATCCAGCACCCAGGCGCAATGCCAGATCGCCAGGCGCGTGATGTGCAGATCCATCTCGTTGTCCGCGAGCATGAAGCCGACGCCTTCATGTTCGCCAAGCGTCTTGCCGAAAGCCTGACGCCGGCGCGCATGTTCGCTCGCGACATCGTGCGCTCGACGCGCCGCGCCTAACCAGCGCATGCAGTGCGTGAGGCGCGCGGGCGACAACCGCACCTGCGCATAACGAAAGCCTTCGCCCGGCTCGCCGAGCACGTTCGCGGCGGGCACGCGCAAGCCTTCGAAGCGCACGACGCCGTGGCCGCCGGGAAAACAGGTATCGAGCGAATCCATCGAGCGCTCGATCACGATGCCGTCGCTCTTCATGTCGGCGAGAAACATCGTCGCGGGGCCATCCGCGAATTTCGCCATGATGATCGCGACCGCCGCGCCTTCCGCGCCCGTGATGAACCACTTGCGGCCGTCGATCACGTAGTCGTCGCCGTCGCGCGTGGCGATGGTCTGAAGCATGGCCGGGTCCGCGCCCGCCCCCGGCGGCGGCTCCGTCATGCAAAAGCACGAGCGAATCTCGCCCGCAGCCAAAGGCCTGAGCCAACGCTCTTTTTGCTCGGGCGTCGCAATGGCTTCGAGCAGATGCATGTTGCCTTCGTCGGGCGCGGCAATATTCAACGCCACCGGTCCAAGCGGCGAATAACCGGCTTCTTCGAAGAGAATGGCTTTAGCGACGTGTCCCAATCCAAGCCCGCCGAATTCCGGCGAAACATGACTCGACAGCAATCCCGCCTTGCGCCCTTTGGCGATCAGCTCCGCGCGCAGGGCCTCGTTCGGGCCATGCGGCGTGCAGCGCGGATCGCGTTCGAAAGGCACGATTTCATCTGCAATGAACGCGCGCACGCGTGCTTGCAATTCAGTGAGTTCGGGCGTAAGCGAAAAGTCCATCGGTTATCCCTCGTGTTCGTTCGATTCAGGCGAGCTTAACGGGATACGCGCCTTTCGTCATTCATCGTATTCGCTGTATTTGCGGGCATCGCCGCGAACCTTGTGCGCCGGATACTTCGTGCGGTTGATCGCCATCTTTTCCAGGAGCGCGCTGTGAAGATCGACATCGAGTGAATCTGCGAGCATCACGAGATACGCGAGCACGTCGGCCATTTCGTGGCGAATGGCGCGCAGCTTGGCGTCGTCGAGTTCGGTTTTGTCGCCGGTTGCGAGCCACGTGAACGGCTCGAGCAACTCACTCGCTTCGACGCTCAGCGCCGCCGCCAGATTCTTGGGCGAATGAAAACGGCTCCAGTCGCGCTCGCTGACGAATTCACGCAGCAGGTCGCGCATGGCGAGCAACTCACTTGGCTTTTGATTGTCCATATCGATTCAACTCACTGCGCGGGATAAAGGCCCAAGGTACGCGCGTGCAGACGTGCGAGTCCAAGCAGCGCATCGGTGAAAGGCGTGGGCACGCCGGTCATTTCGCCGAGTTCTCTTACCGATGCGACGAGCGCATCGAGTTCCACGGCCTTGCGTGCTTCCACGTCCTGCAGCATGGATGTTTTCATCGCGCCGAGCTTGAGCGTGACCGCGTGCCGGTCTTGCGGCTCCTGTTCGATCGGAATGCCGAAGCGCGCGCCGATTTCCTTCGCTTCCAGCATGATGCGGGTGACGAAGCCACGCACGAGTTCATCGCCGAGAATGCGATCCGTCGTGGCGCCCGTGATGGCGCTGATCGGGTTCATCGTCATGTTGCCCCACAGCTTGAACCATACGTCGCGCTGAATGTGCGGCGAATGCGACGCATCGAAACCCGCCTTGGCAAAGAGCGATACCAGCGATTCCACGCGCTCGCTCTGCTTGCCGTTCGCCTCGCCGAGAATGAGGCCCTTGCCCTGATGATGGCGAATGACGCCCGGCGCTTCGACGAAGCAGCTTGCATGCACCACGCAGCCGACCGTTTGCGCGACGGGAATCGCCGCTGCAATCGCGCCATGCGGGTCCACCGACGAAAGGCGCTTGCCCGCGAACGCTTCACCCAGGCCTTCGCAGAACCACCACGGCACGCCGTTCATTGCGGTGAGCACGATCGACTGCTTGCCGACGAGCGGCGCGATATGCGCGGCCACCGATTCCATCGCCGGCGCTTTGACGGCTACCACGACAAGGTCTTGCTCGCCGAGATCGGCGGGCGACGCGCTCGCTTCGACCTGCACGGTATGCGTCGCGTCCTTCTCGACGAGTTGCAGACCATGCGCCTTGAGCGCGTCGAGCGTCGCGCCGCGCGCCACCACGCTGACATCGCACCCTGCCTGCGCGAGCTTCACGCCGATCCATCCGCCGATAGCGCCTGCGCCGTATATGCATACCTTCATCGTGCCGTCCTCGTGAGGAACCGTGAAGCGCTCATTGTAAGAGCAGCCGCGCACTTTGCACGCGCGGCGCATTCGGTCGAATCTAGGCGCCGCGAAGCGCTTTTCAAGAGCCTCATAGCGAATAAAAAATCACGCTGAAAATGCGTCGTCCGCTATTGAAACGATAGTCCGCGCTCCTATTTTCGATGCAATGGCAGCGGCAATGAACGCTGTCTCGATCGATCAACTTATTCGCGTTATCGGAGGCTGGACCATGAGTGACTTTTACTTTGGCGGCGACCTGTTTCAGGAACTCGACCGCATGCAGCGGCAAATGTCGACGGTGTTCGGCAATCTCCCTTCGAGCATTCGTTCGAGCCGCACCGATGTCTTTCCGCAATTGAATATCGGCAGCACCGACGACGCAGTGGAAATCGTCGCGTTTGCACCGGGCGTCGATCCGGCGTCGATGGAAGTCACCGTCGACAAAGGCACGTTGACCATCAGCGGCGAGCGCAAGGCAGAGACCTTTGCCGAAGGCGCGCGCACGTATGCGAAAGAGCGCTTCACGGGCAGCTTTCGCCGCGTGATCGAATTGCCGCAAAACGCGGACGTCGACAAGGTCGAAGCGCGTTATGAAAACGGCACGCTGTCCATTACCGTCGGCAAGCGCGAAGCGTCCAAGCCGCGCGCCATCACCATTCAGTAAGAGAAGACCCGGGAGCAGATCATGACCGACAACACGCAGATCGCACAACGCAACGAAGGCGAAGTCACTCGCAAGACCGACGACACCGCGCGCCGCCCGGCGATCACGCCCGCCGTCGATATCGTCGAAGACAGCCACGGCATCACGCTATGGGCGGACTTGCCCGGCGTGCCGCGCGAGCGGCTCGACGTGAAAGTGCACGACGCACGGCTCTTTATCGAAGCGGAAGCGGTCATCTCCGCGCAGGCCGGCTTGCGCGTGCATCACGCCGAAGTGCGCGCGCCGCGCTTTGCCCGCGCGTTCACCGTGAGCGATGACTTCGACACCACGAAGATCGACGCCAATCTCACGAATGGCGTGCTCAAGCTGACCATTCCGCGTCGCGAAGAAGCGCGTCCGCGCCGCATCGAAGTGCGTTCGAACTAAACGTTCTGCCTCAAGCATCGAATGGCCGCGTGAATCGCGGCCATTTTTTTATTCGGATCGAGCGTCCCTTTATAATTCTTTAGCGTCGGTTTAAAACTATTCGAATTCATTGCTAAAGAAGGGAAGAGACAATCGTGAATAAGCTGTTGAAGGTGGTGTTGGGCTCCTTGCTGGCCGTATCCGTCAGCGCGCACGCGAAAGACTGGTCGACCATCCGCTTTGGCGTCGACGCAAGCTATCCGCCGTTCGAATCGAAAGCGCCGGACGGCACGCTCGTCGGCTTCGATATCGATGTCGGCAACGAACTGTGCCGACGTCTGAATGCGAAATGCGTGTGGGTCGAAAATGCATTCGACGGCATGATTCCCGGCCTCAAATCGCGCAAATTCGACGGCGTGCTGTCCACCATGTCCATGACGCCCGCGCGCGTCAAGCAGATCGCCTTCTCCAGCAAGCTCTTCCACGTGCCGACGCGTCTCGTCGCGCGGCGAGATTCGAAAATCCAGCCGACGGCGGAATCGCTCGCGGGCAAATCGGTGGGCGTCGAACAAGGCTCCATGCAGGAAACTTACGCCAAAGCGCATTGGGGCGCGAAAGGCGTGACGGTCGTATCGTATGCGGATCAGGATCAGGTTTATGCGGACCTGCTGACCGGCCGCCTCGATGCATCGCTGCAAAATGCGGTGCAAGCGGAACGCGGCTTTCTCGATACCCCGCGCGGCAAGCCCTACGACTTCGCCGGTCCCGCGCTCGAAGACAGCGCGATTTTCGGCCCCGGCACGGCTATCGGCCTGCGCAAGGAAGACACCGACTTGAAGGAAAAGCTCGACGGCGCGATTGCCGCGATGATCAAGGACGGCACGTACAAGCGCATCGAAAAGAAGTACTTCGACTTCGACATTTACGGCGAGTGACGTGTCCGCTTTTCTCCGACGATAACGCCGTCTCTTAACGGGCACTGTCGTTATTTCACGAACGCCACGCTGAAAATTACACGCTGGAACGCGGTGTTTTCGGCGTTGCGCGGAAAGCCGCCATCGGCATGGTGTTTGCATGAGGTGGCGGCACATGGAGAACTGATTCCGGGGACATCATGCATCACTCGATCGAACCTCACGAGCTTGGCAAAATCGACCTCGCACGCTTTCAGGTCGTGCAGGTTTCGGATGGCACGCATACCGTGGTGCTGTGGGAAGCGCCCGAGCCGGATGTTGCGATGCCGCTGCACGTGCAAGCCGCGACACTCACCATTCGTCTGTGCGATCCGCTCAATCCCGTGCGCAGAAAAGATGTGTGCGAGCGCTTGCAGGCGCATCTGGCCGCATCGCGCCATGACAAGCGCGCGGCGCGTCAGCAAGCGCTTGTTCATCGCGCGGGCGCGCAAGCCGCCGCTTGATTCGTTAAAGCGACTCGCTCAGGAAATTCCAGAGCGCATCGTCGACGGAATAAGGCACGTTGAAGCGAAAGCACGCGCTCGGCGCATCGCCCGGACGGAAATACGAGCCGGGCGCGAGCCAGATGCCGTGCTCGAGCGCGCGCGTGGCGACATCGCTTGCGTCTGACGGATCGATCGGCAAGGACGCCCACACGAATAGCCCTGCACGCGGACGGCGAAACAGTGTCACGCCCAGCGCGTCCATGCGCGCTTCGACGAGCGCGTGCGCGTCCTTCAGCTTGTCCACCACGAATTCGACGTGGCGCGCGTAACGCCCTTCCGTGAGCACTTTTTCGACGATGCGCTCCGTCGCCTCCGACGACGTCAAGCCGACCGCCATCTTCGTGCGCGCCAGTTCGCGCAGCACGTCGCGCTCGGCGATGACATAACCGCATCGCAGCGACGGCGTGATCGTCTTCGCAAAACCGCCGACATACAGCACGCGATTGAGCCCTTCCATCGCCGCGAGCAAGGGCGCGCCGGCCGGCGCGAGTTCGCGGTTCACATCGTCCTCGACCACCCACAGGCCGTGCCGCTCCGCGATCTGCATGAGCCGGAACGCGGACGCCATGTTGAACGTCGCGCCCGTCGGATTCTGCAAGGTCGTGTTGAGAAACACGGCTTTCGGTCGATGCGCGATCACGATGCGCTCGAACACGTCCGTATCGATGCCCGCCTCGGTGCGCGGCACGCCATGCACGTCGAGACCGGCGAGCTTGAGAATCTGCAGGAGATTGCAGTAGCCGGGATCTTCGACGACCACTGTGTCACCGGGGCGCAGCAAAGTGCGCACGATGAGATCGAGCGCCTGGGTCGCGCCCGCCGTCAACAACACGTTCGATGCGGCATCCACGGGCAAGCCGTATCGATCCAGTTGCTCGGCAATGCGCTCGCGCAGCGGCGCGAAGCCGTACGGATGCCCGTAATCCGCGATGCGCGCGGCGGGCACGCGGCTCATCGCGCGCAACGCATGCTGCAGGCCGCTCTCGTTGACCCATTCGTTCGGCAGCCAGCCGCAGCCGGCCTTGATCGGCACCGAATGATCCGCGAAGACATCGGAGAGCAGCCACGTCGCGGTGAGACTCGGCGGCTGCCACTCGACCGCGCGCGACTGTTCCCGATGACCGCGCTGCGCCACGCGATACCCCGATCCGCGCCGCGCGGTGACGAGCCCCATCGACACGAGGCGGCCATAGGCTTCGGTCACCGTGAAGGTGCTCAGGTTCTGATCGTCGGCAAGACGGCGCACGGAAGGCAGCAACGCGCCCGCGCGCAAGGTCTCGCCTTCGATCGCCGACGAAAACGCGCGCACGAGTTGTTCGACGAGCGTCGCCCCCTGCCGCGAGCCGCGTTCGAGCTTGAGTTCGATCATGGTGTCCATCGCCGATTGGTGGCCAGCACAGTTTGCCGCATTTTGCCAGCACAGTTGGCAGCGCAGTGAAACAACTGTATATGCCGCGTGATTTTGTTCGGAATAGAGTGACCGTTCTTCCCTGGAGACCCGTTATGAATGCTCGCCCCGTCATCGACGATCTGTCGTCGTTCTGGATGCCCTTCACCGCGAATCGTCAGTTCAAGGCCGCGCCGCGCCTGCTCGAAAGCGCGAAAGGCATGTACTACCGTTCGACCGATGGCCGCGACGTGCTCGACGGCTGCGCGGGCCTCTGGTGCGTGAACGCGGGCCATTGCCGCGACGAGATCGTCGATGCCGTGCAGAAGGCGCTCGCCACGCTCGACTTCGCGCCGACGTTCCAGATGGGGCATCCGCTTGCATTCGAAGCCGCGTCCAAAGTGGCCGCGCTGATGCCCGAAGGACTCGACCGCATCTTCTTCACGAACTCGGGCTCCGAGTCCGTCGATACCGCGCTCAAGATGGCGATTGCGTACCATCGCGCGCGCGGCGAAGGACAGCGCACGCGGCTCATCGGACGCGAGCGCGGCTATCACGGCGTGGGCTTCGGCGGCATTTCGGTGGGCGGCATCGCGCCGAATCGCAAGACGTTCTCGGGCGCGCTATTGCCGTCGGTCGATCATCTGCCGCATACGCACGACCTCGCGCACAACGCGTTTTCGAAGGGCCAGCCCGCGTGGGGCGAGCATCTCGCGGACGAACTGGAGCGCATCGTCGCGCTACACGATGCATCGACGATTGCGGCCGTCATCGTCGAACCGCTCGCGGGTTCCACCGGCGTGCTCATTCCGCCGAAGGGCTATCTGCAAAAGCTGCGCGAGATCTGCACGAAGCACGGCATTCTTCTGATCTTCGATGAAGTCATCACCGGCTTCGGGCGTCTCGGCAAAGCGACCGCGAGCGAGTTCTTCGGCGTGACGCCCGATCTCATCACGATGGCGAAGGCGATCAACAACGCCACGATTCCGATGGGCGCGGTCGCGGCGCATCGCAAGGTGCACGACGCGATCGTCGATGCGGGCGCGGCCAATGCCATCGAACTCTTTCACGGCTACACGTACTCCGCGCATCCGGTGGCGACCGCGGCGGCCGTCGCCACGCTCGATCTCTACGTGCGCGACAAGCTGTTCGACCGCGCGGCGTCCAAGGCGCAGAAGTTCGAAGACGCGGTGCACGCGTTGCGCGATGCGCCTTACGTCAAGGACATCCGCAATCTCGGGCTGGTGGCGGGCATCGAACTCGAATCGCGCGAGGGCGCACCGGGCGCGCGTGCCTACGAGGTCTTCGTGAAATGCTTCGAAGCGGGCGTGCTCGTGCGTTATACGGGCGACATCCTCGCGTTCTCGCCGCCGCTCATCATCGAGGACGAGCAGATCGATCACATCTTCGGCACCGTGCGCAAAGTGCTCGCGAGCGTGAAGTAATCTGAGACGATCGCGCGTGTTCATGAGACGCGCGCGCATTCACGCCGGCGACGTGTGCTCCTACAGTTGAGCCATGCCATGCAGATGGCCAACCAACGAATCAGGAGCACACCATGTCACGTCTTTCCCAAGTGAACGTCAACGAAGCCACCGGCAAGACCGCCGAACTTTTCGGCGCTATCAAGAAGGCGATGGGACGCGTGCCGAACGCGTACGCGACGATCGGCACGCATAGCCCCGGCGCGCTCGGCGCCGCGCTCGCCAACGATGCAGTGCTCGCGCGCAGCAGCCTCGACAAGGCCGATGCCGAAGCGATCAAGCTCGCCGTGAGCGAACTCGCGGGTTGCGATTACTGTGCTGCGGCGCATACGGTCGTCGGCAAGATGGTCGGCTTGACGCAAGCGGAAACGCAGCAGATTCGCGCGGGCGATGCGACCGGCAACGCGAAGCGCGATGCCCTCGTGCGCTTCGTGCGGCACGTGGCGGATTCGCGCGGCACCGTCGATGCCCGCGTGCTCGCCGATGTGCGCGAAGCCGGCTATTCGGAAGCGCAAGTCATCGACGCGCTGTTCGCGATGAGCGTCATCCACTTCACGAATCTCGTGAACCGCGTGAACGATACGACGCTGGACTTCCCCGCGCTCGTCTAAGCCGCGTCGCCGGCTTTTCCCCTGCTGAAGCGTTCGATCACCGCGCTCACCAGATCGATCGGCACGGGGAAGACGATCGTCGAGTTCTTGTCGGCGGCGATCGTCGTCAGCGTTTGCAGATAGCGAAGCTGCATTGCTTGCGGCGCCTGCGCGAGCATTTGCGCCGCCTGAAGCAGCTTTTCCGATGCCTGCAGTTCGCCTTCCGCATGAATGATCTTCGCGCGGCGCTCGCGCTCGGCTTCGGCCTGCCGGGCGATCGCGCGGATCATCGTCTCGTTGATGTCCACGTCCTTGATTTCCACGTTCGATACCTTGATGCCCCACGCATCGGTCTGCGCGTCGAGCACGCGCTGGATGTCGCTGTTCAGGCGCTCGCGCTCGGACAGGAGTTCATCGAGTTCATGCTTGCCGAGTATCGCGCGCAACGTGGTTTGCGAAAGCTGGCTCGTCGCATCCAGAAAGCGCGCGACCTGAATCACGGCCTTTTCCGGATCGACGACGCGAAAGTACACCACGGCATTCACCTTCACCGAGACGTTGTCGCGCGTGATGACGTCTTGCGGCGGCACGTCGAATACGACGGTGCGCAGGTCCATGCGCACGACCTGCTGCACGACCGGAATGATCAGCACGAGCCCCGGCCCTTTCACCTTCCAGAAGCGCCCGAGCATGAACACGACGCCGCGTTCGTATTCGCGAAAAATGCGCACCGCCGACGCCAAAATGAAGATGACGAACGCAATGACGACGCCGCTAAAGCCGTAAGTAAGCCCCATGTTCCTCGCCTCGTTAAGCTGCCTGTTGACGTTGATCTTCGAGCGGTTCGACGGTGAGCGTGAGCCCGTCGCGCGCGACGATCCGCACGCGCGCACCCGCGCCCGGCAGCGAACGCGCGCCTGTCGGCTGCACGCGCCAGCGTTCGCCGTGCACGCGCGCCCATCCGCTCGCGCCGCCGTCGTCCAGCATGACGCCGACGCTGCCGAGCATCGCCTCCGCGCCGCTCACGACCGGCCGCCTCCGCGCCTTCAACGCGACGCCGGACACCGCGAACACGAAGAGCGCGGTGATCGCCGCGAGCGCGAGCACGACGCCAATCGGGATGCCGAAGCCGGGCACGTCGGTATCGATCAGCATCAGCGCGCCGATGGCGAACGCCACGATGCCGCCGATGCCGAGCGCGCCGAACGTCGGCAAGAACATCTCCGCGACGAGACAGCCGATGCCGAGCACGATCAGCCCCAGCCCGACGTAGCTGATCGGCAGCAGTTGCAGCGCGAACAGGCCGACGAGCAGACAGATCGCGCCCGCGACGCCCGGCAGCACGAAGCCGGGATTCGCGAACTCGAAGAAGAGCCCGTACATGCCGATCATCATCAGGATGAGCGCGACGCTCGGGTTCGTGATGGTCGCGAGAAAGCGGCTGCGCCAGTCCGGCTCCACGCCGACGACGCTCGCCGTGCGCGTCGCGAGCACGCGTTCGCCTTGTGCCGTGCGCACGTGCCGGCCGTCGACTTTGGCGAGCAGATCGGGGATATCGGTCGCGGTCAGGTCGATCACTTTCTGCGCGAGCGCCTCGTTCGCCGAGAGCGCGACCGCTTCGCGCACCGCCCGCTCCGCCCATTGCTCGTTGCGGCCGCGCAATTGCGCGAGACCGCGAATGTAGGCGGCGGCGTCCTGCATCGCCTTGCGCGATTCGGCCGACGACGCATCGGACGCCGCGCGTTCTCCGCCGCCCATGCCGAGCTGGATCGGCGTGGCCGCGCCGAGATTCGTGCCGGGCGCCATCGCGGCAATATGACTCGCATAGACGATGTAGGTCCCCGCGCTCGCCGCGCGCGCCCCGCTCGGCGCGATGAACGCGGCGACCGGCACCGGCGACGCCAGCATCGCCTGGATGATGGCGCGCATGGAAAGATCGAGGCCGCCGGGCGTGTCGATACGCAGCACGACGAGTTGCGCGCGCTCGTCGGCGGCGCGCGCCAGCGACCGCACGACGAAATCCGCGCTCGCCGGGCCGATCGCGCCGGACAACGGAATCACGACGACCGGCGCGGCGGCGTCCGCACGAAGCGCGCACAAGGCGAGCGCGGCCGCCAGCAGGAGGCGTCGGGCGAACAGGCGCAGCCAGTCAGCGCGATTCGTTGTCATCGGTCATCGCCGGCCAGCGCCGGCGTCGCTCACGGTCTCGCTTTCAGATTAGGCGATAGAACCGTCGTGCGGTCGATGATCTTCTCGACATCGGCCGTCTCGCCCAGTTCGGCGGCGAAGCGGGCCTTGTCGAAATCGCGCGACACGCAGCCGTCGATATAGATGAAGCGCCGCTGCAGCGTGAGCCACAGGCTCGTTTTCTCGCGCCATTGCAGCGATGCGTTCAGCGCGTTCAGGCGGCGCGTCACGCTTTCGGAGATTTCCTTGTCGTATTCGTAGCTGTTCGAAAGACGGCAGCGCCCCGCGATCCAGCAGCTATTGCCGCGTTCGATGCGGTAATGCGCTTCGTCGAGCCATTCCTGCTGCGTTTCGAACGGGCCGCGCGGCGCGGGGCAAGCAGGAATGGCGTTCGATACGTGCAGGAAAGGATCGTTGCCGCGATTGGCGAGCGGTTCGTCGGCGCGAGCGATCAGCGAGAACAGCGCGAGAGCGAGCACGCACGTTGCATTCGGAATCGGCAAGAATGAGCGCATGGGCGCGTCGTCCGTGAACCCGCACTCGGGAAGCATAGTCCATCAGGCTGAACCCTCCACTCGCCACGAAATACGAGATCGACATGAAACAGGCACTCCACCACTTGAGGCTCGCCACGCACGCGCGCGGGCTGCACGAAGTCACGCGCGAAATCGATCGCTGGATCGACATGCAGGACATCCGCACCGGCCTTCTGACCGTGTTCTGCCGGCATACGTCGGCGTCGCTGCTGATTCAGGAAAACGCCGATCCCGACGTGCGCGCGGACCTCGAACGTTATTTCGAGACGGTCGCGCCCGAAGCGCCGGGCCGCTACATCCACGACGCCGAAGGCCCCGACGACATGCCCGCGCATCTGCGAACCGCGCTCACGAACGTACAGCTTTCGATTCCCGTCGAAGCCGGGCGCATGGTGCTCGGTACGTGGCAAGGCATTTACGTGTTCGAGCATCGGGCGTCGCCGCATGACCGCGAACTGGTCTTGCATCTGATCGGCGAGTAACCTACTATACGCTCCGCGTACACTTCGGAGCGTCACCGTGACCCAGCAACAAACCGTGCTTCGCGACGCCATGCGGCGTCTTAACATGACCCGCGACGCGTTCGCCGCGCGCATCGGCGTGTCGCGGCGGGCGCTCGACACCTGGCTTCTGCCGGACGAGTCGCCCGAATCGCGCGCGATGCCGGAAATCGCGGCGCGTTACGTCGGCGAAATACTGGCGGGCTTGCCGGAAGGCAGCGCATCTACGCAGAGCGCATACTCGATCGAATTCGAAGGCCGGCCGCAATTGCTGTCCATCGACCAGTTTTCGCGCGAATCCGCCGAAGCGCTTTTCCGGACGGCGGACATGATGCAGCCCATCGCGCGCCGCCGGAAAATCACGCGCGTGCTGGAAGGCGCGGTGCTCGCCAATCTGTTCTTCGAGGCGAGCACGCGCACGCGCGTGAGCTTCGGCGCGGCGTTCTGCCGCCTGGGCGGTTCCGTGTGCGATACGACCGGCTTCACGTTTTCGTCGATGGCGAAGGGCGAGTCCATCTACGACACGAGCCGCGTCATCAGCGGCTACGCGGACGCCATCGTCGTGCGGCATCCGGAGCAAGGCTCGGTCGCGGAGTTCGCGCGCGCGACGAACATTCCCGTCATCAACGCGGGCGACGGCCCCGGCGAGCATCCGAGCCAGGCGCTGCTCGATCTTTACACCATCCAGCGCGAGTTCTCGCGGCTCGGGAAGATCGTCGATGGCGCGCATATCGCGATGGTCGGCGACCTCAAGTACGGGCGAACCGTGCATTCGCTCGCCAAGTTGCTTTCGCTGTACAAGGGGCTGAAGTTCACGCTCGTTTCGCCGGCTTCGCTGGAAATGCCGGCGCATATCGTGGAGCGCATCGGGCGCGGCGGGCATGCCATCGAGCAGACGAGCGACCTGCGCGCGGGCCTCGCGAACGCCGACGTGGTCTATGCGACGCGCATTCAGAAAGAGCGATTCGCGGATGAATCGATCGAAGGCTATACGCCGGATTTCCAGATCAACCGCGCGCTCGTCGACGATGTCTGCGGGCGCGACACGCTCATCATGCATCCGCTGCCGCGCGACAGCCGCCCGGGCGCGAACGATCTCGCCACCGATCTGAATCACGATTCGCGGCTCGCGATTTTCCGCCAGACCGACAACGGCATCGCAGTGCGCATGGCGATTTTCGCGGCGCTATTGGGCGTCGAGAATCAGGTGCGGCATTCCATGCGCGACGCGACGTGGAAGTCGCCGGCATCGGTCGGACCGGACGACGCGGTGTTCCACGGATTCGATTGACGCGCAACGGTCACGGCTTTTCGATTTCCCGATTCACCCGTCCGCACGTGTGATCCTGCAGCTCTTCCGCCGACGCCCAGTTGCCCACGCCGACGTGATCGTTGAGCAGATAAAACGCGGGCGCGCCGTCGCGGCGGACGGCGCCGGCGAGCAGGAGCGTCTGGTCGCCCATCGCGCCGCCTTCGCGCGCGAGGGCCGCCGCGAGCAGCTTGAACGGATCGGTGTGCGAGAGATCCGCGTCGTCGATACGCATCGCGCGGTAGCGATGCCCGCGCAGGCGCATCGGCAGCGGCGACCATTCCGTGCCGATGTCCGGCCCCGCTTCGCGCAGCGCGTCGGCGACATCGGCGGCGAGGCAATCGATGTGAATATGCAACTGGTTCTGCGTGCGCCCGCTCGCCGAATTGATCGCCAGTGAAATTTCGTCGCGCGGCAGGCGGCTGCGCAATGCATCGTCGACGAAATGGCGGCTTTGCCACGCGTCGCGCCAATAATTCGGTGCGTTGGCGTCGAGCAATTCCGGGCTTTCGATGCCGCTCACGCGCGCCGTCGGAATCAGCAAATACTGCGCGACGCCCACGATGTCTTTCAGCACGGCATAGCCCGCCGCGAGATTCACGTCCGCGCACGGCTGCCTGGTTGCAGCGCCCTCGGCGGCGGGCACGCACTGTCCATCGACGATGTTCCACAGCGCATTGGGATTCGCGGCGCGGGCGCACGGCAGCGCGAAGCCGAGCGTCGCGACGACGCTGGCCAGAACGAGATTCCTGATGAGTCGCATCGGCATGAATACGGAGTCGCATGGAGAAAAGACGCTCCGGATTATGCTTCACGCGTGTGACGCCAAGCTGCGCGCCGCGTTTCGAACGAGCGCGCACGAAAAAGCGCCAGCCGCGAACATCGCGACTGGCGCTGCTTACTGCCTGCTGCTTGCTGCTACTGCCCTTCGCCTTAATGGCCGAAGTAGACGGCGTTGCGATCCGACATCGAGATGGCCGAACGCGAAACCGGACGCGCGCCGGACTGTGCCGTACCGGCGGTCGACGCACCGTAAGACGTCGCCGAAACGCCTTGCTCGGCGTTCACGCGCGCTTGCGCGGCCTGGAGGCTTTCCGGATACGTCACGCGATCTTCAGCCGGGTTGTAGCCCGCCTTTTCCAGTTGGACCAGTTGCGCGCGCACTTGCTCGCGGGTGACGGGAGCGTTGTTCTGAGCGAAAGCGAAAGTCGGAGCGACGAGAGCCGAAGCGATAACGAGTGCAGGAACGAAAGACTTGATCATGATGAACCTCCAGTAATCTTGTTTTGAGATCGAAACCGGAATCGGAAGCTCTTTAAGCGCTGTCTGATTTCGTTTCGTTGAAAGCAAGTTTAAGAGGGCATCGACCTAGGGGAAACCCCTATTTGAGCGAAAGATATTTGTTGAAATGACAACAATCTATTTTTGCAACGATCGGCGGTCATTGAATCAACGAATAAGCTAACCAGTTGATTCACAATTGTTTTTGTCGCCACAAGCGCGCTGATGTCGCGAATCAGGCTGAAAGCGTCATTACGTGGATGCCAGCCAGCCGTCATCGCCACGCCACGCTTATGCCGCGCGGACATGTTCCACCGCCGCTTCGAGCAGTTCGCGCAACAACGGCTGCACCTGGCTCGCGCGGCTTTCGTCGTAGGCGTAGGGCGACGACTCCTCTATGTACGTCGCCTGCGTGAGTTCGAGCTGAACGGCATGAACGCCATTGGCCGGCTCGCCGTAGCGCCGCGTGATGTAGCCGCCCTTGAAACGACCATTGGCGACGGTCGAATACCGCCCGTCGCGTTCCACGATTCCCGCCAGCCGCTCCGCCAGCCCCGCCGCCGCCGATGCCCCGTCCACCGTGCCGAAGTTGAAATCGGGCAAACGGCCGTCGAAGAAGCGCGGCACGACCGAGCGGATCGAATGCGCCTCCCAAAGCAGCACGCGGCCATGCGCGTCGCGCAGGGCGGCGAGTTCGGCGGCGAGTGCATCGTGATACGGCTGCCAGTACAGCGCACGGCGCGCCTCGATCTGTTCGCGCGACGGCACATGTCCCGGCAGATACAGAGGCTCCTTCTCGAACGTATCGACGGGACAGAGGCCGGTCGTGTCGCGGCCCGGATAAAGATTCGCGTCGTCGGGCGGCCGGTTCAGGTCGATCACGTAGCGCGCGAATTCCGGCAGCAGAATCGACGCGCCCATCTCGCGCGCGAACGCGTAGAGGCGTTCGAGATGCCAGTCGCAATCATCGACGCGCCGCGCAACCGGCGTCATCTCCTCCGCGAGCGCGTCCGGAATGCGCGTGCCGCGATGCGGAATCGAAATCAGAAGCGGCGCGCTGCCGCGCTCGAGCGTGTAGATCGAGCAGTCGTTGATGATTTCCATGTCGGCGGCCTCGTCGATTGAACGTCACGCGGGCAGCGCATCGCTGTCCGGCAGGTGCGCGTGTGCGGCGAAGAACAAGTTCATGTCGTGTCTCCCGATGCCCTCAAAGCAGATCGATGCCGATGTGCAGCCACGCGCAATCGACCGCGGCTTCGACGCCCAACGCCGCGCGATCGGTGCGCAGCGTATCGCCGGGGCCGAGCGTGATTTGATCCACATCTACCGCGAGACTGCCGCTCACGCAATGAACGAACGTGAGATCGTGCTCGGCGCCGATCCCGCACCGCGCGCCGCGCCGAACCTCCACCAACGCCCGCGCCCGGTCGCGCCGCACCATCACGTTGAAATCGCGCGTCGGGCCGTCGATCAGGCTCGCGTGAATCGGCGTTTCGCCGGCAAAGCGCGCGATTGCGAGCGGCTCTTCGAGCACATGCGCGCGCCCGCCCGCTTCGGCGAGCCGCATCCCGGCGCCACCCAGCAGCACGAGCACGCGGTCCACGCCGGCGAAGGCGGAAAACGCCCCATCCGCCGATACATCCGCGACCGACAGCCGCCACGCGAACGCATCCAGCGACGCGCCCGGCGGACCCGCCGCGATCTCGCGCGTGACGCCGCCGCCGTTCTTCCAAGGCACGTCGGCGAGCGAAGCGGCGCGGAGGATCGTCGGCATCAGAAATGCCCCGTGAACTGGTAGCGGTCGCCCGGATGCCAGAGATTAGCGACCGACGCCACCGCGTCGCGCGACCACGTCCGCCGATGCAGCATGAGACACGGCTCGTGCTCGGCCATCGCGAGCGCCTGACGAATTTCCGCCGACGGCACCGCCGCCTCGATCCGGTACTCCACGCGCTGCAGCGGCGCGGCGGTCATCAGGTACTGATTCGGCGTGATCGTCGTGAAATCCTGCCGCGCGTATTCCGGCGCGAGCGTGGGACTCACGTAACGCTCCTCGAGTTGCACCGGCTCGTCGTTCTCGAAGTGCAGCACGCGCGAATGGAACACGGGACTGCCGGGCGCGAGCTGCATTTCGGCGGCGAGCGTTTCATCGACGATGGATGCCCCCAGATGCAGCACCTCCGCGCGATACGCATGCCCGCGCGCGACGATTTCATCGGAAATGCTGCGAATCTCCACGAGCGTCGACGCGTACTTCGGCTGCGCGACGAACGTCCCCGCGCCCTGCACGCGCGTGAGCACCTGCTCCGCCGTCAGTTCGCGCAGCGCGCGGTTCACCGTCATGCGCGCGACCTTGAATTCGCGCGCAAGCTCGTTTTCGGAAGGCACCTGATCGCCCTCCTTCCACTCGCCGACGTGAATGCGCCCGAGGATGTAATCCTTGATTTCCTGATACGCGGGCGTGTTCATGCGCTCGCTTCCACCGCTTCGGATGCAAAGGAAAACGGGCTGTGCTTCGCGATCTCGCCGTCCTGAACGAGCGTCGCAATGGCGGCGATGTCGGGCGCGAAGTAGTGATCCAGATCGTAATGCGCGACGCGACCGCGCAGCGTGTTCATCACGTCGGCGAGGCGCGCGCTCGTCTTGTGCGGCGCGCGCAGATCGACGCCCTGCGCCGCCGCGAGCAGTTCGATCGCGAGAATGTTGGCCGTGTTGCTGGCGATGTCGCCGAGCTTGCGCGCGGCGAACGTGGCCATCGAAACGTGGTCTTCCTGATTCGCGGAAGTCGGCAAGGAATCGACGGAAGCGGGATGCGCGAGCGTCTTGTTCTCCGATGCCAGCGCCGCCGCCGTCACATGCGCGATCATGAAGCCGGAGTTCACGCCGCCGTCGCGCACGAGGAACGGCGGCAGGCCGGACAGCGTCGCGTCGATCAGGAGCGCGATGCGGCGCTCGGCCAGCGCGCCGATTTCGGCTGCGGCCAGCGCGAGATTGTCGGCGGCGAACGCAACCGGCTCCGCGTGGAAATTGCCGCCGGACAGCACTTCGCCGGTATCGGGGAAGATCAGCGGATTGTCGGAGACGGCGTTCGCTTCGATCATGAGCACGTCCGCCGCGTGGCGCATCTGGTCGAGGCACGCGCCCATCACCTGCGGCTGGCAGCGCAGGCTGTACGGGTCCTGCACCTTCTCGCAATCCGCATGCGACAAATTGATGCCCGAGCCTTCCAGCAACGTGCGATACGCCGCTGCCGCGTCCATCTGCCCGCGATGCCCGCGCAGTTCGTGGATGCGCGCATCGAACGGAACGACGGAACCCGCCGCCGCATCCACCGAAAGCGCGCCCGCGACGAGCCCGGTGCGGAACAGGTCTTCGATCGCGAAGAGGTTGTAGAGCGCGAGCGCCGCCGACGCCTGCGTGCCGTTCAAAAGCGCGAGCCCTTCTTTCGCCTGCAGCGTGAGCGGCTTGAGGCCGGCGACCGCGAGGCCGTCGAGCGCGCTCGCCCGCTCGCCGCGCACCATGACTTCGCCGATGCCGAGCAGCACCGTCGACATATGCGCGAGCGGCGCGAGATCGCCCGATGCGCCGACCGATCCCTTCACCGGGATGACCGGCAGCACGTCGGCGTTGAACAGCGTGATGAGCGCGTCGATGACTTCGCGGCGGATGCCCGAATGACCGCGCCCGAGGCTCGACAGCTTGAGCGCCATCAGGAGCCGCACGACCGGACGGGACATCGGCTCGCCGACGCCCACCGCGTGCGACAGCACCAGGTTGCGCTGCAGCAGTTCAAGTTGATCGGCGGGAATATGCGTGTTGGCGAGCCGCCCGAAGCCCGTGTTGATGCCGTAAGCGGGATCGCCCTTGGCGGCGATGGCCGCGACGGCGCGCGCGCTCGCGTCGATGGCGTCGAAGCTCGCCGGATCGAGGCGCAGCGAGTCGGAGCCGCGCGCGATGCGGCGCAGTTGCGGCAGCGTGAGTTTTCCGGGCGTCAGCGTAATCATGTTCCGTCCTGTCTATACAAGTCAGACGCCAGTCTAAACGGGCATAAACGGCGAAACAAGGGGAAATCCGGGAATCCACCGAGAAGAAACCCGGAGTCGGGATCGCCTTGTCTATACAGATGACGCGAGCGTCACAGCATCTTCTCCATGACGAACTGCACGAAGCGCTGGCCGCGCACGGTGACGGCGCGCGCGAGCAGCATCTTGAAGCCGCAGTATTCGAAGAACGGCTGGGCGGTCGCGCTGGCGTACGTGTGCAGAACCTGAATGCCGGCTTCGTCCGCTTCCGCTTCGATGCGCGCGAGCAGCGCGGTCGCCACGCCTTTGCGCTGGTGCTCCGGGTGCACGAACATCATGTCGATGAGCCCGGTGCTTTCCAGATCGGCGAAGCCCGCGAGCTGGCCGTCCGTGAACGCGACCCACGTCGGGCGGTTTGCACGGGCGAGCGCCCATTCGTCGGGGTCGGCTTGCGCCCACACGTCGATCTGTTTCTGGTTGTAATCGGCCGATGCCGTCTCGCGCACCGCGCGCAGAAACAGATCGATGACGCCGTCGAGATCACTCGCCCGGTACGGTCTGATTTCGATAAGCGGGAACTCGGGCATGTATTTCACCATCTTCTTGCGGTCAAGGATAAAGCCGCTGCAGGCGCAGCGAAGCGTGGAGCGTCGAGGACGCGGGAGGCAATTGTAGGGAACATGCGCGGGGCAATCGCCAAAAGGTGTGGCGAAGTCAGCTCGCGGCGGCGACGGTCGCGATGCCGAGCGCCGTCATCACGAGCGACGCGCCCACGTGCGCCGCGATTTCGACGAGCGCCCAGCCGAGCCGTCCCTGTTCGAGATGCGCGACGACTTCCGCGGAAAACGTCGAGAACGTGGACAGGCCGCCCATCAATCCGGTGATGACGAAGAGCCGCCATTCGACCGGGATATCCGGAAAGCGCGCGAAGAAGGCGACCGCCACGCCGATGATGTACCCCGCGACGACGTTCGCCGTGAAGGTGCCGAGCGGCAGGTTCGGAAAGACTGCGTTCAGGCGCAGACCGAGCGCCCATCTGAGCAGCGAACCGAGGCCGCCGCCGATTCCCACGGCGATGATCGACAGGTACATGAATTAAGCTTAGTTATCTGAATGAAAGTGGGCGAGCCGCTCGATGAGCGCATCGCGGCTTTGCTCGACAATCCATCCTTTCTCATGCCGCAGATGCGCCGCCCACGTGCCGTCGCGCCGCGCTTCCCATGAGCCTGCCTCGTGGCCGTCGATGATGAGCGAGCCGCGCATCACGAGATCGGGATCCGCGGGATCGAGCGCGCTGTCGTCGTTGTGTTCGAGCTTCACGTGATGCATGTACGCCGCCTGCGAAAGCCAATATCGGCATTCTAACGATACTTCGGCCTGTCACCGTAACATGAACGACATTGCCGAGAGGCAATTGAGCGTGCGGATCACGTCTTCCGCGCTCGCTGCGTCGAACGCGATCGTGACGGCGTCGATACGTTCCAGCGCCGGCCACTGGCTGAAGAGATCGGCGAGCGCCGTGGTTTGCACGCGCACTTCGCAGCGCGTTTCGATGAGCGTGTCCGGTGCGCGCGGCTTCGTCGCGGGAGACGCAAGCCCCGATTCGACCACTTCCCGCGCCGCGCGGCGAATGGCTTCGCATGCGGCGGCGGGCGTTTCGGTCACGCCGCTCGAATAGCCGTGCGCGGTCTTCACGCACAGAAAGCGCGCGCCGGGAAACGCGGGCAAGGTCTCGCCGCCGAAGACGTCGTCGCCCGTGAGGAGCGCCACGCGCGCGCCGCGTTCCTGCGCGAGCCGGCCGTAGAGCGCCGCTTCGCCGGCCTCTTCGCCATTAATCGTCACGCGCGCGAACGCGAAGCTGTTGATGGTGTGCGCGAGGATGCCGAGGCTCTGCGCCCGCGCGTGATAGCCGATCATGAACACGAGATCCGGCGATGCCTCCAGCCCCGCCATCATGCCGAGCATGCGCGGCTTGCCGAGCACGATCCGCACGCGTGGATCGAGCGCATCGGGCAACAGGTTGCGAAAGCCGCCGTGCGAATCGTTGATCCAGACTTGCGTTGCGCCCGCATCGAAAGCGCCTTGCGCGGCGGCGTTGGCTTCGTGCGTCATCCAGCGGCGCGCCTGTTCGTACTCGGCGTTGCCGGGCCGCGTCTGCTCCGGATGAAAGACGCCCGCGATGCCTTCGATGTCCGTCGAGATGAGCACTTTCATGATTGCGTCTTCAATGCATCCGTTAGCGATATCCGGCGATGACCGTCGCGGCCCGTCACGCTTTCCGCGCTGAAAAGCGCATCGAGAATGGCCTGTTCGATGCTGTCGGCGGCGGCCTGAAACAGCGGATCGATGAACGCGTCGCCGAGCAAGGGCGGCATCGCGATGAACGCGGCGTCATGCGCGATGGTGTATGCGGTCGAGAACGCCAGCGCGATATCGCCGCTGCCGTGTCCATAAACGGAGCCGGTGCGCGCGAGGCCGGCGGCGGCACGCATCGCGAGGCGGCGAAGCTGGCGCGAATCGAGCGGCGCGTCGGTGGCGATCAGCATGATGATCGAGCCTTGTTCGGGCGCGATCTTCGTTTGCTTCGCCGCGTGAAGGCGGCGTCCAATGCAATCGCCCGCGATAGCAAGTTGCGGCAGGCGCCCGAAATTGGCGAGCACGAGCGCACCGGTGGTGTACGTGCGCCCTTCGATATGCGCGACACGCGACGCGGTGCCGATGCCGCCCTTCAGCTCGAAGCACGACATCCCGCGTCCTGCGCCGACCGCGCCGCGTGCGAAGTCCTGCGAACAGGCGGCGAGCGCATCGCGGTAATGCGCTTCTTCGACGGCGAACGCCTGCATGTCGTTCAGATAGCCGTCGTTGCATTCGAAGACGAGCGGATTCACGCTGGGCCAGTCGCGCCCGATCATCGCATTTATTTCGCATGCCGAACTAATCTGCGCATTCGCCACGGTGCCGACGCCGAACGTATTGGTCAGCGCGATAGGCGTTTCGAGCACGCCGAGTTCATCGACCTGAACGAGACCGGTGCTCTTGCCGAAGCCGTTGATCACGCACGACGCGGCGGGCACCTTGTCGCGATACACGTCGCCTTCATGCGGACGCACGACGGTCACGCCGGTCTGCACGTCGCCGTCATTCAACGTGCAATGCCCGACGCTCACGCCCGCGACATCCGCGATACTGCCGCGCGCACCCGCTTCCATCGAGCCGATATGCGGTGCGTGCATCACGGGCGATCGAGCTTCGGATCGAGCGCGTCGCGCAAGCCGTCGCCCAGCAGATTGAACGCGAGCACCGTCAGGAAGATCGCGAGGCTCGGGAAGACGGCGACGTGCGGGGCCATCGTCATGTCGGCGCGCGCTTCGTTGAGCATCGCGCCCCACTCGGGCGTCGGCGGCTGCGCGCCCAGACCCAGGAACGAGAGGCTCGCCGCCGTGATGATCGACGTGCCGATGCGCATCGTGAAGTACACGACCACCGACGATATCGTGCCCGGCAAAATGTGCCGCACGATGATGGTCCAGTCCGACGCGCCGATGCTGCGCGCCGCCTCGATATACGTGAGATGTTTGAGCGCGAGCGTGTTGCCGCGCACGAGCCGCGCGAACGCGGGGATGCTGAAGATGGCGACCGCGAACACCACGTTCACCATGCCGTTGCCGAGAATGGCGACCACGCCGATGGCGAGCAGAATGCCGGGGAACGCGAACAGCACGTCGGATATGCGCATGACGATGCGATCCCACCAGCCTTCGTAATAGCCCGCGAGCAGGCCGAAGAACGTGCCGATGATCGCGCCGATCACGACGCTCACCAGACCCGCCGTCAACGAAATGCGGCTGCCGACGAGAATGCGGCTCAGGATATCGCGGCCCAGCGAATCGACGCCGAACCAGTGCGCAGCCGATGGCCCCGCGTTGAGCGCGTCGTAATCGAAGTAGTTCTCGGGATCGTAAGGCGCGATATACGGCGCGATGATCGCGATCACCACGAGCAGCAGCACGAACACCGCTGCGATCAGCGCGACATGCTGCTGCTTGAACTTGCGCCAGAACTCGGTCCACGGCGTGCGGACTTCCTGCTGCGCGTTCTTCGCGATGGGGGCGGTGACGCTCATGCGGTCCTCACTTGAATCGGATGGTCGGGTTGATGACCGCATACAGCACGTCCACCACCAGATTGATGACGATGAACTCCAGCGAAAACAGCAGCACTTCCGCCTGGATCACCGGATAGTCGCGCATTTCGACGGCATCCACGAGCAGACGTCCGAGCCCCGGCCAGTTGAACACCTTCTCCACGACGATCGAGCCGCCGAGCAGGAAGCCGAACTGCAGGCCCATCATCGTGACGACGGGAATCATCGCGTTGCGCAGACAGTGCTTCACGATGACCATCGGCTCATGCACGCCCTTCGCGCGCGCGGTACGCACGAAGTCTTCGCCCAGCACTTCGACGAACGATGCCCGCGTGAAGCGCGCCATGACGGCGGCCACCGCCGCGCCGAGCGTGAGCGACGGAAGCACATAGCTTTGCCACGTGCCGTCGCCGACGATAGGCAGCCAGCCGAGCTTCACCGAAAAGATCTCGATGAGCAGCATGCCGAGCGCGAACGCCGGAAACGATATGCCCGACACCGCGAGCGTCATGCCGATGCGATCCGGCCATTGGTTGCGCCACACCGCCGACACGATGCCGATCGCCATGCCGAACACCACGGCCCACGCCATGCTGGCGAGCGTGAGCCATAGCGTCGGCATGAAGCGTTCCGCGATTTCCGTGCTGACGGGCCGCTTGCTGCGCGTCGACATGCCGAAGTCGAAATGCACGACCTTGCTGAAGAAGTTCACCAGTTGCTGCGGCAAGGGCTTGTCGAGACCGAGATCGGCACGCACGAGCGCCACCGTCGCTTCGTCCGCTTCGGCGCCCGCGGCAAGCCGCGCGGGATCGCCGGGCAAGAGGTGAACGAACAGAAAGACCAGCACCGCGACGATGAAAAGCGTCGGCAGCAGACCGAGCAGACGTTTCGCGAGAAAGTTGAGCATCGTGTCGGACGGCTATAACGGTTACTTGAGGGCGATTTCGTCGAAATTGAACGAACCGTCGGGCATCACGTACGCGCCGGACAGCCGCTTGCTGCGCGCATAGACCACTTTCTCCGTGACGAGGAAGATCCACGGCGCATCGGCCCAGATGCGCTTTTGCGCGTCGGCATAGAGCGCGGCTTTCTCGGTGCGGTCGGTCGTGGCGAGCGCCTTCTGCAAGTCGGCATCGACGTTATCGTTCTTGTAGTAGGCCGTGTTCGCGAGCTTCGGCGGCATCGACGAACTGCCGAGCAGCGGCGATATCGCCCAGTCCGCTTCGCCTGTCGACGACGACCAGCCGATGTAGTACATGCGCACGGGCGCCGTGGCCGGATCGGGCGCGCTATCGACACGCTGCACGCGCTGCCCCGCTTCGAGCGCCTCGACCGACGCCTTCACGCCCACTTGCGCGAGCTGCTGCTGCACGAACTGGATGATCTTCTGCGCGGTCGTGTAGTTGTAGCCGGACCATAGCGTCGTTTCGAAGCCGTTCGGATAGCCCGCTTCCTTCAGCAACTCGCGCGCCTTCGCCGGATCGTATTTCCACGGACCGAGCTTCGTCGCGTAGTCCACGCCCGGCGGCACGACGCCCTCGGACGGCACCGCGTAGCCCGCGAACGCGACCTTCACGAGCGCTTCCTTGTTGATCGCGTAGTTGAGCGCCTCGCGCACCTTCGGGTTGTCGAAGGGCTTCTGGTTCATGTTCATGCTGATGTAGCGCGCAATGATGGAAGGCGCGGCGATCAGATCGACCTTCGGGCTCGTCTTGAGCGCGGCGGCCTGCTCGAACGGCACCTGGAACGCGAAGTCCGCTTCGCCCGTCTGCATGAGCGCGGCGCGCGTGTTGTTATCGACGACCGGCTTCCAGTCGATCATGTCGATCTTCGGATAGCCCTTCTTCCAGTAGCCCGCGAACTTCTTGACCTTGAGATCGTCGGTCTGTTTCCATTCCACGAACTCGAACGGTCCCGTGCCGACCGGATGAAACGCGATGTCCTTGCCGTACTTCTGAATCGCGGCCGGCGACATCATCACCGCCGACGGATGCGCAAGCACGTTGATGAACGCGGAGAACGGAATCTTCAGCGTGATTTTGACCGTGTACGGATCGATGACTTCGGTCTTGTCGATCTTGTTGAACAGGTTATAGCGCTTGAGCTTGTTCGCCGGATCGATCACGCGATCCAGCGATGCCTTCACCGCTTGCGCATTGAAGTCCGTGCCGTCGTGGAACTTCACGCCCTGGCGAAGATGGATGGTGTAGACCTTCGCGTCGGGACTCGCTTCGTAGCTCGTCGCGAGGACATTCTGGATCTTCATGTCCTTGTCGAAGCCGAAAAGCCCTTGATAGAACGACTTCGCCACGGCTTGCGAGAGCGTGTCGTTGGCATCGTAGGGATCGAGCGTCGTGAAGGTCGAGGCGACCGCCATGACCGCGGTGCTTTGCGCATGCGCGGTCACCGGACCGAGCGCGATGATCGAAGCGACTGCGCTTGCGGCGACGAGCGTGCGCAGGTTGAAGGGACGAGAGGACGGCATCGTGAACTCCTTTGCTTGATTTATGGTTCGCTACGATGTGCTTCTGGAAAACCTAATAGGCGCCGCCGACATGATGTTCGGCGACGTAATGATCCGGCCCGACCGCGACGAGCTTCGCGACGATCGGCTCGTCGCCGAGCTGGCGTATGGGGCTCGGAATCTCATCGGCGGCGAGCATGCGCTTCGCATGACGGCGCGCGGGATCGGCAACGGGCACCGCGCTCATCAGCTTGCGCGTGTACGGATGACGCGGCGCTTCGAACACGGCGGCGCGCGGCCCGATCTCGACGATCTGCCCGAGATACATCACCGCGACGCGATGGCTCACGCGTTCCACCACCGCCATGTCGTGTGAGATGAACAGATACGCGACGCCCAGTTCGCGCTGCAGATCGAGCATGAGATTGACGATCTGCGCGCGCACGGAGACATCGAGCGCGGAGACGGATTCATCGGCGATGACGACCTTCGGATTCAACGCGAGCGCACGCGCAATCGCGATGCGCTGCCGCTGTCCGCCGGAAAACTCATGCGGATAACGCTGCGCGGCTTCCGGCGGCAAGCCGACTTTATCGAGCAGCCAGTCGACGCGCGCCTGCGCTTCCTTTCCGCTCGCGACGCCATGCACGAGCAGCGGCTCCATCACCGAGAATCCGACCGTGAGACGCGGATTCAGCGACGCGAACGGGTCCTGAAAAATGAACTGGATATTGCGGCGCAGAGCCTGCAATTCAGGACCGTGCAACGCGCTGATGTCGCGTCCGTCGAATTCGATGGAACCGCTCTGGCTTTCGACGAGCCTCAACAGCGAACGTCCCGTCGTCGATTTTCCGCAGCCCGATTCGCCGACGAGCGCAAGCGTCTCGCCCTGACGCAAGTCGAAGCTCACGCGTTCGACCGCATGAACCGCGGCGGTCGTGCGCCCGAAAAGCCCTGTTTTCACGGGAAAGCGCGTGACGAGATCGCGCACGCGCAGAATGGGCGGACTGCTTTCGTCGACGGCCGGCTGCACCTGATGCTCCACCGCCGCCGATGGCCGCAGCGCGCTCGCATCGTCGGGCGCGGCATCCACCGGCTCGACTTCGACGATCGGAAACTTCGCGGGACGATCGGTGCCCTGCATCGCGCCGAGCGTCGGCACGGCGGCGAGCAGCGCGCGCGTGTACGGATGTTTCGGCGTCCGAAATACTTCATCGGATGCCGCCTCTTCCACTTTTTGCCCGCGATACATCACGAGCACGCGATCCGCCACTTCGGCAACCACGCCCATGTCGTGCGTGATGAAGATCACACCCATGTTCATTTCATCCTGCAGGCCGCGCACGAGTTGCAGAATCTGCGCCTGAATGGTCACGTCGAGCGCGGTCGTCGGCTCGTCGGCGATCAGGAGTGCGGGCTTGCATGAAAGCGCCATCGCGATCATCACGCGCTGACGCATGCCGCCCGAAAGCTGATGCGGATAGCGCCCGAACACGCGGCGCGCTTCGGGAATGCGCACGAGATCGAGCAGACGCAAGACTTCCTGACGCGCTTCCGAATGGCTCTTGCCCTGATGCAGGGAGATGGCTTCAGCGATCTGATCGCCCACGGTGAAGACCGGATTGAGCGATGTCATCGGCTCCTGAAAGATCATCGCGATGTCCGCGCCGCGCACGGTTCGCATCGTCGCGGACGACGCGCGCGCGAGATCGAGCACGTTGCCATTGCGTCGCCTGAACGCGATGCTGCCCGACGCAATCGCGCCGCCGCCGTGTTCGACGAGGCGCATCAGCGCAAGCGATGTCACCGACTTGCCCGATCCCGATTCGCCGACGATCGCGAGCGTCTCGCCGCGATCCACCGCGAACGAGATGCCGCGCACGGCTTCGACGGTCCGCGAGCGCGAACGGAACGTGACCGACAGATCGCGCACGTCGATCACGCGCGAATCAGGCATGTTGGGCGTCGTGGTCATGAGCGGTAGATCGCCGTGACGGGTTCTTCACCCACGCGCGCGTAGCCGCGATACATGCCCTCCGTATTGAACGGCAGCGTGACGTTGCCCTTCCCATCGACGGCGACGAGACCGCCGCGTCCCTCGATGCGCGGCAGCTTGTTCATCACGACATCGCGCGCGGCGTCTTCAAGCGTCGACCCGCGATACTCCATCTGCGCGGACACGTCGTAAGCGGCGAGCATGCGGATGAACATCTCGCCCGTGCCGGTCGTCGATACGGCGCAGGTCGCATCGTTCGCATAGCAGCCCGCGCCGATCAACGGCGCATCGCCGACGCGCCCGGCCTGTTTGTTCGTGACGCCGCCCGTCGATGTCGCGGCGGCCAGATGACCGTTCGCATCGAGCGCGACGGCGCCTACCGTGCCGAACTTCTTCGTCGGATCGATGACATCGTCTTCGCCCGCCGCCTGCGACGCCGCATCGTGATCCAGCAGCGTGCGCGACGTGCCGCGCGCCTTCAGCCATTGCTGATAGCGCGCATCGGTATGAAAGTACGACGGCTCCACGAAATCGAGTCCATGTTCCAGCGCGAACGCTTCCGCGCCTTCACCGGTGAACATCACGTGCTCGCTCACGTCCAGCACGCGGCGCGCGGTCAGCACCGGGTTCCTCAGGCGCGTCACGCAGCTGATCGCGCCGGCGTCGAGCGTGGCGCCGTCCATGATCGATGCGTCGAGTTCATGCGTGCCCGCCGCCGTGAACACCGCGCCGTGGCCCGCGTTGAAAAACGGACAGTTTTCGAGCAGGCGCACGGCTTCGGTGACGGCATCGAGCGCGCTGCCGCCATCGGCGAGAATGCGTTCGCCCGCGCGCAGCACGTCGGCCAGCGCCGCGTGATAGCGCGCTTCGGTCTCGGGGTTCATGGCCGAGCGCAGGATGGTGCCCGCGCCGCCGTGAATGGCGATGACTGGAATGGCGCTCATGTTTCGCGCGGCTCCGTTTGAAGTTGTCGTTTGGAAGATGCGCTCGCGCCATGCACGACGGACGGCGCGGCAAGCCACGGCAGCACGAATTCCGCGAGCCCGGACGCCGCTTCGACCGATCGTTTCGCGCGATGCGCAACCGCGTCGCACAGCGCTTCGATGACCGCGAGCACGGCCGTATCGCAATTCGCGGCGAGCCGGCGTTCGGCGCGGATCGTGAGCACGAGATCCGCGATGCGCACGAGCGGCGACGCGGCGCTGTCGGTCAGCGCGACGACGCGCACGCCATGTTCGCGAGCCTGTCGCGCGAGCGTGATGGTGTCGTCGACATAACGCGGGAACGCAATCGCGACGAGCAGATCGTCGCGCGTCGCGGTGAAGAGCCGCCGCGCCGCGTGCGACGGGCCGCCGCCCAGCGCCAGCGACTGCACGTTCGCGCAATACGGCGTGAGGCCGTGCTCCATCAAGCCCGCGAGAAACGCGCTCGCGCCGTAGCCGAGCACGAACACGCGCTGCGCCTTGAGAATGGCGTCGACGAGCGCGTCGGCCTTCGCGGCATCGACCGATGTCTGCGCAAGCCGCACGTTCGACGCCGCCTGATCCAGCGACGCCTCGAACACCTGTGCGCCGTTCGCGGGCGTCTGAACCGACGAGCGCAGCCGTTCGACCGGCGCGATGGTCGCTTCGAAGCCGCGCACGAGCGCATCGCGAAACGCCGGATAGCCGGAGAAGCCGAGCGCCCGCGCGAAGCGGTTCGCGCTCGCGATCGACGCGCCGACCGCGGCGGCGAATTCGTCGATGCGCATCGTCGCCGAGCGAAACAGATTGGCCGTCACGAACGCGCCCATGCGCTGATGAATCGGCGTGAGCATCGGCATGGCGGCGGCGATGCGCGCCGAAATCGATTCATCGGCGCTGATCGGCGGGAGGACCGGGGAACGGCGGGACATGATGCGGCGGCACGCTCATCGGAAGTCGCAATGAAAGCATGTTTACCCAAAACCGCCGCCGAAAAAAATTCATTTTCATCGAACTGGGGTTTTCGATAAGGCCGCGCGCCCCGCCGATTCCTCGCCGCACGTTCATGCACAATACGGGACGCATCGTTTTCCGCGCTCACATTCACGCATGAACTTCGACTTTCTTCCCGACGCCGTTTCGCAACATCTTCCCACGCAGCCGTGGGCGCAATTCATCGTGGGACTGGCCGCGCTCGTCATCGTCGCGGAGTTCGTGCAGTGGATCATCGCGCGCGTGCTGCTTCGTTTCGCGCACCGGCTGCTCGTGCTCGCCGGGCATTCGGCGTGGGATCAGGCGTTCATCCGGCATCGCGCGTATCACCGGCTCTGGTACGCGGCGCCGTTTGCCGTGGTCGCGCTCGGCATCGGAGAAGTGCCGCATATCGGGCGATGGGCCGTTCCGATCGAACGCATTGCGCACGGCGCCGCGTGGATCTGCGTGTTTCTCGCGACGGGCAGCGCGCTTTCGGCCTGGCAGGACGTCTATGCCGCGAGCAAGGAAGCGCAGACGCGATCGATCAAGGGCTATATCCAGATCGGCAAGCTCGCGCTCGCGCTGGTGTGCGGCGTGCTGGTGCTGTCGATCCTCATCGACCGCTCGCCGCTCTGGATGCTCTCCGGCTTAGGCGCGCTGTCCGCCGTGCTGCTGCTCGTGTTCAAGGACACGCTGCTGTCGCTCGTCGCGAGCACGCAGCTCACGTCGAACGACATGCTGCGCATCGGCGACTGGATCGAGATGCCGCAAGCGCTCGCCGATGGCGCGGTGAAGGACATCGCACTGCATACGGTCAAGGTGCAGAACTGGGACAACACCATCACGACGGTGCCCACGTACAAGCTCTTTTCGGAGAGCTATCGCAACTATCGGCACATGTTCGAATCGGGCGGAAGGCGCATTAAAAGGACGATGCGCATCGACGCGCAATGCGTGCGCTTTCTCACCGATGAAGAGACCGAGCGCATGCTGCGCTTTCGCCTGCTGCACGATTATCTCCAGCAGAAGCAGACCGAAGTGGAACAGGCGAACCGCAATCTCGGCGAACTGGCCGCCGAGCCGGCGAACCGCCGGCGGCTGACGAACATCGGCACGTTCCGCGCGTACGGGCTCGCGTATCTGCAGCATCATCCGGAGATACGGCAGGACATGGCGATCATGGTTCGCATGCTGGAGCCGGATTCGCAAGGCATTCCGATCGAGGTCTACTGCTTCACCGCGACGACCGCGTGGACGCAATACGAGCGCATTCAGGGCGACGTGTTCGATCATCTGCTGTCCATTCTTCCCGAAATGGGCCTGCGGCTTTATCAGGCGCCTTCGGGCACGGACTTCTCGGGCGTCGCCGGACGGCTGCGCGGCGAAATGCCGACGCTCTGATTTCCACGCGGAAGAATCAGGCAAGAATCGTCGATTTTTGTGTATTCACGGATGCCGGTCCGGTCCCTACGATGATGTCATCGCCGGTGCGCCCTGCGCATCGCCAGTCATCGGGAACAAGGAAAACTCATCGTGATCGATCGCGTCCATGCCATGCGTGTCTTTACGCGTGTCGTCGATACGAACAGCTTCACGCGCGCCGCCGAGTCGCTCGGCATGCCGCGCGCGAGTGTTTCGACGACCGTGCAACAACTCGAAGCGCTCGTCGGCGTGCAACTGCTCGCACGCACGACGCGGCGTCTCAATCTCACCGTCGACGGCGCCGCCTACTACGAGCGCTGCGCGCAGATCCTCGCCGACATCGACGAGCTCGACTCCGGCTTCGCCGCGGGCGAAGAGCGGCTGCGCGGACGGCTGCGCGTCGAGATGCCGGATGCGGTCGCGACGTCGATCGTCGTGCCCGCGCTGCCGAAGTTCCATGCGCGGTATCCGCAGATCGAGCTGTCGATCGGTATCGGCATGCGTAACGTCGATCTCGTCGGCGAAGGCGTGGATTGCAGCGTGCAGCTCGGCGAACTGCCGGATTCCGGGCTGATCGCGCGGCGGCTCGGCATGCTCGAACAGGTCACGTGCGCGAGTCCCGCGTATCTGGACAAACACGGCACGCCCGCGAGTCTCGACGAGCTTGCGCGGCACGTCGCGGTGAACTGCCTGCCGGAGAAAAGCGGCCGCCCCGCCGACTTCGAATTCGACGTGAACGGCAAGCCCTACACGATGAGCATGCGCGGCTTCGTGCAGGTCGCCGACGAGCACGCGTATCTGGCGTGCGGTCTGGAAGGTCTCGGGCTGATTCAGCCGCTGCGGATCGCGGCGCAGCCGTACTTGCGTTCGGGGCAGTTACGGGAGGTGCTGCCGGAGTGGAAATCGCCGCCGCTGAAGGTGTCGGTCGCGTTCCTGAAGAGCCGGCAGGCGACACCGCGCGTTTCGGCTTTCGTCGACTGGCTCGCGGCGCTTTTCGAGCGTTCGCAGCAAGTCGACGATACGCTCACGAGCCTGTACCGCGCGGCGCGGCGGCGTTCCGACGACCAGCGCTCGGAAGAAACCGCCGGCGCGTGACGCGTCTAGCCGTCTAGCGGACGGGCGTGGCCGCGTCCTCGCCCACCACCGTGTTCCATTTGCGCACTTCCCAGCGTTCGACGAGCTTGTTCGTCACGTACGGATCGGCTTTCGCGAACGCCTCGGCGGCGGCGGGAGAATCGCCCTCGAAGAGCAGCATCGCGCGATCGGCGGGGCTATCCAGCGCGCCCGCGAGCACGATATCGCCGCGTTCGACGGCGTTCCACGCCAGCTTCAGATGTTCGTCGCGGAATTGCGCCCGGCGCTCCAGATAGTCGGAAGCCAGTTCGTAGATCAATAAATAGTGCATTTCCATCTCCGTGTTGGTGCGCTGTTTGTTTCGCTGCTTCTTTCGCGCTTGCATCGGCCGAATGGCTATCCGAGTGTTTCTTGCCGTTTTTCATGGCAATTCTCAGAGCCCTTCGGAACCGTCTGATCGTCAATCGTTACAGAATCGCACATGATGCGCAGGTACCCGAATCTGGACCTTCCCATGCATCGCGATCAACCTCCCTGCAATACCTGCACGAAGCACGATTGCCGCACGTGCGCCTGGACGTCGCCGCTCGACGCATCGTATCGCAGGTTCGTTCCGCCACGCTCCGTGGTGTCGCTCGCGGAACGCCCGGCCTGCAGCGCAGAGCGCCACGTCGAGCCGTGCTGGCTCGCGGCCGCCGCCCGGCGCTTCGCCCGGCTGTTCTCGGATTCTTCGCGCCCGCACTGAAACGGCCGCTGTCAAGCGCGCGCCGCGCCATCCTCGATCGAGTGGCGCGCAGACGGCACTTGTGTAAAGAAATATGCACGCGTCTTTTCAGGATACCTGCACATATAGAATGCACGCGTCATTGCGCCCGCGTCTGGCGTCACAGTAAAAGGATAGCAGTCGATGAGTATCAATCTGGTTCACGCGGTCAAGCTCGCGATCTCGAGCGAGATCGCGGAACAGCTGTCGCAGAAGTTCGGCATTCCCGCGCAGATCGTGCAGCAACTGGCCGCGCGGGCGGCTCCCGGGCTGGTGGCGTCGATCATGGATCGCTCGGCAATCGCCGACGGCGCGCGGTCCGTGTATTCCGTCATCATGTCGCCCGAGGCGAACGCGTTCGTCGTCGAACAATTGGGGAACGTCATCACGACGACGGCCGGCCTCAAGCATCTCGAATCCTCCGGTCATTCGCTCGCCGCGCGCGCCACCGGTCAGCGCATCGACGCGCTGACGGACGCCGTGTCGGCGGAAACCGGCGTGCCCGTCCAGGCGACGTCGGCGCTCTCGGGCATGCTGGCCGCCGTGCTGTTCGGCATTCTCAAGCATCACTTTCTGCTTGCGCAGGCGACGGTGTTCAATCTGCCGGGCGTGTTGCGCGACCAGATCGGCGAGATGCGCGCTTCGCTCTCGCATGGCATCGCGGGCGCGCTCGGACTCGGCAACGTCGATGGTTTCCTGAGCAGCATCGGGGCGCGGCTCGACTCCGTCGGTTCCATGCTGGAAGCGCCGGAAGAGGCTGCTGTCGCGGCTTCTCCGGCTGCCGCCGTCGGCGGATATGCGCAGGCGAACGTGCCGCAACGTGTCGCTCCGGTCATGCCGCCGCCCGCTATTCAGCCTGTGCCGGCTGTGGCCGCGCAAACACCCATGCGCGCGCGTCCGCGCCAACCCGCCGCCAAGCGTTCGAACAAATGGGTCTGGCTGCTGTTCGCGGCGCTCGCGGCCATCCTCGCGCTCGTCTATTACCGCGGCTTCACGCACAAGGACAGCGTCGATCTCAATTCGAGCGTCAGCACGCCGCTCGCGACTGTCGGCCAGGCGGCGCCGGTTGCGGGTTTCAATGACGGCGCATCGGCGCCTGTCCAGGCTTCCGCGCCCGCTTCGGCCTCGAGCATCGAACCGGCATCGAGCGCCGCGCCGGCCTCATCGGCTGCAACGACGGCATCGACCGCGGACTGGAAAGATGCGCGTCTCGTGTTCAACGTCAGCGAGGGCGGCGTTCCCTCCGTGCAGGCGACTGTCGGCACGGACGCCGAAAAGCAGCAGTTGATCGACGCGCTCAACCGCCGTTTCAGCAACGGCTATAGCGCGAACGTTTCGGTGATTCCCGCGACGCGTCCGGCCACGTGGCTTTCGCGTCTGAAGGACCTCACGCCGCTGATGGCGGTGCCGGGTGCCGAAGCGAAACTGACCGGCTCGAAGGTGGAACTGAGCGGCGCCGCCGCCGACGCGAAGCTCGGCTGGACCGAGCGCCTGAAGAACGCGCTCGGCGGCATGTTCCAGGTCAGTTCCTTCGATGTGGACAACGCCGTCGCCAGCGCAACGCAGTCGTTTCGCGGCGCGATGAAGTCGCTGCTCGCCTCCGACGACGCCTGCTCCGGCGACAAGCTCACGAAGGTGCTGGACCTGCAGGTGGTCAACTTCGCGCGTTCGAGCGCCACGGTGCCGCAAGGCGCCTACGCGACGCTCGGCGAAACCGCGCAACTGCTGAAGAACTGCGCGGCGAAGGGCTCGATGGTGAAGCTCGATGTCGCCGGCTATTCGGACGGCACCGGCACCGCGCCGGCCAAGATGGAAATGTCGAAGGAGCGCGCCTCGGCCGTTCGGGCCTTCCTGGTGAAGAACGGCGTGCCGCCCGAGTCGCTCACGGCAACGGGTTATGGCGACGCCAACCCGGTCGCCGACAATGAAACCGAGAGCGGACGTTTTGCGAATCGTCGAATCGAATTCGTCGTGAAATAAAGCGGCTGATTTACTCGCCAGAAAGAAATGCCGTCGCGTTTTTGCGCGACGGCATTTCTATTTGCACGACGCTCGCCTTTAAAGCGTCAATTGGGCTTGGCGAAGTCGTTCTCGGCCCATCGCTCGGCGCTCGCCTTCGTGAGCTTGAACGCGGGCGACACGCGCACATGCGCGAGCTGCGCGCCGAACGGATCGAAGGCCTTGAGGTCGGCGTAGGGATCGTCGTCGTCCGGAACGATGTCCAGCGTCACCGTGATGTCGTCGCCGCCCACGTCGATCGTCACGTTCTTGTGCAACATCGCGTGGCGCTGCTGCTCATGACGTCGCAAAACCTCGGATGCCGTCTTCACCAGCGTGCGGAACGCGGCGGAATCGAGCGGCTTGGGGTTCTTCTTGTCGCGGCCCATGGTCCACGGGCCGACGAGCGCGGGTTCGGCCTCGCCCGCCTGAATCATCTCGACGGCCCAGCCGTCGTCGTCCTCGTTCTTGATCACGCGAGCGGTCCAGCCGTCATCGCGCCAGAGGCGGTCTTCGTGGATGGCGTCGTCGGTCGAGGGGAATTCTGAGTCGGTCATAGCGTTGCAGTGCTTGTTCTGCGATGTGAAGCAATGCAACGGATTCTACCTTGCTGATCGCGCGTGGCACTCCACGTGCTAGAACGCCTGGCCGAACGGCCTACCCTGCGCGCAGGCTCGAGTGTCATACCCAAAGCGGGCCGCTCGTGCTACTTTGAAACTGCCGGAAGTCGCTCCGGCAGCAATCGCCAATAAGCAGCAAACCTAGTCAAGGAGCAACCGCATGCTTGCATTCATCGGTACTTTGATCGTCGGACTTGTCGTCGGTCTGATCGCGCGCGCCATCAAGCCGGGCGACGACAGCATGGGCTGGATCATGACCATCGTGCTCGGCATCGCTGGCTCGCTGATCGCGGGTTACGTCGGCCGCGCGCTCGGCTGGTATCAGCCGGGGCAGCCAGCGGGATGGATCGCGTCGGTCGTCGGCGCGATCATCCTCCTCGTCATCTATGGAATGGTGCGCGGCCGCCGCGCTTAACGTAACGTAACGCTGCGTCGTGCTGGCGAGGCGTCGTGTTCGCGTCATCGCTCCATCGACGGCAACACGACTTCCTCGCCGCTTCGCACGATGCGATTCGGCAGCACGCCGCCCAGCCAATAGGCGAGTTCGGCGGGGCGATCGATTCGCCATGCGACGAAATCCGCCGCCTTGCCCGCTTCGAGCGATCCGTGCGTCTCGCGCAAGCCGAGCGCTCGTGCCGCGTGAATCGTGACGCCGGCGAGCGCTTCTTCCGGCGTCAGGCGAAAGAGCGTGCAGCCCATGTTGAGCATCATGCGCAGCGAAAGCGCCGGCGACGTGCCGGGGTTCAGGTCGCTTGCAAGCGCGATCGGAACGCCATGCCGGCGCAGCAGATCGACAGGCGGCGCTTGCGTTTCGCGCAACATGTAGAACGCGCCGGGCAGCAGCACGGCGACAGTGCCGGCTTGCGCCATCGCGATGGCGTCGTCTTCCGTCATATATTCGAGATGATCCGCCGACAACGCGCCATACCGCGCCGCCAGCGCCGATCCATGCAGCGACGACAACTGTTCCGCGTGCAGCTTGACCGGCAGCCCAAATTCGCGCGCAGTCCGAAACACCTGCTCGACCTGTTGCGGCGAGAACGCGAGGTGCTCGCAGAAGGCATCGACGGCGTCGACGAGATTTTCTTCGACGAGCGCCGGCAATATCCGCTCGCAAACATGCGCGATGTAATCGTCCGCGCGGCCCGCGAATTCGGGCGGCAGCGCGTGCGCCGCGAGGCACGTCGTGCGCACGGTCAGCGGCAACGCGTCGGCAAGACGCCGCGCCACGCGCAGCGTCTTGCGCTCGTTCTCGATATCCAGCCCGTAGCCCGATTTCACTTCCAGCGCGGTCACGCCTTCGCGCATCAAGCCGATGGCGCGCGCCTTCGCCGTTTCGAACAACGCGTCCTCGCTCGCCTCGCGCGTGGCCCGCACGGTGCTCGCGATACCGCCGCCGCGCGCCGCGATTTCCGCGTAGCTCGCGCCTTGCAGACGCGCCTCGAACTCGCCGCTGCGATCGCCGCCGAAGACGAGATGCGTGTGGCAATCGATCAGGCCGGGCGTCACCCAGGCACCGTTCAGGTCGATGCGCTCGCCGTCGAAACGAAGCGGCGCATCGGCGCGCGGCCCGATCCACTCGATACGCGCGCCGTCCGTCACGATCGCCGCGTCCTCGACGATCGAGTACTGGCCGCCTGTCATCGTGGCGGCGTGGCAGTGGTGCCAGAGCTTTTTCATCGCGTGATCATCGGCAGGTCGAGGCCCTGTTCGCGCGCGCAGTCGACGGCGATGTCGTAGCCCGCATCGGCATGGCGCATGACGCCGGTGGCCGGGTCGTTGTGCAGCACGCGGGCGATGCGCGCGTCGGCTTCGCGGCTGCCATCGCACACGATGACCACGCCCGCGTGCTGCGAAAAGCCCATGCCGACGCCGCCGCCGTGATGAATCGACACCCACGTCGCGCCGCTCGCCGTGTTGAGCAGCGCGTTCAGCAGCGGCCAGTCCGAGACGGCGTCGGAGCCGTCCTTCATCGCTTCCGTTTCGCGATTCGGACTCGCGACGGAACCCGAATCCAGATGATCGCGGCCGATCACGACGGGCGCCGACAACTCGCCGTTGCGCACCATCTCGTTGAACGCGAGGCCGAGCTTCGCGCGCTGCCCGAGCCCGACCCAGCAAATGCGCGCGGGCAGCCCCTGAAACTGGATGCGCTCGCGCGCCATGTCGAGCCAGCGATGCAGATGCGCGTCATCCGCGATCAGTTCCTTCACTTTGGCGTCGGTCTTGTAGATGTCGTCCGGATTGCCCGACAACGCCGCCCAGCGGAACGGCCCGACGCCACGGCAAAAGAGCGGCCGGATATACGCGGGCACGAAGCCGGGGAAGTCGAACGCGTTGTCGACGCCCTCTTCCTTCGCCATCTGGCGGATATTGTTGCCGTAATCGAACGTCGGCACGCCTTGTTCGCGAAAAGCGAGCATCGCGCGGACGTGCGCGGCCATCGACTGCTTCGCGGCTTTCACCGTTCCCGCCGGATCGCTCTGCGCGCGGTCGCGATATTGCGCCCATGTCCAGCCTTTCGGCAGATAGCCGTTGAGCGGATCGTGCGCGCTCGTCTGGTCGGTGACCATGTCCGGGCGCACGCCGCGCCTCACCAGTTCGGGCAACACGTCCGCCGCGTTGGCGCACAGCGCGACCGAAACCGCGCGTCCCGTCGACGTATGGCGCGTAATGCGCGCGAGGGCGTCGTCGAGATCGCTGGCTTGTTCGTCGACGTAACGCGTTTTCAGCCGGAAGTCGATGCGGCTCTGCTGGCATTCGATATTCAGCGAGCACGCGCCCGCCAGCGTCGCGGCGAGCGGCTGTGCGCCGCCCATGCCGCCGAGCCCGGCGGTCAGCACCCAGCGCCCTTTCAGATCGCCGCCGTAATGCTGCCGCCCCGCTTCGACGAACGTCTCATACGTGCCCTGCACGATGCCCTGACTGCCGATATAGATCCAGCTTCCGGCGGTCATCTGGCCGTACATCGCGAGGCCTTTGGCGTCGAGTTCGTTGAAGTGCTCCCAGTTCGCCCAGTGCGGCACGAGGTTCGAATTGGCGATCAGCACGCGCGGCGCGTTTTCGTGCGTTCGGAAGACGCCGACCGGCTTGCCCGACTGGATCAGCAGCGTCTCGTCGGCTTCCAGGCGCTTGAGCGTTTCGACGATCTTGTCGTAGCACGCCCAGTCGCGCGCCGCGCGCCCGATGCCGCCGTAGACGACGAGTTCGTTCGGATTCTCGGCGACGTCCGGATCGAGATTGTTCATCAGCATGCGCAGCGGCGCTTCGGTCAGCCAGCTTTTTGCGTTCAGCTGATTGCCGCGCGGCGCGCGAATCTCGGTATCGCGAAAACGGGAAGATGAAGTCACGGTGGCTCCTGCGCATCGGTTCGTGGAATGCGCCCCATGTTCTTGTATATACAAGTCGCGTTGTATTGGGGAATTCCCGAGGCTCGTCGCGCTGCACGCTGACGAGCGTCACCGCATCTTGTCTAGACATGACGCGCTTTATTTTTCCGCTTTTTTGGCCGGTTAATTTCTCGGCAGACCTTTCGACACCCCGAGCCACATGAGCACACTGGAAGCCCTGCACGCCATCGTCAACGACGAGACCTCGCCGCAAATCATCCGCGATCACGTCGTCGATGCGCTTCAATACGCGCTGCGCAACCATCCCGGCTATTTCACGCGCAAGGAGATTCAATGGCTCGCGCAATGGGACGACGCGCGCCTTCCCATCGCGGCGGGAAAAATCCTGAACGGGATGAACGCAGCGTAAGCCGCTGTCGAACGGACGAGCGTCAGCGCCGCGTCACGCGCGGGCGCGCCGCTCGAAATCGACCGCGATAGCCGGCGCGGGATCCGACAGAGACTGGACGAAGCTCGCCACGTCGGGATCGCTCACGAAGCTCGCGGCCGAGCGCGCCGCGAAAATCGCCGAGCTGTCCTGCGGGCGCGCGATCACGAAGCCCTGAACGTGATCCACGCCGATTTCCCGCAGCGCGCGCAGCGTGTCGGCGTCCTCGACCCATTCCGCCACGCTTTGCATGCCGAGATTGCGTGCCAGCGCGACGATCGCTTCGACAATCGCGATATTCGCCGGATGCGTGCACATCGAGCGCACGAATTCGCCGTCGATCTTGAGCGCATCGGCGGAAAGCGCCTTCAGATACTTGAACGACGTGTAGCCCGCGCCGAAGTCGTCGAGCGCGATCTTGCCGCCCATCTCGTGCACGCGCGCGATGAAGCGCTGCGTATTTTCGAGATCGTGCAGCGCGACGCTTTCCGTGATTTCCAGACACAGATACGGCACGACCGACCGATGCCGCGCGAAGAGCGCGAAGATGTCCTCCATGAACTGCTCGTCGTTGAGCGAGCCGCCCGAGAGGTTGACGCAGACGAACTGCGTGTTGCGCAACTGATCGCGATGCGCCTCGATCCATTCGAGCAGCGTCGAAATCACCCAGCGGTCGATGGTCGCGATATTGCCCGATTCCTCCGCCGCGACGATCACCTTGCCGGCGGGCAGCGTCGTGCCGTCGGGCGCGCGCATGCGCAACAGCACTTCGAAATTGAGCGATTCGTTCGGCTTCTTGAGCGACATGATCGGCTGCATCACGAGAAAAAGCCCCGCAGGCAGCCGATTCCCGCCGAGCGTCTCGACGAGCCTCAGTTCTTCCGCGCGCTCTTCGAACGCGGCCGCGCCCTTGCGATACGTGACGAGGTGCGTGTGCGCGACCTTCTTCGCCTCGCGACACGCGCGATCCGCATGCGAAAGCGCATCGGCGACGCGCACGCCCGGCGAGCACTCGACGAGCCCGATCGACGCCTTCACCTGGAACGCGCGGCTGCCGACCTGATACGGCGCATCGCTCAGAATGGAGATCAGCTCGCGGCATTGCGCGATGGCGTCGTCGATCGGCGTGTCGTTCATCACGCAGACGAACTCGTCGCCGCCGATGCGCCCGACCGGATAGTTGCGCGCGAAGTGTGCACGCGTGCGCGCCGCGACCTGGCGCAGCACTTCGTCGCCGGCGCGGTGGCCGAAGAGATCGTTGACGAGCTTGAAGCGGTCGAGGTCCACATACGCGAGCGCCCACGGCAGCGCTTCCTCGCTCTGCAACGCGATCGTCTTCTCCACGCCGCGCCGGTTCAGCGAGCCGGTCAGCGGGTCGTGCTCGGCAAGAAAGCGCAGCCGCTCGACCGCTTTCGAGCGCTCGGTCGTGTCCTGCAGCGAGCCTTCGATCCATCCGTTCGAGCGGATCGCCTTCAACAGATAACGGCGCTCGCCGGTGCCGCGCTCCACCGAGCCGCTCATTTCCAGCTCGCCGTCGCTGCCCTTCGACGCCAGCGCCTCCAACGCGCCCCACGCGCCGGCTTCGAAGTAATCGTGCCAATGGCGCAGTTTGTACTCGGACTTTTGCAGATCCAGCATCGCGCGCAAGGCGGGATTGGCGCGCACGAAGTGGCCGTCTTCGTCGAGCGTGAAGAGGCCGATGGGTGTCACCTCGTACGTGTTGCGCAGTTCCATCTGCGCCTGACGGCGGAAGTCGCGTTCGGCGCGCATCTGTTCGGCGATCGCGAACGCGGCCATCATGCTCGACGACAACGCGGCCATCACCGTGTTGACGCCGCCGAGCAGCGCCTTCACGCCGAACGCCGCGCCGAGCACTTCCGAGAACGTGGCGAACAGCACCACGGTCAGCGAGCCGACGTACCAGAGCACCGTGCGCGAGCGCGTGATCCAGACGAGCCGCGCGAGAAAGAACAGCAGCACGCAGATGCCGAAACCGGCGATAACCCACAGCGTCGGAATGAAAAGCGCGTAAGGCAAGACGAGCGCCGCCGCCAGCAGCACGATGCCGACGTACTGAACGACGCGCAGCAGCCATCGGTAACCGACGACGCGAAGCTCGCGCCGAAACAGATGCGTGAAGAGCGCAGCCGTCAGCAGATAGTAGACGGCGAACGTGATCTGCCGCAGCGGCAGCAGGAATTCCGACGGCAGCACGCGGCCGAGCCATTGCATGTCCCAGCCCATCGCGTTCGCGCACAGGCGCAGATTGCCGACGAGCCACACCGCGAAAATCACGTACGTCCATTCCCGATTGATGATCGCCGTGACGAACACGAAGACGGCGAGCGTCAGCAGGCCGCCCGCGATCAGCCCGGAGCTTTCCTGAAAGTCGAGCGCGGATCGGCGCAGGCCCTGCCAGTCCCACGCGAGCACGGTCACCTGCGCCGGACCGGAAAACGTGCCGCGGCAGAGCATGGTTTCGGGCCCCGCCAGGTGCCCGGCCTGCACGAAGAAACCGGCTTTCACCGGATGCATCGCGCCGCTCGCGCCGTCGCGGTCGGCGCTGCCGATCGGCTTCAAAGTGGCTGCATCCCAGCAAGCAACCGTTTGCGCGTGACGCGACGGTAATTCGATCGCGGTCGACAGATCGCCCCCCAGACGGGGCGCGGTGAAGATGAACCAGATGGGCTTTTCGGAGAGCCGCGTGCCGTAGCTCGCGACGGGCGACGCGCCGCGCAGTTTTTCGAGCGCATCGGCGGGACGCAGGCGGTCGCCGGCATCGACGATCACGCGCAGTTGAAGCGGCACGGCGCCGTGCGATTCGTACTGGCGCGGCAGGAAATAGAGCGTGGCGAGGGTGCCGATCGCGATCAGGACGGGCACGGCGTAGACGGCGACCGCGTACAGGGCGTCGTCGATCCACGAGCCGGATCGTCTGAATCTGGATAAGGAAGCTGGAATCACCGACGCCATTTGTGGACAACCCCCGTTCACGTCGCCAGCTTCTGTTGCGCCAGCGCAGGACGGCAGCGATGCGGAGCGCGCCCCGCCATCGCTGCGTTTGGCCGACCGGACCGCGCCGGGGTCCGGCTTATTTGCTATTCGCTTATGTGGTGCTTGCTTGGTGCCTGGGTGTTGCTAGTCCGGAACGGCGGTGGTCAACAACCGTAAGCCATCAGCGGAGCCTCTGGGCATCCTACCGGTTCCCAGGCAAAAGATAAATCTGGACATTCCACATCGATGTCCGGATGGTGCGTATGCACCATGTAGTTCAGCAACGGATGACGCGCGTCCGCCCAGCGCTCGCGCGCGACGGCGACTTCCTTCGCCAGCACGCGATGCGGCAGGCCGCCCACATGCGGCATCGGGCGGAATTCGTGCGGGCCGAAGACGTCTTCGAAGAGCATCGCTTCGTATTCGCGGTCGAGCGGCGCGCGCGCGGTGATCACCATCCAGTCGATCCCGCGCAACTCGCAAAAGCGCCACAGCGCCTTGCAGAGCGCCACTTTCACGACGCGCCCGACCACGCCGCCCGCCACGCCCAGCCGCGTGGCTTCCGCGAGCCGGCTCCCAGCGAGGCGAGGCGGCAGCGTGACCGACTGCTCGACCGCCAGCGGCCCGCAGACGTTGGTCTGAATGCGCAGCGTGCCGAGCGGCGCGCCGTCGAGCTTGGATTCGGCGAGCAGCACGACCGTGCCGGCGTCGCGATCGCAATGCTCGACCGACATGCTTTCGGCGAAATCGGGCAGGTGCCGCGCATACGCGGAACGTCTGATGGTGAGGGCTTTGCGCAGCCCGGCTTCGTCGCGGACGATGCGAACGGTGAACGGCATCCACTCGGTCTTCGAAAACGCGGGCACCACCTTGAGCGTTGCACGAAGCGCCGTATCGTCGTGGTGAGCGGCGGCGTTCGCGGCAAGGTTCAGACGTTCCATTTTTGAGACCCCATGTTTTTCTTGGCGATTGGGAAAGCCGCGCGACGGTGAGGCAGGCAGGAACGGCCCGCCGCGCGGCGTGTCGAGCCTCTTGCGAAGCCGATCGACGGTGTGCCCGCCAGCCGCGCGTCCGGCGGTTTTCTGCCCGAAACGCCGGGAGAAAGCGCCTGATCGGCGAAAGACTTGCCGGTAGGCACGCGTTCGAAGACGCATTTGCCGTACGGAAATGTGCGTGCGCGATAGAGGACGACGGACAACGACGAGCAGACCGCCACGAATCAGGCCAGAGGCATTTTCAAGAATAGCGGGCCGCGACGCGTTCTCAAATATTTCTTAAGCGGCTGAATAAACGACGATCCCGCCGCGCGTCAACGTTTGCGCATCGCAGAATCGGCGAAAGCGGGTTGAATGGACGGAGCGCCGGTCCCGCGCGCCAAAACGAAAGCGCGGAAGCGAGCCATTCGGCCCGCTTCCGCGCTTCGCGTGCTGCGGCATCGACCGCGGCCGTTGGGTTGTCAGTCTTCTTCGTCGAGCCAGGGAATGTCGACGTCCGTGATGAACGCGACCATCGCGAGCGGCCGGCCTTCCTGCCGCCCGATGTTGCCGTCCGCGCGCTGCCATTCGCAGCGAAAAATGGTGCCGGGCGTGTCGGCGAGCAGCGTGACGGTGCGGATTTCGTCCGGATCGTTGTCCTCCACCGGGCCGTCGAGCGACACGAGCAGTTGCTGCGGCCAGGCGCCGTCGGCGGGATCGTAGATCTTGTCGCCGTCATGGATGACCACGTGCGCCTCGACGCCGATCGTCGACGACGCCTCGACGATCATCTTGCCGAGCGCCCGCAGCACCGCCGTGGCGCGGCCCGAGTTGGCCTGACGGATCGCGAGATCGCCGCGCGTCAGCGCCTGCTCGAGTTTGGGATTGGTTTTCTGTTGCGCCATCGATGTCTCTCTTGAGGTTCAATGCAGGTCCGACGAGCCGCGCGCGGCTAAGTTGCATCGCGATCGTATCATCGCCTCCTAATAATAGGACGCAGTCTGGCGCACGTTGCGCCCGGCGACACGCACTCAAGTTTGCTGACGGCAGGCCGATAAACGGATCATCGCCCTTTCACGCCCGCGTCATTGCCGTGCTGCCGTTCTTCGACTCGTGTGCATCCCTTGCGGACCGTCAGGCCGCGCGCGCCCGCCGCGCCCGCCGCCTATGGATGCCGGCGTGCTGATGCGCGGCGCCGAAGTCGTCGACGGCATCGCGCTCGCGACGCATCTTCAGCCGATCTACAGCCTTCCCCATCAACGCGCAATCGGCTATGAAGCGCTCTTGCGCGGCCGTCCGGAAGGCGCCGGCGCCGACGATGCCCCGCTCGTCGGACCGTTCGATCTCTTCGCCCGCGCGATCGTCGCGGGAACGCTGACCGAACTCGACCGCATGAGCCATCTCACGCACCTGCGCAACGCGGCGACGCGTCTGCCCGGCGCGCACTGGCTCTTCGTCAACATGAACCCGGCCACGTTCACCGCCGCCGGCTACGCGAAGGAATTCGCAGCGCGCACGCGCGAAGTCGGGCTCGCGCCGGAGCAGCTCGTGATCGAAGTGCTGGAGTCGGGCGGCACCGACGTGGAGCGCATCGCCGCCGCGACGCGCGCCTTTCGCTCGCAAGGCTTTCTCGTCGCCGTCGACGATTTCGGCGCGGGACACTCCAATATCGACCGGCTGCTCACGCTGCAGCCGGACATCGTGAAGCTCGATCGCAGTCTCGTGCGCGCGCAGAGCGCCCTGAAACACGCTCATCTGCGCGATGCGTTGATGCCGAAGCTCGTCGATCTGCTGCATCAGTCGGGCATGTTCGTGGTCGCGGAAGGCATCGAGACGCGCGACGATCTGCTGCTCGCCGCGCGTTCCAACGTCGATTTCGTGCAGGGCTTCCTGTTCGGCCAGCCGTGCGAGGAACCCGCCCCGCGCGGCGCGGCGACACCGCTGATCGAAGACGCGTTCGACGCGCTCGCGCACATGCGCCGCAACGAGCGCCTCGCCGCCGATTTGCTGCTGATGCCGTATCGCGCGAATCTTTCGCAGGCGGCGCGGCGGATCGCGGGTGGCGCGGGCACCGAGCCGGCCTGCGCCGACATGCTCGCGCTGCCGGGCACGGTCAGTTGTTTCTTTCTCGACGAAGCCGGCCGCCAGTTCAGCGCGACGCTGCCCGGCGCGGGCGAAAGGCGGCGCAGCGCGCGCTTCGCGCCGATCGCGGATGCATCGACCGGCCGCTGGGACAATCGCGGCTATTTCGTCGAAGCCTGCGCGCAACCGCAGCAGGTCGTCGCGAGCGCGCCGTATCTGTCGGTCACGGGCACGTTGTTGTGCGTGACGCTCACCGTCGCGATACGGCGCGGCGACCGCACGCTCGTCGTCGGCGCGGATCTCGACTGGCGACGCATCTCCGATACCGCGCCGGCACGGCTTCCGTAAGAATCGCCCGCCCGTCAGCCGCGCGCGATGAGCCCCGACAGCGCCAGCGCGCCCGCGCGCAGCGCCGCCAGATTGCCCGGCTCGAAGGTCCAGTGCCCCGCTGCGTTCACTACTTTCAGTTCCGCGCCGGGCCAGTGCGCGGCCAGCGCGACGGCCTGATCCGCGGTGCAGACCATGTCGAAGCGGCCATGCACGATGCGGCACGGCAGATGCGCGATTCGCGCGACCAACGGCAGCAACGGCGGCGGCGGCAATTCGTTCGCCATGTAGTGACGCTCCAGCAGCGCCATGGAAACGGCGGCGGCGTTGGCTTCGGCGCTCGGGCGCTTCTCTTCGTCGGCGGGTTCCGGGGCCGGCTTGTTGACCACGGACAGCGTCGTCTCGTACTGCGTCCACGCGCGCGCGAGTTGCGCGCCCGCTTCGTCGAAACGCGCAAGCGGCGCTTCCGTCATCGTCAGAATGTCCTGTCCGCTCGCGGGGCGCGTGCCGCTCGCCGCCTCGATCGCATCGAGAAACGCGCGGTGCGCTTCCGGGAACACGCGACGCACGTCCCACAGGAACCAGTCGATGTCCTCGCGGCGCGCGAGAAACACGCCGCGCAGCAGAAAGCCCGTGCAGCGCTCGGGATGCGCGATGCCATACGCGAGCCCGAGCGTCGTGCCCCACGAGCCGCCGAAAATCGCCCATCGCTCGATATTCAGCGCGACGCGCAGCTTCTCCATGTCGCCGACGAGCGCGTCGATGCCGTTGTGCTCGAGCTTGCCGAACGGCTTCGACTTGCCGCAGCCGCGCTGATCGAAGAAGACGACGCGCCACGCCGCGGGTTCGAGCGCATCGGCCCATTTCACGTTCATCGCGCCGCCCGGCCCGCCGTGCACGACGAGCATGACAGGCGCGTCGCGCGGCCCTTGCGCACGCCAGTAGATCGCGTGTCCGTCGCCTACGTCGAGCATGCCTTCGTCGACATTCACCGGCTGCTGGCCGTGTTGATCCTGTTGATCCATCGCGCGTGTCCTGGCTGTTAGGTCGAATGCTCAATTGTTGCATCGCGCGGTGGCGCGCGCATGAAAGCTCAAGAAAGACCGATACGCTATGCTTGCAGCTTGCCCGTTACCCCTTGTCGACACCGACTCCGCCACGCTCGATGCGCCGCACCCTCGTCAAGTGGCTCTTCGCCATCTATCTGCTCGGCAGCGGCACGCTATGGTCGATTCTGATCCTGCCGCTCTTTCCGTTCGTCGGCCGCGACGGGCGCTACTGGCTCGCGAAGCTCTGGTGCCGCGCGATGGTCGCGATGATGCGCGTCATCGCCGGCGTGACGACTTCCGTGGAAGGGCTGGAGCATCTGCCGCAAGGACCGTTCATCATCCTGAGCCGCCACGAATCGACGTGGGAAACGCTCGCGTTCATGGCGCTTTTCCCGCGCCGCATCAGCTTCGTGTTCAAGCACGAGTTGATGAATATTCCGTTCTTCGGCTGGGTGCTGCGCGGTCTCGACATGGTGAGTCTGGATCGCGGATCGATTCGTCAGGCGCATCAGGCCGTCACGCGCGAATGCGCCGCGCGGCTCAAAAAGGGCGATGCCGTCGTGATCTTTCCGGAAGGCACGCGCGTCGCGCACGATGCGCCGCTCAAGCTCGCATCAGGCGGCGTGCGGCTCGCCTGCGCGACGAAAGCGCCGGTCGTGCCGGTCGTGCATGACGCGGGCAAGGTGTGGCCCGCGAAGGGCTGGCCGGATCACGGCGGGCATATCCGCGTGATCGTCACGCCGCCGCTGCCGCTCGAATGCGATATTCCACAGGAATTGAACCGGCTCGCGCAGACGCAAATGGACGAAGCGCTGGCCGAACTGCGCTGAAACAGGCGCTGAGACTGTACCTAAGCGCGGCTCAGTACATCGGCCGCTTCTTGGCGGCACACAGCCGGTTGACCGCCGCGACCAGCGTCTCGAAGTCGACGGGCTTGCGCAAATAGCCGTCGTAGCTGACAAAGGCCGGCGGGTTCGGATGCCCCGAAATCATCAGGAAAGGAATGTGCGCGAGCGTGGCGTCGTTCTTCATCGTCTGGCAGAGCAGCGCGCCGCCGAGGCCAGGCATCATCCAGTCCGACACCACGATATCCACCGCCTGCGCGCCCAGTATGGACAGCGCGCCGTTGCCGTCCGCCGCGCACAAGACGTTGCAATCCTCACCCTGCATGCAGAGGGACCAGGCTTCGATGGTGGCGGGATCGTCGTCGACGAGCAGTACGGTCTTCATCTTGCAAACGGGGCGGGCACGGTTGAGAGCGGGCAAAAGCGGCGGGCAACGTCCGTTGTGACCGAAAACGGCTCTTTTCGTTGCCGCCACGTTCTTTCGATGCCTTTCGTCATAGTATTGTGTTCGCGCGAAACTTGCGCGGTAAATGCTGCTTGAGCAAGCGGCGGGCCGCGCGGGGGCGTCGGTCAATTGAGCGCCCGATGCGCTTACTTCGTGCCGGCGCGCGAGCGGCCCGCCTCGCGGATCGCATCGACGAGCGATTCTTCAACCGGCGTGCGCGCCGCGTCGTTGCGGCGGATCAGGCCGATGGGCTCGTCGGTGCCGGCGAAGGGCATCGGCAGCGCGGTGAGAAGACCGAGCGCGATGTCGTGCTCGACCGCGCCGGCCGGCACGAACCAGACCGCGTCGTTGTGAAGCGCGAGCGAGCGCCCGAGCGACACCGACAGCGTTTCGACGAGCGCCGTCAGCGCATGCGCGCCGAACGCGGTCAGCACGCTTTCAGCCGACTGCCGGATGAGCGTGCCGAACGGCGGCACGACAATGGCGAAGCGCGCGAGCAGCGCGGGCGTGAGCGGCGTTTCGAACGCGAGCGGATGATCGCGGCGCACGACGACGGCCAACGGCTCGCGATAAATCTGCTCGAAGGAAAGCCCGTGCATCGCTTCCGGCTCGGACAGCCTGCCGACGACGAGATCGACATCGCCCGCCTTCAGCTTTTCCAGCAGCGACGCGTTCGAATCGGTCGCGACGCTCAGCGAGATCGCCGGCCATTGCTGCCGAAAAGCCGCGAACGCGGGCGGCAGCAGCGCATTGGCGACCGTCGGCAACACGCCGATGGACACCGCGCCCGGCATGTCGCCGCGCTCGCGCAGCAGCATGTCGACGCCCTCGCGCAGCGACGCCACGCACGCGCTCGCATGCGGCGCGAAGAGCCGGCCTTCGCGCGTCGGCACCGCGCCGCGCCGTCCGCGCTCGAACAGCCGCACGCCTAGAATGGACTCGAGTTCGCCGATCGTCTTCGACACCGCCGGCTGCGTGATCGAAAGACTGTCCGCCGCGCGCTGCACGCTGCCCAACTGCGTGACGGCCAGAAAACACTGGAGATGGCGGAACTTGACGCGCGTATTCGTGAAGTCGGTATCCATGAGTAGCCGTTATGTATCGACGCACAAAACGTCATTTTCCATAACTCGATGCGTTCGATAAAGTAGCTGCCAGAAATATCCTATTCACGTCACATCATCAGGAGACAGTGACATGACGTCCCCCATCCTCACGCCGCGCGACTGGGAATCCCATCCGCCGTATCTGTCGCCGGGCTACCGGTCGTCGATTTCGCGCAGCCCGTCGCTGCCGCTCATCCCGCTGAAGGAAAACCTGCGCAATCGCCGCGTGCCGGTCTACGGCGCCGACGACCTCGGCACGCTCGACAACGACCTCACGCGCAACGCGGCCAAGAACGGCGAGCCGCTCGGCGAACGCATCATCGTGACGGGACGCGTGCTCGACGAAGGCGGCCGGCCGGTGCGCAACACGCTCGTGGAAGTCTGGCAGGCGAACGCCGCCGGGCGCTATGTCCACAAGGCCGATCAGCACGACGCCCCGCTCGATCCGAACTTTCTCGGCGCGGGCCGCTGCCTGACGGACAACGAAGGCCGCTATCGCTTCATGACCATCAAGCCGGGCGCGTATCCGTGGGGCAATCACCCGAACGCGTGGCGTCCGAATCACATTCACTTCTCCCTCTTCGGCGAATACTTCGGCTCGCGTCTCGTCACGCAGATGTACTTCCCCGGCGATCCGCTGCTCGACCTCGATCCGATCTACCAGGGCATTCCGGAGCACGCGCGGCATCGGCTGGTATCGCGCTTCTCGATCGATACGACGCAGGAAAACTACGCGCTCGGCTACGAATTCGACATCGTGCTGCGCGGCCCGGACCAGACCCCGACGGAGTGACGACATGACCACCCTCAAGCAAACGCCCTCGCAGACCGTCGGACCGTACTTCGCGTACGGCCTCGTGCCCGAGCAGTACAACTTCGATCTGAAGAGCCTCTTCACGGCATCGGCGGCGGATCGCGAAGTGCCGGGCGAGCACATTTCCGTCGTCGGCAACGTGTTCGACGCGGAAGGCAAGCCGATCGGCGACGCGCTGATCGAAGTCATGCAGGCCGACGCGAACGGCCGCTACGTGCAGAGCGTGGAAGAAGCGCGCGAGTCGGGATTCCGCGGCTTCGCGCGCGTGGGCACCGGCACGGATCCGAAGCTGCGCTTCGTCGTGGATACGGTGAAGCCCGGCAAGACCGACGACGATTCCGCGCCGCATCTGGACATCATCGTGCTGATGCGCGGCATGCTGCTGCACTCCTACACGCGCCTTTATTTCGACGATGAAACCGATGCCAACGCGAAGGACACCGTGCTGCAAAGCGTGCCGGCCGAACGCCGTCACACGCTGATCGCGAAGCGCGAGCCGGACACGGCGGCGACGGTGTATCGCTTCGACATCCATCTGCGCGGGCCGAACGAGACCGTCTTCTTCGATCTCTGAGCGGTATCGCTGTCAGCAGGAAGCGAAGGCGTCCGGCACTGCGCTATAGTGTCGGACGCCTTTCGTTTTTATCGCATGCACGTTATGACCGACGCCGCCAATCCCAGCCCGCTCTATGTCAAGCTCCTCGCCGAAACCGCGCAGATCGGCTGGTCGGAACTCGAGCGTTTCTTCGCGAAGGGCGTGCTGATCTGGGTCAAGGGTGATCTCGATCTCGTGAGCGTGGCCGAAGCCGTCGCCGGCGACGATACGCAACAGGTCACGCAATGGCTGTCGGCCGGGCTGATCGAGCGCGTTCAGGCGGAAACCGCCGCCGATCTCGCCGCGCGCGATCCCGAGTTGTGGGCGGTCGTGGTATCGCCATGGGTATGCGTGCAGGAACGCGGCAATCGCTCGAACGCGAATTAAGCGCGCACCCAGTCGGTCCAGAGCACGACGAGAATCGTCATCAACGCCGGACCGATGAAGAGGCCGATGAGGCCGAACGTCTCCGCGCCGCCGAGAATGCCGAACAGCACGAGCAGGAACGGCAGCCGCGACGAGCCGCCGATCAGCACAGGCCGCACGAAATGCTCGGCCACGAACACGACGACCAACCCGAAAACAGCGACGCCCACGGCGGCCACCGTCGATCCTTGCACGAGCAGCCACAGCGCTGAGCCGAGGAATACGATCGGCGCGCAGAACGGCAGCATCGCGGCGACGGCTGTCAGCATGCCGAGCAGCGTCGCGTGCGGCACGCCGGTGATCGCATACGCGATACCCAAAAGCGCGCCCTCGCCCAAACCGACGACCACGAGCCCCACGACCGTGCTGCGGACCGCATCGGCCATGCGCTGCAACAGCGCCGCGCCGTCCGCGCCGAACGCGCGGCTCGATCCCGCGAGCATTTGCCGGCCGAGCTTCGCGCCCGCCTGGAAGATGAAGAAGAGCGTCATCAGCATGAAGCCGAAGATGACGAGGCCATGCACGACGCGCCCGCCGAAATGCCGCGTCATCGCGACGAACGTGGCGCTGTGCAGGTTCTTCACCGCCGGCGACGATTCGAGCGGCGTCGCGAGATTGTCGTGCCACCAGCGCGCGGCCTGCTCGGAGCCGGTCGGCAGATGTTCGATGAACGCGGGCATCGGGATGCCGGTCCGGAGCACGTCATGGAACCAGCGCATCATGTCGCGCGCTTCATCGATGGTCTGCCCCGCGACGATGCCGAACGGCACCACGAACAGCAAGCCGATTGCAAGCGTCAGCAGGACGGCGAGCAGCGTATGGCGCTTTCTGAAGAGCGGCCGCCGTTCGAGCCAGCCGAACGCGGGCCACAACGCAATGGCGATCACCACGGCCCATACGACAGCCGGAATGAAGGTGCGCGCCGTGTAGAGCGCAATGAGCACGAGCACCGCATACAGCGCCGCCGATGCCGCGCGTTGAAACCGGCGCGTGCGATCGGCGGAATCGGATGCATTCTCGTTGCGCGAAGGAATACCCATGAACGGAGCCTCTGGTGGAATCGACTGAAAGCGAAGCGATAGAGCCGCGTGCATTGTAAGCGCACGATTCATTCCACTTCCTTACTGCCACCATTGCACTGTTCTTTACAACGCGACGTTATGTCCTCCCTATAATCGCGAGTCGGGCATCAACGCAAGGAATCCGGGAATGCTGGGTAAAGGCTGGGTGGCAATGGGAGCATGCGCGTCGATCGCGCTGTTGGCAGGCTGTTCGACGAAACTCAACCGATCGGACGAAGAGAAGCTGAACGCGCAATACGGCATCGCGATGCAGGCCGTCAAGGGCGGCGTGGAAATGCGCCTGCCCGAAGTGGCGCTGTTCGATAGCGACGAAGCGACCATCCGGCAAGGCAGCCTGCCCGCGCTGGACCGCGCCGCCACGGTGCTCAAGCGCAGCATGCGTCCGGTGCTGATCGAGGGCCACACCGATAACGACGGCCCGCTCGCCTACAACCAGAGCCTCTCGCAGGCGCGCGCCGAAGCGGTGGCGCGCGCGTTGATCGCGCGGGGCGTGCCGGCCGAGCGGCTCACGACGAAAGGCATGGCGTATCTGCGGCCCATCGCGAGCAACGACACGCCGCAAGGCCGCGCATTGAACCGGCGCGTCGAGTTACTCGTGCGCGCCGAAAGCGAAGACACGCTGCTCGGCCCCGTGCCGAAGAAAAAGCGCTAGCTTCCTTCCGCTTCGAGCACGAGCAGTTGCGAGCCATCGGCGACCTGATCGCCGACATCGAAGAGAATCTCGCCGATTCTGCCGGTGGCCGGCGCGACGATCGTGTGCTCCATCTTCATCGCTTCCATCACGATCAGCGGCGCGCCCTTCTGCACCGACGCGCCCGCCTGCACCAGCACCGCGACCACCTTGCCGGGCATCGGCGCGGTGAGACGGCCTTCGTGCTCGGCGTCGCCGGCATGGGCCATCAGGTTCTGCCATTCGAACGCAAACGCGGCGCCTTCCAGAAAGACGTGGAAGACATCGCCGTCGGTGAAAACGTGGCCTTTCACGAGCGCATCGTCGAGCTGAACGGCGAACGCCGTTTCCCCGCGATGCGACCATTCGAAGCGCGCGCTTGCTCCGTTCAATTGCAGATGCATCGCGCCGTTCTTCGTGAAGACGGCCTTCAGCGCCTCGTCCGAACCCACCGCGCGCCAGTTCAGGTCCTGGCTATAGCCGCCGGCCATGCGCCAGTGCGAGAGCGCATCCCACGGCGAGCGGCCGTGCGCTTCGCCGCCCTCGCGCGTGAGCAGGGCCGCGCACGCGAGCGCCAGCGCCTTCTCGCGCGACACCGATGAAGCCGCGAAGAGCGCATCGTGATGACGCTCGATCAGGCCGGTGTCGAGTTCGCCTTGCGAGAACGGTTCGCTCTTCACGATCCGCTGCAGAAACTCCACGTTCGTATGCAGCCCGACGATCTCGCATTGCGCGAGCGCACGCGCCATGCGCGCGAGGGCATCGCGACGGTCGCGTCCATGCACGATCAGCTTCGCGATCATCGGATCGTAGAACGGCGTGATGGCGTCGCCCTGACGCACGCCGCTGTCGATGCGCACGTGGCCGTCGATCGTGAACTCCACTGCATCCGGCAACGCAAGATGCTTCAGCGTGCCCGTCGACGGCAGAAAGCCGCGCGACGGATTCTCGGCATAGATGCGCGCTTCGATCGCATGGCCGTTCACGTGCAGCTCGTGCTGCTGCAACGGCAGCGGCTCGCCCGCCGCCACGCGCAATTGCCATTCGACGAGATCGAGCCCGGTCACCATCTCCGTCACCGGATGCTCCACTTGCAGGCGCGTGTTCATCTCCATGAAGTAGAACTGGCCGTCCTGCGTCATGATGAATTCGACCGTGCCCGCGCCGACGTAATTCACCGCGCGCGCCGCTGCAACGGCGGCTTCGCCCATCGCGCGGCGGGTTTCATCGGAGAGGCCGGGAGCCGGCGCTTCTTCCAGCACCTTTTGATGGCGGCGCTGCACGGAGCAATCGCGATCGAAGAGAAAAACCGCGTTGCCGTGCTTGTCCGCGAAGACCTGCACTTCCACGTGCCGTGGCCGCAGCAAATACTTTTCGATCAACACGCGATCGTTGCCGAAGCTCGACGCCGCCTCGCGCTTGCACGACGCCAGCGCCTGCGCGAAGTCCTCGCTTTTCTCGACGACGCGCATGCCCTTGCCGCCGCCGCCCGCGCTCGCCTTCAACAGCACCGGATAACCGATGCGGTCGGCTTCGCGCTGAAGCAGATCGGGCGATTGATCGTCGCCGTGATAACCGGGCACGAGCGGCACGGACGCCGATTGCATCAGCGCCTTCGCTGCAGCCTTGGAACCCATCGCGCGAATGGCTTCGACGGGCGGCCCGATGAAGACGAGACCCGCCTCTTCGCACGCGTTGGCAAACGCTTCGTTCTCCGAAAGAAATCCGTAACCGGGATGAACAGCTTGCGCGCCGGTCTTCTTCGCTGCATCGACGATGCGCTCGATGCGCAAGTAACTCTCCGACGCCGCCGATCCGCCGACGTGCACCGCTTCGTCGCATACGTCGACGTGTTTGGCTTTCGCGTCGGCGTCGGAATAGACGGCCACGCTGCCGATGTTGAGGCGCTTCGCCGTCGCGGCGACGCGGCACGCGATTTCGCCGCGATTTGCTATGAGTATCTTGTCGAACATGGCTTCCCCGTCACATCCGGAACACGCCGAAGCGCGTGTCTTCGATAGGCGCGTTCATCGTCGCGGCGAGGCCGAGGCCCAGCACGTCGCGCGTCTGCGCCGGGTCGATCACGCCGTCATCCCACAGGCGCGCGCTCGCGTAATACGGATGCCCTTGCGCCTCGTATTGATCGCGGATCGGCGCCTTGAACGCTTCCTCGTCCTCCTTCGACCACGTGCCGCCCTTCTTCTCGATGCCGTCGCGCCGCACCGTCGCGAGCACGGATGCGGCCTGCTCGCCGCCCATCACCGAGATGCGCGCGTTCGGCCACATCCACAGGAAGCGCGGCGAATATGCGCGCCCGCACATGCCGTAGTTGCCCGCGCCGAACGATCCGCCGATGATGACCGTGAACTTCGGCACCTTCGCCGTCGCGACCGCCGTGACCATCTTCGCGCCGTTGCGCGCGATGCCTTCGTTCTCGTACTTGCGCCCGACCATGAAGCCCGTGATGTTCTGCAAGAACACGAGCGGAATCTTGCGTTGCGCGCACAGTTCGATGAAATGCGCGCCCTTCAACGCGGACTCGCTGAACAAGATGCCGTTGTTCGCGACGATGCCGACCGGATGCCCCCAGATATGCGCGAAGCCGCAGACGAGCGTGGTGCCGTAACGCGCCTTGAATTCGTCGAACGCGGAATCGTCGACGATGCGCGCGATCACTTCGCGCACGTCGAAGGGCTTGCGCGTATCAATGGGAATCACGCCATACACGCTCTGCGGGTCATAGCGCGGCGGCAGCGGCTCTTTCAATGCAAGCGGCGCTTCTTTCACGCGATTCAGATTGCCGACGATGCTGCGCGCGATGCCGAGCGCATGCGCATCGTTTTGCGCGAGATGATCGACGACGCCTGACAGACGCGTATGCACGTCGCCGCCGCCCAGGTCTTCGGCGCTGACTTCCTCGCCGGTCGCGGCCTTGACCAGCGGCGGGCCGCCCAGAAAAATCGTGCCCTGATTCTTCACGATGATCGATTCATCGCTCATTGCAGGCACATACGCGCCGCCCGCCGTGCACGATCCCATGACCACGGCGATCTGCGCAATGCCCTGCGCCGACATGTTCGCCTGGTTGTAAAAGATGCGGCCGAAGTGATCGCGATCGGGGAAAACATCGTCCTGATTCGGGAGATTCGCGCCGCCGGAATCGACGAGATACACGCACGGCAAGCGGTTCTGCTCGGCGATTTCCTGCGCGCGCAGATGCTTCTTCACCGTGACCGGATAGTACGTGCCGCCTTTGACAGTCGCGTCATTGCAGACGATCACGCACTCCTGCCCCGCAATGCGCCCGATGCCCGTGATGATGCCCGCGCCCGGCGCTTCGTCGTTGTACATGCCGTAAGCCGCGAGCTGCGACAGCTCGAGAAACGGCGTGCCTGGATCGAGCAGTTGCGCGATGCGATCGCGCGGCAGGAGCTTGTTGCGCGACAGATGCCGATCGCGCGCCGCCTGTCCGCCGCCTTCCGCGATCTTCGCGACCTTGTCCTTGAGATCCGCGACGAGCGCTTCGAGCGCCGCCGCGTTGTTGCGGAAATCCTCGCCGCGCGGATTCAGTTTCGTTTCGATGATCGCCATGACGCGCCCTCAAGCCGTCTCGGCGAACAGTTCGCGACCGATCAGCATGCGGCGGATTTCGCTCGTGCCCGCGCCGATTTCATAGAGCTTGGCATCGCGCCAGAGCCGTCCGACCGGATATTCGTTGATATAGCCGTTGCCGCCGAGAATCTGAATGGCTTCGCCGGCCATCCACGTGGCCTTTTCGGCGGTGTACAGAATGACGCCCGCGCAGTCCTTGCGCACTTTCCGCACGTGACCGGTGCCGAGCGTATCGAGCTGACGTCCGACCGCGTACAGATACGCGCGGCACGCCTGGAGCGTCGTGTAGAGATCCGCGACCTTGCCCTGAATCAGCTGAAACTCGCCGATGGACTGCCCGAACTGCTTGCGATCGTGGATATACGGCACGACCGCATCCATGCACGCGAGCATGATGCCGGTCGGGCCGCCCGCGAGCACGGCGCGTTCGTAATCGAGGCCGCTCATCAGCACTTTCGCGCCGCCGTGCAATGCCCCGAGAATGTTTTCTTTCGGCACTTCCACGTTTTCGAACACGAGTTCGCCGGTATGCGAGCCGCGCATGCCGAGCTTGTCCAGCTTCTGCGCGACGGAAAACCCCTTCGTGCCCTTCTCGACGATGAACGCGGTGATGCCCTTCGCGCCCGCTTCGATATCCGTCTTCGCATAGACGACGAGCGTGTCGCAATCCGGGCCGTTGGTGATCCACATCTTCGTGCCGTTGAGCACGTAGTGATCGCCCTTTTCGTCGGCGCGCAGCTTCATGCTGACCACGTCCGATCCCGCGTTGGGCTCGCTCATCGCGAGCGCGCCGACGTGTTCGCCGGACACGAGCTTCGGCAGATATTTGCGCTTCTGCGCTTCCGTCCCGTTGCGATGAATCTGGTTCACGCACAGATTCGAGTGCGCGCCATACGACAACCCGACCGACGCCGACGCACGCGAGATCTCTTCCATCGCGACCATGTGCGCGGTGTAGCCCATGTTCGCGCCGCCGTATTCCTCGGAGACCGTCATGCCGAGCACGCCCAGATCGCCGAACTTTTTCCAGAGGTCCATCGGGAACTGGTCGGTGCGATCGATTTCGCCGGCGCGCGGCGCGATTTCCTTCGACGCGAAGTTGGCCAGCGAATCGCGCAACATGTCGATGTCTTCGCCCAGTGCGAAGTCGAGGCCGGGTACGGTGCTCATGGGTGTCTCCTCCAGAGGCGAATGTTTTCGGCGCACCCGTAAATGAGTGATGCTCACACCGGGCGCGAAACCGCAGAATGGGCCAATTTCACGCTCAAATCGTCTAGCCGTCAATAGGTTTTTGAGCTACGCTCACATTTATTCCGCACTGCCGCCACGTCACGCCCATGTCGACTCATTCCACCGCGCCCGGCCGCCGCACGCCCGCCGGCGTCAAATCGCAGCAACGCGTGCGCGACATCCTGCAGGCGGGTCGCGACGTGTTCGCCGAAAAAGGCTACGACGCCGCGACCACCGCCGAGATCGCGCAGCGCGCGGGCATTTCCGAGGCGACCGTGTTCAGCTATTTCAGCGGCAAGCGGGAATTGTGCGCGCGCGTGATCGCGGACTGGTATGACGAAATCATCGATGCCTTCGAGAGCGGCCTGCCGCGCGAGGGATCGGTGCGGCAGCAGTTCGCGTTCATCGTGCGGACGCATCTTCGGCTGATGCTCGTGAACGGCACGGGACTGTGCTCGCTCGTCTTATCGGAAGGCCGCACGAAGCAGCACGATCTTTCGGACACGCTCACGGAACTGCAGCGCCGTTACACCGCGCCGCTGATGGAAGTGCTCGCGCGCGGCCAAGCGCTCGGGCATGTGCGCGCGGATGTGCCGCTGCGTCTATTGCGCTCGCTGGTTTTCGGGCCGATGGAACACGTGCTGTGGGATGCGACGCTGGCGAAGCGGAAACTGAGTCAGACTCAGATCGACACCACGGCGGATGAACTCGTGGATGTGCTGTGGGCGGCGCTGCAGCCGCCCGATGCGAAACTGGCCGCGCTCATGCAGTTCCGGCAGGACGTGGAAGATGCGTCGCGGCGGTTCGAGGAGAGCGGGAAGCCTTCTACTTGACGAACCGCCGCGCCAGCCGCGCCAGCCTCGGCACGGTATTCGGCCGCAGAAGCCGCGCGTCATAACCGCGCATGCGTCGATCGTTTTCGACGAGACACAGGTCGATCAGCGCGCCCACGGACACGTCCCCGGCCACCGAATCGCCGACGTTCGCCGGGAAATTCGCATCCTGCGCGGCGCCGCTTTTATCGAACCCGCGCGCAAGCGATATCCGGTCGCGAATCAGCGAAAGCCACACGCCCGCGGTCTTCAGCATGAACGCAGGCTTCCGATACCACGGCAGACTCCGCCGATACCACGCCACCCAGTTCGCGAAAAAGAGAATGTGCCGCGCTTCTTCCTGAATGACCGGCTCGAACGTTTCGACGAGCGCCTCCGGAAAGTACCCCGACTGACGCGCCGCCTCGAACAGCCCGAACGCGAAGAAACTGTCGATGCACTCGCTATACCCCGTCAGCATCCACGCGCGCAGGGCGTCGTCGGGAGCGGGATACGGCGGCTCGGGCGCGAGCGCGATGCCATACGCCTCCACCAGCTTCGAGAGCACCACCTTGTGCCGCGACTCCTCGCCGCCGTTCATGCTCAACGCTTCGCGCAAGAGCGGGTCGGCGACGCTCGCCGCATACGTCGCCACGCGGATCGACGCGCGGCCTTCCGTCTGCACCGCGATGTCCCAGATCGGCAGCGACGTGACGCGCCTGTGCGCGGCGGGATCGAGCTTCGGCCAGTCGATGACGGCGGGCTTATAAGGATTGTGCGTCGTCAGCAGCATCTCGCAGAACATGCGCTTGTGCTCGTCGGACCCGGCTGCAATCCTGCCTTGCCGTCGATACGTCCAGTTGCGCATCGCATGATCTGCTTCGGCTGGGGTGAGCGTGTCGGACATATTCGAATAGTGAGCGGCTATTGGGAACGACCTGCGGATTTTGGCACACAGGACGCCGCCACGCAGCAATCCGCACGCATCGCGCTCAGTGCGAGATCTTTTCCAGCGCGATATCGCGCGTGCGCGGTCCCATGAAACCGATCGCCGCCATCACGATCAGCATCGCCGCGGCGATGAACACGAACACGCCCGTCGTGCCGAATCCCTTCAGCACGCCCGCGATGATGAACGACGTGAAAATCGCCGAAAAGCGGCTCCACGAATACACGAAGCCGACCGCGCGCGCGCGGATGCTCGTCGGGAACAATTCGGCCTGATACGCGTGGAAGCTGTACGACATGATGTTCGACGACAGCGTGAGGCCGACGCCCATCGCGATCAGAAACGCCGCATCCGACGACTGGCTGAACAGCAGTCCGCACACGATATTCGCCGCCGCCATCGTGACGATGGCCGTCTTGCGCTCGATCCTGTCGGCGATCGCGAGACCGATGAGCGGCCCGATCGGCGCGGCAATCGCGATGATGCTCGAATACATCAGGCTCGACGTCACCGTGACGCCCTGCTTGATGAGCAGCGTCGGCACCCAGTTCGCGAAGCCGTAGAAACCGACCGTCTGAAACACGTTGAAGATGATCATCATCGTGGCGCGCTTGCCGTAGGGCGGCCGCCACATGCCGGCGAAGGAACCGGTACCGCGCGCATCCGTCACGGGTTCCGGCGCGCCGGGCGGCGGCAGCGGCTTGCCGTACTCGCGCTGCACCTTCGCTTCGAGCGCGGACATCACGCGGTCGGCATCGTCGAGCCGGCCTTTTTGCGCGAGCCAGCGCGGGCTTTCCGGCAGATTGCGGCGAATCCACCAGACGAAGAGCGCACCGTGCGCGCCGATCACGACGACCCAGCGCCAGCCGTCGATACCGAACGGCGCGCGCGGCACGAGCAGATACGCGAGAAACGCGACGATCGGCACCGCCATGAAGCCGACCGCCTGCTCGCACGCGAACGCGCGTCCGCGAATGTGCTTCGGCGCAAGTTCCGAGATATACGTGCCGATGGTCACCAGTTCCACCCCGATGCCGATGCCCGCCACGAAGCGCCAGAAGTTGAGGCCCGTGGCCGTCTCCTGGAACGCCATCACGAGATTCGCGACCGTGTACCACAGCAGCGAGTACGTGAAGATCGCGCGGCGGCCGTAGCGGTCGGCGAGAAAGCCGCATGCGACCGTGCCGATGAACAGCCCCGCGAACAGCGATGCGATGAAGCTCGCCACGCCCGTCATGCCGAAGAAGCCCGACGTGGCGGGCGTCAAAATGCCGCTTTTGACGAGGCCGGGCGCGACGTAGCCCGAATACAGCAGGTCGTAAAGCTCGAAAAAGAAGCCGAGGCTCAGCATCACGATGAGCTTCCAGACGCTGCGCGTCGCGGGCAGGCGGTCGAGCCGCGCCGAGATGAGGCCGGCGGAAAGCACGGGCGTGGCCGCATCGGCGGGGGCGCGGCTCGTGGCGGCCGCGGGTGAGGTGGTCATCGGTGTCGTCTCCTGTCGGCCGAAGCGGGCGCTTCGTTCCGGCTTCATGCAAAGTTCTTCGGGCCGCGCTTCGGGCCGCGCTTTGTGCCGCACGTTGCGTGCTCCCCGCTCGCGCGCGCAAAAACGTGTCGGCGCGCGAAACGAAGGCCGCATTCTAACCGTGCGAATCGGGATTTCCCGGCGCATCCTTTTCCGAAGCGGATGCGTCTTTAAGCGAGGAAATGTTCTAAAGCGCCGCTATCCGTGCTTTCACTAGGTCCCGTAGTATTTTGGCTTGGTAACCTTCTGCCGATTCCGCGCGGACACGATCCGCCGAATGCCCGCCGTCCGGCGCTCTCACCAGCGATCACGACCGATCGCCTGCGCCGGGCGCACCCGGAACGAGACCTTTCGGGCTGAACCGACCATCCTTTGGAGTTAACAAGTGAAGAAACTGCTTGCCGCTTTGTCGATGTCCCTTCTCGCCGCCACGTCGTTTACCGCCGTCACGGCGCACGCCAAGGACTATTCGACGATCCGCTTCGGCGTCGATGCAAGCTATCCCCCGTTCGAATCGAAGGGTTCGGACGGCAAGCTGGTCGGTTTCGACATCGATCTCGGCAATGAAATCTGCACGCGCCTGAAGGCCAAGTGCGTGTGGGTCGAAAACGACTTCGACGGCATGATTCCCGCGCTGAAGGCCAAGAAGTTCGACGGCGTGCTTTCGTCCATGTCGATGACGCCGCAACGCGCCGAGCAGATCGCTTTCTCCAACAAGCTCTTCAACACGCCGACGCGCCTCGTCGCGAAGAAAGGCAGCAACATCCAGCCGACGGCCGAAAGCCTGAAGGGCAAGAACGTGGGCGTCGAACAGGGCACGATCCAGGAAACGTACGCGAAGACCTACTGGGCGCCGAAGGGCGTGACGGTCACGCCGTACCAGAACCAGGACCAGGTCTACGCCGACCTGACCTCGGGCCGTCTGGACGCCGCGCTGCAAGACGCGGTGCAGGCCGAACTCGGCTTCCTGAAGACGCCGCGCGGCGCGGGCTTCGACTTCGCGGGCAAGGATCTCGTCGATGCGAAGATCCTGGGCAACGGCGCGGGCATCGGTCTGCGCAAGGAAGACACCGACCTGAAGGCGAAGATCGACAAGGCGATCGCCGACATCATCAAGGACGGCACGTACAAGAAGCTCGAGAAGAAGTACTTCGACTTCGACGTGTACGGCGGCTAATCGCTTCCTGAGCGTTCAACAAGCGGGCTCCGCGTTTCCCGACGCGGAGCCCGTTGTCTTTTGCAGGCGCCGAAACCGCCCGCTTCCGGCATTTCGGATTTCGGCTAAGATCGAACGTCCGGGGCCGCGCTCGCGGGCAGAGACACCGCCGCGCCACGCCCCGTCCGGATCAGCAACCCACAGAGGCAAGACCCGCGCACCCGTGTGCGCGCGAATACTATGCAGACTAGAACTCATCAACTGATCTCGCCGACGCTCGGCACTTCCCGCAGCATCACGAGTTTTCATTACGGCCCGGGCGGCGGACAGAAAATCTATATTCAATCGTCGCTCCACGCCGACGAACTGCCGGGCATGCTGGTCGCGTGGAAACTGCGCCGCCATCTCGCCGCGCTCGAAACCGCCGGCAAGCTGCGCGGCGAAGTGGTGATCGTGCCGGTGCCGAATCCGATCGGCCTGAGCCAGTTCCTGCACGGCAATCTGCTCGGCCGCTTCGAAACCAACACCGGCCACAACTTCAACCGCAATTTCTACGATCTCGCCGCGCTGATCGCGCCGCGCGTCGAAGCGCGTCTCGGCAAGGACGCCGACGCCAACAAATTCGCCGTGCGCGCCGCGATGAAAGAAGCGCTCGACGAACAGACGCCGCGCACCGAACTCGAATCGCAACGCCTCGCGCTGCAGAAGCTGTCGTTCGACGCCGATGTCGTGCTGGACCTGCATTGCGACCTGGACGCCGCGCTGCATCTGTACACGAACCCGGACATCTGGGACGAAGTCGAGCCGCTCGCGCGTTATCTCGACGCGAAGGCGTCGCTGCTCGCGCTGAATTCGGTCGGCAATCCGTTCGACGAAATCCACAGCTTCTGCTGGTCGGACCTGCGTGCGCGCTACGGCGAGCGCTTTCCGATTCCGAACGGCGGCATTTCGGTGACGGTCGAATTGCGCAGCCAGCATGACGTCACGCACGAACTCGGCGATAAAGACGCGCAGGCCATCGTCAACTACCTGATTCACCGCGGCGTGATCGACGCCCCCGCCGTCGAGCAGCCGCCGCTCGCGTTCCCGGCCACGCCGCTCGCGGGCGCGGAGCCGATCGTCGCGCCGGTGTCGGGCGTGCTCGTGTTTCGCGCGCAAGTGGGCGCGTTCATCGATGCGGGCGAAGCCATCGCCGATATCATCGATCCGCTCACGGACACCGTCACCACGCTCAAGTGCACGACCTCCGGCGTGATGTACGCGCGGCAGATCATGCGCTTCGCGCCGGCGGGCATGGAAGTGGCGCGCATCGCGGGAGCGACGGCGTATCGCACGGGCTCGCTGTTGTCGGCCTGACGCGCGCCTCGATTCAAAACGCCACGAGACCGCACTGCGCGGCGACGACGCGCCAGCCGCCCGCGGTCTCTCCCCACGTTCGCGTGTAGCGCAGGCTGCCCGCGAACGGCGCGCCGGCGAACGTGCCGGAAAGCGCCACGCGCGTGACGGTCACGGCGAACGCGCCGTACACGCGAATGCTCTGCTCTTCCACCTCCAGCTTGTCGATGCGCTGCATGCCATAGCGATGGCCGTTCAAATCGTCCGACTTGCTCCAGACCTTGCCGGCGGCATCGACGAATGTCAGGTCGTCGGCGAGCAGCGCGTCGAGCGCCTTCACGTCCGATGACGTCATCGCCTGCCTGAGTTGCTCTTCCAGTTCGCGGATTCCTTTCTCGTCCATGTTCTCGCTCGCGGTGAATGGAACCGCCAGCATACCGCGCGCGTGCGCGTGCTCACACGCGGCCGCGATGCGCCAGCCCCGTTGCATGCGCGACACAGCGGCAACCTTCGAAACCGCTGTCACATTTCTTTCTTCAGCGACCGCTAAATTTGCGCCCGTCGCCGCCACGCGCCGTTCAGAGCGCGACGCGCCGCCGACACGCGCTGCCCATGCACTCTCTCGCAGCGCGGCCACACACCGCGAACCAACTCACGGAGCTTGTTTTGAAGAAGAACCTTTTGGCAGCCGCCGCGCTTGCCGCATTCGCCTGCATCGCGACTTCCGCCCACGCACAGAGCAGCGTGACGCTGTACGGCATCATCGACGCCGGTATCAGCTACGCGAACAACAGCGCCACGCGCACCGGCAGCGATCATCTGTTCAAGTACGACGACGGCGTGGCCCAGGGCAGCCGCTGGGGCCTGCGCGGCTCGGAAGATCTGGGCGGCGGTCTGAAGGCGCTCTTCGTGCTCGAAAACGGCTTCAATAGCGGCACGGGCGCGCTCGGTCAGGGCGGCGCGGAATTCGGCCGTCAGGCGTACGTCGGTCTCGCGAAGAACGATGTCGGCTCGCTCACGTTCGGCCGTCAGTACTCGTTCTCCACCGATTACCTCGGCTCGGCCTACTCGATCGGCGGCCAGACCGTCGCGGGCAACTACGCGTATCACATCAACGACGTCGACCAGCTCACGTCGAGCCGCATCAACAACGCGGTGAAGTTCAGCAGCGCGAGCTTCTACGGCGTGACCTTCGGCGCGATGTACGGCTTCTCGAACCAGGCAGGCGCATTCGCCGGCGCGCCCAACACGACGGTCGGCACGACGACCGTCGCGGGTTCCTCGCGTGCGTACAGCTTCGGCCTGAACTACAAGGCGGGCCCGCTCGGCATCGGCGCGGCCTATACCGACATCCGCTTCCCCGGCGCGGCGACGCCCGCGTTCAGCACGAGCATCGCGAACATCGCGACGGGCGGCGCGAAGGACCTGCGCACGTTCGGCATCGGCGCGAACTATGCGTTCGGCGCGGCGACGGTGTTCGGCCTCTGGACCAACACGCGCTTCGAACCGGTCACGGGCGGAAGCTCGAAGTTCAACGCGTATGAAATCGGCGGCAAGTACGCATTCACGCCGGCGATCACCGCGGGCCTCGGCTACACGTACATGAACCTGTCCGATGCGTTCCAGGGTCACTGGCATCAGATCGACGCGAGCGCCGACTACGCGTTCAGCAAGCGCACCGACGTGTACGTGCTCGCGATTTACCAGAAGGCGTCGGGTGCGAATCGCGGCGTCGAGAATCAGGCGCAGATCGGCTCCGCGACGAGCTACTTCGGCACGTCGGGCGCGGGTGAAAACAATCAGCTCGCGTTCCGCATCGGCGTGCGTCACAAGTTCTGATCGCGCGTTGAAGCTGTCGCATCACGCATGAAAACCGGGCCGCGAATCGCGGCCCGGTTTCTTTTTACTTGCCCTTCTTGCCGTTCTTTTCCGCATTGAACTGCGCGACGCGCTCGTCCATCATCTTGCGGATCGCGCGGCCGATCTGCCTGTAGTCGCTCTCGTTGAGATTCGCGAGCGACACGCGTCCCGACGGATGCTGCGTGCCGAATCCGCGCCCCGGCAACAGCACGACGCGCGCTTCCTTCGCGAGCCTGAAGAGCAGCTCGGACGGCTGCGTGTTCTTCATGAGCCATTCCACATACTCGCGTCCGTGCATGCGCTCGCCGATGTATTCGGCATCGAGAATCGTGTAGTAGTCCACGAGATTCTTGTCGTCGTCTTCGAGCGGAATGCCGAGTTCGCGATACAACGCCTGCTTGCGATTGCGAATGAGCCGCTTCAGCGCGTTCTTGTAGGCGTCGGGCGTATCCATCAGCGCGAAGAGCGAGAACAGGACCATCTGCACTTGCTGCGGCGTCGACAAACCCGCCGTGTGATTCAGCGCGACGGTGCGGCTATCGGCCACCAGACGGTCGATGAACTTCAGCTTGTCCGGCTCCGTGGTGATGGATTCATAGCGTTCGTGAAGGATCGCTTTCTCGTTGGCGGGCAGCGCGGCGAGCTGCTCGTCGAAGATGTTCTCGCGATGCGTCGCAATGGTGCCGAGCCGCCAGCCCGTCGCGCCGAAATACTTCGAATACGAATAGACGAGGATGGTGTTCTTCGGGCACAGCGCGAAGAGCGAGACGAAGTCGTCGGCGAAGGTGCCGTAGACGTCGTCGGTCAGCAGAATGAGATCGGGCCGTTCCTCCACGATCTCCGCGATATACGCGAGACTTTCGTCGTCCATTTTCACCGACGGCGGATTGCTCGGATTCACGAGGAAAAACGCCTTGACCTTCGGATCGCGCAGCTTGTCGAGTTCCTCCTTCGAGTATTGCCAGCCTCGCGCGACATCCGCGTTGAGGTTCACCACTTCGAGCTTGTAGTCGTTGAGACGCGGGATCTCGATATACGGCGTGAAGATCGGCACGCCGAGCGCGATCGTATCGCCGGGCTTGATGAGGAAGTTCTCGCGCATCGTGTTGAAGATGTACGTCATCGCGGCGGTCCCGCCTTCGACCGCGAAGATGTCGAACTCGCCGACGAACGGATGCTTGCCGATCATCTCGCGCCGCAGATATTGCCCGACGATCGCTTCCGACAGCTTCAGCATGCGGTCCGGCACCGGGTAATTCGACGCGAGAATGCCTTCGCACATCTCGTAGAGAAAGTCGCCGGCATTGAGGCCGAGCTGATCGCGCACATACGACACCGCGCCGACCAGAAAGTCGATGCCCGGCGTGCCCTTGTTGTCGCGCGCGAAGATTTCGAAGCGCTCTTCGAGCCCTTCGTGCTTCGGAAACCCGCCGATGCCTTCGGGCATGTACGCAAACGAGCGCTCGGACTCGCGCATCGCAAAGAGGCCGAGTTGCCAGAAACCGTGACGCGGAATCGTCGCCAGGAAATTCGGATTGCCGCGCCCCGCGTTGAGCATGGCCACATTGGCCGGGCGATCCACCACGCCGCCGCCTGCCGCCTTGATGAGTTCGTCCTTGAGTTCGAACGGACTGAGCGATGCCATCGCGGCGCGGCCGTCGGAACCGGACTTCGAGGACTTTGACATCCAACACCCCCAGGAAATGAGCAATCAAACGGGAAGACACGAAGAGACGCGCGCGCGTCCCACTCTCAAGTCAGAAGCATCACCATGACCATCCCCCAGATGGTCAGCAGCGTGTTGCCGACGGCATACGTGACCGTGTAGCCGAGGCCCGGCACCTGGCTCTTCGCGGCGTCGCAGATCATGCCGAGCGCGGCGGTGGTCGTGCGGGCGCCCGCGCAGATGCCGAGCAGCAGCGCGGGATGAAACTTGAACACGTACTTGGCGATATACATGCCGATGATGAGCGGCACCGACGACGCGAAAATGCCCCATAAAAACAGGCTCACGCCGAGCTTTTGCAGGCCCGCGACGAAACCCGGCCCCGCCGATATCCCGACCACCGCGATGAACACGTTGAGGCCGACGGAGTTCATGAACCAGATCGTCGGCGACGGAATGCGGCCGAAGGTCGGATGAATGGCGCGCAGCCAGCCGAACACGATGCCCGCGATCAGCGCGCCGCCCGCCGTGGACAGCGTGATCGGAATCGCGCCGAAGCGGATGACGATCGCGCCGATCAGCGCGCCCAGCGTGACGGCGAGGCCGACGAACGCCATGTCCGCCGCGTCGCTCGGCCGGTCGATCACGCCGACCGCGTTCGCCACGGCGGTCGTGTCCTGCGTGCGGCCGACGATCGTCACCGTGTCGCCGCGATACAGCTTGGTGCTCGGCAGCACGGGAATCGGCGTTTCGGTGATGCCGCGCTTGATCTTGCGGATGAACACGCCGCGCGCGCCCGGCGTTTGCGCCAGTTCCGCGAGCGTTTTGCCCTCGATGCGCTTGTTCGTCAGATAGATGTCGACGCCTTCGACCGGCACGGACAGCAGTTCGGCATCGTCCACTTCTTTCGCGGCCGAGCCGAGCACATCGACGAGCTGCTCGCGCCGCCCGACGACCGCGACGATATCGCCCGCCTGGAGCACGTCGTCGAGCTTCGCTTCCTGAATCGCGCCGTTGCGCCGGATTCGCTCGATGAAAAGCCGTGCGCCGCCGGGCAGCACGGCTTCCGCCTCGCCCACGGTCATGCCGACGGCCCGCCCCTGCTCCGCCACGCGATACGCCCGCAACGAGAACTGATGCCAGCCCATGCCCGCGCCGCCCAGTTCCGCCGATCCGCTCAGTTGTTGCTCGTAGTCCTTGCACGCCGCGACGAGATCGATGCCGAGCAGCTTCGGCCCGAGCATTGCGAGAATCAGCGCGGAGCCGATCGTGCCGTAGATGTAGGTGACCGCGTAGGCGGTGGGCATCGCGTCGAGCAGCGCCTTGGTCTCGGCGGGCGGCAGGCCGAGGCGGTTGATGGCGTCGGTGGCGAGGCCCATCGATGCCGATATCGTCTGCGATCCGGCGAAAAGGCCGGCCGCCGAGCCGATGTCGTAGCCCGCTATCTTCGCGGCGGCATAGGGCGCGGCGAGACAAAGCACGCATTGAATGACGGAGAAAAGCGCCTGCGGCAAGCCGTCTTTCGCAATGCCGCGCACGAATTGCGGACCGACGCCATAGCCGACGGCAAAAAGAAACATGAGAAAGAAAACGGCTTTGACGTTCGATGAAATAGTGATGCCGAGTTGCCCGATTGCGATAGCTGCAAGCAAGGTTGCCGTAACCGCGCCGAGGCTGAATCCTTTGAAACTTTTTCCGCCGACCCAATACCCGATTCCAAGCGAAAGAAAAATGGCGATTTCCGGGTACGCGCGCAGCGTTTGTGTAAGCCACGACATATGCACTCCTTTGCGCGAAGATTCTCGCGACGTTACGTGCTCCCCGAGCACGAGGGAAACGCAGGGAATGAGCGGGCGGAGCGGCGCGCGCGCGTCGATGCCGACGGACGATGCGCGTCCACCAAATGTCGAAGATGCGTTGGATCGTTCATGGAAACGAATCGCGGCATGGAGGCTTAAAGCAGATTGGCAGTCACCAATACACCATTTCGGCGATGCAGTTGAGACCAATTTCGATAATTTCGATGCGCGCGCGTATGAGCGTCATCGTTTCATGAAGCGATACCAATTCACTCACATTTCATTTCGGATGCCGAACTATATTGACGCGCAAAAAAACAGCGGCCGAAGCCGCTGTTCTCATACTCACGCAAAAAGCCGACGCGAACTTACTCCGCCGTTTCCAGCAGCGGATAATCCGTATAACCTTTCTCGCCCGGTGCATAGAACGTCGACGTGTCCGGCTCGTTCCACTGCGCACCGATTTCCAGGCGGCGCACGAGGTCCGAATTCGCGATGAACGGCTTGCCCCAGGCCACCGCGTCGGCATCGCCACGCGCGATGATCGCTTCGGCGCTTTCCTTCGTGAACTTTTCGTTGACGATATACACGCCGCCGAACGCCTTCTTCAATTGCGGGCCGAGGCTGTCCGCGCCTTCCGCCTCACGCGCCGCGATGAACGCGATCTTGCGCTTGCCGAGTTCGCGCGCGACATAACCGAAGGTCGCGGCGCGGTCGCTGTCGCCCATGGTGTGGGAATCGGCGCGCGGTGCGAGGTGCATGCCGACGCGGTCGGCGCCCCACACTGCGATACACGCATCGGTCACTTCGAGCATCAGGCGCGCGCGGTTTTCGACCGGGCCGCCGTATGCGTCGGTGCGCTTGTTGGTGCTGTCCTGCAGGAACTGGTCGAGCAGATAACCGTTCGCGCCGTGCACTTCGACGCCATCGAAACCGGCGCGCTTCGCATTCTCCGCGCCCTTGCGATAAGCCGCGACGATGCCCGCGATTTCATCGAGTTCGAGTGCGCGCGGCGTGACATACGGACGCTGCGGACGCACGAGGCTCACGTGACCTTCCGCCGCGATCGCGCTCGGCGCAACCGGCAATTCGCCGTCCAAAAAGACCGGATCGGAGATGCGGCCCACGTGCCACAGTTGCAGCACGATCTTGCCGCCTGCGTCGTGCACCGCCTTCGTGACGAGCTTCCAGCCTTCGACTTGTTCGTCGGACCAGATGCCCGGCGTATCGGCATAACCGACGCCTTGCGGCGTGACGGACGTCGCCTCGCTGATGATGAGACCGGCCGATGCGCGGTCGGCGTAATACTGCGCCATCAACGCGTTCGGCACACGTTCCACGCCCGCGCGCTGACGCGTGAGCGGCGCCATGACGATGCGGTTCTTGAGCGTCAACGCACCGGCTTGAAACGGATCGAAAAGAGTCGGCATAACGGAAGGCATCCTAAGTAAATTGAAAGTTTGCTGTCACCAGGACGGTACTCGAAGGCTCAAAGATTTCCGATGGAATCGCGGAACGCCTGGATAACCGCTTCGTCGCGCTTGAAGAACACCCATTGCCCGACGCGCTTCGTGGTGACGAGCCCGGCCTTATGCAAGGTCGCGAGATGCGCGGAAACGGTGGACTGCGACATGCCGCAGCGCCCATCGATCTGACCCGCGCAAACGCCATGCGACAGCGGCAATTCCTGATTCGGGAAGTGCTGCTCCGGCTCCTTCAGCCACTCGAGAATCTCGCGGCGAAGGGGGTTGGCGAGGGCCTTGTGAATTGCGTCGATGTCCATTTCGTTGCTCAAACGTCTGACGGTTCATCCATGCTGGCTCGTATCGAATCGTCTTGAACCGAAGTATATATCGCAAATGTCCGATATACAAACTGTCGTTATGCGCGGTCCCTGAACTGCCCGGCGAGCGCAAGAAGAATGGAGATGAACTCGTCCATCGCCTGCGACGACGCTTCGTTCTTCCGCGTGATGACGCTGTAGTTCGTCAGTGTCCGCCGGATCGGCACGCTGACGTATCCCAGGAGGCCGTTCCTGACGTATCGGTCCATTGCGGCTTGCGGCTGCAGGGAAAGCATGTCGGTGGCCTGCAATAGCTCCAGCGTCGAGAAAATGGAAGGCGTCTCCACGATCCCCACCGGCGCGACGATGCCCGCCGCCGCGAACGTCTCCTCGAAGAGCTGCCGCATCGCGGTGCCGGGCGGATACAGAATCCACGGCCATTGCCCGAGATCGGCCATCTCCACATGCGCTTGTGCAAGCAACGGATGATGCTGCCCGACAACCGCGCGCGCGGGCTCCGCCAAGAGATCGACGACATCGAAGAGCGCGCCGTGCCTCGGCTCCGTCGGGCGGCCGACCATCACATCGAGCCGCTTTTCTTCGAGCCATATCGCGAGTTGATCGCTGCTCTGTTCGACGAGCTTGATGATGAGCCGCGGCCGCCGTCGCTGAATCTCCTTCACGGCGGCGATGACGAGCTGCGCGGCGGAAGCCGGAATGAATCCCACCGTGAGATGGCCGTAGCCGCCGTTCTTCAGCGTGGCGAACTCGCCCGAGAACTTGCCGAGATTGGCGAGCGTCGTGCTCGCGTATCGCACCGACAATGCACCGAGATTCGTGGGCCGCATTTCGCGCGGCAGCCGTTCGAAGAGCGGCGCGCCGAACATCGCTTCGACGTCGCTCAGGATCTTGGTCGCCGCCGGCTGTGTCACGTGCATCTGTTCAGCCGCAATGCGCAGGTTGCGAGTGCGGCCGAGCAGTTCGAGCAATTGCAGATGCCTGAAGCGCAGCTTCGTCAGGACTTGGGACGTCGAGATGGCGGAATCGTGCGACATAAGGGTAAACGCAGACGACCTCATAACCGGATGGAATCGATTCTACGCAATTAGCGATTGGACGCTTATCGAATGGCCAACGGACAATCGAGCAAAGTATTGGATCCAAACTCACTCTTTCTACTCAAGCGAAACCGATGAACGAAAAAGTCCGCTATTCCGCTACCGAACTGCAACACTTCGCACAGGCTTTATTGAGCAAAGCGGGTCTCGACGAACCGAAGGCGCAAGCCGTGGCGATGACGCTCGTCGACGGCGACCTCATGGGACACGACACGCACGGTCTCGCGTTGCTCGCGCCGTATGTCGGTGAAATAGAGCGCGCAACGATGACCTGTACCGGCGAGCCGGACGTGATCTCGGATCGCGGCGCGAGCCTGTTATGGGATGGCCGGCGTCTTCCCGGTCCGTGGCTGGTGCTCGCGGGCATCGAAACGCTCGCGCCGCGCGCGAGAGAGTTTGGAAGCGCGACGCTGGTGATTCGCCGCAGTCATCACATCGCCTGTCTCGCGAGCTATCTGGAGAAGGCCACCGCCGACGGGTTCATGATCGTGCTCAGCAGTTCCGATCCGGCGGTGCAGAGCGTCGCGCCGCACGGCGGCACGCGTTCCGTCTTCACGCCCAATCCGATCGCGGCCGGCATTCCGACTTCGGGCACGCCGTTCCTGATCGACGTTTCGTCATCGACGGTGACCAACGCCATGACCGCGCGCCTGCACAAAGCCGGGCAACGCTTCGACGAAGCCTGCTTCATCGATGCGAACGGAGAGCCGAGCCGCGATCCCGGCGTTCTGTCGGCGAATCCGCCGGGGTCCATTTTGCCGGTCGGCGGCTTGACGTGGGGACATAAGGGATTCGGCCTCGCGCTGCTGATCGAGGCGATGACGGGAGGACTTGCGGGTCACGGTCGCGCCGATCCCGCTGACGGATGGGGCGCCACCGTGTTTCTATCGCTCTACGATCCGGCGGCTTTCGGCGGCCCCGAAGCGTTCGCGAAACAGATGGACTGGATCGGCGATGCATGCCGCGAAAATCCGCCACGTCCGGGCTTCGCGAATGTGCGGATGCCGGGCGATCGCGGCCTGAGCCTCAAACGCGATCAACTGCGCGATGGCGTTGCGCTGCATCCGACCATCGCGCCCGTGCTCGAAGCCTGCGCCGAGCGCTATGACTTGCGGTTTCCCGCTGCACTGACCGAGTGATTCATACGATGCACCCGCGACGATCATCGCGGGTGCATTGCGTTCAACTATTGCTGCCCTGCACTGCCGCCGGAATCGGATCACGCACGAGCAACCAATAGCCGATGACCGCGACACCCGCCACGCCCGCGCCAACGAACAACGCAGGATGGAACGAGTGCGTTTGCTGCACGATGAAGCCGGTGATCACCGGTGCCAGTGCGCCTCCGAAATAGCCCCCGAAATTCTGCATCGAGCCGATGGATGCGGTGCAGTTCGCCGGCGCCGCGACGGAAGCCATCGCCCAGGCCGCGCTGCTCGATACGTACAGCAGCAGCATCGAGATCGAGATGAAGACCACCGCGAGCGTCGCGCTGTGCGTGAGGCCGGTGAGAATCGTGAAGATCGCCACGCCGAGCAGCGATGCAGCCATCGGGTACTTGCGGCTGTTGATCGCGGAGACGCCGCGCTTCGCGAGCACATCGCACACCTTGCCGCCCGACAGGCTGCCCACCACGCCGAAGAGATACGGAACCGCCGCGACCCATCCCGACTTCGAGATGGTGAGGTGAAACTCCATCTGAAGGTACGTCGGCAGCCACGCGTTATAGAGCCACAGAACGTAGATCGTGCCGAAGAAGCCCAGCAGCATGCCCCACGTGGTGCCGAATCCGAACAGACGCCGCCAGTCGTTCCACGTGGGCCGCGACGCGACTTCGCCATCGACATCGGTCAGATAGGCGCGCTCGCGCTGCGTCAGATTCACCTGATGCGGATCGCGATGCACGAGGTAGAACGCCAGTGCGAGCACGAGTCCGGCAATGCCCATGATGCCGAACATCCATCGCCAGCCGACCGTCAGCATCACGACGGTCAGCAACGGTGCGGATATCGCGGTGCCGAGTGTCGATGAGCTGTTCCAGATGCCCGTGGCCGCGCCGCGCTCTTTCTTGCCGAACCAGTCACGCACGACTTTCGCGCTCGTCGGAAATTGCGGCGCCTCGCCGACGCCGAGGACCATGCGCGCGGCGAAGAACTGTCCGAAGCTGCTCACCACGCCGCCGAACGCCTGCGCGACGGACCACGTCGCGAGACTGACGGAGAGCATGACGCGCGCGCCGAAGCGATCGACGAATGCGCCTGCCGGCAATTGCGCAAACGCATAGGCCCATAGAAAAGCCGAGAGCAGCAAACCCATTTCCGCGACCGAAAGCCCGAGGTCTTGCCGAATGAGTGGGTTCGCAATGGAAAGGGTCGCGCGATCGATATAGTTGACGATCCCACTTAGTAGGAGCAACGCAAGCGCGGTACGTTGTATTCTCCGCACTCTCGCCGAAGCCTTGTCACTGCTGGCGATGTCATGAGCGCCGCTTGCGTCCGGCTGCGGCACGCCCGAAACGGGGGACGACTGCTCCATATGAAAGTCTCCTGGGAAGGTCTGTTCTTGGCGAATCTGTTTTTCAATTTCACGTGCGTGTAAGGCAGTCGTGAACTGACGCACGATATGACCGCTTCCATCAGAAATCCAATCAAATTTACCCGCAAACCGATTCCATTTGTTTATCGCGCGGTAGGTGCAAACCCGTGGACCGCCGCCTTTAATATGCCGACGGCGAATCACATCTTTTCTTTGACGCCGCGCTGGATGAGCCAATAGTTCACGGGATACGTCGTCGCGAAACCGGCGACCATTGCGACCTGCATGCGTACCCAATAGGCAGCGTCCGTTGGCTTTAGCGGCGAAGCAAGTTTGGCGAACGCAATCATGCAGCCGAACATGCCGACTTCATAGGCAACGAGCGAAAGGGTGTCGGCTTTCACCGCTGCGACCAGTCCGTCGCGAAGCCCCAGACCGCGCATCGGTGCAATGGAGAAGTACTGAAAAGCCACGCCGATCAGATAAGCCAGCACGAATGCCGCAGCGAGCCGCCCAGTGAGTTCCGAGCCTGCAATCGTCAGCGTCAGCGCAAAGGCCAGCCACTCTCCGATGAAGTCCCCAAGGGCGCACCCGGCACCGCAATGCGTGGCGCCGAGGAACGTGGCCTTCCACATCGGCGGATCGGGCTTGTTTTCGTCGCGCGTCGCACGGCCGAATGAGAAATAGAAGAAGAGGCCGAGCGGTCCCCAGTAGAGCATGGTCAGCGGCCAGACGACGGACATGATGGCCATCTTCTGACGATGATCCGCCAGCCACATGTCGAACACGACGACGAGCGCCGACATCACGGATAAGGTGAGCCAGATCGCCGGCAGCGACGCCGGCCAGGGCTGTTGCATCGTGGATTCTCCGTTTACGTCCGACGTATCGCGCGCAGGCGCTTCGGACAGCAATCGATATTCCAAACGCAACGAAGACCCGTTCCTGTCACGGCATGCTATTTTTCGGTTTGAAAGACGTCACATCGTCAGCACCTTATCAGGCTGAGATGCACGAGCGTCGAAGTATCAGGTTAATGATTCCCCGGTTATCGAGAAACACGTATGAATGCTCAAAAGGCACCTGGCAAGAAAGGCTTGCCGTCGAAGAAAGATCTGGAGGCGATGTCGAATTTCCGCTATCAGTTGCGTAAGTTCCTTCGCTATTCGGAAGAAGTCACGCAAGCGGCCGGAATTACACCGCTGCAATATCAGATGCTGCTGCATGTGCGCGGAATGCCGGGAAAGTCATGGGCGACTGTCGGCGAACTGGCCGAACGTCTGCAGGCGGCGCCCAACGGAACCGCCGCGCTGGTGAGCCGATGCGAGGCCGCCGGTCTCGTCGTGCGCAAGTCCGGCGAAGCAGACCGCCGGCAAGTCGAAGTGCACCTCACGCAGAAAGGCGAGCAATGCCTGCTCACGCTTGCGTCGCGCCATCTCACGGAGATTCAGACCTTCGGCTGGCTTGCCGGCAGCGTGTAGCGCCGGGGCCGCGCATGAATGCATAGATCGGTCACGTTGTGACATAACGATGACGTCGGCCGCCTCTCGCGCGAACCGGAGCGGTTAAAAAGCGCACCTCGAGCGCGCCCCAAACGTCGATGTCACCGATTTATGCGTTCTCCGACAACGGTCTGGTAATCTCCGCGATTTCCTCTGCCGTCAATTTGGAACGATCGAAACATGGATACACCCTTCAACGAACGCGGCGTCACGTTGTCGCGCGCAGGCCTTTCGGCTTCGGGCCAAATGATTCCGATGCGCGAATTGCGCACCGCGCGAGTCGTGAAAATCGAGCGCAAGAAGCCGCTGCCGATCGGCCTCGCGGTGATCGGGCTCGTCGCATTCGGCGCGGGCATCGCAACCGGCCTGGGCGCGGCGCTCGTGCTGGGCGTGATGATCGTCGTGGTCGGTTATCTGTCGTGGATCACGCAGGACGTCATCTATCAGTTGATGGTGTCGACGCCCGATGGCGAACGCGAAGTGCTCATCACGAAGGATCAGGAATTCGCGGACCGCGTGGCCGCGCTCGTCGGCGAAGCGGTCGCGAAACATGCGCAAACCGCCGCGCGCCCGCAGGCGTGATGCAAGGCGCGCGGCGATCGGCGGTCACTTGAAGTCCAATGGCTCGACGTGCCAGATCTCGCGCGCATACTCCGCGATCGTGCGGTCCGATGAAAATATCCCCATGCCCGCGACATTTTCAATGGCGCTCTTCGTCCACGCGTCCTTGTCGCGGTACTTGAGATCGACTTCGGTTTGCGTCTTGTCGAAGCTGTCGAAGTCGGCGAGCACCATGTAGTGATCGCCCCAGTCCACGAGCGTGTGGAAGATGTCATAGAAACGATGCGGCTCTTCCGGCGAAAAATGCCCGAGCCGGATCTGATCGAGCGCGAGCTTCAACTCCGCGTTCTCTTCGTAAATCTGCCGCGGCCGATACCCCGCCGCGCGCAGCGATTCGATCTCGTCCGTCGTGTGCCCGAAGATGAAGATGTTCTCGCGCCCGACGGCATCGCATATCTCGATGTTCGCGCCGTCCAGCGTGCCGATGGTCAGCGCCCCGTTCAACGCGAGCTTCATGTTGCCGGTGCCGGACGCTTCGGTGCCGGCCATCGAAATCTGCTGTGACAAATCCGCCGCCGGAATGATGAGTTCCGCCACGCTCACGCCGTAGTTCGGAATGAAGCCCACTTTCAGGCGGTCGCCGATGAGCGGGTCCGCGTTGATGCGCTTCGCGACATCGTTGATGAGCTTGATGATGTTCTTCGCCATCTTGTACGCGGACGCAGCCTTGCCCGCGAACATCACCACGCGCGGCGTCCAGTCCTTTTCCGGATTCTCGCGAATGCGGTTGTAGCGCACGATCACATACAGGATGTTGAGCAACTGCCGCTTGTATTCGTGGATGCGCTTCACCTGCAGATCGAACAGCGCCTCGGGATTGATGATGGCGTTGGCCTCGCGTTTCGCGCGTTCGACGAGCCGCATCTTGTTCGCGAACTTCGCTTCGTGAAATGCCTTGCGAAACTCGGGATCGTCACGCCATTCGCGCAGCCGCGCAAGCTCGAACAAATCGGTGCGCCAGCGCGTGCCGAGCCGCTTGTCGATCAGCGACGACAACGAAGGACTCGCCTGCGCAAGCCAGCGGCGCGGCGTGATGCCGTTCGTCACGTTGGTGAAGCGCTCGGGATACATGCGCGCGAAGTCGGAGAAGATGTTCTGCACCATCAACTGCGAATGCAGCTTCGACACGCCATTGACCTTCTGGCTCGCGACGATCGCGAGATGCGCCATGCGCACGCGGCGCTGGCCGTATTCGTCGACGAGCGAAATGCGGCGGATCAGATCGACATCGCGTCCAAACTTCTCCGTCACTTGCTTCAGGAACTGCGCGTTGATCTCGAAGATGATCTCGAGATGCCGAGGCAACAAACGCGCGAGCATTTCGACGTCCCACGTTTCGAGCGCCTCCGGCATGAGCGTGTGATTCGTGTACGAGAACATCTGCTGCACGAGTTTCCACGCCTTGTCCCACGGAACATGATGCGTATCGACGAGCAGGCGCATCAGTTCGGGAATGGCGAGCACCGGGTGCGTGTCGTTCAGATGCACGGCGACTTTTTCCGCGAGCCGCCCGAAATGCGTGTGCGTGCGCTGATAGCGGCGAATCAGATCCTGCATCGTCGCGGAGACGAAGAAATATTCCTGGCGCAGGCGCAGTTCGCGTCCGGCTTGCGTGGAATCGTCGGGATAAAGCAGACGCGATACGTGCTCCGACGTGTTCTTCGCCTCCACCGCGCGACGATAATCGCCCTGATTGAACGCGGAGAGATCGAATTCGTCGGTGGCGCGCGCGGACCACAGGCGCAGCGTGTTGGTCGCGGTCGTCGCGAAGCCGGGGATGACCGTGTCGTAGGCCATCGCGTTCACGTGCTCGGTATCGATCCATTCGGTGCGATCGCCGTGCTGCACCGTGCGCCCGCCGAAATGCACGGTGTACACCACTTCGGGCCGCGGAAATTCCCACGGATTGCCCGCGCGCAGCCAGTAATCGGGCATTTCGACCTGATTGCCCTCGACGATCGTCTGCCGGAACATGCCGTATTCATAGCGGATGCCGTAGCCGAAGCCGGGCACGCCGACCGTCGCCATCGAATCCAGAAAGCAGGCCGCGAGCCGCCCGAGGCCGCCGTTGCCGAGCGCCGCGTCCGGCTCCAGATCTTCGAGCGTGGCCAGATCGACGCCCAAGCTCGCGAGCGCGTCGCGCACTTCGTCGTGAATGCCGAGCGCGAGCAGCGCATTGGTGAACGTCCTGCCGATGAGAAATTCCATCGACAGGTAATAGACGCGTTTCACGTCCTGTTCATATTGCTGGCGCGTGGTGCGCATCCAGCGCGCGACGAGGCGGTCGCGCACGGCAAGCTCGGCGGCGTGCAGCCAGTCGCGCGGCTGCGCGGTCGCCGCATCCTTGCCGACGCCGTACATCAGGCGGTTCGAGATGGAGCGCCGCAGCGCATCGACGGTGCTGTTGAGCTGGTCGAATTCCAGGTCGACGGATGTCATCGGTACCTCCGGTGTTTGCATCTTGAGCAACGACCGTCAAAGCGCGCCGATAGTTCGGCGCCGCGCCCGTGGCGATCGATTCGGGGCGCGAATGACGGCCGTGCGCGCCCTGCGGGGAATCTCCGCAGGGGCAAAAATGCAGGTTACGCCACTTTTATTTTTTTTGGTACGACGATCCGCGCGATGGTTCCCGAGCCTTGCATTTCCGCCACAATCGGTAAATATTATTTCGGCATCCGAATGATTTATATGACAACTGCATGAACGTGCGGGCAATGCATTGTTTCCGCTCGGTGCGCAATATGTGGGAAAGCATCCGCTAGACTCGCTGCTTTGCGTGCAAGCATTCGAAGAGGCTATCGATGTACAAGAAAGGCGTGGTGATCGAAATTCAATTCCCGCCCGAGCGCCTGAACGACGCCGCCGGCGATCCTTACTGGATCGATCTCACGCTCGACGAAGCGCGCCGCCTGCATGCGCAGCTTTCGCGGCGCTTCGCCACCGAAAGCGATGCCCGCGCGAATCAGCCGCTCGACACGTTCTCCATCGAATAGCGGATTAGATAGCTAGCGCAGTGCACGGTTGAACAAGACGAAGCGGCCAATCGCGCCGATACTGCGCGGTTTCAGGCTCAACGCTTCGCTCATGTTTCCGTTGCTCACCGCGTCCGTTTTCGTGTTTCTCTGGTCGACGGGCTTCATCGTCGCGCGGGCGATCACGCCTTACGTCGATCCGAATCTCTACCTGCTCGCACGCTTTTGCGGAACGGCGATGCTGTTCGTCGCGTGCGCGCTCATCGCGCGGGTGCGCTGGCCGACGGGCCGCGACGCCATTCGCCAATTGTTCGCGGGCGCGCTGCTGCAAGGCGTGTACCTCGGCGCGAGCTATTGGGCCGTGGCGCGCGGACTCGGCGCGGGCGTCATGGCGCTGCTCGGCGCGCTGCAGCCGCTTCTGACTGCGGCTCTCGCGGCGCGTCTTTTCGGCGAGAAGCTTTCGATGCGCGCCTGGAGCGGCCTCGCGCTCGGACTCGCGGGCGTCGCGCTCGTGCTCGCGCCGAAGATCGCGGAAAGCGTGGCTCCGGCCGCGAATGCAGCGAATGCAGCGAATGCGGCGCCGCAATGGCTCGTGGTGACGGTCGCCATCCTCGCTGTCTTCGCGATCACGGCGGGCACGCTGTATCAGAAGACATCGCTTGCAAACGCGGACATTCGCAGCGCGAGCGCCCTGCAGAACGCGGGCGCGGCGATCGTCGCGGCGGTGCTGGCCGTATCGCTCGGGGAACATCGCTTCATTCCCTCGATCACGACATGGGTCTCGCTCGCGTGGGGCATCGTGATGCTCTCCGGCGTCGCCACGACGCTGCTCGTGTGGATGGTCCGGCGCGGCGATGCATCGCGTGCGACGGCGCTGCTCTTTCTCGCGCCGCCGCTCGCCGCCATCGAAAGCTACATCGCGTTCGGCGAAACGCTCGGCGCCATTCAGATCGCGGGCTTCGGCGTCGCGCTGGCGGGCGTGCTGCTCGCGCGGTCGCAGTAGTGCACCGTCAATCGACGTTGTTCGCCGCCGCCGGCACCTGCTGACGCGCGGCCTTGCCCGGCCGTGGCGACCACGCGGGCCGCGCCTTCTTCGCCGTATCGATGACGACGAGATAACGCCCCGCCCACGGCGTCGTCTGCCGGTTGGACTTCAGCACCCACATCGATTGCCCTTCGGACGCGCGCGCTTCGTATTGCGCGTCGATGATGCCGTGGTGATCGAAGAACGTGTTCAGCGTCGCCGGAATGCGCACGCAGCCCTTCGAATGACGCATGCCGAGCACGGATTCGAGCTTCTCGGGGTCCGTCGCGTGCATCTGGAAGCGCATCGGCGAGACGCCGCCCTTGCCCCAGCCGCGTTCGCCATCGGCCCAGCCGAAGTCGTAGATGCGCATGTCGCGCGCGCCGTAGCCGCGAATCCCGAACTCGTTCAGCGTGCCTTCCGCGCGAAAGTCCATGTTGCCGGGCATGTGCTGGAACACGCCGAGCGGCGTCAGGAAGTGATCGTAGGTGCCGGGGCGTCCCGTCGATACGGGCGATGCGCCGATCATCGACCACGCCTCGCCGGGCTTTGCCCGGAAGTAGACGAAGAGCGCCTGCGCGTTCTCCGCGCGATCGACGAGCACGACGAATTCGTTCGCGAGATCGCCCTGACCGTGCGCGTCGAGCGCGTGCTGGAGCGCGCGGCCATAGGCTTGCTGATCGGCGGCCGGGACGTCGAGGCGGCGATTGACTTCCTTCGCGAAGGTCTGCCGCATCGCGTACGCGCCCTTCGGCGCGAGTCCCGTGCGTTGCGCGACGTTCGGCACGTCAGGCTCGGGCGGCAGCGGCACTTCGGGCACGGCGGCCTCCGATGCGGCGCTCGCAGCCGACGCCGCTTCGGCTGCGGAAGCCGCCGATGCCGCCGATGCCTCGGACGCTTGCGACGCCGCCGATGCCGCTTGCGGCGCGATCGGCACGGGCATCGCGGGAAGCGCCCGCGCGGGCGCGCTTGCGTTTTGCGGCAGCGGCGGTGTCGGCAATATGGGCGGCATCTCGGCGCGCTTCGGCGCCTCGCTCGCCTGCGATGCCCCCGACGCCGCCGATCCCGCCGATCCCGCTTGCACAGCGCTTGCCTGCGTCGTCGTCAGAAGAAGGACGGCGAGCGCCGCGACCCCGGTTATTCGTGCGCCGAATGGCGTCTTGTTGTTTCCTGCGTGCTGCATTGATTGATCCGCTTGGCCTTCAGACGACGGACGATCGAGACGATCCTCCGCTTCGAACGATGGACGCTTCGCACATCCATCGCGGTTCGTCTGAGCAATGTTCGTTCCGGGACGGCGTCAGAGTCCCTTGCATGACATGCTCGACAGATTAGGATAAAGATTCGGCCAGTCGCCGGTAATGGCGGATTGCGCGGCCTTGAGCGTGATGTCGCCGGTGCAGACGCAACGCTTCAGATAGACCGCGAGCCGCTCCTTGCGGCGCTGGCCGGCGCGGCCTTCCCAGCGTCGCAGATCGAGATTCGCGGGCGAATTCGGCGAGCCGCCGAGAATCACCGGCACGCGGTGATCGAGCGCATATTCCGCTCCGAACGATGCATCGACGCCGCGCTGCTTCAGCAGCCGGTCCTTCTGATGCATCTGCATTTCGAACGACGGCAGCACGCGATCGGCGTAGCCCGGCACGCAAATGGTATCGACGATAGTGGACTGCGTGACGCGCGCATCGAGCCAGTCCGCCCGCTGGGCGCGCGCCGTGCCGCCGCCGAACATGGCGACGAGCGCGACTGCGGCCAGCGACGCCGCGCGCGCAATGCATCGGCGCTTCGCGAAGACGCGTTCGATAACGAATGTGTCGCTTCGATTCATGCCTCGATGGGTCAAACGGATCGCGCGGCCATCGCGAGGCCGCCGCTTGGGTGATCAACGGAGGTTCAATTAGAACACACGCGCGCGCGGGAGCGCCTCGACCGATGCGCGTCAGACGGACAAGCGCGCGACCGCGGCATCGAGCGCCGCATCGAGTGCGCGAGCTTCGCGCGCGAAAGCCGCGAACGACACGGCGATGTCCGCGTCGTCCTCGCCGTTGCGGTCTTCGTCGACGGCGCGCTCGCAATCACGCTGAAGCGCGACGCACGCCTGAACGAACGGCGACGCGCCGATGACCGCCGCCGCGCCTTTCATCCGATGCGCGAGATCGCGAAGCAGCGCGTGGTCGCAGGCATTCATCGCGGCGTGGGCGTCGTCGAGGTCGCGAGCGTTCGCGGCTCTCAACGTATCGATGAGCGTGGCGGTCTGATCGCCGAAAGCGGTCAGCATGGCTTCGTCGAAGAACGGCGCATTTCGTGGCTTCACGGCGTGCTGCGTGGCTCGCGCTTCACGCGTGCCCGGCACGGACGACACGGCGCGCCTCAATTCATCGAGGCCGATGGGCTTGACGAGACACATCGTCATTCCCGACGCCACCGCCCGCTGCGCCGCCTCGGGCTGCGCGTTGGCCGTGAGGCCGATGATCGGCGTCGGCCGCATCGGCGGATCACGCTGCGTTTCGTCGGCGCGAATGGTCCGCGCCAGTTCCTCGCCGCTCATCTCGGGCATCGAACAATCGGTGACGATCACGTCGAACCCGTTGGGATCGCTACGCCAGCGCGCGAGCGCCGCGCGGCCGTCCGCTTCGCAATGCGTCGCGCAGCCGAGCAGCCTGAGTTGTCCATCGAGCACGATGCGGTTCGCCGGATGATCGTCGACGATCAACACGCGCACGCCGCCCAGCGCCTGCTGCACATCGCAAGCCGCGACAGGCGGCGCGGCCGCTTCCTGAACCGCCTGCGCTTGCGGAAGCTCGACACGCACCGTGAACCGCGTGCCCTTCCCCGGCTCGCTCGACACGTCGATGCTGCCGCTCATCATCGTGACGAGCCGTTTGCAGATGGTGAGCCCGAGCCCCGTGCCGCCGAAGCGCCGCGCGCCGCCGTCGTGGGCCTGCACGAACGGCGTGAACAGCGACGCCTGGCGCTCCGGCGCAATGCCGATGCCCGTGTCCGATACGGCGAGCGTCAGCGCACGCATGCCGTCGCGTGGCGGCGCGACATCGTAGGCAAGCGTGACCGCGCCGCGATCCGTGAACTTGATCGCGTTCGACAGCAGATTGCCGACGATCTGCCGCAAGCGCTGTCCATCGGCCAGCACCCACGCGGAACCGCCCTCGCCCGTCCGCTCGATCGAGAGCGCCACGCCCTTCGCGCGCGCGGCCGGCTCGTAGATGGACGCGACGCTCGCGATCCACGCTTCGAGGTCCATCGGCGCGGGCGCGAGCACGAGGCGCTCGGCTTCGATCTTCGCGACGTCGAGCAGATCGTCGATCATGCCGAGCAGGTCGCGCGCCGCGTGATGCGCGGTCGATAGCGCGCGCTTCGTCGCGGCGGCATCGCCCGGTGCGCGCAGTTCGAGTTCCAGCAGCCCGAGCACCGCGTTCATCGGCGTGCGGATTTCGTGGCTCATGGTCGCGAGAAAGGTCGATTTCCCACGGTTCGCGGTTTCGGCTTCCTCCTTCGCGGCGCGCATCGCGTTTTCGGCGGCGATGCGTCGCGTGATCTGCACGCGCAGCGAAACGCCCCACGCCGCGAGCAGCAGCACGAGCGCGCCGCCGAGCGCCGCGGCCAGTTCGACTTGCGGCCGTCTGCGCTCCCATAATGCTTCGGGATGCTCATCGATTTTCCAGCGCGCGCGGATCGCTTCGAGTTCGTAGGGCGGCAGCGCGGCGATCGCGCGGTTCAGGATGCCGAGCAGCACCGGCTGATCGCGCGCGACGAGCAGCACATGCGGCGCGGGCTTCGCCGACAGCACGCCGCTGATGTCCAGCTTGCCCCGATACGGATTGCCGATCCAGTAGTTCGCGAGCTTCATGTCCATGAGCGTCGCGTCCGCGCGTCCGCTTGCGACGGCGCGCAGTTGTCCGTCGATCGGACTCGTTGCGACGATGCGCGTCGCCGGCGCGAGTTCGTGCAACAGCAAGCGCGCCGGAAACTCCGACGGCAACGCGAGACGCTTGCCCGCGAGCGCGGCGGCATCGCGCAACGGCGGCGCACCCGCGCGCGTGACGATGGCGACGAGTCCATCGCCGAACGGCACGGAAGCGACGAGATGCGCATAGCCGGGATCGCGCGGCATGCCGAACGGCAGGAACGCGGACGCGCCGCTTCGCACGTCGCGCTCGATCTGCGCGATGTCGCTTCGCAATCGCGTTTCGAAGCGCAAGCCCGTCAGACGCGATATCGCCGCGAGCACATCGGGCGCGAGTCCGGCGGGCTCGCCTTGCGCGTCGCGGAACATGAGCGGCGGCGCGTGCGCGAGCATCGAATAGCGAACGACAGGATGCGCCGCGATCCACGCCTTCTCTTCGGGCGTCAGTTCGAACGCGCGTTCGGTCGATATCGTGGCCATCGCCGAATCCCAGCGCGCCCGCGCGACGATCATCACGCGCGGCGGCAGCGACGCGAGCGCGGCATCGACACGTTGATGCAGCGCCTGTGCGCCCGGCCGCGCCGATGCGAACGCGAAGCTGTAGCCGGCTTGGTCGAACGGCGCGGCGCCCGTCACGACGAGACCGGGCAGGTCGAGATGCCCGATCGAATAAGCGACGGCGGTCATGTCGCCGGCGAAGGAATCGGCTTCCCCGAGCGATACGGCCAGCAGCGCCGCGACGACATCGGGGTACGCGGCGGGCGTCATCGACGGATACGCGGCCTTCAGGCGAACCGGCGACGTCTGCGCATTGACATACGCGATGCGATGCGTCGGCGGCGCTTTGCGAAGCGGCTCGACGAGCACCGTGCGGGTCGGCAAATAGGGCCGCGAAAGGGTGAGCGTGGGCGTGAGCGTGGGGGCGGCGTCCTCGCCCGTCGCGCCGGTGGCCATGTCGATTTCGCCGCGTGAGAGCGCGTCGATGAGCGCGGCGCGATCCGGATAAAGCCGCCATTGCGGCTGCATGTCGAGCGCGCTGGCGACCGCCTGCGCGAATTCGGCGGAGATGCCGCGCGGCGCGGTGCTCGTCGTGGAATCGGCCATGTCGAGCGGCGGCACGATGTTCGGCACCGCGCCGATCACGAGCGGCTGCGGCGCGCGCGCATCGGCGTGACTGGCCGCGACGCAGACGATGAGCCACGCGATCGTCAATACGTAGCGCACCACGTTTCGTGGCGTTGCGGAATTGGACAAGCTGCACTCCTCGATCGAGCGATCCCAGTGTGTCAGAAACGGCCGGGCGCGCCAATCGGAGCGGGTCGCGGGTCAAGTTTCCGCGCGACGTTGATCACGTTTGTTACGCGCATCGAAACGAAGCGACGCAAAGCCATTGTGTACGAAAGGCGACACCACGTTTACGAATGCCTGACCGTGCGCTATATTTCTGCCGCTATAACGCAACGCCATCGACACGAACGAAGCGGCAGACGCATCCACACAGGACAAACAATGAAAAAAACCATCATCGCAGCGGCGGTTCTGAGCTACGGCGTGATCGCGCACGCGCAAAGCAGCGTGACGCTGTACGGCATCATCGATGCCGGCGTCAGCTACGCCACCCATAGCGGCGCTGCCGGCGATCACATCTTCAAGTACGACGACGGCATCGCTCAAGGCAGCCGCTGGGGCCTGCGCGGACAGGAAGACCTGGGCGGCGGCCTGAAGGCCATCTTCACGCTCGAAAGCGGCTTCAACAGCGGCAACGGCACGCTCGGCCAGGGCGGCGCGGAATTCGGACGTCAGGCATATGTGGGTCTCGCGAAGAACGACGTCGGCTCGCTGACCTTCGGACGCCAGTACAGCTTCAATACCGACTATCTCGGCGGCGCGTATTCCATCGGCGGACAAACGGTCGCGGGCAACTACGCGTATCACATCAACGATGTCGATCAACTGACGGCCAGCCGCGTCAGCAATGCGGTGAAGTTCAGCAGCGCGAGCTTCTACGGGCTGACGTTCGGCGCGATGTACGGCTTCTCGAATCAGGCCGGCGCATTCGCGGGCGCACCGACGGTCGGCACCACGACCGGCTCCTCGCGCACCTACAGCTTCGGCGTGAACTACAAGTCGGGGCCGCTCGGCATCGGCGCGGCCTACACGGACATTCACTATCCGAACGCCGCTGCCCCGACCGCGTTCAGCACCGCGCTCGCGAACATCCAGACCATGGGCACGGCCGCCAACGCGAAAGACCTGCGCAGCTTCGGCGTGGGCGCGAACTATCAGCTCGGCGCGGCGACGGTGTTCGGCCTGTGGACCAACACGCGCTTCGAGCCGATCACCGGTGCGAGTTCGCGTTTCAATGCGTTCGATATCGGCGGCAAGTACGCCTTCACGCCCGCGCTCACGGCGGGCCTCGGCTACACCTACATGGACCTGTACGACAACCTGAGCGGCCACTGGCATCAGGTCGATGCGAGCCTCGACTACGCGCTGAGCAAGCGCACCGACGTGTACGCGCTCGCGATCTATCAGAAGGCGTCGGGTTCGAATCGCGGTGTCGAGAATCAGGCGCAGATCGGTTCATCGACGAACTACTTCGGCACCTCGGGCGTGGGCGAAGACAATCAGCTCGCGTTCCGCGTCGGCATCCGGCACAAGTTCTGATCGCCGCGTATCGAACGTTTCGAACGAAGCACGACAGGGCCGCATCGCGCGGCCCTGTTTTTTTGGGCGCGCCGTTTGCCAATCGTTATGTTCCGCCGTATATTACGCCAATGATGCATTGAGGCTGAAATGGCGATGATGTCCAAACCCGCGGTTCTTCTTAGGCCCGACAACGGCAATCCCGGCGCGCACGGCTTTCGCGCATCGATCACCGTGCTCCGGTCGTCCGCAAACAACCGGCGTTCCGAGGACATCCGGCGCGTCGTCGATGGGTATCGGCGTTTGCGTGACACCGTATGCCGCTTTCTGTCGATGCTCGCGGATTCGCTCGGCGACGCGCAACCGCTCGAAGCGTTGTCGTCGCGTTCGTTCGACGAATTGATCGCGTCGGTCATCGAGCACGCGCGCGCGGCCGATTTCCGGCGTATCGACGAATTGCTGATCGTTGCCGAGGAAGCGCGGCTCGCGAAGCATCGGCGCAACATCGTGTTCATGCACGACGCAGCGCGTGACGGCACTGCGATGCGCGATGCCGCGCTCGTCTTCGAGTATCTCGACGCGCGGTTCGCCGGCTTGTGCGTGGATCATCTGATGGACGTGCGTTCGAGACTCGCGCACGCGAATGCTTACCTCGACTAGCAGGCAGCCGATCCCATGACCGAGAATCCGCCCTTCCGCTTGGTGCGCGCACCGAATCCGCTCGTCGCGGACCTTTACGGCGGCCACGTGAAACCGCACGGCGATGCGTGTTGTCAGCCCGCGAAGGCATCGCCGAAAGCGTTACATCGGCGTGTGAAGCTGGGCGAACTCGATTCGCATCTGCATTGCTCGATCATCGGCACGTGTCTCGGCACGAACGAGTTGAGGAAGCTCGTGCCGAAGTTCACCGACATCGATCGGTACGAGGCAAGCGACCTTCAGATTCATCACGCGGCGGTCGAACTCGCCATCGCCGATGGCGCCGGCTGCAAGGCGCTTCAGAAAGCGCTCGATCAGCGTTATGCGGGCGCGATCAAGCGTTTCGATCAGGCGCGCGATCCGGATGCGGTTCTCGCGCTATGGAAGGAAGCGCTCAAATCAGGCGATATTCCGCCGGCGTACTGGGCGTTGATGACGCATCCGCAGTCCACCATCGAAGTGAGGCAGTCCGCGTTCGGCGAGCTGCACATGCTTTCGCATCTGGTGGGCGCGGCCAATCGCGCGGATATTCGGCGGCTCGTCGCGCTGGAAGAAGAGAACATCGCGCTCAAGGACAAGGTCGAGCGCCAGCAAAGCCGCATCAACACGATGGCGCTCGAACGCGATGCAGCGTTGCGCGAGGTCGCCCGGGAAGCGCTCAGCAATGCTGCGTATCCATCGGACTCCGAACTATATCGTGAAGTAATCGCGCTGAAAGAGAAAGTCGACGATTGTGAGCGGCGTCTGGCGTTGCATGCGAGCCGTCGCGATGCAGCGGAACAACGGCTCTTGCACGAGCAGCAGGTTTCGCTCGGCCTGCGCGATCGTCTGCGCGACATCGAAGCCCTGTTGCACGTAACCGCAGCCGAATGCGATGCGCTGGAGCGCGCGATGTCGGAACAATCGCGCGAGTCGGAGAACGATCGTCATGCGCTCGACTGGACTATCGGCCGGAAGATACTCTACGTGGGCGGCCGGCCCGGATCGAATGCGGTGTTGAAGCAACTCGTCGCATCCGCGGGCGGAGAATTGATCGTCCACGATGGCGGCATCGAGGATCGCAAGGGCTTGCTCGCGGCCGTGTTGCCGCGCGCGGACCTGGTCGTGTTTCCCGTCGATTGCATCGATCATGATTCGATGAACACGCTCAAGCGCATCTGCGACCGGCATCAGATCAGCTATTGCCCGTTGAGAACGGCAAGCGTGGCGAGCTTCGTCGAGTCGACGGCGCATGGGCCGGCGCGCGATCAGCAGTGCGAACGCCCGTGACAGCGCATCGACCTGGTCATCGTGCGTGCCGAACGGAAAGCTGCGCAACTCAGACACCAGCGCGGCGTTCCAGTCGCCGCGTAGCATCAACACGTTGCCCACGTTCACCTGCGCGGCGAACGGCTCGGCGCGCGTCACCTTGTCGCCCGTCTCAGGGCTGCTCGTCACGCGGTAACCCGCGAGCTCGCGCGTCAGATACAGCACCTGCGTCCGGCCGGCCTGACCTGGATCCTGCGGCAAGCCAACACGCGTGCCCACGCCGTCAAGCTGCGCCGTGGCAGCAATGATGGCATCGCGCCGGTCCGGCCCCCACCGTCCGCGCGTCATGTCGCCGATCACGTAACGTCCGTCTGCGAGCCGCCCCAGCTTCGCGCCGGCCGTCCAGTCGCCGTCGCCCTCCACGCTCGCCAGATCCCAGCCGCGCACCCATTCGATGTAGGTGGTCGGCACGATGTCCACGATGCCGATCCGCTCGGGCTTGAACAGATCGCCCTCGGGCGGCACCGGCATCTGCTGATACAGCGACGCCCATGTGCGCGGATTCGATTCGTACTGCGCCCAGTGTTTCCGGTCGAACCACTCGGGCCACAGATACTCTCCTTTCTCACGATCCAACGGATCGGTGTCAGTCTCGCACCGCGCCTGCAGGCACAGCACCTCCCACGTGTTGCCGTCGCGGCACGCAATGCGACCGCTCTCGCCGTGCCAGCCCTCGGGCAGGATACGACCGGCCAGATCATCCTCGTGCCAGCGCGTACCTGCCATTTCAGTTCGGGCCAACTTGATGATTTTCCTTCAACAGCAAGCTACCCGGTAAGAACCGCTAACAATTAAGACAAATTTTTCCTATTGAATCGTGAGGCTTGCGGGCTAAAACTCTTATCAACGTCGAAAACCTTTCTGCAGACAGGCGATTGTTCCCCGTTCGTTGCACCTCGTTAGGTACAAGCGACGTACCCGTTCAGGGCGCTTCATCAAGCAAGACCAGCACGGGCCGAGCGCCGTTCTTAAGGTTTCGACAACTTCCGGGCCTCCTTGGCGCAAACCGAGCATCAGCTGGTACACCAGACGCTATTGGCGGTCGACGCTCGCCGATCGCCGTCGCCTTGCTGTTTTGGTCACGCGCGATAAACGCGGCACGGCGACGCGTCAACGCATAACGCGCCTGCAGCTCATCGGTCAGGCCACCGAGATTGCGTCCGGTCTGCACGCTGCGCATCACCGCGCCCTCGACATCGGCGAGGTGCTTGGCGGCAATTGAAAGGATCAGCCCGACGTTCTCGCCGATGGTCGCCTGCCGCGTCGTTGGCCTCGCGCGTGAGCCGGAAGTCCACCGCGAAACCGGCGCGCCCGAGCGACGACCGGAACGCGCCATCGGCCCGGCCCATTGCGTCGTCAGCAAACCGCTGCGCCAGCGCCGGCGCGATGTCGTCGAAGCGCCGCTGCCAGCGCCGGGCGAGCTTCGCCATGGTCCGGCGCAGCATCATCGCGGAACTGGCGTCGGCCGCGAGCTCGGGCATGAGTTCGGGTTGATTGGCCCGATAGCACGCCCGCAGCCAGTACACGAGATTGGCCTGCATCAGGTCGATTAGCCGCACGAGCCGTCGTCGATACGCCGCCTCCACGCCTTGATTCGGGCGCACGGAAACCAGCGTCAAGGACTGCGCGGTCGGTGCGAAAATGGAACGAGGCGCCGCACGATGCAAGCGGTCATGACACATCTGGAATTTCAGTTCGGCGCCGCCCGCTGTACGCAGTTGCTCCAGCGGTGGCTCGGGCATCTCTTCGTTTAGATCCAGTGACGCATACGGGCCATCTTCCTGCGCGGCCAGCCGAGCGCGCGCCTCTTCCGCGCTGATCACGCCCGCGTTGATCAAGCCGATGTCGGTGTCCGCCTCGACCTTGCGCATGTTGGCAAGTTGTTCTTCCGACAGCGTCCACAGCGGTACATAGCTGACGCCGATGTCCGGATCGATCGCGCCGAACAGCGACAACTGGATCACCTTCAAGAGACGCGACAACGGTGCCGTGAACAGCGCCTCCTGCTGCGCCTCGATCCACGCATAGAGGGTGCGCAACTCGCCCTCGCTGGTCGCATTCAGCCCCGAAGGCGTGATGCCAAGCAGCACGATCAGCGGAATGCCGGTCACGGCCGCCATATGCTCCTGAGACTGCGCCTGCAGACGATCGAGACTGCCGAGCGGCGCCGAGACGTTGGCGAAGTCCTCCGTGTCGCGGTCGATCATCATCAGATGCCAGTTGTCGCGCGCCTGGTTGAACAACACCGCGCGCCGCAACATCTGCTCGGCCCCCTCGGCGTTGAGCACCGCCGCGAGGTTCGTCTTGAGCACCATCGTGCTGAACGAATGCAGCAGATCCGACACGCTCTGCCGCGTCCTCAGCCAGTTATTGACGTAGGGCTTGGCGATCTGCGACAGACTCAAGCCGTCGAACGCATAGGCGGGTTTGAGCGTGTCCGGTACCGGGCGCGACACGAACGTGAGCAGCCGGCTGGCATGCACCTGCCGGTTCATCACGAACCACGTCTGCGGCTGGTAAAAATCGCCGCGCAGCGGATCCGTCGAGTTGTACATGCCCGGATACGTCCAGATCGGCTCGACGATGCGCAGGCCCTTCAGCCCGCCGACGCCATTTTCACCGTGCTGTCGGCCAGCGGCGCGATCAGCTCCTCGGGGCGGTCGTCGCACATGTCAAGGAAGAGCTGCGCGCGTCCGAAAAAGCCGTCCTGCTCGGCGACCTTGCGAAATACTGCCTGCACGGAGAGGCGCTTCATCTCAGCGTCGATGGCCGCGATCTTCTCGCTCTTGTCATCGTCCCCTGCGCCCTGCAGCCGAATCCACTTGCGCGTCATCTCCTTGGCGAGAATCTCAGCAGGTCGGCAATATTCGGGCCGCTGCGTGAGTTCGGCCAGATACGGATAGCCGAGGAACCCAAGCCCTTCGGCGAATGCGCTGGAAAGCGCCCAGCGGAAGTTCGCGTCGCATGCCGAATCGCATGCGAGCTGGCGTCCTGCGCGATGACGCCGGGCGCAGCCTGCGGCAGCGTGAACGCTTGCGCACGCGCAGCGGCGCACCGAGCGCGCCCAGCGCCGACTCGCGAATCTCGCGTGTGTCGCGGGTAGTTGGTTCTGTCAGTGTGGACGAATCCAAATCGGCGACATAGGGCTTTCTGCGCCGCCCGAGGAGCCAAAACTGCCTAGCACCCGTAAACCAACAAATTTCCGACACGATGATGTCAAATTTATTGCTGTTCAAAAACAGACAGAGGATTTTCCGCGATACTCCCGCGCACTGTCGAAATCAATCTGCAAAGAAAAATCAGGCATGACTCTCGGAAAACATACCGCCTTATCCTTAGCTCTCAGCAGCATGGTCTTGCTTTCCGCCTGCGGCGGAGGCGGCTCCAGCAATGCGGCCGACAAAAGCTCACCCGCCAGCGCTCCCAGTCCCGCCTCAAGCGCCGAGGCGCCGACCAGCGCATCGACAGCGAGTGCTTCGACTGACTTACCCACCAGCGCAAGCGCGCCTTCGGCAGCTTCATCACCGACCGTGGTAGGCGAAGCCCTGCCCAGTCTGGCAAATCCCGAAGCAGGGTCGACAGCGTTGACAGGAACAAACGCGGAAGGAATCTGGACGTCGTCGTCGATCACTGACCGCAGCATCGCACTCGTTGATCCAGCCGGTAACATCTCGTCGCTGAATGCGATGGCGTCGATTGTTAATAGCGAACTTTACGGCGTCATCTCCTCCACGCCACAGACTTGGACACTTACCTCGGGATGGGCTTTCAGCCAGTTCGCGTTCGCCTATCCGACTACGTCGGGAAGCGGCACATACTCTGCCCAAAAGACCTTCGCCGGCAGCTATGTCTCCAACGGAACGACGACGAACCTTTCATGGAATTACGATGCGGCTAACGCACTGGCCGTGACGCAAGAAAGCGTTGCTGGCACATGGTCGCAATCTTCAACGTCCATGACCATCGCCAGCGACGGTTCCTTTACAGGCACATTGAGCCGCTGCAACGTCAGCGGAACGATGCTGCTGGCGGCACCCGGAACCAATCACAACATGTACACGGTAACCATGAGCGCAGCACCGGGCACGTCCTGCTCGATGCCTGCCGGGATGACCTTCACTGGCAATGCCGCGATTCTGTTCGTGCCGATTAACGGCAGCAACGGTTATCAGAGAACGATTCTGTACAACGTGAAGAACCTGGACGATTTGCGAGTCGCCTATGGTCAATTGACGAAGCAGTAACGTTACGAACCGAGCCGCAAAGCAAATCCAGCGATGGTGGCATCAAAGCTTCGTCGAACCTTGGCGATGCGGCTCAAAGGGCTGAGCCGCCTCATTGAAGCTGGCGCGGTTACCACACTGCCGCGAGCGCCGCATCCGAAATCCGCGCCTCGAAGCCGGTCAGCACGATTGCGCGACGCATCGGCCGCAATCTGCATTTTGCTTGCGGCACGGTTGAGACGTGCGAGATGAGCGTTAGCGGATCAGTTTGGTCAACGCGGTAATCTGCGCCGCGCAAGCCTTGTTCGCTTTCTCTTCCACTTCGCGGTAGAGGCGCACGATGTTCTCGCCGGTCGATGTCAGCGTGCAGCCGCCGCCGTGCTCGCCGCCTTGCGCGGATTCGGTGGCCGGCGATTTGAGCGATCGATTGAGTTCGTCGATCAGCATCCACGCGCGACGATACGACATGCCGAGGCTGCGAGCCGCAGCCGATATCGAGCCGTGCTCCTGCACCGCGGCGAGAAGCGCCACTTTCCCCGGTCCGATCGCGACGGTATCGCCCGTTCGGATTCGCATTCTGAAACGCACTTCGGGTCGCGCGGCGGCTGCTTGTGTGTTTTTGTTCGACGTAACCATGGCGCAAAGCATACACGAACGCACTGCCCCGGCGATTCATCCGTCTTCTCGCGCCGGATAGCAGTGCGCGTAGTCCTCGCAACCCGGGCAGCCGGGCGCGAAGGTCACGGCGCGGCCGTGTGCCAACGCGACTTCCTGCGCCAGAAATTTCTTCCAGCGCATCGCGTTCGTGTTGCGCGCGACGAGCGCGGGATAGTGACGCTGCAGGATCGCACTGACGTCGTCGCGTCCGCGCAAGCCCAGATCGCGCCACAGATGATCGGGGCGCTCGCACGCCGTCGCGATGATCGTCGCGAGACAATGCGCGTCGGCGGGATGCGCGGCGGCCGTCACGTCCAGCGACCACAACAACGCGCGCAATTCACCGATGAATTCCCGATGCGGCGATGCCCGCAGCGCAGTCGGAAGCCGCACGCCGAGATGCGGGCGCTCGAAATGACGATCGAGCAGCGCCGCGAGTTCTTCAGCGCCGAGACCCAGCAGGATCAGATCGTCGGCGTCGAGTCTCGCGCCGATGAGACGCGCGAAGGTGATCGCGTCAGGGTCATTGGCGTCGCGCGCGCATGCGATGAGCCGTCGCGCCGCGCCCTCTTCCTGCGACATGTTCATCGAAGCACGATGGCATCGATACGTGCGAGACGCTTCACATGCCGGGGCGCGCGCACGGTATCCGCGCCGGCGACCAGCACGGGCAGACCGTCGTCGATATCCAGTGGCCGGTCGTCGCACGCGTACGCAACCAGCGTGCGCGCGCCGATCGGCGTGTTGAACAGTTCGTGCCACGAGAACGTGACCGCATAGCCATCGTGACCGTGCGCAAGAAACACCGTCCGCTTGAAATCCGTGTTTCCGGGGCGGCGCACGCCCGCCGCGTCGAGCAATACGCGCAGCGGCACGCCGCGATATTCGCCGATGCGGCGAATGAATCTCCCAGTCGTGAAGCAGCGGAGATCGAACGGTTCGAGCGATGCGCTCTCGAAGCCGCGCAATGCAGCGGCATCGAGGCGCAAGGGCCACTCGACCTGCCCGCCGATGGCGAGGACGGGTTCGATTGAAACTGTTGCAAGGGTATCGTCCATTTGCACGCTCGCCTCTGAACCGTGATTGACCGCGATCTTCAGCATTATGCACGGAAGAATATAACGCATGGCAAGACGCGACATCGGTTTTGCGGCATGAACGCGATGCCGGATCGCGCATGAGCCGATGCTCGAATTCGGTTCGCCGCGCTATATATCGGCTAACATAACGGATCGACGGCTAACCGATAGCGATGACCGAGAGGAACTGAACGATGATGGCGAAACGTGATCCGGTGAGCCGCGTGCGGCTCATCTTCGCGGCGGCGTTGCTTTGCATCGGGACGGCGTCCTGCGGCGGACACGACGCTTCCGCGCCGCCTTCGAAAGCGGTGCTGTCGGTGTCGGGCGAAGTCAGTGCGCCCGTGAGTTTCTCCGTCGCCGATCTTCAAGCGCTGCCTTCGGGCACGCAGACGGTGTCGTTCGCGAGCGGTAACGGCGCGCAAACGCACACGTACACCGGCGCAAACGTCTGGACATTGCTGAATCGCGTCGGCATCGCGACTAACCCGGCCGTTCACAACGACGTGTTGAGCAAGTACGTGATCGCCACCGGCGCGGACAACTATCGCTCGCTCTTCGCGATGGGCGAGCTTAGCCCCGACTTCGGCAATCGCGGCAACGAAGTGGCGTACGCCGAAACGATCAACGGCGCGAGCGCGGCGCTGCCCGTCGCCGATGGTCCGCTTCGCATCACCGCGCCCGGCGATATCAAGGGCGGACGGTACGTATCGAATCTGGTCAGGCTCGACGTCCGCACGGTGGTATCGACCGCGACGGCGAGCGGCGGCGGGCCGAGCACGCAGCTTCGAATTTCCGGCGCGGTGGCGAAACCCGCAACGTATGACCTCGCGGCGCTCGAACAGCTTCCCGCGATCACACGTACCGTGGGAACGAGCACTTATACGGGCGTGAGTCTCTGGAGCCTGCTCAACGCCGCCGGCATTCAGACGAACGCCGGCATCAAGAACGACATCCTCGGCTTTTACGCCGTCGCCACGGGCAGTGACGGTTATCGCGTGGTGATCTCGCTTGCGGAGATTTCGCCCGACTTCGGCAACCAGCCGGACATGGTGGCGTATGCCGCCAACGGCGCACCGCTGGCTGCGAACGGCTTCGCGCGCCTCGTGATTCCCGGCGACGCCAAAGCCGGACGTTACGTGTCGAATCTGATTGCGATCGAAGTCGTGTCGCCTCCCCGATGAAGCCGCGCCCGTCCATCGAGCGCGGCTTCGTTCATGACGCGGCTACCCCGCGCTCTCCGGCGAAAGCGCCGCGCCGATCTTGTCGGCGGTCGTCTTCTGCAGCGTGATGATCCGGCTCATCGCCGCATGGTTCGACGTCGCTTCCTCGTACATCTTCGCGAGATCGGCCTTGAGCTGCGTGCGCGACCCGCCGTCGAGATAGACCATGTGCCCGGACGGATAAAACGCCGCGGACAGATTCTGCCGCACGGTCTTGTCGATGAGCGGCATGCGCTGAAGATCGATGATCGTCTGGTAGAACGGCGTCACGAAGTCGTACATGCCGTTCGCGGACAGCACCTTCAGATCGACGTTCAGCGCCATCACCGCAGCCAGATCGCCCGCCGTGTAGAGCACGATATCGCCCTTCGAATCGACGCCCTTCTCCGCGCCCGTCGGGTCCTTATGCTTGAAGTCCCAGTTGACGAACGCCTGATCGTTGAGATCCGTGAACGACGACGTGGACGTGAACTGCAACTGCTCGTTCAGATAGCTGTTCCACATCGACGTATAGACGCCGCTCACGGCGGTCATCGTCGGGTCGTTGCCGCCGGAGTTCGGATCGATCTTTCCCGCGATGCCCGTCGATATCGCCGTCACGCGGCCATCGTATGAACCGAGCGCTTCGCCCTTCGATTTCAGCAGCGTCGTGAGAAAGAGCGAGTTGCCGCGGCTGTCGTAAGCGGCGATGTCGAGGCTCCACGCAAGCAGCGTCACCTTGTCGATGCCCGTGTATTCCGAGAGCTTTTCGACGACTTCGTCGTCGGTCTGGGGAAACTTGCGCAGCGCGTTCAAGTAATCCGTGCGCGAGAATTCCGCCACTTCCTCCATGAAGTTCAGGAGATTGGTCGGCGTGGGATGCACGCCGAGCTTCTTGTGATACCACGCATCGGCGGCGGCGGTCGGCAGCGCGCCCACGGGGTTGCCCGCCTGGCTGTAATCGAGAATGGACGATTGCAGCGTGATGCCGTTCAGATCGACGCCGTCTTCATGCAGCCGGTACGCGAGGACGCAACTGCGCGCCGTGCCATACGATTCGCCGAACAGAAACTTCGGCGAATTCCAGCGATTGTTCTTCGTCAGATAACGCTTGATGAACTGCTTGATGGAATCCGCGTCCTGATCGACGCCCCAGAAATCGCGATTCTTGTTCGGCGCGATCGCAGCCGAATAGCCCGTGCCGACCGGATTGATGAAGATGAGATCGCTCTTGTCGAGCAGGCTGTCGGGGTTGTCCTCCATCTCGTACGGCGCGGGCGGCGTGAAGCCCGGCATCGATGTCTTGATGCGGCGCGGCGCGAACGATCCGAGCAGCACGAACACCGAAGACGACCCCGGCCCGCCGTTATAGAAGAACGTGAGCGGCCGCTCTTCTTCCTTCGCGCCGTCCTTCGTGAACGCGACGAAGAACATCTTCGCTTCAGGCTTCGAACTGCTCGGATCGACGGTGACGAGATGGCCGACCGTCGCCGTGTACGCGATCTTCTCGCCGCCGATCGACACCGTGTGATGCGTGATCGCGGCGTTCTCGTCGGCTTCGCCCGGATCGATGGCGTCGTCGGGGCCATTGCCGTACGCGACCGGATCGAAATACGGCTGATCCTGCTGATGCTTCTTGCCCGCGCTTTTCGCGGGCGCTTTCGCTGCGTGCTCCTCGGCCGCAGGCGGCTGTTTGATGCCGCCCGGGTCGGGCGCGACGCCAGTTCCCGTAGCGGGAATGCGCTTCATTTCCAGTGGATCGGAGTTCATCGTGGTCGCTCCAGAATCGTCGTCGTGGTTGTTGTTCACTGACTTGCCTTGACTCGTGCGTGACCGGCGGCGGGCGCGAGCGCCGCGGCGATCTTCCCGCCGTCCGGACTGCCGAGTCCCGTGCAGGCGTCCCATCCCGACGCCGCCGCAAAACTGCCGTTGTCGCCCTTCGTGATGTCGCGAAACGCGCTCGCCGCCTTGTACAGCTTCGGATTGACGAAGCCGGACGGCGATCCGTTGATCGCGTTGATGCGCGCGATCAGCGCGGCCCAGAGCGGCGCGACCGCGCTCGTGCCGCCGACGACCGTATCGTCGCCGTCGATCAGCACTTCGTAGCCGGTGACCGGCGATGCGTCGGCGGCCACGTCGGGCACGCCGCGCTTCGCCAACGGCGTCTGCCGGCCGCCCGCGCGCGCGACCTGCAAGCCCGTCTGCCACACGGGCAGCGCGAACACGCTGCTCACGCCGCCGCCGCCCGCGCCGCCCTGATCGCCGTCGTTCCAGACCACTTCCTGCGTGATGCCCTGCGCGGTGGCCGTGACGCTCGTGCCGCCGCAGCCGAGCACGTACGGGCTCGATGCCGGGAAATCGACGTGATCGGCGCCATCGCCGACGCCGTCCGACGATCCGCTGTCGCCCGACGCCGCGCACACGGTCACGCCGAGCGCGGCCGCGCTTTGCAGCACGTCGTTGAACGCGCTGATGGATTGCGACGACCAGTTCGATTCCGGCCCGCCCCAGCTGATCGACACGACCGACGGCTTGTTCGTGTTGTCGTGGATCGCGCGATTGACGGCATCGACGAAACCGGCGTCGCTGTTCGGCGCGAAGTACACGGCGATGCGCGCACCCGGCGCGACCGCGCCCGCGATTTCGATATCGAGCGTCACTTCGCCGTCCGGGCCGTTCGGATTTCCGGTCGGCGCGTTCTTCGCGCTGTCCACGCTGACGGCCACGACATTCGGCGCCTTCACGCCGAGCTTCGAGAAATAGGCCGAAAGATCGCTGTCGCGATAGCCGCCGCCCAGTTCGACGATCGCGATGCACTCGCCCGCGCCGTCGCTGTCGGGAAAGGCGTAGAGGCGCGCGAGATCGACCGGAGAAAACGACGCCGGCGTGACGCCGCGCAACGGCTTGAACGGCGGACGGAAGCGGAAATGCGGACGCGCCTGCGGCTTGCTGTCGAGGCCGAGCACGGCGGTGACGGCGTCGTGGATGTCGTCGGGCACGTTGACCGGCCCGGTGCGCCCGCGATACTCGCCGATGTTGTGATGCTGAAAGCGTTCGAGCTTGACATCGAAAGCCTTCTGGAAAGCGTCGATGCTGCCCTTGAGCACGACGCTGCGCGTGCTTGGATCGGCGCGCACGACCGTGAGGCCGTATTGCGCGGCGAACTGCTTGACCTTCGCGACGTCTTCGTCGGATGCGCCGAAGCGCTTGTCGAATTCATCGCGCGAGACGGATTGCGCGGGCGCGTCGCCTGCGTCGATGCGCGCCATCATCTGCCGGAAGCCTTTGGCGTCCTTGCGCCGCAGCATCACGACCACTTCGATCTGTTCGCCGGGATCGCAAGCGCCGATGCACTTCGCGCCTTCGGGATGAATCTTGTCGGTGCCGCTGACCGGTTGCTTCGCCATGGTATCGATGCTCCTCGTGGGCTTTGGAGTGTAGAAGTTCTCGATCCTGCCGCTCGCCGCGCATCCGGCGCGCTTCGCCACGAATGATCGTTGCGCGAAGCACGCCGCTTATCGTCTTATTTTCCTGGCGCGATTGCAATCGATTGAACCCGTTTGCAATCGCCTGGACCGTCGAGTGAAGAATGCGACGCCGCCGGGACAAATGCTGTCCCGGTCGGATCACGGTTGCGCGCCGCCTGATGGAACGCCTTCGGGCGCGATGCCGAGGCGTTCCATCAGGCGGCGCGCGTCGAAAGGCGCTTTCACTTTCTGGTCGTTGTCGAAGTAGCAGAACACGTCGCGCGATGCCCGGCGGCGCGGCGCCGTCTGCGTGATGAGCCGCGCATCGTCGATCTGTCCGCCCGCCGCCCAGCACTCGATGCGCCGCGCCCAGCCGTCGAGCGCATCGTCGGAATACGCGCCGCCGTAGAGCGTTTCGGCGCCGTGCAGACGCATATAGACGAAGCCGGAAGTCAGGTCTTCGGCGTACGGCCAGTCCATGACCGAATCCGATACGACGAGCGCCGCGCCATGTTTGCGCAACAGGCGCACGAAGGCATCGGTGCAAAAGCTCGCGTGGCGAATCTCGACCGCGTGCCGCAGCGCGCACTTGCGTGGCGCTTCGAACCACGGGTCTTTCACGCGCGTGTCGTGCTGCTGGGCGAGCGCGGCGGCGGCGTGGGTGTCCTTCGGCAGAAGCTGAAGGAATCGCTCGAACGGCTCCGGCTTGAAGCCGAAGTTCGGCGGAAACTGCCACAGGAACGGCCCGAGCTTGTCGCCGAGCGCGAGCACGCCCGAAGCGAAGAAATTGGCGATGGCGGGCAGCGCGGTTTCATCGCGAAAACGCAGCATGTGCGTCAGGTAGCGCGGCCCCTTCACGCTGAAGACGAAGTGCTCGGGCGTGGCGTCGTGCCACGCGCGATAGCTGGACAGCGTCTGCAGCGAGTAATGCGAGCCGTTGATTTCGACCGTCTGCACGGCCCGCGAGGCGAATTCGAGTTCGCGCGCCTGCGCGAGTTTCGCGGGATAGAACACGCCGCGCCAGCCGGCATAGCGCCAGCCGGAAATGCCGATGCGAATACGCCCGGCCGCCGCGCTCATTTCGGCCGGTCTTCCGGGTATTCCGTGCGCACGCCGGCGGGCAGCCACGGCTCGCGGTGCGTGCACCACAATTCGTACGCGGGCTCGAAGAGGCCGGTTTCGTCGAATGCGCCGAGCGGCAAATCCACTTCCGCGTGACTCGCGTACTCCATGTACGCCACCGATCCGCACACCGGACAGAAATGCCGCCGCCCTTCCTCGGAGCTGCGCCAGGTTTCGAGCCGGCCGCTCATCTCCACGTTCTCGCGCGCGAAGATCGCATACGCGCCGAACGCGGAGCCGTGCACGCGACGGCACGTCATGCAGTGACACAGCGACACGCGTCGCGGTTCGCCGCTCGCGCGGAAACGAAACGCCCCGCACGCGCAGCCGCCTTCGTGGATCCCGGTGTTCATCGCGTTCTCCGCAATCGAAGTCGAAGTCTCCTGCGCGAAGCACATCACGCGCCCGGCCGCCCGAGCGCGAGACGCCTTCTCGCGGCGTCGCACGGTTTGTTACGATAGCCCATCACGATCGGAGGCGGCACTCATGACGACATCGGGCATCACAGGCGGCAGCACGTTATCCCTTCTGAAGCTTCTCCCCGGACCGGGTTCCGAGTTCGGTCCCGCGGCGTCCGATCTCGCCGCGCATGTGCTTTCGCATCATCGTTTCGATACGGCGGCGAACGCCGCCCTGCCGCGCGAAACCTTCCACGGCGTGAGCGTCGACGAAGCCATGTCCGACGAGTACGTGTTCCCGCTCGGCGACACCGGACAGTCCATCGTGCTGTCGGGATATCGCATCGCGGCGGGTTTCATCGCCGAGCGCGCCGCCGACGAGTGGCTCGACATCGCGCACAAGGAACGCGCGGCGCGCGGCCTGCCCGCCGCGCCGCAAGCCGACGAGCCGCCGCTCGCGCCCGATCCCGCCGAAGCCGATCAACTGCTCGACCGCGCGCTGGAATGCGCGCAACGCATTCTCGATCCGGTCGCGGGCGAGCCGCTTGTGTCGCTGTTCGAGGCGCACTATCGCGGCGGGCGGGAATTTCTGCGCCTGAGTTGGGAAGGCTTGCCGGAAGACCTCGTGCCGGAGTCGCGCCGGCCGCTCGCGGCGCTGGCTTCCGCGATGGACGATGGCGAGCGACGCGAGAAGCGCGACTACGATCCCTACGGCCTCATCGGCACCGACGATTACGACGTGGACCGGCCGCTCGCGTATCGCGAGAAGATCGGGCCGTTTCTTTTCACGATGACGTATCGCCACGAGTATCCGCAAGTCGACGACGAGCGTCTCGGCACCGCCTTCGCCGTGTTCCACGAAGCGGGCAGCGATATCGTCGCGGCCGCGGTCGAACTGAAGCTCGTGAAGGTGCCGCCGCTCACGAAGAGCGCCGACCTCGTCTATACGCTCGACACGTATTCGGGCGAGATGCTGTCGCTCGCGCTGGCGTCGACGGAAGCGCTCGGGCACGAGCGGCTGCGCGACGTGTACGGCACGCATCGCGTGATCTATATCAGCATGTGGGAAGTGCGCAAGCCGTGGCGCGGCGAAGGGCTCGGCGTCGCGCTGCTGCATCAGGCGCTGGAGCGTCTTCCCGTCGATGTCGATGGCCGCCCGAACGCGCTGTGCGTCGCGCCCGAGCCGTATCAGATCGACATGCGCCACTTCGACAAGCTGCCCGCCGTGCTGCGCGAGGAACTGAAGGCGCCGGGCCGGCGGCTCGAAGCGCACCTCACCGGCTGGCTCGAACGCTCGAAGCTGCCGATCGCCACGCATTTCTTCGTGCCGATGGCGCGGCACGCGGGCATCGGGTCGGCGGGCGAGAACGCGCGATGGATCGACAGGATCATGGAAAGCGAGGCGTGACGTGGACAAGCGGCGTGCTTTCTGACGCGGCGGTCATCAAGCGAAGGCCCGCATGAAGGCCGTTTGAAACCGTCGCGCGCCGACGGCAAACGCGAATTTACGAAGTCATGCAGCTTTTACTTGCTTCGTCCATGACATCCGCGTAAGTCGGCGCAACTCGCCGCTCCCAGGCTGATCGCACTGCGCTTGGCATCCAAGTTGCTGTGGATGACGGTCGCGCGCGGGCGAACGTTCGGTCGTCTTACGGATGGCGAACATCGCTCGCGCGCACCCGCCACGCCCCACGGACTCGGGCATCGGCGCATCGCGGACCGACGTCGCATCGGCCGCGATGCGGACAGCCTCACAAGACCCGAGCCGCATGGCGCCCTTCCGAACGAGCGAGGAGCCTTCTTTCGCCATGTCCCCAGACAACACGCATTCTTCCGGCCCCGACGACGCGGCTAAAAAACCGTCGCGCAGGCGCTTCCTGCAATCGGCAGCAGCGGCGGCGGCCGTGACCGCCGCACCGCTCGCCCACGCGCAGCAACAGAACGCGGGCGCGCCCGCCGCCGCGCCGATGCCGCCTTCCGCCGCACCGACGATGCCCGTCAAGCTGACCATCAACGGTCATCCGTATGAGTTGCAAGTCGAAGCGCGCACGACCCTGCTCGACGCCCTTCGCGAATACGCCGGTTTGACCGGCACGAAGAAAGGCTGCGATCGCGGCCAGTGCGGCGCGTGCACGGTGATCGTCGCGGGCAAGCGCATCAATTCGTGCCTGACGCTCGCCGTGATGCACGACGGCGAATCCGTCACGACGGTCGAAGGCCTCGCGCCCGCCGCCGATACGCTGAGCGCCATGCAACGCGCGTTCATCGACAAGGACGCGTTCCAGTGCGGCTACTGCACGCCGGGCCAGTTGTGTTCGGCGACCGCGCTCATCGACGAATACCGCGCGGGCGATGCGAGCGCCGCGACCGCCGACGTGCGCTACCGTCCGCCGCAACTCTCCGACGACGAAATCCGCGAGCGCATGAGCGGCAACATCTGCCGCTGCGGCGCATATCCGAACATCGTGGCGGCGGTGAAAGTCGTCGCCTCGACGCGCAGCTAAGGAGACGACATGGACGCGATCTCCTATCAGCGCGCCGCCGACATCGGCTCGGCGATTCAGGCGGGCAGCCAGCCCGGCACGGTGTACATCGGCGGCGGAACGAATCTGCTCGACTTGATGAAGGGCGGCGTCGCGCGGCCCGCGAGACTCGTCGATATCACGCATATCGGCGGACTCGACACCATCACGACGCTGCCGGACGGCGGCCTGCGCATCGGCGCGCTCGTGCGCAACAGCGACGCCGCCAATCACACGTGGGTGCGCGAGCGTTACCCGCTGCTGTCGCAGGCGTTTCTCGCGGGGGCATCGGCGCAATTGCGGAACATGGCGACGGTCGGCGGCAATCTGATGCAGCGCACGCGCTGCTATTACTTCTACGACACCGCCTTTCCCCAGTGCAACAAGCGCAATCCCGGCAGCGGCTGCGCGGCGCTCGAAGGCAACACTCGCATTCACGCGATTCTCGGCGCGAGCAACCAGTGCATCGCGACGAATCCGTCCGACATGAGCGTGGCGCTCGCCGCGCTCGATGCCGTCGTGCGCGTGAGCGGCCGCGATGGCGAGCGCGCGATTCCGTTCGCGGAGTTTCATCGGCTGCCGGGCGACCGGCCCGATCTCGACACGACGCTGAAACCCGGCGAACTGATCACATCGGTCGATCTGCCGCCGCCGCTTTTCGCCGATCACTCGAAGTATCTGAAGGTGCGCGACCGCGCGAGTTATGCGTTCGCGCTGGTCTCGGTCGCGGCGGCGTTGCAGATGGACGGCAACACGGTGAAGACCGCGCGCATCGCGCTCGGCGGCGTCGCGCACAAGCCGTGGCGCGCGAACGCGACGGAAGCGGCGCTCGTCGGCAAGACGCTCGACCGCGCGACGCTGCAAAGCGCCGCCGCGCTCGCCGTGCAGGGCGCGAAGCCGCAGCGCGACAACGCATTCAAGGTGACGCTCGCGCAGCGGGCGATCGTACGCGCCATCGAACAGGCAGGAGGTGCCGCATGAGTGTCATCGGTCAACCGCTCGACCGCACCGACGGCGTGCTGAAAGTCACCGGCCAGGCGCGCTATTCGGGCGACAACAGCGAATCGAAGCTCGCGCATGCGGTGCTCGTCACGAGCACGGTGGCGAAGGCGCGCATCGCTTCCATCGACACGAGCCGCGCGCAAGCCATGCCCGGCGTGCTGCTCGTGATGACGCATCAGAACGCGATGCGACTGCCGAACGGCGGCGTCCCCGACGCGCAGCCGCCCGCCGTGCGCAAGCTCACGCTCTTGCAGACGAACGAAGTGCGCTACAGCAACGAGCCGGTGGCGGTCGTCGTCGCGGATACGCTGGAGCACGCGCAAGGCGCGGCGCGTTTCGTCGATATCCGCTACGAAGCGACGACGCCCAACGCGGATTTCGCGCGCGCCCGGGCGTCCGCGTATCAGCCGGAAAAGATGATGGGCCGCGCGATCACGACGCAGCGCGGCGATGTCGAAGCCGGCCTGCGCCAAGGCCCGACGCGCCTCGACGCCGTCTACACGACGCCCAACGAGCATCACAATCCGATGGAGCCGCACGCGACGCTCGCCCGCTGGGACGGCCCGAAGCTCACGCTCTACGACGCGACGCAAGGCGTCTCCGGCGCGAAGAGCGCGGTGGCGAAGTTCTTCGGCATCCCGGACGACAACGTGCGCGTGATCTGCCCGTTCGTCGGCGGCGGATTCGGCTGCAAGGGCTCGGCGTGGTCGCACGTCGTGCTCGCCGCGATGGCGTCGAAGCAGACGGGGCGGCCCGTCAAGCTCGTGCTCGAACGTCCGCAGATGTTCGGCATGGTCGGCAACCGGCCGTTCACCGAGCAGCGCGTCCAGGTGAGCGCGCGCGCCGACGGCACGATGACCGGCATGCGCCACGACGTCATCTCGACGACTTCGACGTTCGAGGACTGGACGGAAAGCTCGGCCATCCTCACGCGGATGCTGTACGCGGTGCCGAATCAATCGACATCGCACAAGCTCGTGAAGCTGGATGTCGGCACGCCGACCTTCATGCGCGCGCCCGGCGAGACGAGCGGCTCGTTCGCGCTCGAATCGGCGATGGACGAAATGGCGTATCGGCTCGGCATGGACCCGCTCGCGTTCCGCATCAGGAATCACGCGAACATGGAGCCGCAGGAAAAGAAGCCGTGGTCGAGCAAGGCGCTCGTCGATTGCTACCGGGAAGGCGCGGAGAAATTCGGCTGGTCGAAGCGCAATGCGGCGCCACGTTCCATGCGCGAAGGCAATACGCTCGTCGGCTGGGGCATGGCGACGGCGACATATCCGGCCAATCGCAGCGAGGCGTCGGCGGTGGCGCGCATTCTGCCCGACGGCACCGCGATGGTCGCCTCTGGCACGCAGGATCTCGGCACCGGCACGTACACGATCATGACGCAGGTCGCCGCCGACGCGCTCGGCTTTCCGCTCGATTACGTGAGCTTCGCGCTCGGCGATTCGTCGCTGCCGAAAGCGCCGGTGTCGGGCGGCTCGCAATCGGCGGCGAGCGTGTCGCCGGCGGTGCAGGCAGCCGCGAAACAGGCGCGCGATCAGCTCATCGCGATGGCCATCGCCGATCGCGGATCGCCCGTCGCCGGCCTTCCGCGCGAGGACGTGACCGTGAGCAACGGCTGGGTCGTGAGCGTGTCCACGCCCGACAAGCGCGATCCGGCCGCAGCGATCATCGCGCGAAACGGCGGCAAGCCGATCGAGGCGATCGCCACCGCGCGCCCCGGCGACGAGAAGAAGGAGTACTCGTTCCACTCGTTCGGCGCGGTGTTCACGGAAGTGCATGTCGATGCCGATCTCGGCGTCATCCGCGTGCCGCGTATCGTCGCGGTGTACGACGTCGGAACGCTCCTCAACGAAAAGACGGCGCATAGCCAGTTGATGGGCGGCATCGTGTGGGGCGTCGGCTCGGCGCTGCTGGAAAAGAGCGAACTCGACGCGCGCTACGGCCGTTATACGAACGCGAATCTCGCGGAGTATCACGTGCCGGTGAACGCGGATATCGGGCTGCTGGACATTTCGTTCGTCGGCAAGCCGGACCCGCATATCAATCCGCTCGGCGCGCGCGGGATCGGGGAAATCGGCATCACGGGCGTGGCGGGGGCGCTCGGAAACGCGATTTATCACGCGACGGGCGTGCGCGTGCGCGATTTGCCGATCACGCTCGACAAGGTGATGGGACCGACGATGGCGTAAGCGCGGGCAACGATGCGCCGTCCGCGTGACAAGCGCGGGCGGCGCGATTTTTTGCGCGCTTGCCGCCATCTTCGACGCGCTGCACAATCGGCTTCTCCCTTTTTCCTCGAGCAGCGCGATGACCTATTCGTCGAACGCGACCGGCATCCTGCTGGCGGCGGGCCTCGGCACCCGCTTCGACCCGTCCGGCCTGCGCAACAAGCTGCTCGCCCCGCTGCCGAACGGCACGCCGGTCGTGTTTCAGTCCGCGCGGCGGCTGCTCGCGGTCGCGACGGAAGTCGTCGCGGTCGTGCGGCCGGGCGCGGAAAAGCTGGCCGACGTGCTCAACGAAGCCGGCTGCAACGTCATCTTCAGCGTGGACGCGGAGCGCGGCATGGGCGCGACGCTCGCCGCCGCCGTGCGCGCGACATCCGAGGCGGACGGCTGGATCGTCGCGCTCGGCGACATGCCGTGGATCGAGCCCGCGACGATCGAAGCCGTCGCGCGGGCGCTCGACGGCGGCGCGGAACTGGTCGCGCCGTTCTATCGCGGCTCGCGGGGGCATCCGGCGGGATTCGGCATGGCGCATCGCGAGGCGCTCGTTTCGCTCGACGGCGACGCCGGCGCGCGCGGCATCTTCGCGAACGTGAAGCCGCTCGCCATCGATGTCGACGATCCCAACGTGCTGCGCGACGTCGATCTGCCAGCCGATCTGCAATAAAACCGTCGCGGCAAAAGGGCACGACCATCCCAAAAAAGTTGCCGCGAAGCCAGAGTCATCGCTAGAATACTGTATGGATATACAGTACTTTTCAGCCTTTTCTGGTTCCGGTTTCCGATGAAAAGCGTCATCCTCGACCCATCGTTCGCTGCATGGCGCACCGTCGCGCGCTCCCTCGTCACCGAGGGCGTGGCGCCGGAAGACGTGCTCTGGCGCGAGTCGGCTGCATCGGCCACGGTGTTCGGCACCATCGCCCCGCCCTGCGGCCCGGTGGACCCAAACGCGCCCAAGCCGGTGAAGATCGCCCGCGAATTCCTGGCCATGCTCGAAACGGCCGCGTGTTACCGCGCGCGGGACCGCTGGCCGTTTCTCTACAAGGTGCTGTGGCGCTGGACGCAGGGCGACCGCGCGGTCGCATCGCCGGAAGACGCGGACGGGCATCGGCTGAATCGCATGATCGAAGCCGTGCAGGTAGAGGAAAGCAAGATGCGCAAGACGCTGCGCTTCCGGCATCGGGACGCGTCGCTCGGGCCGCCGGAGTTCATCAGTTGGTGCGAGCCGGTGCACGACCTGCTGGAACACGCCGCCATGCACTTCGCCACGCGCATGGGCAGCGCCACGTGGATGATCGCCACGCCGCACGGCGCGGCCTTCTGGGACGGCGCGCTGCTGCGCGTGGACCGCACGAGCGAGCCGGAAGAAAAGCCGATGGATTTCGGCGAGAGCGCCGATTCCATGAGCGGCGAGGCGGTGAGCGGCGACGCCATCGAGGCGCTGTGGCTCGCCTATTACGAGAGCACGTTCGCGCCGGCGCTGGAAAACGCCGTCGAAATGGCGTCGCACATGCCGGTGCGCTACTGGAAGAGCCCGCCGAACGAGCGCGCCGATCCCGCGCTGATCTCCCGCGCGGACCCGTATACGCGGCGCGACCGCGAACCGCGCAACGTGCCGGACGACATGGAAGTCCCGCTCAATACGGACCTGGAGCCGCTCAAGGGCACGTCGCTGAAGGCGCCGCCGTCGCTCGACGCGTGCAAGCGCTGCTCGCTCTGGCGCAATGCCACGCAGGCGGTGCCGGGCACGGGGCCGGACAACGCGCGCGTCATGCTGGTCGGCGAGCAGCCGGGCGACAGCGAAGACCGCGAGGGCAAGCCGTTCGTCGGCGCGGCGGGCAAGCTGCTCGACGACGCCATCCGCGAGGCGCAGTTGACGCGCGAATCGCTTTTTCTGACGAACGCGGTGAAGCACTTCAAGTGGGACGAGCAGGCGCAGGAAGCCGGCGGCGACAAGGAACGGCTGCTCGTGACGCCGTCGCAGCGCGAGCGCGAGGCGTGCCGCTACTGGCTCGACGAAGAGCTGGCGCGCATTGCGCCGAAGGTGGTCGTCGCGCTCGGGGCGACGGCGCTGAAGGCGCTGACGGGGCATCGCACGGCGCTGTCGGAGTATCTCGGCAAGACGATCGAGCACAAGGGGCGCATCGTCGTGCCGACCTATCATCCGTCGTATTTGCTGCGCCTGACCGACGAAAAAGTGCGCGAGGAAGTCTTCGGCACGATCGTCGAGGCGCTCGTGTTCGCGCAGCAGATCGCCGACGGCACCGCCACGGTCCGCACGCCCGTGAAGGATCGCACGCGCTGACGGCGTGCCGGGCATCGGCATCGGCGAATGCAACAGGAGGCAACAGGACGAAACAGGAAGCAACAAAACGAAAGGCTAGTCAACGATCGTGTAAGCCATGCGTTGAACCGATGTCGCGCCTTTCGGCGCCCATTCGTCGAGACGATATTCCATGGCCGCTTTGCCGCTCGAAGTTCTTCGCCAGCAACACACCCTGACCGCGCTCGTGCCGAAATCGGCCGGGCAATTGCATAGCGAACGGGAGCGCCTCATCGCGCGCGCCGGCTGGCTGCTGAACGCGACCATCGCGCTGGCGCTCGTCGGCGCGGCGTTCGTCGCGTGGCTCACGTTCTCGCCCGTGCCGCACGAGTTCCGCTTCGGCGCGCAGGAAGTGCTGGGCGTCGCGGTGTTCGCGTCGTGCCTGTTCCTGCTGCACGAGCGCGCCGAACTTCAGCTCGCGCTCTACGACTACGAGCCGGTCGAGCAGACCACGCAGGGCGAACTGCGCGCGCTGCTGCATCGCGTGCCGGAAGGCGCGTCGTATCAGCAGGCGCTCGCGGCCGACAACCGCACTTTCGTGACCGGCGAAGTCGACGGCATTCGCCGCCGCGCCGAAGCCTTCACGCCGAAGACGCTGCCCGCCGAGGACGGCCATTCGGAGACTTGAGCGCCGGACTCCCTTCCGGCGTCGAAAAACCGCCGCTCCTGCATGCGCAGGGCGGCGGTTTTTGCTTTTCGGGCCGACAAGCAGCGACAAGCCGCGACAGGCGCGCCTTGACGATCCCCGCCCCACCACCTTCAATACCGATGAGATGACATGATCCGTCCCGATAGTCCCGACAGCCGCGATAGGCACGATAGGCACGAGGCGTGCTGAACCTAATGCCTCCCACGCCCGCCGCGCGCCCGTCATGCGCGGTCGAAACACGAGGCCACGCCATTTGCAGGAGTCAGGATGCGAGCCAATCCCTTTTCCCAGCTAGCCGAAGCGCTGTCCCCCGAACTGTCGCTCGCCCCGGCGCTGATCCCCGATTCGCCCGGCGGCTCGCCGTCCGACGACGCGCTGTCGGATGCCGAATACGACGAGCTCGTCGCGTTTCACGGCATCGAACGGGAGCGGCTGGTGCTGATCCATCCCGGCAGCCATCATGCCGCGCCCGCGTGGCCGGCCGACCGGTACGCCGACGTCGCCGACCAGCTCGCCGCCGATGGCTGGCAGGTCGCGATCATCGGCGACGCGCCCGATCCCGAGCGCACCGCCGGCGTGCTCGGCGCGATGCAGACCGCCGCGCTCTTTCTGGCCGGCGCTATCGGGCCGCGCACGCTGCCGCGCCTGATCGCGGATGCGCAGCTTCTCCTCTCCGACGACGCCGCCGCGCCCTCGCCCGTGGCCGTCGCGCGGGCGCTCGGCACGCCGCACATCGTGCTGGAGGAACATCCGCGCGACACCGCGAGCGACGCGATCACGCGCCGCGCCCGCGCCGAACTGTCGGACATGGAGCACGCGCATCCCGGCCGTCCTTTCACGCTGCACATGCCGGCCGCGCACGATGCGCTCTGACTTTCTTTCGGGAGCCAAAATGAAATTCGACATGCAAACGAGTCCCGTCCCAGATCCGATCGCGGACCCGAACCGCGATCCCGAAGCCGATCCGCTCACGCCGCCCTCGCCGGGGCATCGTCCGGACGAGCCGCAGCATCCCGACGCGCCGCCCGACAAGGATCCGATCCGGCGCTTCTGACGCCCGCTTCCCCGATGCCGCCGCGCCCGCGGGCATCGGGTAATCCCCGCCTATAGTCCGCCGCCCGCCCGCCGTAAAGCAGGCATGCGGCGGCACGCGCCGTCGCATCGTCGAAAAAGACGATTCGAGACCTTGCAAAGACCGGAAAGAGAGCGGGCGCACACATGAACGGAATGACCCTGAACAAAAAGCTCGGCTCGCTGATTGCCGTGCTGTGGATCGGCCTGATCGCCATTGGCGTGATCGGGGCGTGGCAGAACCGATCGTCGATGATCGACGACCGCAAGGAGCAGCTGAAAACGCTCGTCGGCGAGGCGCACGCGATTGTTTCGCACTACGCGGCGCTCGCCGCCAACAAGACGCTCACGGACGACGAAGCGAAGAAAAAAGCGCTCGAAGTCGTCGGCGCGATCCGCTACGGCACGGACGGCTATCTGTCCATCAACGATTCGCATCCCACCATGGTGATGCACCCGATCAAAGCCGCGATGATCGGCCAGGATCTTTCGGCGTACACCGATCCGGCGGGCAACCGGCTGTTCGTCGATATCGTCAAGGCGGGCGATCAGCCGGGCGGCGGCTTCGTCAACTATCTGTGGTCGAAGCCGGGCAGCGACAAGCCGGTCGCGAAGCTCTCGTATGCGCAGCGCTTCGCGCCGTGGGACTGGTATCTCGTGACCGGCATGTACATGGACGACGTGCAGAGCGCGTTTTACGCAAGCGCGCTGCGCTGGCTCGCGATCACCGCGATGCTCGGCGCGGCGGCGACCGTGGCGATGCTCGTCGTTCTGCGCAGCATCAAGCGCCATCTCGGCGGCGAACTGGAACTGGCGGTCGGCGCGGCGCACCGCATCGCGCGCGGCGACCTGACGGCGACCGTCGACGTGCGCCCCGGCGACACCACGAGCCTGCTCCACGCGCTTTCGACGATGCAGCGCGGCCTCGTGCAGACCGTCGCGCGCGTGCGGGACGGCACGGAGAACATCAACGTCGGCGCGTCGGAAATCGCGGCGGGCAACACCGATCTGTCGCAGCGCACCGAGGAACAGGCGGCGGCGCTCGTGCAGACGGCGTCGAGCATGGACGAGATGACGGCCAACGTGAAGCACAACGCCGAGAGCGCGGCGCAGGCGGCGCGGCTCGCGGAACAGGCGGCCGACGTGGCGACGCGCGGCAGCGGCGTGGTCGACGACGTGATCCACACGATGACGCGCATCACCGAAAGCTCGCAGCAGATCGGCGACATCATCGGCGTGATCGACGGCATCGCGTTCCAGACGAACATCCTCGCGCTCAACGCGGCCGTCGAAGCGGCGCGCGCGGGCGAACAGGGACGCGGCTTCGCGGTCGTCGCGGCGGAAGTGCGCAGCCTCGCGCAACGTTCCGCGACGGCGGCGAAGGAGATCAAGGCGCTCATCGAAACGTCGACGCAGACGGTGCACGAAGGCGCGTCGCTCGTCTCGAACGCGGGCGCGACGATGGGCGAGATCGTGCAATCGGTGCGGCGCGTGAACGAAATTCTCGACGAGATCAGCAACGCGTCGCGCGAGCAGAGCGCGGGCATCGAACAGGTGAACCGCGCGGTCGTCGAAATGGATCAGGTGACGCAGCAGAACGCGGCGCTCGTCGAAGAGGCCGCCGCCGCCGCGCATTCGCTGAAGGATCAGGTGGATGGGTTGCGCGAGGCGATCGGGAGTTTCAGGCTTCCGGCGTGACGCGTCCGGTCACGCGAGGAATCGCTCGACGAGGCGCGCCCAGTACGCCGCGCCGACCGGCAGATTCTTGTCGTTGAAATCGTAATGCGGGTTGTGGACCATGCAGCCGTCCTCGCCCGCGCCGTTGCCGATGCGCAGGAACGTCCCCGGCCGTTCCTGCAGCATGAACGCGAAATCCTCGCTGCCCATCAGCAGGTCCGCGTGCGCGACGACGTTCTCGTCCCCGACCAGTTCACGCGCCACTTCGGCGGCGAATTCCGTTTCGGCATCCGAATTGACGACGACCGGATAGCCTTCCATATACGACACCGTCGCCTTCGCGCCGTAACTCGCCGCCTGCGATTCGACCAGTTCGCCGATGCGCCGCTTCAGCAGCGCGCGCACCTGCGGGCTGAACGAGCGCACCGAGAGTTCGAGCGTCGCGCGATTCGGAATGACGTTGTTGACCGTGCCCGCGTGCATCGAGCCGACGGTGACGACCGCGGGCTGCGCCGGATCGACATTGCGCGCGACGATCGTCTGCAACGCCATCACGATGCTCGCCGTGACGACGACCGGATCGACCGAAAGATGCGGCCGCGCCGCGTGGCCGCCTACGCCTTCGATCACGATCGACACCTGGTCGCCCGCCGCCATGAACGGCCCCTTGCGGAAGAGGAACGTGCCGGGCTGCGCGCCCGGATGGTTGTGCACGCCGAACACGGCGTCGCAATGAAAGCGCTCGAACAGGCCCTCTTCGATCATCCGCTGCGCGCCGCTCGGCACGCCGTGCTCCTCCGCCGGCTGAAAATACAGATGCACCGTGCCGCTGAAACGCCGCGTGCGCGCGAGATGGCGCGCGGCGCCGAGCAGCATCGTCGTGTGGCCGTCGTGGCCGCACGCGTGCATCTTGCCGTGCGTCGCGCTCGCGTACGGCTTGCCGGTCTGCTCGATGATCGGCAGCGCATCCATGTCCGCGCGCAAACCGATGCTCTTCGTCCCCTCGCCCGCCTTCAACGTGCCGACGACGCCCGTCCCGCCGACGCCGCGCGTCACCTGCCAGCCCCATTCTCCGAGCTTTTCCGCGACGAGCGCGGCGGTGCGCGTCTCTTCGTAAGACAGTTCCGGATGACGATGGATGTCATGGCGAATCTCGCGCAACGAGGGCGCGTCGTCGGAGAGATCGGCGATTTCGGTGAAGCGGAAAGCGGACGAAACGGTCGTCATTGAAAGAATGCCCTTGCTGATTGACCACGCGGCGAACGGACGCAGCGTGAAAAGGCGCACATGATCCTCCACTCGCGCGCCGCTTGCCAGTTTCGCCGATGTGACTGTGCGTTTTTTGCACGTCGCAGCGAAGCGCTCGGCAAAAATGGCTCCCCCGCATTTAATGAAATGGCTCTGAACGGAAGAGCCAAATCTCACTATAGTCGGCGCTGTATCGGGGCTGCCGCCACGATAGACACCAAACCGACCGCCGCGCCGACGCGGAAAAGGAGATTCGCTGTGAACGCCCCTCTCAAAAACGCCGACCTGCAAGCCCGCAAGAACGCCGCGACGCCGCGCGGCGTGGGCATCATGTGCGACTTCTACGCGGCGCGCGCCGAGAACGCGGAACTGTGGGACGTCGAGGGCCGGCGCTTCATCGATTTCGCGGCGGGCATCGCGGTGTGCAACACGGGGCATCGGCATCCGAAGATCGTCGAGGCCATCCGCGCGCAGCTCGATTGCTTCACGCATACCGCGTATCAGGTCGTGCCGTACGAGTCGTATGTCTCGCTCGCCGAGAAGATCAACGCGCGCGCGCCGGGCAAGCAGCCGAAGAAAACCGCGTTCTTCACGACGGGCGCAGAAGCCGTCGAGAACGCCGTGAAGATCGCGCGCGCGGCGACCGGGCGGCCCGCCGTCATCGCTTTCACGGGCGGTTTTCACGGGCGCACGCTGATGGGCATGGCGCTGACCGGCAAGGTCGCGCCGTACAAGATCGGCTTCGGGCCGTTCCCGTCGGACGTTTATCACGCGCCGTTCCCGAATCCGCTGCACGGCGTGTCGGTCGAGGATTCGCTGCGCGCCATCGAGCATCTGTTCAAGGCCGATGTCGAAGCGAAGCGCGTCGCCGCGATCATCTTCGAACCGGTGCAGGGCGAAGGCGGCTTCAATCCCGCGCCGGTGGAATTCGTGCGCGGCCTGCGCGAAATCTGCGATGAACACGGCATCCTGCTGATCGCCGACGAAGTGCAGACCGGCTTCGCGCGCACCGGCAAGCTCTTCGCGATGGAGCATTACGGCGTCGAGCCCGACCTGATGACGATGGCCAAGAGCCTCGCGGGCGGCATGCCGCTGTCGGGCGTCGTCGGCCGCGCGGACGTGATGGACGCCGCCGCGCCCGGCGGTCTCGGCGGCACGTATGCGGGCAATCCGCTGGCGGTAGCGGCGGCGCACGCGGTGCTCGACATCATCGACGAGGAAAAGCTGTGCGAGCGCGCCGTGCAACTCGGCGACACGCTGAAGGCGAAGCTCGAAGCCATGAAGCGCGAAGTTCCGCATATCGCCGATGTGCGCGGCCCCGGCGCGATGATCGCCGTCGAATTCTGCAAGCCGGGCACGCGCGAAGCGGACGCCGACTACGCCAAGCGCGTTCAGGCACGCGCGCTCGAACGCGGGCTGCTGCTGCTCGTGTGCGGCGTGTACGGCAATGTCGTGCGATTCCTGTTTCCGCTGACCATCCAGCAAGCCGTGTTCGACGAAGCGCTCGGCATTCTGGACGAAGCGCTGCGCGAGAAGATCGGCGCGGCGGCCTGAAGGAAACGACATGAGCCTGCGCGACCAACTGAAAGACGCGGCGCTGCTGCGTCACGAAGCCTATATCGACGGCGAATGGCAACACGCCGACGATCACGCCACGTTCGAAGTCCGCGATCCGTCGAACGGCGAGACGCTCGGCCGCGTCCCGCAAATGGGCGCGGCTGAAACGCGCCGCGCCATCGAAGCCGCGAACGCCGCGTGGCCCGCGTGGCGCAAGAAGACCGCGAAGGAACGCGCGGCCGTCATGCGCCGCTGGTACGAGCTGATGATGGAAAACGCCGACGACCTGGCGCTCATTCTCACGACGGAACAGGGCAAGCCGCTCGCCGAAGCGAAGGGCGAGATTGCGTATGCGGCGTCGTTCATCGAATGGTTCGCGGAGGAAGGCAAACGCGTCGCGGGCGATACGCTCGCCACGCCCGCCGCCGACAAGCGCATCGTCGTGACGAAGGAGCCGATCGGCGTCTGCACCGCCATTACACCGTGGAATTTCCCGGCCGCGATGATCACGCGCAAGGTCGGCCCGGCGCTCGCGGCGGGTTGTCCGATCGTCGTGAAACCCGCCGAGGCCACGCCATTCTCCGCCCTGGCGCTGGCCGTGCTCGCCGAGCGCGCGGGCGTGCCGAAGGGCGTGTTGAGCATCGTGACCGGCGACCCGAAAGCCATCGGCGGCGAAATGACGGCCAATCCGATCGTGCGCAAGCTGTCGTTCACCGGATCGACGGCCGTCGGACGCTTGCTGATGGCGCAAAGCGCGCCGACGGTCAAGAAGGTCACGCTGGAGCTGGGCGGCAACGCGCCGTTCATCGTGTTCGACGACGCCGATCTCGACGCCGCCGTGCAAGGCGCGATTGCGTCGAAGTATCGGAATAGCGGACAGACGTGCGTGTGCACGAACCGCTTCTATGTACACGAGCGCGTCTACGACGCCTTCGCGCGCAAGATGGCCGATGCCGTCGGCGAACTGAAAGTGGGGCGCGGCACGGAAAGCGGCGTGGCGCTCGGGCCGCTGATCAACGAGGCGGCGGTGCAGAAAGTCGAATCGCATATCGACGACGCGCTGGCCAAAGGCGCGGCCGTCGCCGCCGGCGGCAAGCGTCACGCGCTCGGCCACGGCTTTTTCGAGCCGACGGTGCTGACCGGCGTCACGCCCGGCATGCGCATCGCGAAAGAAGAGACCTTCGGGCCGCTCGCGCCGCTTTTCAAATTCTCATCCGACGACGAAGTCATCCGCCTCGCCAACGACACCGAATTCGGACTCGCCGCGTACTTTTACAGCCGCGACATCGGCCGCGTGTGGCGCGTGGCGGAAGCGCTCGAATACGGCATGGTCGGCATCAACACCGGGCTGATTTCGAACGAAGTCGCGCCCTTCGGCGGCGTCAAGCAGTCGGGGCTGGGCCGCGAAGGATCGCACTACGGCATCGACGATTATCTCGTCATCAAGTATCTGTGCATGGCGGTGTGACGCTTACTCCTGTGCGTTCGCGTCGGTGGGCGTCACCTTGACGGCCGCCGCCGACACGAACACCGCGTGCACCGTGTCGCCCTTCTTCAGCTTCAGCGCTTCGGAATCCGGCGGAATGTCCAGCGTTTCGGTGCGCCACGGACCGCGCAGCGTGATGGTGTGCCGCTTCGTGTCGACTTTCTCGACCGTCGCGAGCACTTCCATTTTGCGCGACGACTCGAAGCCGCTCACGCCACCCGCGTCCGATGCCGGCGTGTAGGTCTGCGTATCGACGCGCTTGCGCACGCCCTTGCCGCTTCCGCTGACCTTATCCGCGGTCACGAGCAGCGCGTTCTTGTAGAGCACGTCCACCTTGTCGCCGACGCGAAGCTGATCGAAGTTCGTCACCTCCTTGCTGACGAGCACGGTCGCATCGCCGCGCGGGCCGCGAACCGTCACCATGCGGCTCGACGGATCGATGCCCGTGATCGTCGCCTGAACGTGTATCGGCGGCACTTCGGCAATCACCTGCTGCGCCTGTTTGTTGAGATCGTCGCTGTTTTGCGCCGATGCCGCCCCGCCGGCTGCGGCGATGGACGTCAAAAAGAGAATCGAAAGTGCCCGGCGTTTCATCGTCATGTTCATTGATTCCTTGTTGGTCTTGGTCGTGCCACGCATTCAATATCACTTTGTCGGCGCGGTGAAAATCGAATCCCGCTATGCGTCGTGGGCGGCTCAGAGAAATGTCTAATCGATTGTGAAAGATCGTGTATCTCGACGCCATTCACAGTGACTACGGCGTGATTGATAGTGAAACGGTAGAATCGGCTGCTGGCGGAACCTTGCACTGACGTGCATCGCCGCCGTTTCATCGATTCCCACAGGGGCGCTATGCGACGTTCCGCATTCTTTCTTCGTTTCATCGGCATCGGCGTCTTGTTTCATCTTTACGTGGGCGTGCGGCTCATTCCCGCCGCGCCCGTCGGCATGCCGCTCAAGGTGCTCGCGGCGGCATGGCTCGTCGCGTCGCTCGTGCTCATTCCGCTCGGGATGATGGCGCGCAACATCGAACCGCAGCCGCTCTCCGACCGCCTCGCGTGGTTCGGCCTGACCGCGCTCGGGTTCTTTTCGTCGCTGCTCTTGCTGACTTTCGCGCGCGATGTATTGCTGCTCGTCGTGCATCTCGTCGACTGGATGCGGGGCGCGCCGATCGGTTCGCCCGCGCTCGTCGCCTATAGCGCGCTGGCGGTGCCGCTGCTCGCGGTGCTGTCGTCGGCGATCGGCTTCTACAACGCGCGGCGGCGCGCGCCGGTCGTGAGCGTCGATGTGCCGATCGACGGTCTGCCCGCCGCGCTCGACGGCTTCACCATCGTGCAGATCAGCGACATCCACGTCGGACCGACGATCAAGCGGCATTACGTGGAGCGCATCGTCGCGGCGGTGAACGGCCTCGCACCGGACGTGATCGCCGTCACCGGCGATGTCGTGGACGGCGCGGTGCCGAATCTCGCCGACCATACGCGCCCGCTCGCGCAACTGAGCGCGCGTCATGGCGCGTTTCTCGTCACCGGCAACCACGAATACTATTCGGGCGCGGACAAGTGGATCGCGGAGTTCCGGCGGCTCGGGCTCAACGTGCTGCTGAATCAGCACGTGGTGGTGAATCACGATGGCGCGCAGGCCGTGATTGCCGGCGTCACCGATTACAGCGCGGGCAGCTTCGACCCGGCGCATCAAAGCGACCCGGCGAAGGCCATCAGCGGCGCACCCGCCGAAGCGACCGTGCGCGTGCTGCTCGCGCATCAGCCGCGCAGCGCGACGGCCGCCGCCGAAGCCGGCTTCACGTTGCAGCTTTCCGGACACACGCACGGCGGCCAGTTCCTGCCGTGGAATTTTTTCGTGCGGCTGCAGCAGCCGTTCGTCGCGGGACTCGTGAAGTTCAACGGACTTTGGGTCTACACGAGCCGCGGAACGGGATATTGGGGACCGCCGAAGCGGCTCGGCGCGCCCTCGGAAATCACGCGCGTGCGGCTGGTTTCGCCGACGGCATGACGGGCAGAAAAACAAGAAGAGGATGACTGAGGAAGTGGACGCGCGCCGATGGGACGCGCGTCCGGCGCTTGGGGAAAAGCGCGGCGCCCGGACACGGGAATGAACGAACGCCCTTCATCGACGAGCGGGATTCCCGCCGACGAAGCATTGACAAGTTAAAGAAGCGGGCCCGCAGCGACCACTAGAACAATCCTAATTATGGTTGCTTTCAGGCCAGTTGAAAAACGAGCGCCGCTCCGTTGATGCAATAGCGCAAGCCGGTCGGTTTCGGACCGTCGTCGAACACGTGGCCGAGATGCCCGCCGCAGCGCCGGCAATGCACTTCATTGGCCAGCGTGACGGATGAATCGCTCGCCTCCGTGCCGACCGCGCCGTCGAGCGGCTTCCAGAAGCTCGGCCAGCCGGTGCCGCTGTCGAATTTCGCACCGGACGAAAAAAGCGGCAGGCCGCATCCGGCGCACGCGAAGCTGCCGTCGCGCCGTTCATGCAGAAGCGGACTGGCGAACGGCGGCTCGGTCGCGCCGCGCCGAAGCACGCGATATTGCTCGCCGGAAAGACGCCGCCGCCAGTGCGCCTGACTGTGCTCGATCTCGTATGACGGTTGCAGTCCGCCGCGCGCCTGGGCCGCTCCGGCATGCCACGGCGCGACGCCGCCCGCGAGCGTCGCGGCCATCGCGCCGAGAAAATTGCGTTTCGTGCGCCTCATGATTTTCATCGGATGAACGCCCTCTCATTTCTCGTCGCGCTTCTCATCGCACTTTTCATCGCACTTTTCATCGCGCTTGACCTCGCGTCACGACTCACGCCTTCAGCCGATACCCCGTCTTGAAGATCCACGCGACGATCGCGACGAAGACTGCAAGGAACACCAGCGTCATCGCAAGGCTTATGCCGACATCGACATCGGCCAGTCCGTAAAAGCTCCAGCGAAAGCCGCTGATCAGATAGACGACCGGGTTGAACAGCGCAACCGTCTTCCAAAACGGCGGAAGGATGTTGATCGAGTAGAAGCTGCCGCCCAGAAACGTGAGCGGCGTGACGATCAGAAGCGGAATGATCTGCAGTTTCTCGAATCCGTCCGCCCATATGCCGATGATGAACCCAAGCAGGCTGAACGTCACGGATGTCAGCAGCAAAAACAGGATCATCCATACCGGATGGTCGATGCGCAGCGGCACGAACAGCCGCGCCGTCGCGAGGATGATGAGGCCGAGGATGATCGACTTGGTCGCCGCCGCGCCCACGTAGCTGATGACGAGTTCCAGATACGACACCGGCGCCGAGAGCAGCTCGTAGATCGTTCCCGTGAACCTCGGAAAATAGATGCCGAAAGACGCGTTGGCGATGCTCTGCGTGAGCAGCGACAGCATCACGAGGCCGGGCACGATGAACGCGCCGTAGCCGATGCCGTCGACTTGCGGAATGCGCGAGCCGATGGCCGCTCCGAACACGACGAAGTAAAGCGACGTGGAAATGACGGGCGAGACGATGCTCTGCATCAGCGTGCGGCCGGCGCGCGCCATCTCGAAACGGTAAATTGCGCGTACTGCGTGTAGATTCATTTGGCTTCCCTGACAAGGCTCACGAAGATGTCTTCCAGCGAGCTTTGCGTCGTTTGCAGGTCCTTGAAGCGCACGCCGGCTTCGTCGACATGGCGCAACAGCGCGATGATCCGGCCCGGCTCGTCATGCGCGTCGTAGGTATAAGTGAGTTCCGCGCCGTTCGAAGACAGCGTGAGCGCGTAAGGCGCGAGCGGCGCGGGAATGGCGGCGAGCGGCTGTTCGAGCTGCAGCGTGAGCTTTTTCTGCCCGAGCTTGCGCATCAGTTCGGCCTTCTCTTCCACGAGCACGATTTCCCCGCGATTGATCACGCCGATGCGATCCGCCATCTCCTCCGCCTCCTCGATGTAATGCGTCGTCAGGATGATGGTCACGCCGTCGGCCTTCAGTGCGCGCACGAGGTTCCACATGTCGCGGCGCAGCTCGACGTCGACGCCCGCCGTGGGTTCGTCGAGAAAGAGAATCTCCGGTTCGTGCGCCAGCGCCTTCGCAATGAGCACGCGCCGTTTCATGCCGCCCGAAAGCGTCATGATCTTGTTGTCCTTCTTGCTCCACAGCGACAGCGACTTCAGCACCTTTTCGATGTGCGCCGGATTCGGCGCGCGGCCGAAAAGGCCCCGGCTGAAGGAGACGGTCGCCCAGACGGTCTCGAACGCGTCCGTGGTGAGTTCCTGCGGCACGAGACCGATCATCGCGCGGGCGGCGCGGTAATCGGTGAGGATATCGTGCCCCGCGACCGTGATCGTGCCCTCGCTCGCCCGCACGATGCCGCAAACGGTGGAGATGAGCGTCGTCTTGCCTGCGCCGTTCGGCCCGAGCAGCGCGAAAATTTCGCCGCGGCGAATCTCCAGATTCACGTCCTTGAGCGCGGAAAAGCCCGACGCGTAGGTCTTGTAGAGGTTTGATATAGCGATGATGTTCGGCATGGCGTGGACGATAGCAGATAGCGCGCCAGTCGGCTCAAATGGCGAGGGTCGTCCGAATGGCTAATGTTCGCGGCTCGCGCGGCTGCATAGAATAAGCGGTCAAGCCAAGGAGCCATCATGTTGTTCGAACGCATACACACCGCCTGCATCAACGACTCGGACGTGCCGTGGATACCCTTCACGCCCTATAGCGACCGCGTGTTCGTCAAATACTTCAAGCTCGATCCCATTCGCGGCGAAACCATCGCGCTCCTGAAAGCGCCGGCGAAAGGCCAGATGCCGCGTCATCGGCATACGGGCACGGTCATCGTTTATACGGTTGCGGGGCGCTGGAAGTATCGCGAGCACGAGTGGATCGCGGAGCAAGGGAGCATCGTGTACGAGACGGCGGGATCCACGCACACGCCCGAGGCCGTCGCGCCGTCCGCTGAGGTTGCTTCGGACGATATCGTCACGCTCAACATCATTCACGGCGATCTCGTTTTCGTCGACGAAAGCGGACGCACGCTCGCCACGGAAAGCTGGCGCAGCGGCTGGGACCGTTACGCCGCCTATTGCCGCGCGCAGGGCATCACGCCGCGAGACCTCACGGCGTTCGGCTAACGCGCGGGGCTTGCCTGCGTCGATCACGACTTCCGGAACAGCGCATCGAGTGCGTCCGAATACGCGCGGACGTTGGCCTCGTAGAGCGGGTCCAGCGTGCGCAGAAACGCCTGCGCCGTCGCGCGATAGGCTGGCAGATTCGCGTCGTGCCGTTCGAATGCCGTGCGCAGCACGCGCCCGGCATCCTCGCAGTCGAAGCCGTCGTAGCGGTAGCCGCAATCGCCCATCAAATGCGAATTGTGGATCAGCGGATAGCCGCCGTGCAGCGCCTCGTAATACAGATAGTTCTGCGCGTTTTCCCACTGATGGCTGACGACGGCATCGACTTCGCGCGGCACGATCTGAGCGAAAGGAAAGCGCGCCTCGAACGACGCGAGGCCGTGCCGGACGACATCCAGACTGCGAGCGAATTCGACGAACGTCGGCTGATCCTTCAGTTTCATCGTGCCGTAGACGCGCACCGCGTCGATCACGTCCGGGTCGGCACGATGCGCGCATTCGCAAGCGAGAAGCGGCACATAGCTCGTTTTGACCATCGACACGTTCGGCTCGAATATGCCGACGCGCCAGCGCCGCCTGCCCGGCACGTAGCCGAAGCGCAGTCCTTCGGGCAGATTGCGCGCGTCCTTGTCGAGCAGCATGGGGCTCCAGATGTGCGGCACGATCGTCACCGGCGCGCGGCCGAGCGCCTGATAGTACGGCTTGCAGGACCGTTCGTACTCGGGCAGCGTCCACATGGCGTCGTACGGAACCTGCGGCACGAGGCCCGCCGGCGGCAATCCGAACACCATGCGCTCGATGTCGAGCACGTAGTCGTTGCCGACGCGCATCGACACGATCTTGCCGCCGCGCTCGCGAAACTTCAGCACCCATTCGCGATCGAGTTGCGCGGCGAATTCGATCATCACGTCGAGCCGTCCGAGCGCGGATTCCGGTTCGATGATGGGCGCGGGCGCATCCGCCATGAAGCGCTTCGCGTCTTCGCGCGTGCCGCCGCCGCTCGCGACGATATACACCGCCTCCACGCGCGGCGATCGCGCGAGCAGCATCACGAGGAACAGCGCGTTCTGCGCGATGCCGCTCTCGAACATCGACTGTCCGCCCGCGCGCACGTGCACGGACACGCCGACGCGCAGGCGGCGCGAGACAGTCTTCTTGCTTGCGTGGCTGACGGAGGTCATCGTGCGGCGCTCCGATTCGGGCGATTCCAGAGATGCATGAGGCGTTGCGCGTAGGCGTCGAGATTGGCCGGGCTGAACGGATTCACGGCGTCGATCACGCGGCGGCTGCGCGCGTGGTAATCGTCGAGATTCGCGTCGTGCTCGCGGACCGCGCGCAGCAGTTGCCGCGCGCCTTCCTGCACGTCGAAATCGGGATAGTAGTAGCCCGCGTCCTTCAGCCACGGCGAGTTGTGGATGAGCGGATAGCCGCCGTGCAAGGCGTCGAGATAGACGTAATTCTGGTCGTTCGCCCATTGATGCGACACGACCGCGTCGCCGTGCATCGCCATGAAACTCACGATGTCGTGACGCCCTTCGAACAGCGCACGATGATCCCGCACGAGGTCGAGCGAGTTCGCGAGATACAGCAGCGTCGGGTGGTCCTTCATGTGGAACGTGTTGAGCGCGATCATCGACGCGATGCTTTCGCGGTCCGCACGATACGCTTCGTCGCAGATGAGCATGGGAATGCTCGATGTCTTCTGCACGGAAATGTTCGGCTCGAAAATGCCGGCGCGCAGCGCCCGCGTGCCCGCTTCCGCGCGCGGCCGGTAGCCGTAGTGGTGGCCGTGCTGCGCGACCTCCGCCATGCGCCGTTCGAGAAACTGCGGATGCCAGATATACGGCACTTCGAACACGTCGCAGCGATGCAGCGTGCGCATGACCGGCGCGGACGGCGCGTCCTTCGACAGCAGCCAGACTTCGTCGCAGCGATCCGGGCGCGGCATGTGGCCCGGCTTTTCGAACACGGCCGCCTCGGTGAGCCCGAGATACGGCTGCCCGACGACATGGAACGCCACCTTGCGCCCGCGTGCGCGCATCAGGTCGAGCCAGCCGACGTCGAGCGCGCCGCCCAGCTCGATGACGACATCCACCGCGTCGGTGGCTTCGCGCATGTTCATCACGCGCAGCTTCTTGCCGGCCACGTCGACTTCCTGCGGCATCGCGGCGAGCGCGCCGACATCGATCAAATCGACCGACGCCACGAAAGGCAGGCGCTGAAACAGTTCCGCGAGAAAGACGATGTTCTGGCCCATCCCGTTGGACCAGATGCTCTGCCCCTCGTAACTCGCCATCGAAATGCCGATTCTCATAGACACCACTTTCAATACTCCGAAAAGACCCGCCGCAGAACGCGCTTCGACGGCGCGGGATTCTATCAACTGGCCCCGAGCCCTCGTTTGACGAATCGGGCGTCCGTGGAACTTTCGGAAAACTCGCAGCGATCGGACGGACGCGCACGCCACGTTCGACGAATTCGCTGGGTAAAATCAGGCATCGCACCAATCACGGAACAGGAGGAGATCAATGGGCATTCAGAAGGTCGGTATCGTCGGCGCGGGAACGATGGGCAACGGCATCGCGCAGGTCGCGGCCGTCGCGGGATTGCAGGTCGTGATGATCGATGTCGCCGACGCCGCGCTCGCAAAAGGCGTGGCCACGCTGACCAACAGCCTCGAGCGGCTCGTCGCGAAGGACAAGCTCGACGCCGCCGCGCGCGATGCGGCCGTTGCGCGTATTGAAACGTCGACCGATTACGCGCGCCTCGCCGAAGCGGACATCGTGATCGAAGCGGCGACCGAGAACGCCGAGCTCAAGCATCGCATCCTGAAGCAGATCGAAGCCGCCGCGCGGCCCGACGCGATCATTGCAACGAACACGTCGTCCATTTCGATCACCGCGCTTGCCGCGACGCTCGCGGACCCGGCGCGCTTCATCGGCATGCACTTCTTCAATCCGGTGCCGCTTCTGCCGCTCGTCGAAGTGATACGCGGCGTGCGCACCAGCGACGAAACCGCCGAGACCGTGCGCGCGCTGACCGAGAAGCTCGACAAATCGCCGATCGGCGTGCGCAATTCGCCGGGCTTCGTCGTCAACCGCATTCTCGTGCCGATGATCAACGAGGCGTTCTTCGTGCTGTACGAAGGCGTGGCGTCGGCGGAGGAAATCGACGCGGGCATGAAGCTCGGCGCGAATCATCCGATCGGCCCGCTCGCGCTCGCGGACCTGATCGGCCTCGACGTGTGCCTGTCCGTGATGGACGTGCTCTTCAAGGACTTCGCCGATTCGAAGTACCGCGCGTGTCCGCTGCTGCGCGAGTACGTCGCGGCCGGGCGGCTCGGGCGCAAGACGCGGCAAGGCGTGTTTCGCTACGACTGAAGCGCCCGCGCGTTCAGGGCTTGGCGAGCAGCGTCGCGACCTTGTCCGAATGGGTTTGCTGCGCGATGTCGCGGGCGGTCATGCCGCGGTCGTCGCGCAACGCGGGGTTCGCGCCGCGATCGAGGAGCATCGAAACCGTCTGCGCCTGATCGTAGCCCGCCGCCCACATCAGCGCGGTCAGATGATTGCGATACACCGCGTTGACATCGACGCCCGCATCGAGCAGGCGCTGCACGATCGCGGTATGACCGCCGCCCGCCGCATATTCCATCGCGGTCTTGCCGACGCGATCCGTCGCCGTCACGTTCGCACGATGCGCGAGCAAGAGCGCGGCGATTTCCTCGTTGCCGTCGAACGCGGCGGCCATCAACGGCGTGATGCCCTGCACATCGGCCTGATTCACGTTCGCGCCGCGATCGATCAGCGTGCGCGCGAGCGGCGTCATGCCCTTCTTGCATGCGCTGATGAGCGGCGTGTCGCCGATGCGGTTGCGCGAATCGATGGACGCGCCTTCGTCGAGCAAGCGCACGACGGTGTTCGAGTCGCCGTTGCGCGTCGCCAGGAGCAGGCGTTCGTTGAGCGCGTAGGCGTCGTCGTCGGCGCGGGCGGGCGTGAGCATCGTCGAAAGCGCGAGCGCGATGCAGCCGGATAACGCGGCGAGTTTCATCGTGTGACCGCTATTGAAGATTGGCGACGTAATTCGCCAGATTTTCGATGTCCGCGTCCGACAAGGTCTTCGTCACGCTCGTCATGTTGCCCGCGTCGTTGGTGCGCTTCTTCGCGCGGAAATCCTGCAACTGCTTGACGATATACGCGTACTGCTGCCCCGCCACGCGCGGTATCTCGTTCTGCCCGGTGAAGCCGCCGAGATGGCACATCGTGCACAGCAGTTCCTCCGACTTCTTTCGGCCCGCCTCCACTTTCGCCGCGTCGGCCTTGAAGTCCGTGGCGGTCAGCTTTTGCGCGGCGAAGTAATCGGCCAGATCGTGCATGTCGTCGGGTGAAAGATTCGCGGCCATCGGCGACATGCGCGGATCGCTGCGGCGGCCCGCCTTGAAATCGCGCAGTTCCAGATAGATGTAGCGCGCGCTCTGTCCGGCAAGCGACGGATAATCGCCGTTCGTCGAATTGCCGGTCAAGCCGTGACAGGCCGCGCACACGGCGGCCTTCGTCGCGCCGGCTTGCGCATCGGCGTGAGCGAGCGACGGCATCGACCATACCGCGCAGCAGAGCAAAAATGCGCGCAGGCTCCGCATCAGGGCAGCGCGAACACGAGCACGCTGTTGCCGCGCTTGTAGTCGAGCTGCGTGTTGCCGCCCGCCGCGACCGCGATGTACTGCTTGCCGTTGACCATGTACGACACCGCCGGCGCGTTCACGCCCGCGCCGCACTGGAATTCCCAGAGCTTGCGGCCGCTCGCGGCGTCGAAGGCGCGGAAGAGACCGTTGCCTTCGCCGTTGAACACGAGCCCGCCCGCCGTCGCGAGCACGCCGCCGATCAGCGGCTGGTCTGTCTTGTAACCCCACGCGATCTTGCCGGTATCGACATTCACCGCGACCAGCCTGCCCCACTGCTGCTCCGACGGAATCACCTTGAACGCGCCGCCGAGCCAGATCTTGCCGCCGGGATACGCGGCTTCTTCGACCTGATACGTCATCGGCTGATGCAGGTTCGCCGCGTACGCCATGCGCGTCTTCGGGCTGAAAGCCATCGGCGACCATTCGACGCCGCCGTTCGCGCCCGGCAGCATGCGCGCGCCGGTGGGCGTCGGCAATGTCCAGACGTCTTCCTGCGGGATCATCGCTTCGGATACGCGGATGAGATGCCCGTCGCGGCGATCGTGCACATAGACGAAGCCCGTCTTTCCGCCGTGGATGATGCCGGGAATGGTCCGGCCGTTTTCGTCCTTCACGTCGATGAGAACCGGCGGGCTGACCGCATCGAGGTCCCACACGTCGTGCGCGATGTACTGGTAATGCCACTTGTACTTGCCGGTGTCGAGATCGACGGCGACGAGCGAATCGGTGTAGAGATTGTCGCCGGGACGGATCGCGCCATACAGGTCCGGCGACGGATTGCCGACCACGAAGTACACGGTGCGCGTCGCGCGATCGACCGCGGGCGCCATCCACACGCCGCCGCCGAGCGTCTTGTAGAAGTCGCCGCCCTTGTCGGCGAGCGTCTTCTTTTCAGCCTCGATATCGCGCTTCATGTTGCGGCCGACGGCGTCCTTCTCGGCCCAGACGCCTTCGCTGCCGGTGTCGGGAATCGTGTAGAACGTCCATAGCAACTGGCCGGAGTTCGCGTCGTACGCCTTCACGAAACCGCGTATGCCGTACTCGCCGCCGTTCGTGCCGATGAGCACCTTGCCGTCGACGACCACGGGCGCCATCGTTTCCGAATAGCCGTCTTCCGGATCGGCGATCTGCGACGACCACAGCACGTTGCCGTTCTTCGCATCGAGCGCGACGAGCTTCGCGTCGAGCGTGCCCATGAAGAGCCGGTCGCCCGCAATCGCGACGCCGCGGTTGTTCGGCCCGCAGCAGAACGTCGTCACCGGTCCCATCTTGTGCTTGTAATGCCAGAATTCCTTGCCGGTGACGGCGTCGATCGCGTAGACGTGGTTATAGGACGTCGTCAGGAACATCACGCCGTTGCTGACGATCGGCGCGGTTTCCATCGATTCCATCACGGCGGTCTGGAAGATGAACGCGGGCTTGAGCTTCGCCACGTTCTTCGTATTGATCTGCGATGCGGGCGCGTAACGCGTTTGCGCATACGAGCCGTTCGAATGCAGCCACGATGACTGGTCGCTCATGGCGGCGTCGAGCTGCTGCTGCGAGACGGAGCGCAGGGAAGAAGGCATCGGCGATGCCTGCGTCGTGTTGCTGTTCTGGATTTCATCGGCGGCGCGCGATGAAGGCGATGAAAGCATCGCAAACGCGCCGAAAGCAAGGGGAAGGAGCGGAGCAAGCGACGTACGGGAAAAACCGGCCATGACAGTCTCCCAAATCGTTCTTGTTGTGCGACGGGGCATTGTTGCGCTCTGTGCGTCCGAAGAAGGATAGGCAATTTAAGTGAGCATTTCCAGCCATAACAAACCCGTAATTCGCACGCGCGCTTTTTAGTACTATGGATCGCATGCCGTATCATTCCGCCGTTCTTTCGCGCGACGCCGCTTGCCCGCACGCGCGCTTTGGCTTATCGCTTGACTCCCAACTCTTCACGAAACACACGCACCATGTCCACACCCTCCAACGGGCAGCCGAATCTGAACCCGCGCCAGCCGGTCGACATCGCCCGCATTCTGCTCATCATCGCGATTCTGCTGGCGCTCACCGTCGGCAGCCTCTATATCCTGCGGCCGTTCATCCCTGGTCTCATCTGGGCGACGACCATCGTCATCGCCACCTGGCCGCTGATGCTCGGCGTGCAGCGGCGCTGCGGCAATCGCCGCTGGCTCGCCACAGCCGTGATGCTGCTCGGCCTGTTGGTCGTGATCGTGCTGCCGCTTTATCAGGCCATCTCGACGCTCGCGCTGCATGCCGGCGACATCATGTCCGCAATCAAGAGCCTGCCGACTTACGCGCTGCCGCCGCCGCCGACCTGGGTGCATGACGTGCCGCTCGTCGGCCAGCGCGTGTCGACGGAATGGCAATCGCTTTCCGATGCCGGTCCCGGCGGCCTGCTCGCCAAGCTCGAACCGTACGCGACCGTCGCCGCGCGATGGATGCTCTCGCACGCGGCCGTCGTCGGCGTATTCGTCGTGCATATGATCGTCACGCTCATCATCTCGGGCATTCTCTATAGCCGCGGCGAAGCGGCCGCGAACTTCGTCGTGCGCTTCGCGACGCGCATCGCCGGACTGCGCGGCGCGGAAGCGGTCAAGCTCGCCGGCCTCGCGGTGCGCGCGGTCGCGCTGGGCATCGTCGTCACGGCGGTCACGCAATCGGCGCTCGGCGGCATCGGGCTTTACGTGGCGGGCGTGCCGGCGGCGGGCATCATCACCGCGGTCATGCTGATGTTGTGTCTCGCGCAGATCGGGCCGCTGCTGCCGCTGCTCGGCGGCGTCGCGTGGCTTTTCTGGCACGGCTCGCACGTCGCGGCATCGCTGCTGCTCGTGTGGTCGCTCATGATCGCGATGCTCGACAATTTCCTGCGGCCGCTGCTCATTCAACGCGGCGTCAATCTGTCGATGCTGCTGATTCTGTCCGGCGTGCTCGGCGGCATGTTTGCATTCGGAATAGTCGGATTGTTCATCGGGCCCGTTATTCTCGCCGTCACGTCGACGATTCTCGAAGCGTGGATCAACGAACAACCGCCTTTGCCGCAAACCGTCGCGTTATCGAACGAAGAGAACGTGAAAGCCGTGCCGGGACACGATCTCGCGGATGCGTCGCGCCGGCGGCCGTGATTATCTCGAAATAGATTTCGACAAATCCGATTTCAGATTAATCGGATTTGTTCCAATTCAATGCTTTCGGACTCTTACGAAAAGCGTTTTATGGCTGTTGGTATACAGCGTTTCACGGCTTTTCGACCCGACAAACCCGTTACAATGCGGACCTTTAATACTTGCCCACCTGAGGGCGTAGGGGAATGACCATGTCTTTGCGCGACGTGGACGTCATCGATTACATCGGAATCAATATCCTGTTCAAGCAAGTGTATGTCGGCATTTTCGATGATCTCGACTGGCAAGACGAACCATTGCATCAGGAATTGCTGACGAAGAAAATCGACCACTACAGCCGGTATATTCGCTCGGGTCAATTGCTGTCGAGTTATCCGAAAGTGCGCGGTTATGAAGTCATCGTGGAATATGTTTCGATGCACGCCATGTCGCCTTCCGCAACCGCGTTCTGGAAGACCCGCGAGCAGATCATTCGCGCGGCCGGTTTCGGCGTGCGCACACGCGGCGTGAACGTGCGCCGTTCGCTCGGATTGAGTGTCGAAGAACCGGCCGAGGCGATGGATCGAGCGGTCGCGAGCGAGTTGGTCGAACCGCCCGCGCTCGAAGTGCTGGATGCCGAGCCGAATGCACGGGCGCACGTTGCCGGCGTCACCGATATTTCTGTTGTGCCGCCGGTCGCCTCGATGCGGCAGCGCTTGCAAACCCTGCCGGTGCTCAGCCGGCTGTCGATGCGCAAATCGGCGACGATGTAAGCCACGCATCGCGCAAAAAAAAGCGGCGAGCTCACACGAGGCTCGCCGCTTTTTTTCGTCCCTCGAAACTTCACGCGCTATTGTCCCGCGCCGAGCGCCGACGTCGCGATGGCCGGCACCGAAATGCCGTTGGTCTTGGCGTACTGCACCGCTTGCGTCAGCGTCTGCACGAGCGATTGCAATTGTCCCGGCGCGGATTGCGCGATATACGACGCCGCCTGCGCCGTTCCCGGGTTCGTTCCGGCCTGAAGCAGCGACGACATGTTCATCGTGTTCTTCACCGCGCCCAGGTCCGATTGCAGACCCGCGTATTGCTTCACGCCCTGCCCGAGCGACGCGAGTCCGTCCGTGAACGTCTGCTTGCTGGCGGCGGTCGGCGGCGTGGCGGATTGGCTGGAGAACGCCTGCATCAGCGATTGCGACACGCTCTGCTGCGTGCCGCCCAGTTGCGAGAGCACGTTGGTATTCGGCACGCCGCCGCTCGACGCCCCCGACAGCAAGCCCGCCGCCGACTGCGCCTGGCTCGCGACGCTCGACATGCCCATCGCCGATGCGAGGCTCGACTGTCCGCTCAGCACTTGCTGATTGGCGCCCAGGTAGTTCTGTACGAGCGAGTTCAGCGCGGACGGCTGCGCCGCGCCGTTCGCCGCCGATGAATCCGACTTGTTGCCGAAGCCGAATTGTTGAAGATTGATCTGTGCGTAAGACGCGGCCGGGGCCGCAAGCGCACCCGCGAGGCCAGCCGTCAGAAGCGCGATCCTGAGCGAGCGATTCGGCATGATCGGGTCCTCCTTGAATTGATCCGACGTGAATGGAGCCGTTTCGACCAGCGGCCCTTCAGACGGTTCGCCGCGCGGGCACCCGCGTTACATTTGCTTTCCATTTCCGCCGCCGGCGCGCGAACCGGCGACGCGGATCATTTCACGGAATCGGCGTCGTTTCGCTGACGCAGTTCCGGAAAGTCTTCCTCCCAGTATTCGTGTTCGCCGCGATTCGCGTCCTGCGTGCGCGATGCTTCGTGCCTGCGCAAATCGACGCGCCGGATCTTGCCGGAAATCGTCTTCGGCAATTCGGCGAATTCCAGCCGACGGATGCGTTTATACGGCGCGAGCCGCTCGCGCGAAAACGCGAACACGCTGCGCGCGACGTCCGGACCGATGGCAAAGCCGTGGCGCAACGTCACGAATGCCTTCGGCACGGACAGCCGCAACGCATCGGGACTCGGGACGACGGCCGCTTCCGCGATCGCCTCGTGCTCGATCAGCACGCTTTCCAGTTCGAACGGACTCAGGCGGTAATCGGAGGATTTGAAAACATCGTCGGCGCGGCCGATGTACGTGAAATAGCCATCCGCGCCGCGCGCCGCGACATCGGACGTGCGATAGAAGCCACCGCGCATCGCGTTTTGCGTCGCGGCGGGATTGTCGGCGTAACCGGTCATCAGGCCGAGCGGCGGCGGATCGAGCGCGAGCGCAATTTCGCCTTCGTCGGCGAGATGACCGTCGGGATCGAGCAGCACCACGCGATAGCCCGGCAGCGGACGGCCCATCGAACCGGGCACGAGCCGCTGGCCCGGCGTGTTGGCGATCTGCGCGGTGGTCTCCGTCTGGCCGTAGCCATCGCGGATGGGCACGCCCCACGCCGCCTGCACGCGTTCGACGACTTCCGGATTCAGCGGCTCGCCCGCCCCGACGATCTCCCGCAGCTTCACGCGATACGACGCGAGCGGCTCCTGCACGAGCATCCGCCAGACGGTCGGCGGCGCGCACAGCGTGGTGACTTCGTGCTGCACGAGCGCATCGAGCGTGCGCGCGGCGTCGAATCGGCTGAAGTTGTAGATGAACACGCACGCCCCGGCATTCCACGGCGCGAAGAAGCAACTCCATGCGTGCTTGGCCCAGCCGGGCGAACTGATGTTCCAGTGCACGTCGCCGGGCTGAAGGCCGATCCAGTACATCGTCGAGAGATGCCCGGCCGGATAGCTCTCGTGCGTGTGCGCGACGAGCTTCGGCTTCGATGTCGTGCCCGACGTGAAGTACAGCAGATACGGATCGCGCGCATTTGTTTCGGCATCCGAAACACATTCCGGCGATGCGCCGTACGCGTCGTCGTAAGCGAGCCAGCCTTCGCGCGCGCCGCCGACGGACAGCCGCACGCCGGGAAGATCGATGCCATCGAACTTGTGCGTTTCGCCTGCATCGGCGATGACGTGCTGCACGCTTCCCAGCGCGATGCGTTCGCGCAAGTCGCCGCTCGCGAGTTGCGTCGTGGCGGGCAGCACGATCGCGCCGAGCTTCATCGCGGCGAGCATCGTTTCCCATAGCTCGACGCGATTCGGCAGCATCAGCAAAATGCGCTCGCCGCGCTTCACATTCAGCGCGCGCAAATGATTCGCGACCCGCGCGGACCGCTCGCTCATCTGCGCGAAAGAAAGCCGCGTTTCGTCGCCGCTTTCGCTCACGATATGCAGCGCGGGCGCATCGTTGCCGCGCGCCATCGGGTCGAAATAATCGAGCGCCCAGTTGAAGCGATCGAGCACGGGCCATTTGAAATCGCGATACGCGGTGTCGTAATCGGTGCGATGACGCAGCAGAAAATCTCTTGCTTCGATAAACGAATCGATGAACGGCTCAGCCCGGCTCATAGCGTCTCCTCGCTCAAACGTTCCGCGCGATCACCATCCGCTGCACTTCGCTGGTTCCTTCGTAAATCTGCGTGATGCGCGCATCGCGATAATGCCGCTCCACCGGATAATCCTGCAGATAGCCGTATCCGCCGTGAATCTGGATCGCGTCGGAACACACGCGCTCGGCCATTTCCGATGCGAACAGCTTCGCCTGCGACGCCTCCGACAGACACGGAACGCCTTCGGTCCGCATGCGGGCCGCGTGCAGCACGAGCAGGCGCGCCGCGTTGATCTGCGTCTGCATGTCCGCGAGCATGTTCGCGACCGACTGATGCTCGATGATCGGCTTGCCGAACTGCACGCGTTCGCGCGCGTAGGCACGCGCCGCATCGAAGGCCGCGCGCGCGATGCCGAGCGCCTGCGCCGCGATCCCGATGCGCCCGCCTTCCAGATTCGACAGCGCAATGCGCAAGCCTTCGCCGCGTTCGCCGAGCAGATTGGCGGCGGGAATCGCGCAGTCGTCGAAGGTGATCGGGCAGGTATCGGATGCGCGAATGCCGAGCTTGTGTTCCGGCGGCCCGACGTTGAAGCCCGGCGTGTTCGTCGGCACGATGAACGCGGAAAGGCCGCGCTTGCCGAGGTCCGGATCCGTCACCGCGAACACGATCGCGACGCCCGCGCGCCGTCCGTTCGTCACGAACTGCTTGCTGCCGGAGAGAATCCACTGGCCGTCGCGCTCGACCGCGCGCACGCGCAGATTGTTCGCTTCCGAACCCGCGTGCGGCTCGGTCAGGCAGAATGCGCCGATCACTTCGCCGCTCGCGAGCTTCGGCAGCCATTCGGCCTTTTGCGCGTCGTTGCCGTACGCGAGGATCGGCCCGCAGCCGACGGAATTGTGCACGCTCATCATCGTCGCGCACGAGGCGCAGCCGGCCGCGATCTCCTCCATCGCGAGCGCGTAGGCGGTGTAGTCGCTGTACGTGCCGCCGAAATCGGCGGGAACGATCATGCCGAGCAAGCCGAGTTCGCCGAGCTGCCGCACGACGGCGTCGGGAATGGCGGCGTCCTTGTCCCACTGGCCCGCGTTCGGCGCGAGCACTTCGGCCGAGAACTGGCGCGCCGCGTCGCGGATCATGCGTTGTTCTTCGGTGAGAAAACTGTCGATCATGAATGAGTCCGGTGAGGGCCGCGTGCGGACGCTTCGTCCGACGTTAGCCGATGACCAGAACGATCACGCGAACCGCGCGCTTTCGCCACCTAGTGTCAACCCGAATGCAAGGAACGAGGATCGCGCGCGCCGGAAGGGACACTGCGATATATTGAGATACTTCCACTGGCATCCGGAGCGCACCATGACGCAGCGAACGCCCGACGCATCCAAAGAACCGCCCCACGAAAGCGAAGAAGATTTGCTGGATGAAGCGCTGGAAGAGACGTTTCCCGCCAGCGATCCGATCGCCGTCCATCCGGAACCCGAATCCACCGACGACCGCAAGACGCCCCGAAAATAAGCCGGGGCTTCTTCACGAGGCTCAGTTCGCGTCGTTCGATTCCGGCTCGTCGGGCGCGGTGAGCAGCGCGACGAGCTTTTCCACGTGTTGATGCAAGAGCTTCACGTGCTTGTCGATCTGTTCGAGCCGGCCGGAGAGATCGGCCTTCGCCGCTTCGCTCATGCGGTCGGAGGCGATGAGTTCATCGGCTTTCGGCAGCATCGGCTCGACTTGCAGAAGCCCGAGCTGGCGCTCGAGGCGTCGCAGATCCTGCGACAGCAATTCGCGATTCTTCCTGAACAGCAGATCGCGCCGATTGGCCTCGGCTTGCTGCTGCGCGAGATCGGCGACGCGCCGCGTGGCTTCGGTCTGCGACAACAGCGGCTCGGGGCCGCGCAGCACCGAACGCTTCGGCGCGGGATGCGCCGTGCCGCGAAATACCGCGAACGGCCGTTCTTCATCGAGCGCGCGCCTGACTTCGGCCGGCACGTCGGCGGGTGCGCGGCGCTCGTCCATCCAGTGCGGCGGCAGACCCGACACCAGTTCGATGCCGCGCACGAATTCCTCGTTGAAATCGCGCTGCCCCGCGACGATCAGCTTCATGAACGACGGCGAGAAGTTCATCATGCGCGCGAGACGCGTCGCGCCGCCGGGCGAGCCGGTCAGCACGTTCATGTTCGCTCGCCACACGACAAATAGCGTTTCGTCGAAATCTTCCATGGACAGGCTCCTGGCAGACCGATGCGCCCGAATGCGCTCATCGCCATGGCGCGCGAGCGGGCCGCGCGCATGTGTATCCTGTTTCCGATTGCTGCTGTGCGCCGCACCGGGCGCGTTCTCTAACGATACATACCGCATAAAACACCATACTACCGTCAACGGCAAGCGGCGCGAGGCCCGAAGTCCGCGCGCCGCACGCCCATACCTTACGGTTCGTTGCGAAGATACCCTTCCTTGCTCGGATCCATCATTCGCCAGGACACGACGAACGAGATCGCGCACAGCACGGTCACGTACCAATAGAACGCCGATTCGTTTCCGGCGCTTTTCAGGAACAGCGCCACGTATTCCGCCGATCCGCCGAACACCGCGTTCGCCACCGCATACGAGAGCCCGACGCCGAGCGCGCGCACTTCGGGCGGGAACATTTCGGCCTTGATGAGACCGCTGATCGACGTATAGAAGCTCACGATGGCGAGCGCCACCACGACGAGCACGAACGCCATGACCGGGCTCGTCACGTCGCGCAGCGCGTGCAGCAGCGGCACCGTGCAGATGGTCGCGAGCGCGCCGAAGAACAGCATCGACCGGCGGCGGCCGATGCGGTCCGACAATGCGCCGAACAGCGGCTGCAGCAGCATGTAGACGAAGAGCGCCGCGGTCATCACGTTGCTGGCGGTCTTGGCGTGCATGCCCGCCGTGTTGACCAGATACTTCTGCATGTACGTGGTGAACGTGTAGAAGATCAGCGATCCGCCGGCCGTGAAGCCCACCACCGTCATGAACGCCTTCTTGTGATGCATGAGACCGGCGAGCGTGCCCGCTTCCTTGCGTTCGCGCGTTTCGGCGGTCGTGGTTTCATCGAGCGAGCGGCGCAGATAAAGCGACACCAGCGCCGCGCACGCGCCGACGAAGAACGGAACGCGCCAGCCCCACGCCTTCAGTTCTTCCGTCGACAGGAAAAGCTGCAGGATGACGAGCACGAGCAGCGCGGCGAGCTGTCCGCCGATCAGCGTCACATATTGAAACGACGCGAAGAAGCCGCGCCGGCCGCGCAGCGCCACTTCGCTCATGTACGTGGCGCTCGTGCCGTACTCGCCGCCCACCGACAAGCCCTGAAAGAGCCGCGCGAGGAGCAGCAGCACGGGCGCCCACGCGCCGATGGTCGCGTACGTCGGGAGAAAAGTGATGACGAGCGATCCGCCGCACATCATCAGCACGGAGATCATCATCGCGTTGCGGCGGCCGTGCTTGTCGGCGATGCGGCCGAAGAGCCATCCGCCGATCGGACGCATGAGAAAGCCCGCTGCGAACACGCCGGCCGTGTTCAGCAATTGCGTGGTCGAATTGCCGCTCGGAAAGAACGCCGCCGAAAAATACAGCGCGAGGAACGAGTAAATATAGAAGTCGAACCATTCGACGAGATTGCCCGACGATGCCCCGACGATGGCGAAAACGCGTCGCCGGGTGTCCTCTGCGGTATAGATGGGAAGGTCGGTCATGATGTGCTGAAGTCTTTTATGTCTCTATCGGGATGAAAACCCGGCGCGTGGGCTCCGGATGGCACGCTCTGTCGGCGTTCGGGCGCAAGTTTAAACGACGCTTTCATCGCCGGCGCGCTTATTCCGGCTTCATCGCGTGTCATTCCGGGCGTCGCGCCTTGCGTTTAAAGCCTGCGCGCGCGTTGAAACCCGCGCGACTAGGTAATTACCCCGACACGACACTTTCTCGATTATTTATCGATAAAGTCTCGTGATAGATTCCTGTCCCGCTTTCACGAACCCGCGAGGTCCGCATGAACAAGCAGAACGCGACGGCGCTGGACGCCGCGCTGGCATCGAAATTCGCGCAGGTCGCGCTCGGCCATCTGACGCGCGAGTATCCGAACAAGCTCGATCACGTGCTCGCAAGCGACGCCGACGCGCAAAGCCCGCGCGCGCTGCATCCGATCTTCTACGGCAGCTTCGACTGGCATTCGTGCGTGCACGGCTACTGGCTCATCGCGCGCCTGTACGACCGTTTCCCCGACCTGCCCGAGGCCGCGCGCATTCGCGCCGTCATCGACGAGCATTTCACCGAGGCCAACGTCGCCGCCGAAGTCGCTTACTTGCAGCGGCCGGCGTCGCGCGGTTTCGAGCGGCCCTACGGCTGGGCGTGGCTGCTCGCGCTCGCGGGCCAGCTTCGTTCGATGCGTTCCGCCGACGCCGAGCGCTGGGCGCGCACGCTGCAGCCGCTCGCCGATGCCTTCGCCGATCGCTTCAAGGACTTCCTGCCGAAATCGACGTATCCGCTTCGCGTCGGCACGCACTTCAACATGGCGTTCGCGCTGACGCTGTCGCTGGGTTATGCGCGCATCGTTGGCGATACGGCGTTCGCGCGCCTGCTCGAAGACACCGCCATGCGCTGGTTCGAGCACGACGCCGCGTGCCAGGCGTGGGAGCCTGCGGGCGACGAATTTCTCTCGCCGTCGCTGATGGAAGCCGTGTTGATGCGTCATGTGCTGCCGGCGGAGCGCTTCGTCGGCTGGTTCGATGCGTTCCTGCCGCGCATTGCCGATCGCGAGCCGGCTACGCTCTTCACGCCTGCCACCGTCACGGATCGCAGCGACGGCAAGCTCGCACATCTCGACGGCCTCAATCTGAGCCGCGCGTGGTGCCAGCGGACGATCGCGCGGGCGCTGCCGGCGGGCGATGCGCGCATCGGCGTGCTCGAAGCGGCGGCCGAGGCGCATCTGGCGTCGGGCATCGCGCACGTCGCGGGCGACTACATGGGCGAGCACTGGCTCGCGACGTTCGCGTTGCTCGCGGTCGAAGCGTGATCGATCAAATACAGCGCGATGGATCAGCGCGGCTGGAACGCGATCACGCACATGCCGATCAGCGCGATTGCCGCGCCGCTCACATCCCACGCGGTCGGCCGGATGCGGTCGACCGCCCATAGCCACGCAATCGCCACGCCGATGTACACGCCGCCGTACGCGGCGTAGATGCGGCCAGCGGCGGTATCGTGCAGCGTCAGCAGCCACGCGAAGAGCGCGAGCGACAGCGCGCCCGGCACCACGAGCCACGCCGATCCGCCCGCCTTCAGCCATCGATACGGAAAATAGCAGCCGGCGATTTCGGCGACCGCGGTCACGACGTAGAGCAGGAAGGTTTTCATGGCGTGCATTATCGGTTGCCAGGGAAGTTCGGTGGCGGGTTGCGCCGCCGGCCGGTGCTGACGACAATGTCGCCTTTGCCTGCCGACGCGCTTCCTTGACCGATTCCCCGGACCTTCCCTACCGCGACGCGTTGCCTGTGCGCTGGCATCGCCGGGTGCTGACGCTCGCGTTCCCTATCGTCCTCGCGAATCTCACGCAGCCGATTCTCGGCGCAGTCGATACCGCCGTCGCCGGTCATCTCGACGGTCCGCAATATCTGGGCGGCGTCGCGCTCGGCGGGCTCGTGTTCAGCTTCGTGTTCTGGGGCTTCGGCTTCTTGCGCATGGGCACGACAGGCCTCGTCGCGCAGGCGTTCGGCGCACGCGATGCCGCCGCCGTGCGCGCGAGCGTGCTGCGCGCGCTGATGCTCGCACTCGCGATCGGCGCGGCGGTGCTCGTGTTGCAGGCGCCGATCATTCGTTACGCGCTGCAAGCGCTCGGCGGCAGCGGCGCGGTGCACGACACGGCGAGCGCGTATTGCCACGCGCGTATTTGGGCCGCACCGTTCGCGCTCGGCAATTACGCGGTGCTCGGCTATCTGCTCGGCTGCCAGCGCGTGCGGCTCGCGCTGCTCACGCAGGTGTTCATCAACGCTGTGAATATCGTCGCGGTGCTGCTGTTCGTGTATCGCTTCGGCTGGGGTATCGCGGGCATCGGCGCGGCGACCGCTTTCGCCGATTTCTGCGGCTTCGCGCTGGGCGCGGCGATTCTCTGGCGACTGCGCGAACGCGGCCTGCCGCCGATTGCGCTCGCCGCGCTCTTCGATCTGCGCGCGATTCGCCGTCTCGTCGCGATCAATCGCGATATTTTCATCCGCACGCTGTGTCTGCTCGGTTCGTACGGCTGGTTCGCGCATATGGGCGCGCGTCAGGGCGATGCGGTGCTCGCCGCCAATGCGCTGCTGCTCAACTTCCAGACGTTCATGGCCTTCGGACTCGATGGCTTCGCGCACGCCGCCGAAGCGCTCGTCGGTGCGGCGATAGGCGCGCGCGACCGACATGCGTTCCGCCAGGCCGTCAAGGTGACGATGCTGTGGTCGGTCATCGGCGCGGCGGGGTTTTCCGCCGTGTACTGGATGAGCGGCGAATGGATCATCGGGCGGCTGACGGATCAGGCTGCCGTGCGGGCGGCGGCGGTGCGGTATCTGCCGTGGGCTGCGGTGCTGCCGCTTGTGTCCGTCGCGGGATTTCTGTTCGATGGCGTGTTCATCGGCGCGACGCGCACGCGGGAATTGATGATGGCGATGGCGGTATCGCTTGCGGTTTTCATGGGCGCGGCTTGGACGCTCGTGGGTCCGCTCGGGAATCACGGGCTTTGGGCTGCGATGACCGCGTTCATGGTGGCGCGGGGGGTGACGTTGTTCTTGCAACTGCCGTCGGTCGAGCGCGGGATGTGTGAGAGTCGCACGGCAGCGCGCTAGTTATTGCACGGCTGTGACAGGCTCGTGTCGGCCCCGAGCACCGGCATGCATCTAGCGAAACTGCCGTTTCGTCACATGATAAAGACGCTTACTTCAGACAACCAATCGGTGCTTGTCTAGTAAGGGTGATGATGGTCTGCATTTGAAGTTGACGCATTCGACATTTCTCGCCAAAAGCGGCAGACTTTGCGCTAGAGTTTTCCCGATGCTGCAACGGCGCAGTACAAGTCAGAGCGCGTCGGTAAATTGCGCGTAAGCATCGAGTTAGATGGGCATGCCGGCGAGCCTTACGGCCTTCGCTAGATGCAGATTATTCGACCTGCTGGCATCGTGCTGACGTAGCGCCGAATGGGTAATGTGTTCAATCCGTCGTGTTCCATCTGTCCATGCCCCGGCGAAACGGGACAGACTCGTCAGGCAGATCTGCTGTGCTTACCAACTCACACGGGAGTAGGTTCTTATGCAGGCCGTCGATCGAACCTTGTTGAGCACCATACGAGTTCTGTCCTTCATCAAGCACATGGCGATCATCGACAGGCGAAAGCTCTATCAGGTCTGGGAGCAGTCTCATTTGGCCAGACTCCTCGCCTATCTGGAAGTCGATTGCGTGTTCGACATCGGGGCAAACCAAGGCCAATATGCCGGGATGCTACGGCGCAATGCCGGCTACGAAGGTTTCATTTTTTCATTCGAACCGAATCCACACGATGCTCGCATCGCTCGCGCGCAGTCCGAAGGCGACAACAAGTGGATGGTGATCGAGACGGCGATTGCCGAAGCGGATGGGACGGCGGAGTTAAACATAATGCACTCGAGCGAATTCAGTTCGCTCAGTACACCGAAGCATGACGACAGCGAACTGTTTCGCGAGATGAACGCCATCGTCGGGACAGTAACGGTGAAAACACAGCGTCTGGAAACTGCTTTGCGCGAATTGCAGGCCGAACACGGATTCAAGCGGCCATTCCTGAAGATGGATACGCAAGGATTCGACGTGAAGATCGTCAAAGCCTCGGGCGATATCATGCGCAATTTCGTCGGGCTGCAAAGCGAGCTGGCGATTGCGAAACTCTACGCGGACTCGGTCGACTTCCGCGACGCGCTTACAGAATACGAACGGTGCGGATTTTTGCTTAGTGCGTTCGTGCCGAACAATGCCGGACATTTTCCACGTCTGCTGGAAACGGATTGCGTGATGATCCGCTCCGATCTGGCGGGAGTTGTGAGTGACAAACGGCGCACGAAAGTGGATGCCTGGTTGACATCGGTGCGGCAGCTCGTCGCCCGATAGCGAACAATCGCGCCCACGCCGTCGCGAGGTGGTCCGAGCCTGTCGCAGCCGATGGACCCGCAGGGAAGGACTATTCGTGCCTGCATAGTCGCGAGATAACGCAAATTGCACCGCGATACCGCTCGATCCGCTTGTCTTCTACCCCGCGCCGAGGCCGAACGAACAAGTGAATCTATCGAATTACGTGAAGCCCAAGCGAGACGGGACTTGAGCACTGCGGCTAAGGCGCGGTCATGGTGGGCTTCTGGGCCATCGTATGTAGAGCATGTGGGAGCCGACGTTCGAACGTACGGTGGAACGCGAAAGCGAACGGCCGTAGTGGGCCGCCTCCCGTCATTCGGCAGTCGATCTCAACACCCCTCACCGCTCCCCCAACCCCTCCAACAACGCCTTATGAAACGCCGCCGGGTCCTGCATCTGCGGCGCGTGCCCCAGCTCGGGAAACTCAACAAGCCTCGCCCCTTCGATCCGCTCCTTCGCCAGCTTCGCCAATTCGGGGTATCGGCCGAGCGTCGCGCGAATCTCCGGCGGCGCCAGATCCTTACCGATAGCCGTCGTGTCCTTATCGCCGATCATCAGCAACGTCGGCGTCTTCAACTGCTCGAACTCATACACGACCGGCTGCGTGTAAATCATGTCGTACAGCAACGCCGAATTCCACGCGACAACATCCTTCCCCGGCCCGCGATACATCCCCGCGAGCATCTGCACCCACGGCTCGTAATCGTCGCGCCAGTGGCCCGCGTAGTACGTGTTCATCTCGTACTTCCGAATGCCGTCGGCGCTCGTCTTCAGCTCGCGCGCGTACCAGTCGTCGATTGAAATCGACGGCACGCCCTTCGCCTTCCAGTCCTCCAGCCCGATCGGATTGACGAGCACGAGCTGCTCCGTCTCGCTCGGATACATCAGCGCGTACCGCACCGCGATCATGCCGCCCGTCGAATGCGCGATGAGCGTCGGCCGGCTCACGCCCAGCGCCGCGAGCAGCGCGTGCGTGTTGCGCGCGAGTTGCTGGAAGCTGTACTGATACCGCTCGGGCTTCGTCGACTTGCAAAAGCCGATCTGATCCGGCGCGATCACTCTATACCCCGCATCGCGCAACGTATCGATGGTGTCTTTCCACGTCGCCGCGCAAAAGTTCTTGCCGTGCAGCAACACGGCGGTCCGCCCGTTCGGATGCGCCGGATGCACATCCATGTAAGCCATCCGCACGACCTGCCGCTGCGACGTGAACGCGAAGCGCGCCACCGGATACGGATAGTCGAAGCCCTGCAGCTCGGGGCCATACGCGGGACCGTCGTTGCTCGCGGGCGGCTGAGCGGCATCGGCGGCGAAGGCATGCGGCGCAAGCGTCAGCGCGATGCACGAAGCAAACGAAAGCAACATCGATCGAAGGAAACCGGGCGTCATAGGCGTTCTTCTTTTTCAGGATGATGGAGGCCCGAGCGATTCTAGCTCGCTGCCACCAATTGCGTTTCGATGGCGTTTCGATGCCGGCACGCAGCCTTTATACTGTGCCGCCTCGCGGACGGCGCTTTCAGGGCGTCGCATCGGCGGGTATCAGGCATCGCAATCAGTTCGGACTTTCAAGCATGCAAGCAAGCATCAAGGCACTCGTCGCCGCGCTACTCGGCGCCGTGTGCATCAGCGCAGTCGCAAGCGACTGCCCGCAGTTCAGCCCGGCCGGCCTCGCGCCGGTCGTCGCCAATCCGAAGATGCGCGCGTCGGCGCAGCAAATCTGCTATTCGGATTTCACGCTGCTGCATTCGGGCATCACGCACGGGCCGCTGTGGTCGGCGGAACATCTGACGGCCAAAAGCGTCGACGACGCCAAGGACAACACGCGCACCAACCGCTTTTTCGTGGAGAAGCGGCTGCCGCCCGGCGACAGCGCCCGGCTCGACGACTACAAGCGCAGCGGCTACGACCGCGGCCACATGAGCCCCGCCGGCGACCGCGCGACGAAGAAAGGCATGGCCGAATCGTTCTCGCTGGCGAACATCGTGCCGCAGGATCCGTCGAACAACCGCAGCATCTGGTCGCGCATCGAGGAAGCCGTGCGCCGGCTCACCGAGGAATCGGGCGAAGCGTATGTCGTCACCGGACCGCTGTTTTCAGGCCGGCAATTGCAGACCATCGGCGAATCGCGGGTGCTCGTGCCCACGCAGTTGTACAAGGTCGTGTATTTGCCGCAGCGGCAGATTGCGTTCGCGGTGGTCGTCGAGAACACGCCGACCAAAACCTATACGATGAAGACCGTGCGCGAACTCGAAGCCATGAGCGGCCTCGCGTTTCCCGGCATTCCCGACGCACTGAAAGACAAACGAATTGGAGGACTGAGCGGTGTTTAAGCCATTTGCCAACGATACCGACGCGATGAACATCGCGGGCGACGCCATCAACATCGTCAACGGCAAGACGCGCGTGACGGTCAGCGGCGACCTGACCATCGCGCGGGACCAGGCGGGACTGGCCGCCGCGCAGGCGCTCCACGACGCGCTGGGCGCGATCGTCGAGGCGCTGAAGAAGGAATCGAACCTACCCGCGAAGCTGCCGGACGAGCCGCCCGCGCCCACCGGCACCGCCGACAATCCGTTCATCTGACGTGATCGAATGCCACGTGCGCCCGAGTCCGCTCGGGCCGATTCTCTATCGCGCGGAAAACGACTGCCTGACCGGGCTTTTCTTCGTCGGGCAGAAGCATTTTCCGCCGGGCGTCACGATGCCCGCCGACGATCGCCCCGCGCCGCGCGTGATCGATCAGGCGCGCGAGGAGATCGGCGAGTACTTCGCGGGCGAGCGACGGGCGTTCTCCGTGCCCACGCGGTTGCACGGCACGGCGTTCCAGCAGCAGGTGTGGGAGTTGTTGCGCCAGATTCCTTTCGGCGATGCCTGGACCTACGGCGATCTCGCGCGCCGGCTGGGTTTGCCGCCGGGCGCATCGCGGGCCGTGGGCGGCGCGAACGGGCGCAATCCGGTGGCGATCATCGTGCCGTGTCATCGCGTGATCGGCGGCGACGGCGAACTGACGGGCTATGCGGGCGGCGTCGATCGCAAGCGCTGGCTGCTCACGCTCGAAGGTGGTCCGGGCCGCGAGCAATTGCTGCTGTTCTGACTATCCCAATTGCATAAAAAAGCTCGCGGCCATGCGGTCCGCGAGCTTTTTTCCTGGCGCCTTGCGATGCGGCTTATTGCTTCAGCACGATTTCCACGCGACGGTTCTCGGCGCGGCCATCGCTCGTCGCGTTCGATGCAACCGGGCGTGCCTTGCCGTAGCCCTTCATCGCGAACGCCTGCGCCTGCATACCGTGGCTCTTCAAATAGCCGAGCACGGCTTGCGCGCGGTGCTCCGACAACGCGACGTTATATTGCGCGGGACCGACGGCGTCGGTGAAGCCTTCGACCGTGACCGAAGCGAACGTCACGTCGCGGACTTCGGCGATGAGCCTGTCGAGAATGGTCCGGGCATTCGGCGTCAGTTGAGCGCTATCGAAGGCGAAGTTGGTCTTTTCATCGAGCGTGACCTTGCGGGTGGACGCCGGGGCCGGCGCGACGGGCGCCACCACAGGCGCCGGCGCTGGCTGAGCGGCCGGTGCAGGTACGGGCGCAGGTTGCGCGGGCGCGCCGCACATGAAAACGACTTCGCGTGCATCGCCCGGTGCGCGCGTGCCCGCGACGTTTTGCAGCACGGTGTACGGCTGATTGCCGCACGCGCTTTGCACGGCCTTCATGCAGGCGCTGCCGCTTTCGAAAAGGCCGTAGCATTCGGCGCGAAACGCCTGCTGCCCGCTCGACGTTTTGATCGGCTGAATATTGAACGTTGGCCCGGAATTGGACGCGCAGCCCGAAAGCACGGCAGAAACAGCAAAGACAGCGGCGACGGTTTTCTTGAACATCTCGATTGTGATCAGGGAAGCGCAACGCGTCCGCGACGACACGTTTTTATTGAGAGCGATGCTTGCCTTGCCCGCCTGGTACGGCAACGCGGGCGTTCATGAGCGGGGCGATTCTACAAGCGCGATCGCGCTCGTCGCAGAAGATAAATCCCAATTTATCGAACTAATCCGATGCTCGATTAATGAGATTAGCTAGCGCGTTTTTCGGCGCTTCGAATCGGCTTGAGAGAATTGCGACGACGGGTTCGCATCGAGCGATTCACGCGGCGCGATCATGCGCGAATCCGCTGGCGGTTCGGACAAGCGCGAGAAAATTCCCCTGTCCGCCTGAAATCTGAATGGCGTGCTCGAAAGAATATGCGGATCGATCAACGGTTCGGCGGCCCGCGCCAGAACGGGCGACAACAACAGGGAAACGAAAAAAGCGGCGGCGGCCGGAATCGAATACGAACGGTGCATGGCGTGAAAGGCAAAGACGGGCGCAGCGCGCCGGAAGGACGGCCGGAAGGCTCGCGGCGTCCACGAAAAACGATGCCCGCCATTTCACCAGCCCGCACGCTCGCGAACCATGAGAAGCATCTCAAATCGATCTGTCCACGACGAAACGCCGCATGCCGCCCGAGCGGGCGCGAATAATGCAGCATCGATGCGCGAGATTGCGCCTGCGATTCCGAGATTCGCAGCGCGACGACGCGTCCGGTTCGTGCGCAACCGACGCCGAAGCCTTGCAAAACGGCATCGCGGCGAGCGAATTTATGCATCGAACGGCGACAGTCTGCCTTTCGTCAGCCATAATTCGCCATCTCGAAAAAAGCGGTCCGCCGGGTAAAAACGAAAATTTCATGAACCAAGACGACAATCTCCCGCCCGATCCATCGCCGCAACCGGTCGCCAGCGACGGCAACGTCACGACGGGCGTGCCGGGCCTCGACGATATCCTCGGCGGCGGTCTGGTCGAAGGCGGTCTCTATCTGATCGAAGGCATGGCGGGCGCCGGCAAGACGATTCTCTCGTCGCAAGTCGGCTTTCATCGCGTCGCGAAGGGCGACAAGGTGCTGTACGTCACGCTGATCGCGGAATCGCACACTAAGCTGCTGTCGCATCTGCGCGCGCTGTCGTTCTACAACGCCGACGCCATCTCGGACCGCATGCTGTTCGTGAGCGGCTATCACGAGTTGATGCGCGACGGCCTCTCGGGCTTTCTCGCGCTCATCGCCTCGACGATCAAAACGAGCCGCCCGCGCTTCATGGTCATCGACGGTTTTCGCAGCGCACGCGAATTCAGCTCGACCGAACTCGAACTCTCGCAGTTCATCCACGAGTTGTCGGCGTTCGTGTCCGCCGCGCGCTGCACCACGCTGATCCTCGCGCCGCTGTCGGGCAACGAGCCGCATCCGGAGCACACGCTGGTGGACGGGCTCATCGAGCTGAACCGGTTCAACACCGGCATGCGCCGCGCGCGCGAAATCGAAGTCCACAAGCTGCGCGCCCGCGATCATCTGCTCGGCAAGCATTTCTTCAATATCACCGAGAACGGGCTCGTCACGTTTCCGCGTCTGGAAGCATCGCGCGGACAGTCGGGCAACCCGTCCCATTTCGATGGCAGGCTCGACTTCGGCTTCCCGAGCTTCGACCGCATGCTCGGCGGCGGCGTGATGCGCGGCTCGACCACGACGATCATCGGGCCGTCGGGCGTCGGCAAGACGCTGCTGGCATTGAAGTTCCTGCAGGCGGGCGTCGATCGCGGCGAGCGCTGCGTGTACTTCGGGCTTTACGAATCGCCCGAGCGGCTCGTCGCGAAGGCGCAGTCGGTGGGCATCGATCTGACCGCGGCCATGAACGACGGACGCCTCGCGATCCAGTGGCATTCGGCGGTGGAACTCGCCATCGACGAACTCGCCTCGGAGCTGATGGCCGTCGTCGCGCGCACGAACGCGACGCGGCTCGTGGTGGACGGCATCGACGGCTTTCTGCAGTCGGCGAACCGCACCGAGCGCTTCGGCCTCTTCATCAACGCGCTCACGCAGCGGCTGCGCAATGCCGGCGTGACCGCCTTGCTGACCGAGGAACTGCCGCTCTACAACGAATTCGCCGCGCCCGCGACGCTGCGCGCCTCCGCGATGACCGAGAACATCGTGCTGATGCGTTACGTCGAACTGAATTCGGCGCTTCATCGCATGGTGGCGGTCGTCAAGCAGCGCGAAGGCGCGCACGATTCGGCGATCCGCCGGCTCACGATCGATTCGCGCGGACTGCACTTGAGCGAGGGATTCATCGGACCGACGGGCATCCTGTCCGGGCATCCGTCGCTTTCGCCCGCGCTTTCCGTGTCGGATCCCGGCGCGCGCGCATGAAAAAGATCCTCGTCGTCGACGACGAATTCGACATCCTGACCACCTGGCGGCTCGTGCTCGAAATGGAGGGCTACGAGGTGACGACCGCGTCCAACGGACGCGTCGCGCTCGAAGCCGCGACCATGAACGCGCCCGATCTCGTCATCACCGACTGGATGATGCCGCACAAGGACGGCGTCGAATTGATCCGCGACCTGGCGGCGAGCGAGTCGCTCCGCAAGGTGCCCGTGATCCTGATGAGCGCGGCGGCGAATGCGCCGGAGCTGAATCATCCGGCCGCGCGGTTTCGCCGCAAGCCGTTTTCCATTGACGATCTGATCGCGCTCGTGAACCATTTGATCGGTCCGGCCTGAAATCGCCGAACGCGTGCGATGAAGCGCCGGGCACGAAGCGTGCTCAATCGTCCGCTCCGGCACTGCCGGTTGAATCGAAGCAGCATCGACGCAGTTTCGAGGCAATTCCAACGCAAACCGCTTCAACCAGAATGGGAGGCACCATGGTGCAAGATCAAGTGGAAGGCACGGCACAGAACGTGGTCGGCAAGGTGCAGGATGCGGTCGGCGCGCTGACGGGCGATGCGGGCGCGCAGGTCGAGGGCAAGGCCCGACAGGCGTTCGGCTCGCTGCAGGAGAGCTACGGGCAGACGCTCGACAACGTGCGCTCCGCCGTGTCGAATCAGCCGATCAACGGCGTGCTGATCGCGGCGGCTGTCGGCTTCGTGCTCGGCGCGTTGTGGAATCGCGATCGCTGAGCATGCCATGCGCCGGCTATCGGCGCATGAAGGTGCGCAGCGTGCAAAAAAACAAAGCCGACGCAACGCGCGTCGGCTTTGTCGTATCTGGGTCGCGCTACACGGCCAGCACGTTAGACAGCATGCCGATTCCCGCAATCGATACATCCACGCGCGCCCCATCCTTGATCGATCCGACGCCGACCGACGTGCCGCACGCAATGACATCGCCGGGAACGAGCGTCATGTCGTGCGAGATCAGGCTCACCTGCTCGGCGGGCGAGAAGATCATGTCGTCGAGCGGATAGTTCTGCCGTTCGACGCCATCGACCGTGGTCGTGAGATTCGCGCTGCGCCAGTCGAAGCCGCTCACGATAGCCGGCCCCAGGCACGTGAACGTGTCGAAGCCCTTCGAGCGGCACCACTGCGCGAAGTTGGGATCTTCCTGCAGCAGTTCGATCGCGGTGACGTCGTTCACGCAGGTGTAGCCGAAGATCGCGTCCTCGGCCTCTTCCACCGACGCCCCCGACACCGTCTTGCCGATCACGATCCCCAGTTCGCCCTCATACGCGATCTTGCCGTGATAGCTGCGCGGACGCCTGATCGACTCGCTCGGCCCGATCACCGACATCGGCGGCTTGATGAGAAAGAGCGGATGCTGCGGCGGCGCCTTGTCGAGCTTCTGCGACAGCGCGTAATAGTTGTTCCACAACGCGACGATCTTGCTCGGCTCGCACGGCGCGAGCAGCGTGAGGTCGTCGGCGGCGAAGGAGATGTCGGTCGGGCGCGGACGATCGAAGAGCGCGCCGTCGTGCTGCACGACGCGCCCCGAGTGCGGATCGAGCGTGCCGAAGCCGATGCGGCCGTCGCCATCGCGAAAGCGTATCCAGGTGGTCACTTATACGGTCCTCATTGGATGAGGCAGCGCGGGCCGCGCTCCCTCGTTTCACATCAGATCAAACCCGCGGCACGCGCCCACTTATATTTCGCACCGAGCACCGCAACTGGCAATTCGGTCGAATACGCATAGGCCGGCACGCCGTGCTCATGCAGATATTCGGCGGCTTTCCGCCTGCACGTCGCCCGCGAGCGACGCCACGATCGGCTTCTCGATGCCGCGCGCCTTCATTTCCTCCTTCACTTCGATGACGAGCTTCGCGAAGACCATCGGCGGCGTTCTCGCCCTTCGGCGTCGGCAGCTTCGGAATGCCGCGCTCGACGGTGCTGTTCATTCGTTATGTCTCCGTGTGCAGGCGCGTGCCGGTCCGCGCCGCCCCTTTTGCGGGGGCGGCGGCGTCAACATCGAGTGAGGCGGGTCAGATCGCGCCGAGGCTTCTCAGCGTCGCGACCTGGTCGGGCGAGTAGCCGAGCTCGGCCATGACTTCTTCGGTGTGCTCGCCGAGCAGCGGGGAGCGCACCACGTCGGTCGGGCTATCGGACAGCTTGATCGGATTGCCGACCGTCAGGTACTTGCCGCGCACCGGATGATCGACTTCCACGACCGTGCCCGTCTTTCTGAGCGACGGCTCTTCCGCGATCTCCTTCATCGACAGAATCGGACCGCACGGAATGTCGTGCTTGTTGAGGATTTCCATCGCCTGGAACTTGGTCTTCGTCATGGTCCAGCGTTCGATCTCGGCGAAGATGTCCTTCAGATGCGGCAGCCGCGCGTAGGGCGTCTTGAAATCCGGATGATCGATCCATTCCTCCTTGCCGATCACCTTGCAGATTTCGCCCCACACCGGCGCCTGCGTGATGAAATAAATGTACGCGTTCGGATCGGTTTCCCAGCCCTTGCACTTCAGGATCCAGCCCGGCTGACCGCCGCCCGATGCGTTGCCCGCGCGCGGCACCGCTTCGCCGAACGTGCCGTTCGGGTATTGCGGATACTCCTTCATCACGCCGGTGCGTTCGAGCCGCTGCTGGTCGCGCAGCTTCACGCGGCAGAGGTTGAGCACGCCGTCCTGCATCGCCGCGAGCACCTTCTGGCCGCGTCCCGTGCGGTTGCGCTGATAAAGCGCCGTCACGATGCCGAGCGCGAGATGCAGCCCCGTGCCCGAATCGCCGATCTGCGCGCCGGTGACGACGGGCGGGCCGTCGTCGAAACCGGTGGTCGATGCCGCGCCGCCCGCGCACTGCGCGACGTTCTCGTAGACCTTGCAGTCTTCGTACGGGCCCGGGCCGAAGCCCTTCACGGACGCGACGATCATCGCCGGATTCAGCTCCTGGATGCGCTCCCACGTGAAGCCCATGCGATCCAGCGCGCCCGGCGCGAAGTTCTCGACGAGCACGTCGCACTTCTTGACGAGCGCTTCGAGCACTTTCTTGCCCTCGGGATTCTTCGTATCGATCGTGATCGACCGCTTGTTGTGGTTCAGCATCGTGAAGTAGAGGCTGTCGGCGTCGGGAATATCGCGCAGTTGCTCCCGCGTGATATCGCCCGCGCCGGCGCGCTCCACCTTGATGACGTCCGCGCCGAACCAGGCCAGCAATTGCGTGCAGGTCGGGCCCGATTGAACGTGCGTGAAGTCGAGAATGCGCACTCCGTCGAGTGCCTTGCCCGAGGTGTTGCTCATGGCTGTCTCCTTAAATCTGTCCGTTCGCGTCGTGATCGCTCGTTATTTGTACATGGTTTGCGCCATCGTGCCAGGGGCATAAACCGCAGGATCGACCCAGGCATTGATGACCGCGCTCTTGCCCGTCTTCGCGATCGACTCGCGCGCCCGCTGCAACGCGCCCATCTTGTGCTGCGCGAGCGCGCCCTGACCGCCAATATGGATGATCGGGCTTTCCGAGCGGAACGTCGTGGCGACGCAGCCGAGCTTGCCGGTCTGACGCGCGTAGCCTTCGGCGGCGTGGGCGGCGACCTGCTCGTGACGAACGTCGACGATGCGGATGCCTTCATCGACGCGACCGTCATAGATGTCGACGATGTGGCCGCCCGAAACGACGCCCGCGCCGCGTGTTTTCTGTTTGAGCGTGTCTTCGGCGGTGGTGCTGGCGGCAGCGGTTTCCGGACGTCTGCTGACGACTTCCGACATTGTTGTCTCCTCCTCGATGGGGTTGCGTGCGATCTCGGCGTCGCGCCGCCGCCCGGTTTCTGTGATATACAATATTCCACACACAGTATTAGTCAAGCGTTCAGCGAGGGGCGAAAACCCTGTGATGCAGTGCGTCATTGGCCATGAGCCTTTTGACAGCTTGAATGCGGCTATTCTTGTGTTGCGTCGCAGCAATATTCTTGGCGCTGGTCGTCTTTTTTGATCGCCGTGAAATGTGATATATCACATACAACGCGAAACTGCCCCGCTCGTCCTTCTCGCGCCACAGCCATCAAAACAGGAGACGCAATGAACATCCATGAGTATCAGGCGAAGGCGCTGCTGCGAAAGTACGGCGTCGCGGTCCCGCAAGGCCGCGTCGCCTTCAATGCGCAGGAAGCCGCGGACGCCGCGACCGCGCTCGGCGGTCCGGTGTGGGTGGTGAAATCGCAGATTCACGCGGGCGGCCGGGGCGCCGGGCGCTTTTCGAACGATCCCGGCGGCAAGGGCGGCGTGCGCGTCGTCAAATCGGTCGATGACGTGCGCGCGAACGCGCAGAAGATGCTGTCGTCCGTGCTCGTGACCAAGCAGACCGGCGCGGCCGGCAAGGAAGTGAAGCGGCTCTATATCGAGGAAGGCTGCGACATCGCGCGCGAGCTGTATCTCGGCATGCTCGTCGATCGCGCCACGTCGCGCATCACGATCATGGCGTCGACCGAAGGCGGAATGGAGATCGAGGAAGTCGCGCATCGCACGCCGGAGAAGGTCCTGAAAGTGGCGATCGATCCGGCGACCGGCCTCCAGCCGTTTCATACGCGGCAAGTCGCGTTCGGGCTCGGGCTCACCGGCAAGCAGGTCGCGGCGGCGTCGAAGTTCATCGCGGCGCTGTATCAGGCGTTCGTCGATCTGGATGCGTCCGTCGTCGAAGTGAATCCGCTCGTCGTGACCGGTTCCGGCGACGTAATGGCGCTCGACGCCAAGCTCAATTTCGACGACAACGCGCTCTACCGGCATCCGGACATCGAAGCGCTGCGCGACGAGGACGAGGAAGATCCCGCCGAAATCGAAGCGGCGAAGCACGGCCTGAACTACGTGAAGCTCGACGGCAACATCGGCTGCATGGTGAACGGCGCGGGCCTCGCGATGGCGACGATGGACATCATCAAGCTCTACGGCGGCGAACCCGCGAATTTCCTCGACGTGGGCGGCGGCGCGACGCAAGAGCGCGTCGCGACCGCGTTCAAGCTGATCCTGCGCGACCCGAAAGTGCGCGGCATCCTCGTCAACATCTTCGGCGGCATCATGCGGTGCGACGTGATCGCGCAGGGCGTCGTCGCGGCGGCGCGCGAGATCGACTTGCACGTGCCGCTCGTCGTGCGTCTCGCGGGCACCAACGTCGACGCCGGCCGCGAGATTCTCCGCGACTCGGGCCTCGCCATCATCCCGGCAGAAAATCTCGCCGATGCCGCCGACAAGATCGTTTCCGCCGTTGCCGTGGGAGAGTCGAAATGAGCGTTCTCATCAATAAAGATACGAAGGTCATCTGCCAGGGCTTCACCGGCGCGCAGGGCACGTTCCATTCCGAGCAGGCGATCGCGTACGGCACGCGCATGGTCGGCGGCGTCACGCCCGGCAAGGGCGGCACGACGCATCTCGACCTGCCGGTGTTCGACACGGTGGCCGACGCGGTCGCGCGGACGGGCGCGGAGGCGTCCGTGATCTACGTGCCGCCGCCCTTCGCCGCCGATGCGATCCTCGAAGCCATCGATGCGGAAGTGCCGTTCATCGTCTGCATCACGGAAGGCATTCCGGTGCTCGACATGCTGCGCGTGAAGCGCGCGCTCGCGGGATCGAAGAGCCGGCTCGTCGGGCCGAACTGTCCGGGCGTCATCACGCCGGGCGAATGCAAGATCGGCATCATGCCGGGGCATATTCACCGGCCGGGGAAGATCGGCGTCGTGTCGCGTTCGGGCACGCTGACGTACGAGGCCGTCGCGCAGACGACCGCCGCGGGGCTCGGGCAGACGACGTGCATCGGCATCGGCGGCGATCCGGTGAACGGGACGAACTTCATCGACTGCCTCGCGCTCTTTCTCGCCGATGACGCCACCGAGGGCATCATCATGATCGGCGAGATCGGCGGATCGGCGGAAGAAGAAGCCGCGCAGTTCCTGAAGGACGCGCAGTCGAGGAAGCCGGTGGTCGGATTCATCGCGGGAACGAGCGCGCCGCCGGGACGACGCATGGGCCACGCGGGCGCGATCATCTCCGGCGGCTCGGGGACGGCGAGCGCGAAGATCGACGCGATGCGGTCGGCGGGGATTCATGTCGCGGATTCGCCCGCGACGCTGGGGGAAACGATGGTGCGGGCGCTGCGGTAGCGTTCCAGGGCACGCAAGCAAAAGGCCGCGCGGCAAACACCGCGCGGCCTTTTTCTTACTGACTCGCTAAACCGCTTCAATCCAGAAAATCGCAATTCGCCTCGACGAACGCCGCCAGATCGAGCGAATGCTGCTTGACGAGCCGCTCGACGAGTTCGGTATCGCGCTTTTCCAGCGCTTCGATGATCCGCATGTGATCGACGATCGAGCGCGACGCGCGGTCGCTCTGCGAGATCGTCATCTTTCGGATCGCGCGCACGTGCACGAAGATGTTCTTGATCGTGTCGAAGATGATCTGCGACTTCGAAAGCCGCACGATCGCCTGATGAAACGCGATGTTCGCTTCCGAATACTCGTCGATATGCTCGGCGGGCGTGGAATCGCGGAAATTGTCGAACATGTGGCGGAGATGGGCGATTTCCTCGTCCGTCGCGCGCTGCGTGGCAAGGCGCGCGGCCATGCTTTCGAGCGCCGCCCACATGTGAATCATCTCGACGATCTCGCGCTTGGTCTTGCGCAAGATATAGACGCCCCGGCGCGGCACCGTGCGCAGAAAGCCTTCCTGCTCCAGCAGCGTCATGGCCTCGCGAATGGGGGTGCGGCTTACCCCGAGCGCTTCCGTCAGTTCTTTTTCGTCCAGACGGATTTCCTCGCGCGAGCGGTAGATATCCGCCTCCGCGATAGCCTGCCGCAGTTTCGCGTACGCCTGGTCGCGCAGCGAAACCGTGGCATTGATCGGCTCCAGCGAGAGCGTGAGCCCTCGAACTTCCGGCCGTTCTACGGATTGAGTATCAGATGGCATTGATGGCTTGATTTCCCATTTGCGGCCGGTTTGCAGCGACGCGCTTGCCCGAACCGCCGTTCCGCTCGTCCGCCGCGAGACCGGCGAAACGACCGTGTTCCTGTGCGCGCTGCAGCATGTCCTGCGGCACCGCGGACGCAATCATAAAGGTAACGCCCACACCAACGGCCACCAACGCGATTCCGATTACTACCAACAAGGCGATGCTCATCTCAGGCTCCGGTTAAATCACTCAAGAGCCCCTAGTATATGTTGCGTCGCAGCAGGACGCAACATATTTTGCATCTTGTATATCAGAAACAACGCGTGGGCCGTCGAGTGCAGTTTATGCCGCTTTCTGCGCTTGCGGGAGTGGAAGCGCACGCGCCGTGCCTTGGTTCACCGCCTCGCGCAGTTTGATCAATGCAAGGACGGCATCGATCATCGGCGTGTCGATCTTCACCAGACGACCGATTTCCTGCACGACGGTGATGAGCGGATCGATTTCCATCGGGCGGCCCGCTTCGCAATCCATCAGCATCGATGTCTTGTGCGCGCCGACCGCGCCCGCGCCGTTGATCCGCCGCTCCACGTCCACGCGGAAATTGACGCCGATCCTGTCGCCGATGGCCTTCGCCTCCAGCATCATCGCCTTCGACAGCGCGCGCGTGCCGGGATCGCTCGTGAGGAGGTCGAGCGTCGCGTGCGTGAGCGCGCTGATCGGGTTGAAGCAGAGATTGCCCCACAGCTTCAGCCAGATTTCGTCGCGGATGTTGTCGCGCATCGGCGCTTCCATGTCGGCGGCGGCCATGATGTCGTGCAGCGCCTGCAAGCGCGGCGTGATCTGGCCGCTCGGCTCGCCGATCGGAAACTTCTTGCCGTAGTGATGCTCGATCACACCCGGCTCCGCGATTTCCGCCGCCGGCAGCAGCACGCAGCCGATCGCGCGTTCCGGGCCGAAGACGTCCCATTGCCGGCCGCCCGGATCGATGCTCTGCAGCTTCGTCCCGGCGAACTCGCCGCCGTGCTCATGGAAGTACCAGTAAGGCAGGCCGTTGACGGCGGTCACGATGGCCGTGTCGGGGCCGAGAAGCGGCGGAATCAGATCGACCACGCCCGGCACCGAATGCGCCTTCAGCGCGATGATCACGTAATCCTGCGGGCCAAGCTCGGCGGGATTGTTCGTGCAGCGGACCTTAACCGTGTGCTCTTCCCCGTCGATCCTCAGGCGCACGCCGTTCGCCTGCATCGCCGCCAGATGCGGCCCGCGCGCCACGAAGCTGACATCGGCTCCGGCGCGCGCGAGTTGCGCCCCCATGTAACCGCCGATGGCGCCGGCGCCGTACACGCAGATTTTCATGGTTCGTCTCCTGAGTAAGTAGCCTGATAGCTTTCTGATATACCAGATACTACATTCCAGATGCACGCCGAACAAGGCGATTCGCACGAGCGGAAACCCGCACGCGGCGTCTTGCGATGCGCACGTCGACAAGCAATAAGGGAAAAAAGCGCGCGCTCAGGCCTCGATAGCCTGAGCTGCAATGAGAGTATGCGTCGATGAAGCGATGAAGTGGGACCAGACGCCCGCCGCGCTCGCACGCAGCGCGCGACCGCGCCGGCGCACGAGCATGATCGTGCGCGATTCGTCGGGTTCGAGCGGGATGAAGCGCACGCGATCGCTTTCGGATGCGCTGCGCGCGTGCATCGGCAGAACGCCGATACCGAGGCCCGCTTCCGCCATCCGCGCGACCGCCGCCGGCTGCGTGAGCCGCTGCCGCACCGCGCCCGTCACCGCGTGGCGCGTGAGCGCGGCTTCGATGGCGGCGAGGCTGCCGGTGTCGTCGTCGAGAAGAAGAAGCGGCATGCCGCGCAACTGCTGCCAGTCGATGCGCGCCGCCCCGGACAGCCGATGCGACGCGCCGACCACGGCGGCGAGCCCATCGGCGAAAAGCGGCTCGGTGGCGAGACCGTCGAGATTGTCCGGCGCGATGACGACGCCCAATTCCGCCTCGCCGGATCGCACGAGCTGGAGCACGGCGTTCTGCGGCCGGTCCATCAGCACGATGGTGGTTTCCGGAAGCCGCTCGCGGCACGACGCGAAGAGCGGCGGCAACACGCTCGCGGTCAGCCCGCAACTGCACGCGAGGTTCACGACGCCCGGCTCGCCCGATTCGTGCGCGCGGGGCCGCAGCGTCGCTTCCAGTTCCTCGACGAGCGGCGCGACGCGCGAAAGCAGTCTGCGCCCGGTGTCGGTGAGCGTCACCTGACGCGTGGTGCGATCGAAAAGCCGCAGCGCGATTTCGTCTTCGAGTTCTCGAATACCGCGGCTGACCGCCGACTGCGTGATGCCGAATTCATCGCCCACGCGCGTGAAGCTGCGGTAGCGCGCGAGCGTGATGAACAAACGCAATTGATGCAGCGAAACGGAAGGCGCATGCGCGGGGTCGAGCGTTCGATCGCGCATGCCCGGCTTCCTTATTGAACCGACGGATTGCGCGGCGTTTCCGACCATCCCGCCTGGAACGACGCGTTCATCGGCGAATCGTCCGACGTCGCGGCGACCGTGTTCTCGATCCAGCGCTTGCGCATCGGCGCGAGCACGAACTTCGCGCACAGCCCCGCCGCAATCGACGTCACCGCCGCCGCGATGAACACCGCGTTCCACGAGCCGACCGACGCGAGCACCGAGGCCAGCGGCACGAGCATCGAAGCCGTGCCCTTCGCCGTGTAGAGCGTGCCGGCGTTGGCCGCTGCGTACTTGCTGCCGAAAGTATCCGCGCAGGTCGCGGGGAAGATCGAGAAGATCTCGCCCCAGCACAGGAAGGTCAGCGCGGCGAACAGCATGAAGAGATACGGGTTATGTCCGAACTCCATCAGCCCGAGCAGCGCGATGCCTTCGCCCAGGAAAATGATGAACATCGTGTTCTCGCGGCCGATCTTGTCGGAGACGAAGCCGCACAGCGGACGCGTGAAGCCGTTGCAGAGGTTGTCGATGGAAAGCGTCATCGCGAGCAGCGGCAGCGTCACGCCGAGCAGGTTCACCGGCATCTTCGCGAAACCGTATTCCTTCGCGATCGGCCCGAACTGCGCCGTGGCGATCACGCCGCCCGCCGCCACGAACACGAACATCAGATACAGCACCCAGAAGAGCGGCGAGCGCACCATCTGGCCGGTCGTGTAATCGATCTTCGTCGACACGATGCGCTTGGCCGGCACCACGTTCACCGGCGGCTTCGGACGCACGAGCGCCATCGCGAGAATGAAGATGCACACGCCCTGGAAGATGCCGAAGAACATGAACGCGTGCTCGTAGCCGGAGCTTTGGATCATGTTCGAGATGGGGATGACCGTGACCGCCGCGCCCGCGCCGAAGCCCGCTGCCGTCAGGCCCGCCGCGAGACCGCGCTTGTCCGGGAACCACTTGAGCGCGGTGCCGACGCATGTGCCGTACACGCATCCCGCGCCGATGCCCGCGATCACCGCCGCGATGTAGAGATGCACGAGGCTCGTGGCGTGGGCGTCGATGACCCAGCCGAGCGCGGCGCACACCGATCCGCCGATGACCACCGGCCGCGGACCGAACTTGTCGACGAGCCAGCCTTCGACGGGCACGAGCCACGTTTCGGTGACGATGAAAATGGTGAAGGCCGTCTGGATCGCCGCTTGTCCCCAATGATGCTTGGCATCCATTGGAACGACGAAAAGGGTCCAGGCGTACTGCAGGTTCGCGACGAGGCCCATGCATGCAATGCCGATCGCTAGCTGAATCCACCTGTTGTGATGACGCCCGTGCGACTGCCCGGACACAACCGTGTCTGCGCTTGCCATGTCTGTCTCCATTATCTGTTTTCGGCGCTCGTGCGGCGCCTGATGCACTGCGAGAAACGCGGGCGCTTAGCGCCTGCGGGCGAGCGGTCGGTCAGGGAAGATGCTCGGGCCACGCGGCGCGGGCGAGCCGGCGCGTGTCGAAGAGGTCGATGCGGTTGCACATCTGGCCAACATCCGCGTCAGGCGATCGAAGAAACATTTCAAGCGATTCCCAATAGAGTCCGGATGGTCGATGAGCCTGGACAGGCTCTCGTGTGCTGCCGGCGTTGCCGCTGCCTTACAGCTGCAACGGGCGTGAAAGCATCGTGGGGGAGAAAAACGATTAGGGAAAGTTAAAAAAATTTATTGTATAAATTAGCTATCGTGAATGGATGAGGGCCTGCCGTGCTGCGTAACGCCACACTGCGTCAACTGAAGATCTTCGAAACGGTCGCGCGCCGGCTCAGCTTTTCCCGGGCTGCGGAAGAGCTCTATCTCACGCAGCCTGCGGTTTCGACGCAGGTGAAGCAGCTCGAGGAACATGCAGGCTTACCGCTTTTCGAGCAACTCGGTAAAAGAATCTACCTGACTTCTGCTGGCAATGAAATGCTCCATTACAGCAGGGCGATCCTCGAACAGTTTCGCGAAGCCGACGACGCCATGGCGCGCCTCAAGGGCATTTCGGGCGGCACGCTCAACGTGGCGGTGATCAGCGCGGGCGACTATTTCTTTCCGCGCCTGCTGGCGGCCTTCACCAGGCGCAATACGGATGTCCGGCTGAATCTCGCGGTCCACAATCGCGAGGAATTGCTGCACCAGCTCACCGACAATCTCACCGATCTCGCCGTGATGGTCCGTCCGCCGCGCGACATGGATACCGTCAACGTTTCCTTCGCGCCGCATCCCTATGTGATCGTGGCGCCGCCGGATCATCCGCTCGTCGGACGAAAGAGCCTCCCGCTGGAGGCACTCGCCGATGAGCCGTTCATCGTCCGCGAGCGCGGCTCGGACACGTGGAACTCGATGGAAGAAGGCTTCGCGGGGAAGCTCGCCAATCTCAATGTCGCGATGGAAATCACCAGCACGGAGACGATCAAGCAGGCGGTCATCGCCGGAATGGGCGTGAGCTTCTTGTCTGCACATACCATCAGCATGGAATTGCAGGTCGGCAAGCTGGCCGTGCTGGATATAGAGGGTTTTCCCGTGATGCTCAACTGGTTCGTCGTGCATCGGAACAACAAGCGCCTTCCGCCCGTGGCGCTCGCGTTCAAGGAATTCCTCATCGAGGAAGGCGCGGCGCAGATCGAGGCGATCACGCATATCGTCGCCAAGACCGGAAAGCCGGACTTATAAGCAAAACCGAATGGATAGTAGAAGAAAGTTTAACTGTCCTGTATGGATGATGTTCCCTATTCTGCATTGAAGCCCCCCGGCCATTCAGGAGACGAACATGATCCACTCTCATAGCGACGACCGCGAAATTCAGGCGCAAGTGTGCGCGTTCAATACCGCTTTCGAAGAACTCGACCTGATGTTCCGCTGGGACGCACAAACGTATCGCGCGCTGGCATCGGCGGATAGCGACTACGGCAAGCTCGCGCAGTACATCGGCGCGCATTGTCCGCATCTGTTGACCGCGTATAGCGCCGAGTTTCTTTGCCAGGCGATCATCGAGCGGAAGAATTCGACGATCGAGGCTTGCCGCCAGAACACGGTCCAGTACGAGGACAGCACGCAACGCGCGCGGCTCTGGCGTTCGCGTCACGAAGACTCACAGCGCGTACCGGTCTGAGCCTGCTATCAGGCTCGCGGGCGGGAGGATGGGCGGCGGCAGCCGCCCTTTGCGTTTTATTCTTCGATGCCCGCAGCCCATCGCGACGCCTGCCGCGAAGGGCCACCGGCCTTCGATTCTTCAAGGCGTCAACGACACCCACACGGCTTTCGGCTCGGTGAAGTTCTCGATCGCGACGTCGCCGTGTTCGCGGCCGAAGCCCGAATCGCCGGAACCGCCCCACGGCAGCCGCACATCCGTATAGCCGTACGTGTTGACCCAGACCGTGCCGGCCTTCAGTCCCGCCGCCATGCGATGCACCCGGCCGATGTCCGCGCTCCACACGCCCGCCGCGAGGCTGTACGCCGTTCCGTTGGCGATGCGCAGCGCGTCGGCTTCGTCGTCGAACGGAATCACGCTCGCGACCGGGCCGAAAATCTCCTCCTGCGAAATCCGCATCTCGTGCTCGACGTTCGCGAACACGGTCGGCTCGACGAAATAGCCGCGCTCGCCCGAACGCCGTCCGCCCGTCACGAGCGACGCGCCCTCGCCTTTCCCGATGTCCACGTAATCCAGCACGGTTTTCATCTGCTTCGCGGAAATGAGCGGCCCCATGTTGGTCTCGCGTTTCGACGGATCGCCGAGCTTGATGCTTTGCGCGCGCTGCCCGAGGCGTTCGACGACATCGTCATACACCGCGCGCTGCACCAGCACGCGCGATCCGGCGGAACACACCTGCCCCGCGTTGAAGAAGATGCCGGAGGCCGCGGCGCGCACGGCGCTGTCGATGTTCGCATCCGCGAAAATCACGTTCGCCGATTTGCCGCCGAGTTCGAGCGTCACGCGCTTGAAGTTGCCCGCCGCGCCCTGCAGAATCCCGCGCCCGACCGATGGCGATCCGGTGAACGTCACCTTGTCGACGCCCGGATGCGCGACGAGCGCATCGCCGACGACGGAGCCCTTTCCCGTCACGATGTTGAGCACGCCCGGCGGCACGCCCGCTTCGAGCGCGAGCCGACCGACCATCAGCGCGGAAAGCGGCGTAATTTCGGCGGGCTTCACGATCAGCGTGCAGCCGCACGCGAGCGCGGGCGCGATCTTCCACATGCCGATCATCAGCGGGAAATTCCACGGCACGATCGCCCCGACGACGCCGACCGGCTCGCGCACCGTGTAGGTCAGCGCATCGGGGCGCGCCGGCACGACCTGGCCGTTGATCTTGTCGCACCAGCCGGCGTAATAGGCGAGCGTATCGATGGCCGCGGGCACGTCCTGACGCTGCACGCCCGCGATCGGCTTGCCCGCGTCGAGGCTTTCCAGCGCGGCAAGCTCTTCCTGATTCTCGCGCAGCAGTTCGGAGAGCCGCATCAGGATGCGACCGCGTTCGGCGGCGCGGATCGCGTTCCACGGCGTGAGCGCCGCCCGGGCCGCCTGAACCGCGCGATCGACGTCCGCCGATGTGCCCTGCGCCACGTACGCGATCGCGTTTTCGGTCGCGGGATCGAGATTCGTCGAATACTCGCCGCCGCTCGGCGCGACGAATTCGCCTCCGATCAACAGTTCGTAACGCTTGAGATCCGCAGTGCTTTCCATGTCTTCCTCCAGCCTTTATCGAATCGCTTCATGGTGTGCCAGAAAGACCATTCACGATAGCAAAACATTTTTATTGTTCGCATTCAGCTGAACGCATGGACCGCGTCAGCTGCCCGCGACGCGCGGCGAGTAATACGAAGTAAGCGTTACTTACACAATCTCACGGCAGCGCGCGCTGGCAGCACGTAGAGTGGCGGCAGGCCGCGCGGGAAGGCATCGCATGCCGGAGGCGCGGCCGGCAATTCAGCTATCGAGGAGAAGAGTTTGATGAAGAAAAATCGAATCGTCGCGGCGCTTCTGTGCGCAAGCCTGGGTCTTGCAGCGAGCGCGAGCTTCGCGCAGCCGTCGCATAACGGCCCGGACTGGAATCAAGAACACGGGAACGATCACGGACCGGATCACGGCCCCGCCCACGGCCCCGCGATGAACGGCCACGACGCGCCGCGCCCCGAGCAACACGCGGAGCACGACCGCGGGCATCCGGACTGGCACAAGGGCGATCGCCTGTCGGGGGATTACCGGAACCGTCAATATGTCGTCGACGACTGGCACGGCCACGGCCTGCGTCAGCCGCCGCGCGGTTATCAGTGGGTCGGCGTGGGCGCGGATTATCTGCTCGTGGCCGTCGGCACGGGCCTGATCGCGCAGGTGGTTCTGTCGCAGTAAGCGGAGCCGGACGGGGGCAGCGTCTCTGGTGGCGTAGCAGGTGCGCCCCGCTCGCCCGCGCCGATTTACTCTTCGTCTGCGAACAATGACGCCTGTGCAGCCCATCGCGACGCACCGGCCGCTGGGCGGCTGGCGAGAAACGCATCCCGGTCTTTTCCGGCAATCCAGTGCGGCGCGCGGCCGCGTCCGCTCCACGTCGCGCCGCTCGCCGGATCGCGGTACTTGATCGCGACGTCCGGCGCAGCGTGCGGCGCCTCGGGCTTGCGGCCCAGCAACTCGTTCAACGTGATGCCGTATTCGCGCATCTTTTGCACGATTTCTATTAGCGCGAGCCGCTCTTCCTTGCGCCGTGCTTCGGCGAGTTCTTTTTCCAGCGATTCTCTTTGCGCCATCAACTCGGCGACTTGCGGACTTCTGTACGTCATGTTCGTGATGTGCGTCGGGTGTTCGATGTCGGCGCCCGCATCTGGCGGGGCGAGAAATGTCGATGCAGACGGCGCGGGGGTTGCGCCATCCGGCGCGGCCTTGGCGTCCGCGCGGAAACGAGAGGCTAACATGAACTGCGACAGTGCGTCGCGGCAGGCGGGTTCCGATGCAGGCGGCGGCATGGCGGCTCTTTGCCCGAAGGAACGCGCTTCTCTAAACCAGACACCATCCATCTGTTCAGAGAAAAAGAGGCGGGCGGGAACAATAGCAGGGTTAGCAGACCGGACCGTTGAACCATCACCGGCGAGCCTTGCGGCTCCCCTGTCACTTCCCGCCCATTGACAAGCGGCAGCATCGCCGGTCAGGCGCAGGCGCACGAGGTCAGCGCTTTTTCGAAAACCGCTCGGGCATCGAAGCATCGAAGTTGATTCGATCTACTAACCTGTTCCAGCGCGACTACGCCGAAGGCATCGAAGCTTACGATATCTCGTCGCGGCAGAAGCTTTCGAACGTGTAACGTTTTGTTCCGCACGATTTTTCAATCGACGAAGTTCTAACCCGCTTGCAATGACTGGCGATAACGTCCCGCTCAAAGGCGCTGGCGATCATCCAGCGGCGACGAACAGAACGAGTCAGCGCGAAGAACGACTTCGCGCCGACCACGAGCCGCTCGCTCAAACGAGGCGAGCGATACCGGGCTTACTTAGGCTGTGCTTCGGGAAACGTCCACTTCCCGCTCACGATCTGCGCACGCGGACGATATAAGCGAACCGTGTAGTTCCATCCCGATGCGATGGGCAGGCAGTTAGGCACTTTCCCGTCGCACGCGCCGAACTGAATGTCGACGGACCCGTCGGTATTCTTGTGTGCGGTCGTGTTGTTCAGGGAATAGGCGTTAAGCGGATTCGGGTCGATCAAACCGGCCGCGTTGTACACGGTGATCGACCAGAAACCATCGACGGGCACGTCAGGATTGACGTGAATCTTGTAGACCGTCGAGCCGTCGTTTTTCTGGGGAACGCGGGTCAGATAGAGCGCGTCTTTCTCGGGATTGCCGCCCCACAACGTCGCAGCGCCGATCAGATGGCGGACGGGATCCACTTCGTTCTTCGGGCCGAACGACTTGCGCGTGTCCGGAATGGTGGAACCGAGGACCAGCAGCGCGTCGCGAACCTTCTTCTGACTGACCGAATCCCAGTTCGGCACTTCGAAGGTGCCGAGCTTCTTCTGGTCGATCTTGATGGCGTCCTGCAAGGCGTGAGCCTTGGCGACGTCGCTCGGATCGGCCGAATTCACGAGCGTGCGAACCGTGGCGAGCACATAGCGCGTGCCGATCTTCTGCTTGTCCAGCGTGTACTTGCCGGCGTTGTAGACGACTTCCTGCGCGTAGTGATCTTCGTTGATGACGATCATCGAACGGAAGCGCTTTCCGGCATCAGGCAGCGTGATCGTCACTGGGCCGGCGTCGAGGTCGAACACTGCCGACGAGTACAGCGTGTCCCGATTCACGCGCACCACGATCTGCTGGTCGACAGGCGCAAGTTCCCGATTATGAAAGAACTTCCCGAATCCGTCGGACTTGACCACTTTGGCCAGCTCCTCGTCCGATTCCGCGCGAACGAAGTTGTCGGCGGTGACCGGAATAGGATTCGGCTGCGCATGGGCTGCGTGGATCGCTGCCAGGAACGACAGTGTCGCAAGCGACGAAATGAATTTGCTTTTCCCCATTTCTTTTCCGTTAGTGCTGATGTGAGTGAAAGCCTGTTCCGACTGCGAAACGATAGTCAGCCGTAGGCACACGGGGTCAGCGCTTCGCCCCAATCCTCGGGCGTCGCGGGTTCGAACGGTTACAGGCTGCTAAACCTGCTCCTGCGCAACCACGCGCGGGGATTCAAAGAATACGGCATACGAACGCATACAGAACTTTCTGATCATGTAAATTTTTGTTGCCGATTTTGGCTCATAAATTTTCTATTTCACGCGTGCAACGATCGTTCGATTAACAGCGGTTTCCGATATAAAAGGCACTGCGCCCGCTGATGGTTCGAACGTCGCCATCAGACTCTAATATCACTAACGACCGTTGGTATAGTCGAAATTCTGGAATTTCAATCGGACATAGCCCGCCATGCGTAAGCTTTTTACTGCCTTGTTTGCCGCCCTTTCTTTAATGACGGCCTGCGCGCAGCCTTCACCATCTCGCACGGAACCACCGACTTCGCAAACAGGACGTGCCAATCCGGCGTCCGTGAATTGCGTCCGGGAAGGCGGCACGCTGCAAATCGTCGATACCGCCGACGGACAGATCGGCATGTGCAGGTTGCCCGGCGGCCAGTCGTGCGAGGAGTGGGCGCTGCTTCGTGGCCAATGCGCGGCGGCGCGGGATCCGCGCCAGGAGTGACGCGTCGCTCGCGCAGGTCGCGGGTTTGAGATTATTGAGATACGTCCGATAGCAGTCGCGGAGCGTCTATCTCAAAATTAATCCTGTCCGAAACGCAACCGAATGTGAGGAAGTCATGAGCCCGTTCTTTCTGATCGATGTCGCCGCATTGACCCGCCAGACCGCACTGCCGCGCAATCCGCTACAGGAAGCAATTCCGACCACGATTATCGAAACAATGGTGCGTCTCTTCACTTCACTGTTTCATTAATCGATACCGTTATCAGGCACGTAATCTTCGTCATGCAACGTTACTGAAGTTTAGGTTTTTTCTGATGGGACGCAGATGCCGGGTTGATCAGAATTTTTAGCTCAAACCCGCTCTGCGTATCGCGGCGGCGATAGCATCAATCGCCGCCTTTGCGCCCGCGTCCCACGATGGAAAGAGAGTAACGTGTATCTGACATCCGACCAACGTAAATCGCTGATGCAAATCGCCGTGCTGCGTGATGCGCGTCGGCGCATGGCTGAAATCGATGCCTTCATCGCACGGCTTCGCCACGAAAATCCCCACGCATTTCACACCGTCACATCGCTCGAGGAACGCGTGTTCTTTCACGCGCCGGGCAGAGATATTCCGCATCTCGCTGCCGTCAAACCGCAGACTCAGCCAGCGCAAGACGAGGACGAATCGGCTGCGTGAGGTACGTCTGCACTTTCAAGCGCGGCGGTTCAATCGCCCCGGCCTACGCCTCATCCGCTTCTTCATAGACACGCGCAAACACTTCGGCATCGACGATGCCATATTCACCTTTCTCGTATTGAATCAGCCAATCGCCCGGTTGGCCTTCGATCACATCGCTTTGAGCGCCGACCCGCACGTTCACCGATGACTTCAGCAACACCGCATACGCCACCACCGGCCGCTTGCGATAGACGCCTTCGCTCACGCGTTCGTAGGTCTCGTCGAAACGGTCCCGGCTCACCGGCCATTGCTCGTTCAGGGTTCCGGTGACGATCGCATCGCCGGCGCGAAAGCGCACCGGTCCTTCGAGCGTCTCGCAGGTTCCGTCGCTGTCCGCGAATCGCACGGCGACAGGCACGGGCCGCTTGATGACCCGCCGCGCGTCGGGATCGCGAGTGAGGTCCGGCATCGAAAGCTCGTCGCTCATGGAAGCTCCGTCCTCTGATAGTTGATCAAGTCCCGCCACTGTACGTTCTCGTCGGCAAGCAGGTTGGCAATCTCGATCGCATCGTCGCGCAGATCGACCATCGGCTGCCAGCCCGTCAGTTCCGGCCTCGTCATCTCGGAGCGGACGACTTCGAGCATCGTTTCGAGGCTCGCGTGCACCTTGCTCGATTGCTCCGCGATACGCCCGAACTCCAGCTTCGTCATCACGCCGTGCAATGCCGCGCCCAGCGCCGGAAGCGTGGCGCTGAAAAGCGGCAGCCATTCGAGGGCTTCGATCAGCACCTCCTCGATCCGGTTGACGGAAACCGGAGACGGCTCGAACCAGTGCATCGCGATGTGAGTGGCCGTGCTGAGGCCCGCGATGATGAACAACGACGTCGCGAGAATCTCCATCCGTCGATGCAACGTATGCGCGTGCTCGTGCTTCTTCCGGTGAAAGCTGAATTGCGCCTCGACATCTTCTTCCAGCCGCCTGCCAAGCTCAGGCACGGTTTTCGATGCAAGCTCATATGCCTCATATCGCGGCGGCAGTCCACCCGCGCTGAGCGAACGCTGCAAGAGCCATAGCTCGGCGCTGCATAGCCAGTATTTGCCCTGACGGTACAGGAAGAGCGGCTGCGTGAACGGCGCGGGAATCGCGAGAAACGGTTCGAGCATCTTCAGATACCGGATCTGCTCGGCCACGAAGCGATGCCCGAGCCAGAGGCGGTGCCAGTGCGACTGACTCGCGCGCATGAACGAGTAGAGAATGACGCCGATGAAAACCAGTTCGATGATCGGCCACGTCGTCTTCCAGTGGTCGTGGCATGCGGTCAACCAGAAGTGGCAGCTCAGATCGAAGCCATCCACGTCCAGTCCGGCGGCCGCCGCGAACACCGCCGCGGACGAAAGCATGTACAGCAGCCAGGTGCCGCTGCCATGCCTGCGGCCCGCGATGTTCGCCCGCGCATCGCTCCATTCGTACCGTGGCGCGAGCGGTCCTGACAGCGGTGTTTCCGGTGCCTGGTACCGCTCCGTGCAAATTCGCTTGCCCAGCACGAGCCTCGAGAGGCTGTTCACGAAGTCGCACGGGCGCGCGCGAAACATCGCGGTCATGAACTGCTCGAACCAGCCCACGCGCGCCTCCAGCCACGGCAAAGCGCGCGCTTCTCCCGCGTAGGACCGCAGGATGTCCGTTTGCAGGCCCGGCCAGACGTTGTCTCTGGAGAGCGGATTCAGCCGCCGCCGCAGAGACTCGGTCACCACGCCCTTCTTGAGGTCGTATGTCTGGAACAGGCCCCTGAGCAGGCCTTCCTTCAGCGTCGGCCGCTGCAGCAGATGCAGCCAGTGCCGCGTGACGCGATGATCCGCGATCGTGCGGACGGTGCCGTCCAGATCGATCCACAGCACGGGCAGGCCCATCGCCACGGCGCGCTGAATGAGCCACACGACGCCGCCCGGCGCACCGGCGGGCGTGTCGCCGTCCCAGACTGCGACGAGCACGTCGGCGTAGCTGAGCGCGAGTTCGTCGCGCGTGGCGAACGGCTTGTTGTCCTGCTCCATCACCGATGGCGGGCATCCGAATGCGACCACACGCTCGGGTTTCGCCCCGACCATTGCATGCTTCTCCCCCAGCACGATCAGATCGAGGTGCAAGCCGAGCGCCCACGCCTTGCGGATCGCATGCCGGTCGACCGTGTCCGCCTGGCCCGTCATGACGCGCACCGTCGTCGAGCCGGGAGCGTACAGCTCCGGCGGAAACAGCTTCTCGACATCCGGCCCGCCCTCCTGAAGCTGCGCGAACCGCGTGAGAACACAGTCGAGCGTCGCGAACGCGTGATGCAGATCGGCGCCGCCGAAAAAAGACAGCTTGCGCCTGCGCCGATGACCGGACACGAGCACCGAAATGGAACGCGGCAGGAGCGGAAAGCTGGCTTGCATATCGATGTGCCTGACTGTCGTGGGCCGAACGCGCAGGGGCGCTTCAACGAGCGAACGCTTTCATGATGTCGCCGGGACCGGGCGGGTCCGCTGCGACGCCTAATCGACGCACTGCACGAGCGCCGATATGTCCCGCAACGTCTGTCGCGGCTCGTCACCGGACGGGCGATCCGCCGCACTTCGCGGCGCCCGAGCGCTCGCATCGAGAAAACGCGCCAACTCGCTCGCGCGAACCGCGACGCCCAACTCCGGCCGATCCGCATAGCGGCCCACGACCATGCCGATCACGAACCCGCGCTCGTCGAGCACAGGCGCGCCGCTGTTGCCTTCGTAGAGCATCGCCTGCAAGACGAGAAGCCGGCGCGCCTTCGCGTGTGCCATGCCGTTCACGCGGCCGCGGGTGACGACCGGCTGCAGCGGCGTCGATGCCGTGAGGCCGTAGCCGATGGTGAACACCGTGTCGTTTCTCGCGACGCGTCCGTCGCTCAGCACGGCGATGCGGCTCACGCGCCGATGCGTCGCGAGCAGGGCGACATCCAGCCGCGTGTCGATCGCTTCGAGCGACGCGGCGAGTCCCGCATCGTCGTCAGGCCACACTTCGATGCGCCGGCAGCCGCGCACGGTATGGCCGCTCGTGAGCAAGTCGCCCGCTTTCGTGACGAAGAAGGCCGTGCCGCTGCGAAGAAGCGGCGCGGGACGCTCGTCGTCGGCGCTGAACGTGGCCGGGTCGGCCTTGCCCCCGAGCATGCCCGCCGCGACGATCGTGCAGATCAGCGACGAGCGGCACCGTTGCCCGCGCGGACGCATGCGGCGCGCGTCATTGATCGGCCAGTTGCCACTCCCCTTTCGAATTGCGGCACGCATGCGCGGTCTGCTCATAGGTCTTCCCTTCCTTGACGTAGGACTCGGTGAAATCGCGGCATGTCTTCGCGCTCGCCGATGTCGTGTAGCCGTTCAGCGGCTTGATGGTGCCCGAGTTGCCGGTCTTCGCATTGCGCCAATGTTTGGGCTGGCTGTTCTTCGAGCTTTGCAGCGCCTCCTGAAGCGCCTTGTCGCGCGCCTCGCGATCCCGCTCATCCATTTCATGACCGATGACGCCGCCGAGCAGACCGCCCGCGAGTCCGCCCGCGACGATCGCGCTCGCCTTGCCATGCCCGAAAATGCCGCCGAGCGCGGCGCCCGCGCCGGCGCCGAGCAGCGCGCCGGACGTCGTCTTGTTCATTCCGCTCGATCCGGACGCCGATCCCGAGCCGTTATCGGCGCATCCGGCCGCGATCAGCGTCGCCACGCACGCGCAAGCCACGGCGGACAGAGTTCTATTCATCGCTTATCTCCTGCAACGACCGGTGGCGGCCGATGGCGGCTATTTGCTCCACACGCCGGCGCGTGCGCGCCGCGCTTCGTCTTCGGCAGCGTCGTATTGCGGCGGCGCGCCTTGCCGCGTGCGCGCCCAGCCGAGGCGAACCGCGTGCACGGCGACGTCGTGACCGTTGGCGAAGCATTGATAGGCCTCCTCGTGCGCGAAGCAGCGGACCATGTTTCCTTCGCTCTGCAGATAACGTTGCATCGCGCGAGCCGGGCGGCCGTCTTCTCCTCGAATGCCGTAGAGATTGACGATCTTTCCGGACACGATGAACCCGGCCGAATCGAGAACCTGATCGACGCTGCCTTCGAGGTCGGGCGCTTTCGCGGGCGGCGTCGCGTTGTTGCTTGCGGCGGGCGGGGATGGCGCGGGCGGCGTGGGGGTCGTTATCGTGGCCGACGCAGGCGGCGCCACCGCCGATGCGGGAGGCGCGATCATCGGCGCGGATGCCGGGACGACCGTCGGCGCTTGCGGCGCTTCGTGACGCAGAAACACCGCGACCAGCGATCCCGCCACGATGACGAGTCCGCCCGCCGACACGGCAAGCACGCCGATCCGCCTTTGTCTGACGGGCGTGGCAGCGCCCCGGCCGACATACGATGTCACCACGGCCGTGCCCGATGAATCGACGGACGAAATCACGTCCGGGTGGGGATCGCTGACCTCGGGCCGCGCGGGCTTTTGCGCCGCTTCACGCGCCCGCGCCTGCTCCGCCGCCCGCACCGCCTGACGTTGGCGCTCGCGTTCCTTCTCGACCGCTTCCTGCTGACGCGCCTTTTCGACCGCTCGTGCCGCCGCTTCCTGCTGCCGCGCTCGTTCGGCCGCGCGTGCCGCTTCGCGCTGACGGTTCTCGTCCGTCGCCGTCGATGCCGAACCCGCCTGCCCGATGGCCGCCGCTGCCGCCGCGTGCTCCGCCTTCGACACGGGCACGGCCACTTTCAGTATGTTCTCGGCGAGTCCGTCGACCCAGGTCCAGACATCGTGCGACCGGCAATCGGCGTGACGCAACGGGCGGAAGTCGATCCACTGATGCCGGCGCAGCGTCTCGAGGTCCAGCCCGAAGGCGGTGTCGTCGGCGGTGATCTGATCCACGTTGACGTAGTGGATCGGAAAAATGAGGTCGTCGCGCCCCAGGTCGATCATGCGCTGACGAAACGACTGGAATTCCGCGAGGCAGTTCGTGCTCTTCAGATAGCGCGGCGTGACGATCGGCATGAAGAACACGGTCTGGCCAATCGTTCGTTCGATGGAAGCCGCCCAGTCCGCGCCCGGCGGAATGGCCTGGATGTCCTGCCAGATCGTGATGTCCGCACCGTACTGCAGCGCGATCGCCTTGCCCACGATGGTGCGAAGCTGACTCAGGTGGCCGTCGCTGTGCGCATCGTCGCTGCGGGCATAGCTCCAGAAACCCACGGGGCTGGACATGTGCGGTTGCTCCGATGAAGAGAAGCGAGGCGTCTGTTTTTCTACTGTCAACTGATACCGATGAACCTCACGATGCCGGACCGCATGCTTCCGAAAAACGCTGGCGACAGACGCGCGCAAGAAGCCGTCGCCCGCCCGCTTCTTGCAGAGGAATCCTTATTTCATCGCGCGATGTTGGTGCGTTGCCGGGAACGTCGTTAGTGCTGGAGCGTGTTATCGGACCTTTTAGGTATAGGCAATCGATGGTCCGTTAGCAAGATTCGAAACATTTCGCGTTTCGCTATGTCGTGCTTTGCGATGGAGAGAACGATCGTGCTCGAGCTTGCCACTTCAAAGCTTGCATAAACCATACGTTTTCATTACTTCAAATTGACGAACGAGATGTGCGGCAAGTTCGGTCGTCGGCATATAGCTGAACACGAGACAGAACGAGACTCGCATGACTGCGGGCACCGCTCTTCTCGTGCTCACGACCTCGTGATAGCGCTCAAATGGAAGTGGAACGCGCATCGACATGAATCCGCTCGACGCCGGACGCGGCCTGAAACAGCGGATGCCGCCGCGCGAGAAGAAAGTATGCGAGGCCGCCCACGACGAGCGAACACTCGAAGCTCAGGTCGCCCCAGCCGAGCACGTCGCGCATGAGCGGACTCGCGAAGGTCGGCGAATTCGAGAACGCGAGCGATGCGCCGATGCCGAGCAGCCACGCGATCATTCCCGGCCAGAACACGCCCTTCGTGTACCAGTACGCGCCGCCGCCCCACTTCATCCAGTCATCGGTGCGGTAACGTCCGCCGCGCAGGAAGTAATCGACGACGACAATCGCGGCCCACGGCGCGGTCCAGAACACCATGTAGTTCAGGAAGACCTGATACATGCCGAAGAACTCGCCATAGAACACGGTGACGACGCGAAACGACAGCGTGAAGAGCGCGATGATCGCAAGCGACGTGACGCGGTTGATCGGAAAGCGCATCGCGAGCAGACCGAGTCCGGCGGTATAGCCGTTCGGCACGTTGGCCGCGATGCCGCCGAGAATGATCGCGAAGAGCAGCGGCACGATGAACCATGTCGGCAGGAAGCGCGAAAGCTGGCTCACGGGATCTTCGCCCAGCGTGCCGCCGAGCGCGGTGGCGAACAACACGCCGATCACTTCGCAGAACATCAGCGCGACGAACTGGCCGCCTCCCGCCGCGAGCACGATCTTCTTCCAGCTCGTTTCCGCCGGGAAATAGCGGCTGTAATCGGATGCGAAGTTGGCCCAGCCGATGGGATACGAGAACACGATGCCCATTGCGATGAGCCATGTGCTGAACGAACCGCCGCCATGATTCACGCGCGATGCGATCTCGAAGCTCGTATGCGGCAACACGAACCACGCAAGCCCCGCGAAGAGAATGGCAAGCACCAGCGCAATCCATTTCTCCGCCGCGATGATGGTGGCATGCCCGAAGATTGCGAGCACGATCTCGGCCGCGAGAATGATCGCGAGCGACACCCACACCACCATGTGGCTATGAAAGCCGCTCATTTTCAGGAGCGTTTCGAGCGCCTGCGTCGCGACCACCGAGTTGATCGAGAACCAACTGAGCGCGGAAATCAGGCTCACCGCTTTCGGCAGAAATGAACCGGCCTGTCCGAACGAACTGCGCGAGGTCATGATGCCCGATGTGCCCGTCTTCGGCCCCATGATGGTCGTGAGGCCGAGCACGAGACAGCCGAACACGTTGCCCACGAGAATCGCGAGCAGCGCCTGCCATAGCGACAGCCCTTGCGATAGCGCGAGCGCGCCCGTCACCACGACGACATAGTTCGTATTCGCGCCGATCCACATCTTGAAGAGTTCGGCGGGCGTGCCGTGCCGGTCTTCGCGCGGAATCGGCTCGATGGCGTGCTGCTCGATGCTCCACGCCTTGTCGGCGCTGACTTCCTTCCCTTGATGCGTGCTCATGGCTTAGCTCCGGGTGGATCGCGCGTCGTATGCCTCGCGCAGCGCATTGACAATGCCTTCGACGCACACGTCGAACAGCAGCCTGCCCTTCTCCGCCGTCGCGTTTGCCGCGGACGAGAGGCATCCCGAAGCGGGCGTCCATTCGGGGATCGGCGGGAACACGTCATAAGGCGGGAACGTCGCGGCGTCGTGCGTGGGCACACGCGACATGTCCACGAGATGCGGATGAAGATGCAGCATCAGCGATGTCTCCAGCACGCCGCCATGCTCCACGGCCCAGCCCGGAAAGCCGTCCGGATAGATGCGCGCGATGGTGGCGTCGGTGACGAAGTCCCAATACGACAGCATCACCACCTGAAAGTCGTGCACGCCTTCCCAGCGCAACTCGCGCAAGGCGAGATCGACGCCTTCGACAGCGAACATCGAGTTCTCGAAGTGGCCGTTGATGAGACAGACCTTGCGTGCGCCGTGCCGCGCGAATTCCTTGAGGATGTCTTTCACCGTCGATGACAACGTGTGGCCGTCGAGACTCGTCGTGCCGCACAGATGATTGCCGCCGCCGCTTTTCTGCTGCGACTTGTAGCCATACGCGATGGCTGGCGCGACCAGCGCGCCGCTCTTCTGCGCCACCGCGACACCGATCGCGCTCGGCAACAGCACGTCGGGGTTCATCGACATGTGCGGACCGTGCTGCTCCAGCGCGCCGATCGGAATCAGCACGGGCTGACCCTCGCCGATCCGGCGCGCGTACTCGGGCCACGCGAGTTCGCCTATCAATACGCTCTCTTGCATCGTCAATCTCCTCTTGCGTTGTATGGCTGCATGCCGCGATACACGGGCCGGCGCTTGCAGAGTTGCGCGACTTGTTCCCGCACGCGCGCTTCGACGTGTGCATCGCCGGGATGATCGAGCACGTCGCATACGAGCGATGCGGTGAGCTTCGCATCGTCTTCGTCGAAACCGCGCGTCGTGATCGCGGGCGTGCCGATGCGAATGCCGCTCGTGACGAACGGCGATTGCGGATCGTTCGGCACGGCGTTCTTGTTCACCGTGATATGCGCGCGGCCGAGCGCCGCGTCCGCGTCCTTGCCCGTGATGCCGCGGCCCACGAGATTCACGAGGAAAAGATGATCGTCCGTGCCGCCCGAGACGATCGTGTAACCGCGCGCGATGAACACGCTCACCATCGCGCGTGCGTTCGCGAGCACCTGCTTCTGATAGTCGATGAACTCGTCGCCAAGCGCCTCGCGCAACGCCACCGCTTTCGCTGCGATGACATGCATGAGCGGGCCGCCCTGCGTGCCGGGAAAGACCATCGCATTGAGCTTCTTTTCGATGGCATCGCTTGCGCGCGCGAGAATCAGGCCGCCGCGCGGGCCGCGCAAGGTCTTGTGCGTGGTGGTCGTCACCACATCCGCGAACGGCACCGGATTCGGATAGAGCCGCGCCGCGACGAGCCCCGCGACGTGCGCCATATCGACGAAGAGATACGCGCCCACGCTATCCGCGATGGCCCGGAATCGCGCGAAGTCGAGCACGCGCGAATACGCGGAGAAGCCCGCGACGATCATCTTCGGGCGATGCTCCAAAGCCAGCCGCTCGACTTCGTCGTAATCGATGAGACCGGTCTCTTCGTTCACGCCGTACTGCACCGCGTTGAACACCTTGCCCGAAAACGACACCTTCGCGCCGTGCGTCAGATGCCCGCCGTGCGCGAGACTCATGCCGAGAATGGTGTCGCCGGGCGTGAGCAGCGCGAGATAGACCGCAGCGTTCGCCTGCGATCCGCTATGCGGCTGCACGTTCGCGTAGGCGGCACCGAACAGCGTCTTCGCGCGCTCGATGGCGAGCGTTTCGACGATATCGACATGTTCGCAGCCGCCGTAATAGCGCTTGCCCGGATATCCTTCGGCATACTTATTGGTTAGCACCGATCCCTGTGCTTCGAGCACGCGCGGGCTGGCGTAGTTTTCCGACGCGATCAGTTCGATATGATCTTCCTGACGCTGCCGCTCGCCCTGCATCGCCGCATGCAACTCGGGATCGAAGCCCGCGATGGTCTGTTCCTTCGAATACATGAATCACTCGTTTTCGTCGTGCTTCGTCGTGCTTCAGCAGTCCGCGACGTGCGCCGCGGACCTTCGTTTAGAGCTGATCGTCAGCCCGCGATGATGTTGTGCGCCGGCCCATATGGGAAGCCGGTGATATTGGTCGCGCCCTTCTCGCCGACGACGAGGATATCGTGCTCGCGGTAACCGCCCGCGCCCGGCAGACCTTGCGGCAGCATGATCATCGGCTCCATGGAAACGACCATGTTCGGCTCGAGAATCGTGTCGATGTCTTCGCGAAGTTCGAGACCCGCCTCGCGTCCGTAGTAATGCGAGAGCACGCCGAACGAATGACCGTAGCCAAACGTGCGGTATTGAAGCACGCCGTACTCCGCGTAGATCTTGTTCAGTTCATGGGCGATATCGCTGCAGCGCGCGCCCGGCTTGATGAGCTTCAGTCCCGCTTCGTGCACTTCCACGTTGATCTTCCACAGGCGCAGATGTTCGTCCGAGCAGTGATCGAAGAACATCGTGCGTTCGAGCGCCGTGTAATAGCCCGCGATCATCGAAAAGCAGTTGAGGCTCAGGATGTCGCCGCGTTGCACCTTGCGCGTCGTGACGGGGTTATGCGCGCCGTCCGTGTTGATGCCGGACTGGAACCACGTCCACGTGTCCATCAATTCCGAATCGGGAAAGCGCCGTGCGATCTCGCGCACCATCGCCTGTGTCGATGCGAGCGCCACTTCGTGTTCGGGCACGCCTTCATGCACCGCTGCCCTGAGCGCCGCCCCGCCGATATCGCACACGTTCGCGCCATGCTTGATGACTTCGATCTCCTCAGCCGACTTGATCATGCGCATGCGCATCGTCGGCGCGCCGATATCGACGAACTCGACATCGGGCAACGCGGCCTTCAGCTTCGACAGCATCTCGACGGGAAGCTGATCGAACTCCACGCCCACGCGCCCCTTGTTTTCGATTTCGCCCTGCACGGCGCGAAAGAAGTTGTCGCGCTGCCAGTCGGTATAGACGACGTTGTAGTCGCCCACCGTGCGACGCCACGGCTGGCCGCCATCGATATTCGCCGAAATCGACACGACCTTCTTCGGCGTCACGACGAGCCCGTACTTGCGGCCGAACGAGCAATAGAGGAAATCCGCGTAATAGTTGATGTTGTGATACGACGTGAAGAGCACGGCATCGATATTTTCGCGCGCCATCAGATCGCGCAGCTTGCCTTGGCGGTTCGCGTATTCGGCATCGGAGAAGGTGTGCTTGACCTTGTCGCCGTTCTCGATCCGGATGAGGTTCTCCATTTTCATTCGCTTGGCTCCTTGTTGAAAAAGTGGGCGGGTGAAGTGGATGGTAGAAGCCTCGTGAATTGAAACATTTCCAGATTCGACGACGAACTCTCTCTTTTCGACATCGAGGGTTAACGACTAGCGAAAACTCGCACGAGCGTGCGAGCGGACTTACTCACTCTGGAGAAAGCGCTAAAGCGCCTTCTGATAGCGCCTGCGATCGGCCATCGGAGAAATGTCGAACTGCGCTTTATAGCGCGTGGAGAAATGCGTGAGCGATGTGAAACCCGTGCGCGTGCAGACTTCTTCGAGTGATTTCGCCGTGCGATAAAGCAACTGGCGGGCGCGCAAAAGACGGATCTCCAGATACGCCTGCGCGGGCGTCTTGCCGAGCCGCTCGTGAAACCATCGTTCGAGCTGCCGTTGCGATACATCGAGAAAGCCGGCGATCTCCGCAACCGACAGCGTTTCCTCGACGTTGCTTTCCATGAGTTGCAGGGCTTCGTCGAGCTTCGCGTGTTCCGCGCCGATGTATTGCCTGAGCGATGTCACCTGTCGCTGCTCGTGACTGCGCCGCTCGGCGACGAGCAATTCGAGCACGCGCGCGGCGAGCGAATGACTGCCGGGCGGCATGCCGAGCAGATGCACCATCAGATCGAGTGGCGCGACGCCGCCGCTGCACGTATAGCGGTCGCGATCCACTTCGTACAGGCGATTGGACACGGTCAGTCCGGGGAACTGTTCGAGCAGCACGTCCTGGTCTTCCCAGTGAATCGTGCATCGATAACCGTTTAAAAGACCCGCTCGCGCGAGAAAGTAACTGCCGGTATCGAGCCCGCCGAGCGCGGTTCCGCTGCGTGCGTGATACCGCAGCCAGTCGAGCACGGCACCGATCTTTCTGCGCGGAATGGGATTCGGACCGACGACGAACACGGCATCGAACCGGCCGGCGTCGGCCATCGAAACGTCGGGCATGACGCGGATGCCGTCGCTCGAACACACGAACTCATTGCTCGCGCCGATCAGTTGATACTCGTACACCTTGCGTTCGACGAGCATGTTCGCGATACGCAAGGGATCGACCGCAGTGCCGAGTGCGATGAGCGAAAAGTTATCGAGCAGGAGAAAGCCGTATCGCGTGACGCGAAGATCGTGCACGCCCGCATCGATACGGCTGTGAGTACGTTGCTCAGGGGTCGACGACATGGCCGGCCGTATCGGGCGATGGTTGGGATAACGTCATCTTAGCTTGCGCGGCGCCGAGCGAAACGACGCTAAAACTTGCGTCAGAAACTATGCCGCATGCCGCCCATGACAGCGAGCTGAGTCGACCCACTCGCTGCGCTAACGCCACTCACTCCCTGCAATTGCGCGCCGATCAATCCACCGCGATACAGCGAGTAATCGGCTTCGATATAAAAACTCGTGCGACGCGACACGCCATGATCCGCGACCACCTGAAATTGCGTCGCGTTGCCGTTTCCACTCGCGGTCTTGCCGACCTGAAGCGTGCGCCACACGTTGGCGGCCACATGCGTGCGCGTTCCGATCAACTGCGTCACGCCGCCGAAGAACATCTCGCGCGATGACAATTGCGTGAATCCCAGCGCCGTGAGTTGCGCGGGCGTGTACGGTCCGTTCGGCGCATTGCCGAGATAAGCACGGTCTTCGCGATTCATCGCCCAACCGGCGCTGACCGTCGTGTTGCCGAACGTATACGCGCCGCCCGCGGTCCACGATTTCAAGTGCGCGGAAGAATTCACTGCATCGCGCGTATCGAGATAACCGGCCCCGAGCCGCAACGGCCAGCCCGGCGCATACGACACCGATGCACCAATCTGGCTCCCCGCGCCGAATGCCCCGGCCGCGCCGCCGAACGCATACGAGAGTTCCATCGTCACGTCCTGCCAGCGCACCGTGTACTTCGCCATGTTGCTGGTCCACACGCCCTGCGCCATGCCGACTTCGGGCCTGAACAGATAGACCGTCGGCAGCCACGCATTGGTGACGTAGCTTCTCAGCACGGCCGACGCAAACGGATTGACTTGCCGCCCCAACGTCAGCCGACCCCAAGTCGAAGAACGAATGCCGACAAACGCCGTGTTGAAGAACGGATAAGACGGATCGCTCGTGCCGCTGTTCGGAAAGAAGCGGTTCTCGAGCTGAAACACGACGCTGTTTCCCCCGCCGATGTCTTCCGTCCCGAGCAGGCCCCAGTGACTCTCACCGAGACCGCCGTTAGCGAGTTGCAGCCGGTCGTTGCCCGCCGCGTCCGCATGAGTGGTGTAGCGCACGGCCGTATCGACGAGTCCATACAGCGTCACCGAAGACTGCGCGCGCGCCGCCTCCGTTGCGCCGTAAAGCGCGAGGCCCGTCAAGAACACTCTCAGCGGCCGCGGTCCGCGTGTCATCACCAGGTTCATTGTCTGTCCGTGTGCGTGCGAAGGCCGCAGACTACCAGCAACGCATGAACGCGCGTAACTCTCTCGGAGTGAATCGAAAACGACTTGACTTTTTCCGGTTGAGTCCGCGCGTCAAAAAAGCCGATTCGCCATCCCGCATGTAAAACCTACTCGCCTCTTTTTGAAACGCTGCTTTCGCTCGAACGGCAAGACACATCACGTCCTTAACGTTCGTGAGAATCTAGTTGGTCGCGCTCAGAGCCCCTATGCCCTTGGCGCGACGTACTTTTTTCCTCCTCCAACAACGGGATAAAAAAATGGATCGCATCGATTCAGCGCTTTTGACGCAACATATGGGATTAACGGCACTCCAACCGGACTGGCCTGCGGACACAGTCAAGAAAACGGAAAGACTGCCGTTTACGATAAAGGTGGTGAGTGATCAGGCCGAACTCGGCAAAGCCGTCGAAATGCGCCGCGCCGCCTACGGGCGACACTTGCCGGAGTTCGCGGAAACAATGGGCGTCGAAGCGCTGGACGCAGCGCCCGGCACTGTCGTGCTGCTCGCGCAATCGCGGCTGGATGGCGGCCCGCTCGGCACCATGCGGATCCAGACGAACACGTTCGGACCGCTCGCGGTCGAGCAGTCGGTCCGTTTGCCGGACTGGCTCGCCGATGCGAACCTCGCCGAGGCGACGCGGCTCGGCGTCGCGCGCGGCGGGATCGGCCGGATGGTCAAGGTGGCGCTATGCAAGGCGTATTACCAGTATTGCGTGCAGAACGGTATCGACTGGATGTTGATCACGGCGCGTTCGCCACTCGATCGGGAATATGAAGCGATGCTTTTCGGCGATGTGTTCGGCCAGAACGAATTCCTGCCGATGACGCACGTCGGCGGCATGCCTCATCGCGTGATGGCGAAGCCGGTGGCGCTCGTGCGTCAGCGCTGGGCGGCGGTCAATCACTCGTTCTATGGCTTCTTCTTCGAAACGGATCACGTCGACATCGATGTCAGTGTCGCCTCGAAACCGGTTGCAGTGGCGGCGACAACCGCAAGCGCGCCGGGTGTAATGGCCTGAAATCGCTGAGCGACGTGTAAGGTGGCAAACTTCTGCCCGGAGCGATCCGGGCGGACTCGCAGTTCCGCAGCGCCGGCGCGTTCGTGCCGTCGCTGCCGGCTGCCGCAGCAATGGAACGGACGGGACGGAAGGCGCAGTTAATGGGAAAGGGCGGCAAATGACAAGCGACAAGCGGGCGTTTCGGGACCGGCTGACCAGTTGGGCGTTCCTGCGTTTCTCGGTGTACGTGGCGCCGTGCGTGATCGCGCTCGGCACGCTCGCCGTCATGCTCTGGGCGCCGCGTCAGTTCGATACGACCGGCACCGTCCCCCTCGGCTTTCACGTGATCGCCGATCCCTCCGCGAAGCTCCAACCCGCCGATGCCATCGCGCGCCTGCAGGGTACGCCGCGCACCGCGCGTTACAGCACGCATCTCGCGGAAACGCCCTTCTGGTTCCTGCTCGACGCGCCTTCGCTCGGCCCTGAAGCAAGCACCTTCATCGACCTTCCGTCGCGGCACGCGCAAACGATCTCCTGCTGGAAGACGAATCCCGCCCCGACGCTTCTCGGCGCCGGCAACCGCTACGGCACGAGCGGCGAAATCCGCTTCAACAAGGCCGGTTTCGCGCTCAGGCTCGACGGAGATTCACGGCAAACGCAGGTGCTTTGCCGCGGCACGTTCTCCGGCCCCGCGTACATCACCGCGACCGCGCTCAGCCGCGACAAGCTCGAAGAAAGCACGCTCAATTTCCACCAGGGCGCATCGCTGATCACGGGCGGCCTGCTGACGCTCGCGATCTTCGTGTTCGTGACGGCCATCATCAATCACGAATGGACGTACGTCATTTTTGCCGCGTGGCTCGTCGGCAATCTGCGCCTGACGGCCAACGCAATGGGTTTCGATACCGAATGGATGGGCCGGCTCATTCCGCCCGGCCATATCGAGTTCCTGCGGGAATTCACATTCGCGTCATATTACGTGCTGACCACGACGCTCTTCGTCGAACTGTTCCGGCGCGAGCTGAAAGCCATCGGCCTGCGCTGGACGCTGCACGCCGTGCGCTATGGCGGCTGCCTGCTGATGGTCGCCGCATTCACGCTGAGCTATGCCCATTTCATTCCCGTGCTGTGGGCGAGCGCGAGCTTCTGCATTCTGGTGCTGACGTATTTCCTGGCGCAACTCGTCATCAAGGCGCGATCGCGCACGGTGCTCTGGTATGTCGCGTCGATGGGCATCGTGCTCTTCGCGACGCTCTCGGAAGTGCTCGCCGCCGCGTTCGGGCTCAAGGGACTCGCGGGCACGCATAGCCCGGTCGTGACGGCGCTGTCGTCGAGCATGCTGTGCGCGTTCGCCATCGCCGAACGCATGCGCGACGAGCGCGAGCGCCGCCGGCAGATGCAGATCGAACTGCGCAACACCTACGACGTCACGCCGATCGGCCTCTTCACGCTGAACGGCGACAACTGCTTCGTTCGCGCGAACCCGGCGCTGCATGCCATGCTCGGTCTCCCGCAAGGGCGATACGGCACGCATCGCTGGGCCGACTACTTCGCGCCGGGCGCCGAGCGTGCGCTCAACGAACTGCTCGAAGGCGACGATTCGGCGTCGATCGAAATCGAAGGCGCGCCGGGTGCAGCGGGTCTATCGGGCGCGAGCGCCGACGTGCGCCGCTATTCGCTTCGGGCCATCCGCGCGAACGGTTTCATCGAAGGCTCGCTGGAAGACGTCACGGACCGTTCGAAAGCGGTCGAGCGGCTCCATTTCCTGGCCGAGCACGACTCGCTCACGGGCCTTCTGAACCGGCGCGGCATCGAGCACGCCATCGCGCGGCAATGCGGCGAAGGCGGCACGTGGGCGCTCGCGTATCTCGATCTCGACCGCTTCAAGGTGTTCAACGACCTGTTCGGCCACAGCACCGGCGACGAAATACTTCGGCATGTCACGGCGCGGCTCGTGGAACGCCTGGGCTCGCATGTGCCGATCGGGCGCATCGGTGGCGACGAGTTCGTGTGCGTGCTCGTGGGCATGACCATCGACGAGGCCATCGCGCGCTGCCGCGAACTCGTCACCGCGCTGAACGCGGCGCCGTTCGTCGTGGATACGCGCGCATTCCAGGTCAGGGGATCGATCGGCGTCGTCGAATGCTCGCAGGACGAGCGTGGACAAGACGCCCTCGCCTACGCGGACCGCGCGTGCCGCGCCGCCAAGCGCGGCGGCAATGCGCGGCTCGTCGCGCTGCGCCGGGGCGCGCCGGCGTTCGAAGAGCGCGCCGCCGAAATCAGCCTCATCGAGGCGCTGGGCGAAAGCCGCCTGCCCGACGGCCTCTTCCTCGTGATGCAGCCGATCATGTCGATGCACGCGCCCAACGAGGCGCTCGACTTCGAAGTGCTGCTGCGCCTGCGCACGCAGGACGGAGCGGTCGCGACCGCCGGCAAGCTGATCGCCGCCGCGGAAGATTCGGGCACCATCGTGCAGATCGACCGCTGGGTGTTGTCCACGACACTCGCGTGGCTCGCGGAGAACCGCGCGTCGCTCACGAAGACGCGCTTCGTGTGCGTGAACCTGAGCGGCGGCTCGCTCAACGACGAGCACTTCCTCGACGAGCTCTTCGCGCTCTTCTCGCGTTACGCGGATGTCGTGCATTACCTGTGCATCGAGATCACGGAGAGCGTCGCGCTGCACGACCTCGAACACACGGAGCGATTCATCGCGCGCGTGCACGACATGGGCGCGAAGATCGCCATCGACGATTTCGGCGCGGGCCAGACGTCGCTGCGCTACCTGAAGAAGCTGTCGGCGGATGCGCTCAAGATCGACGGCGAGTTCGTCCGCACGATGTGCAACCATCCGGCCGACATCGCGATCGTCGAGGCGATCATCAATCTCGCGCGCAATCTCGGCATGCGCAGCATCGCCGAATGGGTCGAAGACCTGCAGACGCTGGATGCGCTGAAGGAACTGGGCGTCGATTACGTGCAGGGCTTCGCGATCGCGAAACCGCAGGAAGCCCGCGACATTCTCACGGCGTCGTCCGCTGCGAGCTTCGTGACGAACGCCGAGGTCAAGCGTTATCTCGATGCGGAAGACGCGCCGGGCGGCGGCGCCAACACCGACGGCAAGCACGCACGCATGCAGCAGGAGAACGCGATCTAAGGCGCGTCTCATTGGCCTCGGAAAGAATTTGCGCGGCCGGGCTTGTATATCGCGTTGGGGCTCTCTATAATGCGCGGCTCAACAGGCTCGTAGCTCAGCTGGTTAGAGCACCACCTTGACATGGTGGGGGTCGTTGGTTCGAGTCCAATCGAGCCTACCAACGCATATGCATCAGAAGCAAATCGCATCAAAACAAATCGCCGCGTATATCGCGGCGATTTGCTTTTGTGCTTCAAGTTTCCATCGTCGATCGAACGATCGCTAGTCCCACATGTTCCTGAACGCCACGGCCGCGATCACGGGCACCGTCAGCACGAGCGGAATGGCGAAGTACGGCACCTCCAGATCGACGATCCAGCTATGGATCAGCCAGCCGACTCCAAGCGCCAGCGTGCCGATGCCGACCAGCGCCGAGAGGACATTGAGCGAGCGCTTCGACAAGCGCCGGCGAGACGGTTCTTTACTCGAGGTCGGTTCCATGATGATGTGCGCCTGACGCGCAAGGCAGATACGACGAATTTTATACCGCGACCGATGCCGCGTCGGGCCGATATGCATCCATTTCAGGCAAAAACGCCGCCGGTTCGCGACATGAACCGGCGGCGTTCGTCCTTGCTGCTCTCGTACAGAAGCTGTCAGGCGACGGTAATCAGAAGTCCGTCGTCATCGAAAGGAGCACCGTGCGCGGCGCGCCTTGCGTCAGATAGCCGCCGATCGTCGACGACCAGTACGACTTGTTCGCCACGTTGAGCACGCTCGCGCGGAACGTCGTCGGCTTGCCGAACAGCACGGTCGCATAGCGCGCGCCGAGATCGAACCGGTCCCATGCGGGAATCGACAGCGTATTCGTCACGTTCAGGTATTGCGAGCCGGTGTGGATCCAGCGCGCCGTCAGCGTGAGGCCGTTCAGCACCGGCACGTCGTATTCCGCGTTGACGTTGAACATGAAGGTCGGCACGCCGATGGGCATGTTGCCGTCCGTCGTCGCGCTGCCGGTGTCGAGCTGCGTGCCGTGGATATACGTCGCGCCCGCGATCAGGCGCACGCCGCGCAACGGCTCGCCATAGACCGACGCCTCCACGCCGCGATGCCGCTCGCGTCCGTTATCGACGAAGAAGCCCGCGCTGTTCGTGTACGTCAGCGGCTTTTCGATCTGGAACAGCGCAAGCGATGCGCCGTACTTGCCGTTGTCGTACTTCGCGCCGACTTCGTATTGCTTCGACTTCTCGGGCGGCAATTGCTCGCCGAAGTTCACGGCCGTGTTCGGCGCGGAATCGCCGATGGCCAGCGCCTCGCTGCGGTTCGCGAAGAACGCCACGTTCTGCCACGGCTTGACGACGAGGCCGAAGAGCGGCGTCGTGAGCGAATCGTTGTAGGCGCGCGTCGGCTTGCCGGTGTAGTCGAACGTGTCGGTGTGCAGTTCCTGATAGCGCGCGCCGACCGTGAACAGCACGCGGTCGTTCAGGAAGCCGAGCGTGTCCGACACCGATGCGCTGCGCATCAGGTTGAGGCCGACCGTGCCCGGACTCGCGAGATTACCGGCCGACAGCGTGCTCGCCGGATACGGCACCTGCGGCGTGTCGTAGAGGCTCGTCGGGAACGCGCCGGCGAACGTGTACGCCGACATGGAATCGACGCGCACGATCGACGCGCCCGCCGTCACGAAATGCGAAACCGGCCCGGTGTTGAAGTGGCCGCGCACGCCGGCTTCGGCCGAGCTGCCGTCTTCCTTGTGCGGCACGCCGAGGCGCGATGCCGTCGTGCCCGTGGCGGAAACCGTCGGCGACGAATATTCGCCGTGCTCGTCCGTGTGGCGCATGCCGCCCGCGACATAGGCGGTCCAGCCCGGCAGGAAATCGTATTCGGCGCGCAGGATGCCGACCGTATCCTCGATCGAACTGTAGCTCCAGGTCTGCGCGTAGTTGTACGTGGCCGAAGGCGTCTCGGGAATGAAGCCGCCGCTCACGTTCACGGTCGGCCGGCCGTCGTTCACGCGCTGGCGCTGATACAGGAAATCGCCGTACAGGCGCAGCTTGTCGCCGCGCCAGTCGAGCGAAACGGCCGTCGTGTTGTCCCGGCGATGTTCGCCGTCGATGCTCGTTTCGCCGTCGTGATTCGCCTGATTCACGCGGATGCCGAACTGCCCTTCGCTGCCGAAACGCCGGCCCACGTCGACATGCGCGCCGATTTCGCCCGACGCCGTGCCTTCCAGCGTGACGCGCGTGAGCGGCTTGTCGTCGGCGCGCTTCAACTGCAGGTTCAGTCCGCCGCCCACCGCCGATCCGTTCGGCGATGCCCCGTTCAGAAACGTGTTCGCGCCCTTGAAGACGTCGACGCGCTCGAGCGCATCGGTGGCGACGAGCTGGCGCGGCGTGATGCCGTAAAGGCCGTTGAGCGAGACATCGTCGCCGTCGAGCTGGAAGCCGCGAATGATGTACGTCTCCGCGAAATTGCCGAAGCCGTAGGCGGTACGCACGGCGGGATCGTTCGCGAGCACGTCGCCGATGGTGCGCGCCTGCTGGTCTTCGATCAGCTTCGACGTGTACGTCGTCATGCTGAACGGCACGTCGAGCGTGCGTTGCTGGCCGAGCACGCCGAAGTCCGCGCCGCGCGCGACCTGGCCGCCCGCGAACGTCGGCGCGAGTTCGCCGGGAAGCTGCTCCTTGCTCGCCTGAACCTTGACGGCCGGCAGCGCGTTGTCAGCGGACGGAGCGGCGTCCGGCGCAGCCGCGCTCTGCGCGTAGGCGGAAGAAGAGAACGCGACGGCAATCGCCGCGACGATGACGGCGCGATGCGCCAGCGCCTGTGCAGGCACGGCCTGCAAGGTTTGCGAACGGAGAACGGGCATGAATCGGAGAAACGTCGGTGATGGTCGGTTCCGTCCCGGGGCATCGTTGGAATCCGGGCGGCATTTTTCTATGTCGTTCGTCCGTCCTGTCCGGACGGCGGCTCGACTTTGCGCGGAATTTTAACGTAAATGATAGTTGTTATCATTTAAAAATACGTTCGATTTGCGATTGCGCAACGCCGCAGCCGTTCACGCTCAAGATGACAACGACCGCCCTCGCGCCGCCCGCGCATCCGCTGCCGCCGCCGAATGCCGGCGTGCCGCGCGTTTTCGCATCCAGATGAGCAGTCCGGTCGCACTCAGAATTGCGACGGCGACGCCCACCGCGCTCACCAGAATGCGCCCCGCGATCCCGACGATGCGTCCCGAGTGCAGCGGAAACTGCGCCTGCATGAAGATGTCGCCGGCCGAGCCGCGTCCCGGAATCGACGATCCCGCGAGCGCGCCCGTGTGTCCGTTGTAGTAGAGCCACGCGTTGCCGAGGCCGCCGTCGCCGTGATCGCGCCCCGGCGCGAAAAAGCCGACGCCGTATGCCTGCATCGCGGGAACGTAGTACAGCGCGCCCATCGGCTCGGCGATGTTCTCGCGCTTCGCGTCGCGCGCGGCGGTTTCGAGAATCTGCGCGGGCGTCACGGTCGCGTGGCCCGTCGGACCGGCGCGAACGAGTTCGGCGTTTTCCAGGAACGATGGCGTCAGCTTCGAGAACGCGGAAACGATCGGCCGCACGACCGGATCGCTCAGATTCATCGAGACGGACGTGAGCGCCATCACCAGCAGCAGGCCCCAGATCCAGACGCCGCCGGAGCGGTGCAGATCGAACGTCAGCGCGTAGCCGCCGCGCCGGAAGCGGAACGCGAGCGACTTGCGCCACGCCTTCACGCTCGGAAACGACAGCACGAGCGCAATGCCGCTGTCGAAGAACCAGACGATGCCGACAATGCCAAGCAGCCACGTTCCGACATCGAAGCCGCCGAGCACGGGCAGATGCAGCGTGTAGTGGAGCTTGTAGAGGAACGGCATCAGATCGATGCGCGCGAGCGAGACCGCGCCCCACATGCGGCGCGCCTGCACGTCGCCGGTGGCCGGATCGACGGCGATCTGGTTGTAGTCGACGGCATACGGCGCGCCCGTCGACGGATTCGTGCGCGGCCAGACCATCATCTGCGCGGTATGGCCCGGCTCGACGGCGAGCGGCAAATACGTCACTTCGACGCGCGGATCGGCGGTCTCCACGCGGCGCGCGAGTTCGAGCGGCGGCAGCGGCGCGCCGTCCGTGCGCGCGTGGAAGAACGATGGATTGAGGACCGCGTCGATCTCGTGATCCCACGCGATGATCGCGCCCGTGAGCCCCGACACGAACAGAAACAGCGCGGTGGCGACGCCGAACCAGCGGTGCAGTCGAACGAGAACCGGCCTCATGCCCGGAATGCCTTGAACGGGAGATGCGGGACGGCTGCGCTCATTTGGTGCTCATCTAGGTAAATGCGAATTATTCGCAATCTTATAGGGGACACGAGATGCCGGCAAGCATTTCGTAAGGTGCGCCGGAGCCGCGCGGCTGCACGGCGCGCCGCATGTGCGAAAGGCGCGACATCGCGCGACATAAATCCTGCGTGGTTTTTAACCCGCCCGATCACTACAGTGCGTGCATCCGCAATTCACCGAGGGCGACATCATGGAACTGATCGGAAAATTATCGATATACGTGCTGGTCATCGTGCTGGCCGCGTCGATGCTCGAAGCGTTCGTCTTGAGCCGCATGCACAAGGGCACCGACAAGGCGTTCGACTGGCACGAAGTCTGGATTTCTCTCGCCGATCTCGTCGGCCGCAAGCTGCTCGCGTTTCTCCCGCTTTCGCTCGCGACGCCGGTGTTCGCGTTCGCGTGGGAGCATCGCATCCACACGGTCACGACCAACTCGGCGCTGACCGTGATCCTGCTCTTCATCGGCATGGAGTTCTGCTACTACTGGTATCACCGCGTATCGCACACGGTGCGATTCTTCTGGGCGACGCATGCCGTGCACCATTCGCCCAACCAGTTGACGCTCTCTTCCGCGTACCGGCTCGGCTGGACGAGCAAGATCACCGGCGCCGCGATGTTCTTCACGCCGCTCGTCTGGTTCGGCGTGCGGCCGGAAGTGGTGCTGGCGGCGCTGTCGATCAACCTGCTCTATCAGTTCTGGCTGCACGCCACGTGGATCCCGAAGCTCGGCTGGCTCGAATACGTGCTCAACACGCCTTCGTCGCACCGCGTGCATCATGCGTCGAACGCGGCTTATCTCGATGCCAACTTCGGCGGCGTGCTGATTATCTTCGATCGCCTGTTCGGCACGTATATCGAGGAACGCGCCGATGAACCCTGCCGCTACGGACTGACGACGCCGACGACATCGCGCAATCCGATCGTCGTCGAAACGGAGCACTGGAAGAGCCTCGCGAAGGACGTGGTGAACGCGAAGAGCGTGTCGGACGCGGTGGGCTTCGTGTTGCGCCCGCCCGGCTGGCTGCCGAACGGCGAAGGAGAGACGACGGAAGAATTGCAAAAGCGCGCGAAGCGCGGTGACAAGGCGATCGAGGCTTCCTGAGCCGGGAACGTCGCAATGAAAAAGGCGGATCGATTGATCCGCCTTTTGCTTTCTCGACTATCGGCTGACAGCGATCAGAACGTGACCGTCTGACTGATGACCGTCTGACCGTTCACGGTGATGGTCGAACTGGCCGAGCCGCTTTGCGTGGTGGTGCCGGCAGCCGGCACGCTCGCGCCGCCAGCCGGAAGGGTGAAGGTAGCGCTCTTCGCGGCGCCGCCAGCGATGTTCGCGTGAGCCAGTGCGTTGCGCTCGATCTTTTCCATTGTCAAAGTCCTCTTCATGATGTGATGCGGCCGATTCACCGCGTTCCGACAACTCTTCGGCCTTGGCCGGCGTCGTTCCACGTCGATACCGTGGGACCGCAAGCATCGATGATAGGTTTGAGTCGATCGCATTTGAACCATTAAATGTCCTAAATATGCTTTACGAAGGGCATTGTTCCGCTCACGCACGGCTGCGAATTCGGCGCAAAAGCTGCTGTCAGGCACGTTCAAGCGGCGTGGTCGTGCCGTGCGGCATCGAACGTGACTAGAACTTCGGGCCGCGTCGCAAGCGGATCGGGCCATGATCGATTCGATCCGGCGTCAACGTCTCGCTGCCCTGCGTGATCGAGATCCTTTCCTCGCGCGCCAGTTTCGCGGCCGCTTGCCGCACGGAAGGCATCAGTGCGCGCCACGCGTCTTCATCTGACACGAGCGTGCGCGCCACATCCGACGGGCAAATGGACGCCGTTGCCGCACGCCGGCTCAACAATTCGATCATGCAACGCTCAATGTCCAGGTTCGATACGGTCATCGTGGAACGGCTCGCTTGATGTAGTGACCATGACGCGCTTTCCTTCGCCAGGCCGATTGGGAACGCCGGCATCTTTGCTAGAGTCGATGTTCCTACGACACAACGGGACATTCAACAACACAATGCCTGATGCCACGACTCCGAAGGCGCAGCGCATGCGCAAGCCTTACTCGCCGCCCGCGCGTCTCGACGATACCGACCGCAAGCTGCTCGCCCTCCTCACCGCGGACGCCACGCGCAGCTACGCGGAACTCGGCGAAGCGCTGCATCTGTCGCCGCCGGCGGTTCATGAACGCGTGAAGCGGCTCAAGCGCGAGCGCGTGATCACGGCCACGGTCGCGTCGCTGGATGGCGCGAAGCTCGGGCGTCCGCTGCTCGCGTTCGTCCACGTCGACACGACCAGTTGGAACGTCACGCGCCAGTTGCTCGCGCTCAAGGAGTTGCCGGATGTCGAAGAGATTCACACCGTGACGGGCGAAAGCGCCATGCTGCTCAAAGTGCGCACCCGCGATACGCAAACGCTCGAAGATCTGCTCGAACGCATCCATTCCATCGAAGGCTTCACGGGCACGCGCAGCTATATCGCGCTCTCGACGTATCTGGAGCGCGGCCCGAGTCCCGCCGAATAGCGATCGCCCTAGTCGTGCAGGGTCAGTCCTTTCACGGCCTTGTCGACGCTCTTTTTCGGCCCGCGCATCGCGATACCCACGAGGTCCGGCGCGTCAGCCGGTTCCTGACGAAAGGCGTCGCGATTCGCCTGATCGTGGCCGGTCGCGAACATCGCGCGCACGTACACCGCGCGCATCAATTCCCGCTCGATGCTTTGCCGCCATGCGCGCAGCAGGCCGGCGGGATCGGCCTTGTAGATCATCATCGGCTGGCCGAGCAAGCGCGCGTGGCTGCGGCCCACGGCGTCCTCGTACGGCTCGCCCATCGCTTCGGGCGCCGCGCCCGCGATGCCCGTCGCGAGGAACGCGGTGACGTTGAGCTTCTGCCAGACCGCGAGTTCGTCCAGCACGACGATGGATACCTTCGTTTCGAATTCCATTGCTTGAGTCTTGTTCGGTTCGTGAATGGAAGACGATGTTAGGCGCCGCGAGGCCCGCGTGCGCGGGGGCGTCGCAAAATGCGAACGCGGTTTGGAAAGGCGGCGCGGCTCCGGATGCGCGGCGCCGCTTTCGCCGAACGGCATACGGCGCGTTCGCGCTTGAAGAAGGTGCAGCGCCGGCCGTTGCTCGTGATCCTCGGCTCTCTCTCAGGTTCTAGCTGGCCGAAACGGTTTCCAACGCTGCGCGCGCAGAATACATTGGAACCGGTTCCAACGTCGCATCGTTTTTTGCAATAACCTTATTACCGTCGATGATTAGGGGCAAAAAAAAGCCGGCTTCGAGAGCCGGCTTGAAAGTTCTGGCCGATCCGGGGGGCCGTGCCAGAACCTGAGAGAGGAATGCCGCGCGGTTTGAGGCGCGGCAATGTTCTGCGAAGGCGTCACCCTCCCGCTTTCGTCACCCGCCAGACGGCGTTGCCCGCGTCGTCCGCGATGATGAGCGCGCCGTCCTTGTCCTGCGCCAGTCCGACGGGCGCGCCGCGCAGTTCCTTTTCGTCGTCGGAAACGAACCCGGTGACGACCGGCTTCGGCGCGCCGACCGGTTTGCCGTTCTCGAACGCCACGTACGCGACCGCATAGCCCGAGAGCGGCGAGCGATCCCAACTGCCGTGCTCGCCGATGAACGCGCCGCCGCGATACTGCGCCGGCAGGTTGTCGCCGGTATAGAACAGGAGGCCGAGCGGCGCGACGTGCGAACCGATCGCGTAATCCGGCTTCAGCGCCTTCGACACCAGATCCGGCCGCTGCTGATGCACGCGCTCGTCGACATGCTGCCCGTAGTAGCTGTAAGGCCAGCCGTAGAAACCGTGCTCCTGCACCGACGTCAGATAGTCGGGGACGAGATCGGCGCCGATTTCGTCGCGCTCGTTGGCGACCGCCCACAGCTTGCCCGTCTTCGGCTCCCATTGCAGGCCGGTCGGGTTGCGAATGCCCGCGGCGAACACGCGGCTGCCGCCCGTCGCGATATCCACTTCGAGCACGACCGCGCGGCGATACTCCACTTCGAGACCGTTCTCGCCGACATTACTGTTCGATCCGACGCCCACGTACAGCTTCTTGCCGTCGGGACTCGCGAGCAGCGCCTTCGTCCAGTGATGATTGACCGTGCTCGGCAGATCGGTCAGCTCGACGCCCGGCTGCGCGATGCTCGTCGCGCCGGTCTGATACGGGAAGGAGAGGATCGCGTCGGTATCGGCGACATAGAGCGTATTGCCGATCAGCTGCATGCCGAACGGCGAATGCAGATGATCGATGAACACGTGCTTTTCCCACGCGCCGCCGCTGCCCCGGCGCAGCAGCGTGATGCGATTGCCGCCCTTCGCTTCCTTGCCCGAGCGGCTCTGGACCATGCCCGCGACCAGTTGCTTCGGCGTGGTGACGGGCTCCTCCTGCGGGCTGCTCGATTCGGCGACGAGTATGTCTCCGTTCGGCAACCCGAGCACCTGGCGCGGATGCTCCAGCCCCGACGCGATGTTCTCGATCTTCAGGCCGTCGGCGACCTTCGGCGCTTCACCGCTTTTCCAGCCGACGTGCTTCGGCACCTGCATCGGCGGCTTCAAGAAGTTGTGCGGGCTCGGCAACGGCGGATTGCCGCCCGCCTGATGCGCGGAATCGTACGAGGCGCGTTCGTCGCATCCGGCGAGGCACGCGGCAATGGCCATCGAAAGGACGCCGGTCAACATGGCTTTATTCACGGGCGGCCTCCGGCAGGCTGAAGCGGTTGTACTTGTCCAAAGCGAGCGCGACCTGCGCGATGCTCAGCAGCGCAACGGTGACCACCGAGAGAATGACGGCGAGCGGAATGATCCCGTAACCATCGCGCGAATGCACGAATGCATTGACGATCGCCGCGACGATGCCGAGGAGATTCAGCCAGAAGTCGGTACGTTCGAGGCCCGTGACCGAGCCGCGAGGACCGAACCATACATGACCGAGATTGATGAAGCGCGGAACGATGGCGAACAGAAGTCCGACAGTCACGAGCCAGGCCGCCGCCTTGGCCCACAGGACCACGGCGGTGTTCGCATAGATGATGTCGAAGATCAGTGTGCCGACGAAGAGGCCGTACGGGACCGGATTGAGCCAGTCGAAGAGCGCCGTGGCCAGTCGCGAACGGTATCGCGGGCGAAGCGGAGTCATGGGCGAATCCTTTGAAATGAACCTGGTTGAACTCTTTTGGGTGGAAGGAAACGGCCATGTCGAAGTGCATCCCACGTGCCTGACGAATTGCCTTCGTTCGCGTACGATGCATTGCTTGCACCGCGCCTCTCTTCGCCCGACACGATGCCCACGCGGGCACGCGACTTGCGCAATGACCTGCTTACGCCATCAAGAACATCGACGGTCGCACTGCCTGATCATCAAAGAGCCCGCGGTCACCGCCTCTTTCAGCGAAGGAGCCCGTGAAACCGCATCGCCATCCAATGAAGAATCCCACGCTCCCAGAAAACGTAGCGAACTGCGATCAGGAACCCATTCATGCGCTCGGTCTCGTGCAGCCGCACGGCGCGCTGCTTTGCTTCGACCGCAACGGCGCGCTGATCGCGCAAAGCGAGAACGCCGCGACGCTGCTCGGGCCGCTGCCCGCGCTGCGAAATGCGCTGTCGGAAGACCATCTCGACCGCTGCGCGCGTCTTGCGATCGACAAGGCGATGGTCGAGCGCAACGAAAGCCTGGAGAGCGTCGAATGCATGGCGCAATCCGGCGAGCGTTTCGATCTCGTCATGCACTGGTCGGGCGATACGCTCGTCGTCGAGTTCGAGCAGGTTCCGCCGGATACGCCGGGCGCATCGCAATTCGCGATGTATTCGCAGCGCGCCATTCAGCGCCTGCAAGCGCGCCAATATGCCAACGTGGCCGACTTGCTGCAGGAGACCGCCGAGGCCATCCGCACGATGACCGGCTTCGACCGCGTGATGGGCTATCGCTTTCTCGGCGACGGAAGCGGCGAAGTCATCGCGGAAGCGCATCGCGACGATCTTTCGCCGTATCTGCATCAGCGCTATCCGGCGAGCGATATTCCCGCGCAGGCGCGGCGTCTCTATCTGCTCAATCCCATTCGACAGATCGCATCTGTAGCGAGCAAGCCGGTGCCGATCGTGCCGAGCATGAATCCTCACACGCACGCCCCGTTCGATTTGAGTCATTCAGTATTGCGAAGCGTTTCTTCGGTGCACATCGAATATCTGAAGAACATGGGCGTGTGCGCGTCGATGAGCGTGTCGATCATCGTCGAAGGCAAGTTGTGGGGCCTGTTCGCGTGTCACCACATGAGCCCGTATCGCGCATCGCATGCGGTGCGGCTTTCGTGCACCGTGCTGACACAGGTGGTGTCCATCCTCGTATCGCAGACCGAGGCGCGGCTGAGTCTGTCGCACGATCATCGCACGCATGAATCCGCGCAACGCATCATGTCGGAGCTTGCGCACGCCGACGATTTCGTATCGGGACTCGTGCGCGCGGGGCCGGCTATCGTCGATCTCGTCGATTGCGACGCGGCGTTCGCCGTTGTCGATCACGAAGTGCTGCCGCTCGGCGGCTCGCGGCTCGTGCATCGCACGGAGCTTTGCGCACTCGCCGCGCATATGATCGACACGCGCACCGACACGCTCGTGACCGACTCATGGCAACGCGATTTCCCCGCTCTCGCGCCGATTCCCTCCGCGAGCGGCGCGGCCGCGGGATGCATGGCGGTTCATGTCGGCGGCGATGCGCCGGTCACGATCGTGTGGCTGCGCGACGAACTCGTCGAAACGATCAACTGGGCCGGGCCGCCGGAGAAGGTCATCGCTCAGGGGCCGAACGGTCCACGGCTCACGCCGCGTGGATCGTTCGAAGTATGGAAGCAGACCGTGACGGGTTCGAGCCGCGAATGGAGCGATGCCGACCAGCGCGCCGCGCGAGAACTGAAGGCGGTCTTGCAGGACGTCGCGCTTCAGCGCATGCGTGAAGCCGAACGCGCCCGCACCACGCTGCTCGCCACGCTCGGCCACGATCTGCGCAATCCGCTGCAGGCCATCAACATGGCGATGCTGCTGATGGGGCGCGGCCTCGCCACGTCGACGGACACCGCGAAGCGCGTGGAAGGTTCGACGCGGCGCATGCAGTCGCTCATCAACTACATACTCGATGTGAGCCGCATTCGTTCGGGTCTGGGTCTGGGCCTGAGCCGCGAGGTCGTCGGCTTGAAGGAAGTGATCGAGAGCACTGTCGAGCAGAATCGGCTCGCGCATCCGGGCGTGACCATCTGCGCGCATGTGACGGATGACATCGGCGATGCGTATATCGATGAAGACCGCTTCAGTCAGGCGCTCACGAATCTCATCAGCAATGCGCGCCAGCATGGCGACATCTCGCATCCGATCGAACTGAACGCGCGCGCCGAAGGTTCGATACAGGTCGTCGAAATCAGCAACCGGCTGCGCGAGCGTCCCGGCACGAGCTTTCAGCGGCTGCTCGATCCGTTCAAGAGCGGCTCGCTCAACAACACGAACAATCGCGGCGGACTGGGGCTTGGGCTTTATATTGCCAACGCCATCATCAAGGGACACGACGCGCAACTCGACGGATACTTCGACGCAACCCATGCGCGCGTGGTCATTCGCCTTGCACGCCTCGCCGAACAGCGCGCGGCGTAACGGCGGCCATTTCATCGTCGGCGCAAGGCCCATTCGAGCCTTTGCGCCTGATCGAGATGCAATATGCAAGCAGGCCGCGACGCAGCCAGCAGCGCCTTGACGTCGGCGCTCGTCGTCGTGCGGATAAAACGCTCGATCGTCGCGATCCATTGCTGATGCCACGCGATTTCGTGCTGCAGATAGGCGAGATCGAAATCGCGGCTTTGCACGTCGTCGAGCGCGGAGAGATCGTCGCGTGTCTGTCTCGCGAGCGCGTCGCTCATCGCGCTGGGGCGCGCCTGCTCATCGAGCCGATCGAGCATGACGGCCACCTGACGATTCACGTCGTCATGCTCGGCAATGAGCCTGCGCGCGTAGCTCTGAACGCTGCGCGATTGAGATCGGCGCAAGGCAAGCTCGCCCGCTGCAACGTCGGCCTGATTCGCGACGATGACGACGCCGACCATTTGCGCATCCGTGAGACGCATATCCTGGCCGTGCGCGCGCAAGCTGCACGCGATCAGCAGCAACGCGAAGAATTGCGATGCGACCTTCATGCTCTGGCCTCGTGAGTACCAGAGGCCAGCGTATCACGCCAAGGACTTCGATGATGTGAGACGCGTTACGCCTTCGCGCGCGACGCCGGCGCCGGTTCCGCCGGCGGCGCTTCGAGGAAGCCGCGCCCCATCTCCTTCTCGAAGCGCGAAGGGCTGCCTTCCCACACGATGCGCGCATGCTCCAGCACATATACCCGGTCCGCATGAGGAAGCGCGAAGGTCACGTTCTGCTCGCCGAGCAGCACGGTGATCGGCGTGGTCTTCTGCATGAGTTCCATCGCCTTCGACAATTGCTCGAGAATCACCGGCGCAAGGCCGAGCGTGGGTTCGTCGAGAATCAGCAGCTTCGGCTGCATCATCAGCGCGCGTGCGATGGCGAGCATCTGCTGTTCGCCGCCGGATAACGTGCGCGCCGTCTGCTTCTCACGCGATTCGAGTATCGGAAAAAGCTCGAAGAGCCACTTGAGCTGATCGGCGCGGACCTTGTCGGCGAGATGATAGCCGCCGAGATCGAGGTTCTCGCGCACGGTCATGTCGCCGAAAAGCTCGCGCGTTTCCGGGCATTGCACGATGCCCCCGCGCGCGATCGCCGCGCCGCTCATGCCCTTCAGTTCCTGCGATCCGTAGCGAATGGTGCCTTCATACGGCACGAGCCCGGAGATGGCATTGAAGAGCGTCGTCTTGCCCGCGCCGTTCAGGCCGACGACCGACACGAACTCGCCTTCGCGCACATGCATGCTGACGCTATCGAGCGCGCGCGCCTTGCCGTACAGCACGCCGACGTTATCGACCTGAAGAATCGGCGGCCTGTTGCTCGCGATTTCTGCGCCGCGCTCTCGTGCCTCGATCTTGCCGCCGAGATACACGCGACGCACGGTCTCGTTGCGCATCACCTCTTCCGCCGTGCCCTCGGCGACATGCTCGCCGAGATACATCGCGAGCACGCGATCGGCGAGCGCCGCCAGGCTCTTCACATTGTGATCGACGAGCAGCACCGCGCGCCCTTCCGCGCGAAAGCCGCGAATGAGATCGGCAAATACTTCGGACTCCGCAGCGGTCAATCCCGCGAACGGTTCGTCAACGAGAACCACGCGCGGATCGCGTGCAATGGCCTTCGCCATCTCCATGCGGCGCAGATCGGCGAAGGGAAGCGTCGCGGGATGACGATGCATCACGCGGGCAAGGCCCACGCGCTCCGCGATCTCCCGCGCGCGACGGTTCACGTGCGGATCGGCGGCGAGCTTGATGAGCGAATCGGGCAGCAACGCGAGCTTGATATGTTCGAGCACCGTTTGACGATGCAACGGCCGCGAGTGCTGAAACACGATGCCCACACCCGCACGCGCGATGCGATGCGGCAGCCAGCCGGCCATCTCGACGCCATCGACCTTGACCGATCCCGCATTGGGCCGCTCGATGCCCATGATGAGCTTCATCACCGTGGATTTGCCCGAGCCGTTCGGCCCGATGAGACCGAGTATCTCGCCGGCCTGTATATCGAAGCCGATGTCCTTCACCGCGACGAGGCCGCCGAAGCGCTTCGTGAGGCCACGCACGGAGAGCAGCGCACTATCGTTCATTCACGCTCCCTCACGCGCAAGAGGTTGCCGAGCAATCCATCCGGAAAGAACAGGATGACCGCGAGCGCGACGGCCGCGACGACGAAGGTGTTGATCTGCCCGAGAGGCCGCAGGAACTCGCCTGCAACGATCAGGAAGATCGAGCCGAGCACCGCGCCGAGTATCGTGCGTCTTCCGCCGAGCACCGCCGCGATGATGATCTGCACGCCGATGCCGATATCGACCACCGTGCTCACCGACGCCGTGCCCTGATAGAACACGAGCATCGCGCCCGCGACGCCCGAGAACAACGCGCTGATGCAAAACGCCGCGAGCTTGTGCTTCACGATGTTGAAGCCGAGCGCCTGCGCGCCGACCGTATCCTGACCGCTTGCCTGCAGAATGAGACCGATGGCCGAGCGCGACAGGCCGAACAGGATGATCGCGCAGACGATCAGGAACACGAGCGCGATCCAGTAGTTCACGCTTGCATCGACGGACATGACATCGGGCACCATCATGCCGATCTCGCCGCCCGTGATGCCCGCGAAAATCACGATCGCGTTTTGCAACAAGAGGACCGCGACCAGCGTGACGAGACCGAAGTACGGTCCTCTTAATCGCAACGCGGGCACCGCGAGCAGCAGGCCGCCGACGAGCGCGACGAGTCCGCCCGCGATCACGCATACGGGTATCGGCGCGGCGGCGTGCGCGTTGAGTATCGCGGCGGAGTATGCGCCGAGACCGATCAGGAATGTCGGCCCGAAATTGACTTCACCCGCGAAGCCGAAGAGCAAGTCCCATGACATCGCGAAGACGCCGAAGTAATACGCCACGGTCAGCACGCCGAGGATGTATCCGGTGAGCCACCACGGCAGCGTCATGGCGACGATCGCGAGCAGCACGGCTGCCCATGTCAGACGCGAACGAACGATGTCTTTCATGATTAGCGCCGTCCGAGAAAGCCTTGCGGCCGCACATACACGACGAGCACGAGCAGCAGCAGCGCGGGCAGCGGCCGCAACGTCGGCGCGATGAGATACGCGGTGACGGTCTCGAGATAGCCGACGACGTAAGCGGCCATCAGCGAGCCGGACACGCTTCCCAATCCGCCCAGCACCACGATGGAAAATGCGCTCGCCGTGAGTTGCCCGGTGTTGTTCGTGCTCACGCCGAGAAACGACGCGAGCAGCACGCCCGCGACGCCGGCCAGCACGCCATAAAGCGTCCACGCAAGCAGATAGATGCGCGAAAGCTCGAAGCCGAGCAGCGTGAGACCGCGCGGATTCATCGACGCCGCGAGCAGCGCCTTGCCCGCTTTCGTGCGATTCACGAAGAGCCACAACAAGCCGATGACGACCCAGCATACGAGCGCGATCATGATCTCGTTGTAAGGCACGCGCACGCCCGCGATGCTCAGCACGCCGGGAATGAGCGGGCGCATCGTGATCGGGTTGTCGGAGAAAAGATAGGCCATGCCCTGCTGGATCATGATGCCCCACAGCAGCGTGCCCGTGAGCACGAAGATCTCTTTCTCTTCACGAGGGATGGCAGCCGAACGCTGAATGGGCCGCACCACCATGAAATAGGTGATGAACGCGGCGATCATTCCGCAGATCACGCCGAGCAGCGTGCCGAGATACGTCCCCAGCCCCGCTTCGCCTGCGAGCGCCCAGCCAAGCAGCGCCGCAACCAGCATGACGCCGCCGTGCGCGAGATTGAGCACGCCGGACACGCCGAAGATCAACGTGAAACCGATCGCGCCGAGCGCATAGAGCGAGCTGATCGCGAAGCCGTCGATCAGTATTTGCAGTGGCAACATAACGGCCCTTCATGTGTCGGTGTCGATGCAAAGGGAAGCGGTCCCCGCCGCTCGCGCGAACGAGCGAGCGAGCGCATCGGGACGCATGCGCTCGCCTTCGACGCGCTCAGTTCGCGGCGGACTGCACCTTCACGAAGGCCGGAAACTTCACCTTCGCGTTCGCCACCGACTTGGGCCAGATCGCCACTTGCTTGCCGTTTTGCCATTGCAGGTTGATGCCGGTGATATAGCCTTCACCGTACTTCAGCGCATGCGTGAACTGATCGTTCTTGCCATAGAACTGCCAGCGCCCGATCGTGCCGACATAGTCGGTCTTTTCGAGCGCATCGACCATCTTGTCGGGATCGGTCGAGCCCTGGTTGCGATGAATCGCATCCGCGATGATGTACACGAGGTCATAGCTCGTGAAGCCGTCATAGGCGGGCGATACCCCGGCGAAGTGGTTCTGATACGAATCGACGAAAGGCACGGTCTTCGGCGTCACCGCGACGCCCGGCGCCGCCGCCGATGCCGTGATGACGCCTTCGGTCGCGCCGTTGGTGTCTTTCCAGAAGCTCGTCGTCGTGGCTTGCGAGCTTTGGCCGGTCATCGGAATGGGCACCTGCTGATCGTGCCATTGCACGGTCGGCTGCACGCCCACGTGACTGATACCCGTGGTGATCGTGTCCGGATGCTTCGCTTCGATCTGGTTGAAGATCGGCGTGAAGTCCGACGTATCCGGATTGAAGCGGATATGGTCCAGCACCTTGAGGCCCGCTTTCGGCAGGCATTCGAGGTAGCGTTCGTCGAGCGGCTTGGTCCACGCGGCGTCCTCGCTCATCACGACGGTCGTCTTCATCTTGAACTCGCCGACGAGCACGTCATGCGAGAAATCGCAGATGGACTGCGCGATGAACGCCGATGTCATCCAGCCGTGGAACGTGTACTTGTAGTTGTTGTAGTCGTCGTGAACGCGCTTGGAGATTTCGTTGCTCGCCGCGCCCGGCGTGATGAACGGCATCTTGAGACGCGCGGACCACGGCTCCATCGCGAGCGCGACTTCGCTGATATAGCTGCCGATGATCGCGACCACCTTGTCCTGGCTCGCCGCGCGCTGGAATGCGCGCACGCCGTCGGACGCCGATGAATGATCGTCATACGCGATGATCTGTATCTGCCGGCCGTCGACGCCGCCCTTCGCGTTGATCTCTTCCGCCGCGAGTTGCGCGGCCTTGCTGATGGAAGCGCCCGCGACCGCGGACTCTTCGCTGATGACGCCGATCTTGATCGGCTCTCCTGCCGCGTGCGCCGCGACCGATAGACTCAGCCCCGCCATTGCCGTACCGGTTGCGATAACCGTACTCATCCCCCGCCACGTCCTGCCCTTTGACATCATCCGTCTCCTCTTTGTAGTCCATCGTGGAGCGACGCCAGCCAGACACATCACGTTCAGCAATTAAGGATCTGCCGACAAACAGTAACACTCGCGTGTCGCGCGCTAAATCAGTAGTTACGATAAAAGACGGTCATGCGGAAATGTCATGAATGCGTAAGGTGTTCGGTGTTTCGCGTCGAACGAGTTCAGCTTCGCGTCATGAGCTTGATAGGCATCCGGTTCGGCACCATCGTGAACGCCGATACTTCCTCGATGCTTTCCGGATCGGCATCCAGTTCGATCTCGAATCGCCTGACCATCATCGATATGACAAGCCGCATTTCCACCGCTGCCAGATAGCGTCCCGGACACACGCGCGGCCCCGCGCCGAACGCCAGATAAGCCTTCTGTTCATGCGGTCCGTTGCCTGCGGTTCGCGGCTGGAGCCAACGTTCCGGCAAGAATGCCTCCGGTTGCCTGAAGTGCGTCGGGTCGAGCATGGCAGGACGCGTGAGATAAAACATGCGCGTGCCGGGCGGTATCAGCACGCCACCGACGTTCACCTCGCTTAGCGGCTCGAATGTCTGTATCGCGGCCACGGGGCGCAAGCGCAGCGCCTCGCTGCACACGGCTTCGCAAAGATCGAGGCCCTTCAGCGCTTCGAAGTCCGGACATATGCTGCTATAACCCATCGTCGCGAACGATTCGTCGAACAAGCGCTTTTGCAGGGACGCATCCGTTGCAATGTACATGAGCGCCCACGCGATGGCGTTCGCTGTCGTATCTTCGCCCGCCACGAGCAACGTCAGCACGTTCGCCGCAATGAGTTCGTCAGTGACTTTCGATGCGTGCTCATCGTGCGCCAATAGCATCGCTTCCAGTAAGTTGCCGGGAGGCGAATCCGGAGAATCGGATAATCGCGTTCGCGCGCGCTCGATTATTCGTTCGATGTACTCATGAATTCGCACCATCGCACGCTCAAGCCGCCTATCCTGCGGAAGCCTCACATAGCGCCAATACGGAAAGAGCGCCGAGACGCGCCGCATCAACGCAGGCGGAATGAGCGCGAGCTGTTCCTGTATGACGCCCCGCTCTTGTTCCAGCGTGTGCGGATCTTCGCCGAACGCGAGCGTGCTCGTTACATCCACTGTGAAGCGTTTGAGTTCGTCGGTCATTTCGAGCGTTCTGCGAGCGGCCGCAGCGTCCTGCAAACGGACGAGAAAACGTTCGGTGATAGCCGCGAGCGTCGGAAAGAACGACTTGATGTTCGATGGAGACAACGCATGCATCACCAGCCGTCGCTGCGGCGCCCATGCCTCGCCTTCCGCGGAAAACAAGCCGTTTCCGCCGAGTTCGGCCATCACGGATTCCATCGGCTCGATGCGTCTGTAGATATGAGGACGCTCGCGCATCACGGTCTGAAAGAGATCGGCTTGCGTCCACACGGTGATCGGAATGGTCCCCAATTGCACGCGATAAGGCGATCCCAAACGCTCGGCCCAATGCTCGAGCGTCAGATGCAGCTTTGCCGGCTTTAACTGGAAAAGATTGCCCAGGAGAGGCAGACCGGGCGGGCACGGAAGATCCCTCAAAGTGCGCAACGTTCCGTTCGCGCCATGCTGAAGGTAGGCCATTACGCACCTCCGTTTTCCAGACGCGATTGGATTCGCGCGCGGCAAGCCTTATAGCAGAGAATAGAGCATATCTCCCGGGCAGCCGCAGTCACACTTGCGCCGAACGTTCGTTTATCTTCTTCAATGATGCTTGAACGTTTCGACCCAGGCGCGCGATTCGTCTTCGCTTGCATATAGACGGAAGGTTCGCGAAGAACGCGAGCAGGCGCACCGAGGTCGGATCGGCGCAATGCAGGTCGTCGAAGATCAGGAACACGGGCTGCCGTCGCGCGGCGTGCGGCCAGAATCGCGTGGTCGCATCGAACCATTCGAAGCGCCTGGGCCGTGTCCAGCATCGCAGGCGCGCGCCCTCGCCCGCGATAAGCAGCAAGCGCTTCGTTACTTGGCTTCGCCTTGTTGCCGCAAGCCCGCGTCGGCGTATTGCGGTTCGCGTTCGGCCCGCGTCCTGGACAACGCAATCGCCACGCCGCCCGCCACCGCCGATACCCCCAGCGCCAGCAGCGACAACTTGTAGTCCGACGACATCGATCGCACGTAGCCCACCACGAGCGGCCCGAGAAATTGCCCGATCAGATTGCCGACGCCGCTCACGAACGCGACGGCGGGCATCGCCTTGCGCATCGGCAGAATCTCGGTGAGACGCGCGAAAACGAGCGGCATCAGCATCTTCAACGTGAAGCCGAGCGCAATGAAGAGCGCGATCTGCAGCCAGAAGAGCGACGCCGGGACGTACGCCGCGCAGATCATCAAGAGACCGGTGAGCATCGTCGGCACGGCGGCGTGCCAGCGGCGTTCCTGGCCGTGACGGTCGGAGCGGCGGCTGATGTAGTAGATGCCGAGCATCGACATCACGAAGGGCGCGCCCGCCAGAAAGCCGATGGTCGTTTCGCCGAGCGTGCCGTACGACTTCAGCACGGTCGGCAGCCACAGCGTCGTGCCGTAAAGCAGAATCGTGTTGAGACCGAAGCCGAGCGTCAGCAGCCACACGGCCGGCTCGCTGAAGATGGTCCACCACGGGTCGCTTTCCGGCTTGGCATAGGCGGCCTGCTCATCCGCCAGATCGCGCTGGATGAACGCGCGGTCTTCGCCGCCGAGCCAGCGCGCGAGGTCGAGACTTTGCGGAATCGCCTTGAACCAGACGATGCAGAAGATCCACGCGGGCAAGCCTTCCGCGATGAGCATCACGCGCCAGTCGTAATGCGAGATCAGCGCGCCGGAAATCGGCCCCGCGAGAAAGCCGCCGAGCGGCGCGCCCAGATTCCAGATGCCGAATGCGCGCCCGCGCTCGGCCTTCATGAACCATTGCGCGAGAAGCATGGACGTGGCCGCATAGACCGGGCCTTCCGCGCAGCCGAGCAGAATGCGCACGGACAGAATCTGCCAGAACGAATGCGCGAAGCCCGTGAGCATCGCTGCGCCGCCGAACAGCACGAGGCAGATCGCGACCAGCCGGCGCGCGCCGAACTTCAGCGCAAGCCATCCGGCGAGCAGTTGCGTGAACGCGTAGCCCCACGCGAACGCGCCGCCGATCCAACCGGCCTGCACCGACGTGAGGCCGAGTTCCTTCGACATGTGCGGCAATGCCATCGCAATGTTCACGCGGTCGAAGTACGACAGCATGTAGACGGCGAACGTCATCGGCAAAACGATCAGCCAGCGATTCCTGCCGACGCCCTGGACCTCTGCTGTAGTGTGGTTCATGGCGGTCTCCTGTTGATTTGTATTGATGTTGCGGCTCGCGAGAAAGAGCGCGGGCCGCGCGCGTCAGAGCGTTTCCTTCACGTACGAGCCGCCGTCCATTTCGACGATCTCCACGCTCAGCTTGACGACCGTGTCCGGCAACCGGCGGCAGCGCGCGCGCAGCACATCCGCAATCAGCGATGCAAGCCGCGCCCGCGTCTGCACGTCGCGTCCGGGCAGCAGGCGCAACTGCGCATGCACGTAGCCGCGCGCATCGTTCGCGGTGCCGACGCGCATCGCCGTGCCGCACACGACGCGCGATTTCAGATCGGCTTCGTCCTTGATCGCGCCGCTTCCGACGAGCGCTTCGTTGAGCGCGGCGAGCAAGGGCGCGTGATCGCTGTCTTCGAAGACGCGCGGCGAATGATCGATGATCAGATGAGGCATGGCGGTCCTTCGTGCGTTCGGGTGCGTTATTGATCCATCGGCGCGCCGTCGATGGTGCGGCGCATCGATACCGGCCGATACAGCGGCTCGCGCAGCGTTTCGACATCGTCGTGCAATTCGACGCCGATGCCCGGCGCATCCGTCACCGTGATGAAGCCCGCTTGCGGCACCGGATGGCTCTTCACGAGATCGGAGCCGAGCAGCTTCTGCCCGGACTTCAGCACGAGGTTCTCGAAGCCGGTCGGATACTCCTGGATGGCGAAGTTCGGCACGGCGGTGGCGACCTGCATGCACGCTGCGAGACTGATCGGCGAGAGCGGATTGTGAGGCGCGATATCGACGTTCTGCGCCTCCGCGAGCGCCGCGATCTTCTTCGCCCCGGTGATGCCGCCGCACACGCACACCGACGTGCGCGCGTAACGCACGCCGCCGCCCGCGAGTTGCATGTGGAATTCGGCGGGCGTCGAGAAGCGCTCGCCCGTTGCGATGGGAACGCGAATCGCGTGGCCGACCGTCGTCATTTGCGGATAGAACTCGGGGCGCAGCGGGTCTTCGAGCCACATCGGCGTGAGCGGTTCCAGCACTTGACCGATCGCGATGGCTTCGGCCGGCGACAAACGCCGATGCATCTCGATCAGCAGATCGACATCCGGGCCGACCGCTTCGCGGAACGCCATCACGCGCTCCTTGGCGTCGCGCACCTTGCCCGCATGCGAGCGGAAATACGCTTCGCCTTCGGGTTCGTCGAGGAACGGGTTGATGTGGCCGACCGCCGTGAAGCCTTCGCCGCGCAGACGCCGGCAATCGGCGAGCACCTCTTCCAGCGTCTCGGCATACACGTGGCCGTACACGCGCAGCTTGTCGCGGTAAGCGCCGCCGAGCAATTGCCACACGGGCGCCTGCAGGCGCTTGCCGAGCAAGTCCCACAATGCGATATCGATGGCCGACACCGCCGCGTTCACCGCCGTGCCGCGAAAGTGCGAGAAGCGCTGCATCACGTTCCAGTGCAGTTCGATCTGATTCGCATCCTGACCGACGAGATACTTGCCGAACTTTTCGAGCGCCGCCTTCGCCGCTTCGATATGCCCCCACGATCCCGCTTCGCCGTAGCCGGTGAGACCGGCTTCGGTGCGGATGCGTGCATAGAGGAACTGGCCGATGTGCAGTGCTTCGACTGAGGTGATGCGATGGACGTTTCGATTCATGAAGGGTCTCGACAGCGTGAAAGTCGTGTCGCGGACGGGCAAGCCGGCCTGCGAGCGTCGAGATGAACTTTATGAAGAAGTCGAGGACTTGGGAATCAAATTCTATAGAGTTGCTTCTACATTCTGTATAGAATTCGCGCATGGACTCTCTCGACTTAAGCCCGGCTTTCGTGCGCCTTGCACGACATATTCGCGAACGTATCGTCGGTGGCGAATGGCTGCCGGGGCAATTGCTGCCGGGCGAAGAGGCGCTCGCCAAAGAATTGAAAGTCAGCGTGGGCACCGTTCGCAAGGCATTCGACGTATTGAGCGGACAAGGTCTGGTCACGCGGCATCGCGGGCGCGGCACCTTCGTCGCGCGCGCCACCAATGAGCGCGCGTTCACGAGCTTCTTTCGTCTCGTCGATCGAGCAAGCGGCGCGAAGCGCCTTCCCGTCGATACCATCCTGCTGCGCGAACGCAGCACCGCCAATGCCGACGAATGCGCGGCGCTGAAGCTCGCTGCGGGATCGCTGGTTTATCGCTTGCGGCGGCGGCGCGCAATCGACGACATTCCGCTCGTCGTCGAGACCATCGCGTTTCCTTACGCGCGCGTCGGCGAACGCGAATGGGGCGACGATTGCGCGAGCGCGCATCTCGTCTATTCGTTCCTCGAACAGCAATGCGGTGTATCGGTGAGCCGCGTGGAAGACCGGCTGCAGGCGTGTCTCCTGCCAGATGACATCGCGGAGGACTTCGGCTTGCCTGCCGGACATCCGGTGTTGCTATCCATTCGAACGGCGTTCGACTTGCGCGGCGCGCCCGTGGAGTATCGTCGTTCATGGATGGTCACGGATACGCAGGACTATTTGAGCGAACTGCGCTGGGTCGCGGGCGACGACGGCCCCTGACCATTTAGTTAGGCATCCGATTTATTTGAAACGCGTGATGCCCGTTCCAGCCGTCATGTGATTTTTTCTCCTCACACGCGGAGATCATTTCGTTTGATGCGCGCCGAATCGAAGCCTATATTTCTGCGGCGTTCGACCATCAGCCGCGCGGCGTGCTGCGCACAAAGCAGCGTGCCGGTCACGTTGACCTGCATCGTGTCGAGGAAGGCATCGAGCGGATAGTCGATGAACGGAACCAGTTTGGCGATGCCCGCGCCGTTCACGAGAACGTCACATCGTCCATGCGTTTTCGCGATCTGCCCGAACGCGGAAGCGATGGACTCGGGCTTGCCGACATCCATCTGCACCGCCGAAATCGACAACTCCTGCGCGTTGAGGCGCGCGGCGGTTTCTTCGGCGCTCTCCCTGTTGAGATCGGCGAGCACGACGTGATAGCCACGCTTGCCGAGTTGCTCCGCCGTTTCCGCGCCAATGCCCATTGCGCCGCCCGTCACCACCGCGACGCGTCCGCTCGTCTTCTCCACGTTGTCTCCCGTTTGTAGTCTGCCGTGTGTGCGGCTCATTATGGGAGACGTGCCGGGGCGGCTCAATGGATATTAATGCAGCGCTGTGTGAGGAAAGGTCACTGAAGCGGCGGCGTTCGGGACTTTATTTGCCGCCCCACTCGCTTGCCGTGGCGCGCGCGAAATCGCGGTAGTTGCGCGGCGCGCGCCCGAGCAGTTGACTGAACCTTTCGATCTCGCCAGCGGATGCCACGGCTCCATTCTGCTGATAACGCTGCAGCATCAGCCGCATGTCATACGCGAGCCACGGCGGCGTCATCGTCTTCATAGTCGATTCGAACCGGTCCAGATCGTCGCCGCTGTATTTCACATCGCGCCCGAGCGCTTCGGACCAGATCGCCGCGACGCTTGCCGACGTGATCGCGTCCGGGCCGACGAGCGCGTATGTCTCCGACGGCAGCGGCACATCCGATCGCTCGCGGCGCAGAAGCTCGCGCGCGGCTGCATCGCCGATATCGCGCACATCGACCATCGAGATGCCCTTGCTTCCGATCGGCATGCCGAAGATGCCTTGCTGCTGCATCGGCTCCTTCTGACCGATGTCGTTCTGCATGAAATACGCGGGACGGAGAATGGTCGCGGGCATGTCGAACGCCTCGATCATGCGTTCGGCGGTGCGCTTGCAACTGAAGTGCGGAACGTCGACATATTCGTCGCCCTTGAACACCGACAAATAAACGATGCCGCGCACGCCTGCCTCGCGCGCGATGCTCAACGCCTGCAGCGATTGCGTGAACTCGTCGGCGGCGACGGGCGCAAGCAGGAACAGCGTGGTCGCGTCTTGCATCGCGCGGCGCAGTCCATCGACATCTGCAAGTTCGCCCTGCACCGGCGTCACGCCTGCCGGAAAATGCGCGCGCTCGGGCGAACGCGTCAGCGCGCGTATTTCCGCACCGCTGTCCTTGAGATGGTCGAGAACCTGCGTGCCGACGATGCCCGTGCTGCCCGTGACGAGAATGCTCATGTCCGCTCCTGGAAGGTGAAGGCTCGTTGCGAGCCGGTGACTCCTACGATAGGCGTTCTGAAAATCCTGCGAAAGCTCCGCCGCCGACGTGAATTCGTGAATTCGCGACGCGAAGCGCCTGCGGGAACGGAGTTTGCAACTGCGCAGCAAATCCCCGCTCACAGGAGGAGCTTCCATGCCCAAGAATTCTTCGCCGAGCGAAGTCGCTCGCACGCCTTCGCAAAGCAACACCAACGCCAAAGTCGACGCACTCGAAGCCTCGAAAAGCGATGCAACCGGTCAGGCGCTCACGACCAACCAGGGCGTGAAGATCGCCGACAACCAGAACACCTTGCGCGCCGGCGAGCGCGGACCGTCGCTGCTCGAAGACTTCATCATGCGCGAGAAGATCACGCACTTCGATCACGAGCGCATTCCCGAGCGGATCGTCCATGCGCGCGGCTCGGCGGCTCACGGCGTGTTCAAGGTCTACGAGTCGCAAGCCGATCTGACGAAAGCGTCGTTCCTGCAGGATCCGTCGAAGGAAACGCCCGTCTATGTGCGCTTCTCGACCGTGCAAGGCTCGCGCGGTTCCGCCGACACCGTGCGCGATGTGCGCGGCTTCGCGGTCAAGTTCTACACGGACGAAGGTAATTTCGATCTCGTCGGCAACAACATGCCGGTGTTCTTCATACAGGACGCGATCAAGTTTCCGGACTTCGTTCACGCGGTCAAGCCCGAGCCGCACAACGAGATGCCGCAAGGCGGATCGGCGCACGACACGTTCTGGGACTTCGTTTCCCTCGTGCCCGAATCGGCGCACATGGTGTTGTGGACCATGTCGGACCGCGCGCTTCCCAAGAGCCTGCGCACGATGGAAGGCTTCGGCATTCACACGTTCCGCTTCATCAACGCGCAGGGCAAAGGGCGGTTCGTGAAGTTCCATTGGCGTCCGACCATCGGCTCGGCGTCGCTGCTGTGGGACGAAGCGCAAAAGCTCGCGGGAAAGGACTCCGACTTTCATCGGCGCGATTTGTGGGACGCGATCGACATGGGCGATTACCCGGAGTGGGAACTGGGCGTGCAGATCATCGAGGAAGAGGATGAACACAAGTTCGACTTCGACCTGCTCGATCCGACCAAGATCGTTCCCGAAGAGCTGGTGCCGCTCAAGATGATCGGCAAGCTCACGCTCAACCGCAATCCGGACAATTTCTTCGCGGAGACCGAGCAGGTCGCGTTTTGTCCGGGGCATATCGTACCGGGCATCGACTTCACGAACGACCCGCTTCTGCAAGGCCGTTTGTTCTCGTACACGGACACGCAGATCAGCCGTCTCGGCGGCCCGAACTTCCACGAGATTCCGATCAATCGCCCGCTCGCGCCGCTGCATAACGGCCAGCGCGATGCGATGCATCGGCAGACGATCGACAAGGGTCAGGCATCTTACGAACCCAATTCGATCGACAACGGATGGCCCAAGGAAACCGCGCCTTCGGCCGCGGGCGGTGGATTCGAAAGCTACACGGAGCGCGTGGAAGGTTCGAAGATCCGCGTGCGCAGTCCGTCTTTCGCCGACCACTATTCGCAAGCGACGCTCTTCTGGAACAGCATGACCGAGCCCGAGAAGGATCATATCGTCGGCGGTTATTCGTTCGAGTTGTCGAAGGTCGAACGCAAGCACATCCGCGAGCGTCAGTTGGGCATTCTCGCCAACATCGATGAAACATTGGCGGCGCGCGTCGCGGAGAATCTCGGCCTTCCGGCGCCGAAGAAAAACGCGAGCGCGGAAGAACTCGGCAAGTCGTCCGTGCAGGACTCGCCCGCGTTGTCCATCGTCGCGAAGGCCGTGCCTTCGGTGAAGACGCGCAAGGTGGCCATCCTCGCTGCGAAGGGCGCGGACGCCGCGAGCATCAAGGCGGTGAAGGATGCGCTCGAAAAAGAAGGCGCGCACGCCAAGGTCATCTCGCCGACGCTCGGCTCGCCCGCAGCAGGCGTCGAGGCCGATGCCACGCTGCTCGGCATGCCGTCCATCATGTTCGACGGCGTGATCGTCGCGGGCGGCGCGGCCAGTGCGAAGATGCTCGCCGATTCGGGCGACGCGCGCCATTTCGTGCTCGAAGCGTACAAGCATCTCAAGGCGATCGGTGCGGTCGGCGACGGCAAGACCTTGCTCGATGCAGCGCAAGTGCCGACCGGCGAAGAAGGCATCGCGACGGGAAGCGATGCGGCGGCCATGATGACGAGCTTCATCGAAGCGATGAGCAAGCATCGCGTCTGGTCGCGCGCGCAAAAGGCAGAGGCGGTGCCGGCGTAATCGATCGACGTCAGGGCGCGATTGCTGCGCCCTGACGTTTCATGACGCTATGGTTTATCGATGCACCGGGCACTTGTTGAACGCGCCACGGTATTCCGAGGACATCTCGTAGGCAGGCTTGCGCGAACGCATCACGCCGCCCAGGGGCCGATGCTCCGCGATGCCGTTCCATGGACTGAACAGCAGGCCGTCGTCGATCGAACGCGAGCGGTCGTCGGTCCACGCGGGCTGACGATTCGCGCGCAGACGCGCAACCGCGACGTAAGGACTTTCGTCCTCCGGCCATTGCACCGACGCGTCTTCCACCGGCATCTTGTCGATATCGGTCGCGAGTTGAACGCGCACTTCCCACTCTGCGGCATTGCTCGCAAAGAACGCGTTGACCGCATCGCGCAAAGCATCCGGATGACCGTTCACGTCGAGTGGCGCGTCAGTCAGTGCGGTCAGCTCCGGCGATATCGGCACGATACTTAGCTTTGCGAAGTATCTTCCGTAAAGTACCGGCACGCACGTGTAGAACGTTTCGCCGAGAATATGCGTTTCCGGGTGACCGCCAAGGCTCTTGAGCGTCGCGCTTTCGCCGCCCACTGCTTCCACCACTTTCTCCGCTCCTCGCAACACGGCCGACAGCACCTTCTTTCCCGTCGGCGCGCGATCAGTAGTCTTCGCAAGCAGCTTCAGGTTCTTGAGAAATGCTTTCGGCGTCGGTGCGGTGAATGCCGGTGCGTTGATCATCACGAAGTCCTGGCTCGTTTGCCCTTCGCTGCCGGGCAATCGCGCGCCTTCCACTCCGGAAATCTTGATGGCAAGTCCGCGTGGCGTCGATACGCTGTCCGCAAGCACGTCGCCCGGGTTCGTCGAGAGGCGCATCTGAACGGCATAGGTACGGGGACGAGCAAAGAGTCCTTGTGCGAGTTCGGGCGACAGACCATCCAGCACGGTCAGTTCGGCGTCCAGCAATCCATGGCTTTTCGCGTGGACGCTGCGCACGGCGTGCCCATAATCATGGGATGTCTTTTCCGTGATGGACCGCATGGTCTCGACCAACTCGCGTGTCGTTTCGGCTTCGTCCTCGGGTATCGCTTCGAAAGATGGATCGAACGGCAAGGGCGAAATATGGGTTGGCTGGTTCACGTGTGCTCCGATTGTGTGAGTGCGTTGGCGGTTCTGCTTCATTACTTTTCCTAGCGAGCGCAACGAGCGTGCCGTCACTCACGCGCATGACGTATTCTCGCGAGCGCTGACGCTCGATCAAAGCGCCCGCACGTTCACGCGATGCTTCAGCCGGAAGTAACTCATTGCCGACAACATCAGCCGATCCTGATTCGGATCCTGCATGTGATGCACGGCGATGCGCGGATCGGCGCGCAGCATGGCATCTTCGACTCGCAAACGCGATGACGTGCCTTAGGGTAAACTACGACCCGCTTTCGTCGGCAGCTTGTCCCGCCGCTTGCCGATGTCGCTTATCGAGCACCGCTCGGCCGCTTGCGCCGACACGCCACCATCACCGGTTATCCGAACACCGCCTGCCGCGACGTCACGAACCTGACCGTTACGCGAAACGGCGTGACCTGTATTTTCGACCGCAAAACAGACTTCGATGAAGATTCCGACGACTCGAGAGCAGTGGCTCTCGAATATTCCTGGCAATTTCCTTGCGGGCCTCACTTCGTCTTTCGCGCTCGTTCCCGAGTGCATTGCCTTTGCGCTCGTTGCACACCTCAACCCGTTGATGGGCTTATACGGCGCTTTCATCATCTGTGCATTGACCGCGATTCTTGGCGGCAGGCCCGGCATGATTTCGGGCGCGGCGGGTTCCATGGCCGTGGTCATCGTCGCGCTGGTCGTGCAACACGGCGCGCAATATCTGCTGGCAACCGTCGTTTTAAGCGGCGTACTCATGATGCTTTTCGGTCTCATGCGACTCGGCAAGCTCATCCGGATGGTGCCGCATCCGGTGATGATCGGATTCGTGAACGGTCTCGCTATCGTCATTGCAATGGCGCAATTGAGCCACTTCAAGGAAGCCACACCGCAAGGCGAAGCGTGGCTTCATGGCATCCCGCTACTCATCATGTGCGGTCTCGTCGGTGTGACGATGCTTATCGTCTATGTGCTTCCGCGCATCACCAAGGCGGTGCCGCCTGCGCTCGTTGCGATCGTGGGCGTCGGGCTGATCGGTCAGTTCTTTCACTTGCCTACGCGCACACTGGGCGACATGGCGCACATCGCAGGCGCATTGCCGGCGTTTCATGTCCCGACTATTCCCTTCGCTATCGCGACATTCAAGATCGTCTTTCCCTACGCTTTGCTGATGGCAATCGTCGGCTTGCTTGAAACACTGTTGACCTTCAATCTCACTGACGAAATCACTGAAACGCTCGGTCAGCCCAATCGGGAATGCCTTGCACTCGGGCTTGCGAATGTCGTGTCCGGCTTGTTTGGCGGAATGGGCGGTTGCGCGATGATCGGTCAAACCATGATCAATCTGAGTTCGGGCGGGCGCAGTCGCATTTCCGGCGCGACCAGTGGAATCATGATCCTGTTGTTCATTCTCTTTCTTTCGCCGCTCATCGAGCGTATTCCGCTAGCGGCACTCGTCGGCGTGATGTTCGTCGTTGCGCAACAGACGTTCGCGTGGGGATCGCTTCGGGTGCTCGGTAAAGTGCCGCGTCACGATGCCCTGGTCATCGTGCTCGTAACGGTCATCACGGTCTTCACTGATCTGGCCGTCGCGGTGCTGTGCGGCATCGTCATTGCAGCGTTGAACTTCGCCTGGCAGCATGCGCGTGAAATTCGTGCCGACGTCGAGAAAGGCGCCGATGGCTCGTCGGTTTATACGCTGCATGGCACGCTGTTTTTTGCATCGACCGCTAATTTTCAGGGCCTTTTCAAGCCGCTAAGCGACCCGCAATATGTCACCGTGGATTGCCGGCATCTGCATGTTGCAGACCATTCGGCGATCGCTGCGTTCGAAACGCTCAAGGAGCGCTATCAAAAGGCGGGCAAGCAGCTAAGATTCGCGAATCTGTCGGCGCGCAATCTGCATTTGCTGGAACGGGCTGGAGTCGCGCTCGCTTACGCTTGATCGCGCTGCCAATCGCCGGTCGCGAGTTGCTCCTCCTTACGCTGAAAAAATAGTCGTTGTACGCTTGCAGTCACGCCGCGTGTCGAACGGGTGACAGAAAAGCGAAACGATCAACGTCAGGAGGCACTGCAATGAGCCAAATGAGTCATGCCCCGTGGACCGAGCCACTCGATGCCGTCCTGCGCGAATGGTCGCAAACCGCCGCCGCGCGCGACAAAGCCGGCGGCACTGCGTTTCACGAGCGCGCTCTACTGCGCAGAAGCGGCCTGCTTCGTCTGTCGATACCCACGGAATACGGCGGCGATGGCGCTCCGTGGTCGACCACGCTCGATATCGTTCGACGCATGGCGCAAGTCGACAGCTCGCTCGCGCATCTCTTCGCGTTCCATCATCTGCAACTCGCGACCATCCGCCTCTTCGGCCGCGACACGCAAGTTCGCCATTGGCTGAGCGAGACGGTAAAACAAGGCTGGTTCTGGGGCAACGCGCTGAATCCGCTGGACAAGAGCACGCGCGTGCTTCCCGATGATGCCGCCAACGGCTATCTCTTCGATGGCCGCAAGAGCTTCTGTTCCGGCGCGCGCGACTCCGATCGATTGCCCGCCTCCGCTTTCGATAGCGAGGGCAAGCTGCTCATCGCCGTCACGCCGACGAACCGCGAAGGCATCACCGTGCTCGACGACTGGGACAACATGGGCCAGCGTCAGACGGATAGCGGCACGGTCATCTTCGAGCGCGTACGCATTGCGCAGGATGAGTTGCTGAACGATCCCGGCCCGCTATCCAGTCCTTTCGCGTGCCTGAGGCCGCTGCTCGCGCAAGTGATTCTGAGCCACATCTATCTCGGCATCGGCGAAGGCGCGTTACAGGCCGCGCGTGAAGCGACGCTCGCGCAGACGCGTCCGTGGATTGCATCGCAGGCGGAGCGTCCATCGGAAGATCCGTATGTGATCGCGCATTACGGCGATTTCCACGTTGCGCTCGAAGGCGCGCGTCTGCTCTGCGAACGCGCCATGCAATCGTTCGATGCTGCATGGCAACGCGGCCTCGCACTCACCGAAAGCGAACGCGGCGAAGTGGCGATCGCGGTGGCCACGTCGAAGGTCGCCGCGGCGCGCGCCGGGCTGGAAGTCGCGAACCGCATGTTCGACGTGACCGGCGCGCGTTCGACCACAGCGGCGCTGCGCCTCGATCGCTTCTGGCGCAATGTGCGCGTGCATACGCTGCACGATCCCATCGACTACAAAGTGCGCGAACTCGGCGACTGGGCGCTGAATGGACGCGTGCCGAAGCCATCGTTCTATTCGTGATTCGCGCGCACGCCCGCCATTAGCGCGATGCCGCTCATAAAAAGCAATGCCGCCAGCAGATACACCGCGAGATCCATGCTGCCCGTACTCGTGCGAATCATGCCGATGACCCACGGACTCACAATCCCGCTCGTGATGCCGATGCTACTGATCAACGCGATGCCGCCCGCCGCCGCATTCCCCGAGAGATAGCTCGGCGGCACGGCCCAGAAGATCGGCAGCGCGGCGAAGATCAGCACGGCGGCGGCTGAAAGAATGGCGAGCATGGCGGGGAAACTGTCGAGATGCAGCGTCAGCGCCGCGAGCGCGATGCCGCCGCCGATGGTGCAGAACGCGAAGTGCCTGCGCCGCTCGCCCATGCGGTCGGATCGGCGCGCAATGAGTATGAGTCCGACCGCGCCGATCGCATTCGGTATCACGGTATAGAGACTCACTTGCACGACGTCCTTGATGCCGAAGTCGCGGATCATCAGCGGCATCCAGAAGTTCAGCGTGAGCGATGCGCACGTCAGCGAAAAATAGATGAACGCGAAGAGATACACGCGCGGATTGAGAAGCGCGGCTGCGAAACTGCGGGCATCGTGACCCTTCTTCACGTCGCGATCCTGCGCGCAGAGTGCGATGAGCCGCGACTTGTCCGCATCGGAAAGCCAGTGCGCATGCTCTGGTCTATCGACCAGATAAAACAGCGCGACGAACGCGAGCAACACGGCGGGCGCGCCTTCGATGGCGAACATCCATTGCCAGCCGTAGAGGCCGAGCACGCCGCTCATGTCGCGCATGATCCAGCCGGAGATGAGTCCGCCGAGCACGCCTGCAATGGCCACGCCCGCGAAGAACACCGACATTACCGCCGCGCGGCGATTCGCGGGAAACCAGTACGTCAGATACAGCACGATGCCGGGAAAGAAGCCCGCTTCGAACACGCCGAGCATGAAGCGCAGCACGTAGAAATGCGACGGCTTGCTCACGAACATCATGCCGACCGATGCAATGCCCCACAGCAACATGATGCGCGTGAACGTGCGGCGCGCGCCGTACTTGGCAAGCAGCATGTTGCTGGGCACTTCGCACAGCACGTAGCCGATATAGAACACAGCCGCGCCGAGCCCGTACATGGCGTCGGAGAAGCCGAGGTCGTGCTTCATCTGCAACTGCGCAAAGCCGATGTTGATGCGGTCCAGAAACGACACGACATAACAAAGAAACAGAAACGGAATGATGCGCCACGCGACTTTCGCGACGATGCGGTCATCGTCCGCGATATTATTCGTGAGTCCTGACGATTCTATATCGACGGAATTGTGCATTGTCTCTCTCCACGGCGGCCGCGCCTTCTATGGACGCATGCCCGGTTCTGAAAAGGGCCCGAAAAGGGCCCTCGTGCGATGACTCAGTCCTGCAGCGCGGTCCACATTTCCTTGTCGCGCTCCGCCGTCCAGATGCGCGGATGCCTGATGCCGCTCGCTTCGTCGTACGCGCGGGAGACATCGAACGGCAGACAGTGTTCGTAGATGAACACCTGGCCGAACTTCGGGTCCATCGACTTGCGCGTGAGCGCCATCGCGCCCTTCAGGTCCAGCTTCTGTGCGACGGCTTCGCGCCCCGCTTGCAGGAGCGTCGTCACGAAGTCCTTCGTGTAGTCGATACCCTTGTCCACGTCCGCCGGATTCAGCAGCGCGGGGCCGCGTCCCGGCACGAGCTTGTGCGGCTCCAGCTTGCGCAGCGCTTCGAGCGTCGCGGGCCATTCCTCGAGTTGCGCATCGCCGCAATAGCAGGCGGCGTCGTATTCCACGAGATCGCCGGAGAAAAGAACCTTCTGCGACGGCAGCCACACGACGGTATCGCCCTTGGTGTGACCCGAGCCGAGATGTGCGATCTTCACTTCCAGCTTGCCGAGCCACAGCGTGATTTCCTTCTCGAACACGAGCGTCGGCCACGTGAGGCCCGGCACGGTTTCCACGCCCGCGAACAGACGCGGAAAGCGCTCGATTTCCGACTTCATGTCCTGCTCGCCGCGCTCGACGATCATTTCATACGTGCCGCGGCTCGCGATCACCTGCTGCGCGCCTTCCTCGAAATACGCCGATGCACCCAGCACGCGCACCGCGTGATAGTGCGACAGCACGACGTACTTGATCGGCTTGTCCGTCACGCTGCGAATCTTCGCGATGAGGTCCTGCGCCATCGCGGGCGTCGCGGTCGTATCGACGATCAGCACGCCGTCGTCGCCGATGATCACGCCCGAGTTCGGATCGCCCTCGGCCGTGTAGGCCCATGCGTTCTCGCAAAGCTGCGTGAAGCTGACCTTCTTCTCTTCGAGATCGGCCTGGGATGCGAATGCCTTTGCCATGTCTGTCTCCGTTCGATCGGCAGTGGATGATGCATGGTCGCGTCGCGGTTGATATTTGTCAATAGCAAATCGCCTTGCTATAGTTGAACTACGGGAAAACCCCGGTTCTAGGATGGGGCCGCCGGATGCGCTAGCATCGAACGATCGGACTGCGGCAGGAGCGAAGCACCCTTGAAAGAAGTGACAGACAAGCCGCAACGCGGCATTCAGAGCGTGGAAGTGGCCGGGCGCATTCTCGAAGCGCTCGCACGCCGCCGCGAGCCGGTGGCATTGAGCGAACTCGCCAGCGCCGCCGCGCTTTCGACTGCGCAGGCGCACACGTATCTCGTCAGCCTGACGCGGCTCGGCCTCGTCAAGCGCGATGCGCTCACAGGCTACTACGAGCCCGGCCCGCTCTCGCTGCGTCTCGGGCTGATGTTCGTCGAGCAGCAGGAAGCGTATCGCGTGGCCGCGTCGCATGCGGCGGGGCTGGCCGAGCGCGTCGGATATAGCGTCGCGGTGTGCGTGGCGGGCGCGCAGGGCCCGACCATCGTGCGATACGAACGCGGCGGCTATCCGCTCCATGTGAACCTGCACGTCGGCACGGTGATGTCGCTGCAAACCACGTCCACCGGGCGCGTGTTCAGCGCGTTCCTCGATCCTGTTCAACTCGCGGCGATGATGCAAGGCCAAGGCATCGACGGGCCGCGCATCGGCATGGACGAATCCGCCGCGCCCGATCACGCCGTCCGGCAGGCGAATATCGACGACACGCGAAAGCGCGGCATGGCGCGCAGCGTCGATATGCCGAGTCCCGGCATCAGCAGCCTGAGCGTGCCCGTGCTCGACGCCGACGGCCGCTTGCAGCTCGCGCTGACGGTCATCGGGCCATCGGGCGCGATGGACGTCACCTGGACCGGCGACATCGCGCGCGAACTGCGCGACGTCGCGCGGCGCATCACGCAAGCGCTGACTCAACCGTCATCCATTCATGCCCTCTGATTTTTCCCCGAACACGAACGACGCCGCCTCCACCGAAGCGAAGGCGCAGCGCGGCATCAACGCGCTCGACAGCACGGGCGACCTGCTGAACGCGCTGGCATCCGCCAGTCAGCCGATGAACCTGCGCGATCTCGCCGCCGCCGCGGGCATGCCGCCCGCCAAGGCGTTCCCGCATCTCGTCAGCTTGCAGAAGATCGGCCTCATTTCGCGCGACGACGACGGCTGTTTTTCCGCCGGTCCGCTCGGCTTCGAGCTGGGCCTGATCGCGCTGCAACGCCTGACGCCCACGCGCGACGCTGAACCCGAAATCGTCGCGCTCGCCGCGAAGACGCATTTGAGCGTCGCCGCCGCCACGCTCGGTCCGCTCGGGCCGACCATCATCCGGCTGGAGGAATCCGCGCGGCCGCAGCACATCAGCTTGCGCGTCGGCACCGTGATGTCGTTCGTGAATACGGCGATCGGGCGCGTGTTCGCCGCGCATATGTCGGAGGACGTGCTGGAAGGATTGCTCGCGCAGGAGCCGATACGGCTCGCCGGCGCCGCCGAAAAGCCGCCGCTCGACCGCGCGTATCGCGAGCGTTTGAGCGGCATTCGCGAGCGCGGCCTCGACGATGCATTCGATGCGCCGGTTCCCGGCATCGGCACGTTCGCCGCGCCGATCTTCGACCATACGGGCAGCATCCGGCTGGTGATCGCGGTGATCGGCTCGTCGCGCGACATTGAGCGCGATGACGACGGCCCCGTCGCGCGTGCGCTGCTCGCGGCGGCGCAGCGCTTGTCCTGGCGATTCGGCGCGATCGGCGTCTGAGCGCTCAGGCGCCCGCGCAATCCGACGCGGCGATCACGCCCGAGCGCGCTTTCGCGAACGCTTCGGCGAGCACGTCCATATCGCCGATATGGTTCGCCAGCAAGAGCACGAGTTTGGCATTGACCATCTGGCTGTCGGTATCGGAGAGACCGTTGTGGGTGTCGATCAGACGCTCGTAGAAAGCGTCCATATCCGCGATGTTGGGTTCGAGATTCAGGTGGCTCATGATCCGTTCATCCGTTCGGGTTGGCGTTGCACGTGGCGCGGTCCACGGCGGCGGAAATCGCGGCGGCGTCGAGCGCGCGCCAGCGTGCGCACACGTGCTGATCCGGGCGCACGAGATAGAACGTGCCGGGGCGCGCGTCGAAGCGATGCGTGACGATGCCTTCGGCGTCTTCCACCACGTTCACGCCGGCCATCGGCGGCACCTTCACGCCGCGCGGCGCGACGATCAATGGACGCACCGCCACCGGCAGACGCGCGAGCGCCGCGAGTTGCGCGGCCGTCTCGCCGATGTCGTCGTGAAGGCCGCAAAAGTAGACGCCCGTGAACGCGCCGCCGGAAAGCTGATGCAGGAACCAGGCGTCCTTGCCATCGGCGACGACGGGCGCGTCGGTGCAGACGGAGCCGGGCACCATCGCGCAGGAGAATGAATCGGCGGGATCGTCGGGCGTATTCAGCGACGAATCGCGCAGCACCGCGGGAACCGACAATCGCCCGCTATTGACGATGCGCCGCGCGAACGCGCAGTCCTTCGCGAGCTTGAGCGTCGCGTCGCGGAACAGGCGCGAAACCGCGCTCTTCGGCGTGATGAAATCCGTCGCACGCGTCGAGTTGAGGATGTTTTCGTCGGCCGCGAACTCGCGCTCGGACGCGTAGGTGTCGAGCAGCGCGGACGGTGCGTCGCCGTTCACGACGAGCCGCAGCTTCCACGCGAGATTGTCGGCATCCTGCACGCCGCTGTTCGCGCCGCGCGCCCCGAACGGCGACACGCCGTGCGCCGAATCGCCCGCGAAGAGCACGCGGCCATGACGGAACGAATTCATGCGCAGGCACGAGAACGTGTAGACGCTCACCCATTCCAGTTCGAATTCGACCTCCTCGCCGAGCAGCGCCTTCACGCGCGGAATGACGCGCTCGGGCGCTTTCTCCGCGACGGGATCGGCGTCCCAGCCGAGCTGGAAGTCGATACGCCATACGTTGTCCGGCTGGCGATGCAGCAGCACCGACTGATTGCGGTGAAACGGCGGATCGAACCAGAACCAGCGCTCGGTCGGAAACGACGCCTTCATCTTCACGTCCGCGATCAGAAAGCGGTCCTTGAACGTGCGGCCCCGGCTATCGAGACCGAGCAGGCCGCGCATGGCGCTGCGTGCGCCGTCGGCTGCGACGACGTATCGCGCGCGCAGCGGATACGCGCCGTCGGGCGTCTCGATCTGCAATTCGACGTGATCGTCGTGCTGCGTCAATCCGGCGACGCTGCTTTTCCAGCGCATCTGGAGGTTGTCGAGCTGCATCGCGCGGTCGGCGAGATAGCCTTCCACGTAGTACTGCTGGAGGTTGATGAACGCAGGCCGCGCATGGCCCGTTTCCGGCAGCAGGTTGAACGTATAGATGAGTTCGTCCTGAAGAAAGACCTTGCCGACGTTCCAGCTCACGCCCTTCTCGACCATGCGATCGCCGCAGCCGAGGCGATCGAAAATCTCCAGCGTGCGCTTCGCGAAGCAGATGGCGCGCGAGCCTGAGGAAAGCGTGTCGTCGTTATCGACGAGCACGACTTTCACGCCCTGCTGCGCCAGATCGACGGCAGTGGAAAGCCCGACCGGCCCGGCTCCGACGACGACGACCGGATGCACCGCGCCCGACGGCGCATCGTGCTCGGCCGCGCGAGTGTAATCGAACCGCAACTTCTGATAGTCGGTCTGCATGCCGCGTCTCCTGACAGCTTCAATTTATGTATAGCAACTTCGCTTGCTATACGTGAATTGATTGTCATTGTAGGAAGAGCGGGAAAATTGAAAATCTGTGTAAACCCTAGGGCAAGCGCAGCGGCGCCACGATGCGAAGGACCGGATGGCCGTCGACATTCTTGAGGGGGAAATACGAGCGATGCGTCGCGTCATCCACATAGACGACGTGCGCGTCAGGCCCCAGAAAACCTTCGCCCACTTTCGTCATGCGAGTCCCGTCGTGGCGGAGCATGGAGACCACGCCCGCCTCGCCCGCCACATACAGCGTGTTCGCGGAAGCATCGAACGCCAGCACGTCGGGCGCGCGTCCCACGTCGAACGATTGCGTCACGCGCATCGTGCGCATGTCGAGGACAAGCAGTTTGTTGTTCCCTTCGCAGGCGATGAACGCGAGCCTCAGTTGCGGCACGATGAGCAAGCCGTGATTCCCGTTCGCGCCGGCCACGTCGATGCGCGCGACGATCGCATCCGTCGATGGATCGATCTCTATCAGCTGGCGACGCGTCTGTACGTTGACGAAGATGTGCCGCGAGACGGGATCGTATTGCGTGTTGCCGGCCTCGCCGTCCAGCGCGATGGTTTTCAGGCGGCGGTTCGTCGAAACGTCGATGACGGTCTCGGTCTTGCCGGTCTCGTCGGAAACGTAGAGCTTGTGCGCGTCGGGCGCGTAGGCCATGCCGTCCGGATACACGCCTGCCGGCATGCGCGCGATGACCTTCAGCGTGTTCTCGTCGATAGCGACGACTTCGTTCGTTCCGGTCGCCGAGGCGAACACGCGCGACCACTCCGGAATCACGAGCACGCCGTGTACGGACGCGACGTTCTTTATCGTGCCGATAACCCGCGCATCGTGCGTATCGAACACGACGATTTCGCTATCGCCCAGATGCGCGATCATCAAGAGATGACGCGCGGGATCGCCGCTTTCGTAATCGAAACGAGACGTGCGTCCGGGCATGGGAACATCCGCGACGTGCTGTAGCGGAAGATGCGTCGCATCGCCCTGTTCCGTTGCCGATACATCGTCAGGCCACGCGAACAACGCTGCCACGGCGAGACAGGCGAGAAGGCGCATCGGTCGCAACGCTGTCATGATCGGTCTCCGTTGAAACGGACATGCCGAAACGCGATGAGCCGGGTTCGATGCGTCCTCGCTTCAGCTCATCAAGCCGAGGTGCTCCACGAGAATGGCGCTGCCGACGCCGATCAGAACGAGGCCGCCGGCGATCTCCGCGCGCTTGCCGATAGTCGCGCCGACGAGCCGCCCGATCATCACGCCGATCGTCACCATGAGCATGGTCGCGATGCCGATGGTCGCCGCGGTCGAAAAGATATCGACATCGATGAACGCGAGGCCCGCGCCGACCGCCATCGCGTCGATACTGGTGGCGAAGCCGGTGGCCGCGAGTACCCAGAACGAATGCGAGTCGGGCTTCTCGTGGCCGTGCTCGGGTTGGCCGAAGCCTTCGCGTATCATGCGCGCGCCGAGCAAAAAGAGCAGGCCGAACGCGATCCAGTGGTCCCACGCGGTGACGTACTGCGCCGCCGACCGTCCCACTGCCCAGCCGACGAGCGGCGTGATGGCCTCGATGATGCCGAAGATGACGCCGGTTCTGAGCGCTTCGGCAATACGCGGCTTGTGCAGGCTCGCGCCTTTTCCGACGGCTGCCGCGAAGGCGTCCGTCGACATGGCGAAGGCGAGGAAAATGGTCGATGCGAGATTCATTGAGTAGCGCTCTGGTCGGGCAAGAAGATGCGACGGAAGACGCCTCCCGACCTTCAGGCGCGTTCCATCGATGGTCTTGCCAACCTGTTCTGGCTGCTCACGCCACGGCCCGATGGACCGAGTGTGTTGACGTGAGCGCTTCCCGCGATGCGGAAAGCCGGCTACTCCCCAGCGAAGAACCGAGAGAGTAACACGAGTGAATTCACGTTCAGCGTGAAGATGCGCAATCGCGTGCTCAGGCGCGCTAAGCCTTTCATAAGCGTCCGCGAACTAGCATGTCGCGCTACTCCCGTTCGAGGACCGCCGCATGACCCGACTTGAAGCGCTCAACCGCGCGTTGTTCCTTCTGATCAACGCACGCGCCGATTCACCGCAATGGCAGATCGACATTGCACTCGCCATTGCGAACGATCTCGTCTATCTGATTCCCGCCGTGCTGGCTTTCATGTGGCTGTTCGGCGATCGCCGTCAACGCGACGCAGCCGTGCGCGGCTTTTGCGTCAGCTTTCTCGCGCTCGGCTTCAATCAGTTGATCGGTCTCGTCTGGATGCATCCACGGCCGTTCATGATCGGCCTCGGCCATACGTTTATCGAACACGCGCCGGATTCTTCGTTTCCTAGCGATCACGTCACGGTTTTCGCGAGCATCGCGTTGACCTTGCTTCTTGCCGGACTCGTCCGCACGGGACTGCTTCTGGCGCTCGCGGGCGCGGCGGTCGCCTGGGCGCGCGTGTGCATCGGCGTGCATTTTCCGCTCGATATGGTGGGTGCGGCCGGCGTCTCGTGCGTGGCGTATGCGCTCCTTGCACCGCTGTGGGCGCGTGCGGGCGATTCCTTCGTGCGTGTGCTCGTCGCACTTTATAGAAGGACTTTTTCGTGGCCGATCCGGCGCGGATGGCTCGCGCCTTAAGCCGCTTGCATCGCTCATTTCGCTTAAGCAAGCCTTAAGCAACGCGCATCTACGATCTCACGCCGTCGGGTTCTTCAGAAGAATCGAACCTGCGTGGCGTCGCTCATGCAATGCACTATCGGCACGTCAAGAACAGACACCATGGACCAATCCCGCCTGACGAAAGCCCGCAATACGTGACCTCTCGTCCACTACAAGCGTAAGCAACGTCTCTCGAAGGAATCGCATGAAGCCGGATGCACGTCATCCCTCGCTCCTCCGTCGAAGCAGCGCTGGCAAGTCGCGGGGTCGGCGCGTCAGCGTCAGGGAAAACGGCAGCGTGGCAATCGAGTTCGTCATCGTGCTGCCCTTTATGTTGCTCGTTCTTGTCGGGATTATCGACGTCACGCTCATGCTTTACGACAAGGCCGCGATTGCAAACGCTGCACGCGTTGCCGCGCGCGCGGGAACATGCGTGAGCGTTCCACCGCTTACGACGAGCCAGGTTTCCGCAACGGCAACGGCGGCACTGAACGGCGTTCTGGTCAGTGGCAAATCGAGCAACGTTCCCACGGTGACCGTGAATCAGTCGAACGGCACGACGACGGGCAGCCCGCTCTCAGTCACCGTCTCGTATCCTTATCAGGGACTATTCGTCGGTTCCGCATTCACCACGCTCACCGGTCCGATATCGCTTTCCGCGACCGCCGTGATGAATTACGAGTGAATAAGGTCGTAATGTTGAATCGGCCCATTCCGCCCGGACGGGAAACTTCATCACCAAACTCACTCCGTCGCGGCCGCCGTGCGTCGTCTCTTCGCCGGCAGCGCGGCTCGATGGCGATTGCCATGCCGATTGCGCTATGCATGACGCTTGCGGTCGGCGCGCTTGCTGTCGATATCGGCCATCTTTTTCTCGCCAGGACCGAACTGCAAACGGACGCCGACGCTTCTGCGCTCTCGGGCGCCGCGCATCTTCTGACTATCGGAAGCGGTGCGAACTGGAGCGGCGCTCATGATGCAGCCGCGCAAGCCGTCACGCTGAATTCATCCGATGGCATCGCGCTGAAAGACGCGGCCATCGCAACGGGCTACTGGAATCTCGCGCGAGTGCCTTTGGGCTTGCAGAGTCAAAGCATCACGCCCGGCGCCAACGACGCGCCCGCCGTCCAAAGCACCGTCGCACGCGCGACGGGCAGCAACGGCGGTCCGGTCAACTTCTTTCTTGCTCGCATGCTTGGCATCGACAGCGGCGCGGCCAGCGCGAGCGCCGTCGCTATCGTGGCGGCGCCGGGATACGTCGCGGCGAACGCGCTGTTTCCGGTGGCCATCGGACGGTGTATTTACAACCAATACTGGAACGCGCAAACCGGCACGCCCGTCGTTGATTCGAGCGGAAACCCTCCGCAGGTCGAGATCGGCAACGCCCAGACCTACAACGGCTGCGAAGCCGGTCAGTGGACTTCTTTTCAGACCACTAACAACGACGTCCCCACGGTGCGCGGACTGATTGCGAACGGCAATCCTGCGGGCTTGCGCATAGGCGATTCCATTTGGATTCAGTCCGGCGTCAAGACGACGATCTATTCGTCTGTCCCATGGAACGTCGACGTGCTCGTACCCGTTGTAGACGACGTGACGAGTTCCGCGCAGCCGATCGTCGCTTTTGCAGCCTTTCATATCGACACCGCTAACGGCGCCAGCGACAAGTACATTCATGGGCACTTCATCGCCGGTTACAAGATCGCATCCGTAGGCGGCGGCGTCGGTCCCTATTACGGCGCTTACGTTCCGCCGCGCCTCGCGTATTGATGCGTCGCGGGCGATAGCCGCCCCATCTTGCCATCGCCGCTTCAAAACTGATTCAAAACTGATTCCCATTTGGACAGCCATGCCGCGTGCCCGCGTTCGGCACGGCGTTTGCGCATTCATCGCGCGGGCATCAACGCCGCAGCTTATTTGGAGGCGTCTTTCGATGATCGTCTGTACCAACGGAGAAACCGATGAGCACCGATGACAAGCCCGCGAATCCATCCCACGCGCCCGACGAAGTCCGGCTCGCCGCCGTGCAGGAAGAACTGTCCGTCGGCGTGACGACGACCGAGACGGGCGCCGTGCGCGTTCGCAAGGTGGTGCATGAAGAGATGCATCCCGTTTCCATGCGATTGCGCAGCCAGGAAGTCGACGTCAGGCGCGTGGCGGTGAATCGTCCGGTGGAAGAACGCGCGGAGCCGCGGCGCGAAGGCGACACGCTCGTCATTCCTGTGTACGAATACGTGCCCGTCGTTCGCATGCAGCTTACGTTGAAAGAAGAGGTGTATGTGACGACACGCGAGCAGCAGCAGGACGTCGTCCACCATGTTCTTTTGAACTCCGAAGAATTGGTGGTCGAGCGCCGCGACGGCACGAGCGGCGAGTGGAAGCCGGACCCTGACGCCAGTTGAATTCATTCAGGCGCGCAGCGCGGGAACGACCGTTGCGACTATGACCGCACGCGTTTCAATCCCGGCTTGCGTATGCCTAATTTCTTACGGAGATGCTGCAATGACTCAGACCATCATCGGTGTATTCAATACCCTTCAGGATGCAGAAGTCGCCCGGACTCGCCTGGAAACAGAAGGCATCGCCCGCACGGACATGAACGTGCACGCCAACGATGCAGGGACGACGTCCATGACCGGCGATCTCGCCACGCGCGATGCAGTCGCGGACCGTCGCGTCGGCGAAGAGCACGAGGGCGCGATGGGGCGCATCGAGCATTTCTTCAAGAACCTGTTCGGCGATCACGATCGGCCCGAGGAAATCGGCCATTATCAGGAAGCGGTACGTCGCGGCGGCGCGCTGCTGTCGGTGGATGTCACCGATGAAACGTCCGTGGAACGCGTGCGCGATGCGCTCTATGCAGCCGGCGCCATCGATATCGACACGCGTGTCGCGCAATGGCGCAACACCGGTTATACGGGCTACGACAGCAACGCGCCCGCTTATACGGCGGATGAAATCGCGGCTGAACGGCAGGCGTTCCCGGTGGTGCAGGAATCGCTCGATGTCGGCAAGCGCGAAGTGCAGACGGGCGGCGTGCGCGTCTATTCGCGCGTGACGGAAACGCCGGTGAGCGAATCGGTGAATCTGCGTGAAGAGCATGCGAGCATCGAACGCAGGCCGGTGGATCGCCCGGCGACGGCGGCGGATCTGAAGGAAGGCTTCGTCGAGATCAGAGAGACCGCCGAGGAGCCTGTGATCGCGAAGACGGCGCGCGTCGTCGAGGAAGTCGTGGTCGGCAAGGAAGCATCGAACCGCACGGAAACCGTCCGTGACACCGTGCGCGGCACCGAAGTGGAAGTCGAGAGAACGGCCGGCACGGAAGGCGTCGGCGGCGTCGCGGGGACGCGCGGCGTGGCGAACGTCGACGACATCGGCACGGTGACGCCGGGAAAGAAGACGCCGCTTTGATGTGAGCGAATCGGCCGCCCGCTGCGCTTGGTTTTTAGCGCGGCGGCGCGTGCCGTCTGCGTCTTTATCGCTGAGTTATCGCTGAATTACCGCCGAGTTGTCGCGAGCGGAACGATCTTGTCCAGCTTGTCGAGCAGAATCTCTTTCTGCTGTTCGTTCAACGCGGCCAGCCCCGGATACATGTTGATCAGTTGCATCCGTTGCGACGGCGATTTGGACGGAAGCAGCATCAGCAGCCCCGCTTTCTCAGGCTCCGACAGCGATGACATTTGCGGCAACGCGCTGAGTTGCCTCATTCCGGGCGATGCCGCCGTCGGCACGTTTTCATCCGCCGCCTTCGACGGCGCGGATAGCTTCCGTGCTTGCGACGCAGCTTCCGGGTTTTCCGAATCCAATCGGTTCTGTTCCGACGCGTTCTGCGTAGCGGCCACCGATGCAGGCGCGGACTCGCCGCCGCCGCATCCATAGACCAGCAAGCCCGACGCAAACATATAACCGGCCGCGAGAAAGCGACGGTAACTGGCATCAACGTTCGATTTCACGATCAAGCATCCGATCATTCAATGACGACATCAACCGCAGCGCAGACGTGCCAGCGAGTGCCGGCACGCACGAAAGACTACACGGGTTCCATCAAGCGCTCACGATACTGATATACGGCTGAGTAAAGCCCTTGAAGATGAGCGTGTACGCAAAGCTCGTCAGCGTCACTCCCCCGAGCAACTCCTTGGTCCAATTGCCATTCGGGCAGGTCGCCGAGGCGAGTAAATCCTGCGTGCCTGGCGCAGTCGTACCGAGCGACGGCACAATCAGTTGCCCGTTCCTGGAAGGTGTTAGCTGGCCCGATGAGGACGACGCCACGGTCTGCGTCTTCACATTCACGATCTGACCGCCGTGATTGCGGCACTGGACAGTGGCCGAGTAAGTCGCTGACAGCGTCGCTACCGCGTTGGTATGGCCGACTCCTCCTATCGTGGTCCCGGTGCAGGATACGTCCTGAGTGGCTGGATCGACGGTGCATACCGGTTCTGCGGAGCCGTTCGCATAATGCGCTCCGCTGGGTCCGTTGGACGCAATGGTCTCGGCCCAAGCCGGGGAAGCAGCTAACGCGGCAAGCAATGCCGCTAAGGCTAGATTCTTCATGTTTGCCTCCTGAATAAGGTCTAACGAGAGATGACTGGAAGACAACGCTTCCTGAAAACTGCCGATTAGGCTCTCGCCTAAGTCATCCGCTTTGCCTTGGACACAATGAAACGATCGATTCGCGCGCCGACGCCTTGTCTTTAATCCGATCCGATATGCGCGCAGGAAGCCTCGCTGAATGCAGCGTTTCGCACGCACTAATACGATTTGAGGACCCCGCATATGGCACGGTCCGGCGATATCAATCTGCCGCCGGGAAAAGGAGATCCGGCGCACACGAACCCCTGACGGGGAAGCGACGGCCTTTGCTTTGAGAGAAAGCCGTTCGGTATCGCAAGTATTTTCTGTTTGGGGAATAGAAGTGAGATCGCCCCGCGTTGACGAGCGACCGAGCATCGACAGTTGACTTTCAAAGTAAACTTACAATAAGGAATGCTTAAGTCAAGCTGTATCTTTCAATGCGCGGCAGTTGCCTCTCATGCAAGAACAAAACGGGTCGCATTTCGGATGCAATGCTTCTCGCGTTATTAAACGAACGAATACAGATTCATTAAAACGCCTGAACGCCGACTTAACGCTTCGCTCATTTTTTAATTCTCTTGGCGATCACGCTAAAGCGGCTAAGACAAGAATCATTCACCCGCACCGCGACATTGGCGACGAAAGCGAAGCGCGATGCTTCGCTCTCGTCGCATCACGCCGTCAACTCAGTTTGATCGAAGCCGGATCGGCGGTGAGATAACCCACCGCTGCACCGTAGCGATCCTTGTAGTTCGCGCGGATGAGCGGATCGAGCGTCGCCTGCACCTTCGCATGCAGCGGCGCTTCCCAGTCGCCCGCGTGCTGGAAGTTGCTCATGATGTAAGTCCAGCCGTTGATCTCGTCGACCGCGTGCAGGCCCGTCGATTCCGCGCCCGACGGCGCCGACAGAATGCGCGACAGCGTCTTCGTATCGACGTTGTACGCCCACAGGAAGTTGTTGACGTGCCGGCCGCTGTCTTCGCCGATGAACAGCGTGCGCAGCTTCTCGGAGAACTTGAGGTTGTCGGGATTCGCGATGCGTTCCGGATTGCCGATGTTGCCGAGCGCGTCCGCCGAAATGTCCTCGCCCACGAGCGCGGCGGGCGCGGCCATGTCGACCGGCACCCATTCGCTGTTGATCGCAGCGCCGGACAAGTCGCGCTGGCCGCCCTTCAGGTTGAACGCGTACACCGCGCCCGAGTTGATGGTCTTGTCGACCGCGAATTCGGCTGCGTGCGCGTCGCCCTTCACCATCGACTTGACGATCTGCGACATCGCCGAATACACGATCTTGTCCTTCGCATCGACCGTCGTGCCTTCGAGCTTCGTGAAGCACATGCTCGCGCCGCGCAATGCCGCGTAGCGATGCGTCTCCAGGAACGCGGCCGCTTTCTCCATGCCCGGCTTGATGCGAATCCAGTTGAACGCGCCGTTGTAGTTGATGCGCGTGTAGCTGGCATCGAGCGTCGCGCCGACCGTCGCGTCGCTCACGACGTCCATGATGTCGGCGAGCGTCAGCGTGTTGGCGAGATTTTCGATTTCATCGCTCGTTGCGTGGCCGAGATTCATCCACGTGAGGTTGGCCGAACCCGCGCCCGCCGACGATGTCATCGCGCACTTCGCGACGTACAGCGTGCCCGCAGAAAGATCCGCTTCCTTGTCCGCGACGAACATGAAGACGCCGCCGTTGGTGGCGTCGTCGCCCATCATCACGGTGCGCTTGTCGGGCATGACCTGAATCAATTCATGCGAGATGCGTCCGAGGCAATAGTGTTTCCTGATGCTGCCCGTGCCGTCCGGATTCACGGTGACTTCGGGCACGTGACCATAGTGATACGGACGCGCTTTCGTTTCGTCGCCGTAGAGGTTCTTGCTGTATGCGAGGAACTGCGCGTCCTTCGCGCCGAGCGCCGCATCCGGCTCGTACTCTTCGCTCGACAGATGCGTGTTCCACGGCGAAAGGCTCGCGCCGCAGGTGATCCACAACCCGTTTGCCTTCGACGTATCGACGTTCGCGTAGCTCACGAGCGACAGCTTGCCGGTGGCCGGATCCTGATCGAGCGTGAGAACGGCGATCGGCGATGGCAGGCGGCCATACATGCTGGCGGCGTTCTGATCGCGCGTGGTGTATTCGAACTGCACGACCGCGAACACGGCGTTGCCCTTCACGCCCTTGACGTTCGGCTTGTCGAGCTTGATGAGCGACGTGCCGTCCGGGCAGTCCGAGAAGAACTGGCGCTCCTTGCCCGCCACCGAGCGGTCGATGATCGGCTGATTGTCGATATCGACATATCCGCCCGCGACGATGGTGCCGCCGGCCGTGTTCGGCACGACATCGCCCGTCACGAAGAACGGCTGATACGCGAGCTTGTAGGCGCGGTTGCTGCCGTCGCTGAAGTTCACGGTCATCGTCGAGGCGACGGAAGTCGTGGCCATCGCGGCGGGATTGGCGAGCGTGGGCGCGGCCATGCTGCTGAACGTGGCCGTGGTGAACGCCGCCGTCGACGCAGGCGCGGATACGGCGGGCGCCGCGTTGCTGTCGCTGCCGCCGCATGCGGTGGCGAGCAGCGAAGCGGCGGCCGAACCGCCGAGCGGCAGCATCGGCGCGCCGGCAAGAATCTTGAGGGCCTTGCGGCGGGAAAGGTCGAGGGGCAGCGCCATGTGGTTTCAAGTCCTTGATTGCGGGTTGTGTACCGGCTGTGCGAGTCTTTCTTCAGACCGTTGCGATCTGAACGTGCCGGTTGACGCGCTACTCTAGGAAATGAATGTGAAATGCATTTGACAGGCGCGCGTAATTGTTTCGTGGTTCGCTTGAAAGGCGGCAGACTGGCCTGCACGCACGATGAAGAACCGTCCCTGTTCGCGAGCGTCGTTGCTGCCCGATACTCGAACGCGTTATCGAGACCTCGAAAAGCCACCATGACCGCACACGCCTTCATCGACGCCAACCTTCTGCTCGCGTGGTCGGCCTACTTCGTCGGCACGGCGAGCCCCGGCCCGAGCAATCTGGCGATCATGTCTATCGCGAGCACATCGGGACGGCGCGCGGCGTTATCGTTCGCGGCAGGCGTGATGTCCGGCTCCTTCTTCTGGGCGATGCTCGCCGCGCTCGGCCTGTCCGCCGCGCTAACGGCGTATTCGGGCTTCCTCGTCGCGGTCAAAATCTGCGGCGGCGTCTATCTCTTGTGGCTCGCGTTCAGATCGGGCCGCTCGGCATGGCGTCCGCGAGTGCGCGCATCGTCGGCAAATGCGGCTGAGCACGGCGTGCGACGGCTCTACGCGCGCGGCGCGCTGCTGCATCTGACCAATCCGAAAGCGATTCTCGTATGGATGTCCGTGGCCGCGCTCGGCTCATCCGCGAGTCAGGGACCGATGCACATGTTGAGCGTCGTCGCGGGCTGTCTTTGCATCGGCTTGAGCGTGTTCGGCGGCTACGCGGTGCTGTTTTCGATGGCATCGGCACGGCGCATCTACGCGCGCGTCCAGCGTTATTTCGATGCATGTCTCGCAATCGTGTTCGGCGCGGCGGGCATTCGGTTGCTGGCATCGCGTGTGTGATTGCGCGTTGCGCGCGTGAATCGTCTCGCCGACGTTATTCGCAACTCACTGCTTCTTGATGCGCCAATCGCCGCTGGCCGTCTTGCACGCAATCGGCGTCCACGTCTGCGTCTGTCCCTTCGCCACGGCGACGAGCGTCACGCGACGGCACTTGTCGCCGTGGCTCGATGTCGTATCGCGGGGCGTGACGGTGCCTTCGATATGCACCGGATTGCCCGTGCCTTCGTTGCTCCAGCGCATCGTCTCGCCGTCCTTCTTCGTTTCGAGCGCCTTCTGCGCCGCGCGATTCAACGCCTGGCGATCGGCCGGCTTTATGTAGGCGATCGGCGTGTCCTTCAGGAAGTTCAGGTTGTTCGCGAACGCGCCCGCGCACGACAGCGCGCTCGCGCCGGCCACGATGCATCGCAGAATAAGGCGTGCTTTCATCGTCGATGTCCTCTCGTCACACGTCCCTTCATGTGGACATCGCGAATCATGGCCCCGAAACGCGCGTCCACGATGAATCCGGATCGAACTCCGTCAGAGGCGGCGCGGATGCGCCCCGGCTCTTCTGATACACCACGCCGTTGTTATTGACGATGAACGTCATGACGCCGCTTTTGCCGTATTGCGCGGGATAAGCGGCCATCGCGAAGCCCGCGAGCATGCGTCCGTTGATGAGATAGCTGAACGCGCCGCCCGGTGCATGCTTGCCCTGCTTCGTGAGAATGCGGAAGTAGTAGCCGTGATAAGCGTCGCCCGGCTTGTGGCTTTCGAAGTAACGCGAACTCGCGGCGATCAGCGGTCCGAACGGGCTTGGCTCGTCGCCATTCCCGGCATCGGCGGGCCAATAGAGACCGTCCTGCTTGCCGGGCGAACTGCCGAGCTTGCGCGCGTATTGCAGCACGCCGTCGCCCATGCGGTCGCGCGTCGCGTATTCGCGCTGCGCATCGAGATAAGCGTGCAGCACCTTGATGGCCTCGCGTTCGTTCGCGCCGATACGCCGGTCGAGCACCTCCTGCACGCCCTCTTCGGTCGCGAAACGCCATGCGCCTTGCTCGCGAACGAGCGGGATCGGCATGGGCCACGCTTCGTCGCCGATGCGCAAGGTGCGCCGGTCCGGCGCCGTCTCCACGAGAGTATGAAACGTCTTCATTTCCTTCAGCGCGTTTTCGCGCAGCTCGCGGTTTTCCGCTTCATCCGGCGTCACGACGAGCTGCTTGTGCGCTTCGCCGAAGATGGCGATGAGCGCGTCGTCATCGTTCGATTCGAGCGCCTGTTCGAGCGCGCTGACGGCGTCGTCGGGCGTCGCGAACGTTCTTTGCGCGGTTGCCGCGACGGCGTGCAGCGGGACGAGCGTCGCAAGACAGAGCGCGATGGCCGCGCAGACGCGCTGCGATTCGCGCAATGCGCCGATGATGATGTGAGCGTGCATCGCGCGTCTCCTAGCGTCGTCCGCCGCCGCCGCGCCCGCCGCCGAAGCTGCGTCCGCCGCCGCCCGAAAAGCCGCCGCCGCCCGAGAAGTTGCGTTGACCGCCCGAGAAGTCGCGGCCGCCTTGCCCCGCGCCCGACATGGACTGCCGGCTCGCCGCGCCGCGCGCACTGTCCGCGCGCGCGGTCTGTGCCGAGCCGTAGCCGCTGAACGCATCGCCGCCCCGGCTTTGCACGTTGCCGGCATTCGCCGCGCGCGGTGTACCCGATGTGTTCGATGGCGTGCGCGCGTTGACACGCTGCGCGCCGCCCGTCCCGGTGGCGTTGCCGCCCGCCGTGCGCGACGGCGCATCGCCCACGCGTTGCGTCGATGCCCGCGTCGTGCCGCCCGATACCTGCCCCGGCTTCTTCTCCGAACGCCACGCGCTCGACTGCGATGTGTTCGTTCCGCGATTCGCCTGCCGCTCGGTTTGTCGATTGTTGATATTGCTCTGCACTTCGCTGCGGTTGATGTTCTGCTCGCGATTGACGTTGATCGTGTTGTTGCCGCCGTTGTAGTTGGTTTCGTAGTGTCCGCCGTGCCAGGCGGCGGTGATCGCGGCGCCCCAGACGAGACCCGTTGCGAACGCGGCCCCGGGCGCATACGGGTAGTAGTACACCGGATAGGGCGCGGGCGCATACGTATAGACCGGCGTCGGGCTGCTGACCACGACCGTCGACGGGTTGTATTGCGGCACGTAGATCACTTCGGGATTCGACGGCACGATCTTGATCACTTCTTTCTCGACCACGACCGTCTGCTTGTCGTCGGTCTTGAGATTGCCGACCGACTGCGTCTGCCGCCTGAAACGCTGCACGCCTTCGAGCACGGCGTTCTGATCCGCGACGACCGCTTCGCCGAGTGCGACGGTCCAGTCCAGATCGCCGCTCATCTTCTTCACCACTTCGGGATAGTTGAGGAGCGCCTTCACGGAGTCGTGCCACGCTTCGTTGACGGGCAGGCTCGTGTCCGTCTTTCTGCGGTCGATGAAGCGATCCGCCTGCACGACTTCGATCGGATAGGTGGACGCGGGAAGAATGATCGCGATGAGATCGTCGGGATACAGCGCGATGGGACCGACGAGCTTGTCCACTTGCGCGGAAGTCAATGCGGCCGGTGCCGCGCCGCTCGCTGCCGGAGCCTGAGCGTATGCGCCCGCATTGCCGACGAGCGCACACACGACGATGAACACGCTGATGATGTCACGCATTGTTCTCAACTCGCGAACGTCGCCCTGGCGGGAACGCGTCGATTGCGCCGTGCCGCAGTGCTGCGTCTGCATACATCGCGGAGTCGCGGCGCGTTATGTATTTGCTTCGTCGAATGTTCTCTCGTATTAAGCGTGTGGCTTTTCATGTCGCGCGGCGCAATGCACTTCGAAGATATGCAAACGCCATCGCGATTTCAAGGCATGCATGTCGCCTGGCGGATGCATGCGATCGTCCCATTCGGTCGTCTCATTCGGCCGGGGCTTGTCCGAAATGCACGACGACATCCTTCACGCCCGGCGTATTCTCCGCCGCGACGCGAATGGCGTGACCTTCTTCGGCCCCGACGACCGGCCCCCAAAGATGGACCACGCCGTTCTCGACAATGACGTTCTCGCGCGCCATCGCCCAGGGCTGGTCTTTCATGCTCGCGAGCACGTCTTCGCGAATCGCGTGATCGCCGTTCTCGGCCGACGAAGGCACCTCGGGCGCCATGGTCACGAGCGCGCGAATAAGATTGGAGCGGCTGACGACGCCGACGATCTTGCCGTCGCGCATTACCGGAACGCGCTTGATTCTTCGACGCTCCAGAATCTCCGCGATGTCGCCGACCGGACACGATTCCGTCACCGTGGTGACGTTCGTGCTCATCACGTCCTTGACCTTTCTCGCATGCTCCCTGACGTACTGGCTAGCCCGTTCCTCCGTCGATGCCACCATTTCGAGCCACCACGCACGTTGCCTCACGCCGGTCCCGATCTCCGCGCGATGCATGAGATCGCCTTCCGTGATCATGCCGAGCAGCTTGCCGGACTCGTCGACCACGGGCATGCCGCTGATGCCCGCGAACACCATCATGCCTGCTGCGTGCTGAACCGACATATCCGGCTCTGCGGTAATGATCCTGGTGGTCATGATGTCGGAAGCTTTCACGTTCATCTCCTTCGAAAGGCGGGTACGTCCCGGCCGATTGTTTCGATTTGGTGAGTGTCGATCCAGTATGCAGGCAGTGACTCTTCATGCGCCCGTTCTTAACGCGAACGCGAACCGCAATTCACTTGATTCTAGGTTAAGCAGCAGACGCTCGATAAGCAAACGTCAGTGAAATGGAACGTTCACAACAGCCGGTCTAGCGCCTATCTTGATGTAGAAAGTAGAGAGCGGCCGAACGTTGTCATGCGCGTCTTGCTCTTGAATTAGGTGTCAGTGCGTGATATCGACTGTGAGTTGGAAAGAAGACGTTGCTGTCCCAGTAACTATCAGAGCGCCGCTCGCTAAAACCGGGTTGGTGACTTAAGCGTAACAGTGGAGAAGAATGATGCAAAGACGAAACTTCATCATGAAGTCAACCGCCGCTCTCGCATTCGGCTGCCTCGTGCTCGCCGGCTGCACCACCAACAGGAACGCAGGCGCCGAGCAAGCCGCAGGCTCCGCCGACCAGCGGCGTTCCATAGACGCGGACGTCGACAGCACGATCCAGCGCCTCTATACGACGGTCCCCGGTTCCCGCGAACTGGTCGCCAAGTCGCGCGGCGTGCTCGTCTTCCCGTCGGTGCTTCAGGCAGGCTTCGTCGTCGGCGCCGAGTATGGCAAGGGTTCGCTGCGCGTGGGCGGAAGCACCGTCGGCTACTACAGCACGACGTCGGGATCGTTCGGACTGCAGGCGGGCGCGCAATCGAAAGCGCTGATCTTCCTGTTCATGACGCAGGACGCGCTCGACAAATTCCGCCAATCCAGCGGATGGTCGGCCGGTGCGGACGCTTCCGTCGCGCTTCTGAAGATGGGCGCGAACGGCAAGATCGACACGTCCACCGCAACGAAGCCCGTCACGGCGATCGTGCTGACGAATGCGGGGCTGATGGCCGATGCGTCGCTGCAAGGCACGAAGGTATCGAAACTGAGCGAGTGAGTTTGACGGGCCGTGCGGCATCGTCGCCATGGGAACGGTCGGCTCGACTGTCCCGTGGCGGTCAGCGGAGAAAGCGCGCAAGCGCGAGCACATAGACTGCCGTGACCGCCAGTTGACATGCCGTGAATGGCAGGCCGTATCGAAAGAAGCGGCCGAAACTGACGGGCACGCCTTCCTGCGCGCAGATGCCCGCCGCGACGATATTGGCTGCCGAGCCGACGAGCGTGGCGTTGCCGCCGAGCGTCGCGCCGTACATCATCGCGATGAAGACGGGAATGACGTGCTCCGGCCATTGCGTGAACTGCTCGGACAACGCGGACTCGGGAACGAATTCGGCCATGACGAGATAGCCTTTCACCATCACGACGGACGCAGCAGCGACGGGCACGTTGGCCAGCAACGAAGACAGGAGGCCGATCCCGCAGATCATCGCAAGCGAGATCAGCGTGACGTGCGTGCCGAACACCTCATAGAGCCGCATCGACATGACCTGCAGCAGGCCCGTCTTCGTCATGCCCTGCACGAGACAAAAGATGCAGCTCAGGAACAGCAGCGTCTTCCAGTCGATATCGCGCAGCACGCGCTCGGTCGGCTCGACCTTGAACGCATACGCGACGAGCAGCGCAAGCGCGCTCGCAATGACCGCGACGACCGGCGGCACGATTCGCGTGGGCAGTTCCTCGCCGAGAACGAAGAGCACCATCATCAGCGCGAGCACGGCCAAGGCGAGCGCAGCATAGACCGGACGCTTGAGCTTCGCATGCGGGCTGCGTGGCGCGAGCGGCGTGACGCTTCGCCATATGCCGCGCATCAGGAGCGGCAACAGCGGAATCACGACCGCGATGGCAAGCACGCCGCCGAGACTGGCGCGCCGCAAGTACTCGCCGAATGTCATGCCGATGGAACTGCCGACGAGAAAGGTCGCCGGATCGCCGACGAGCGTCAACAGGCCGGCCGCATTGCTGACCACGGCAGTCAGGATCATCGGCGGGACGATATCGATTCGAAGCGCACGCGCGACGCGAATGATGATCGGCGCGAGAAGAATCACCGTCGTCGCGTTCGGCAGCAGTGCGCACAGCGGTGCGACGATCACGATCAACAGAAGCAGAAAGCGCTTTCCGCTTCCCGCCGTCGCGCGCAGAAAGAGGTCGCCGACGAGATCGAACAGTCCTGTCGTCGCCAGGATTCTTGCGACGACCATGCCGCCGAACAGCAGGCTGATCGGCCCCGCCGCCGTGCGCGCGGTGGCGATCAGGTCCGTGTCGTCGATGATGCCGAGCGCGATCAGCAAGCTCGCGCCGACGAGCGCTGCGACGGCCATGTCGATCAGATCCAGCGCGATCACGATGATGACCGCCGAGAACACGCCGATGACGAGATAGATCTGCCAGTCGCTCATGGCCTAAAGCGCCGTCGCTATTGCATCGGCGGTGCGTACATCAGGCCGCCGCGCGTGTAGAGGTCGTTGAGTCCGCGTTCGATCTTGAGCGTACTGCTCGCGCCCAGATTCCTGTCGTACATTTCTCCGTAATTACCCGCGCTTTTCAGCGCACGAAGCGTCCATCCGGCATCGATGCCGAGCGATGCCGTGACCGTCTCATCCGGAACGAGCGCACGCGCGACGTTGGGATCGCGTATGCGCTCCGATACGTTCCGGCGCGTCACGGCCAGTTCCTCCGCGCCGATCAGCGTATAGAGCACCCAACGCACGATCACGAGCCACGCGATATCGTCGTCGCGCACGGCCGGCGCGTGAGGTTGCCGGGAGATGCGCTCGGAGAGAATCGTCATGGACGCGGGGCCATCGGGTGCGCGGCGCTTGAGCGTCGCCAGGAGAGACGCATCGGCCGTCATGGCGCTGCATCGGCCCGTGATGAAACTCTGCATGAGTTCGTTGACGGAGCCGACGCGCAAAGGCTTCAGATCGAGCCCGTTCGCATTCGAATAACTGACGAGATTCGTTTCGCTGGACGTATCGCGCTGCACGCAGACAGCCGCGCCCTTGAGCGACGAGAGCGTGCGAACGCCGCTTTTCGTCGACACCATGAAAGCCTGCGCGTCGTAAAAGAGCACGCCTGCGAACTGCACGCCGACCGTGGCTTCGCGCAGCAGCGTCCACGTAGTGTTGCGCGCGAGCAGATCGATGCGGCCCGTTCTCAGCGCAGGAAAACGGGCCGACGTCCTGAGCGGAACGAAGGCGACCTTGTTGCCGTCGCCGAGCGTCGCGGCGGCGACCGCGCGGCAGAAGTCGGCATCGATGCCGGACCAATGACCCGATGCATCCAGCTCGGAGAAACCGGCGATGCCTTCACTGACGCCGCATCGCAGGATGCCTCTTCCCTTGACCTGCGCGAGCGTTTCCGATCCCGTTGCGCGGCCGATCGCGTGCGAACTCGACAGCGCGAGCAACAATGCGCCGGCAATCGCCGCGATGCAACGCGTTGGTCGTTTCATGGTCTGTCAGTGTCGAGTGGTTCGGGCCGCTTCGACCGCGCTCATGCATGATTTGAGTTGTAGATGAAACACCCGTCAGTTCAAGCAGACTTTGGACGCGCAATCTCGCGAGTCAAAAGCTGACGGCGAAACCGAATGAAACTCCATGCACGTTGTGGCCGAACACATAGCGCACCATCGCCCGCGTGCGTGTGATGACAACCGGATACCGGCTGCTGTCGAGTTCGAGACCCACGCCTACCGATGTCAGATCATTGAAGCCCAACACGCCCGCGCTCTCGCCGAAGTAATGCGAGTACGCGGTTTCGAGGACATAGCGCACAGGACGGTCGAGCGCGGAAAGACCCGTCGGCGCGCGCCACCGCGCCCACAAGCTGAATTGCTGCGCGGTCGCCGAACCCTCGACTGCCGAAGACGATCCGCCGAAGCTGCGTAAATAGATATCAGTCGCGCGGAGTTCGAGGTCGATCTCATAGTGCTCGCGATAATGCTCGAGATCGAGCATGAGCGAACCGCCTACGCCGTATGCGTTGAGCGCACCGTCTTCGAGAAACTGAAGGTTCGCGTCGGCGACATGATTGAAGACCGTCTGCGCAATGCGCAGATCGCTCGCGACGCGGCCGAGCATGCCGTTGATGATCGGCCTGAAGCGCAGTTCGCTCGTGATCGGAAAGTCCCAGCCTATGCCGACAGTCGTGCTTGCTGTGTTCCACTTCGCCGGTACAGGGCGTGCCTGTCCGCCGTCACTTGCAACGAAGGTCGGATCGTAGCGGCTATATGCAACAGTGCCTTCCAGATAGAGCGGAAAGGACCGGCTGAGCGTGAAGCCGCCGCCCAGTTGCGTCTGGCCGAAGCCCGGGTTGCCGGTCGCGCCGCTGTTGATCGAGAGCGAACTCGTGGTGACGTCCGGCACCGCGGTGTAGGACATGACCGCCAGCACGGCATCCGCATAGCGCTTGACGTTGGTGCCGACGACCGTGCGATCGGGCGCGCCTTGCGCCATCGCGGCGTCCCATGCGACGGCGGCGAGAAGCACGAGCACTCTGACGATACGCAGCCGCCACGATGAGAAGGTCGGATTTCGCATGCACGGAGCCCGGTTCGATAGAGAACGGCCATCGCATGGAAAAAATGTAGCGCACCGATCGTCGGACGCCAAGCAGTCGTGACGGAGAGCGTTCGCCGATCGATGCAATGACGGTCGAACTCCGTCGATGATGTACTACGCTATAAAGATTCGGCCACAAGGCGGTAAGCGGTTGTTTAGTGAAGGACCGGAGGACTCAATGAATGCTCACGTCCCGCTGTCCGTGCTGATGCTTGCCGTTCTCATGGCGGGCTGCAACACGCCGCCGATCCCTCCCGGAAAGTCAGTCGATATACCGACTGCACTCGAAAACGTACTCGACGGGCTGTGTCGTTTCAAAAAAGCGCAGGCTGACAGCAAACAGAACTACGGCGTCGCCGTCGATTCGGTGACCGTGCAGCTCGATCTCACTGTCGACGGTGGACAGACGCCGCCCGTATCGGTCGCGCCCGATATCAAGTTCATCCCGACGGTCAGTTACGGGCACATCATCACGGCGACCACCGGCAGCCGGCTGATCGTGACGCTCAAGAATATCGACGGTGTAAGCGGCTCCGTCATTCGATGCGATGCATCGGCGGCCGCGACCGGGCGTTCCAGTGAATCGACGGAGGGACGAAATGCTGTCGCCGATCACTGAACGCACCGTATCGAGAGAACTGCTCGACGTGCTGATCCGCGCGGGACTCGTTGCCGTGCTCGCCGTTTTCTGTTTTCGCGTATTCGTCCCGTTTCTCAATCTGATGGTGTGGGCGTTGATTCTCGCGGTCACGCTCTATCCGCTGCAGGCGCGGCTGCGCCGTCCATTCGCGGGCCGGGAAGGATTGATCGCCACGCTGATCGTCGTCGCTGCGTTCGTCATCATTCTCGCGCCGACTTATCTGCTCGGCGTTGCAGTGGCCAACTCGATCGAACGTGCAATGGCCGTCTTCAGGAGCGGCAGTTTCCGCATTCCACCGCCCGCCGATTCGGTGGCCGCGTGGCCGCTCGTCGGGCAACGGGTGTACGACTTCTGGACGCAGGCATCCACCGACATGACGGGACTCGCGCAGAAGTTCGCCCCGCAACTGAAGGAAGCGGGGCTTACGGTGCTCGGCACGGTCACGGGTCTCGGTGCGGGCCTGCTCGTGTTCTTCGTCGCGCTCGTCGTCGCGGGCATCTTCATGGCGCACGGAGAAAAGGGCTATCAGAGCGCCGTGCAGATTGCCTCGCGAATCTCCGGACCGGGAAACGGCCAGCAGATCGCCGACCTGTGCACCGCCACCATTCGCGCCGTCGCGCAGGGCGTGGTCGGCATTGCATTCATCCAGATGCTGTTGATCGGCGTCGCATTCATCGTCATGGGAATTCCCGGCGCGGGCCTGCTCGCACTCGCGATATTGCTCATCGGAATCATGCAACTGCCGGCGACGTTGATCACCTTGCCCGTCATCGTCTTCGTGTTCCTCACGCGAGGCGTCAGCACGACGGCGATCCTCTTCGCGATCTATGTCTTCGTCGCGGGTCTCGCCGATAACGTGCTGAAGCCGCTGCTGCTCGGACGCGGCGTCGCGGTCCCGATGCCGGTCGTGCTGATCGGCGCGCTCGGCGGCATGGTGACGGGCGGCGTCATCGGCCTGTTCATCGGTCCTGTCATGCTCGCCGTGGCTTACAAGCTCTTCTGGCGCTGGGTGAGAGACCAGCCGGAAGCGGACCCGGCGATCGACGATCAACGGCCTGTCGCCCACTGAAGCGTCTTGCGGAGGGCGCGCGATCATGTCGACCGATACACCCGTACACGCGCGCGCCCGCTTCCGCATGCCGGTGCTCGAATGGGTTCGCGGCTACCGGAGCGCGTGGCTCAAGCCGGACATCGTCGCGGGAGTCACCGCCGCGGCGGTCGTCCTTCCCAAAGCGATGGCTTATGCCACGGTGGCCGGGCTTCCCGTCGAGGTCGGGCTTTACACGGCCTTCGTTCCGATGGTGATCTACGCGCTATTCGGATCGTCACGGCCGCTGAGCGTCAGTACGAGCGCGACGCTCGCGATCCTCACCGCCGCCGCGATAGGCGAGGTTTCTTCCGGCGGCGGGACCACCGCGCTGCTGACCGCGACCGCGACGCTCACGCTTCTGGTCGGCGTGATTCTCGCGCTTGCGTCGCTATTGCGACTCGGATTCGTCGCCAATTTCATATCGGACCCCGTACTGACGGGCTTCAAAGGCGGCATCGCCGTGGTCATCGTCCTCGACCAGTTGCCCAAGCTGTTCGGCGTGCACTTCGCGAAAGGCAGCTTCTTTCACAACATCTGGGCGCTCGTCACCGCCCTTCCGCATGCGTCGATCAACACGGTCGCCGTGGCCTTCGCGACGATCGCGATTTTGATCGCGCTGGAACATTTCTACCCGAAGTCGCCGGCTCCGCTGATCGCGGTCGGATGCGGCATCGGTGCCGTCGCCGCGCTCGGCTTGCAGGCGCACGGCGTCGAGATCGTGGGGCATATTCCAACCGGACTGCCGCCGCTCATGAAGCCGGACCTCTCGCTGATCGAAGCGCTCTGGCCTGCGGCAGCGGGTATCGCGCTCATGAGCTTTACCGAAACAATCGCTTGCGGACGCGCGTTCGTGCAAAGCGGGGAGCCGCTGCCATCGCCGAACCGGGAACTGCTGGCGACGGGCTTAAGCAATATGGCGGGCGCCCTGTTCGGTTCCATGCCCGCAGGCGGCGGAACGAGCCAAACGGCATTGAACCGGCAGGTGGGCGCGCGTTCGCAACTCGCGGAGCTGGTGACCGCCTGCGTCACGCTCGGCACCATGATTCTCCTCGCACCGCTGATCGGTCTCATGCCGCACGCGACGCTCGCCGCAGTGGTCATCGTCTACTCGATCGGGCTCTTCAAGCCAGCGGATTTTCGCGCGATTCTCGCCGTCAGGCGCACCGAATTCGTCTGGGCGATCGTCGCGCTCGTGGGCGTGGTCTTGCTCGGCACGTTGAAGGGCATTCTCATTGCGATTGTCGTTTCGCTCGTGGCGCTCGCCCACCAGGTCTCCGATCCGCCTGTTCACGTCTTGCGGCGCAAACGCGGAACCAACGTGTTTCGCCCTGTCTCGGACGAGCACCCCGACGACGAACAGTATCCCGGCATGCTGCTTTTGCGGCCCGAGGGAAGGATCTTCTTCGCGAATGCATCCAACATCGGGCACAAGATAATCGCGTTCATCGAGCAAACGCGTCCCGAATTGGTCGTGCTCGATATGCGTTCGGTCTTCGACCTCGAATACTCGGCCTTGAAGATGCTGACCGAAGGCGAGAAGAAATATCGCGAAGCCGGAGTCAGTTTATGGCTCGTCGGACTCAGCCCGGCGGTATATGGCGTCGTGCAGAAGTCGCCGCTCGGAAAAACCTTGGGCCGCGAGCGCATGTTTCTCAATCTCGAACAGGCCGTTGCCGCGTGGCTCGACTTGCAGAAACGGCGTGCGCAGTGAAGCTGGTCGGACGCGAGCGGGAGCACATCATGTCGCAAAGCGAGCCGGGTCCGGTTCTCGATCCAATCGACAGAGTGTCCGAGATCGTCTTCGGTGTCCTCATGGCGCTTTCGTTCACGGGCGCGCTCAGCGTTTCAACCGCCGGGCGACAGGAAATCCGGACCTTGCTGTTCACTGCGCTCGGTTGCAACCTTGCGTGGGGACTCGTCGATGCAGTCATGTATCTTCTTCGCACCGCCACCGACCGGCGCAGGAAGAAAGCGCTTCTCGCGCGACTAAGGCGCACCGAGACCGAGCCCGAGGCATGCCGCCTGATACAGGATGCGCTGCCGCCACTCATTTCCGATGTCATTCGCCCTCAAGCGTTACAGGCGCTTCATCAATCGCTGCTAGCGGTGCGCGAGCCGCCTCATCGACTGGTATTCAGGGATTACTCGGCTGCAGCCGGAATCTTTCTTCTCGTGGTTCTTGCGACTTTCCCGGTCGTCGTGCCGTTCATCTTCATACCGAAGATCGCCGTCGCGCTGCGTGTCTCGAACTTGCTGGCGATCGCGACGTTATATATAGGCGGCGCGATGCTCGGGCGTTACGCCGGCGGCAGACCGTGGGTGTATGGTCTCGCGTTGTCTGCAATAGGCGTCGGACTGCTTTCCATCATCATCGCGCTGGGGGGATGATTGCGCGTTACGTCGATATACACGCGTGTTCACAATGCCGCTATTTGTTTCTCGCGGACGGAATCAGCCGCAGGTTCACTTTCGGCGGGTGCCGTCGGCGCAGTCGCCGCTGGCGGAGCTTGCGACACCGATCCTTTAATGAGGTAGCCAGTCGAAGTCAGAAAGATGGCGAGCAACAGGACGAATTCCATAGCGGTCACCTTGAACGTGATTCGCCAGCACACGAAAGGCATGCGTCTTCGCTGCAATAGATGCATAGGAGTGTAGACATTCCTTATTGCAATAAAAAGGATGCGATGAAGAGGCCGAATACGTTTTTAAATGAGAGAACCATACAAACTCACTGATCCGACTCTCAAGCCAAGTCAAGTAACCGACACGAACCCGAAAGTGGAAACATACATCAGCGAATCGTCGTCGCTTTGCCTATGATCTACGTTAGGTGATTCGCGTCCCTGCAATGTGTGGTCCAACGTCTAGGGTATCGACCTCGAACCGTCAAGGGACAAGGAGTCGTTCACATGAAAGCTCCGCGACGTTTGGAGCGGATCGAGTTGATGGCGCCGGTATCGGGCGTGATGGTGCAACTCGAATCCGTGCCCGATCCGGTCTTTGCGCAGAAGATGGCCGGCGACGGCGTCTCCATCGATCCCACTTCCGACGAACTGCTCGCGCCGCTTTCCGGCACGGTCACGCAGTTGCATCGCGCGGCGCACGCAGCGACGATCACCGGCGAAGGCGGCTTGCAGGTGCTGATCCACATCGGTCTCGATACCGTGATGCTGCGCGGCGAAGGCTTCACGCCGCTCGTCAAGGAAGGCGATACCGTCACGACAGGCCAGCCGCTGATCCGCTTCGATCCCGTTATCGTCGGTGCGAGGGCCGTGAGCCTGCTCACCGAGATGGTCATCGCCAATGGCGAACTCGTCACCCGCTACATGCCCGCGACCGGCCTCGTCACGGCGGGCAAGGACGTCGCGCTGTCGGTGGAATTCGTCGGCGGCAAAAGTGCCGATGCCAACGGCAGCGCGGCCGATGCGACCGTCTCGGACGAAGTCACGCTGCCGAATCCGCAAGGGCTGCACGCGCGCCCCGCCGCCGTGTTCGCCGCCGAAGCCAAGAAGTACAAATCCGAGATCCGCGTCTTGCGAGGCGACGACAGCGCCAACGCGAAATCCATCGTCGCGCTGATGGCGCTGGCGACCGCGTTCGGCGACAAGCTGCGCGTCGAGGCGGCCGGTCCCGATGCGGGCGAAGCGGCCGCCGCGCTCGCACGCCTGCTCGCGTCGGGTTCGGGCGAGAAGCCCGGCGATGCGCCCGCGCCCGCCGCTTCCGCAGCGGAAACGGTCGCGCCGAAGCCCGCCGCGTCCACGGATGCGAACGAATTCAGCGGCGTTTCGGCGTCGCCGGGGCTCGCGGTCGGCAAGATCCTGCAGTTCCGTCGCGAGGTCATCGACGTGGCGGAGGCCGGAGAATCGCCACAACGCGAGCGCGCACGGCTCGACGCCGCGCATCACGAAGCGCATCAGCAAATCGAGGCGTTGAAGGCGAAACTGACCGATCCGTCGAAAGCGCAGATTCTCGACGCGCATCTCGAACTGCTCGACGACCCGGATCTCAACGACATGTCCATCGCCGGCATCAGCGAGGGCAAGAGCGCGGGCTTCGCGTGGCGCGCCGCCTTCGAAACGCACGCGAGCAATCTGGAGCGTCTCGACAACGCGCTCTTGCGCGAACGCGCGAGCGATATCCGCGATGTCGGCCGGCGCGTGCTCGAGCTGCTTACGGGCGTGAAAGAGGCGCATATCGACGTGCCCGAGGAATCCATTCTGATTGCCGAAGAACTGTCGCCTTCCGATACCGCCTCGCTCGATCGCACCAAGGTGCTCGGCTTCTGCACGACGACGGGCGGCGCGACGAGCCATGTCGCGATTCTCGCGCGCTCGCTCGGCATTCCGGCGATCTGCGGTATCGACGAAGCCGCGCTGCAATTGCCCGATGGCGCGCTCGTCGTGCTCGACGGCTCGAACGGCACGCTGCGGCGCAACCCCGGCGCGGACGATCTCGCGAAGGCACGCGAGCGCATCGCGCGGCAGACGAAGAAGCGCGAGGAAGAGAAAGTCGCCGCGAGCAAGCAGGCGATGACGGCGGACGGGCATCGCGTCGAAGTGGTGGCGAACATCCGCAATGCAAAGGAAGCGCGCGATGCGGTCGCGGCGGGCGCCGAAGGCGTCGGCCTCTTGCGCTCCGAGTTTCTCTTCGATAACCGCGACACCGCGCCATCCGAAGACGAACAGGCCGCCGAGTATTGCGCGGTCGCCGAAGCGCTCGGCCGCGAAAGGCCGCTCGTCGTGCGCACGCTCGATGTCGGCGGCGACAAACCGCTCTCCTATCTGCCGCTGCCGAAGGAAGACAACCCGTTCCTCGGGCTGCGCGGCGTGCGCGTGAGCCTCGATCGTCCCGACTTCTTCCGCGTGCAGTTGCGCGCGATTCTGCGGGCCGCGCCCATCGGCAATCTGCACGTCATGTTCCCGATGGTCGCGTCCATCGAGGAAGTGCGCGCGGCAAGACGGATGCTTCAGGAAGAAGCAGGCGATCGCATCGGCAGCGTGAAGATCGGCGTGATGATCGAGGTGCCGTCCGCCGCGCTCATCGCCGAGCCGCTCGCGCGCGAAGTCGATTTCTTCTCCATCGGCACCAACGATCTGACGCAATACGCGCTCGCGATGGATCGCGGGCATCCGAAGCTCGCCAAGCAGGCCGACGCGCTTCATCCGGCCGTGTTGCGCCTCATCGGCATGACGGTGGATGGCGCGCATCGGCACGGCAAGTGGGTAGGCGTGTGCGGCGGCATTGCATCGGACGCGATGGCGGTGCCGGTGCTCGTGGGCTTAGGCATCGATGAACTGTCGGTCAGCGTCCCTGCCGTCGGTTCGATCAAGGCGCAACTCGCGCGTTTCACGATGGACGAAGCCCGCGCGCTCGCGTCGAAAGTCGTCACGCTCGGCACGGCTGCCGAAGTGCGCGCGCTGCTCGCGCCGTACGCGGAATGATCGGAGAACGACATGTTCAAGAACGCATTCGGCGTGGTGCAGAAAGTCGGCAAATCGCTGATGCTGCCGGTCGCGGTGCTGCCCGTCGCGGGCCTGCTGCTCGGCCTCGGCGCGACCGATTTCCACGGCTACGTGCCCGCCATCGTGCTCGCGCTGATGAAGAACGCGGGCGACGTGATCTTCGGCAACCTGCCGCTCATCTTCGCGATCGGCGTCGCGCTCGGCTTCACCGAAAACGACGGCGTATCGGGCATTGCCGCGACCATCGGCTATCTCGTGATGACGGCGACGCTCGGCGTGATCGCGAAGGTCGAAGGCGTCGAGCCGGACATGATCATGGGCATTCCGTCCATCCAGACCGGCGTGTTCGGCGGCATTCTCGCGGGCGGCCTCGCGGCGTGGATGTTCAACCGCTACTACAAGATCGCGCTGCCGCCGTATCTCGGCTTCTTCGCGGGCAAGCGCTTCGTGCCCATCGTCACGGCGATCGGTTCCATCGTGCTCGGCGCGATCCTTTCCGTCGTGTGGCCGCCTATCGGCAGCGCGATCAAGGCGTTTTCGCAATGGGCCGCCGTGTCCGATCCGCGCACGGCGGCGACCGTGTACGGCTTCGTCGAGCGTCTTCTGATTCCGTTCGGTCTCCATCACATCTGGAACGTGCCGTTCTTCTTCGAAGCGGGCAGCTTTCTCGATCCGACGACCGGCAAGGTCGTGCACGGCGACATCAACCGCTTCTTCGCGGGCGATCCCACCGCTGGCATTCTGGCGGGCGCGTTCATGTTCAAGATGTTCGGCCTGCCCGCCGCCGCCATCGCTATCTGGCATTGCGCGAAGCCCGAAAAGAAGAACGCGGTCGGCGGCATGATGGTGTCGGCGGCATTGACTTCCTTCCTCACCGGCATCACCGAGCCGATCGAGTTCGCGTTCCTGTTCGTCGCGCCGGTGCTGTATTTCATTCACGCGTGTCTCGCGGCATCGGCGCAATTCGTCGCCAATACGCTGAACATGCACATGGGCTTCACGTTCTCGCAGGGCGGGATCGACTTTCTGATGTTCAACCTCATCGGCAACAAGGCGACGCACGCGTGGTACGTGTTCATCCTCGGGCCGATCTACGCGGCGATCTATTACTGCGTGTTCCGCTTCGTCATTACTCGCTTTAATCTCAAGACGCCGGGCCGCGAAGACGATACCGTGGATACCGCTCCGGTCAGCACCAGCGGCGAAGGCGGAAGATCGCGCGATCTCGTGCTGGCCTTCGGCGGGCGCTCGAACATCAAGAGTCTCGATGCATGCATCACGCGATTGCGCATCACGGTGAACGATCCCGCGCTCGTCAACGATGCGCGGCTGAAGGCGCTCGGCGCGGCGGGCGTGGTGCGCGTGGGCAACGGCGTGCAGGCGATATTCGGGCCGCTGTCGGAGAACATGAAGACCGACATGCAGGAGTATCTGAAGACCGCGGGCAGTGATGCGGATTTGCCGGCGGCGGGCGTTGCTGCCGCCGCTGCCGCTCCTGATGCGGCGGCCACGGCTGTCGTGGCTACCGCGCAGGATACGGCGCAATACAAGGCGCGCGCCGAGAAGATTCGCGCGGCGCTGGGCGGCGCGAGCAACATCGTCAAGCTCGAACCGCTGGCGGCCACGCGCTTGCGCGTCGCACTCGACGATGCGTCGCGTCTCGATGACAACGCGCTCAAGGCAGCAGGCGTGCCCGCGAAACAGACGCTTTCCAGCGGCGAAGTCGATCTGCTCGTGGGACTCGAAGCGCCGGATCTGGCGAGCGCGATGCAAGCGGCTTAACTGGAAGCGGTTCGCGTCCAGCAGGCGCTCGACGACCCGCTTGCCATCAACCGTTCACTCTCAATTCACGCACGCCGCGACCGAGTTTCCGGCGAAGCAGAGAACGCCAGCGGCGATTTGCCGAGCACGAATTCCGTCCGGCGCTGCAACGTGCGCGTGTGGACGTGAAGCGCATTCGCCGCATCCTGTAACGAGAAGCCGTTCGAGAGACGCGAGCCTGAGATCGTGTGCCGAACCGCGCGACCAAGTCCTTGGCGAATCGTCGAGCCACGGGCGGCGGGAGCTTGATGACCGCGCCGTCGGAAGGATCACGCCGTCGGCTCGCCGCGAGGCGCGGTCGTGACGTGCGCCACCTGCCCTTGCGCGCTCGCACGCGACAGCCCTTCTCCGCGTGCGGCGCGCGCCAAGGCGGTGAGATGTGCAGAAACCCGACAGCGCGTGTCCGATTCCTTGACGGTTCGCGGCTATACGGAAGCGTCGGACATGCCGAGCGCCGCCATGCGCGTGTACAGCGACTGCCGGCTGATGCCGAGCCGGCGCGCCGCCTCCGCGCGATTGCCGCCCGATGCACAGAGCGCATGAACGATCAGCGCACGCTCCAGCCGCGCCACCGCTTGCGGGAGCGGAAGTTCGAGCAGCGTCGGGGGAATCGCGTCGTCCGCGCTGTCTTTCGTCGCGGCCAGAAACGCGAAGTCATCGCGTGTGAGCACCTGTCCGGGCGCGAGCGCGCTCGCCCGTTCTATCGCGTTCGCAAGCTCGCGGACATTGCCCGGCCAGGCGTAGGTGGCGAGCAGGCGCTGAGCATCGGCGGAAAGATGCTTGCGCGCGGCATCGGACGATGCGCCTGCAAGGAAATGCTCCGCGAGCGGCAGGATATCGGCGACCCGCTCGCGCAGCGGCGGCATGTGCAACGGAATCACGTTGAGGCGAAACAGCAGGTCCTGACGAAACGTGCCCGCCTCGACCATCGACGCGAGATCGCGATGCGTGGCGGCGACCACGCGCACATCGACCGTCACGACGCGATTCGTGCCGAGCGGCGTGACTTGCCGTTCCTGCAGCACGCGCAGGAGTTTGGCCTGCATCGGAAGCCGCATGTCGCCGACTTCATCGAGAAAGAGCGTGCCGCCATGCGCCGCTTCGACCCGCCCTCGCCTGTCGCCCTGCGCGCCGGTGAAGGCGCCCTTGCCGTGCCCGAAAAGCTCGCTCTCAAGCAGATCGTCGGGAATGGCCGCGCAATTCACCGCGACGAAAGGCCCGTTCGCGCGCGACGACGCCCGATGCAGCACGCTCGCCGCGACTTCCTTGCCGGTACCCGTTTCGCCGGTGATGAGCACGGTCGAATCCGCGCCCGCCGCGCGGCCGAGGCGCTTCTGCACCTCGCGCATGGCTTCGCTCACGCCGAGCAGTTTCGGCTCGGCAGACGCGGCTTCGTCGGCGAATACGCGCGCGGCAGGCGCGCCCGCCTCTGCCGACAAAATGCGCCCGAGCAGCGCGGCGATCTCGTCGCGTCCGACCGGCTTGGTGAGATGCTCGAACGCGCCGAGCCGCATGGCGCCGATGGTGTTGTCGCTCGTCGCGTGCGCGGTGAGCATCACGACCGGCACGGTCTGCAGCGCCGCCGTCTTGCGCAGCGTTTCGAGCACGGCGAGTCCATCCGCGCCCGGCAAGCGGAAGTCGAGAAAGATGCAGTCCGGCGCGGGACGCGCGCGCAACTGCGCGAACGCTTCATCGCCGGAGCGCGCTTCGAGCGGCGAATGACCGAGGTCCTGCACCGTCTCGGCAAGGCCTTCGCGAAAAGCGTCGTCGTCGTCGATGATCAGGATGGTCGCCATGGCAAGTCGATCACAAAGCACGTCACGTTGGAATCGTCCGCAAGGAAAGCGCGGCCACCGTGCGCCGACGCAATCTCGCGCACGACGGCAAGACCGAGGCCCGATCCTTCCGGGCGGCCCGTCACGAACGGCTCGAAGATGCGCTCGCGCTCGGACGGACTGACGCCGGGACCATTATCGACGACTTCGATTCTGAGCCTCGCGCCTCCGTCCGACGCCGCGCAGCACGCGCGAACCGTGACGTTGCCGCCTGACGGCGCGTGCCCGAGCGCGTTCACGATGAGGTTGTCCAGCGCGCGCGCCAGTTGCGCGGGATCGAAGACCGGCTGTGTCCCGCTTTGCGCGACGTCCGCGCCGAGCGAAACATGTCTCGCTTCGGCGCGCGATTCATGCGTATGAACGATATCGTCGATCCACGCGCGAAGATCGACCTCGCGTGCGCGGACCGTCACCGATTGCGTGAGCGCGAGCAGGCTCGTCACCTGCGACTCGATGCGTCCCACCTGCTCGATCACCGTCCTCAACGCGGCTTCCCGGCGCGCGCCGTCGCCTGCGAGCGCGTTTTCGGCCTTGAGACGCATCGCGCCCGCCGGATTGCGGATCTCATGCGCGATCTGCGCCGCCATCTTCCCCAGCATGCTGAACCGTTCTGCCTGCGCGAGCTGCTGGTTCAGCGCGTGGGCATCGCGCTTGAGCCGCTCGGCACGCTCGCCATAACGGTTGAGCGCATCGACGATCGGGTCGAGATCGCGTTCGCCGAATCGGTCGAGCCGCTTGCCGTGCTCGAAATCGCCGCCGGGCGCGAGCGCGTGTTCCAGCAACATGAGGTTGCGCCGCCATCGCCTGAGCGTCAGCGCCAGGAACAGCGCGAGCACGACGATGAGCGCGAGCACGCTCGCAAGAATGGCCGTGGCGCGCTCGCCGTAAGGTCCGAGCGGAGGGCGCGCGCGCGTGAGCGTCCACGCGAGCAGGCCGGCGTGATGCGGCACGGGACAGGCCACCGCGAGCACGGCATCGGTTCCGCTCGACACGACCTCGGCCTGCAACTGTCCGGCACCCGATGCGCTCTTCAGCGCGCGCAGAATGAGCGGCGTCTCGGCTTCGGGAATGTCGCGCTTGAGGCCGCTGCCGCCGTAGGTAGGAAACGCGTACGCGACGAAACCGCTCGACGCTTTCGAAGGCGGATCGGTGGTCCAGAAGCCGCCTTCGATGCCATCGGTCTGGATCAGCACGAGATCGAGCACGGCGTGCATCAGGTCGACATTGGTTTCGCCGGAATGCTGCATCGACAAGTCATAGCGCGAAGCAACCGCCGTGCAGGCGGCCGCGGCTTGCTGCTTCGCGGCGACGACGCGCTCGCCCAGCGCCGACGACAACATGAGCCATACCGCGACACTCAGCAAGCCGCAGAGCGCGGCGATCAGAATCCAGAGCGTGAGAAGCTGAGTGGAAAACGACGGTTTCGGCATGAAAGGATCATGAGCGAACGGAGGTGTCGGACTCTGATGCAAATCCTCTGCCAAGGGCACGCGCAACGGAGCGCGGACCGGGAAACGCCTCAGCCGAGCTTCGACAGCGAGAATGTTTCAAGCCCGAGCTTCGCGGCCAGTTCTTCGGGCGACCGCACGATCTGCGCTTCGGAAGAAAAGAGCGCGGCGGCTTCGTCATCGACGGGCCAGCCGATCACCCGCATGTTCGCGGCGATGGCGCCGCCCGCGCCGGTCGGACTGTCTTCGACCGCAACGACCTCTTCCGGCGCGAGACGCAGGAGCCACGCTGCGCGCTCGTACGGCTCCGGACTCGGCTTGCCGTGACGCACGTCGTTGACGCTGACCGAGATGAGCGAAGGCTCTTCGATACTAAGCGCGCGCAGGTTCGCTTCGAGCAACATGCGCGACGCGTTCGATACGATCGCCTGCGTGATGCCCGCCGCCTTCGCCGCGCGATACACCTCGAGCGCGCCGGGACGCGGCACGAGCTTGGGCGCGCCGTTCAGATACGCCCGCGCACGAAACGCCGACCATTCGCTGTAATCGACGGCGAGCCCGAAGCGATCGCGCACGAGCGCATGCACTTCGCGCCCGGTCTTGCCGAAGACGAGCGGATGCATTTCATTGCCGGCTTGAACGCCGTGATGCGCGAGCGCCTCGACGAGCGTCGCCAGATGCAGCGACTCGCTCTCGATGAGCGTGCCGTCCATGTCCCACAGAATTGCCTTGATCAAAGCGTGATTGTCCTTGTGCATGCGCTCTGCACGCGTGTGCGTGGAGCGCGTCGTAGAACTGCCGTGCGTTCGGGTGATGTCGCTCGCGATGCGCGCAAACCGTCCGCGTGCCGTTGCCGCGAGGACAGCGCAGCGTATCACGTTGCATTTGGGGTTGGCAGGGGCGCGTATCGGCGTGCGATAGAAAGCAAAAATCGGCCTTGGCGGACGTCGCGAGGCCGATTGCATTTGGCGTCAGTGAGCCTGGCAGCTCGTTGACCTTTGCGGTCGAAGAAGATCGATGCGATGTGTTCCCTCCGCGCGCCGCCAAGCGGCCGCTACGCAAGCTCGGCCGACCAGGCCTTGTGTATTTTTTCTAGCTGGTCGGCAAACGCGAGCGGCACATCTCCGGGCTTAAGCGGGCTTAGCCCACCTTCGGATTCACGACCGACACCTTCGGGCCGTTGCTGTCCCAGTCGGCGAGATACCAGTTCTTCTTCCACACCGGGTTCGTGCTGGTGATCGCGCCCGTCACGACGCAGCCATTCAGCCGAAGACCCTGGACGTCGAATGAATCGGTGGTGCAGGTGTCGGTATGGTTCGTGATCTGGATGTCGACGTTCTTCGCGACCGGTCCCGGGAAGGCGCCGAGATAGACCAGAATGCCGCCGCCGGCGCAACCCCGAGTCGTCGGGCTGACGATCTTGATGGCCTGCAGCACGGCGTTGTTGTCGTTCGGCTCGATGTCGAGACCGCACGCCGGCGAAGTGCCCGCAATGTTTTCCCACAGCGGATTCGTGAACGTGATCCCGCTGCCGGACGTGATCGTCGCGCCCTGACGGCGGCAGCCGTTCGCGTGATGGCCGCTGATCGACACGTTCGAGCTGGGCTTGTTCGAGCCGCTCTGGCTATTGCCGATGTAGACGCCGTCGCCCCAGCAGTTGATCGTCGTCGGGTTCGTGATCGTGACGCCGGTCGAGCCGTTGATCGATATGCCCATGCCCCATTCGCCCGACGTGGCGGAGTTCAGTTCCTTGCTGCCGTCGAGGTACGGTGCTTCGATGTTCACGTTGCTCACGTCCCACACACGCATCATCTGATACGAGCCGGTGTTGTGCGCGAGCATCTTGATCGACGCGCCCTGCGCGAAGCGGATATGCGTGTTCGTGTGCAGCGTGAGACCGGTCGTGTCGATACGGCTCTGGCCCGTGATGAGGAGAATCTGACCGACCGAGCCGTCGATGGCAGCCTGAAGCGCCGCGCGGTCGTTGGTGGTGCCATCGCCCTTCACGCCGAACGACTTGTCTTGCAGCACGCCGCTGGTGCTGGTGTTGCTGGCGCCTTGCGAGCCGGTGCTTGCCGCGGTGCCGCGCGGGTCAGCGGTGCCGAGGCTTTGCCACGGCGAGGTTCCGTTCTTGAACCAGTTGCCGGCCGAGTTCTTGCCATAGACCGCGCCGTTGAAATACAGGAGCGTCGTGTACGCGAGCGGGGAACCCGTCCCCATGGTCACGCCGTTGCGCGTCGCGTGGCCGCCCACGAGCGTCCAGATGGCGCCCGAGCTATCCGTGATGGACGCTGCCGGCGGAATAACCGTTCCGCTCGAAGAGGCGGCTTTTGCCACGGCCGCCGTGTTTGCCGCGTCGGCGCCGGCTTCGCTGCCGCCACCGCAGGCGGCCAAGGCGGCGCTTCCTGCGCCTGCCATCATGTAAGACAAGAAATTTCTACGCGTCAAAGGTGCGTTGATTTTATTGGCGACGCTAAACAGGGAATTTTTGTCCTGCGTTTTGGTAAGAGTATTCGAAGACACAGAAAATTATTCACGTTTGCTTGAGGAGGTCGAAGTATAGAGTCCTAAAACGACCGCAAACGTTTCTGGATGTAACACTCTGAAATTAGAAGAGGCTGCCTTTTATTCATACCGTAGGCGGAAAAAGCGCCCGCAATCGTTTGCTTTTTCGAAAAGACTGGACGCCTAATTTCAGAAAATAACCCTATGTCGGTAAATGATTTATCAGCTTTTAGCGATATAAGGTTTCAACGCCGTATATATTGCCGAGTAAAACTCGAACGGTCGTAGTAATTTCTAAGCAATACCAACCAACTCAATCGATTCGCATCCGCGTCGACGTTTCGTCATACGGCAACACGCGCAGTCGTCTCTACCGCTCTGCTTCGCACGCAGAGCAATACTTTCTGCGCGCGTTTACCCCGAATGTGCAGACGAAGCGGCCGAAGCCGGGGCGGAAAAACGCGCTCTTTGGACGTGACACGCGGCGGCGAAGGTGGCCGCTACAATCTCTCGACGATCCATCAACAGCATCGAATGCGAGACATGCTGACTTCCTTCTTCCGAAGCGGCGACGCCATCCGCAGCCGACGCCTGAGCGACATCGTTCTATCCGGCACGCTCGATTTGCCCGCGCCTTCTGCGGCCGTGCTTGCGGATTGGCGAAGAGAGACGTCGGCGCAACTCGCTCTCGAACCTGGTGACGTCGAGGCGATGCATCTGCCGCGCACGCAAGTGCGCTGGCCGGATTACAAGCGCTGCGTGAACGCTCTGTCCGACTGGCTAGGCGACCTGGGACTGTCCGCTGCGCTTGCCGATAGCCACATGGCGCTCATGGCCTGTCGTGGCGCGAGATATCACCATGACGGCGAGCAATACGGCGGCGCCGCCTTCTGCAATCTCTTCCTCAGCGAAGACAAGGGCCTCGATTTGCTCTTTCCCTCGACGGGCCAACGCATCGCCCTCGAGCGGGGAACCGCCGTGGTTTTCGATCCCGTTCAGCCGCATGGAGTCATTCTTCGCGGCAGGGACACTTTTTCTTCGGCCGACTTCGCCCCGGACCAGGACTTCACCCAGATCTTCCTGACGTGGGAATTGCCCATCGAAGACACCGGTATCTCGAATGCGCTGAAGATCGTCTTCGATACCGACCGCTCGACGTCGCTGCATCTCGATGACGAACAAGTCCGCCTGAACGGCTCACGAGCCGCCGTGTGCCCGGAATCGGGCCGGTGGCTCCGCGTCGGCTAGCGATCGACGTCTCTTCGGCTTTAGAAATCCGCGTTGACGCCCTCTTGAAATCAGCCTATAACCATCCACATGGATGGTAAGAGGAGGATATCGACAGATGGCAAAAGAAGTGCCGGATCGCTCACGAGGCAGCGAAACCGAAAAGATCACGATCAATCTCGGCCCGATCGACCTGGGCCAGATCGACTTGCTCGTCGAAGAAGGTTTTTATTCGAACCGCACGGATCTGATCCGGACGGCCATTCGCAACCAGTTGTCGATTCATGCTCCGGCCGTCAAGGACACCGTGACGCGGCGTGAATTCGTCCTGGGCCTTCAGCATTTTTCGAAGCAAGACCTCGAGGCGGCGTGCGCGGCCAATCAGCGTCTCAGGATTCAGGTGCTGGGATTGGCGAGCATTGCCACGGACGTCTCACCCGAACTCGCGCTGGCAGCGATCGACTCGATTCTCGTTCGAGGCGCGCTCCATGCATCACCGGCGGTCAAGGCCGCGTTGGCGGATCGCATCCGCTAATGCGCCTGACTCTTTTCCCGCTACCGGAAGACACATGAAACTCAATGAAGGATTTCTCGACTCGATGAAAGAGGCGTTCACCCTCTTTCGCAACAACGATCCCGCTGCGGCCGCGGAAATCGTCAAGCGCGCCATGCGTGGCGAACCGACGGACGCGGCAACGACGCATGCACACCCGCGTGACGACACGACCACGACGCGCTTCGCCGATCTCCTGCAACCTCGGCGTCCCGTTCATGCGACGCACACCGAAGCGGACGTGCAGGATCGCGGGCACTTCAGCACGCGGCGCTACGCGAACGCCGCTGGCCAGCGCGATTACAAGGTCTACGTTCCCGCCCAATATCGCAGTGAACCGCTGCCTCTGATCGTCATGCTGCACGGCTGCACGCAGGACGCCGACGATTTCGCAGCCGGCACGAAGATGAACGCGCTTGCCGAAACAGAAGGCTTCATCGTCGTTTATCCGATCCAGCCGCAAGGCGCGAACACATCGAAATGCTGGAACTGGTTCAGACCTGCCGATCAGCGGCGCGACCAGGGCGAGCCGTCGCTGATCGCGGGCATCACGCGAGAGGTCATGGCGAACTACAACGTCGATCCGAAACGCGTCTTCGTTGCGGGTCTTTCGGCGGGCGGTGCGATGGCGGCGATCGTCGCGCAAACCTATCCCGATCTCTACGCGGCAGCGGGCGTTCATTCGGGCCTGCCGGTAGGATGCGCGCACGACCTGCCGTCCGCGCTGGCGGCCATGCGCGGCGGCAAGGTGAAATCGAAAGCGAAGGACACGCATTACGCGCAGGCGTCGCAATGCCCGCTGATCGTTTTTCATGGCGATGCCGATGCCACCGTGCATCCTGCCAATGCCAACGAACTGGTGCGCGCGTTTTCCGCGAGTGAAGCGATACCCGTTCGCGCGTCGAGCAGCGATAGCCGCGCGAGAAAACACACGGTCCGGCACATGAAGTCGCAGACCGGCGCCGATGCCGAACTATGGATCATTCACGGCGCGCCTCATGCGTGGGCAGGAGGCTCATCGACGGGAAGCTATACCGATCCTTCCGGCCCCGATGCCAGCGCCGAGATGGTGCGATTCTTTCTCGAACATGCGCGTCGTGAGTGAGAACGATTTCGTTGAATCGCTCGGGTCGTGTGAATCGGCTATCCGCAATTCACACGCCGTCGGAAAGGCATCACGCGCGTATCGATCGATCATCAAGAGTGAACCGGCAGCGCCTGCCAGCCCGACCACGCCATATAAAACCCGACGCACAGAATAAGCATCGACGAGACATAAGGCGCGCGACGAGCCAGGTCGGAGAATCCGGACCAGCGCTTTTCGACATGCCGCACGCTGAGCGCCGCGAGCACGCCCGCCGATACCATCGTCACGGCAAGCCCGACGCTGAAGCACATCACAAGCAGGAAACCGAGCGAGAGTTGCTTGAGCTGAATGCACAAAAGCAGAACCGTGATCGCAGCCGGACAAGGAATGAGCCCGCCCGTCAAGCCGAACAACATGATTTGCGCGGTCGTTACGGTTCGGCCTTGAAAGCGTCGGCGAATATCGTCGGCATGCGCGCGTGCGTGCGCGTCGTCTTCGTCGCCGAGATTCATGTGGCTGTGATCGTGATGATGCTCGCTGAATGCGACGTCATAGTCGTGCGAGTGATCGCGATGCCCGATCGACACGCGCGCCGTGAATTCATGCGGCTCAGGAATGTCTTCGACCGATTCCAGATACTCGCCTTTGCTCGCCAAATGGAAGTGCTGCTGCGTGCCGTCCGCGCGAATGGTGCGAATGCCGATCGACTGTTCTCGAGGCGCACGAACCGCATGCTCGAAGCGGACACGGAAGCGCGGCGGCACGTTGTCTTCGAAGACTTCGAGCGCAATGACGCCGTGCCCCGTGTCGATCCTTCGCACTTCATCGTCATGATCGTGATGATGATGCGCATGATCCCTCTTTCGCTCGCGCCATGTCCGCCACAGCATCCATAGCGCGATGACAAGAATCAGTGCAGCCGATGCCATCTGCAGATACGGCTCCGTCGCCTCGCTGCTCCAGTCGCGGCCGAAATATTGCCCGCCTAAAGCGATGATCCAGACAATGGCCGTATGCGATACCGTCGCGCACAATCCGAGAAGAACCGCTTGCAGAACCGTTCCGCGAATAGCGATGATGAACGCGGCCATCATCGTCTTCGAATGACCGGGTTCGAGCCCATGAAGCGCGCCCAGCATGATGGCGCTCGGAATAAACAGCCAGAGGTGCGTTGTCCCCTGCTGCAACATGTCGGTAATCGAAATCATGGTGAATCGCTTGTTACTTGATGTAAGTGCGCAAGACGTCGATGAGTTCGGCCGCGCCGCGTGCCTGACTCGAATTGTCGCTAGCGGGATCGACGATGTGATGGCGAATATGATCTTCCATCACTTCCGCAGTCAGGCCGTTCACCGCCCCGCGCATCGACGCGACGAGCATGAGCACTTCCGCGCAACCGACTTCGTTTTCGAGCGCGCGCTCCAAGGCTTCGGCTTGTCCCTTGATGCGGCGAATGCGCGCCATGAGGCGCGCTTTATCCTTTGCTGTATGCATGACGATGTTTTCATATAAGGTAGGGGGGTATACTAACAGCCATGACGCAAAGCCAACAGCGACCCGGCATTCTTCGCCAGATACCACGAAGCGTCTGGGTGCTCGGGTGCGTGAGCCTGCTCATGGACGTATCGTCGGAAATCATCCATAGCCTTCTTCCGATGTTCATGTTCGCGAGCCTCGGCGCAAGCGCCACGACCATCGGCCTGATCGAAGGCATCGCGGAGGCCACCGCGCCCATCGTCAAGGTGTTTTCAGGCGCGCTGAGCGATTACCTTCGCAATCGCAAATGGCTCGCCGTTGCCGGCTATGCGCTCGGCGCATTGAGCAAGCCGCTGTTTGCGATAGCGCCGACGATAGGCGTCGTCATGACCGCGCGCGTCATCGATCGCATCGGGAAAGGCATCCGCGGCGCGCCACGCGACGCGCTCGTGGCCGACGTCACGCCGCCTCACCTGCGCGGCGCTGCATACGGATTGCGTCAGTCGCTCGACACCGTCGGCGCATTCCTCGGGCCGCTGCTCGCCGTCGGCATCATGCTCGCCTGGTCCGACAACTATCGCCTCGCATTCTGGATCGCTGTCATACCGGGATTGCTCGCGGTCGCGCTGCTGGCTATCGGCATCGAGGAGCCCACGCATGCGCACCATGCCGAAGGCACGAAGCGCGCGAATCCCATTCGCTGGCGCAAGCTCGTCGAACTCGGCAGCGGCTACTGGTGGATTGTCGCCATCGGCGCGGTGTTCTCGCTGGCGCGCTTCAGCGAGGCGTTTCTCGTTCTCCGCGCGATGCAAAGCGGCGTGCCCACGGCGCTCGTTCCACTCGTCATGGTCGCGATGAATGTCGTGTACGCGCTCTGCGCCTACCCGTTCGGCAAGCTCGCGGACAGAGTCAGTCATACGCGGCTGCTGATCGGCGGACTTGGCGTTCTCATCGCCGCCGATCTCGCGCTCGCACACGCGACGCATTGGGGGCTGGTCGTCGTGGGCGTCGCGCTTTGGGGCATGCATATGGGCATGACGCAAGGCCTGCTCGCGACCATGGTTGCACAGGCGGCGCCGCCTGATTCGCGCGGAACGGCGTTCGGTTTCTTCAACCTGTTCAGCGGCGGCGTGACGTTGCTGTCCAGCATTCTCGCTGGAGCGATTTGGGATCGCGTCAATCCGGCCGCCACGTTCTATGTCGGTGCAGGGTTTTGCGTCGCGACTATCCTGCTGCTTGCTTCGGTTCGCCAACGCCGCCATACGCTGCCTTAAGAGAAGCCATAACCTCAGCCCGGAAAGGTTTCCGCTGAATGCGGCGCGAAGTGATAGTTGTTTCTGCCCTTTCGTTTGGCTTCGTACATTGCCATGTCGGCGGCGGCCAATAGCGTGGCCGGCGTCGCTTGCACCGTTGCATCGCACAGTACGACGCCCACGCTCGTGGCTATCGTGACGTCGTGCTCGGACAATCGAAACGGGCTGTTCAGCGCAATGCAGATCGATTCGGCGATGCTTCTCGCAACGGCCTGATCGGCGACATCATGGCAAACAATGACGAATTCATCGCCTGCGAGACGGCTCGTGAAATCGCTGTTGCGCACCGTTTCCTTGAGGCGATGGCCGACTAGCCGCAATAGCTCGTCGCCTGTTTCGTGACCGTATGCATCGTTGACGGGCTTGAAGCCGTCGAGGTCCAGAAAGAACACGGCAAGCGCTTGCCGTTTCGCCGCATCGAGCCCGATGTGCTGCGCCAGATGCGCCAGCAGCGCACGACGATTCGGCAGGCCGGTAAGCGGATCGCGCAGTGCTTGCACCCTGAGTTCGCGTTCGGCGAGCCGACGCGCGGTGACGTCCTGCGCCAGCATGTAGAAGCCGATCACTTCGCGGCCACGCGTGTCCGGCACGAGCGAAACGCTCCACGTGCGCCCTTCGACTTCGCGGTCCTCGACATCATCGTGTTGCACACGCTCCCCCGCGAGCGCGCGGCGAAACGAAGGCAGCAGCGTGCGATACACCGCACGCGGCATGACCGTGGCCACGGGCTGTCCGCGCATCGATGCGATGTCGCGGTTCAGCAGCCGCCGATAACCCTCGTTGTTGAATTGATAGCGCAGCTCGCGATCGACGTAAGCGATCAGAACCGGCAAGCTGTCGGTGACCTTTTGAATCGCTTCGCGGCTTTCGATGATTTCGGCTTCGACACGCTTGCGCTCGCTCACATCCGTGATGAACGCGAAGAGCGTCTTGCCGCTCGGCGTGGCCGCCGTCGAGATACGCAATTCCGCCGGGAACGTATCGCCTGAACGGCGCAGCGCCAGGACTTCGATAGCCTTGGAGAGAATGACGGCGACGCCCGTGTGCATGAAGCGCCGCATGCCCGCATCGTGCGCGTCGCGCCACGTCGGCGGAATGATCGTCTCGACCATGGGCCGGCCCAATGCCTCGTGCCGGGCCCAGCCGAACATGTGCTCTGCCGCGTCGTTCCATTCGGTGATGTAGCCGTCGCCGTCGATTGCGACATACGCGTCCTGCGCATTGTCGATCACGGCCTGAAGGTGATGGTTCTGCGCACGCAGCATCGCTTCCGATGTCTCGCGGCGCGCGACTTCGCCGCGCAGTTGCACGTTCGTCGTGCGCAATTCGTCGGTGCGCTTCGCCACTTGCTCTTCGAGCGCGGCGCGATACTCGCGCTGAAACCGCTCGTTTTCCTTGCGCGCCTCGATGTCCTCGACCACGGCGATGACATGCAAAGGATCGCCGTTGTGAGTTCGCACGAGCGCGACATGCAACTGCACCCACAAGTGAGTGCCGTCCCTGCGCACATAACGCTTTTCGATCGTATAGGTAGCGATGACACCCGCCACCAACTGCCGCAGATGCTGCAAATCCTCCTCCAGATCCTCCACGAAGGTGATTTGCTGGAACGTCAGCGCTAGCAGTTCGTCGGCGCTGTAGCCGAGCATCTGGCACAGGTGCGAGTTCACTTCGATAAAGCGCCCGTCCAGCGCGACGATCGCGGTGCCGGTCGGCGTCTGCTCGAAGATGGTGCGAAAGCGCGCTTCGGAAAGACGGATGGCTTGCGCATCCGCTTGATGCAGCGCCCGCGCCGAGTGAGCCGTTTCACGCGTTGCCAGTTCGCGCTCGACCGTGTGCGCGAGATCGCGCATGGCGGCGCGCGCGTCGGTCGATAGTACGCGCGGCACGGTGTCGATCGCGCAAAGCGTACCGATCGCGTGACCTTCGGCGGAACGCAGCGGCACGCCGGCATAGAAGACGATCGACAGCGGTCCGGTGACAAGCGGGTTGTCGAAAAAGCGCGGATCGTTACGAGCATCTTCGACGACGAGCATGTCGCTTTCGAGCAGCGCGTGCGCGCAGAAAGCGATGCCACGCGGCGTCTCGCAGGCCTCCAGTCCCACGCGCGACTTGAACCACTGCCGATGTTCGTCGATCAGCGAAACGAGCGCGATGGGCACGCCGAGCATATGCGCCAGCACGCGCGTGATGCGGTCGAACGCTTCTTCTGGAGCAGTGTCGAGAATGGCGAGCCTGTGCAATACGCGCAGACGTTCGGTCTCGTCGGGCGGCAACGGAGCGACTTGCATGAATTGTCTTGTACGGCGGTGCAGGTGCGAGCAGTTCATTCTAATGCCAGTCGCCCGATGGCAACGGCCTGTACCGTGACGTGGCACGGCGCGGCCCTTTCCTGACAATCAGCTATCAAGTTCAGCGCGAGCGTCGCTGGTATGACCACGTCGTAGCGCGCGTGCTTCACCGCGCGGCATGGCGCTTCGAGTCGTGCTACCCGGTCTCTTATCGTCGAGTGTCTCTTCGCGTACCAAAAAAACTGGTATTACCAGCTGATGTGAGATGGACAGTTGCAGCGGGTTGCTGCAAGAATTCGCGGCGTTCAGGCGTTGGATGCGTGCTCTGCATCCGCTCTGTGGCGAACGTCGGAAACGGCGACCGCCCTAACGAACATAAATCGAGACCCGGTTCGCGAAATCAGGGTCCGCACAAGGAGACACGATGACACCCGCGGTACCCGCCATTCCGGCTACAGCTTTTTCACAGCCGCTCACGCCAGTTGGGCACTCACTCCTGCTTTCATTCCTCGTCGCGGCCGTGCCGATCGCCGTGGCGCTCGTCATGCTCGGTCTGCTGCGCCGTCCCGCATGGCAGGCTTCGCTGGCCGGCTTGATCGCCGGGCTCGCCATCGCGGTAGGCGTGTGGAAGATGCCCGTCGGCATCGCGCTCGATTCTGTCGCCGCGGGCATGGCGCTCGCGCTCGTGCCGGTGATGTGGATCGTGGTCAACGCGCTTCTGCTCTATAACATCGCGGTGAAATCCGGGCGCTTCGATCAATTCCGGCAGTGGATGCTCGATCATTTGCCCAACGACCGGCGTCTCGTGCTGCTCGTCGTCGCCTTTTCGTTCGGCTGTCTGCTGGAAGGGATTTCGGGCTTCGGCACGCCTATCGCGATCACGAGCGCGCTGCTCGTCGGATTGGGCTTTCCGGCGCTGGAAGCCCTTACCTATACGCTGATCTTCAACACCGCGCCTGTCGCGTTCGGCGCGCTCGGCGTGCCGATCACCGTGCTGGGTGCGGTCTCGTCGCTTCCGGCGCCGACGCTCGCCGCGATGGTCGGCCGACAACTCCCCTTCTTCGCGTTGCTGCTGCCGTTCTATGTCGTCGGTGTCTACGGCGGCTTTCGCTCCATCCGCAAACTCTGGCCGGCCCTTCTTGCGTCGGGCGGGAGCTTCGCGGCGGCTCAGTTCGTCACGTCGAACTTCCTCGGTTACCAGTTGACGGACGTGCTTTCGTCCCTTACGTCGCTCGTGGTCACGATCGGCTTCCTGAAAGTGTGGCGGCCTGAGCCGGACCCCGAGTTCGCGGTCGTGCGCAGCGCGGGCGCGGAAAAGCCGGGCAAGCCTGTCGGCTTTGGCGGCTGGCTGCCGTGGATCGTGGTGTCGGTCGTCGTGATCTTCTGGGTCCATGCCGACGTTGCATCCATCGGCGATGTGAAGGTGCAGTGGCCCGGCTTGCATAACGCTGTCTTCGTGACGCTCTACAACAAGCCTTACGCAGCAGTGTGGGACTTCCAGCCGCTGGGAACGGGCACGGCCATTCTGGTTGCCGCGCTGATCACGGCGCTGTGGACGCGCACCGGCGTCGGCGCCTTCTTCGAGTGCGTCGTGAAGACGTGGCGTCAGACGCGCATCGCCATCATGACCGTCATGATGATCGTGGGCCTCGCCTACCTGTTGAACTACTCGGGCATGAGCTACACGCTCGGCATGGGCGTCGCGTCGACGGGCGCACTGTTCCCGCTCGTCTCGGCATCGCTCGGATGGATCGCGGTGTTTCTGTCGGGCAGCGATACATCGGGAAATGCGCTCTTCGGCAATCTGCAAGTCGTGGCGGCTCGCCAGGTCGGTCTCGATCCGGTGCTGATGGCAGCGACCAATTCGTCGGGCGGCGTGATGGGCAAGATGATCTCGCCGCAGAACATCGCGACCGGTGTGTCGACGACCGAACTCAAGGGCAAGGAAGGCCTCGTATTCGCCCGCACGTTCTGGCATAGCGTGTTTCTCACGCTTCTGCTCGGCGTGCTGGTCTTCCTGCAGCAGCACGTGCTGAGCTGGATGATTCCCGCGCTGCCGCATTGACCATCGAGCGGTAAGCCTTTCGTTGCATGGTCCGATTGTTCTTCGCGCGTCGAGGGCGCTTCAACACGAAGCGCTTTCGACGCGCGGCTGTTTTAGTTATCGAAAGAGAGATTCCTTATGCAAACGAAACCTGTGATTTCCATCGACGACGTGACCCGCGTGCTTTCCGCTGCACAGGCCGAGGCAAACAAGCAGAACTGGCCGGTCGCGATCGCCGTGGTCGACGACGGAGGCCATTTGCTCGGCATGTTGCGTCTGGATGGATGCGCGCCGATCGGCGCCGAAATCTCGATCGGCAAGGCCCGCACGGCAGCCGTGGGACGCCGTGAATCGAAGGCTTACGAAGACATGGTCAACGGCGGACGCACCGCCTTCACCACCGCGCCGATCGTCACCGCGCTCGAAGGCGGCGTTCCCCTGATCGCGGACGGCCACGTGGTCGGCGCCATCGGCGTCTCCGGCATGAAGCCCGCCGAAGATTCGCAGATCGCAAAGGCCGGCGCGGCAGCACTCGCCTAAAGCGCATCCATTCTTCCCGAGCATCGAGTCCCTGCCGAGCGTGCGCGCTCGCAGCGGCCAGCCTCGAATCGCAAGTCACCTTGGAGCAGTACATGACGGAAATGACTCAGCGCGACCGCCTCCGCGTCGCTGAGAAGCTCGCCCATTTCATCGAGACCGAGGCATTGCCCGGCACCGGTGTCGACGTAGAGCAATTCTGGCGCGGATTCGCCGCCATCGTTCACGACCTCGCACCGAAGAATCGCGCGCTGCTCGCCGAACGCGACCGGCTGCAAGCCGAACTCGACACATGGCACCGCGAGCATCCGGGCCCCGTGCGCGATCTGAACGCGTATCGCAGCTTCCTGGAGAGCATCGGCTACATCGTGCCGGTGCCGGCCAAATCGCAGGCGAGCACGACCGGCGTGGATCGCGAAATCGCCGAACAAGCCGGCCCGCAGCTCGTCGTGCCGCTGTCCAATCAGCGCTATGCGCTCAACGCCGCGAATGCGCGCTGGGGCAGCCTCTACGACGCGCTCTATGGCACCGACGCGATCGACGACGCCGACGGCGCCGCCCGCTCGTCCGAGTACAACCCGAAGCGCGGCGCACGTGTCATTGCGTTCGCGCGCCGCTTTCTGGATCAGGCCGCACCGCTCGCTGACGGCTCGCATGCGGAAGCGACGAGCTACACGATCGAGAACGGAAAGCTGGCCGTGTCCGTCAATGGACGCACGACCGGCCTGAAGGATCCGGCTGCGTTCATCGGCTTCGTGGGCGATGCGAACGCGCCGTTCGCCGTGCTGCTCAAACACAACGGCCTGCACTTCGAGATTCAGTTCGACGCGAACGATGTCATCGGTAAAACGGATGCCGCGCATGTGAAGGATGTGCTCATGGAAGCCGCCGTGAGCACGATCATCGACTGCGAAGATTCGGTTGCCGCCGTCGATGCCGACGACAAGGTGCAGTTGTATCGCAACTGGCTCGGCCTGATGACCGGCAAGCTCACCGAAGAAGTGACGAAGGGCGGCAAGACCTTCACGCGCCGCCTGAACGCCGACCGCGAATACATCGGCGCCGACGGCAAGCCCGTCACGTTGCATGGCCGCTCGCTGCTGTTCATCCGCAACGTCGGCCACTTGATGACGAACCCTTCGGTGCTCGACGCCGAAGGCCGCGAAATTCCCGAAGGTATCCTCGATGGCGTCGTCACGACGCTCTGCGCCTTGCATGACCGCACGCACAAGCTGAACTCGCGCACCGGCTCCATCTATATCGTGAAGCCGAAGATGCACGGTCCCGCCGAAGTGGCCTTCGCGAGCGAGCTGTTCGGGCGGATCGAGGACGTGCTCGGCCTTCCGCGCAATGCCATCAAGATGGGCATCATGGATGAGGAGCGCCGCACGAGCGTGAACCTCGCCGCGTGCATCGACGCAGCCGCTGCGCGCGTCGCGTTCATCAACACGGGTTTCCTCGACCGCACCGGCGACGAGATGCATACGTCGATGGAAGCGGGCCCGATGATGCGCAAGGGCGACATGAAGTCGAGCAAGTGGATCGCCGCCTATGAGCGCAGCAATGTGCTGACCGGTCTTGCCGTCGGCCTGCGCGGGCGCGCGCAGATCGGCAAGGGCATGTGGGCCATGCCCGACCTCATGCACGCGATGCTCGAACAGAAGATCGCTCACCCGAAGGCGGGCGCGAATACCGCGTGGGTTCCGTCGCCGACCGCTGCGACGCTGCATGCGCTTCACTATCATCAGGTCGACGTGCAGGGCGTGCAGAAGGCGCTGGAGAGCACCGATCTCGCCGGCGTGCGCGACGAACTGCTCGATGGTCTGCTGACGATTCCCGTCGTCGAGCGCGCAGAGTGGACGCAAGACGAGATTCGCAGCGAAGTCGAGAACAACGCTCAAGGCATTCTCGGTTATGTGGTGCGCTGGATCGATCAGGGCGTGGGCTGCTCGAAGGTGCCCGATATCCACAACGTCGGCCTCATGGAAGACCGCGCCACGCTGCGCATTTCCAGCCAGCACATTGCGAACTGGCTGCGTCATGGAGTCGTGACGTCGGAATTCGTGCGCGAAACCTTCGAGCGCATGGCCGAAGTCGTGGACAAGCAGAACGCAGGCGATCCTCACTATCAGCCGATGGCGCCGGCTTACGACAACTCACTGGCGTTCAAGGCTGCGTGGGCGCTGGTGGTCGACGGGCGCGCTCAACCGAGCGGCTATACCGAGCCCCTGCTGCATGCGTTCAGAACGCAGCAAAAGCACTGAAGCGAAGCCCTTCGGGGTAAGTCTGACCTCGAAGGCTGGGTGAACCAGCCTTCGATCAGGACCATCCTTCGAGCCGCAGTGTCGATCGCACCAGCCGCTGCTCTTCCTGCTCGATCTCCGAAAAGCCGTCGCGCACGCTGCGAATATGCTGGCTGGCTGCGCGCCGCGCCTGCTCCGGCAACTGACCCGTGACCGCGTTGTAGAGCCGCGCGTGCTGCCTGTCGATCACCCGTTTATGCGGCTCGCGATGATAGAGATTGTTCACGGACGCGAACACGGAACTCAACATCAGGTCGTTGAGAAAGGACAGCGTATGAACGAGCACCGGGTTATGCGATGCCTCGCAAATCGCCAGATGAAAGGCGTGATCGAGCCGCGCATGGGTTGAGGCATCGGTGTCTTCGGAATCCGCCGCCAGCATGGCTTCATAGCGGCGCTTGATCAGCAGGTGGTCGGCTGCCGTGCCGCGCAATGCTGCCAGCCGGGCCGACTCCGCTTCGATCATCTCGCGCACCTCCAGCAGGTCGTACAGCGTGCGCGGCTGCGAACTCAGCAGATGCATCATCGGCGTCTGGGCGGGTTCGACAGTCAGGTTCGCCACGATCGATCCCTTTCCCTGCGATGTTTCGATCAGTCCGCGCGCACGCAAGACTTTCAGGCCTTCACGCAACGCCGTACGCGAAACACCGAGCTTTTCCGTGAGACGACGCTCGGAGGGAAGCGCCTGGCCCTCTTTCAGCACGCCGTCGACTATCAATCGCTCGATGCGTTCGACCACGACATCGGCAAGATTTCGCTTTGTCTCTTCCATATCGCCTCGACCCTCTGACTGGTATTACCAGCCCTGATCGTATCACGCCTAAAAGCACGAAACGGCCATCTGAGCCGCAAATTAGCGCGTGGACGGCGAATCTGGCGCGGACGCACCGTCGACAAACTGGTATTACCAGCTTGAAAAGCGTCGACAAACCGTCACGGACCCGCAAGAATCTTCGCCAATATGCGCTTGGACAGGGATCGCTACGCTGTCCGCAAGGAGACACCGCATGACCTACGCTTACGATGAACGTATCGACGGCCCACTCGTCGATCAGGACAAAGCCAAGATCGTCCGCGAGCTGCAATCGCTGTCGCCCGGTCTTCAGCTCTTGCACGAAAAAGAAGACCTCCGTCCTTTCGAATGCGACGGACTGTCCGCGTACCGCATCACGCCGATGCTCGTTGCCTTGCCCGGCACGGTCGATGAAGTGCAGACGCTGCTCGCCTATGCGTCGGCGAATCGCATTCCGGTCGTGGCGCGCGGCGCGGGCACGGGGCTTTCCGGCGGCGCGCTGCCGCTCGAAAAAGGCATTCTGCTCGTGATGGCGCGCTTCAACCGCATTCTCGAACTCGACCCGGAAGCGTCCGTCGCGCGGGTGCAGCCCGGCGTGCGCAATCTCGCGATCTCGCAGGCAGCGGCGCCGCACGGCCTTTATTACGCGCCCGATCCATCGTCGCAAATCGCATGCTCGATCGGCGGCAATGTCGCGGAAAACGCAGGCGGCGTGCACTGCCTCAAGTACGGGCTCACGGTCCACAACATCCTGAAGGTGGACATCGTGACGATCGACGGTGAACGCGTGACGCTCGGCTCCGAAGCGCTCGATTCGCCGGGATTCGATCTGCTCGCGCTCATCACCGGATCGGAAGGCATGCTCGGCGTGGTCGTCGAAGTCACGGTCAAGCTGCTCGCGAAGCCGCAGAGCGCCAAGGTGCTGCTCGCGAGTTTCGACGACGTGGAGCGCGCAGGCGACGCCGTCGCGCAGATCATCGGCGCGGGCGTGATTCCGGGCGGCCTCGAAATGATGGACAACCTTGCCATCCGCGCCGCCGAGGACTTTATCCACGCGGGCTATCCGGTCGATGCCGAAGCGCTCCTGCTGTGCGAAGTGGACGGCGCGGAGTCGGACGTGCAGGAAGACTGCGAGCGCGTCGAAGCGCTGCTGCGGGCTGCGGGCGCGACCGACATCCGCCTCGCCGCGAACGAAGCAGAACGCCAGCGATTCTGGGCGGGCCGCAAGAACGCGTTCCCGGCGGTGGGCCGCATTTCGCCGGACTACTACTGCATGGACGGCACGATTCCGCGCCGCGAATTGTCGCGCGTGCTGCGCGGCATCGCAGCGCTGTCGCAAGAATACGGTCTACGCGTGGCGAACGTCTTCCATGCGGGCGACGGCAACATGCATCCGCTGATTCTGTTCGATGCGAACGCGCCCGGCGAAACCGAACGCGCCGAAGCCATCGGCGCACGCATTCTGGAACTGTGCGTCGAAGTGGGCGGCAGCATCACGGGCGAGCACGGCGTGGGGCGCGAGAAGATCAATCAAATGTGCGCGCAGTTCAACGCCGACGAATTGACCTTCTTCCACGCGGTCAAGGCGGCATTCGATCCCGCCGGCCTGCTCAATCCCGGCAAGAACGTGCCGACGCTGCATCGCTGCGCCGAATTCGGCTCGATGCACGTTCATCACGGCGCACTGCCCTTCCCCGAACTGGAGCGTTTCTGATGCGGCGCGATTCCATCTCCCACGACGATAGCGCGCGTCTCGTCGAAGAAGTGCAGGCCGCGATTGCGTCGAAAGAGCCGCTCTTCATTCGCGGCGCGTCGAGCAAGGCGTTCCTCGGACGTCCGGCCGCGCCGCGCTCGCGAGAAATCGACACGCGTTCGCACCGCGGCATCGTCAGCTACGACCCGAGCGAACTCGTGATTACCGCGCGCGCGGGAACGCCGCTCGCCGAACTCAACGCCGCACTCGACGACGCCGATCAGATGCTGCCCTGCGAACCGCCGACTTATGGCGGCCAGGCGACGGTAGGCGGCGCGGTCGCCGCAGGTCTCTCCGGGCCGCGTCGCCCGTGGTCCGGCTCCGTGCGCGACTTCGTGCTGGGATGCCGCGTCGTGACGGGCGAAGGCAAGCATCTGCGTTTCGGCGGTCAGGTGATGAAGAACGTCGCGGGCTTCGACGTTTCGCGGCTCATCAGCGGCAGCTTCGGCTGTCTCGGGCTCGTCACGGAAGTCTCGTTGAAGGTGCTGCCGAAGCCGCGTGCATCCGCGAGCCTGGCTATCGCGATGGAAGCAAGCGACGCGATGCAGGAACTGTCGGCGTGGCGGCGCGCGGCGCTGCCCTTGAGCGGCGCGTGCTTCATCGACGGTGCGCTGCATGTGCGCCTCGAAGGCGGCACGGGACTGGTGCGATCCGCCGTCGATCGCATCGGCGGAAAGGAACTCGATGCGCGCTTCTGGGACGACCTGCGCGATCAACGGCTCGCTTTCTTCGACGATCCCCGCCCGCTCTGGCGTCTGTCGTTGCCCAACGCGACGCCGCTCGCCGAACTGCCGGGCGCCGTGCTGCTCGACTGGGCCGGCGCGCAACGCTGGCTCAAGAGCGATGCGAGCGCAACCGACATCCGCGCAATCGCAAGCGCGGCCGGCGGTCATGCCACCTGCTTCACTCCGCACAGCGGCGTCGAACCGTTCCATCCGATTCCTTCGCCGCTGATGCAACTGCATCGGCAATTGAAAGCGCGCCTCGATCCGCACGGCATCTTCAATCCGGGCCGGATGTACGCGGACTATTGAATATCGAGCGCCGGAGACTTCACACCATGCAAACGAATCTCAGCAATCAGGCTCTCTCACTGCCGCGCGCGAAAGAAGCGGAGGACATTCTTCGCACGTGTGTGCATTGCGGCTTCTGCAACGCGACGTGTCCGACGTACCAACTGCTCGGCAACGAACTGGACGGCCCGCGCGGACGCATCTATCTCATCAAGCAGATGCTCGAAGGCGAGCCCGTCAGCGACAAGACGCAACTCCATCTCGATCGCTGTCTCACCTGCCGCAATTGCGAAACGACGTGTCCGTCGGGCGTGAAGTATCACTCGTTGCTCGATATCGGCCGCGACATGCTGGACCGGAGCGTCGAGCGACCGCTGGCGCAACGCGTGATGCGTAGCGGGCTGCGCAAGGTCATTCCGCGCCCGCGCATGTTCGGCGCCATGCTCAAGGCGGGTCGGCTTTTGCGCGGTGCGCTGCCTTCGACCATCGCCGACAAGATTCCGCATAACGTCATCAGCGAGGGAACGCGCCCGCCGGTGCGTCACACGCGCCGCATGCTGATGCTCGAAGGCTGCGCGCAGCGCGCGCTTTCGCCGAACACCAATGCGGCGACCGCGCGCGTGCTCGATCGTCTGGGCGTGAGCATCGAAGCGGTGTCGGAGGCGGGTTGCTGCGGCGCCGTCGACTATCACCTCGATGCGCAGAACGCGGGGCTCGATCGCGCGCGGCGCAACATCGACGCATGGTGGCCGAAGATCGCGGCCGGCGCGGAAGGCATCATTCAGACCGCGAGCGGCTGCGGCGCGTTCGTCAAGGAATATGGCCATTTGCTGCGCGACGATCCTGCCTATGCGGAGAAGGCGCGTCGCGTGAGCGAGCTGGCGTGCGACATCGGCGAAGCGCTCGCGCGCCTGCCTATCGAAAGTCTTTCGGTCAAACCGGACAAGCGCGTCGCGTTCCACTGCCCTTGCACGCTTCAGCATGCGCAGAAACTCGGCGGGTCCATCGAAGGCTTGCTGACGCGGCTCGGATTCACGCTCACGGGCGTGCCCGACGCGCATCTGTGCTGCGGATCGGCGGGGACGTATGCATTCACGCAACCCGAGCTTTCGCGCCAGCTTCGCGACAACAAGCTCGATGCGCTCGAAAGCGGCAAGCCCGATGTCATCGCGACCGCGAACATCGGATGTCAGACCCATCTCGGCGGTGCGGGCCGGACGGCGGTACGTCACTGGATCGAGATCGTCGACGAGGCCATCGCGTGAACGCCGGATCACCTTAATGACCACCCTAGCGAGAGACTGGAGACAATGACACACAACGGACGTCCTGAGAAAACCGCGAGCGACCGCGCGGCGCTCGAAGACCGCGCTTATTCGAAAGCCGCATGGCGGCTTCTGCCCTTTCTGTTCCTGTGCTATGTCGCGGCGTATCTCGACCGCGTGAACGTCGGCTTCGCGAAGCTGCAAATGCTCAGCGACCTCGGGTTCAGCGACACCGTATATGGCCTCGGTGCGGGTATCTTTTTCATCGGCTATTTTTTGTTCGAAGTCCCAAGCAATATCATCATGCATCGCGTGGGCGCGCGGCTGTGGATCGCGAGAATCATGATCACATGGGCCGTTATTTCGGCGGCGTCGCTTTTCGTGAAGACGCCCACGATGTTCTACGTCATGCGTTTTCTGCTCGGCGTGGCCGAAGCGGGCTTCTTTCCGGGCATCGTGCTGTATCTCACGTACTGGTTCCCCGCCGTGCGGCGCTCGCGCATGAACGCGCTTTTCATGATCGGCATTCCGGTGGCCGGCGTTGTCGGCGGGCCGCTGTCGGGCTGGATCATGTCCGCGTTTCAGGGCGTGGGCGGCTGGTCGAACTGGCAATGGCTGTTCGTGCTCGAAGCGATCCCGTCGGCTCTGCTCGGCGTCGTCACGTTGATCTGCCTGCCGGACAGCATCGCGGCGGCCACATGGCTGACCGAAGAAGAAAAGCGCCTGCTCGAAGCGAACATCCAGCGCGACGATGCAGGAAAGAACCATCACGCTGTGAGCACCGTGTTTTCGGATCTGCGCATCTGGAAGATGGCGATCATCTACTTCTGCTGCATGATGGGCCTCTACGGCATCAGCTTCTATCTGCCAACGCTCGTCAAGGCGACCGGCGTGCAGAGCGCGCTCGAAGTCGGCCTGCTCACGGCCATTCCTTATGCATGCGCCGTTGCGAGCATGTTGTTCGTCGCGCGCAGTTCGGACCGCACGGGCGAGCGCCGCTGGCACTTCGCCATTCCTGCGGCGCTTGCGGGCATCGGGCTTTTCGTGAGCACGCAGGCGAACACCAACGTTGCCGTTGCGATGCTCGCGCTCACCGTCGGCACGGCCGGCATGCTTGCCACCATGCCGGTCTTCTGGACCTATCCCAGCGCGATCCTCGCCGGAGGCTCGGCGGCTGCGGCGATCGGCATGATCAATTCGATCGGCAATCTCGCGGGATTCGCGAGTGCATCGATCATCGGCTGGCTGAAGGACGTCACGCACAGCACGAACGCCGGCATTTACTGCGTCTCCGGTGCGCTGATTCTCGGCGCCGTGCTTGCGCTCTTGGGCAAGCGGCAGGCGCTCAATGCTTCGCCTACGGTCGCTAGTTGAGGCGTAGCGGCTTGGGATCTGTGCCGGGAGGCCAGATCCCTTGTCATTGTTGTCCGCACATCCCACTCTGACGATTCAGCCGTTTTCACCGCATCAGCGAGACGGCTTCTCAACGCTCCGCGCGTGTCTTATCGTCGTTGTTCCCCGTCTAAACGCAAATCAATCGCGCTCTCCTGCTGCGTGCCGATTCCGCTCGACCGCACGCGTCCAAAGAAGACTTCAGAATTCCTTGCAGCGCTGCGCCCGGCGCGGCACGGCTGTCCAGAAAATGACCATCAACTTTGATGCGATGCTGCCGTTATAACGATGCAGCGAAGCGCGGGGAGACCCGACCTTCCATTGAGGATGCGTTGAAGTGCCAGCAGCGTCAGCCAGCAATTGCTGAAGCTCGCACAGGAATCGGAATCGGACGTGAGCAGATTGCAGACAATTTCCAGGAGCCTCGGGCGATTCGTCTCCGCCCGGAGCGGCGCGCCGTATCGCGCGCTCATCCTGCTGCCCATGCTGACCGCGCTGATCCTTGCCGTGCTGTGGGTGACGATCCTGGACAGGTTGCGTGCAGAGAAAGCCGCCGCGATTCACGACGCGCACGTCGCGGCGCGAATAGAAGCAAGGGCGCTGGAAACGCACACGCTGAAAACGATCCACGACGTCGACGAGATCGCCCTGTTCGTGAAGTACGGGTACGAGACGTCGCCCGCCACGTTCGACCTCAAGAAGTATCAGGCCTACGGACTCGTCACGGCCGACACCGCGTTGCAGGTGACGATCGCGGGCGCGGACGGGCACGTGATCGTATCGACCCTGCCGTTTTCCGGCGACGTCGACCTGAGCGACCGCAGCCACTTTCGCGTGCATCGCGAACGCGCGGATGTCGGGCTTTATCTGAGCCCGCCGGTCCTCGGCCGAATCTCGCGCCAAGTGTCGATACAGGCGACGCGGCGCATCACGCGCCCGGACGGCAGCTTCGGCGGCGTCGTGGTCGTGTCGGAGGATCCGGCGTGGCTCACCGACGGCTTCTATACGCGCACGGCGCTCGGGCAACGCGGCATGATCGCGGTGCTGTCGAACCGTGGCTTCATGCTGTCGCGCCGCGCGGGCGATGCGCCCAGCCGCACCGGCGATGCATTGCCGAACGGCTACATCGGTGCGCGCACGGACAGCGAGCAAGCCATCGACCCGATCGACCACGTCGAACGCATCGTCGCGACCCGCGTGATCGGACAGTATGGCTTGACGGTGGTAGCCGGCCTGTCAGTGTTGGAAGCGCTCGACGACTACACCCGGATGCGCAACGTCTACGTGACGATGGCGGCCGTCATCTCCGTGATTCTCGTCGGGTTGTCGATGTGGATCACGGCACTCATCGTCAAGCTGGTCAATGGACGGGAAGCGTTGCGGCGACTCGCGCACACCGACCGGCTCACGGGCCTGCCGAATCGCGGCCGGATCATGGACCGGCTCGACGCGGCCATTGCGAGACCGCATTCTGCCGGGCGCGTTGCCGTCATCTTCGTGGATCTCGACCGCTTCAAGGAACTGAACGATACCTTCGGGCATCAGCTCGGCGATGTCATCCTCGGCGAGATCGCGCGGCGTCTGACCGATGCGACGCGAGGCCGTGCGCAAATCGGGCGGCTGGGCGGCGACGAGTTTCTCGTCATCGTGGAAGACGATCGCGCGCGCGAAGCGGCGTCACGGATTGGCGCTAGCATGACGTCCGCGCTCGAAGCGCCCTTCGATGTGCACGGCGCCGACTACAGCGTGAGCGCCAGTCTCGGCGTGGCGGTGCTTCAGCCCGGCGACCGCGCGTTCGATCTGGTGAACACGGCGGACCGGGCAATGTACGCCGCGAAGGAGCGCGGCCGGACGAACCAGCTTGCCGTCGATGTCGGCTGAGCGTGCCGGGGCGCTCAGCCACCTGTGAACCGTACACGCGGCTTTCGCGTGCATTCCGAAAAACCATGTTTCGAATCATCAGTTCGCTTCTTGCCAAGCCGGCGCTGTTCATCTACGCCGGCATCGGAATCACGCTCGCGACTACGGGCGTCACGGTCTTCTCGCTCTACGAAATGAGGCTCGATGCCATGGCGCAGGCGCGCGATGCCGCGCAGAACCTGGTCATTTCGCTGCAGAAGGAAATCGAGCACAACCTCGACGTCTACCAGCTCGCCATGCGCGACGTCGCGGCGAGCGTCCAGACGGCCAACATCGCGCAGCTTCCTCCGAGAGTCCGTCAGCGCGTGGCGTTCGGATCGCTGCGCGATGCAAAGGAACTGGGCGTGCTGTTTGCGACGGACGCCGCCGGCAACCTCGTGCTCGATTCACGTTCGATCGAGCCGCGCAAGGTCAGTGTGAAAGACCGCGATTACTTTCAGATTCATGAGCGGCAGAAGAACGCCGGTCTCTACATCAGCGCGCCTTTTCTGCCTTACGTGCCCGAGCACGCATCGCCGCGGATCGCACTGAGCCGGCGGCTCGAAGACAAGAACGGCGAATTCGCGGGCATCGTCGCGGGGACGTTGCGGCTCAGTTATTTCAGGCAGCTTTTGGAAGATTCGATACTCGGCCGGCACGACACCATTACCCTGCTCCGGACTGACGGAACCGTGCTCATGCGGCAACCGTTTCATGAGTCGGACATCGGCCAGTCGCTCGCGGGCGGCCGCGCGTTCCCGCCTCTCGTGCAATCCGACAACGGCATTTATATCGGCATGGCCGTGCTGGATCACATCGAACGGCTCTATGCCTTCAGGCGGATCGGCGGCTATCCGATCATCGTCGTCGTGGGCTTTTCGACGGACGATATCTATGCGGGATGGCACAAGCGAGCCATTGCCATTGGCGTCGTCAGCGCCATTCTCAATGCGCTCTTCATCCTGTTGTCGCTCATGTTCAGCAGGCAACTGAGCAAGAGACTGACGATGGAGCGCCGCTTGCAGCGACTCGCCTGGTTCGATTCGCTCACGGGCGTGCCCAACCGGGCGAAGCTGCACAAGGAAGCGCTGCGGATTCTGGGCGACGCCAATCGCAACGGCTCGACGCTCGCGGTGTTGTTCATCGATCTGGACCGCTTCAAGCGCGTGAACGACACGCAGGGTCACGCCGCCGGCGACGAGGTTCTGACCGAAATCGCACGACGCCTGCAACGCCTGCTGCAAATTGGCGATGTAATCGGACGTCTTGGCGGAGACGAGTTTCTCGTTGTCCTAGCCGATTGCGACGTGCTGAAAGCCAAACAGATCGCGGGCCGCATTCTGCACGCCGTGTATCAACCCATCGTCATCGACTCGAAGCAGGACACCCGCATCACGATCAGCGCGAGCATAGGCATTGCGCTCTCTCCGCACGACGGCGAAGAAACCGACATCCTGCTTCGCAACGCGGACCTGGCGATGTATCAGGCCAAGAGCGCGGGACGCAACCAGGTGCGCTTCTATGCGCCGGAGTACGAGCGCGAGGCGAGGGAGCAGCTCGAACTGGAAATAGCGCTGCAGCGGGCATTGCGAGGCAACGCATTGAGCGTGGCTTACCAGCCGAAGGTCGATGCCGCAGGTGCGCTCTGTGGCGTCGAAGCGCTCGTGCGATGGAACAACGACGGGCAGAACAGCGTTGCGCCGGATCGGTTCATCGCCATCGCGGAGGAAAGCGGCCTGATCTCCGAGATGGATGCGTGGGTGATGGTCGAGGCGTGCAGGCAGCTTGCCGAGTGGCGAGCCGACGGCCTCGATGTTCCGAACATCTCGGTGAATGTCTGCGCCGCTGATTTCAAGCGTCCGGATTACCCGAGTTTTCTCACCGATGTGCTCCAGTCTCACGGTCTGGTCGCAGCCGACCTCACGCTCGAATTGACCGAGCGCGTTCTGTTCGACGAATCGGCTGACGACATCCGCAAGTCGCTCGATGCGATTCATGCGCTCGGCATCGCGCTCTCTATCGATGATTTCGGCACGGGCTACTCGTCGCTGAGTTATCTGCACCGGTTCGCGGTGAAGGAACTGAAAATCGACAAGAGCTTCGTGCAGAGTATCGGCAGCGACGAGAAGGCGGAATCGCTGGCGCAAACGCTGATTCACATCGGCAGGATTCTGAAGCTGACCGTGACAGCCGAAGGCGTGGAGACGCGTGCGCAGCGCGACTTTCTCGATACGCACGGCTGTCATCTGTATCAAGGATTTCTGTTCTCGCGGCCGCTCGCGCCGCGCGACTTCGCGTGCTGGTTGCGGGAGCGTCGGCGGGGTGTGTCGCTTGGCGAATGCGATTGTCGCGTCATTCCGATAGAGAGTGCTCTTGGGTAGAGAGCGTGGTAGTCGCGACAGACGACGAAAGTCAAAGCCGATATCGACGACGCATCACGAAACCCGAACCAAGTCTCATCGTACAGCCGCGAGAATGCACGGAGATAAATCCAGATCATCTCCTTGCGAATTAGGCACATGCAAGTTATGTCCAGAATAAAAACAGTAAACGCTCCGTTGCCGCCGAGCCGGACGCGCAGACATTACATGCGTGCGTGTTGTTCAAAAACGGAATCCTGACGTTGACGATCGCAGAGCCATTTTTAAGTTGGCAGATCTGACTGTGGTCGCATAAAGTGAGTGAAAGCACATCGCGCCTTTTCGTATCGATGACTCGCACGGCTACGCGCCGGGAAGCCATCGAGGTCCGTGTAGAAAGCGTTCCCAGAGAATGTATCTCCCGGTCTTGGCTGCTGGAGCAGGCAAATGAACAAGATGCTTAAGATGGGTGCGGCAACGATCATCACCGTCAGCGGAGCAGCGCATGCGCAAAGCAGTGTCACGCTCTACGGGCTAATCGATGCGGGTCTGACCTACACGAACAGCCAAATCAGCGGGACTGGCGGCGGGCACAGCAACTGGGAGATGACGAGCGGCGCAGTCCAGTACAGCCGCTGGGGTTTGCGCGGGGCTGAAGACCTCGGCGCGGGCGTAAAGGCCGTCTTCACCCTGGAAAGCGGCTTCAATCTGAACAACGGGCAGTACACGTCGAACAATCGCATCTTCAATCGCCTGGCGTATGTCGGTCTATCGAGCCGCGATTACGGCACGGTCACGCTCGGCCGCCAAACCGACAGCATGGTCGATTTTGTCGCGCCGCTTGCATTGACGGGTACGGAGTTCGGCGGCACGCACTTCGCGCATCCGCTAGACAACGACAATCTGAACGATTCGTTTCAGATCAACAACGCGGTGAAGTATCTGAGCCCGAACATTGCGGGTTTCAGGGTCGGCGGGCTGTACGGCTTCTCCAATCAGGCGGGCGGATTCGCGAACAATCGCGCGTATAGCTTCGGCATGTCGTATGTGTTGGGGGCGTGGAACTTCGGTGCGGGTTACCTCGCGCTCAGCAGTTCCGCGCGCACGCCGGCACAGCTGAATGCGAACGGCGCAGTCACCGATACGACCGGCGCGTCCCTGCAAGGCGCGCTGGCGCCGACGGGCGTGCCCTTGGGCGTGCTGGCCAGCACTCAGAAGACCTTTGGCGCCGGTGTGAACTACACCTTCGGTCCAGCCGTCGCAGGCTTCGTGTACTCGCACACCAAACTCTCTCAATTCTTTCAAACCGGGCTGAGTGGAACTTTCCAGAACTTCGAAGGAAACATTCGTTATGCGCTGACGCCGGCGGTCGAGCTTTCGGGCGCGTACACCTATTCGCGCGCCGGCGGAAACGGCGGCGGCGGGCTTCCACATTGGAATCAGGTCAGTGCGATGGCCGATTACCGCTTCTCCCAGCGCACCGACGTGTACATTCAGGGCGCGTGGCAACGGTCGAGCCCCAGCGGCACTTCGCCATTGGGCGTGGCATGGATTAACGGCGTCACCGCCCCGTCTTCCACGACCAATCAACTCGAGGCGGCCGTTGGCTTGAGGCATCGCTTCTAATGCCTTCGAATCAGCCGAAAGCGTGAGACCGGGACGAAGGAGACTCTTCGCACGAACGTCACTGAATGTCGGTTCACGGCCGGCTTGGGTGCCGTATCGGGCTGCAATCATCTCTCTGCACCGATGACGCGACTTCATCCCGCTGCCGCTCAACCGCCTTTAGACTCATCGTGCAGCGCATGCAGGTTCCAAACTTTCCCGACCAGCCATTGAAACAGCGAGTGACCTTTCTCGTGATCGACAGGAATTGGTGTCGCAAGTTCACCGAGCTTGTCTTGCCGATACGCGAGCAACTGACACATCTGCTTCGCGACTTCAGGATGGTCCTTGAGGAACGAAGTCATGTCGTCCTTGCCGAGCTGAAACAGGACCGACGGTGTGAGCGTCGAGATGGACACATGCATCGCGAGCCCGGCGAGCAGCCCCGCTTCCCCGAACGCTTCTCCTGGTCCAATGCGCGCGATTTCGCGGCTGTCCTTCGCTTCGATGATGGAGACCGACAGCACGCCGGAGCGCACGATGGACAGATTGTCCGGCACGGTGTCAGGCGCCAGAATCTGCTGATTCGCGTTGTACTCGCGCCGGAAAAGATGTTTCGCCAGCCGGGTGATTTCTTCGCTTGTCAGGCTGTCGAACAAACTCACTCGCTTTAAAAGCGCTTCTTTCTCATTCAATACGCCCGTGGCCGGAGCGGGTACGCCGAGCGTGCGTAACGCGACGCCTGCAGCAGCGAGATGGCGGTAACTGAGATCAAAGAGCTCGTTGGATATCGCGAGCTTTTTGTTCATGTCGTCGACGAAGGCAACCACTTCATACTGCACGGAGTTCACGGTCGTGCGCTTCATGCGCGCGTAGGGAGCCGGCGTCGCGAGGATGCCGTTGCAGCCCGTGAGCGCGCGCCCCAGGGCGTCCAGCACGGTCTTCGGCCGCGCCTCGGGTTCGATCTCCAGAACGAGCGATAGCCCGTGGACGTCGCCCGGCCTGTTGCTGTTGGTAATCTTCGCCTTCGCCGCGACAGCGTTCGGCACGATAAGCAAATTGCCCTGCCCGGTCAGCAAATGCGTCGCGCGCCAGTTCATCTCGACGACCTTGCCCTCGACGTCATCGATCGTCACCCAGTCGCCTATCGCGTACGGCTCCGTCGTGTTGATGACGATGCCGGCGAAAACGTCGCTGAGCGTGCTCTGGATAGCGAGACCCAGCACGATGGCGAGCGCGCCCGACGTCGCGACGAGTCCACGCACGGGCAGTTCGAGCACGAACCCGAGCGCCGCCACTGCCGCAGCGAGAAAGACCACGGCGCCGAACACGTCCGAGAACAGACGCTGCTTTCTCCAGGCACGCGGAAGCAGCAGCGTGTCGAGCGACAGGGTGAGCAAACGCGCACCCATCAACCACCAGATGATTTCGAGGATTTGCCCGAGCCAGTGCAATTCGACCACGTCGGCGTAAGGCGCCTGCGTGAAAGGACTCAACCCGAACGAAAAAAGCACCCAGCTCAACGCAAAGAAGAGGCCGAGCCGTATGAAGAGCCGCGCCAGGTCGTTCGCGGGCAGTCTCCCACGCCACACGATCACGTCCACGGCGACAATACCGAAGCCCAGAATCAGGGGGTATTTCACGGGTGCTCCTCTCGAGGAACGTCTTCGAGAGAATACACATTTAGTGGCAGATGCGCGCCGATTCTCCGACAGCCCCGCGAAGTTCGATTGACAACAAGCTCACGCACACGCGGTAGACACGCGATCCGTCGCGCTCGCGCGCTCCGCACTGATCGCATCGACGATGTAATTGGCATCGCGCGCAATGCCCGAGAAGCGCCCCGAACCCCAGGTGTGCAGCCACGGCAAGCCGACGAAATAGAGCCCCGGCACCGCCGTCACGCCGCGCACATGCGACGGATACCCGCGTCCGTTGAATACCGGCGCGTCGAGCCAGCCGAAGTCCGGCGTGAAGCCGATGCACCACACGATCGACGTAATGCCGCTCGCCTGCAGGTCGAGTTCCACGCGCTCGCTCTGCGGTTGCCAGAGCGGCGCGTAACGCGCGGCGGACGGCGCATCGATACCGTGTTTCGCTATGAATCCGTCGATGCTCGCGTTGATGCGGTTATAGGTATCGTCGGCATCGTCGAGATTCGCGCGCAGATTCGCCGCGAAGCGCAGCTTGCCGTCGCGATAGTCTTCCAGCCGCCCGAACAGTTCCATGCCCTCGAGCGCGAAGCGGCGCAGATCGATGTCGCGTCCGCCGTCGCGGCCCGTGACGTAGTGATTGGTGTTGTCGCGCACGCCTTCGCGCAGCGGATGATCGGTCACGGGCATGTCGTAATAGCGCATGTCCGCGAGCCAGTCGACCACATCGCGGCCGCGATAGAAGCGCGCGCAACGCGGCGCCTCGCCCACCGCGAGATGCACCTTGCGGCCCGACAAATGCAAGTCCTCCGCGATCTGCGCGCCCGACTGGCCCGATCCGACCACGAGCACCGCGCCCGGCGGCAGCGCATCCGCGTTGCGATACGCCGACGACTGCACCTGCTCGATGCTCTGCGGCAAGCGCTCGGCCATGCGCGGCACGATCGGCGTGTGATAGCCGCCCGACGCGACCACGATCTGGTCCGCCGTGAACTCGCCGCGCGTACTCTTCACGACATAGCGTCCATTCGCGTCGCGAGTCACGCGCGTCGCGGCGGCGCCTTCGAGCACCGGCGCATTCACCTTCGCGATGAACGCATCGAGATATTCGATGATCTCGTCCTTCTTCATGAAGCCGTGCGGGTCCGCACCGTCATAGGCGTGTCCGGGCAACGCGCATTGCCAGTTGGGCGTCACGAGACAGAATGTGTCCCAGCGCTGCGTGCGCCACGTATGCGTGACCGTGTGCTTCTCCAGCACGAGATGGCCGATGTTCGCCTGCTGCAAGAAGTGGCTGACCGACAGCCCGGCCTGCCCGCCGCCGACGACGATCACGCTGTAATGCACCGGCGCGGCCTGAGTCGAATCCATGTTGGACATTTCGCTTCCCCTTCCACAAGATCGTCAATCGAGCGCGAGCACGGTCACGCGCGCGCCGTGCGCTTCGCTGAAACGGCTCGCATCCTCTTCGATGCGTGCAAGCTGATCGAGCGCAGCCGAGCACGCGAAGCCATACTTCTCGCGCACGCGTTCCGAGCCGATGTTCAATGCCTCGCGCGAACGTGCCACGAATTCGTCGACGGAATAGCTCTTGCCCGCCGCGAAGTATTCGCCGACGACCGTCGAAGGCGAATAGCAGTTCGCCTCCACGCCGTCCGGCCAACGAATCAGGAAATGCATCACTGGCATGTTCGTGCCTCGGTCATGGGTTGAGCGCAAGCGGAGCGCGGACGATCCACTCGCCGTAGATGTCGAGATGACGCGCGGCGCTCGATTGCCATGTGAAGCGCCGCAACAGCGCAGGCACCGCATCAAAGAAGTCGATGCCGCTGTCGCCGTCGATCGCCTTGCCCAGCGCGGCGGCGATACACATGGCGTCGTCGGGATCGGTGAAGACGCACGTGCGCTCGTCGAGATACTCGGTGAATGGCGCGATGCGCGACACCACGACGGGACGTTCGCTCGCGAGCGCTTCGAGCACGACGAGACCGAAGCCTTCGCGAAGCGAGATCATGGAGACGACATCGGCGAGGCGGAAAAGCGCGGGCATCGAGGCATCGGGCAGCGTGCCGGTCACGATGACCGGCGTGCCTTTGCCGCTGACGTCGAGTTTCAGTTCGGCGGCGCGGGCGAGGAAGCGGCGCGTGTAGGCATCGTGATCGAGCAGGCTCGCGCCGCCTGCCAGCACGAGTTGCGCGGCCGGATATCGCGTGCGCAGCGAAGCGAACGCTTCGAGCAGCATCAAAGTGTTCTTGCGTTCCTCGATGCCGCCTGCCGCGAGCACGACCGGTCCCGCGCCGACGCCGAAGCATTCGCGAAGCGCGTCTTTGCCGATGTCCGCGCAAGCGCCAAAGCGCGTCCTGTCGATGCCGTTCGCGACCGTTCGAGCCTCGACGCCATATGTCGAGCGCATCGTTCGCGTCCACGCTTCGCTCACGCAGAGCACGCGATCTGCGTCCTCCCATGCGCGACGCTGCCAGTGCGCGAGTTGCGCGTCATCGAAGTGATCGAGATGATGAACGGTGCGCACGAAGCCGCGAATCGCGCCCTCTTCTCTCAGCTCCGCGAGCGCATTCCCGCCGATGCTGTCCTGCGCATGCAGCACATCGAAACGGCTCGCGTCTTCGTCCAGCAGCGCGCGCTTCAATGCGCCGATACGTTGCTCGACCATGCGAACCGTGCTTCGCTCGTCCCCTTCGACCCGCGCGAGCACGACGCGACATGAAGACGCGCGAAACATCGTCTCTCCGATGCGCGCCGGCGCGAACACCGTGACGTCGTGACCGAACTCATGCAACGCGCGCCCGAGTTCCAGCGTATGCACGACGCCGCCGCGCGGATTCACGGAATGCGTCAGCAACGCGATGCGCAGTCTGTTCATCGCGCGCATATGAACGGCTCCTCGCGCAGATTCCACAGCAATGCGGCCTCGCCGCCGCGCGTCACGACGACTTCACGCGATGCATTCACCTCGCCGATCACGGCCCCCGAAATCTCGCGCGATGCGAAGCGCGCGAGCACTTCGCCGACGTGTTCCTCGCGCACGGACAGCACGAAGCCGAAGCTCGGAAACGCCGTGAGCCAGCGTTCGATATCGACATTCGCGGGACACGGCAAGGCATCGAGATCGATGCGCGCGCCCGCGTTCGAGCATTCGAGCAGCATCAACGCGGTGCCGAGCGCGCCCGCCATGCTGATGTCCTTCGCGGCATCGCACAGGCCGTCTTCCGCGAGCGCGGGCAACAGTTCGAAATCGGCGCGAGCGCGGCCTGCGGGCGCTCCGACCGACGCATTCCAGAACGGATACGGCTCCTCGAATCTGCCGCGCAGATCGACGGCCATCACGAGCGCGTCGCCGGGACGCGCATCGAAGCTCGTCAGGAGCTTGCGCGCCCGTCCGACGATAGCCACCGCGAGTTGCGCGCCGTCGCTGCGCACGTTGCTGTGTCCGCCGACGACCGGCACGCCATACGCCAGCGATGCCGCCGTCATGCCCGCGAGCACTTCGCCCGCGTCTTCGGCATTGCCGCTCCACAACGCATCGACCACGGCGAGCGGACGCCCGCCCATCGCGTAGATGTCGCTCACGTTCACCATCACGCCGCTGTAGCCGGCGAACCACGGCATCGCGCGAACGAAGTCGCTGACCATGCCTTCGATTGCGAAGAGCAGATAACCGTCGCCATCGGGAATCGCGGCACAGTCGTCGCCGATGGCAACCGATTGCGCCGCCGAAGGCAGACGCGAGAGCACATGCGAGATATCGCGCTTGTGGTGAAAGCCGCGACTCTCGCGCAAGCGTTCGACGAGGCCGGTCAGCGCATTCACGGCAGCCTCCGCGCCAGCGCGACGAAGCCGCTCTGCGGCGTGACACAGGGCGGATAAGCATCGAGTTGCGCCTGCATCAGATGATGCGCGCGGCCGAAGAGCATTTCCTCCCGCAGCGTGTCCCAGCGCAGGTGCCTGAAGAGCGGAACGTTCTGAGCCTGCACGTGCGCGAGAAACGTTTCGCAGCCGAGTGCATGCGCGCTCGATACCGCGAGACGGATGAGCGTCGAGCCGATCCTTCCATGCGAGCGGAACGCCGCGTGCACCGCGAGCCGCGAGCCGAGCCACACGCGCGGCTCGGTCTCGTGAATGCGCACCGTGCCGACGATCTGGTCCGGCATGCCCGCGACGCAACTCAGCGCGACCAGCAGTTGCGCGCGCTCGTCGGTCTCGTCGCGATCGTCGCCGACGAACACGCCCTGCTCGATGCAGAACACCGCGCGGCGCAGCTTGTACGCTTCGTCCGCTTCCCATGGCAGCGTCGCCCATTTGACGCGATACTCGACCGGCGTGTAGTCGAGATCCAGCGCATCGCCTTCGATGGCTTCGACGAACATGGTCACCCCTCGTACGATGAAAGCGACGAACACGCGCCGCACTTGCCGCAGCCCGCCTTGATATCGGCGGAACGCATGCCTGCATCGGCGAGCATCTTTCCGATGGGCGCGAGCACGGAGCGCATGAAGTCGGGCGTCGGCGCGGGATGATCCTCGAGCGGCGTGCCGCTGATCGGCACGAACGGCACGACGAACGGATACACGCCGATCGCGATCAGCTCGCGCGCCGTATCCACGATGGCCCGCGCGCTGTCGCCCAGTCCGGCGAGAATGTACGTGCTGACCTGCGCGCGTCCGAACACCGCGACTGCCGCCTCGAATGCCGCCATGTAGCGCGACACCGGCACGGTCGCCTTGCCGGGCATGATGCGTTCGCGCACAGCGGGCGTGACCGCTTCGAGATGCATGCCGAGCGTATCGATGCCGCTCGTCTTCATGCGCTCGAACCAGCGGTCGTCGTCGGGCGGCTCGCATTGCGCCTGGATCGGCAGATCGACCGCGGCCTTGATCGCGAACGCGCTTTCACAAAGAATCTGCGCGCCGCGATCCGGCGTGGGCGGCGTGCCCGTCGTCAGCACCATATGCTTCACGCCGTCGAGCAATACGGCCGCGCGCGCCACTTCCGCGAGCTGCTCCGGCGTCTTGCGTGCGATCGTGCGCCCCGCCGCGAGCGATTGCCCGATCGCGCAGAACTTGCACGACTTGCGGCGGCTTTCGTAGCGGATGCAGGTTTGCAGCACGGTCGTCGCGAGCACGTCGGCGCTGTGCAGCGTCGCGATGTGCGAGTACGGCACGCCGTCGAGCGTCTGCATGCCATAGAAGCGCGGCGCCTTCGGAAAGCGGATGCTGGCGACGGGAATCGCGTTGCGCGTCAGCGCGCTGGTGCCGTTCGCATCCGGCTGCCCGGCGACGAACGGCGAGTCCCATGCGGTGCTCGTATGCACGGGCACCATGATGGTCACGCCGTCCACGGTCACCGCTTTGTGATCCGACGGTCCCGCGCCGCCGCGCCGGCTCGACACGCCCGCGCGCGGATCGACGAGCCGCAGGCCCGTCGACTGAAGCTCAGTCATCAATTGCCGGCTCGATGCCGGCACGTTCTCGCGGGCGTTCATCGTCGTAGCTGTCCTTGAAAGAAGTGACGGGCGATGCCGGGCGATCGTTGATCGCGAGGCTCAGCAACTCGGGCCGCGCGTAGTGACCGACCGAATCCATCATGCGTTTGCGCTTCGTGATGAGCGACATGTCCAGATCGGCGATCACCATGCCCTCGCCTTCGCGCAACGGCTCGGCGAGATGCTGGCCTTCGGGCGAAACGATCGCCGTGTTGCAGCCGCCGCGCAGCGCGCGCTGGAGGTTCGGGTCGGGCGTGACGGCTTCGATCTGCGCATCGGTCAGCCAGCCCGTCGCGTTGACGACGAAGCAGCCCGATTCGAGCGCGTGATGACGGATCGTGACTTCGATCTGCTCCGCGAATATCGGACCGACGAGCGAGCCGGGAAACTGGCTGCAATGGATCTCTTCGTGCTGCGTCATCAATGCATAGCGCGCGAGCGGGTTGTAGTGCTCCCAGCACGCGAGCGCGCCCACGCGGCCGATACCCGTCTCGACCACCTTCAAACCCGCTGCATCGCCTTGTCCCCAGATCATGCGTTCGTGAAACGTCGGCGTGATCTTGCGGCGCTTGAGCAGCAGCTTGCCGTCGGTATCGAAGACGAGCTGGGTGTTGTACAGGCTGCCGTGATCGCGCTCGTTCACGCCGAGCACGACGACCATGTTCGCGAGCCGCGCATGTTCCGCGACCGCCTGCGTGACCGGACCCGGCACCACGACGGCCTGCTCGTACAGTTTCATGTGGTCGGCGCCCGATGCCACCGGCGCGCGCACGAACGAGAAGTACGGGTAATACGGCACGAAGGTTTCGGGGAACACGATGAGCTGCACGCCCTGCTTGCCGGCTTCGTCGATGGCCGTGCATACGCGGTCGAGCGTGCCGCCCGGGCGCTCGAAGTCCGGCGCGATCTGCACGGCCGCCGCGCGCACGATGCGCTTGGTCGAAAGGGCATCGGACATGATCGTCAGACGGTCCACGTATGGATGACGAGCGCGTTCTCCTTGCGATGGAGCAACTGGAGATCGAGCACGTCGAGCGGGTTGATCGGCCGGATGCCTTCGATGAGCGATGCCTCACCGTGACCGTAAAGCGCCTGCAACGCGAAGCGGCATGCGTACACCTTGCCGCCTTCGGCCATGAACTTCTGCAGTTGCTTGTTGAAGTTGAGATGGCCCGGGAACGCTTCGTCGCCGAGCGTGGGGAAGCCGCGTTGCAGGCCGAGCGTCACGCCGGGGCCGTAGAGCAGCACGGAGGTATCGAAGCCCTTGCGTTGCAGGCGCGTGGCTTGCAGCAGATTCACGAAGCCGATCGAGCCTTCGAACGCGACCGTATGAAACGTGACGAGCGCTTTCTCGCCGGGTTCGGCCTTCACGTCTTCGAAAACCTTCTCTTCGTAGTCGACCAGATAATCGCCGTTCTTGTGAAGCGGTTGACTGACTGCGGGCATGGCATTCTCCGGTTTGAGGTTCAGGTCGATACCGTCTCGCTTCATCGCGACGGCGAACGCTCAAACGCAACGGATATGCCAATGATTGGCCCGCGAAATGCAATCACTTTGCGATCAAGCAAAACGAACTTGCATGCGCGACGCGAAAAAATATCGTTTGGACCCTTCCAGAAGGGCTTTCGTCGCGATGCGCGAAAGCCACGCACGCGTTATGTGCGCACGCTTTCAGCGCAGAAAAACCTGTGCGTGGTGCGCGGCACACCGAGGCTGTGCATCCATGCGATCAATGCAATCAATGTCGATCGGCGCATGCGATCTCTTTTCTTTCGATTCATTTGGCATGCTAAGGTGAATCGAACCATCGCCCAGGACATCGCGGTCATGAATCAGCCGGCGCATCACTGGATCAGAAAGCTCGAAGAGAGCAGAAAGCCCGCTTATCTGACAATTCCCGATCTGATCGAAGAAGACCTCGCGAGCGGGCGATTGCGCCCGCGTGACCGGCTGCCTGGTTTGCGCGATCTCGCCGACCTGCTGAGCCTGAACTACACGACCGTCGCGCGCGCGTATGCGGAAGCGCGCAAACGCGGCCTGCTCGATGCGCGCGCGGGCAGCGGCACCTTCGTTCGCGGCAGGACGCAGACGTTGCCGCTCGCGGGAGGCGGCAGCGTCGAAATGACGATGAACATGCCGCCGGAACCGTTGGCGCTGGCGGCGCGACTGCGCGCGTCGGCGGCGCATCTGATGGAGCGTGCCGATCCGTTTCAGTTGCTGCGCTATCAGGATTTCGGCGGCACCGCGACGGATCGCGCGGCCGCACGCGAGTGGCTTCGCAAGCGCGTTCCGGATTGCGATGCCGATACCGTGCTCGTCTGTCCCGGCATTCACGGGGCGCTCGTTGCACTCGTCTCGCAGCTTGCGCGGCCGGGCGAAATCGTTTGCCTCGATTCACTCGCCTATCCCGGCATCAAGGCGATTGCATCGCAACTGGGCGTGCGCTTGCAAGCCTTGCCGCGCGACGACGAAGGACCGCTGCCGCATGCGTTCGAGGCGTTGTGCAAGACGGAGCGTCCGGGCGCGTTCTACTGCAATCCGACCTTGCAGAACCCGAGCACGCTGACGTTGACGCGGCAGCGGCGCGAAGCGCTTGCGGATGTGGCCTTGCGATATAACGTGCCGATCATCGAAGACGAGCCTTACGGCATGCTGCCTTCCGATGCGCCCGTCACGCTCGCCGAACTCGCACCGGAACTGACGTATCACGTGACCGGTTTGTCGAAGACGCTCGGCGCGGGACTGCGGGTCGCGTATCTGAAGGCGCCGACGTCGAGGCAGACCCAGCGCATCGCGGGAGCACTGCGTGCAACCACGGTCATGCCGAGTCCCTTCACGGTCCTGCTCGCCACGCAATGGGTCAACGACGGCACGGCATCGGACGTGCTCGAAGCGATTCGCGACGAGGCATCGGCGAGGCAGGCGATCGCGTCGGCGGAGCTTCAGCGCTTCCCGTTCGACGCGGACCCGCACGGGTTTCACCTCTGGCTGCCCGTGCCGCCGATGTGTGACTGGAGCGCGCCGGAACTGGCTCTGCAGTTGCGCAATCAAGGCATCGGCGCGGTGGCGGGGGCCGCGTTTTCCACGGATGGGAATCCGCCGAATGCGTTGCGCCTGTGTCTTGGCGGGCCTCAGGATCGCGACGATTGCCGCGAAGCGCTGAGGCGCGTGGCGGATATGATGGCCGATCCGCATCATCTGCATGTGGTCATGCTCTGAGGCGGCGCTCCCGGCGCATGCACGCAAGCCGATTGATGTATCGTGGCGAGTGCCATCCGCAAACCACGACAGGAACCAGCACGACATGACGAGAACCAACGGATTCGGGCAAGGCATCGGCGAGCCGGTGGACGGATGGACGCCACGCGAGCGGCCCGCGCGCATCGTCATCGACGGGGCGCATTGCCGCATCGAACCGCTCGATGCCGCACGTCACGCAGCGGGTCTGTACGACGCATACGGTCAGGCCGCCGATGGCCGCGACTGGACCTATCTGTTCGCCGAGCCGTTCGCGGATCGCGAGTCCTTCGACCGCTATCTCGCGCAGGCGGCGGCATCCGCCGATCCGCTGCACTATGCGGTCATCGATCGCGCGAACGACAAGGCGGTCGGCACTTTTGCGCTGATGCGCATCGAACCCGTGCATGGCGTGGTCGAAGTAGGCAGCGTGACCTTCTCGCCGTCTCTCAAGCAGACGCGCATCTCGACCGAAGCGCAGTATCTGCTGATGCGTTACGTCTTCGACGATCTGAAGTATCGCCGTTACGAATGGAAGTGCGACAGCCTCAACGCGCCTTCGCGCAAGACCGCGCAACGGCTCGGCTTCGAGTTCGAAGGCATCTTCCGGCAGGCGATCGTCTACAAGGGACGTAATCGCGATACCGCGTGGTACGCGATCATCGATCAGGACTGGCCGCGCATCAGGCAGGCCTTCGAGCGCTGGCTCGCCGACGACAACTTCGATTCGCAAGGCCGGCAGCGCGCCTCGCTCGCGCAACTCAGAGGTGCATAGAGCGCGTCACGCACCGTGCGCCCGATTCATCGTGAAACTCCGCGAGGCTTCGCCATGCCCAGGATCGATGTCGCGAACGTGCCGCAACACGAAGGCTCGGGGTATCCGGCACCGTTCGATGCCGTCTGCTTCGGCCGTATCCGCCAGCGCTTAGGCGATGCCGGCGGCCTGACCGGTTTCGGCGTCAATCTCATGCATCTGCCGCCCGGAAAATGGTCGAGCCAGCGTCACTGGCATTCGCACGAGGACGAGTTCGTCTACGTGCTCGACGGCGAACTCGTGCTGGTGGAAGACGAAGGCGAGACGCTGTTGCGCGCGGGCGATTGCGCGGCGTTCCCGAAGGGCACGGGCAACGGTCATCACATGATCAACCGCTCGTCGCGCTTCGCGGTGTATCTCGAAGTCGGCGCGCGCGTCCACGAAGATTTGACGACCTGTTCCGATGTCGACATGATGAGCGCCAACGCCGATGGCCGCTTCGTCCACAAGGACGGCTCGCCGATCGCCTGACTGGTCATCCCCGGCGCGCTTGCCTGGAATGCGCGAGTCCGAACGCCCACCAAGAGACCCAGACTTGCGCTTCGCTTTCAACTCCCTCGCGCCGGTGTTTTGCGCCGCGCTGGCGCTGCATGCCATGTGCGCCGATGCGCAGAGCAGCGTCACGCTCTACGGCACGCTCGACACGAGCATCGAAGTCACCAATCCCGGCGCGGGCTGGGTCGCGCGCATGGATTCGGGCGCGTATCGCGGATCGCGCTGGGGCATGCGCGGCGCGGAAGACATCGGCGGCGGCAATCGCCTGTTGTTCGACCTCGAAAGCGGCTTCAGTTCGGCCGATGGCACGCTGGCGGTCGCCGATACCCTCTTCAATCGCCAGGCGTGGATCGGCGTAGACGGCGCATGGGGCACCGTGCGCGCGGGCCGGCAATATTCGCCGATCTACATTCCCTTCAAGGGCGGGCTGGATGCGTTCGGCGCGGGCACCATTGCATCGGGTCTCGACAATCTCTCGAAGATCACGCCGTATGAAAGCAATGCGATCACGTATCTGTCGCCGGACTTCCACGGCTTCTCGACCACGCTGATGTTCCCGCTGCGCGACGGCACGACCGACGGCAACGGACTCGCGGGTGCGATCGAAACCTTCGACTATCACCGGGGCCCGCTGCGCGTGTCGTATGCGCATCAGCAGACGCACGGCGACGGCGCCTTGCGCGCGAACCTCGGCGGCGTGTCCTACGTCTATGGACCGGTGACGGGCTACCTATCGTTCTTCAATGGCGATGGCGGCACGCCGCGCTATCACAGCGACGGCGCATCGATATCGGCGCGCTATGCGCTGAGCGCGCGCTTTCGCGCATCGCTCGGCTATACGTATCTGCGCGATCGATCGGGCGGCGACAACGACGCCGATCAATTCGGCGCCGCGTGCGAATACGACATGTCGAAGACGCTGCTCTTGTATGCGAGCGCGGGCTGGTTGCGCAACCACGGCGAAGCGACCTTCACACTGCGCGGCGTGAACGTCGTCGGTCTCACGCCTTCGTATGCAGGCGCGCCGGTGCGCGGCGTGCAGATCGGCATGCTGGAGCGCTTCTAGCGCGCTTGGCGATTCGCGTCGCGGTCAAGGAGCGGGGATCGTTCGGGAATATCGTCGTGCAGAGGCGAGAGCGATACATGAAAAAGGAAAGCTGCGCGATCACAACGCACTGTCCGTACCAGTGAGGACTTTCGCTTTTGAATCGCAGTGTTGCGAGGATGCGTCGAGGCTACCGACCTTTAGCGCAGATCTCCAACGCCCAACCGGTCACCCTGTAGGCCCTTGCAGCCGTGTCATAATCCGACGCACCCGACTCATACGACAGACCGATGAGAAGCCGCCTGCTCAGGATGTTTGGTAGCTTTCTCGGATTGCTTGCAATCCTGATGGTCACGCTCGCGCCTGTCGTTTCTCATTTGCTCGACACACCGCGCAGCGATGGCGGCCAAAGCGCCATGCATTGCGCGATGCCGTCGATGCCGTCGATGCCGTCGATGCAGCACGATCATGCGCAGACATCGCATGCGCCCATGCACGATGCGTCCGACGCATGCGGCTATTGCAGCCTGTTCGCCCACATGCCGGCGGTGACCACGCCGCCCGTGCTTTTCGCGCAAGTCGTCGAAGCGTTGCTGCTGCCACGCGTGACACGCTTCGAGAGCGTGCGGCTCGTCGAACCGCTCAGGGCAGCCCAGCCGCGCGCCCCTCCCGTCCTGCTTTCCTGATTCCGTTGGCTACGTTGCGATGCGTCACACGCATCGCGCGTCCTCGTGCACGCGCACGAAGGGCGACGACCGCAATTCAGAACACAGGATGGGACATGAACACTGTTTCCACGCTCCGCGCGTGCTCACGCGCCGCGCTCTCCGTCACGGCAGCAGCGCTCGCCGCCGTCTCGATGATGCCGCAGCACGCGCACGCTCACTCGATTGCCGGCGACCGCGTCTTTCCCTCGACGATGGCCGTCGACGACCCCGGTGTCGGCGACGAAGCGAATCTGCAGTTCGGGCACCTTCGAGTCCCCGGCGACAACGGCGACCAGAGCATCAACACGTTTCAGTTCGAGTACGACAAGCTCGTTACGTCGCGGCTCGCGCTTTCAGTCGGAGGGACGTATGCGATGCAGAACAACCCGACCGCGCATGGCTTCGATAACGTCGAAGTGGGCCTCAAGTATCTGTTGTACGTCAACGAGGCCCACGAGTTCATGACCTCGGTCGGTGTAAACGCGGAGCTGGGTGGAACGGGCAGCCGCGCCATTGCGGACAATTTCTCCACGATCTCGCCGACCATCTTCGTCGGCAAAGGCATGGGCGATCTGCCCGATTCGCTCGCGTGGCTGCGCCCCGTCGCGATCACGGGCGAAGCCGGCCCGGCGCTCACCACCGGCGCAGGCCAGCCGAACGCGTTCAATTACGGTTTCACGGTGCAGTACAGCCTCCCGTATCTGGAGCAGCATGTGCATTCGCTCGGCTTGCCGCAGCCGCTCGCGAGCATCATTCCGTTGGTCGAGATTCCGCTCTCGCGCAGTCAAGGTCAGACGACGGGCACGGTCAATCCCGGTTTCATCTGGATCAATCGCTACGGGCAGTTCGGCATCGAGGCACAGATCCCGATCAACCGGGCGAGCGGCTCACACGTCGGCGTGCTGGTGCAGGCGCATATCTTCTTCGACGACATCGCGCCGACGACCATCGGCAAGCCGCTTTTCGGCGGTAGCGGGAGCATGAAATGAACTCACGACACATTCCGAACCGTCGCGTGGCTCGCGCCGCCTGCGCGCTCGGGCTCGTCTGGTCCGTCGCGGCTTCGGCCCACGTCTTTCCACGCACGCAGGTTCCGGCGGCAGGCGCCACCGTCGCGCCGCCTGCCGAGGTGCGGATCGACTTCGATGGTCCGCTCGAACCCGCGTTCTCCTCGCTCGTCGTCGACGACGCGAGCGGCAAGCAGGTCAACATCGCCAAGTCGGGGGTGGATGCGCAGCATCAGGAAGCCATGGCAGTCGCGCTGCCGCCCTTGCAGCCGGGGCATTACACGGTGCACTGGGTCGCCGTCGCGTCCGATGGACACCGAACGCATGGCAACTATGGCTTCGACGTGAAGTGAAAGAACCGCTCGCCCTTGCTGCGGACGGCCTTCGCATGCAGGGGCGCTCCGCGTCGGCGCGCGTCGATGTCCGGTCGGTGCGCCTGTCGTCACGCAGTTAGTTGGCTACACTGTCGCTTCACCAGGAAAGAGACAATCTCTGGCCGACTACCGTACTCACGGGCAGCACGCTCGTGGAACTCACGATAGCGTCGCCATCGGTGATACGCGTGAAGTCAAGGCTCGCGACTTCACGCGCAGTTCTTCGCCCGCATGAAGGGCGGCAGGTCCACAAACCCACGCATTCAAAGAGACAAGGAGACGAACTCATGGCAGCAATCGACCGGCGCTATTTCCTCAAGGCAGGTGCGGCGGGTGCGCTTACCTCCGCGACCGCAGGAACAGCCGCGCTCGCGCAGGGCAACGATGCCGCATCGAATGCTTCTTCAGTCGCTTCCGCGCCCTCGTCCGCCGCCAAAGGCAACGCGCAGCCGCCGAAAGTCACGCGCATCCTCGCCGAATTCATCCATCAAACGGCTTATCAGGACTTGCCCGCGAACGTGCGCCGGGAAGGCGTGCGAACGCTCATGAACTGGGTCGGCGTCGCGGTCGGCGGGTCGCACGATGAGACCGTCGATCGCGCGGTGGCGGCGCTCTCGCCGTTCTCGGGTCCGCCGCAAGCCAATCTGCTCGGCCGCAACGAGCGCTTCGACATCATGAACGCGGCGTTCATCAACGGCGTGAGCAGCCATATTTTCGATTTCGACGACACGCATCTGAAGACGATCATCCATCCGGCCGGTCCGGTGGCGTCCGCGATTCTCGCCTACGCGCAATATCGGCCCGTGACGGGCAAGGATTTTCTCAACGCGCTGGTACTCGGCGTGGAGACGGAATTGCGGATCGGCAATGCGGTGTACCCGAATCATTACGATGTCGGCTGGCACATCACCGGCACATGCGGCGTGTTCGGCTCCGCCGCCGCGATGTCGAAACTGATGGGCCTGAGCGTGCAGCAGACGGTCTGGGCGCTCGGGCTGGCAGCGTCGCAGCCGGTCGGTCTGCGCGAATCGTTCGGCTCGATGAACAAGAGCTTCAATCCGGGGCGCGCGGCCGCCAACGGCATGTTCGCGGCGATCCTCGCAGGCAAGGACTACACGAGTTCCGACGGGATGATCGAGGCGAAGCGCGGCTGGGCCAACACCATCAGCACGAAGCAGGATTACCGCGAAATCACCGACGGTCTCGGCACGCACTGGGAATCGACGCTCAACACATACAAGCCCTTCGCATGCGGCATCGTGATTCATCCCGCGCTCGATGCGGCCATCCAGCTTCGCAACGAGAACCATCTGAGCCCCGATCAAATCGAGCGAATCGATTTACGCGTGCATCCGCTCGTCATCGAACTGACCGGAAAGAAGACGCCGAAAATCGGTCTCGAAGGCAAGTTCAGCATCTATCACGCGGTGGCGATCGCGATCATCGACGGCGCCGCCGGCGAGAAGCAGTTCAGCGATGCCAAGGTCCGCGACCCGCAAACCGTTGCGTTGCGCGAGAAGGTGAATACCATCGTCGATCCGGCCATCAAACCGGAGCAGGTGGACATGACCATCACGCTGAAGGACGGCCGCAAGCTGCACAAGTTCATTCAGCACGCGATCGGCAGCACCCAGGTGCCGATGACCAACGAGCAACTCGAGAAGAAGTTCTCCGATCTCGCGGACGGCATTCTGCCCTCTGACCAGACTCGCACGTTGATCGACAAGTGCTGGCACGTCGAGCAACTCGACAGCGCGGCCGATATCGCGCTGGCGGCAATTCAGCGGTAGGCGCCAGCGGCGGCTTCGCAAGCAGCGTAGGCAATGCACCGATCTACTAAACTGGGCTGAAGACGTCTTCGTCAGCCAACGTAGAACCCCTTGCGCGAGCCTCCCGTGAACAGTCATCGACGCAGAACCTTGCAAATGGCCGCGAGCGCCGGCCTTTACACGCTATTGCGCGGCGCCCGCGCGGCCGGCATGCCGGGAACCATGCCGACGCCCGAGGAAATGGAGGCCATCCAGCGCGGCGGGTTGTATAGCGCCCTGCGCGATCCCGCCGCGACGCAGCTTCCCCCCGACGTCTACGCGCAGCGCTTCACTTACTCTCCGGCTGCGGCCGCCTCGGACCAGGGCCACTGGACGACCGCGCCGCCACTTCCGTTGCCGCGCAGCGAAATGGCCTGGGCCACGAGCGAAGGCGACCGCATGCACGTCATCGGCGGCTACGGCGCAGGCGACGTCGCGCGCCCCTACCATCACGTCTTCGACGCGGCTCGCAATCAATGGCTCGAAGCCGCACCCCTTCCACGCGGCGCGAATCATGTCGGCGTCGCCGCGCTGGATGGCGTCGTCTACGCGTTCGGCGGCTTCGTCGAACAGAACCGCATCGCCGTGCCCGACTGCTATGCGTATGTCGTCGCGGACAATCGATGGCATGCGATCCGTCCGCTGTCGCGCGGCTCGCGCGGGGCCATCTCCGTCGTTGCGCACGATGGCCTGTTGCACGCGATCGGCGGACGCGACACGCGCTCGGTCGACTGGCACGAAGCCTACGACCCCAGGCGCGACAACTGGACGACGCTCGCGCCCGTGCCCGGTCCGCGAGACCACTCGGCGGCCGTGTCCCTCGCCGGGCGCATTCACGTGGCAGGCGGACGCATGGATACGTTCGATTTCAACACCGGCATGCACGTCGCTTATGACGTGAAGACGGACGCCTGGCAAGAGTGCGCGCCGATGCCGACGCCCCGTTCAGGCCACGGTGGCGTGGCGTGGCGCGGCAAGCTCTTTTGCATGGGCGGCGAAGGAACGCGGCGCGTGTTTGGCCAGAACGAAGCCTACGATCCGGCGTCGGACGCATGGCAAGCCTACGCGCCGATGCTGACGCCAAGACATGGCATGGGCGCGGCGATCGTCGGCGACGCCATTCATGTCGCGGGAGGCGGACCGATGAACGGCGGGCGGTTTCAGACTTCCGTTCACGAGGTCTTCGCGATGTGACCGGCAGCAACGAAGCCGAATCGGGCCGATTCTGCCGCATGCCCGTCAAACGTCTCGAAACACCGCAGCGCCTGTATGCAAAAAGGCCGACGCCTTCCCAGCTCTCCCGCTATCGACGTCTCGCGTCATGGCGGAAATCCGACTCTCACTCGATCGGGCACCATGGTTCGATCAGATTTTCAGCTCGTAAGGTTTGGTGACCACTTCGTTCGGGTCGACGCGCAGTTCGAGCAGAGCCGTGTGCGCGGAGTGGAGCGTCGCCTCGACCGCGCCGCGCAGATCGGCGAATGCCTGACATCGCCGTGCTTCCGCGCCGCATGCCGACGCGACCTGCGCATAGTCGATTGCGCCGAGTTCGCAGCCGTACACGGGGTTGCCGAGTTCCCGCTGCTCGAACACGACTTCGGCGAGCGCGTCGTTGCGCAACACGAAGACCTTGATCGGCAGCCCGTAACGCACGGCCGTCGACATCTCCGCCATCAGCATGCCGAAGCCGCCGTCGCCCACGATCGCCACGACCTGCCTGCGCGGATACGCAAGCTGCGCGGCTATGGCGAACGGCAGGCCCGGCGCCATCGTCGCGAGCATGCCGGTTGCGACGAGCCGCTGCTCCCGCCGCAGCGTCAGGAAGCGCGCCGCGAAGTGCGTGTTCGCTCCGCAATCGAGGCAGACGATCGCGTCGGGCGCGAGCGCATCGCTGATCGCGCGGATCGCGCTTTGCGGACGAAGCGGCGTACGCTCGACGCCCGCCACGCGGTCCAGCAGTCCGTTCCACTTCACGACTTCGCGCTGGATGTCGTGCAGGAACGCGTCGTCTTTCTGACGCAGCATCGGAAGCAGCGCTCGCAGCGTCGCTCCCGCGTCGCCGACGAGCCCCGCTTCGACCGGAAAGCGCAGGCCGATGCGCTCGGCCGCCACGTCGATCTGCACGCCGCGCGCCGCTCCCGGCTTCGGATATGAATCGATCCACGGCATCGTCGAACCGACGATCAGCACCGTGTCGCAACGATGCATCGCCTCTTCCGACGGCACGGTGCCCAGATGCCCGATGCCGCCGGTCGAAAACGGCGAATCGTCGGGCAGCGCGGCGCGTCCGAGCAACGCCTTCGCAACCGGCGCATTCAGACGCTGCGCGACCTGTTCGAGTTCTTCACGCGCGCCCAGCGCGCCCTGTCCCGCGAGAATCGCGACGCGCTTGCCCGCGTTGAGGATGTCGGCGGCCGCAGCGAGATCGTCGCGCGACGGCGCGCCGGCAGCGACAGTCCACGCGCTCGACGTGCGCAAGCCGTGGTTTTCCATCGACGCCTTGTCGTCGCCGAGCGGGCGGTTCTGGATGTCCTTGGCGATGGTCAGATGCGCGACACCGCGCCGGCCGAGCGCATGACGGCAAGCGAGATTCGTCACGACGAGCGCATGACGCGGCCCGGTGACGGTCGTGTTGTACAGCGCGACATCTTCCATCAACGCGCGCGTATCGACGCTTTGCATGAAGCGCGTGCCTTGCAGGTCGTGGAACGTCAGGCCGGTGATGGCGAGGACGGGCGCGCCATCGAAGTGCGCGTCGTAGAGACCGTTCATCAGATGCACGGCGCCGGGACCAGTCGTGGCCATGCACACGCCCAGGCGGCCCGTCGACTTTGCCCAGCCCGAGGCCATGAACGCCGCCGCCTCTTCGTGCCGCACGCCGATGAACGCGATCCGGTCGCGACGCTTGCGCAGTGCTTCGATCAGCGGGTTGATGCCGTCGCCGACCATGCCGAACACATGGTCGACCTTCCACGCGAGCAGCGTCTCGACGATGAGGTCCGCGGTGGTCGCGTCGGCGGCGGCGTCGAATTCCGGCTGTTCATGACGATCGACGGGCTGACCGGCAAGCGCGGGTGCGTCACGCGGCGAAGGCGAGGCCGCTTGCGACCACGCCAGGCCCGCGTTCACGAGCCCCGCGCCGCCGATCGCCGCTGCCTGCAACAGCGAGCGGCGCTGCACCGATTGGGGCTTTTCGAAAGCATCGTGAGAATCGGACATGGTCGGCCTCCGGCACGCATGAACCCTTCGTTGCGCAAGCGCGATGCCAGCGAATCGACGAATCCGGCGGCACGACGCGAGCAGACTCCGTACATATGCGGTGCTGGCGCACGGCCATGCTGCCATTGAGCGCATGCTGTCCGTCAGCCAGAAGTCACCTTCACGAAATATCAGCCGCCCCGATGGTGTCGATCCTAAATTACGATTTTTCATACCCTTATATCGGCAATAGGATATGGGAGTGCGGCGATTCCTGGCGGCGAGCCAGCCATGCATCCGCGCCGCGCGGGAACCGCCCCGCGCGACTTCGTTCGGACCCAAGGATCTCCCATGGAACACGACGCTCGTACCCAGAACGAAAAGCTCGATGTCAAAACCACCACCTGCTACATGTGTGCCTGCCGCTGCGGCATACGCGTGCATCTGCGTGATGGCGAAGTGCGTTATATCGACGGCAATCCCGAGCACCCGCTGAATCAAGGCGTGATTTGCGCGAAGGGCGCATCGGGCATCATGAAGCAGTACTCGCCCGCGCGGCTCACGCAGCCGCTGATGCGCAAGAAAGACGCGCTGCGTGGCGAAGCCCAGTTCGAGCCGGTCTCGTGGGACGTTGCGTTCGACGTGCTCGAAAAGCGCATCGCGCATTTGCGCGCCACCGATCCGAAGAAATTCGCGCTCTTCACCGGCCGCGATCAGATGCAGGCGCTGACCGGACTCTTCGCGAAGCAGTTCGGCACGCCGAACTACGCGGCGCACGGCGGTTTCTGCTCGGCCAACATGGCCGCGGGCATGATCTACACGATAGGCGGCTCATTCTGGGAATTCGGCGGTCCCGACCTTGACCGAGCCAAGCTGTTCTTCATGATCGGCACCGCCGAAGATCATCATTCGAACCCGCTGAAAATCGCCATTTCGAAGTTCAAGCGTGCGGGCGGCCGCTTCATCGCGATCAATCCCGTACGTACCGGCTATGCAGCGATCGCAGATGAGTGGGTGCCGATCCGTCCCGGCACCGACGGCGCGCTCTTCATGGCGTTGATCCGCGAGCTGATCGTCGCCGATGCTTACGATCACGAGTTCGTCGCGCGTTACACGAATGCAGGCGAACTGCTCGACATGAACGAGGCGAGCGAGACGTTCGGCCTCTTCGTGAAAGACAGCAACGCACCCGATGAGAACCCGCTCTTTCCGCAGAATCATCTGTGGTGGGATCGCGTGACCAACCGCGCGGTCGCGCATCATGCGGACGACGCCGAACCGGCGCTCGATGGACGCTATACCCTCGAAGACGGAACACCGGTCGCGCCATCGTTCGCGTTACTGCGCGAGCAGGTGGCGTCGTGCACGCCCGAGTGGGCGGCGGATATCACCGGCATCCCCGCTGCAACGATCAGGCGCCTCGCCGCCGAGATGATGCAGGTCAGCCGCGACCACAAGATCACCCTGCCCATTCCGTGGACCGATTCCTGGGGCAAGACGCATGAAACCGTGACCGGCAATCCCGTCGCCTTTCACGCAATGCGCGGTCTCGCCGCGCACTCCAACGGCTTCCAGTCCATTCGCGCACTGGCCGTGCTCATGTCGCTGCTTGGCACGATCGATCGCCCGGGCGGCTTCCGGCACAAGTCGCCTTATCCGCGCGCGGTTCCCCCTTCGACCAAACCGCCGAATCACCCGGACAAAGTAAGGCCCGACACGCCGCTCGCCGACGGTCCGCTCGGCTGGCCGGCTGCGCCCGAGGACCTGTTCATCCACGACGACGGCACGCCGGGGCGCATCGACAAGGCATTCTCCTGGGAGTATCCGCTCGCCGTGCATGGCGTGATGCACAGCGTGATCACCAACGCGTGGCGCGGCGACCCGTATCCGATCGACACGTTGATGATGTTCATGGCCAACATGGCCTGGAATTCGTCGATGAACACGATCGAGGTGCGCAAGATGCTCGCCGACAAGCACGCCAACGGCGAGTACAAGATTCCTTTCATCGTCGTGTGCGACGCCTTCCAGTCGGAGATGACCGCGTTCGCGGATCTGGTCCTGCCGGACACGACTTATCTCGAACGCCACGACGCCATGTCGATGCTCGATCGCCCGATCTCCGAGTTCGACGGACCGGTCGACTCCGTGCGCGTGCCCGTCGTGCCGCCGACAGGCGAGTGCCGGCCGTTTCAGGAAGTGCTGATCGAGCTTGGCAGCCGTCTCAGGCTGCCGGCGTTCACGACGCCCGATGGCCAGCGGAAGTATCGAAACTATCAGGAATTCATCGTGAATCACCAGACCGCGCCGGGATCGGGCGTGGGCTTTCTGATCGGCTGGCGCGGCAAGGATGGACAGGACGCGCTCGTGGGCGAGCCGAATCCGAACCAATGGGAGCAGTACGCGAAAAACAACTGCGTCTATCACTACGTGCTGCCCGAGACCATGCAGTACATGCGCAACTGCAACGGCCCGTATCTGCAGTTCGCCGTCGAAAAGGGCTTTCGCAAGTTCCCGCAGCCCATCGTCATTGCGCTCTATTCCGACGTGATGCAAAAGTTCAGGCTCGCAGCACAAGGAAAGACGAAGGGTCGCCAGCCGCCCGATCATTTGCGCGCGCGCATCGAGCAGTACTTCGATCCGCTGCCATTCTGGTATGCGCCGCTGGAACTCGGCGCCACGGACCGGAAACACTATCCGCTCGCGGCGGTCACGCAGCGCCCGATGGCGATGTATCACTCATGGGACTCGCAGAACGCATGGCTGCGGCAGATTCACGGCGAGAACCTGTTGTACATGAATCCGCGCATGGCGCGGGAAAACGGTATCGAGGACGGCGGCTGGATCTACGTCGAATCGCAGTGGGGCAAAGTGCGCTGCATGGCGCGTTACAGCGAAACCGTGGAACCGGGCACCGTATGGACGTGGAACGCGATCGGCAAGGCGTCCGGGGCGTGGAGTCTCGGTCCGGATGCGAACGAATCGCAGCGCGGCTTCCTGCTCAATCACCTCATCACCGACGAACTGCCGGCGTCCGGGCGTGAAGGCGTGCGTTTCTCCAACTCCGACCCGATCACGGGGCAAGCCGCATGGTATGACGTGCGCGTGCGCGTCTACCCCGCCGAGGCCGATGCGGATCACACGCTGCCGCAATTCCCGCCGATGCGCGCGGCGCCGGGCGTGACGGGCACCATCCAGCGCGTCGTTCAGACGTACTTTGCCGGGCGCGGCCAGTTCGCGGCGCGCCTGCGCAACGCGGCCAAACGAACGAATAGCTGAAGGAGACCGCCATGACCCAAATGGCTCTGGTCATCGACCTGAATGTCTGCGTCGGTTGCCACGCATGCGTGACGAGTTGCAAGGAATGGAACACGTCGGGTGAGGCAGGCAGCCTCGCGGATCAGCGCCCCTATGACGCCGACCCGTCCGGCACGTTTTTCAACCGCGTGCAGACCTACGAAGCGGGCGAGTTCCCGCTTGCCGACACCATCCATTTTCCGAAATCGTGCCTGCACTGCGAGGACCCGCCGTGCGTGCCCGTCTGCCCGACCGGCGCGAGTTACAAGCGCAAGGAAGACGGGCTCGTGCTGGTGGACTTCGACAAGTGCATCGGCTGCAAATACTGCGCGTGGGCCTGCCCTTACGGCGCGCGTGAACTCGACGAAGCGCGCAAGGAGATGACGAAGTGCACGCTCTGCGCCGATCGCATCGACAACGAGGCGCTTGCCGAGCGCGATCGCAAGCCGGCTTGCGTGCTCGCGTGCCCGACCTCCGCGCGGCTTTTCGGCGATATCCACGATCCGGATTCGGTGGTCTCGAAGGCGATCAGGGAGCGCGGTGGCTATCAGTTGATGCCGGAGTGGGACACAAGGCCCGCGAATCACTACTTGCCGCGCAATCCGGTGACGTCGTGCAGCACCGGGGGTTCCTGCGGCTGCAAGTCGAACGCCGCCCCCGACGTCTCGCCCGAAGCGCAGTTCGAGCGCGGCGAGATCAATCTTGCGGCGATGGCCGCGCGTACCTGATCTTTACTGGAGCCCGTCATGAAACCCGCGTTTTCCGTCGTGTTCCTCACGACCCTGAGCGGCGCCGCGCAAGGCCTGCTGATCGCGCTCGTCGGGGTTGAACTTTTCGCGAAGCTGGGTTTGTTCAACGCGCCTTCGCAGACGTTTTTCATCACCGGCGCGGCGCTGTCGGTGGTGCTCGGCGGCCTGGGACTCGTCGCTTCCTTCTTTCACCTCGGTCATCCCGAGCGCGCGTGGCGCGCCATCGCGATGTGGCGTACTTCGTGGCTGTCTCGCGAATGCCTGTGCCTGCCCGCGTTTCTCGCGTCCGGCACGCTTTATGGCATCGCGCATTGGCTCGGTACACCGTGGTCGCTTGCGCTCGGCGTGATCGGAGTCGCATCGTCGGCCGCGCTGTTCGTCTGCACCGCGATGATTTACGCCTGCCTGCGGTTCCTCCAGGAGTGGGCGACTCCGCTGACGATGGCCAACTTCGTGCTGCTCGGCTGCGCCTCGGGGTTCACGCTCGCGACCGCGTGTGCAGCATGGCTCGCCCCTTCGCTCGCGGCGGGTCTCGCCGCCTGCGCCTGCACGCTCACACTCGCGGGCTGTGTGACGCGCGTTGCCTCGCTGCGGCGCAATGCGCGCCTGCGTCCGAAGTCGAGCGTGCAGAGCGCAACGGGCATCAAGGCACCGAACGTCGTACAGAAATCGCGTGGCTTCACGGCCGGCGCCTTCAATCTGCGCGAGTTCTTTCACGGTCAGTCGGCCGAGACGATCAGGCTGGTCAAGTGGACGTTTCTGATCGCCGCCTTCGGCGTGCCGTTCGCGCTGATGCTGCTCGGAATCGTTTCGCAATCGGTCGCGGCGTTTTGCCTCGCGTTCCTGACGCAATACCTCGGGCTGATTGCGGAGCGCTGGTTCTTTTTCGCCGAAGCGCGGCATCCCCAGAACATCTATTACGCGCGGGCGTCCTGATCCCTGCGAACGCGTTCTGCCGAAGGGATGGAAATCAGACCTTCGCCCGAAGATGTCTCGTCATGCACAGAAACGCTGAAGCAACGGCCCGCTGATCGAGATCGACCGTCAACGGATGGCCGATCTCGCGGCAGACGAAGCCGATCAGCGTGTGCGCGATCCCACTGGCGCGGCAGGACGGTTCGATAAAGATATCGAAGAGCCGCGTCTCGCATTCACCCGTTTCGAATTCCGCATAACCCACTCGTTCGCCCCGGTGGAACGCGACTACTTGGGACGCGTCGTCATCGAGTACGAGTTGGATGACGCGAGCCTGCCTGTCCCTGAATACGTAGGCTTTCAACGCTCGTCTCCTTCGGCCCCGATTCGGGGCGCGCACGCGTTGCGCATGAGCGATGCTGTCGCGCCCGCGAACGAAATCGACCGCAAGCCCGGATGAAAGGGACTTGCAGTCTGCGTTCATCGCGATCCGCGCGCCTGCGGCGGTCATGATGCCGCCGGCCCGCTGCATGCCCGGCGGCTCATGAAAGATGGCGGTTCGAATCTCGCTGATATCGTCAGTGTTTCGCGCCGCCCGCGAATGCCGGAACGCCTCCCTCCTCCCGATTGACTCTGACCCGCGCCTCGTCGGCTTCGACCGTCTTGCTCGTATCGATAAACAGGGCGGCGACAGCGCCGACCGCAAGCAGCCCGGCGGAAATCGTGAACGGCACGTTATAGCTTCCCGTCTGTTGAATCAGATAGCCGAAGACCACCGGCGAGGTCATGCCCGCGATACCGAAGCCGGTGTTCATCATGCCGCCCGCCGTGCCCGCGTACTTGCCCGCGATATCGAGCGGCAGGGTCCACAACACCGGATTGGTGATCTCCAGGAAGAAGAACGATCCGGTCAGGAACCACACCGCGGCGATGGCGCTCGGCGCATTGACCATCGGCAGCAGGAAGGCGAGCGAGCCGCCCATGCCCACGACCAGGATGCTGCAGCGGGCGAGACGCAGCCGCCCCGTCATCTTGTAGATGCGGTCGGAGATGACGCCGCCGAGCGTATCGCCGACCACGCCCGCGAGCAGCGGCAGCGCGGTGAAGAGCGCGAGATGCTTGAGGTCGAAGCCCCGCGATTCCCTGAGATACGACGGCAGCCACGTCAGATACACCCACAGCAGCCATCCGTAGCAGAAGTCGACGAAGGTCACGAGCCACATGCGGCGAATCAGCTTTCGCCACGGCGTCGCACTCTTTCTCGCCCGTGCGCAGTCTCCCGCGCGATAGCCGATTTCAGCCGTTTCTTCCGGCGTGATGCGGCGGCTTTCATCGGGGGAGTTCGTGAATACGAAGAGATACAAGACCGTCCACGCCAGGCTTGCCACGCCCAGCAGGATGAACGCCTCCCGCCAGCCGCTGGCGGCGACCACGGCCAGCACGAGCGGCGGCGTGACCGCGCCGCCCAGCCGCGAGAAGCTGTGCGTGATGCCTTGCGCAAAACCGCGTTCGTGCACGGGCATCCAGTAAGTGAATGCGCGTGTCGCGGTGGGGAACGCGCCGCCTTCGCCGATGCCCAGCGCCAGGCGCAGCAGGACGAGCGTGACGATGCTCCCCGCGAAGCCGGTCGCGAGCGTGGCGGCGCCCCAGATCAGCGAGAGCACGGTCAGCACGAGCTTGGGACCGAACTTGTCGGCGAGCCAGCCGCCGACGATCTGCATCACCGCATACGGATAGGCGAACGCGGAAAACACGAGTCCGAGCTGCACGGACGTCAGACCCATCTCCTGGCGAATCAACGGACCCGCCACGGCGATGTTGACCCGGTCGATGTATGAAATGAAGTACATCACACACATCACGCCGAGAATGATATGGCGCGTCTTCACGCGCGGTCGATGCTGGTTCATTGTGTCTCCTTGTCGGCCGGAGCCGTCGCGAAAGCGACCGACGCGGCCGGGTATGTCTCGATCCATCTGATGTGGAATGGTTGAGGCGTGTCAGCGGCGGAGCATGCGGCTATCCGGGGGGCTGAGGCTTCTGCAGGAGCTTCAGGCGCTGCACCTTGCCGGACGGGCCTCTCGGCAGCGCGTCGATGAAGCGGAACTCGCGTGGCGTCTTGTAGCGCCCGAGTTCGCGCAGGCAGTGCGCACGCAGCTCGGCCACATCGACGGACGCCGCGCCGCCGCTCGGCACGATGAAGGCGACGATGTCCTGCCCGTACGCCGCATCCGGCACGCCGACGGCTGCCGCCTCCAGCACGCCGGGATGACGCAGCAGCGCCTCGTCGATCTCGCGCGGCGCGATGTTCTCGCCGCCCTTGATGATCAGTTCCTTGGCCCGCCCGTTGATGTAGAAGAAGCCGGCTTCGTCGCGATAACCGAGGTCGCCGGTGCGCAGCCATCCGTCGGGTGTGAACGAGTCGCGGGTCTCCTCGGGCCGCTTGTAGTAACCGCTCATCAGTTGCTGGCCGCGCAGGACGAGTTCGCCCGTTTCGCCCGGCGCGCACTCGTTTCCGTCCAGACCGACGATCTTCGCCTCGCCGCCCGACGGCACGCCGATGCTGCCCACACGCCGCATCCCCGGCTCGTAGGGATTGCTGAACGCGGGCGCGGCGGTTTCCGTCATGCCCATCGTTTCGATGACACCGATGCCGAAGCGCGCCTCGAACGCGCGATGGTGATCGGCCGGCAATGCCGCGGATGCGCTGCGGCAGAACCTGAGCGCCGAGAGATCGCAGCCCTGCGCGCCGTCGCCATTGAGCAGATACGCGACGATGGTCGGCACCACGTTGATCCACGTGCAGCCGGACAGCGAGGCCTCGCGCCAGAACGTGCGCGCGGAGAAGCGAGGCGTCATCACCGCGGAGCCGCCGTGATACAGCGGCGTGAGCAGCGCCACGACGAGGCCGTTGATGTGATAGAGCGGCAGCGAGACGAGCACGCGGTCCTGTTCCGAAAGCCGATGCTCCGCGCTGATGTTGCGCATGTTCGCGATCAGGCTGCGATGACTCAGCAGCACACCCTTGGGCAGCCCAGTCGTGCCCGAGGTGTACATCAACAACGCGGTGTCGCCGGCGTCCGGCACGCCCGCCCCGCTCGCGACGATATGCGTGCCGGCCGCCGCATCGTCGCGTCGCAGCGCAATGGCGCGTGCGGAAAGCGCGTCGATATCGGGCAACGCGCGCGCATCTGGCGATGTGCGCACCACCGCGATCTCGCGCAGCATGCCTTCGGCGCGCAGCGTATCGACGGCTTCGACGATCGTGTCGTACGTGTCGTCCGCCGTGAAGATCGCCCGCGTATCCGAATGCTCGACGATGTAGCGCACCTGCGACGGCTGGCACAGCAGATTCATCGGATTGGCGACAAGCCCGCTGTACATCGTCGCGAGCAAGAGACGCGCGGTCTGGATGCCGTTGCCCATGAAGACGGAAACGACATCGCCCGCGCGCAGGCCCGCCGCCTTGAAGCGCGCTTCGAGCGCGCGGCAGTCGTCGCGCAACTCGCCAAACGTCAGCTCGCCCGCCTGCGTCGCGGACAGCAGGAACGGCGTGTCCGGCGCATGCGCGGCGCGGGCGTCGATCAACGCGCGCAGCGTCTCGGCTTCCAGCGGCGAACCGCCCGGACGAATGATTCGGTCGGCCAGCGCGCTCATTGTCCGACCCTCCGGAAGTAGTCGCCGAGAAGCGCGTCGACTTCGGGCACGCGCTCCGCGATCGGATAAGCGACGCGCGTGACGTTGAGGTATTGCCGGAAGCCCAGATTCGAAGAGAAGTTGTTGCCGCCCCAGGTTCCGCAGCCCATCGAGAGCGAGAACGGCAGGCCGTTGTCGAAGTTGCCGCCGGTCGCCAGGCAGTGCGCCTGATCCACGATGACCCGCGCCACCGGCAATTGCGTGCCGAGCCTGACGGCGAGCGCATCGTCGGCGCCGTGCACGCCCACCGAATGACCCGCGCCCATGTAGCCGTAAATGCCGCTCACGATCCCGATCGCTTCGCCGATGTCGCGTGCGCGATAGACCGTCAGCACGGGCGAGAGCTTCTCGCCGGAAAACGGATGGTCCGCGCCATAGCCGCTCTCCTCGACCATCAGGAATTTCGGCTCGCGGGCGGCGATGTCGTCGAGGCCGGCTTCGCGCGCAATGGTCGCGGCCGGACGCGCCGTGCAGCGCGCGGAGAGCTTGCCGTCCTGCCACATCGCCGCCTGCAATTTCGCTTTCTGTCCGGCGTCGAGCAATACGCCGCCCTGCTTCGTCAGCGCGTCGAGCATGCGCGCGTAGATGGCGTCCTCGATCACGACGCTGTTTTCCGATGAGCAGCTCGTCGCGTTGTCGAACGTCTTGGACACGGCGATCTTGCGCGCCGCATCATCGGGATCGGCTTTCGCGGTGACGATCGAAGCGACATTGCCCGCACCCACGCCGAAGGCCGGCGTGCCGCTCGTGTAGGCCATGCGCACGTTGGCCTGCGAGCCGGTCGCGACGACCAGGTCCGCCTGACGCATCAGCGCGGCGGTGGCGGCCTTGCCGATCGGCGCCGGCAGCATCTGAACCAGATCGGGATCGAGACCCGCCCTGGCGAACTCCGCGTGAATGAATTCGATCAGCAGCGCGCACGAGGAATAACCCTTCGGCGAAGGCGCGACGATGACCGCGTTGCCGCACTTGAGCGCGTTGATGATCTTGTTGGCGGGCGTCGCGGCCGGATTCGTCGATGGCGTGATCGCCGCCACCACGCCGGCCGCACGTGCGATCTCGACGATGCCGTGCGCCTCGTCGCGCGCGATCACGCCCGTCGTCGCGACGCCGTGCAGATCGCGCAGCAGCCCGAGCGTCTTGCGATGATTCTTGCGGAACTTGTCGTCGGCGTTGCCGAGGCCGGTGTCGCGCACGGCGAGGTCCGCGAGCCGCCGGTTGCGCTGCGGCTCCATGATGGCCCAGGCGGCCGCAGCGGCCGCGGTATCGAGCGTCTCCTGCCCCGCTTGCTCGAAGCGGCGCTGCGCAGCGCGCGCCCGCTCGACGAGCGCGCCGACGACGCGCGCCTCATCGGCTTGTCGTTGATCCGGCGCCTGTGCGTGAGCACGCTCGAGCGTGGCGCCGCTTGCCATGTCGTTCATTCGATAAACCTCGGCTGTGGAAAGAATTGGAAGTGCTATCCAATCTAGTCAGCCGCGTTCATCGCGCGGTCCCGTTTTGTGACGTAACGCATGCTGCCAGGCAGTCAGCATCGGAAAAGCATGATTTCGGGACTTTCCACAGTCCCGAAAACCGCTGTTTTCGACGCACAATGAGACCAAATATAGAAAGTACGCAGACGGAGACAGGACAGCGTGACGTCGAATCAATCGAATGCCGCCGCGGTGCGTGCGTTTCGCGTGTTGGAGGCGCTCGCGAAGGCCAATCGCCCGCTATCGATGACCGAGCTCGTCGATGCGCTCGGCCTGCCCAAGCAGACGGTGCATCGCATCCTCGTGCAATTGATGGATGCCTGGCTCGTGACGCGCGGCGCCAACGACAAGCTCTACGAATGCTCGGCGCGCGTGCGCACGCTGGCCATCAACGTGCTGATGCATGCGGGGCCTGCTGCGGCGCGTCATGCGTTGCTCGAACAACTCGTCGTGCGCGTGGGCGAGACCTGCAATCTGACGATGCTCGCGGGCAACGACGTGGTCTATGTGGATCGCGTGGAAACGGGCTGGCCGCTGCGCATGCAGTTGCAGCCGGGTTCGCATGTGCCGCTGCATTGCTCGGCGAGCGGCAAGGTGCTGCTGAGCTTTCTGCCGAAGGAGCGGCGCGAGCGCATGATCGAGCGCATGCCGTTGCGCGGATACTCCGAGCGCACCATCACCGACCGGGACACCCTGCGCCGCGAACTCGCATTGACGCGCCGCCGCATGCTCGCCATCAACGACCAGGAGCATTTGCAGGGGCTCGTGGCGATCGCCGTGCCGGTGATGCTCGATCGCAATCGCGCGTGCGCGGCCATCGCCATTCAGGCGCCGGTGGGTCGCGTGGCGCTCGATCAACTGCTCGCTTTCGAGCCCGATCTGCGCCGCACCGCCGAAGAAACGGCCAGGACGTTCAAGGAATGAAGGGCCGGCTCGCGTGGTTACGCGCCGGCCGAAGCTTCAATGCTCACCGTTCGACTGCCTGCACCAACTGCTTCGAATACTCGTCGGTTTCCATCGCGGTCTCCTTGCGGCCGCGCTTGAACACGACATACGCGGCAATCAAAATGCCGAGACTCGCGACACCCAGCCATAACGGCTTGCGTTGATCGGGAATGAAGGCCATCGCGATGAGAATGGCCAGCATTCCGAAGATCGCGAGCCACGTGAGATACGGGAAACCCCACATGCGCACCCGCAGGTCGCCGACTTCGAAACTGGTCATGCGGCCGCGCAGACGCAACTGCGAGCAGGCGATCAGCAGGTACACGAAGATCGCCACGGTGCCGTATGAATTGACCAGGAACGCGAAGACCGTGTCCGGCGACACATACGACATCACCACCGACACATAGCCGAATACCGTGCCGAGCAGAATGGCGCGCGTGGGCACGCCACGCTTGTTGACCTTCGCGAGACCGAGCGGCGCATCGCCGTGACGCGTCAACGCGAACAGCATGCGCGACGCGGCATAGAGACCCGAGTTGAGCGCCGACAGCACGGCCGTGAGCACGATGGCGTTCATCACGTTGGCCGCAGCCGGCATGCCCATCACGTCGAGCGCGCTCACGTACGGCGTCGACATCTGATGAGAATTCCACGGCACCAGCGCGACCACGAGCGCCACGGAGCCGACGTAGAACACCAGCACACGCGTGATGACCGAATTGGTCGCCTTCGCCACCGCCTTCGCAGGTTCCTTCGCTTCCGCCGCCGCGATGGTCACGATCTCCGCGCCGAAGTAGAAGCCCGTCGCCGCGACCGCGCCCGTCATCACCGGTCCTATGCCGTTGGGCATGAAGCCGCCATGCCCGAGGAAGGTCGTGGCGACATCGGTCGTGTGCATCGACGCGGGCCACAGGCCGCATACGTAGAGACCGCCGAGGAACAGGAACACGATGATCGCGCCGACCTTGATCGACGAGAACCAGAATTCGAACTCGCCGTAGCTGCTGACGGAAATCAGATTGGTCAGCGTGAGCACCACGAGCAGCACGAGACTGATGATCCACGAGGGCACGTCGGGTATCCAGAACTGCACGAGCTTCGCGCCCGCCACGGCTTCCAGCGCGATCACGATCACCCAGAAGTACCAGTACATCCAGCCGGTGAGAAAGCCGGCGAGACGTCCCGGTCCGCGCTGCGTCGCGAACGCGAGGCGCGCATATTCGTAGAACGAGCCGACGGCCGGCATGGCGCAGGCCATCTCCCCGAGCATGCGCATGACGAGCACCACCAGTCCGCCCGTGATGAGAAAGGAGAGAATCGCGGCGGGTCCGGCCTGCTGGATCACCACGCCGCTACCGACGAAAAGTCCTGCGCCTATGACGCCGCCCAGCGCGATCATCGTCATGTGGCGCTGCTTGAGGCCACATTTGAGATCGCCTTTGTCCATGCTCGAATGCATATCGTCTCCTGATCTGCTGTGTCGTGCTCGTTCGCGCCTCCGCCCGCCGGTCCGTTGCCGGCGGGTCGGGGCGTTTCATTGCATCACGCCGTGCCGGTCTTCTGCATCGCTCACAGTGCCGGGCGGTCCTTGCGGAAAGCGTTCTTGACGGCGATCTTGCCGTCCCTGAAGGTGAAGACGTCCACCATGCGCGCCTCGATGCGCGACCCGTCGGCCTTCGTGCCGCGGAATGTCGATTCCGACACGCCCCGTTCGCCGCTCACGAAATGCTCGCCCTCTTTCCACGACGCGTCCGGGCAGGTTTCCCATGCGAGCGCGAAGCCCTTGCGCACTTCGTCCCGGCCGCTGAACGTGCGGCCCAGCGCATCGGGTCCGGCCACGCCGTGAAAGACGCATTCGTCGGCCATGCAGTTCATCAGTGCGTCGATGTCGTGACGGTTCCAGGCGTCGTTGAACGTCTCCAGAAGACGGATGTAGTCCTGATTCGTTTGAGTGCTCATGTGTCGATATCGCCGTTTCGTTGCCAGAAAGTGGTTCAGCGCTTCTCGTCCTGCGCCAGATACTTGTGATACAGAAAGCGTTGGCCGACACGGCGGAACGGCGCGAAGCCCTTCCACCGCACCACGCCCATGACGTTCGGATATTCGAGCGCGGATTCGTAGATCGGCAGGTCGTCGCGACTCTGCTGCCATTTGCCGGCGATGCGCTCGGCCATGCGCCGCCCCGCATGCGCGGAGAACGAGACACCGTTGCCGCCATAACCCACCGCGTAAAAGAGGCTTTGCGCCGGGTCCGGCTGCGCGACGCGCGGCATCATGTCGTGGCTCACGTCCACCCAGCCCCACCACGAATAGTCGATGCGGATGCCCTTCAACGCAGGGAACTTGCGATGCAGGCCTTCGACGAGCACTTCCATGTGCCGCGGATCGGCTGCCTCCGCGCCGGTGATCGCGCTGCGGCTGCCGATCTGCAGGCGGTTGTCCGGCAGCAGGCGATAGTAGAAGCGCAGGGTGCGCGTATCGGTAATGACCTGGCGCGTGACGAAGTTCGTCGCCGCCAGCTCTTCCTGCGTCAGCGGCCGCGTGACCAGCGAGTTCGACAGGATGGGCATGATCTTCGCGTCGAGCGCGCGATGCATGTCGTTGCGGGTATAGCCGCCCGTCGCGAACGCGACGGCCTTCGCGCGGATCGTGCCGCGCGGCGTGCGGACGTGATGCACGCCACGGATCGTCTCGACGTTCAGCACGGGCGTGCCCGGATGCACCTTGACGCCGAGCGATCGCGCCATGCGCAGATAGCCGAACGCGAGCTTGAGCGGATGCACGCCGATGCCGTCCGGCTCCAGCAGCGCGCCACAGCTTTCGCGATCGTCGACATACGATTGCGCGACATCCCTCGCGCTCAGCATGCGCGCGTCGTAGCCGAAGACGTCGCGCATCACCTTGCATTCGTGGGCGAGAAAGTCCATCTTGCGTTCGCGGTGCGCGATATACAGATGCCCGCCCGGCTGCGGATCGCACGCGAATTCGCCGATCAGGTTCTTGAACGTGTCGAAGCCTTCGCGGATCTCCGCATCGAGCCTGAGCGCGGTCTCTTTGCCCCAGCGCTCGATCCATTGCGATCGATACAGACGCCCGCTCGCATTCTGGCCCTGCCCGCCGTTGCGGCTCGTGCAGCCCCAGGCGGTACGGTTCGCATCGACGATCGTCGCGCGGATGCCGTGCTCGCGCGCGAGGAACAGCGCGGTGGACAGGCCGGTGAATCCCGAGCCGACGATCAGCACGTCGACGTCCGCATCGCCCGGCAAGGGGCCGTCGTCTTCGGGCGGCTCGCCGGCGGTCGCCACCCAGTAGGTGGGCGCGTAGTCCATCGCCTGACGGCCCATGGGGGACACGAGTGGATCGTAGAGCGGATCGTATGGGGCGCACGCGCCACGAAAGGCCGGCGCAACGAAGTCGAGAGTAGCCACCGATAACTCCTTGAAAAGTGCCTTCAGTCTGCACCGAAGTCCGCGCGCCGCTTAGTACCAGCCCCGACCCTTCGTTAGTGCCAGCGCGGAGTCCCGCAAGGTGGCGTGGCTGCGCCGCTGCGGACGCAGCGAACGGCGCTCTCCGGCAGCGGGACGGGCTATTTTTTCTGCTCGAACGCGTCGCGGCGGGGGGGGCGTGTGGGACGCGGCGCCCGCGGGAGATCGTCGTCGCGGCGGATGCCGAGCGCATCGCGCAGACGCTTGCTTCGTGCGTCTCTATGACGGTACGTGCGCGATGTTTCCGGGACGCGGATCGTGTTGGTCTAAGTGCTGCTTCTGCGCCGCGCGCCGAGCCATCCCGCGAGCCTGGCGAACAGCGTCATGTCCGGCGGCACCGAAAGATCGACGGCAAAGTGATGCCGATAGAAAGGACTCAGATCGAGTCCGACGCCGAGACCCAGCACTTCCACCGTGCCCGCCGCTTCGTGCTTCGCGACGACCTCGCGCAGATGCTGGTCGAGATAGTTCGGGTCGTTGGCCTGCGCGGTGGCGCTGTCCATCGGGCTGCCGTCCGAGATCACCACGAGGATGCGCCGCGCTTCGTTGCGCGCGATGAGCCGCGCGCATGCCCAGTCCACCGCTTCGCCATCGATGCCTTCGCGGAACAGGTCGGCCTTGAAGAGCGATGCGATGTCGCCGCGCGCCGCGCGCCAGCCGGCATCGCCTTCCTTGTAGATCATGTGGCACGCCTCGTTGAGCCGGCCGGGATATTTCGGCCTGCCCTTCGCCAGCCATTCCAGCTTCGCGCGCCCGCCGTTCCACGCACCGGTCGTGAAGCCGAGCACTTCGGTCACGACGCCCGCCATGCCGAGTGCGCGCACGAAGACGTCGACCATCATCGCGACGGTCTCGATGCTCGCTTTCATCGACCCGGAACAGTCGATCAGAAAGCTCACCGCGCAGTTCGCCGTGGGCCGCTCGCGTTCCCGCCTGAACAGCCGCCGCTCGCTGGGCGATGCGACGACTTGCGCGAGCCGCCTGCCGTCGATGCGCCCTTCTTCCTCGCCGAACGACCAGCCGTCGCGCTGCGGCACGGCGATCGACGCCTGCAGCATGCGCGCGAGGCGCGGCACGTTGATGTGTCGCGCGGCGATCAGGCCGTCGAGACGTTCGCGGTATTCGCGCAGCAGCGCCGCGCGAATGCGAGTCGCGGGACGAATGGTCGTGTCGTGGCGCGCGGTGAAAATGCGATAGTCCTCGCCCGATGCCTTGCGCGCGCTGCTCTCCGCGCTCACCGCAAGCGCCAGCCGCTCGGCTTCGCCCTCTTCGTCGTCGATATCGAACCATGTGCCGAGCATCGTGCGCGCGGCATCTTCGTCGTCATCGTCGGACGATGCGTGGGTTTCCACGAACGCGCTCCGCACGTCCCGCACCATGCCGCCGATCCGCGCGGCAATATCGAGCGCGTGAACGGCATACGCGCGCTGATCGGCGCACTCGCGGCGCAAGCCCGCGAGCGCGTGCCCAAGCGATGGCGCAAGCGCCGCGCGCGTCGCTTCGATCAGCCCTTCGGTTTGCTCCAGCACGGCGCGTCCCGACAAACGCGATGCCACCATCTGCGCAACCGTGTAAATCAGCAATCCGATATCGCTGTCGAGCAAGCCCGACCGGTAACACGCGAGCGACCATGTATCGAAGCGATGCCGGACGTTGTGCCTCACGCCTTCCATTCCGGCAGGCACGCGCGTTTCGCAGCGCAGTTGTTCGAGCATGTCGAACAGCATGCGCTCGACCGGCTCTTGCGGCGCGAGCGACTGGTGCAGCGCCGGATCCGAATGCGCGATGCGCAGCGCGGATGCATCCGCCGCGCCGCGTGTCGAATCGAAATCCTCGTCTTCGCGGCGCTCGCCGCGCAAATGCGGCGCATGCAGCGGCACCGGCCGCAAGTGGCGATACAGCCTGCCGCCCCGGTAATGCAGCGCTTCGTCGCCCGTCAGCGCGCGCACCGCCGCCGCGCACAGCGCATCGCGCCGCGCGAGCTCACGCGGCCCGCTCATTGGGCCGGCTCGTCATGCCATTGCGACGGCGTGTCCAGTTCCTCGCCGAACGCCCGCTGAAAATATTCCGCGACGATAGGCCGCTCGGCTTCATCGCATTTGTTCAGGAACGTGAGCCGCAGCGCGAGCTTCACGTCGTGGAACACTTCACAGTTTTCCGCCCAGTTGATGACGGTGCGCGGCGACATCAGCGTGGAGACATCGCCCGCCTGAAATCCGCGCCGCGTGAGTCCGGCCATGCTCACCATCGCGTCGACGAGCGTGCGCCCCGTGTCGTGATCGAGTTGCGGCACGCGCGCGAGCACGATGCGCGCCTCTTCCTCGCGTGACAGATAGTTGAGCGTCGCCACCACGTTCCAGCGGTCGATCTGCGCGTGATTGAGCATCTGCGTGCCGTGATACATGCCGTTCAGATTGCCGAGGCCGATGGTGTTGGTCGTCGCGAAGAGACGGAAGAAGCGGTGCGGCTGGATCACGCGGTTCTGATCGAGCAGCGTGAAGCTCCCTTCCCGCTCCAGGATGCGCTGGATGACGAACATCACGTCCGGGCGGCCGGCATCGTATTCGTCGAACACGAGCGCGAAGGGCCGCTGCAATGCCCACGGCACGATGCCTTCCTGAAACTCCGTGACCTGAACGTCGTCACGTATGACGATGGCGTCCTTGCCGACGAGATCGAGACGGCTCACGTGGCCGTCCAGATTCACGCGCATGCAGGGCCAGTTCAGACGCGCCGCCACCTGCTCGATATGCGTGGATTTTCCCGTGCCGTGCAGGCCCTGCACCATCACGCGCCGGTTGAACGCGAAGCCCGCGAGTATCGCCAGCGTGACCTCGGGATTGAAGCGATATGCCTCGTCGATCTCCGGCACGTGCGGATCGCGCGTGCTGAACGCCGGCACCTGCAGGTCCACGTCGACGCCAAACAGCGTACGCGCGGACACGCTGCGGTCCGGCTCATCTATCCATGTGTCGCGCATCATGATGCTCGTCTCCGGTTGCTGAGGCTGCAGCATAGCGTCTATTTTTTTCCGGAACAATTCATTTCGTTTAATTCGCCTGTTTTGTCGATGCCGGCGATGCTCGGGACCTCATTTAAAATAATGTCGAACGAATTCAAACGGGAAACGCCGATGGACAAGTCCGACACGCCCACCCTGCGAGCCTTTGCTCTGCTCGAATACCTCGTGCAGGCGGGCAGCCCCATGTCGCTGACCGACATGGCCGAGGACATGGGCATGCCCAAGCCTTCGCTGCACCGGATGCTGGCATCGCTCGAAGCGGGTGGCCTCGTGATCCGCGAGCCGGGTGACAAGAACGCTTATGTCGTCGGGCCGCGGCTCGCGCAACTGGGACTCAACGTGATGACGCATGCAGGCGCGCGCCGGCTGCGTCACGCAATCCTCACGCGGCTCGTCTCGGACCTGGGCGAGACCTGCAACCTCACGATGCTGCACGAGAACGAAGTCCTGTATCTGGACCGCGTGGAGGCGCCCTGGCCGCTGCGGCTGGACCTGAAACCCGGCTCGCATGTGCCCGTGTGGTGCAGCGCGAGTGGCAAGCTGCTGCTGGCGATGCTGCCGCGCGACGAGCGCAACGCGCTGATCCGCTCGATGAAGCTCGAACGTTTCACCACCAACACCATCACCGATACCGAGATGCTCGAAGCGGAGCTGGACCGCATTGCAAAGAAGGGCGTGGCGATCGACAACGAGGAGTTCGTGCAGGGCATCGTGTGCGCAGCCGCGCCCATCGTCGATTCGAAGGGCGCATGTATCGCGGCCATCGCGGTTCACGCGCCGGTCTCGCGGGCACCGCTCTCCCGTGCGCTCGACATGGTGCCGCGCCTCAAGCAGGCCGCCAAGGAGTTCGGCAAGACATTCTGACGGCACGCACTTAAAACACAAATCTGCAACCGGACGTTCCGAAAAATATGACGTGCGAGGCGAATCTGACGTAAAGTAGGTCATCATTCGAAACCCGACGCTCCGGTTCCCGTTCATGCGCGACGTATCCCAGCCCGATCCCGCCGAACCCGCCGGCGATGAAGCGCGGACGCTTCGTCCACTCGCCGTCCTCGAACAGCTCGCCGCAGCCGGGCACGCCTACACGCTGTCCCAGCTTGCCGCGCGCCTGCGCATTCCGAAGGCGACGCTGCTGCGCCTCGTCGATGCGCTCGAAGCCCAGGGCTATGTCACCCACATGCCCGACTCGCGCGGCACCGAGCGGGGCATCGCACTCGGCCCCCGCGCCGCGCAACTCGCGCTCGCCACGCTTGCCAACAACGCCTTCACGCGCGCGTGCCGGTCGATTCTGCGCTCGCTCGTCGACGTGATCGGCGAAAGCTGCAATCTCACTGCCCTCGACGGCGACACCGTGCTCTATATCGAACGTGTGGAGACCGCGGAGCCGTTGCGCCTGAACATGCAGGCCGGCATGCGCGTGCCGCTGCACTGCACCGCGAGCGGCAAGCTGTTCCTTTCGCAGATGCCGCTCGCGGAGCGTCGCCAGATCCTCAACCGTCTCACGCTGACCCGAAAAACCCATCGCACGCTCACCGACCGCGCGCTGCTGGAAGCCGAACTCGACCGGCTGGCGGCGCGCGGCATCGGCATCGACAACGAGGAATTCGTGCTCGGCATGGTGGCGGTCGCGGTGCCCATCACCGACGCGGCGACCGGCCGCGTCCTCGCCTGCCTGGCCGCCCACGCGCCGACCGCCCGCGCGAATCTGAACGATATTCTCGAAGCCGTTCCGCATTTGCGTGCGACGGCCTTGAAGCTGGCGACGCTCATCGACGCCTCCGATGGTCTGACGCTCATGGCGCGGCAGCGTCATCACGCGCGCTAAATCCCTTTCCCGCTACTGCTTTTTTGCCACCGCGCTGCGCGAAAAGCCGTCCGTGTCGCAACACGGCACGCGGCTCAGGCTCTATTTTTTAGAGACAAAACGTTCCGTTTTCGTGAAAAACAGGTTGACGCGCGAATCGCCCGGTTCTACGATGTGCTCACGATACATATTCCGGAACACTTCGTTCCGTTTTGTAATCAACGGAGACATTTCATGAGCGAGCACGACCCAGTCCGTTCTTCCAAGACCACTTCCGCCGATCCCGGCGCGCAGACCGGTCCGCAGGCCATGACCCCATCGGAAGCATTCGTCGAGACGCTCGCCGCCAATGGCGTGACCGAGATGTTCGGCATCATGGGATCGGCATTCATGGACGCGATGGACATCTTCGCGCCCGCCGGCATCCGCCTGATTCCCGTCGTGCACGAACAGGGCGCGGGCCACATGGCCGACGGCTATTCCCGCGTGTCGGGGCGTCACGGCGTCGTGATCGGCCAGAACGGTCCGGGCATCAGCAATTGCGTGACGGCGATCGCGGCGGCGTACTGGGCGCACAGCCCGGTGGTGATCGTCACGCCGGAAGCGGGCACGATGGGCATCGGCCTCGGCGGTTTTCAGGAAGCGAAGCAATTGCCGATGTTCCAGGAGTTCACGAAGTATCAGGGTCACGTCACGCATCCGGCGCGCATGGCCGAATTCACCGCGCGTTGTTTCGATCGCGCGCTGTCGGAAATGGGCCCGACGCAACTCAACATTCCGCGCGATTACTTCTACGGCCAGGTCAAGGTCGAGATTCCGAAGCCGCAGCGTCTGGACCGCGGCCCCGGCGGCGATCAAAGCCTGAACGAAGCCGCCGATCTGATCGCCGAAGCGAAATTTCCCGTCATCATCTCGGGCGGCGGCGTGGTGATGTCCGACGCCATCGAGGAATGCAAGGCGCTCGCCGAGCGACTCGGCGCGCCGGTGGTCAACAGCTATCTGCACAACGACTCGTTCCCGGCAAATCATCCGCTGTGGTGCGGTCCGCTCGGTTATCAGGGCTCGAAGGCCGCGATGAAGCTCCTGAGCCAGGCCGATGTCGTGATCGCGCTCGGCTCGCGTCTCGGACCGTTCGGCACGCTGCCGCAACACGGCCTCGACTACTGGCCGAAGGAAGCGAAGGTCATCCAGATCGATGCCGACCACAAGATGCTCGGCCTCGTGAAGAAGATTTCCGTCGGCATTTGCGGCGATGCGAAAGCGACCGCCATCGCGCTTACGCAACGTCTCGCGGATCGCAAGCTCGACTGCGATGCGACGAAAGACGCCCGCGCGAAAACGATCGCCGATGAAAAGGCCGCATGGGAAAAGGAACTCGACGAGTGGACGCACGAACGCGACGCGTACAGCCTCGACATGATCGAGGAGCAGAAGAACGAGAAGCCCTTTAGCGGCGGACAGTACCTGCATCCGCGCCAGGTGTTGCGAGAACTCGAAAAGGCGATGCCGGAAGACGTGATGGTGTCGACCGATATCGGCAACATCAACTCTGTCGCGAACAGCTATCTGCGCTTCAACAAGCCGCGCAGCTTCTTCGCGGCGATGAGCTGGGGCAATTGCGGCTATGCGTTCCCGACGATCATCGGCGCGAAGGTCGCGGCGCCGCATCGTCCGGCCGTTTCGTATGCGGGCGACGGCGCCTGGGGCATGAGCCTGATGGAAACCATGACCTGCGTGCGCCACAACATTCCGGTGACGGCTGTCGTGTTTCATAACCGCCAGTGGGGCGCGGAGAAGAAGAATCAGGTCGACTTCTACAATCGCCGCTTCGTCGCGGGCGAACTCGACAACCAGAGCTTCGCCGAGATCGCGAAGGCGATGGGCGCGGAAGGCATCGTCGTCGACAAGCTGGAGGATGTCGGCGCGGCGCTGAAGAAGGCCATCGATCTGCAGATGAATCACGGCAAGACGACGATCATCGAGATCATGTGCACGCGCGAACTCGGCGATCCGTTCCGCCGCGACGCGCTCTCGAAGCCCGTGCGCATGCTCGACAAGTACAAGGACTACGTTTAAGTCCGACGCCGCGCCGCTCCGCGCCCGGAGCGGCGTTTTCTTTCTGATGACAGTGAGCCCGCCATGAAAGCCATGCATCGCATCATCGATCAGGCTCGCGACATGCCGATGCGCATCGTCCTCTCCGAAGCCGAAGACACGCGCGTGCTTCAGGCGGCGGAACGCGCGCAGAAGGAAGGCATTGCGCGCGTCGTGCTCGTGGGCGCACGAGCGCGCGCGTTTCAGGTCGCGGATGGCGCGGGCATCGATCTCGAAGGCATCGACCTGATCGATCCTTCTCATTCACCGCATTCCGAACGCTTTGCGCAAGCGCTGTTCGCGCTGCGCGAGAAAAAAGGCATGACGCCCGATCAGGCGCGCGCCGCCGTGCTCGATCCGCTCTGCTTCGCAAATCTGATGGTGCGCACGGGCGAAGCGGATGGATCGGTGTCCGGCGCGGTCAACACGACAGCGGATGTCGTGCGCAACGCCATTCAGATCATCGGCGTGAGGCCGTCGTTCAAGCTCGTTTCCAGCTTCTTCCTGATGATGCTGTGCGAGCCGTTTCATACGATGAAAGGCGGCCTCATCTTTTCCGATTGCGCGCTCGTGGTCGAGCCGAACGCGGAGCAACTCGCCGAAATCGCCATGGCCGCCGCCGACAGCGCGCGCAGCCTGTTGATGGAAGATGCGCGCGTCGCGATGTTGTCCTTTTCGACGAGCGGCAGCGCCCACCATGCGGCCGTCGATAAAGTGATCGACGCGACGCGGCGCGTGAAGGAAGCGCGCCCCGGTCTCGCCATCGACGGCGACGTGCAGCTCGATGCCGCGATCGTCTCCGAAATCGCGATGCGCAAGGTGCATCATTCGCAGATCGAAGGCCACGCGAACACGCTGATCTTCCCGAGTCTCGAAGCGGGCAACATCGGCTACAAGCTCGCGGAGCGCATCGGCGGGGCGAAGGCAATCGGACCGTTGCTGCAAGGCCTCGCCAAGCCAGCCAACGATCTCTCGCGCGGCTGCAGCGCCGACGACATCTATTACGTGATCGCCGTGACCTGCGTGCAGGCGCAGGCGGCGCGGCATCAGCCGGTCTGAGCGCATCATGGATACGCGAGTCGATATCGAAGCGTTCGTTCAACCTGAACCGACGGAAAGCGCGCCGCTCACCGACAACGCCGCGCGCGCCGATACGCCTACGCTGCGCGCCTTCAGCGTGCTCGAACATCTCGTCGCGGCGAGGGGCGCGCTGTCGCTCGCGGAGCTTGCGAATATCGTCGAGCAGCCGAAGGCCTCGCTGCATCGCATGTTGCAATCGCTCGAAGCGGGCGGTTTTGTCGCGCGCGAGCCGGGGCAAAAAAACGCCTACGTGATCGGCCCGCGCCTCGAGCGGCTCGGCGTAGACGTGATGATGCACAGCGGCGCGCGCCGCCAGCGTCACGCCATTCTGGAGCGGCTCGTCGCCGACCTCGGCGAGACCTGCAACCTGAGCATGCTGCACGACACGCAGGTCCTCTACCTCGACCGCTGCGAATCGCCGTGGGCGCTGCGGCTGGAACTGAAGCCCGGCTCGCACGTTCCCGCGCACTGCAGCGCGAGCGGCAAGCTGCTGCTCGCGATGATGCCGCGCGACGACCGCTCGGCGCTCATCCGCGCGATGCGGCTCGAACGCTTCACGCCGAATACGCTCGACGACCCCACGATGCTGGAAGCCGAGCTGGACCGGATCGCCTGCAAGGGCATCGCCGTCGACAATGAAGAGTTCGTGCTGGGTATCGCCTGCGTGGCGGTGCCGGTCTTCGATTCGCGCGGCAAGTGCATCGCGGCCATCGCCGTGCACGGACCCGTATCGCGCATGCCGCTGTCACGCGCGCTGACTTGCGTGCCACGTCTTCAGCAAGCGGCAAGCGAACTCGCGACGACGTTCTGACGCGTTGCAGCATGATTGCTTCGCATAGCGAAGCACGATTCGAAAACCCCTCCGTGACAACCCGAATCGGGCCTCGATTCTGAATCGGTTTGCGCAGTTTCCGTTTCACTTTCCCGCTCTTCCGCGCTTTTCTCTTGGCTTCGCTCGCCGCTTCTTCCACATTGAACGAAACGCAAGCAAGAACGAATCGTTCCAGAAGAAGACTCCAGGAGACACGTCTCATGCAGCAGGAAGTCGATTACGTCATCGTCGGTGCGGGTTCGGCAGGCTGCGTGCTCGCCAACCGTCTGAGCGCGAATCCGTCCAATACCGTGTTGCTTCTCGAAGCAGGCGGACCCGATACGAATCCGTGGATTCACATTCCCGTCGGCTACTTCAGGACCATGCACGATCCCGAGCTGGACTGGTGCTATCGCACGGAGCCGGACGACGCGGTCGCGGGCCGCAGCATCGACTGGCCGCGCGGCAAGGTGCTCGGCGGCTCCAGCTCGCTCAACGGGCTGCTGTATGTGCGCGGCCAGCACGAGGACTACGATCGCTGGGCCGAACTCGGCAACGCAGGCTGGAGTTTCAGGGATGTTCTGCCCTACTTCAGGAAATCGGAGGACCAGGAACGCGGTGCGAGCGAGTATCACGGCGTGGGCGGCCCGCTCAAGGTGTCCGATCTGCGCCTGCGCCGTCCGATCGCCGATCACTTCATCGCGGCGGCACAGGAAACAGGCATTCCCTTCAACGAGGACTACAACGGCGCGACGCAGGAAGGCGTCGGCTATTTCCAGCAGACGGCGTACAGGGGTTTTCGCTGGAGCACCGCGAAGGGCTTTCTCAAGCCGGTGCGCGGCCGCCGCAATCTGATCGTGCAAACGCGTGCGCAGACGCGCAAGGTGCTCTTCAACGGCCGCGAGGCGATCGGTCTCGAATACATGCACGACGGCGTGTGCAAGACGGTGCGCGCGCGCGTCGAAGTGATCCTCGCCGCCGGCGCGATCGGCTCGCCGCAGATTCTGCAGAACTCCGGCATCGGACCCGCCGACGTGCTGGCGAACGCGGGCGTGCAGACGCGGCACGAACTTCCCGGCGTCGGCCGCAACCTGCAGGATCATCTGCAAGTGCGGCTCGTCTTCAAGACGCGCGAGCGCACGCTCAACGACGAGGTCAACAACCCGCTCAAGAAGGCGCTCGTGGGGCTGCAATACGCGATGTCACGCACGGGTCCGCTCACGCTCGCCGCAAGCCAGGTGGTGATCTTCACGCGCTCGTCGCCGGATGTGTCGCGTCCCGACATTCAGTTTCACATGCAGCCGCTCTCCGCCGACAAGCCGGGCCAGGGGCCGCATCCGTTTTCGGCGTTCACGTCGTCGGTGTGCCAGTTGCGGCCTCATAGCCGGGGCAGCGTCGAAATCCGCTCGAACGATCCGCTGCAGTATCCGGCGATTCACGCGAACTATCTGTCGGACGCGCGCGATCACCCCGTCGTGATCGGCGGCATCAAGGTCGCGCGACGCATCGCGGCGGCGCCGTCGCTCGCGAAGCACATCGTGTCGGAGTTCATTCCGGGCCGGGAATACCAAAGCGATGCCGATCTGCTGGAGGTCGCGCGCAAGTTCAGCCAGTCGATCTATCACCCGGCCGGGACCTGCAAGATGGGCAACGATGCGCTCGCGGTCGTCGACGAGCGCCTGAAGGTGCGCGGCGTCGGGCGCCTGCGCGTGGTCGATGCGTCGATCATGCCGGAGCTGGTGTCGGGCAACACGAATGCGCCCGTCATCATGATCGCGGAGAAAGCCGCCGACATGATCCTCGAAGACCAGCGCTATCAGCATGTCACGCGCGTGGAAGAAGCACCCGAAGCCGTTGTTGAAAAGCGCATGGCCCATGCAGGTCAAAGAGGCTGAATACAAGCCTCGCACACACCCGGACATACGGAGACAACCATGAACGCACTGCCCAAAACCGATGGCAAGCAGATGAGGAAAGTCGTCGTCGCCAGTCTCATTGGCGCGACCATCGAGTGGTACGACTTCTTTCTATACGGCGTCGTTGCCGGCATCGTCTTCAACAAGCTGTATTTCCCGAGCAGCGATCCGCTCATCTCGACGATGCTCGCCTACGGCACATTCGCCGTCGGCTTCCTGAGCCGCCCGCTCGGCGGCGTGATCTTCGGACACTTCGGGGATCGCATCGGCCGCAAGAGCATGCTGGTGATGACGCTCACGATCATGGGCGTGGCGACCGTGCTGATCGGCGTGGTGCCGACTTACGCGCAGATCGGCATCTGGGCGCCCTCGCTGTTGTTGCTGCTGCGCGTGCTGCAGGGCATCGGGCTCGGCGGCGAATGGGGCGGCGCGGTGCTGATGGCGTTCGAGTATGCGCCGGAGAACAAGCGCGGCTTCTATGCGAGCATTCCGCAGATCGGTCTCGCGCTCGGACTGTGTCTCTCCTCGGGTGTCGTGGCGGGACTCTCGCTCAACCTCACGGATGCGCAGTTTCTCGCATGGGGCTGGCGTGTGGCGTTCTTCCTCTCGTTCGCCCTCGTCGCCATCGGCATGTATATCCGGCTCAACGTGATGGAAACGCCGGAGTTCGCCCGCATCCGGAAGACGGGCACCGAGGCGCGCATGCCGATCGTCGACGTAATCGCGAAGTATCCCGGCAATACTATCGCGGGCATGGGCGCGCGCTTTATTGACGGCGTATTCTTCAACGTGTTCGGCGTATTTTCGATTTCGTATCTGACGGGCACGCTGCATATGCCACGCACCGACGCGCTGCTCGGCGTGATGCTCGCCGCGTTCGTGATGATCTTCACGATTCCGTTCTTCGGACGGCTGTCGGATCGTGTCGGGCGCGCTCGCATTTATTTCTGGGGATCGCTGGCGACAGGGATCTCGGCGTTCCTCGGCTTCTGGCTGATGAAGAACAGCGGCGGCAACACGATGGTCGCATGGCTCGCGGTCGTGATTCCGCTGGGCGTGGTGTACGCATCGATCTATGGTCCGGAGGCGGCGCTCTTCTCCGAACTCTTCGATGCGAGAGTGCGTTACTCGGGCATCTCGTTCGTCTATCAGTTCTCGGGCATATTCGCGAGCGGCATCAGCCCGATCATCGCGACGTGGCTCTTGCAGCGCAGCGGCGGCGAGCCTTGGATGATCGCCGGGTACTGCCTCGGGGCGGGGATCATCAGCGCGGCATCGGCGGCGTGGGTCGGGTTGCGGCAGCGTCGCGAACTGGCGTTTTCGATGGGTTGACCGTGCTGGCAGGAAGCGTACGGAGCCGCCGCGCCGACCCGTCGGCGCGGCGGTCTTTCATGGGATCTTTCGGTAGATGAAGCCAGGGGCCGCGCCCCGCAGGAGCCGCATCTGCGCTGCGAACTTCGCGTGCGCATGGGCCACGCGCACGCGCCGCCTCACTCTCTTTGCAGGAGACATGCATGCCCACACGCCCGACCGCCACGCTTTGGGCGCAGCTTTTCGAACGTTCGCGGGTCTCGGGCATGAGCCTGCAAAATCAAATCCGCCAGATGATCGTCAACGCGATTCTGAGCGGTCATATCGCACCCGACTCCGCGCTGCCGTCCAGCCGCGAGCTTGCCGATCAGCTCAACGTCTCGCGCAACACCGTGGTGCTCGCCTATCAGCAGCTCGTCGAGGAAGGCCATCTCGTATCGCGCGAACGCAGCGGGCATTTCGTGAATCCGGCGACCGATGAATTACAGCGCGGCTTCACCGCGGCCGGCGCCGCGGAGGCGTCAGCCGTTCAAACGCAGCAGGGTCAGCCTGACTGGAGCGCCCGCATCCAGCATGCGCCGTCGAATCAGCGCAACATCGTCAAGCCCGCCAACTGGCAGACCTACGAATATCCCTTCATCTACGGGCAGTTCGATACGGAGCTGTTTCCGACGTGCGACTGGCGGGAGAGCTGCATGCACGGCCTCTCGGTCATGGAGATTCGCAACTGGGCGCCCGACCTGATCGAGCGCGACGACGAGACGCTCGTCGAACAGATCCGCACGCGTGTACTGCCGCGTCGCGGCGTGTTCGCAATGCCCGAGGAGATCGTCGTCACCAACGGCTGCCAGCAGGCGCTCTATCTGATCGGCGACCTGCTCTGCGGGACGCAGACGAAAGTGGGCATGGAGAACCCCGGTTATCCCGACGCGCGCAACATCTTCCAGCATCACAACGCGCAAATGGTGCCGCTCGACGTGGACGAAGACGGCGTGGTGATCGACGATGAAGACGTTATCGCGCCATGCGATTACGTCTATGTCACGCCGAGTCATCAATGCCCGACGACCGTGACCATGTCGATCGAGCGCCGCAGAAAGTTGCTGGACCTTTCGCTCAAGCACGACTTCATCATCATCGAAGACGACTATGAGAGCGAGAACTCGTTCACGGGTGCGCCCTATCCCGCGTTGAAGAGCCTGGATACGGCGGAGCGCGTGATCTATATCGGCTCGTTGTCCAAGACGCTCGCGCCCGGCTTGCGGCTCGGCTATATCGTCGCGCCGCGCTCCCTCATACGCGAGTTGCGGGCGTTGCGGCGGCTGATGATCCGGCATCCGGCGGCCTATATCCAGCGCGCCTTCGCGACCTTTCTCGCCCTCGGCCATCACGACACGCTGCTGCGCAAGCTGAGCCGCGTCTACAAGGAGCGCGCCGAAGCCCTGACCGCCGCGCTCACCACGCGTCTGCCGGAGTTGCACACATCGAAGGTGACCGGTGGCGCCTCATGCTGGGTCGAAGGACCTTCCTGGCTCGACGCGACGCGCCTCGCCAAGGATGCTCAAGCCCTCGGCGTGCTGATCGAGCCGGGCAGCGTGTTCTTCGCCGATCCGGCCGACGGCCAGCGATGCTTCCGCATGGGCTTTTCAGCGATACATGCGGAGCGGATCGAACCCGGCGTGATCGCTTTGGCGCAGGTGACCAAGCAGCATCGGCCGTGAGCGCGACGAGGAGGGATGGCGCGCGCCGTCGGCCATCCGGGCTGGACCTAACGAATCTCTCGACCTGGTACTACCGGGGCCTTTATTGATTGATGATGCTGGCCTCAACGCATGTCATGTCGCGGACAATCCAATCTGGAACTTGAGGAGACGGCAGTGAGAGTGAGAGCCCTACTCGAACACGGCAAGACCATTCAGCGTTCCACCGTGCCGGGCGAACCCGGACTCGGGCTGCGTCGTGTCCGCGCGCGCATGAATTCATACTGGCTGACCGCCGCCGTGCTGTTGATAGCGGTCCTGCTGTGGCAGGCCGTCTCGATGGCGGGCGTCTTTCCTGCGTTCGCACTGCCGTCGCCGGTGGCGGTATGGCAATCGTTCGTCGATATTCTGCGCAACGGGTATGGCGGACAGTCGCTGATCGGCGACATTTTGATCAGCTGCTTTCGCGTCGCGACCGGATTCGTCGGCGCGGTCGCGATCGGCGTTCCGGTCGGCCTCATGATGTCGCGCAACAAGATCGTGTTCGACATCATCGACCCGTTGCTGCAATTCATCCGTCCCGTCCCGCCGCTCGCCTACATTCCGCTTCTCGTGGTGTGGTTCGGCATCGGCGAATTGCCCAAGGCCATTCTGATTCTCGTGGGCACGATTCCGGTCATCATCATCGGGACCATGTCCGGGGTGAAAAGCACGCCGCCGCTGAGAATCGCGGTAGCGCGGACGCTGGGAGCCACCAACGCGCAAATCTTCCGCAGAATCGTGCTGCCTTCGGCGCTGCCGGAAATTTTCACCTCGATGCGCGTGGGGATCGGCGTGGCCTGGACCTGCCTCGTCGCAGCCGAACTGATCGCGGCGAGCAGCGGGCTCGGGTGGCTCGTGCAGTTCGCGGGGCAGGCGCTGCAGGTCGCGATCGTCATCGTGGGCATCATCATCATCGGGCTGATCGGCTATGCCATGGAACTGGTGATTCGCAAGCTCGAGAGCTGGATCGTTCCGTGGCGCGGACACGACTGAAATCAACATCAAAGGAGACCAGACGTGAACACGAAATACTGGAATCAAGCCGCAGCCGCCGCCCTTTTCATCGGCAGCGCCGCGATGGCCGGGGTCGCCGGTGCGCAGGGCAAGCCGCAAGTCGTCATCGGATATGAGGACAACGGCGCCGATCCGTACATGGTGTCGATGGCAGAACACCTGTTCGAACGCCACATGAATGCCGACGTCGAATACAAGCTCTTCAGCTCGGGGCCGGCGGCCATGAGCGCACTGGCGTCGAACAGCTTGTCGTTCATGTGCGGCCTCGGCGTGCCGCCGCTCGTCACCGCGATCGCGCAGGGCTTGCCGATGACCATCGTGTACAACCAGGAACGGTACACGGACGCGGCTGGCATCGTCGTCAAGCCCGACAGCGGCATCACCAACGTCGCGGGCTTGCAGGGCAAGAAGATCGCGATCGTCGCGGGCTCGCAGGCATCGTTCGAACTGGCGACGTTTCTCGCCGAGGCGCACGTGCCGTACACGTCGGTCACCCAGATCAACATGGCGCCGCCGCAGATGCGCACGTCGTGGGTAACGGGCGCGATCGACGCGGCGATCGTATGGGACCCCGTGTTCAGTGCGTTGCGTGCGGCCGGCGGCAAGGCGATCAAGACCGACGGCGACCTGCCGCGCGGCGCGTCGAGCTACAACGTCTGCATTGCGAACGCCGACTGGGCGAAGAGTCACCCGGATCTCGTGCGCGGCTTCGTCGCGGCGCTCGACGAGGGCTATCAGATCACCCGCAAGGACCCCGACAAGGCGATCGCGGAAATGGCTCGTCAGACCGGCGTCACCGTGGATGTCGCGAAGAGCGAGCTGGCCGGCTACGAGCTGTTTTCCGGGGCCGACCAGACCACGCCGAAAGTGATGGGTTCCGGTGCCGGGGTCAAGACGTCGGCGACGTACGAAACGCTGGTCAATACCGCCAAGGTGCTCAACTCCATCGGACGCATTCAGTCGGTGCCGTCGAGCTTCGAGACCAACGTCGCGCCGCAGTATTCGCAGCCGCTGGCCCATTGAATCGTCGAGTCATTGCGCCGGGGGCAACGCGCTCGCCAGGCAGGAGACTGATTTGAACATCGTCATCGATTCCCTGTACAAGTCCTTCGGCGGGACGTCCGCGCTGGAGAATATCAATCTGCAATTCCAGGGCGGCGAGTTCGTCACCGTGCTCGGTGCATCCGGCTGCGGCAAGACGACCTTGCTGCATCTTCTGGCCGGCCTCACGTCCCCCTCGCGCGGGAGCATCTTTATCGACGGCGAAGTCAAGGACCGACCCGGTGAAGACCGCGTCGTCGTATTCCAGCAGGCCGGGTTGTTCCCATGGCTCAGCGTCGAAGAGAATATCGAGTTCGGTCTCTCGCTGCATTCGGTTTCGAAGGCCGAACGCCGGCGCGCGTCGGCGGACATTCTGCGTACGATCGGTCTCGAAGGCTTCGCGCAGCACAAGCCCTACGAACTGTCCGGGGGCATGCAGCAGCGCGTGGCGATTGCGCGAGCGCTCGTCATGAAGCCGAAGGTCCTGCTGATGGACGAGCCGTTCGGCGCACTGGATGCCCAAACCCGCAGCGCGATGCAGACGTTCTTGACCGCTCTGTGGGACCAGTTGCGATGCACCATCGTTTTTATCACGCATGACATAGACGAAGCGATCTTTCTCGGCACGCGGCTCGTCGTGCTTTCGTCGAGACCGGGACGCGTCGCGATAGACGTGCCGATAGAACTGGAACGGCCGCGCACGCCCAAGGTCGCCTTCGAACCGCGCTTTCTCGAACTCAAGAAATGCGCGATGGGCATTCTCGCGCATTGAGTTCGATGGCGGTGGGTTCATGCGCTGGGGAAGCGTACTTACGACGCGGGTCCAAGTACAGCGGGATCGCACATTACGGCGCGCCATCGCTGGAATGCACGCGCTTCATGGAGGCATCGCACGGAGATACTTCGCGATCTGCAACGCACTCAATCGATGAAGCAGACGCCCCGCCATCTCTACCCCTACCCGCACAAGACGGTGCAATTTCGCGGGTAGAGGCGAGAGCGAGCAAGAGACTTTTTACCCGCAAACCCCTATCGCGCAAGGTATGTGCGGGTGACCGTGAGAGCGTGCGAGAGTACTTGAGACCGCGCATTGGCGGAAGGCAGCAGGAGTCGAACCTACCTGGGAGTGTCTGACACCCCCAACTGGGTTTGAAGCCCAGCCGCACCACCGGATACGGATGCCTTCCTCGAGGAGCGAAAAACGAGGATGAGAAGAGAGAGCAAGCGATTATAACGGCGGCATGCATCGAACGCAGGAAGCGCATCACCGCGCATCACTCGCCGGCGCGATCACGCGGCTGTCGCCGGCGCAGCAGCCGATACGCGCACACCAGAAACGCAAGCAGCACCAGCAAGTCGATCATCGTCGCGCCGTGCGTCTGCAATTCGCCGAGCACGACGTGCAATTCCCGCTGAAACAGCGCGCCGCCCAATATCCAGAACGCCGCCCACAAAACGATCCCCGCCGCATCCCAAAGAAAGAAGACGGGCGCGGCGATCTGCGTCGTGCCCATCAGCGGCGGCGTGACGAGCCCGAGTCCCGGCACGAACTTCGATACCGCCACGATCGGCGCGCCGTGCCGCCCGAAAAGCTCGTTCGTCGTGCGCATGCCGGTGTCCAGTGCATACGACCGCCGCGACAACGCCGCGACGAGCCGCCGCCCATATAGACGCCCCGCCGAAAACCAGACGGCATCGCCGAGCAGCGCGCCGCCCATCGCTGCGAGCATCACGTGCCAGAACGACAACTGCCCGCCCGCGATCACGGACCCCGCGAACACGAGCAGCGGCGCGGACGGCAACGGCACGCCCAGGCGCGTCAACAGCACGTTGACGAAAACCGCCGCCGCGCCCCACTGCGTTATCGCCGATGGCGGAATCTGGATCAACCCGCGCCTCCGCCTCGTACGCTCATTTCGGTCTCGATTCGACAAGCATCACCGGCACGCTGCCGCACCCCGCGCTCGTCGCAATTTCGATGCCGCGCCACGGCGATGCATCGCCATGATCGAGCGCCATCGGATCCACGCGACGGTCCGGCCGCAGCACGTTGAACGGCCACGAAGGCCGCCGCAGCCGTTCATGCACCACCGATCCCAACCAGACCGGCGCCGGCGTCGCGCCCGCGTGCGCGCGCACCGCATAGTTCGTCGGCCAGAAACGCAGCACGTCGCGCTGATCCGGCCCGCGCGGCGAACGCGTGAACACGAGCTTCGACGGCTCGCCGTTGTTCAGGCGCGGCAGCGCGGGCAGCGCGGTCGCCGGCGCATTCGGCGACACCACCGACATCACGCTTTTCATCGTCACGCCCGTGACCTCCGTCCAGCCGCGGCTCGTCAACTGCGCGCGAATTTCGGCGGGCGTCGCGGCCCATTGCACGGTGATCGGTTCGCGCCGGTCGCCGTCCAGACTCGACCGGTAACACGAAAACTGCCGCCAGACCGTGTCCATCCATTCGATCGGCGTGATGACGACCGTCGCGGGCGCCGCGCTGTGCGCCTCGGTGTCGTCGCTCACTTGAAGCGCGACGCTCGCGGAAATCACGGCCAGCACCGCGAACGGCATCAGCGGACGCGGCTTCGGCTTGCCCGGATTACGCCACACGGCGGTCAGCGCGATCAGGAACACCCAGCTCGCGGCGAGCGCGGCGCTGCCGAGCGCGTCGGATATCGTGAAGCGGCCGAAGTACAGGCCCGCCAGCGCGACCGCCGTGACGATGCCCGATGTCGCCGTCGCGATGAACACGCCCGTCAGCATGCCGACGCGCCGCAGCAGCAGAAACGCGAGAAAGCCGTAGATGACGACGGTCGCGGCGAGATGGCTGCTCGGGAACGTGCGTCCGGCGGGCGCGAACGAGATCGGCAGCGGCTGATGCGTCGTGAAGCGGATCACCGCGACGAGCAGTTGCGAGAACACGACCGCCGCGAGCCAGTACGCGACCGTGCGCCAGCGCCGCTCTAGAACCATCCATACGATGACCATCGCGGCGAGCGCGAGCAGCGTCGGCATGCTGCCGAGCGCGGCGGCGGCATCGAGAATGGAATCGGCCCACGTCGAGCGGAACGATTGCAACAGGCGATAGATGGACGCATCGACCTGAACGAGCGACGATCCGCGCGTCACATTCGTCAGCACATAGAAGAACAGCACCGCCGACGCGAGCAGCAGCACCGAGATGATCGCGATGAGTCCGGTCGCCGGATTGCCGGGATCGAGCGCGCGGGCGGCGAGCCGCGCGGGCAACGCGTCCCTGCGTTGCGCCCACGCCAGCAGGCGCTCGCGCGAGGCGACGGTCCATTCCTTCGCATGCGAGACGGCGACGCGCGCGAGGTTGAACACGAGCCACGCGAGTGCCGTCACGACGATGAGAATCACGACGAGCCGGATCGACACCGCGCCCGCCAGTTCGATCGACGCGCCGAACACGACGCCCGGCAGGATATGCAGCGGCGCCCAGATCAGCGCGCTCACGACGTTGACCACGAAAAAGCGCGCGGGCGGCATGCCCGAAATGCCCGCGACGACCGGCACCACCGCGCGCATCGGACCGACGAAACGCGCGAGCACGACGCTCTTCGCGCCGTGCGCCTCGAAATAGCGCTTGCCGGCGGCGAGCGCGCCGGGATGCCGCCGAAACGGCCACATCTGCGTGATCGTGGCCGCATGGCGCGCGCCGAGCCAGAAGCTGGCGGCATCGCCGGCAATGGCGCCGACGATCGCGCAGACCATCACCCAGCCGAGATTCAGCGCGCCCGCGCCGACGAGCGCACCGGCGACGAACATCGCCGTGCTGCCGGGCACGAAAGTGCCGATGAACGCGAGCGATTCGAGGAACGACGCGAGCAGCACCACCGCGAGCGCCCACTCGGGATGGCCCGACAGCAGATGCAGCAAGTGGTAGTAGGCATGCTCCATCGTTCGCCCTGGCGCGGGAGCGGCCCGTGCGGCCGGTCAGACTGACTCGTGCCAGCGGCTATCGGCGCGCAACAGGTGAAGGTCGCGGTGAAAGCGAGTGTAACCAACCCTGTCGAAGAACTCCAAAACCTGGATCGCGCGCTTGCGGCCGAGGCCGGTCGCATCGCGGAATTCGGCCGCGCCGATGGCGTCCGCCGCGCCGTCGCGAACCCGCGCGTGTTGCGCCGCGAGCCGCGCCAGTTCCGCGATCGACGCCCGCGAATAGAACAGGTCCCGCACCACCTGGAACAGATCGCCGCGCCGCGCGAGCTTGCGCAAGAGGCGCCGCATGTCGTCTTCCTGCGCGCCGTGCGCCTTCGCGAGATCGCGCATCCACGGCGGATCGAAACGGCCGCGCTCGATCGATTCCAGCACCGCGCCGGCCAGCGCTTGCTCGGCGGCATCGAGCGCCACCGTATGCGATGGCAAATGCAGCCACGGCCCGCTGCGCGCGATGGCGCCGCTCGCCACGGCATCGTCGATGAGCGCGCGCCATAGCGCATCCGGCGCGAGCGGCGCGGCCATGCGGCGCAGGCGCGCCGCGTCGGGGCCTTGTTCGTCGGGAAAGCGTTCGTGGAAGGCGGCGAGCGCATCGGTCAGGCGCGCGGCGAGCGCGTTCCAGTGCGCGGCGGAAATGAAGAGCGCGTCGTCGTGGACGGGCACGCGGCGCAAATCCGCCGGCAACGCGACCGATGCCGCCGGCTTCCCGCACAAGTGTTCGACGAGCGAGCGCGGCAAACCGAACGGCGACTGGTCGAAGAGCGCATCGGCGCGCGCCGTGTCGAGCCAGAGCGCGAGCGCATCGAGCCACGCGCGGCGCTGCGGCGTGCGGCGCTTGCGCGCGGGCGCGAACGGATCGAGCACGCGTCCGCCGCCTACCGTCCGGCTCGCCTGCGCATTGCGCACGATGAAGCGATCGCCCGGCAGCGCGCACGCCGGCTGCTCGAACACGAGCTGCACGCGCGCCGCCTGCCCCGCCGCGAGCGTGTCCGCTTCGAGCAGCGCGACGTGCGCCACGCGATGCGTCGTGCCGAGATGCACGTGCAGCGGCGCCCAATGCGTGAGCGTGATGCCGGCATCCGCGAGCAGCGTCAGTTCGACATCGATCCGCTCCGACGCCCGCGCGATCCGCGCATCGACGATCCAGTCGCCGCGCGAAAGCGCGTCCTTCTCGATGCCCGCGAGATTGAGCGCGCATCGCTCGCCCGCGCGCCCGGTCTGCGCCGCGCGGTTCTGCGCGTGAATGCCGCGCACGCGCACCGGCTCGCTGCCGGCCTCGCGCGGCGCGAGCGCGATCACGTCGCCGACGTTCGCGCGGCCCGCGAACACGGTGCCCGTCGCGATCGTGCCCTGCCCCGACAGCGTGAACACGCGATCCACCGCCAGCCGGAAAAAGCCGTCGTCGCGGCGCATGGCCCAGTGCGCGGCGGCGTCGCGCAGATACGCGTCGAGCGCGGCGACGCCGGCATCGTCGGGCGTGGTGGCGTTCGTGTCGAAGAATGGGGAATCGTGCAGCGGCGTGTCGGCGAGCAGCGCGCGGATTTGCGCATGCACGTCGCGCACGCGGGCTTCATCGACGCGATCGGCTTTCGTCACCGCGACCGCGCCGCGCGTCACGCCGAGCAGTTGCAGAATCGCGAGATGCTCGCGCGTCTGCGGCATCACGCCGTCGTCGGCGGCGATCACGACAAGCGCGAAGTCGATGCCGCACGCGCCCGCCGCCATCGTGTGCACGAGCTTTTCGTGGCCGGGCACGTCGATGAAACCGAGCATGCCGCCGCCTTCGAGCGGCACGTACGCGTAGCCGAGTTCGATGGAAATGCCGCGCGCCTTCTCTTCCTTCAGGCGATCCGTATCGACGCCCGACAGCGCGCGCACGAGCGTGGTCTTGCCGTGGTCGATGTGCCCCGCCGTCCCGACGATCATGCGCCCTCGCCTTCGAACTGGGCGATGAACGCGGCTTCGTCGAATTCTTCGAGGCAGCGCAGATCGAGCCACAGCGCGCCATCCGCGATGCGTCCGATCACCGGGCGCGGCAACGCCCGCAGCTTCTTTTCGATGCGGTTCAGGTGACCGCCCGCGCGCTTGCCGCCCACGAGCCGCACGGTGAGGCCGTAGCTCGGCAACACGTCGACGGGCAACGCGCCGCTGCCGATCTGGCTGAACATCGGCTCGCACGCGACGGCGAACGCATCGCCCGTCATGCGCTGCAGCGCGGGCTGGATGCGTTCGGCGGCGAGCCGCATGGCGTCGGCGGGACGCGTGAGCAGGCGCAACGTGGTGAGGCGCGTCTGCAGCGTCTCCGGCGAACGATAAAGCCGCAGCACCGCTTCGAGCGCCGCGAGCGTCAGCTTGCCGACGCGCAGCGCGCGCTTCAGCGGATGCTTCTTGATCTTCGCGATCAGATCCTTGCGCCCGACGATCAGCCCCGCCTGCGGCCCGCCGAGCAGCTTGTCGCCGCTGAACGTGACGAGATCCGCGCCCGCCTCGACGGTTTCGCGCACGGTCGCTTCGCGCGGCAAGCCCCATTGCGCGAGATCGACGAGCGTGCCGCTGCCGAGATCCACCGCGACGGGCAGGCCGCGTTCGCGCGCGAGCGGCGCGAGTTCGGCGGTCGTCACTTCCTTCGTGAAGCCGCTCACCGCGTAGTTGCTGCAATGCACTTTCATGACGAGCGCGGTCTTCGCGTTGATCGCTTCGTCGTAATCCTTCAGATGCGTGCGATTCGTCGTGCCGACTTCGCGCAGCTTCGCGCCCGCGCGGCTCATGATGTCGGGAATGCGAAACGCGCCGCCGATCTCCACCAGCTCGCCGCGCGAGACGATCACCTCCTTGCGCGGCGCGAGCGCGGACAGCGTGAGCAGCACCGCCGCCGCGTTGTTGTTCACGACGGTCGCGGCTTCCGCGCCCGTCAGCTCGCAAATGAGTTCGTTGACGAGGTCGTCGCGATCGCCGCGCGCGCCGGTATCGAGATCGAATTCGAGATTCGCGGGCCGCGTGAGCACGTCGGCGACCGCGCGCACCGCTTCGTCGGGCAAAAGCGCGCGGCCGAGATTCGTGTGCAGCACCGTGCCCGTCAGATTGAACACGCTCTTCACGCGGCTTTGCGTGTGCTTCGCGAGCCGCAGGCTGACGGCGTGGCCGAGCATGGTGTCCGTGAGCGCTTCGACGGACGCGCGGCCGGCTTGCGCGTCGGTGCGCCAGGCGTCGAGCGTCGCGCGCAGCATCGTGAGCGTCTGCGTGCGCCCGTAATCGGCGATGAGCGGCTCGAACACCGCCGACGCCATCACGCGCTCCACCGACGGCACCCGGGCCATCAGCGCGCGCAGTTCGCTTCCGTCGCCGCCGGTCACGTCGCTCATGCTTCTTCGTCCGATGCGCCCGGTCCGTTCGCCTCGCCCGGCTGCTCCGGCCAGAGCCACGGATGCGGCGACGCGCGCTGGAAACCGGCGTCGCTCATCAGCAGGTCGAGCGTGAGGCTCGCGAGGTCGTCGGCGAAGGGTTCGAAGTCGTACGCCTTGTCCTGATAGCCGATCTTGCGATACGTGCCGCATTCGTCGCACGACTCCGCCTTCAGCGGCGCGTTGCGCGCGCGCTCGGCCCTGGCCTGTTCCTCCTCGGGCGCCTGCTCGGCGGCGTCCATCGCGTGATAGGCAATGCCTTTCGTCGAATCGCAGTTGGAGCACTTCGCGCGGACCACGTGCCATTCGGTCGAGCAGAGGCCGCATTGCACGTAGCGATAGCCATCGTGCACGCCGCCGACGCGCACGATGCTCGCGACCGGCATGGTGCCGCACACGGGACAGACGCCGGGCGCGTCGACGTACGGCACGTCCGTTGCGGCGATGCGGCTCGCGACATCGGTCCACAGCACTTGCAGCGCGGCCATGATGAACGGCGCGCCGGCCGGCTCGATGTCGGCGAGACGCAGCGAGAGGATGGCGTCGGCCTGGGCGTCGAGCGCGGCGGCTTCGGTCGTGCGCAGACGCGCGACGAGTTGCGCGAGCGCGGGCGTGAGCGCGCCGGCCGTCTCGATGCGCTCGAGCAGCATGAACAGCACGTCGCGCCAGGCGGGATCGCGCGCGTCGGTGAGCGCGGGCACGATCGGCATGGAATGACGCTGATTCAGCTCGATCGATTCGCGCGAGGGCATGGGCGCGGAGAAATCGGCGAGCACGCGTTGTTGCGCATCGGCGAGCGCGGCCATCAGGCGCAGATAGCCCGAGATGGGATTGTTCGCGTCGGCGAGTTGCCGCAGGCGCGCGGCGCGCGCGCTGAAAACGGTTGCGCGTTCCGGCATGCGCAGCCGGGGAATGGCCGACTGATCGAGCGATTCGATCGAGCCGGCTTCGAGTATGCGTTGAACCACTTGGGTGTGTCCTCGGAATGCCTGGGGGCGCCGCGGGCGCGTGCGGTCGTCGGCCAAGCATAGCAGTTAATCGGCGGACGATCACAGCGCGGAAACCGCCCTCGTCCGTTCGGCTAACGTATCTACAAAGTAGATACAATTGGATTGACTGGCGTCCCCCGCGTTTCTACAATGCGTAGCCATTACGGAGGACGTTCTCATGGAACTCGCGATTCAAAAATGGGGCAACAGCGCCGCAGTCCGGTTGCCTGCCGCCCTGCTCGATCAGGTTCATCTCGCGTTGGGCGACAAGGTCACCGTGGACGTGCGGGCGGACGGAATCATGCTGACTCCGGCCCGGCATAAATATTCGCTGGAAGAACTCGTCGCACAGTGCGATTCGAAAGCGCCCCTGCCGGAAGATCTGGGTGCCTGGAGCGAAGCCAGGCCGGTGGGACGCGAAGCATGGTGAGGCGTGTCAAGTTCGAGCGCGGAGATATCGTCCGCGTCAATCTGAATCCCGTCGTCGGTCACGAACAGCAGGGCGATTTCCGCCCCGCGCTCGTACTTTCTCCGGCGGCATTCAATGCGCTAGGCACCGCGCTCGTCGCCCCCATCACGCAAGGCGGCAACTTCGCGCGGTTCGCCGGCTTCGCGGTTCCGCTGTCGGGATCGGGATGCGAGACGCAAGGCGTCGCGCTCGTCAACATGATCCGCACGCTCGATCTCGAAGCACGCGGCGCACGCAAGATCGAGCGCACGAGCGCCGAGGTGGTCAGCGACGCGCTCGCGCGGTTGCAGACCATCCTCGACTGAAGCGCCCGTTACTTCCCGATAATCTCCTTGAACCACCGCGTGTGGTGCTTGCGCGCCCACCCGTAGGTGACCGTGCCGCGCACCATCGCGCTGATCGAGCCCTTCACCCACAGTCCCGCATAGATGTGGATGATGATCGACACGATCAGCACGAACGCCGTCGCCGCGTGCACCACCGCCGCGAGGCGGATCACCGTGATCGGGAAATAGAACGCGAAGTACGCGCGCCAGATCACGATGCCGGAAGCGAGCAGCAGCAGGAGACTCGCCACCATCACGTAGAACACGAGCTTCTGACCGGCGTTGTACTTGCCGATCTCGGGCAGGCGGTCTTCGCGGTTGGCGAGCACGTCGTTGATCTGCTTCATCCACTGGACGTCGCTCTTGTCCAGGCCGTTGTGATGCCACACGCGCAGCGCCAGCACCATGAACGACAGGAACATCACGCAGCCGATGAACGGATGCAGGATGCGCGTCCATTGCCCGCCGCCGAGCACGGCGTAGAGCCATGACATCGACGGATGAAACATCGCGAGCCCGGACAGCGCGAGCAGCACGAAGCTGATCGCGGTGATCCAGTGGTTGGTGCGCTCGTTCGGCGTGTAACGGACGATCAGGCGGTTGCCCCGCACGTCGCGCAAATCGCTATCGTGTTTCATTCGAACGCTCCCTTTCGCTGCGTGCATCATCCGCTTCCTGCTGCGCCTCGGCTTCCTCTTCCGCGCTCACCTCGTTCGGACCGACACGGGTGTAATGGAAGAATCCGGCGAGCGCCGCCAGCGCCATGCCCGCGACTGCGAGCGGCTTCGTCACACCCTTCCAGACCGACACCAGCGGGCTGATGCGCGGATTCTCCGCGAGCCCGTGATACAGCCCCGGCTGATCCGCATGATGCAGCACGTACATGACGTGCGTGCCGCCCACGCCGGCCGGGTTGTACAGACCCGCGTTCTCGAAACCGCGCTCCTTCAGGTCTTCCACGCGATCCGCCGCCTGCTGGATCATGTCCGTCTTGGTGCCGAACATGATCGCGCCGGTCGGGCACGTCTTCACGCACGCGGGTTCCTGTCCGACAGCCACGCGATCCGAACACAGCGTGCACTTGTATGCACGGTTGTCTTCCTTCGAGATGCGCGGAATGTTGAACGGGCAGCCGGTCACGCAATAGCCGCAGCCGATGCAGTTTTCCTCGTGAAAATCCACGATGCCGTTCGTGTACTGAACGATCGCGCCCGGCGACGGGCACGCCTTCAGACAGCCCGGGTCCTCGCAGTGCATGCAGCCGTCCTTGCGGATCAGCCATTCGAGGTCGCCCTTCGGGTTCTCATACTCCGTGAAACGCATCACCGTCCACGAATGTTCGGTGAGGTCGCGCGGGTTGTCGTAGACGCCGGTCGTATGGCCGACCTCGTCGCGCAGGTCGTTCCACTCCATGCACGCCGTCTGGCAGGCCTTGCAGCCGATGCACTTCGACACGTCGATCAGCTTCGCGACGGTGCCCGTGACCGGCTCGCGAACCTGCGGCGGCGGCGTGGTGGTGGCGGAGACGCGCTTCACATCCAGTGATTGCAGAGCCATGTCTCCCCCTTATGCCTTTTCGACCTTGACGAGGAACGACTTGAACTCAGGCGTCTGCGAGTTCCCGTCGCCCACGGAAGGCGTCAGCGTGTTGACGAGATAACCCGGCTGCGTCAGGCCCTTGAAGCCCCAGTGCAGCGGCAGGCCGACGGTTTGCACCTTCTTGCCCTCCACGGTCAGCGGTTTGATGCGTTTGGTGACGACGGCCACCGCGACGATGTGCCCGCGATTGCTCGACACCTTCACGCGGTCGCCCGCGACGACGCCGACTTCGTTCGCCAGATCCTCGCTGATTTCCACGAACTGCTGCGGCTGCACGATCGCGTTGAGCCGCGCGTGCTTCGTCCAGTAGTGGAAGTGCTCGGTCAGACGATACGTCGTTGCCGTATGCGGGAACTTGTCCGCGGTGCCGAACTGCGCGCGATCGTCCGCGAACACACGGGCGGCCGGATTGCTCGTGGCTGCCTTGTTGTCCGGGAAGAGCGGGTTGTAGCCGAGCGGCGTTTCGAACGGCTCGTAGTGCGTCGGGAACGGTCCTTCGTTCATGCCGTCGCGGGCGAAGAAACGCGCCACGCCTTCCGGATTCATGATGAACGGATTCATCCCGTTCTCGGGCGGCTCGTCCACCTTGAAGTCCGGAACGTCCGGGCCCGACCACGTCTTGCCGTTCCAGCCAATCAGCTTGCGCGACGGATCGAACGGCTTGCCGTTCACATCGCACGATGCGCGGTTGTACAGCACGCGGCGGTTCACCGGCCACGCCCACGCCCAGTTGAGCGTCTGGCCGATGCCCGTCGGGTCCGAGTTGTCGCGGCGGCCCATCTGATTGCCCGCCTGCGTCCACGCACCGCAATAGATCCAGCAGCCGCTCGCGGTCGATCCGTCGTCGCGCAGCAGCGCGAAGCTCGGCAACTGCTCGCCCTTCTTCGCGAGCACCTTGGTCTTGTCGGCGGCATCCGTCACGTCGGCGAGCGCTCGGCCGTTGAACTCCATCGCCAGTTCTTCGGGCGTCGGGCTTTCCGGATCGGCGTACGGCCACGTCAGCTTCAGGATCGGATCGGGATACGCGCCGCCCTTTTCCTGATAAGCCTTCCGCATGCGCAGCCAGAGTCCCGACATGATGTCGATGTCGCTGCGCGCTTCGCCCGGCGGCTGCGCGCCCTGCCAGTGCCACTGCAGCACGCGCGACGACGAGACAAGCGAACCGCGCTCTTCCGCGAAGCACGTCGTCGGCAAGCGGAACACTTCGGTCTGGATCTGCGATGCATCGACGTCGTTGAACTCGCCGTGATTCTTCCAGAACTCCGACGTTTCCGTGGCGAGCGGGTCCATCACGACGAGATACTTCAGCTTCGACAGCCCGAGACCGATCTTCGCCTTGTTCGGCGCGGCGGCGAGCGGATTGAAGCCCTGACAGAAGTAGCCGTTCATCTTGCCCGCGGCCATCAGTTCGAAGGCTTGCAGCAGGTCGTACGACTTGTCGAGCTTCGGCAGGAAATCGAAGCCGAAGTTGTTCTCGGCGGTCGCGTTGTCGCCCCACCAGGACTTCATGAAGCTCACGTGGAACGCGCGATAGTTCTTCCAGTAGCTGAGCTGGTTAGGCCGCAGCGGCTGGGTCGCGCGCTTCTTGATGTACTCCTCGTAGTCCTGTTCCGCTTCCATCGGCAGCGTCATGTAGCCGGGCAGCAGGTTCGACATCAGGCCCAAGTCGGTCAGGCCCTGGATGTTCGAGTGCCCGCGCAGCGCGTTCATGCCGCCGCCCGCAATGCCGATGTTGCCGAGCAGAAGCTGCACCATCGCGCCCGTGCGGATCATCTGCGCGCCGACCGAGTGATGCGTCCAGCCGAGCGCGTAAAGGATGGTGCCGGCGCGGTTCGTCGCGGCCGTCGATGCGAGCATCTCGCAGACCTTCAGGAACTTGTCGGTCGGCGTGCCGCACACCTTCGTCACCATTTCGGGCGTGTAGGCGGCGTAATGCTGCTTCATCTGGTTGTAGACGCAGCGCGGATGCTGCAGCGTCGGATCGACCTTCACGAAGCCGTCGTCGCCGCGCTCGTAGTCCCAGCTCGTCTTGTCGTACTTGCGATGCTCGGCGTCGTAGCCCGAGAACACGCCGTCCTTGAACGCGAAGTCCTCGCGCACGATGAACGACATGTCCGTGTAGTTCTTTACGTACTCGTGCTGGATCTTGTCGTGCGTCAGCAGATAGTTGATGACGCCGCCCAGGAAAATAATGTCCGTGCCGGTACGAATCGGCGCGTAGAAATCCGCAACCGATGCCGTGCGCGTAAAGCGCGGGTCGACGACGATCAGACGCGCCTTTCTATGCGCCTTCGCCTCGGTCACCCACTTGAAACCGCACGGGTGCGCCTCGGCCGAATTGCCGCCCATTACCAGAATCACGTCCGCGTTCTTGATGTCGACCCAATGGTTCGTCATCGCTCCACGGCCAAACGTCGGGGCAAGACCTGCCACCGTCGGGCCATGTCAGACACGCGCCTGATTGTCGAATGCGAGCATGCCAAGACTGCGGACAGTCTTGTGCGTCAGATATCCGACTTCATTGCTGCCCGCCGACGCCGCGAGATAACCCGTGCTCAGCCAGCGGTTGACGGTCTTGCCGTCCTGCGTCTTTTCGACGAAGTTCGCGTCGCGATCTTCCTTCATCAGCTTCGCGATGCGGTCGAGCGCTTCGTCCCACGACATGCGCTTCCACTCGTTCGAGCCGGGCGCACGATATTCGGGGTACAGCAGCCGGCTCGGGCTGTGAATGAAGTCGATCAGCGAGGCGCCCTTCGGACACAGCGTGCCGCGATTGACCGGATGGTCCGGATCGCCTTCGATGTGGATGATGCTGGCCTTGGCGTTCTTGGCGTTGTCGCCGAGGCCGTACATGAGGATGCCGCAGCCTACCGAGCAATACGGGCAGGTGTTGCGGGTTTCAGTGGTGCGCGACAGTTTGTATTGCCGGACTTCGGCAAGCGCGGGAGCCGGTGAGAAGCCCAATGCAGCCAGGCTGGAACCGGCGAGCGTGCTCGCGGAGACCTTGAGGAACTGTCGCCGTGACATTTGCGGCATGGTTGCCTCGGCGCGTCGTGTAAGTGGGTGGTCTGAATTATAGGTACGCGGTACGGCCCCAACGCCTTGCCTTTCATGGGGAATGCACTGATGGGCCGTCCGTTCTTGCTTCCTTGCCGCAATCCGCAGACGGATGCGCATTTCGGCAAAGGCGGGATCATAACAACGAACTTAAGCATACGCTGAGCCCGTCGCGGCTGCCGTTGGAACGGAATCTGCTCAATCGGTTGCATTTACCGCAAGCGAAGGCGCCGCAACGCCGGACCCTTGCCGATATTGATCCGATCGACCCGAGAGGACCGCGATGAGCTCCGTTTCCACGCAAAGACTAGAGGCAGCCGTCAAAAAAGACGCGTCGTGGGCGCTGAGCGCGCTCAAGCAATTCTCCGAGAACCGCTGCGCCGCGATGGCCGCGAGCATCGCGTTCTATTCGGCTTTCTCGCTCGCGCCGACGCTCGTCATGGTCATCGCGGTCGCCGGCTGGGTGTTCGGCCCCGAAGCGGCGCGCGGGCAGTTGTTCCATCAGGTCAACGGCATGATCGGCGATCAGGCGGCGGCGGGCGTGCAAAGCATCGTCGAGAACGCGCATCGCAGCGGCGGAACGGGAATCGCGGCGATCATCTCGTTCGTGCTGCTGGCGGTCGGCGCATCGGCGACGTTTTCATCGCTCAACACGGCGCTCAATATCGTCTGGCCGATGACGGGCGAGCAGCGTTCGAGCGTCATGGCGATGGTGCGCGTGCGGCTCGTGTCGTTCGGGCTGGTGCTGGGCGTCGCGTTTTTGCTGATCGTCTCGCTCGTGCTCGATACCGCGATCCAGGCCGTCGGCATGTGGCTGTGGGGCAATTCGCCCTTCGTCATCATCGGCGACATCGTGCAGTTGGTTGTCGGGCTCGCGATTCTGTCCGTCGCGTTCGGCGGCCTGCTCAAGTTTCTCCCCGATGCCCCCGTGCAATGGCGCGATGCGCTCGTCGGCGGACTCATCGCGGCGCTGCTGTTTTCGGCGGGCAAGAAGCTGTTCGCGTTCTATCTGACGCACGCGGGCACGGCGAGCGCGTTCGGCGCGGCCGGATCGCTCGCGGTGCTGCTCATGTGGCTCTATTTTTCGGCGGCGGTGCTGTTGCTCGGCGCGGAATTCTCGGCGGCGCGGGCGCGCATGCACGATCCGCGCGGGCCGGGCGGCGTGCAGACCGGCGCAAACGTGCCGCCGGGCAGCCGCGCGAAGATTGGTTCGATGCTCGCAGGCTCGACGCGCGTCGCCGTGCCGCGAGCCGCGTTCGCCCCGAACGATGCGGCATCGCCTTCCATCGCTCCGGCCGCTGCCGGCGCGCGGCAACCGGCGCGCAGCAAGGCATCGACGGTGGCGCGGGCGATCGACCTGTCGCGCAAGATCGCGCGCGCGGAATCGACGGCCACGCGCGCGACCGCCATCGCGATGGTCGGCGCGGGCCGCAAGGCATCGAATGCGAACGCCGCCGTGAAACGCCATCCGTGGCGCGCGGTGCTCGTAGCGGCGAGCGCGGGCATGGCGGTCGCCATGCTGTCGAAGCGCGATCCGTCGCGTAAGGACTGATGGCCGCTCTGGCCGAAAGCCCGCATCGCGCCGCGGCCGTTTGTCGTCGAATTTGCTATTAATCGATGCGGGAAGAAGTACCGTAAGTTCCTCGGGAAATTTCTTGCGGAACTTTACGCGAAGCCATCTGTCGTTCGAAATCCCCCTGCTGAATCGCCGGAGACCGTTTGCAGGCGGGCATCCGGCTGCTGTGTGTGTTTTTCGAGACACTCTTATTTTTTCGTTTTTTAAGTTACGAAACGTTGCGTTATTCTCTGCGCCGGTAACAACGATATTAATCATTCGCGTGGAGAATTCGATGAAACGATTCGCACTGACGTCCCTCTCGCTGGCCTTGCTCGGCGCAGCCGGCGCAGCACAGGCACAAACGAGCGTGACGCTGTATGGCGTGATCGATACGGGCCTGGCCTATGTGAGCCACGCCAACGCTGCTGGCGATCACCTGTTCGGCATGGTCAACGGCACGCTGTCCGGTCCGCGTTGGGGCCTGAAGGGTCAGGAAGACCTGGGCGGCGGTCTCAAGGCGCTGTTCCAGTTGGAAAGCGGCTTCGATCCGGGCACGGGTCGTCTGAACCAGGGTGGCCGCGAATTCGGCCGTCAGGCGTTCGTCGGTTTGAGCGGCAACCAGTGGGGTACGGTCACGCTGGGTCGCCAATATGACCCGTCGGTCGACATGGTTCAGGGCCTCACGGGCGACAACTACTGGGGCGCAGCATTCGCAACGCCGGGCGACGTCGACAACTACGACAACAGCCTGCGCGTGAGCAACGCCGTCAAGTACGTTTCGCCGGTGTTCTCGGGCTTCCAGTTCGAAGGCATCTACGGCTTCAGCAACCTGGCGGGCACGACCGGCCAAGGCCAGACCTGGGGCGGCGCAGTCACGTATAACAATGGCCCGCTCGGCGTCGCCGGCAGCTACCTGTACGTGAACAACCCGAGCGCAGGCCGCACGCCCCTGACCGGTACGAACACCGGCTGGAACAGCCCGTCGTCGGATTCGCTGTTCAACACCGTGATCAACGGCGGCTACTCGACGGCTCACGCCATCGGCATCGCTCGCGGCGCTGGTCAATACGTGTTCGGCCCGTTCACGGTCGGTGCATCGTACAGCTTCGCGCAGTACAAGAACGACGGCAACTCGCTGTTCCAGGAACAAGAGAAGTTCAACGTCGGCAACGGCTACGTCAACTTCCAGTTGACGCCGGCTACGCTGCTGGGCCTCGGCTACACCTACACGCACGCAAGCGGCGATACGTCGGCGAACTATCACCAGGTCAGCCTGGGTGCCGACTACGCGCTGTCGAAGCGTACCGACGTCTACGCGGTCGGCGCTTACCAGCACGCAAGCGGCACGCAGCGCGTGACCAACGCCGACGGCACGACGTCGCGCGTCGATGCAACGGCTTCGATCAGCGACTTCGGCTTCGACAGCGGCCGCAGCCACCAGGAACTGGTCCTCATCGGCCTGCGCCACAAGTTCTAATAACAACCGACCGGCGTGGCACGCAAGTGCCGCGTCAGCGGACAAGCAGCATCTCGAACAGCCATCGGTTTCCGATGGCTGTTTTTTTGTTTGATTGGATATTACGGGATCCTGATTAATTCGATCGCAACACTTCGTCTTGATACACGAAGTGGCTTCTGTTCCGACCCGCGCTCAGTCCCGCGGCGCGTTGCCCGTTGCGTCGACGTTCTGCGCAAGCGTCTGCGCCGGTGCATCCGATCCGCCCGGCGGCAGATCGCCGATGACGAGCCGCGGCACCATCGCGCGCGATTCGCGGGGACGCAGCGGCACATCGGCGAGATCGGTCCACGACGGGTTCGGAATCTCGCCGAAAAGCTGCCGCAGACGCTCGCCCCAGGTGCGGTTGATCATCTGGTAGTACGCGCTGTTGTTGTCGAGCGTGGCGAAGCGCGTGACGCGCAGCGAGTCCTTCTCGTAGACCAGCAGATCGAGCGGCAGCCCGACCGAGAGATTCGAGCGCAGCGTCGAATCCATCGAAATGAGCGCGCATTTGGCCGCTTCGTCGAGCGGCGATGCGGGCGTGATCACGCGATCGATGATCGGCTTGCCGTACTTCGACTCGCCGATCTGAAAATACGGCGACACACGCGTCGATTCGATGAAATTGCCCGCAGCGTAAATCATGAACATGCGCGGGACTTGCCCGGCGATTTGTCCGCCGAGAATGAAGCTGCAATTGAAATCGACGCTGAATTCCGCGAGCGAAAGCGCGTCGCGTCGATGCACCTCGCGCACCGCATCGCCCACGATGCGCGCCGCTTCGGCCATGTTCGCGCAGCTATAGAGCGTCGGCGCGTCGGGGCTGGAAGGTTCGGCGAGCAGTTGCGTCACTGCTTGCGTCAGCGCGAGATTGCCGGCCGCGAGGAGCACGATCACGCGCTCTCCGGGCTGCTCGAAAACGGCCATCTTGCGAGCGGCGCTGACGTGGTCAACGCCGGCGTTGGTGCGCGTGTCCGACAGGAACACGAGGCCCTCGTCCACGCACATGCCCACGCAGTAAGTCATGTCGATATACCCAAAATCAAAAACCAAGCCGCCATTGTATAGATCACGCTCGCCCGACGCAGCGTGCGCGCCGGATTTCCGGATTAACGGCAAGCACGGGCGTTCGCTTGAGAAACGCATGCCTTCGCGCTTTTCGCGCTAGACTCGGCGCTCATTCGCGTTTTATGTTGCCGCCGCCGTTCATGCAAGAAGATTCCCTCGCCGATGCCCTGCTCGCCGGTCTCGCGCGCCCGATCGTGTTCGTCGATCTGGAGACCACGGGCAGCGACGCCACCGTGGATCGCATCACCGAAATCGGCGTGGTGGAAGCGAGCACGGCGGGCATCGAGCGCTGGAGCGTGCTCGTCGATCCGGGCATGCCGGTGCCGCCGTTCGTCGCGCGCCTGACGGGCATCGACGACGCCATGCTGCGCGGCCAGCCGAGCTTCGAATCGCTCGCGCCGGCGCTGGCCGAACGGCTCGAAGGCAAGCTCTTCGTCGCGCACAACGCGCGCTTCGACTACGGCTTTCTGAAGAACGAATTCCGTCGCGCGGGCATCGCGTTTCGCGCGGATACGCTCTGCACGGTGCGGCTGTCGCGCGCGCTCTTTCCGTCGGTCGAACGGCATGGCCTCGACGCGCTCATCGCGCGCCTGAATCTCGCGCCGCAAGGACGCCATCGCGCGCTCGCGGACGCGGATCTGCTCTGGCAATTCTGGCAGAAGCTTCACGAGCTTTACTCGCAGGAACTCGTCGATGCCGCCGTCAAAGCGCTCGTGAAGCGCGCGAGCCTGCCCGCCGCGCTGCCCGAAGGCGCGCTGGATGCGCTGCCGTCGTCGCCCGGCGTGTATCTCTTTCATGGCGATGACGACGTGCCGCTCTACGTCGGCAAGAGCATCAATCTGAAGCAGCGTGTGGGCGCGCATTTTTCGGGCGATCATCGGCTGGCGAAGGATCTGTCGATATCGCAGGCGATACGGCGCATAGAATGCCGCGAGACGGTCGGCGAACTGGGCGCGCTGCTGCTCGAAGCGAAGCTCGTGAAGGACTTGCAGCCGGTGCACAACCGGCTGCTGAAACGCGCATCGGCGACGTGCGCGTGGCAATGGCTGCCCGGCGCGCCCGCGCCCACGCTTCTGCGCGCGAACAGGCGCGATCTGTCGCGCGAACATCATCTCTTCGGCGTGTTCGCATCGCGTGCGAAGGCGCATGCGTTCATGCGTCATCTCGCCGATGAACACACGCTCTGTCCCGCGACGCTCGGCATCGAGAAAGCGCCGCCGGGGCGCACGCGCGGCTGCTTCGGTTATCAGGTGCGGCGCTGCCTCGGCGCGTGCGCGGGCGCGGAATCGCTCGCGGATCACGCATCGCGCGCGCTGGATGCGCTCGAACACGCGCGCGTCGTGCGCTGGCCGCATGACGGTGCCGTCGCCATCGCGGAACGCGACGCGCATACGGGCCGCGAAGCGTGGCATGTGATCGACCGATGGTGCTACGTGGGAACGTGCGACACGCGCGATGACATCGCCGCCTTGCTCGCCGGCGCGCCCGAACTGCGCCCTTTCGATGCCGACGTCTACGCGCTCATCGCGAAGCGTCTCGCGTCAGGACAGCTCGAATGGATCGCGTGCGATGCGCGTCCTGCGTTCAGTCTCGTCGTGCAGGAAGCGCCGGGTGTCGTCAGCGCGCCGCCTGCGAAGCGTGCAGCCGCGCGAAGACACGCGCCTGCGAGCACCGACCAGCTCGCACTGCTCGTCTAGGCGAGTCCGCCGTTCGCGCGCAACACCTGTCCGTTGACCCACGCGCCATCTGCGCCGACGAGAAACGCCACCACTGACGCGATATCGTCGGGCTGTCCGAGGCGCTCGAGCGGTGGCATCTTCGCGAAGCTCGCGATCTGCTCGTCGGTCTTGCCGTCGAGAAAGAGCGATGTCGCCACCGGCCCCGGCGCGACCGCATTCACGGTGATATTGCGCCCGCGCAACTCCTTCGCGAACACGTGCGTGAACGCTTCGACGGCGGCCTTCGTCGCGTTATAGATCGCGTAGCCGGGCATGTTCAACGCGAGCGTGGTGCTCGAAAAGTTGACGATGCGCCCGCCCGCGTTCATTCGCGACGACGCTTCACGCAGCGTGTTGAACGTGCCGCGCACGTTGATGCCGAAAGTCTGATCGTAGAGCGCATCGCTCGTATCGGCGAGAGGCGCCGCTTTCAGCACGCCCGCGTTGTTGATGAGCGCATCGACTTTGCCGAGTTCGGCTTCGACGGTATCGAAGAGATGCCGGACATCGCCGGCATTCGCGACGTCCGCCTTCACCGCGATGGCCGCGCCGCCCGACGCGCGCAGTTCTTCGACGAGCGCATCCGCTTCCTTCGCGCTCGACGCGTAATTGACCGCAACCGCGAAGCCCTCGCGCGCGAGCCGCCGCGCAATTGCCGCACCAATGCCGCGCGACGCACCCGTGACGATCGCCACTCTCTTCGCTTGCATGTGACTCATGACCTGCTCCTCAAACGTGGTTTGCCTGCGAAGCATCATGAATCATTCGCTTTCCGCGATCATCGTGCGCGGCTGAGTATCATCGTTCCAGTTGCTTCAACAATCGAACGCATTCCGCGAACATCACGAAAAAGCCCTTGAATCATGGATCGCTTTCAGGAAATGCAGGTCTTCGTGCGCATTGCCGAGCGGCACAGCTTCACGCAGGCCGCCGACGACTTGCAGATGCCGCGCGCCACCGTCACCAATCTGATGAAACGCATGGAGGAGCGGCTCGGCGCGCGCCTGCTCGAACGCACGACGCGCACCGTGCGCCTCACGCACGATGGCGAAGCGCATTACCAGCGCTGCGTGCGCCTGATTCAGGACCTCGAAGAGGCCGAAGGATCGTTCCGGCATGCAGCGCCGAAGGGACTGTTGCGCGTGAACCTGCAAGGCACGCTGGCGCGGTATTTCATCATGCCCGCGCTGCCTGCGTTTCTCGAACGTCATGCGCAAATCGAGCTGCATATCGGCGAGGACGACAGGCTCGTCGATCTCGTGCGTGAAGGCGTGGATTGCGTGCTGCGCGCGGGCACGCTGCAGGATTCGTCGATGATCGCGCGGCGCGTCGCGATGCTCGAACAAGTGACGGTGGCGAGCCCTGCGTATATCGCGCGATACGGCATGCCCGCAAATCTACAAGCGCTCGCGGCGTCGCATCGCGCGGTCGATTACATATCGAGCGCAACGGGCAAGGCCGCGCCGCTCGAATTCGCGGTGAACGGAAGCATCGAATCGATCGAGCTTGCATCGGCGATATCGCTCACCGGCGTCGAGCTTTACACGCAAGCGGCGCTCGCGGGACTCGGCATCGTTCAGGTTCCGCGTTATCACGTGAACGATGCACTCGCCGATGGACGCCTGCAATGCGTGCTTCCCGCGCTGCCGCCGCCACCGATGCCCGTCTCGGTGCTTTATCCGCAGAGCCGTCAATTGTCGGCACGTGTGCGGGTTTTCGTGGATTGGGTCGCGTCGCTGTTCGAAGGCGCGTGATGAAAAGCACGCGATGCAACAAAGCAAAAGAGGCCAGCTTCCCCTCCAAGGGAAGCTGGCCTCTTCACGCATCCGGCCGCTAGACCGAATTAACGCTTAAGCCGCTGCGTCCTTCAGCTTTTTCAGCGCGCGTGCCTTGATGCGCACGCTTGCCGGCTTGGCCGGGAACCAGCGCTCTTCGCCGCTGAACGGGTCCTTGCCGAAGCGCCTCTTCTTCGCCGGGACGGCTTGCGCGGAGATCTTCAAGAGGCCCGACAGCGTGAATTCGCCAGCGCCCTTCTTGTGCACCGAACCGAGGATGGTGTCTTCCAGCGCGACCAGCACGGCCTTGACCGCCTTGACGTCCACGTCGGCGCGCTCTGCCAGATGCACGGCGAGCGATGCCTTCGTGAAGGTGTCCTTGATCGGCGACAGTGCGCCCGCGGTCTTCTTCACGGCGACGCTCTTGGTGGGTACTTTCTTCGCGGCAACCTTCGATGCTGCTTTCTTTGCCGGTGCAGCAGTCTTCACCGTGGCCTTCTTGGCCGTGGCTTTCTTGGCAGCGGTTTTTGCGGAAGTCGGCATGTTTCTCCTACCTGTTTTGGTCAGTGATATCGGAATACGTCAGCACCGATGCGTTCGTATCAACGCCGGATTCTACATAGCCCTGAAGCGTTCGTGCGAGTCTTTTGCGTTTTTATATCGCTTTTATAGGGGTTTTTCGTAGCGTGGCGCTGACACGCAAGCCGTTCGTCATGCATGGCATGCGTTTCGATGCATGCCGATGCGCTTCAAACGTGACGTGACGAACGCCGTGCGATGTGCGCGATCAGCGGATAGTGATCCGACGCGATGCGTGAAAGCGGCGTGCGATGCACATCGACACGCATGAGCCGTTCGCCCGGATGCACCCAGATTCGATCGAGCGCGAAGAGCGGCCAGCGCGTCGGAAACGTGCGCAACGCGCTCGCACGATGAAAGCGCGTGACGAGCCGCCGCAGCGTGCGGCCATAAACGAACCACTCGTTCAGATCGCCGAGCAGGATGACGGGAAGCGCGGGCGTATCGAAGCTCTGCAGCACCTGATCCACCTGCGCGCGACGCTCGCTCGATGCGAGTCCCAGATGCGTCGCGACCACGCGCCATAGTTCGCCGCCGCAGTCGATGTCCGCATCGAGCGCACCGCGCGGCTCGCGGCTTCGAAAAGAAAGATCGAGCGTGCGCACCGCGCGAACCGGATAACGCGTGAGCACCGCGTTGCCATAACGGCGCTCGGGCGTATCGAGCGTCGGCCCGGCAACGGCATGCAGTTCCGTCATGCGTTGCAGCACGTCGAGCACATCGGGATGACCGTTGCCGCCGAGCGGCACTTCCTGCAGCGCGAAGATGTCCGCATCCATTTCGGCGAGCACGCCGGCAATGCGCTCCGGTGCGAACTTGCCGTCGATGCCCACCGCGCCGTGCACGTTGTACGTCGCGATGCGCAGTTCCTTCGCGCGCGCCGCGCTCATGTCGTCGATATCGATTGCGGCCTCGTGCATCAACGTCATGGGCTGACCTCGTCGTGATTGCGCGACGATGCGTCGTCGGCGGTATCGCGCGGCATGGCGCGCTGTTCGCGCAGGCGGCTCGCGCGTTGTGCTTCGTCGCTTGCGCGCGCCTTGTCGGCATCGCTCGGTGCGCCTTCGGGCGCCTTGTCTTCGTGTTCGTCGCGACGGCCGAGAAAGCGCTGCAGCAGGATCGATACGCCGATCAGCACCGCGCCGATGCCGATCAGCACCGCGAACGAGCCGACCGTCGGATGACGCAGCGACGCCACCAGTTGATGCGCGAACGCGACCGTCAGCAGAATGCCGGGGCCCATGCCGAGCAGCGTGCCGATGAGGAAATCGCGCATGCGAATATGCGATGCACCGGCCACCAGATTCACGATGGAAAACGGCGCGACCGGCAACAGCCGCAGCACGACGACCGCGACAATGCCGCGCCGCGCCACGCGTTCCGAAAGCCGGTTCACGCGCGCCCCCGCGAGCTTGCGCACCGCGTCGCGGCCGAGCCACTGCCCGAGCATGTACGACACGGCCGCCGCGATGATCGTGCCCGCGAACGCGTATGCGCTGCCCCATCCCGCGCCGAACACGAGACCCGTCGTCGCGATCAGCAGCGTGATCGGCACGGCGATCACCGCCGCCGCGACATAGCAAAGCAGAATCCAAAGCGGGGCGAGCGGCAGCGCATCGATGCGACGCGTCGCGTTGGTCAGCGACTTCAGGTTCACGTAATCGCCGAGCGGCGTCCAGTGCCACACAGCGGCCACGCCGACTATCAACAGCGCGAGCACGCCGAGCAGCGCGAAGCGGCCGATCAGCGGACGCGTTCTTTCCGCAGGCACGAATTGATCGACGAGTTCGTCGGCGGCAATCGGCGTTTCGGGATCGACGAGCGCTTCGGGCGGAATGAGCTGATCGAGTTCGCGCGACACTTCGGGATCGAGCGGGACCAGCGTGCGATGTTCGTTGCGATCGCGCGAGAGCGCCTGAATCGTGGCGTTGAGGCCGCCGCGCGCTTCGCGCTCGCGCACGATGTCGGCGACCTGACAGCCGAGATGTTCGGCGAGCAGCGTGTCGCGCATCGTGGCGATCGCGCTTCGCAGGCGCTTGTCCGCGCCGGCATCGATCGATACGTTGCACTCGCTGTCGAGCACCATCGACCGATTGTTCAGATTCGCGGAGCCGACGATCAGCAATTCGTCGTCGACGATCATCAGCTTGCTATGCACGTTGACGATCTGATCGCCGAGATCGGGCACGGTCGGGCACAGCAGCCGATAGCGTCCATGACGGTCCGCGCTTTTCAGAAGCTTGTGCAGGCGCGCGCGCAACACGCCCATCGTCCCTTCCTGCAGCCATCCGCTCTGATTGCGCGGCGCGACGATCGCGATGTCGGGACCGTCTTCGCGCTCGAGCGATTCGGAAAGCGCCGCGCCGATGGTGCCCGACGTGAAGTACTGGTTCTCGATGTAGATGCTGCGCCGCGCGCGCGCAATCGCATCGAGATATTGCGTGCGAATCTGCTGCACGGCGGCGCGGCCCGTGAACGCGGGCTCGGTAAGAGAAATGGCGAGCTGGACATCTTCGATATCGACGGCGCGCGAAGGCGGCCACGGATCGTTTTGCAGCGCCACGCGATGCGCGCGAATCGCGAGCCGCCTGCCGCATGCGCGCGCCCATCGTTCGCGTGCGAGCAGGCCGATTTCGCGTGCGGCCTCGCCGTCGAACATCGTGTGGACATCGTGAAACGGCTGGTATTTCGCGCCGTTCGCATCGCGTCGATGCGCGTCGTCGGGCGAATGCGCAGGCGTGTCCCAGCGCGAGCGCGTGAGGTCGAGACCGCCGACGAACGCGAGCCGGTCGTCGATCACGACGATCTTCTGATGCTGCGAGCCGCCCGTCGGATGCTTGCCGTCCATCTGAAACGCGATGCGCCGATGCGTGCGCCAGCCCATCTTGTAGACCGGCAGCCATTCGCGTTCGAATGCGTAGAGCATCGCGAAATCCCACGCGAGAATGTAGATGCGCAGGCGGCGCTTTTCAGCGGCGATCGCATGCAGGAAGTCGCCGAGCGCATCGGGATAGCCGTCGTCCGAGCCTTCGGGCGTGAGCTTCATGCGGCTGTCGATATCCCAGCCGAGAATGAAGACGGTGCGCTCCGCGCGCGTGATGGCCTCGCGCAGCACGCGGAAATAATCGGAGCCGTCGATCAGCAGGCTGAAGCGATCCGCATGACGCACGCTCGCGCAGTTGCGTCCCGGCTCGAAGAAAGATTCGTCGCGTTTCTCCGATGTCATCGCATTCGCGCGGGAATCGCGCAGGGGAATGTCGTTCAAGCGCTCTCCGTCATGCATGCATGGATGTCGCGCATTCGCCGCGACCTATGCGTCAGCAATTTGCAAGCAGCGTGCCCGCGATGCCGCGCATCCTGCGTTCCCTGCACGCGTGAGGCCGTTGCGGTAGTCTCGTCATCGCATATCACGCGCGTCATGCTTCGATAACCGTAGTTCGACTATTCAGAGGACATGCGATGGAATATCGACATCTGGGTGCTTCCGGCTTCAAGGTGCCCGTGCTGAGCTTCGGCACCGGCACGTTCGGCGGCAAGGGCGAGTTCTTTCAGGCGTGGGGCGAGACGGATGTGAGCGAAGCGCGTCAGCTCATCGACATCTGTCTCGATGCGGGCGTCACCATGTTCGATACCGCCGACATCTATTCGAGCGGCGCATCGGAATCCATTCTCGGCGAAGCGCTGAAGGGACGGCGCGACAAGGTCATCGTCTCGACGAAAGCCACCTTTCGTTTCGATGCGGACGAGCCTAACAGCGTCGGCTCATCGCGCTTTCATCTCATCAACGCGGTCAACGATGCATTGAAGCGCCTGCAGACCGACTACATCGATCTGTTCCAGCTTCACGGATTCGATGCGAAGACGCCCGTCGAAGAGACGCTCTCCACGCTCGACGATCTCGTGCGCGCGGGCAAGATCCGCTATACGGGCGTGTCCAATTTTTCGGGCTGGCATCTGCAGAAATCGCTCGATGTCGCGGAACGTTATGGTTATCCGCGCTATGTCGCGAATCAGACGTATTACTCGCTGATCGGCCGCGACTACGAATGGGAACTGATGCCGCTCGGAATCGATCAGGGCGTGGGCGCGGTCATCTGGAGTCCGCTCGGATGGGGACGTCTCACGGGCAAGATTCGGCGCGGACAGCCGCTGCCCGAATCGAGCCGTCTGCACAAAACCGCCGACATGGGGCCGCCCGTGCCCGACGAGTATCTGTATCGCGTGGTCGATGCGCTCGACGCCATCGCGGCGGAAACGGGCAAGACCGTGCCGCAAATCGCGTTGAACTGGCTGCTGCAGCGTCCGACCGTCGCGACCGTGCTGATCGGCGCGCGTAACGAAGAGCAGTTGCGGCAGAACCTTGGCGCCGTCGGCTGGAATCTGACGCCGGAGCAAGTGAAGAAGCTCGATGAGGCCAGCAAGGTGCGGCCGGCTTATCCGTACTGGCATCAGGAAGGGTTTTCGGAGAGAAATCCGTTTCCGGTGTGATATGTCGCGCGGCGCGCGCTTCAGCTGAAAACGGCTTGTAGGCGCGCGTGCCGTACCGGGATTCATATGTCGATGTGTACCGGTACTGTACAGATGCGAGCGCTTAAACTGGCCGGAATCGATTCAACTTGCCAGAGCGCGCCATGCCTTCCGAACTCCTCAACGCCCTGCCCGCCGCCGCGCTCTTCGTGCTCGTGACGAGCATCACGCCCGGCCCCAATAACACCATGTTGCTCGCCTCGGGCGTCAACTTCGGACTCAAGCGCACGGTGCCGCATGTGCTCGGCATCAGCGCGGGCGTCGCACTGTTGATGCTCGCGGTGGGACTCGGGCTCGCGCAGGCGTTCGATCGCTTTCCGTGGCTCTATACCGTGCTCGAAACGCTGAGCGTGATGTATCTGCTGTATCTCGCGTGGAAGATCGGCACGTCGTCGTCCGTGCAGATGCGCGACGGCGAGCGCCGTCCCATGCGCTTTTATGAAGCGGTCGCGTTTCAGTGGGTGAATCCGAAAGCCTGGATGATGGTGCTCACCGCCGCGACGACCATCCACTTGCACGCGAGCCTTTCGCTCAACGCGGCGCTGATGGCCGTGATGTTCGTCGTGATCGGGATGCCGTGCATCGTCGCGTGGGCGGCGTTCGGCATGTCGCTGCGGCGCTTTCTCGCGCGTCCGCGACTGTTGCGCGCATTCAACGTAACGATGGCCGCGCTGCTCGTGCTCTCGCTCTATCCCATCGTCGCGCATTTCCTTGCATAGCTGGAACGTCGATCGCTGAGTCGATAAAGCACTTTGCCCCGCTGTGGGACCCGTGCATACTTGGCTTACGCGCCGGCCACGCAAAAAGTGCTTTCCCGCTTGCAAGAATGGGACGGCAACTCAGCACCCTCCGCTTTTTGCGTTGAACGCTGCCGTCATGAACGACTCTCAGCGTATGCCGCGTCGAATATCCTTCGAGGCGGTTTCATCATCCGGTGTGTTTAAGCCTGATCGTTCCCCGGTTCGCGCCGGTTTCGGCGCGGCTTTGCAATCTGTTCAAGGAGTACGCCATGTCTGGAGCCAACCGCCCGTCCGGTCCCGCCACGCGCAAATCCCTCGAGTTAGCCGATCAAATCGAGCGCGATGAACTGAAGAGCCATCTGATGGATGCGCAAAACAGCGTCGAGGACGACGAAGACGAGGACGACGAAACCGACTCCGATCGCACGCTAGGCCGCTAGACACGACACCGCAACCGCGCGCCCTCGAAGCGCGCAACTGACGCCGCAATGCCTGTTTTTAAGGGCTTGCGGCGTTTTTGCTTTGACCGCGCGAAAAGCGACGCGCCGCGTTGGGCACACGGGTTGCTTTGACCCCTCGTACCGCGCCACCTTGAACAAAAGCGCGGCACGACCGATGAGCGAAGGCGGCGACAGTGTCTTGTCCGCATGCGAATCGAACCACCAACCGATCCTCGTGGGAGGCTTCATGCTCCGTTACGCTGTCATATTCTTCATCATCGCGCTCATCGCGGCCTTTTTCGGCTTCGGCGGGATTGCGACGGGCGCGGCGGAAATCGCCAAGATCCTGTTCTTCATCTTCATCGTGATCTTCCTTGCAACGTTGTTGCTCGGCGTGTTCAGGCGATGACGCTGATTGCCTTGCACGTGCTGCAATGAATCACGCGCGGACCTGGCAGTCCGCGCGTTTTTCTTTGCGGCGAGAATTCAGCCGCTACTTTGCAGGCGCATTCAGATGGATTGTTTCGCCATGTTCGAGCACCGTGAATGCATCGGCGGGAAGGCCAGCATGGCGCACGGCGTCGGCGAGACGGCGCGGCGGTTCGTCGAGCGGTTCGTCAGTCAGTTCGAAGGTGCCCCAGTGAATGCCGATCGCTTTCTTCGCATGTAGATCCTCGAATAGGCGCACGGCTTCCTCGGGATCGACATGCTGCGCGTGCATGAACCAGCGCGGATCGTAAGCGCCGATCGGAATCAGCGCGAGATCGAAGCCGCCGAAGCGCGCGCCGATGTCGCGGAAATCGGGCGAATAGCCGGTGTCGCCGGCAAAGAAAAATGAATACGGATGCGCGGCGTCCTCGCGCGTCTTCACGACCCAACTGCCCCACAGCGTCTTCGCGCGATCGAACGGCGTGCGCGCCGACCAATGCTGCGCCGGCGCAAACCAGATATCGAGTCCGGCGGCGTGCGTTTCATCGCCCCAGTCGAATTCCTCCGCGCTCGTCACGCCGATGCCCGTCATCCACGCCTTCACACCGAGCGGCACGAGAAAGCGCGGCGGCCCGCCGGACTGCCGGTTGAGCGCCTCGATGCTGGGCTTGTCGAGATGATCGTAATGATTGTGCGAGATCAGCACGACATCGATATGCGGCAATTGATCGAGCGTCATGCCCGGCGGCGTCTTGCGCTTCGGCCCCGCGAACGAGAACGGCGACGCGCGTTCGGAGAACACGGGATCGGTGAGGATGTTGACGCCGTCGATCTGCACGAGCGCGCTGGCGTGACCGATCCACGTGAGCGTATCGACGGTGCGATTCGCCTTTAGAAACGCGACATCGGGATGCGTCATCGGGAAGCGATAGCCGTTCGCCGGCGGCTTCGGCAAGCCCTGCGTGATGCGCTCCCACTGCCACTTCAGAAAGGACTCGCGCGGCAGATCGCCATAATTGTTTTCGAAGCCCGCCGACGTGTGCCTCGCATGATGCAGCGGCTGCGGCTCGCCCGATACGGCCCGTCGCGGCTCTTCGTTGTGTGACGAGCATCCATGGAGCAGCGCTAGCGCGCATAACGCGATGCAAGCGTTTCGCGATGGGTTATCGAATATTTCAACAAGGCGTTGGCGCATGGACGTGACACACCCTAACGTTCCTTCATACGACATGTAGAAAAGGACGCCATTCGATATCGACGTATTCAGCCCGGCGCCCCGCGGACATGCTGCTGACAAGGCGCCGCAGCAATTTGCGCACCTTCGGCCCGCTTCTTGCGTTATCCGCGCGACGCCGCGACAAAGCGGCGATCGAAATAACCAGCGGCGGCGCGCGTCCACGTAAAGACGCGGCACGCCGGCATCGACCACGGGGGGCCTCATGGCCGGCAGCAGATTCAGAAGTCACGCAGCGCGCACGTTCAACCCGCAATTGCATCCGATGCACGCGATGCTCGTTTCGCGCACCGCATCGCATGTCGCGAGCGCGTTCACATCGCACGGACGCGACGAGGCGCTTGCGGAAGGCATCGTGGATGTCATCGCGCATTGCGGACGCGCGGGACTCGGCCTCTTTCTCGCCGCCGTGTGGCATTGGCTCGACGAGCGCCGCTACTTCGACGCCGCCGATGCCGTGCAGCATCACATCGAAAGCGGCACCATGCCGACGCTGAAAACGACGCCGCGCATCGCGCCGCGCCGCGATGCGCGCGTGTGACGCTCAGTGCGAATGACGCGGATTGCCGCGCGTCTCGATGACCTTCAGATAGAGCGTCGCGGGTTCGAGGCATCCGCCGGTCGATAGCTGTCCGACCGTCTGCCGATACAGTTCCTGCCACGGCGTCTGCGCAGCGGGCGCCGCGAACGCGGCCTGATCGCGACGGCTCGCGAGTTCGCCTTCGTCGAGCAGCACGTCGACGGAGCGCGCGTTCAGATCGACGCGAATGCGGTCATTCGTGCGCAGCAGCGCGAGGCCGCCGCCGACCGCGGCTTCCGGCGACATGTTGAGAATCGACGGACTCGCGGACGTGCCGCTTTGCCGGCCATCGCCCATGCAGGGCAGCGAATCGACGCCGCGCTTGATCAGTTCCGCCGGCGGCGCCATGTTCACCACTTCCGCGCTGCCCGGATAACCGACCGTGCCGCAACCGCGAATCACGAGAATGCAATGCTCGTCGATTTCGAGCGCGGGATCGTTGATGCGGTCGTGATAATCCTCGGGGCCGTCGAACACGATCGCACGCGCTTCGAACACGTTTTCCGCGCCCGGCTCGCTGAGATACGTCTTCGTGAAGGCTTCGCCCACGACCGACATCTTCATGATCGCGCTGTCGAAGAAATTGCCCGACAGCACCATGAAGCCCGCGCCGTGCTTCAGCGGTTCGTCGGCGGTGCGGATGACGTCGCGGTCCGCGACGGTCGCTTCGTCGGCAATCTCGCCGATCGTGCGGCCCGAAACCGTGTGGCAATCGCGGTGCAGAAGGCCGGCTGCATCGAGTTCGCGCAGCACGGCCGGCACCCCGCCCGCGCGATGGAAACTCTCGCCCAGATATTCGCCCGCGGGCATGCAGTTCACGATGAGCGGCACCTGCTCGCCGTCGCGCTGCCAATCGTCCAGACTCAATTCGATGCCCATGTGCCGCGCGATCGCGATCAAATGCGGCGGGCAATTCGTCGATGCACCCAGCGCCGACGCCACCACGATCGCGTTACGGAACGCATCGCGCGTCATGATCTTCGACGGGCGCAAGTCCTCGCGCACCATATCGACGATGCGCTTGCCCGTTGCATACGCCATCTGCCCGCGCTCGCGATACGCAGCCGGAATGCTCGCGCAGGTCGGCAACGACATGCCGAGCGCCTCCGCGAGGCTGTTCATCGAGAGCGCGGTGCCCATCGTGTTGCAATGTCCGATCGACGGCGACGATGCCGTCGTCAGGCGCATGAAGCCTTCGTAATCGATCTCGCCCGCCGCGAGCAGATTGCGCGCGTGCCAGATGACCGTGCCGGAGCCGACGCGTTTGCCTTCATACCATCCGTCGAGCATCGGGCCGCCGGACAGCACGATGGCGGGCATATCGACCGTGCCCGCGGCCATCAGGCACGCGGGCGTGGTCTTGTCGCAGCCGGTCGTGAGCACGACGCCATCGAGCGGAAAGCCGTGCAGGATTTCGACGAGACCGAGATACGCGAGATTGCGATCGAGCGCGGCGGTCGGCCTGCGGCTCTGCTCCGCGAGCGGATGCACGGGAAACTCCATCGGAATGCCGCCTGCATCGCGGATAGCGGCTTTGGTGCGCGCGGCCAGCTCGATGTGATGCCGATTACACGGCGCGAGATCGCTGCCCGTCTGCGCAATGCCGATGATCGGCCGGCCCGACTGCAGTTCTTCGCGCGTGAGGCCGTAGTTCATGAAGCGCTCGACATAAAGCGCGGTCATGTCGGCATGCGAAGGATCGTCGAACCATTCCTGGCTGCGCAGACGGCGGGGTGTTTGCTGGGACATGTCTCTCTCCGTGGGGATTGCTCATGCGACGCAAGGCCTTTTGACGCACTTGCGTTACCGGTAACATTTCGTGCATGGTAGCACGCAAATTCCGGCACCCGCTGGCTTATGCGCTGTCGCGCGCAATCACTTCATAATCGACGCGGATGCGCTTGCCCGCGTGCCGCACGATGCCCTGCTCGTACGCTTCGAGCGCAGCCAGCAAGGCCGCGCCGGTCCGCAGGCCAATGCCGTATGCGTCGACGGAAATCGTCGTGATCGACGGCACGCAGCAGGCGGCCACTTCGAAGTTGCCGAAGCCCGCGACCGCGATGTCGTCCGGCACCTTGATCCCGCGCCGATGACATTCCATTATCGCGCCGAACGCGGACATGTCGCTCACGCACATCGCCGCTTGCGTGTCGGGCCAGGCTTCGAGCAGCGCGGCCATCGCGGGACCGCCATGACTCATCGTGATCGGTGAATCGCCCAGACGAATGACGCGCTCGGCATCCAGCCCGAGCGCTTTCATCTCCATGCGAAAACCCTTCAGGCGATCGAGGCCGCGCCTGTCCAGCTCGCTTGCACCGCCGATGAAGCCGATGCGCGCGTGACCGCGCCCGGCGAGATAGCGCACCATCTCGCGCGCGGCGTTGACGTTGGAAAAACCGACGGCGGCACCGATCGGATCGGACGGGAAATCCCACATCTCGACGACCGGCACGCCCGCGCGGCGCAACAGCGTGCGCGTCGCTTCCGTGTGACGCGATCCCGTCAGCGCGATGCAGCGCGGCTGGTGGCGCAGCATCGAGCGCACGAGATTTTCTTCGCGGTCGAGGTGATAGTCCGTGTCGCCGATGAGCAGTTGCAGCCCGTGCGGTTCGAGCGCGGCGGACAGGCCGCGGACGGTGTCGGAGAAGTTGGAGCTTGCCAGCGACGGCACGAGCACCGCGACGAATTCGGAGCGCCCGGACGACAGCGCGCCGGCTGCGGCATCGGCCACATAACCGAGGTCATCGATGGCTTTTTGCACCCGCTCGCGCGTCGCCGGCGCAACGCTGTGGCCGGCGAGCACGCGCGAAACGGTCATCTTCGAGACGCCGGCGAGCCGCGCGACATCCGACATGCGCGGCGGGCCGGAAGCGAGATCGTCGATAGAAACGGACACGTGCCTCAATCCACCCTGGCCCAGCCGTCGGGCCGCTGCTCGAGCGTGACATGCAGCTTCGTTTCGCCGGCTTCGCGATCGGCGGCGACCAGGTCGGTGAACGCGCGCTTGATGTCGCGATCGTCGGCCCACGGCGCGACGTTGTCGAGCTTGTACGTGTAAGTCACGTCCGTGCGATGCGCGTTCGGATCCGGCTCCGTCCAGCCGACTACCTTGTCGAGCTTGACGCGCGCATAGCAGAGCATCCAGACGCGGGAGTCGGCGGTGGCGTTGGGATCGCCCGCCTGCCTCACGGTCTCGACCGCGTACTTCTGGCCTTCGCCCGTCAGGCTGTACGCGACGGCGTTCTGCTGCGTGCTGGTGTTCGCGTTTGCGTTCGCGTTGGCGTTGGCGTTGTTCGGCGTGGCTGGGGCCCGCGCGATCAGACCGCTCTTCTCAAGTGCTGCCAATTGCTCGCGCAATGCAGCAGCCGAGTATTCGTTGAGGTCGCGCGCCGAATATGTCGATGGAAATGTGAAAGGACCGCGTCCGCTGCGATTGAGGCATAGCAGACCGCGATTCGTCTTCATGTCGGCAGTGATAGCGTCGCCCAGGCTGGACTCGCTCGCATCGTTCTTCTTGCCACACGCCGTCGCCAGCAACGCGATGCTGACAGCGGCAATCAACAGGCTCGTTCTCATGTGCGCTCCGATGGGGTCGGCATTGCGCCATTTTACCGACAGATCGGTCCCGTCCGGATGCTGCTTGTGTCGAGATATGCGCTGATTCGCCGACTCAAACGCAAAAACCCCACCTTTTCGGGGTGGGGTTTTTGTTTGCGGCATGAGGAGCCTGACGATTACCTACTTTCACAC
>NZ_JALQEA010000038.1:0-286 GCF_023630965.1 Caballeronia sp. ATUFL_M2_KS44 | reverse complement strand
GTGTGATCCGAATGCCAGCCGTGCTGCTCCAGATTCGGGTTGTAGACGCGCAGCACCTCGCGCCCCGGCACGAACTTCTGCGCGGTCTGCCAGTGCGCCATCGCGGCGCCGTAGAGATCGGCGACATCGCGGCTCGCGATATCCTCGACATCGACCTGCTCGTAGTAATAGCGAAGCAGCGGCTCGATGACCTTGAAGCTTGGCTCCGGCAATCGCCCTCTCGCGAACTCGAGAAGATCGTTGATGAGATGTTCGACCCGCGCTTCGTTCTTGACCAGCATGGTGT
>NZ_JALQEA010000037.1:0-264 GCF_023630965.1 Caballeronia sp. ATUFL_M2_KS44 | reverse complement strand
GAATGACGCGCCGCGCCGAAGTGCACGGTTAGACAAGACGCGCGCAAGCGTTCCGGCCGATACTGCGGCATTTCGTTTCGCCGCTTGCCTCACATGGTCTCGATTCTCGCCGCACCCGTCTTCGTGTTTCTCTGGTCGACGGGTTTCATCGTCGCAAGGGCGATCACGCCCTACGTCGATCCGAATCTCTATTTGCTCGCGCGCTTCGGCGGCACGACGCTGCTGTTTCTCGCAATCGCCGTCGTCACGCGCGCGCCATGGCCG
>NZ_JALQEA010000036.1:0-114259 GCF_023630965.1 Caballeronia sp. ATUFL_M2_KS44 | reverse complement strand
TCGTCGAAACAATGAAAAGGTTAACAGGATTCATCGAGTGTAAACAGCCCTTCGCTCATTTTGTTAAAGGTTCTAAGGGCGATTTGCTCGCAGCCGTACGTGAAGCCGTGAGCCAACTCGAGGGCGCCTATGCGATCGGCGTCGTCCATAAGGACCAGCCACACACTCTGGTTGGCGCGCGAGCCGGGTCTCCGCTCGTCGTCGGATATGGGAACGGCGAGAACTTCATGGCCTCTGATGCACTCGCTCTTGCGGGTAGTGCCGAGCAGGTTAGTTACCTCGAAGAAGGCGACGTGTGTGAGATTTCCGCCGACGGCGTGCGCATTGTCGACTTCCGCGGCGAAGAGGTGGTCCGAAATGCCAGAAGGATGCAAACCTACACAGTGGGAGCGGAACTGGGTCCGTATCGCCATTACATGCAAAAGGAAATCTTCGAACAACCCGGCGCCATCTCCGATTCGATTCCTGCCCTCGACCCGTTTGGTCCGGAGCCGTTCGGTCCGGACGCTGCTGGTGTGTTCCGCAGCATTGATAGCGTATTGATTCTCGCATGCGGTACCAGCTACTACGCGGGATTGACAGCAAAGTACTGGCTTGAGTCGGTCGCGAAAATCCGCACGGAAGTTGAAATCGCGAGCGAGTACCGTTATCGCGATTCGGTACCCAATCCGCGCGCGCTCGTAGTGACGGTTTCCCAGTCAGGGGAAACTGCCGATACACTCGCCGCGCTCAAACATGCGCAATTGCAAGGGATGGAACATACGCTGGCGGTCTGCAATGTCGCGACAAGTTCGCTCGTGCGCCTCACCGAACTCAAGTTCCTGACGCACGCCGGCGCCGAAATCGGAGTGGCTTCGACGAAGGCATTCACGACACAGCTTGTCGGTCTATTTATCCTGGCGGTAACGCTCGGCAAGTTGCGCGGCAAAGTCAGTGACGCGCAGGAAGCCGAGTACATGCATCAACTTCGTCACCTGCCCGCCGCGCTTAACGCAGTGCTCGCCCTCGAGCCACAGATCATTGCGTGGGCCGATGAATTCGCGCGCAAGGAAAACGCCATCTTCCTCGGTCGTGGGCTGCATTACCCGATTGCACTCGAAGGGGCGCTGAAACTCAAGGAGATCACGTACATTCACGCTGAAGCCTACTCCGCCGGCGAGCTGAAACACGGACCGCTCGCGCTGGTGACGGACGCGATGCCTGTAGTAACCGTCGCGCCGAATGACGCCCTTCTCGACAAGTTAAAGTCCAACATGCAGGAAGTTCGGGCGCGCGGCGGTGAGATTTACGTCTTCGCGGATTCCGACACGCATATCACGAGCGAGAATGGAATCCACGTGATTCGCATGCCCGAGCATTACGGATTGCTCTCGCCGATCCTTCACGTCGTGCCGCTGCAACTGCTCGCCTACCATACAGCGTGTGCGCGCGGCACGGATGTGGACAAGCCGCGCAATCTCGCGAAATCCGTCACCGTGGAATAGTGGGTCTTTTCGGCGCGGCCCGCTCAACGGCATGGCGTCGGATCAGTTATCCGATCCGACGCCATGCCGCGATAAAGCGAAGACTCATCGCCACCGATCAGGTCGCACCCGTGCCGCCGGTCCCGCCGGTAGGACTGCCTCCGGTTCCCCGAATCGGCGCCGCTGCGCCGGCAGCGATCGCGGCATTCAGCAGCGCGGTGGACGGCTTACCGGTGGCATCGATCGCGCCCATGCTTGCGAGCTTGTCGAGATCAGCATCGATGCCCGGCTGCCCCGTCACGAACGCAGTAGACAGGAACGCCGTGGACGACAGATTCACGCCGTACAGCTTCTTGATGATGTTCGCGACGGCCGCTTCGGCGTTGGTCAGCACCGAGCGATTGCCGAGCGCACTCTGAAACGCCGTATTGTTCTGAATCCCCGTTAGCAGTCCGTTGACCGTCGTGCCCAGTTGCGCGGCCAGATAGGCGACCAACAGTTCCGTCAACGGTGTCAGGTTGTAGGTGCCGGGTCCCGCCGCCACCGAGTGAATGACGACGCTGCCGCTTGTCGCCGTCAACGCGCAAGGTCCGTCGAACCGAAAGGTCACGCTATAGACGCCCGCGGCGCTCGCCGTCGTCGTCCCCGAGCCGTTCTTGCAAGTAGCCTGAATCGCAGCGCCGCCAAGCGGCGCACCGATCGCGGCAGTACCGTTGATATTCCCACTCGGCGATGAACCACTGTCACCGCCGCAAGCCGTCAATACGTTGATGGCAACGGCAATCGACCCGAGGCACATAGCGCGTCTTGCGCGCAGGCAGAACAATTTCATCGATTCCTCCAAACAGAAGTTACTTGCAAGCATCGGGCTGTCGAGGCTCATGGCCCACTGCCCGATAGAAATTGGCGCACACCGTTCGCGGCCCTGTCGCGCTGGACACGGATACGTTGCGTTGCGATCGCGCATCCGCCCGTGGTTGGGCCGCAGCCGGCTTGCCGGTCGCGTCGATGGCATAGCGCTTATATGCGTCGCGCATTCGAGTGAGTTGCGTCGCGAAGTACTCCGCGCTGAAGCGGCCCGCATTCAACAACAACCCCTGCGTGCTATAGGCGAAGTCGAGATTCGTCGGCGCATTGGCGTTCACGTAATTGATGCCGCCCACTCGCGTGCGAAAATCGAGAGCGAACTGGGATGCACCATCGATCTGCGTCAGTCCGGGCTTCATGCCCTGGCGCGGCGTGAGCGGGAAACTGATCGCGGCGCCTGCATAGCTGCCCTTGCCGCTATGCTCGGCATGCACGCTGAACGACACGTCATCGAACCATCGCGTGAACGTGATAAGCGGCCCCTTGTCGCCGCCGACGTATCGCGCGGCACCCGCTTCGATCCACAGCTTCCACGCGGGCTGGACCCATCGGTACGTGAGTGCAGCGTTGACTTCGCGCCCCAACTGGTCTTCACCCGGCTGCTGATGCAGATAAGCGAGGCGCAAGCGCACGATGTCGGGCCGGCCCGGCACGAACACGGTCGTTTCGTTTTCCGCGCCCACGTAATGACGATCGAACTTACCCACGGCAAGCACATTGAGTACTTGCGGCGCGATCCAGAAGCTCTGAGCTAACGCCACATCGGTCACGCCGCCGCGCAGGCGATCAGCCCCGTAAGCGCGGCCGTTATCCATGTTCGCCGTGTGATAGAACGGCGCGAGATAGCTGGCGACGAGTTCCGCGCCCTTCCATAGCGGCACGTAGCCGATAACCTTCGCCCCGAACGATGCATCGAAGTTGCCGTACTCCGTGCCGTATAAGTAGTTAGCGACCGGCTGGATTTCTATACGTGTCAGTCCATGCCGATGCTCGTCGCCATGCCATGCGATGGCGTCCGCGTCGTAGCCGGGACGAGTCCGCATGGTCATGGTCGCGGGCACGCTACCGGGTGCGCCGCTCGCGAGAAAACGCGCATAGGCATCGAGATCGACTGCCAGTTCGCCCATGACCTGGTTGTCTTTCTTGATTACCGCACGAATGCGCTGCACGCCTGCCGGTGCGTGCTCGCTCGCCACGCCGAGAACGATGCCTACCGCATCGGCTTCATTCTGGTTATAGCGATGATTTTCATATTCGACGATCAGATCCTGACCACTGCCGCCCACGCGCACACGCTCAAGTCCGCTTGCAAACAACTGCGCGGCAATCGCATCGAGCGCAGCCGGTTCGGTTAGAGACTCATTGGATGACGCGACGGCCGTCTTCAACGGCCCGTCCGATTCACCGCGCGCACGCGAGAGCGATGTTGCATTCAACGGCTGCGTCACTGGCACAGAAAGACTCGCGTCATTCAACGCATGTGAGTTCTCCGGCATGGGCGCGTCGCTTAACGTTCCCTGCGCAGCAGGTGTCGGATCGAAACGATGTCCGAGCGGAATCTGCACGCCGACAGAAAAGGACGTGCGCGGCGCGGCGCCATTCGTCGAGCGCAGTGACCGCAACACGGTACCCACCACGCTCGCGCCGCCGAGCCACGCAATACCCGGAGACTGATAACGAAGCCCCGCGTACGGCGTCTTCGAATCGTCTTCTGCCATCAGCGAAAGGCCGGTTTGTCCGAGCGCCACCTGCACGCCGCCGAACAATCCGTTTAATCGCTCGCCCTGGCCGTAACCAATGGTGAGCGTAGCCGGTCCGAAGCTCTGCGACACGACGCCGTACTTCGAACGAAAGTGATGCGTCTGCCCACCGACATCCGTCACGCCGAATGCGATCGCAGGTTGATAACGAAAGAACTGTGGCACCTGCACTTTCACATCGGCCATCAGATGCCGGAACACGAAGTGATCGGCGCCGGAGAATGGCGCGGGTTCGTTGCCCGGATAGTTGGCGAGACCACCGGACACTTCGACATAAGGCAACAGGCCCACCGCGCCCCAGTACATTTGCGCGCCGGTCGCCTCCTTCCCGTAACGAGGATCGAGATAGTTGTTGTATTGCGCCTCGACGGTTCCTTCCGGCAACGCGAACGCATAAGGAATGACGAGGCCGCCCGCTTGACCGAGCGAACTCAACGCAGGGTCAACGGCCGCCTGAGCGGAGTGGATGAATATCACTCCCACTGCGAGCGCTGTCGCGTTTGCCGGGAATATTCGATGACTTGCGTGCACGCTGCGATGGTCTCCAGACTGGGCATCGCAAGTGTAAGTGCGGGTCCCGGATACGCCGTGTGACGCGTCAGAATCAGTCAGCAAACGTCAGGAGAGTGAGTTTCTGCCGAGTAAGTGACAAGCACAAACTCACTCCATTAATAGCTATACCTAAACACCAATTGCGCCCCACTCCGCAAAACGTGGCGACACCAATTCGACGCGTCCGCTGCACGCGCGCACGGATACGCGGTCCAGTCTGCAAGCACCGTTCTCAATGGCGATGATCTGTGCGCCCGGCAAGAGTGATGGCATGCGCACATAGCAGCCCACGCGAGGCATTGGTCCTTTCGTGATGTTCAGCAAATCCGATCCGGCTGAAATCGCGCCATGAACGTCGCCGATTTCGCCAAGCGTTCCGCTTTCGATGCAGACCCACCCGATGCTCGTGCCAGGCGCCGGATTCGCTCGCCAGACCAGTTGGCCGATTGCGAAGTTGCCGCTGCCCGGAAGCGTATGCGCGACGAGACGCCGGCCCGCGTGCGGCTCCAGACGCCGATGCGGCAGCGGCGGCGATATCAGCGCCGCATCGCCGGCGAGCGGCGCGGAAGGAACATGCACGTTGTTCGCGTCGGTTTCGCGATCGGCGCAACTCACTACGACTCGCTCCGCACGACCGGTGACGATGAAAAACTCATTGCCGAATAGCGTCGCGTGCGTCGCGTTCGACAGTTGCGCAAATCGCCAGAAGCGCGGCTTGTTCCAGACGTAGTTCTGCGCTGCGCGATAGTCTCGCACCGGCGCGCGCGCCTCGATCACGGCGACGCGCGGAAAGAACACGTTGTCCTCCAGCGCCATCCCACGCAACGTGCGCGTGCCGTCGACCAAGATGCAGGTGCCCGCCGCGTCCGCGTCCGCACGCGCGAACGATTCGTCGGTACAGGCGACGATACGCACATTACCGACGATGTCCGAGAACCTGAAAGTGGCGCGTGCATGTCCGCGCGCGACGACGTAGCAATGCTCGATCGCGATCTGTTGCACGGTGGCATCGGGCGGCGTGCCGGGATCCTGCTCGAACCAGATCGCCGAGCCATCGCGCGCGCTGTGATAGACGGTCAGGTTGCTGATGGAAGTCACCGTCAGCGGGCGCACGCGCGCATCCGTCTCGCGGAACTTCGACACGAGTCCGAGCGAATTGCATGTCGTGAAGTACAGGGTCGCCGCACCTTTGTCGTTGCGAAAGTCGCCTTGTCGAAAGCTCCACACTTCGCCCGCGTAGTTGTATACCGCCGCGCGCGTGTAGCTGCCGTAACACCGCACGTTTTCAAACGAATGCCCATAGCTTTCGTTGGATCCGGCGACACGCGACGCGAAGATCGCGCAGCGCGGTGCATCCGAGGGCAGGCCCGCGAAGGTCAGGTTGCGCAGCACGAGCCCCGACGTGCCGGAGATGTCGAGTCCCTGCGACGTGCTGCCCCGAACGATGAAGTTGGCATGGTTCGGCCCCGGCTGATGCGTGGTGTTGGCGCCTTCGATGATAAGACCGCCGTAATACAGGCCCGTCAAATCGAGGTCGGTAATGACATGATTCGCGCCGATGATCACACGTCGGCAGCGCGCGCGCGCCGCATAGGCGAGGCAACGCTGGACCGCCTGTGTATCGTCGGTCACGCCGTCGCCCGCCGCGCCGAAGCGGTACACCGACACCGCATCGCCCGACAGCGCGTCGGTCTTCGGCGTATCCGCGACGGCCGGTACAGCGGATGCGCCCACCGCGCCCACGAGCGAGCCGAACAGAAAGCGACGGCGCATGAGTCCCATGACGTGTTCCCTTGCGAATGTCGACGATACGTCGTGTGATTACATGCCGAGCGTCTTGATGTCGGCGAGACCGCCCGCGAATGGCAGCAGTTGCGACACCACGCGACTGAAGCGCGTCACGCTCGCCGCGTCGACATAGATGATGTCGCGCGGCGAGAGCGCGATCTGATCGGCCAGCGCCACCGCAACGGGCGACGAACAGTCCAGATGAAACACCGTCGTCGTGCCCGGTCCGCTCGCGCGCACGAGATACAACTGCCGCGCGTTCGACGTCAGCGGGTTCATCCCGCCCGCGTCGTTGAGCGCTTCGGCCAGCGTATAGGGGCCATCGGTGGGCATCGGTATCGAGGCGGGTTTGGCGACCTCGCCCATCACGAACACCTTCTTGATGCGCCGGTTCGGAACGTCGACGATATCGCCATCGACAAGCCGAAGGTTGTTGCGCATATCGCCGCGATAAAGCAGACGGTACAGGTCGATCGAAATCTGCCGTCGACCCCGCGTGAGCGTCGCGCCGGAAAGGTCCGCCTCGGGCGTCACGCCGCCGGCGAGCCCGATCACATCGGCGACGTTCATGGGCACATCGGTGAGCGGCACCACTTCGGGCTGCTTGACTTCGCCGGTCACGTACACCTTCTGGCTGCGAAAACTCACTACGCGCACATCGAGCTGCGGTGAACGTACATAGCGCGCAATACCCGATGTCAGCATGCGGCGAATATCCGGCACCGACTTGCCCGCCACATGCAACGCACCGATGTACGGGTAGTAAATCGTGCCGTCCGCCTGGACGACCCGTCCGAGCGCATCGCCGCCATTGGATGTCGCCACCGTCTGCGCGGCGAGCGATTGCGCGCTCCCGAACTGACTCGCGGACCCGGACTGCACGCCGATACCGGGATTATTCAGTTCGGGATGGTCCCAAACGACGACATGCAACACATCGCCGACGCCGACTTTGTATTGATATCCGCCGCCCGTCTGCACGACGCTCTCCGCCGATTCGGCCGCAGCCGGGCGCGGCGGCGGCGCGATCACGGCGTTTGCGCCCGCCACCGTGAGCGGCAGCAGCACGTAATGCTGTCCGTTCACATCGACCTCGCTGGTTTGCGCCGTTGTCCCGGCAGCCGGATCGGGATCGAAACGCATGCCCGGCGCGAGCGCACAACCGGCGAGGACGAGATAGATCGATGAAGCAAGAATGACAGCGATTCGTTTCATGAAAGCCAGAGCCGTTCAGGGTATAGAGGATGCGACGTCATGGGACCGCTTTGCTAACGCGCGCGTTGCATCGCACCGGCGGACGCGATCTTTAGGAATCCGTATAGTGCGATCGAGAGCCAAATCGCGGTGGTGATCGAGTTAGTGGAATTGGCAGCCGCGCCGCGAATGACGAAGAAGGCCACCCAGCACGCTTGCGGAAGAAACGCGGTCAACGTGAGCGGATCGCGCGATACGAGCCATTTCAGCGCACGGATCACCAACGCCCATACGACGCCGTATAGCACGCCCGCCTCGCCTTGCGCGGCGAATGAATCGGCATACCAGGTGAACGGCATGTGATAGAAACCGTCGGGTGTCGTGAAACCGAAGAAGTCCTGCGCGAACCGGATGGCGGGATCGTACGATTCGAGATCGGCCTTCGCGAAGAAATTGATGAATCCCATTGCGAAGCCGACAAGCGGCGACACCGTATGTTGGCCATTGCCGGCATAGGAATAAAACACCACGTGCAAACCGTGCACGAGGAAGATCTCGGGCAGCGCGAGTTCGCCGCTCGAGCGCAGCAGCAGCAGCGCGAGCGCGGCCGCCAGCAGACCGCCGCCGTACACCGCGAGTTTTCTACCGAGATTGCGCTCCGAATTCGCGAGCGCGAGGATGGCGAGCGGCATCAGCGGCATGAGCAGGAACGAACGCACGCCGGTTTTCACGCAGAAGTAGCCGTAGATCAGCAGCACGGTCACCAGATAGACGTAATTGCGGCGCATGTAGGCTGTGACCAAACACGATGTCCCGACGATCAGCAACACCCATCCATAAGCGACGCCGCGAAACGACACGTAGCCCGCGTAATCGAATGAACTCGATTCGAAGAAATAGACCACCGCGCCGAGCATGAACACGCCGAAATAAATGTTGGTCAGCAGGCTCGGATCGATTGCCGTGTCGCTGCGCGCCATCGCGAAAGGCCGCACACGCACCGAAAGCACCGCGAGAAACAGGACGTTGAATGCGGCTGCATAAAGACTTACTTGCACGAAGGTGCGTTCGTCGATCTGATAAATCTTGCCGGTGAAGCCTTCCTGGTGAATGAAGACGCCGCCGAGATGGAACGTGAGGATCAGGAACGCGTAGTAGATCGCCACCAGCGCGAAGAAGCCGCAGAACCGGTCGCGCTTGAACAGCCATATCGACCACGCGAGCGTGCAAACGAGACTGATTGCGTCGATGAGAACAGCGCCGCTCATGCCGGGCGCCCTTCGTGTCGAGGCGACGCCGCATCCCGCAGATGCCTGCGCAGGCAGCCCAGATGAATCAGCGTGTGCAAGATGTAAGCGACCACGAGCCCTTGCGCGAGGCCCAATGCGCCCGTTCGCGGCACTTGCCACCAGGCAAAGCCGAGATAGGTCGAAGCCCATAGCAGGTTGACGAAAAGACCGAACCACAGCCGGTTGCTCGCCGTCATGATCTGGCCGACCGCCGCGTTCAGGCCGTTGGCCGCGGCCGCTATCGCCAGCCAGCGCAACAGCGGTGCAGCCTCGCTGTAAGCCGGACCATACAGTGTCATCAGCCGATGAGCGACGAGCCAGACAACGAGCGACGACACACACGCGACGATTCCGTTCGTGACGATGCTGTGTCGCGTGAGTGACGCGAAGCCGCGCCCGTCGCCCGACGCCCGCATGCGAGCGAGTGCGGGCAGCACGGTGCCGGAGATCACCGCCGGAATGAATGTCAGGCCGATATACCATTGATACGCGGCGTTGAACTGCCCGACCTGAGCGAGACCGGCGGGCGTGCGCGCGAGCAGCGACAGCGCGAGCCAGTTCACGGGCGCCATCACCAGCGCGCTCAGCACGATCGGCGTGCTGACGGTTGCAAAGCGGTACGTCTCGCTGTTTCTCCAGGCCGCGCGCCACGCGCCGCGCCAATCGATGCCCGCGCAGACGACGCGTGCGCCGTAGCCGCTCCACGCGGCCGTCACGACGACCAGCGCACCGAGCGCACCCGAGATGCCCGCGAGCCACGCGCACAAGGGCATCGTGCAGGCGAGCGATGCCGCCGATGACGCGATCGTTCTTCACCAGCTCGATACACGTGCGGCCCGGCAGCACGCGCTCAGGGCAGTAAGCGACGAACACGTCCGGCGTCGCGCTGTCGCCCTTCTGCGGGAACGTGAGATCGGGCCGCGCCCGCGCGAGCGATTCGCACATCTGCTCGGTCGCGCCGACGGGACACGTCGATTCGAGCACCACGAGATCGCCCTTCTTGAGCACGGGCGCGACGGACAGCGCCGCGCTCTGCACGTAACGCAGGTCGGGCGAGCGGTCGTCCTTGAACGGCGTGGGCACCGCGATCAGGAATACCGAGGCAGGCTGCGGCGCACGCGCCACGTTCAGCATCTTGCGTTCGACCGCGAGCGCCACCTGCTCCGCGAGCCCCGGCTCCTCGATGTGGATGGTTCCGCGCGACACGGCATCGACCACGCGGGCGTCGATATCGACACCGAGCACGCGCATGGACCGCTGCGCGGCGATGGCCGCCGTCGGCAGTCCGATATAGCCGAGCCCGATCACGCAGGCGTCGTATGTCGATGTTTCGGTGTTCGACACCGCATCTTCCGATGCATCAGGAATGAGATCCAGAGTGGTCACTTCTGCTCCCCGTAGTTGTAGTAGCCGACGTAACGTCGCCGGCCACCGTATTGGCCGCGCCGCATGTCCATGTCGTTGTAGACGATGCCGTGCGGACTAATGCCGCCTTGCTTCAGCGCGGCAATCGAATGTTCGAGTTCGCTCAACGACGTTGCGCCTTCGCGCGCCACCACGAGCGACAAATCCGCGTGCCCGCCGACGATCGCGGAATCCGCGACCGCGAGCACGGGCGGCGTATCGACGATCACGTACCGGTAGCGCGCGCGCAAAGTCGCGAGCACTTCCGCGAAGCGCGGTGACATCAGCAGATAGGCCGGCCCGTCCGGATAGTCGCCACAGGCGATGAAGTCAGGCAGCGCAGTGCCGCCCTTGCGGATGACCCGATCCAGTTCGGCCTTGCCGCGCAGCAGTTCGGAGAGGCCCGGGCCCTTGTCGAGACCGAACGCCTTGTGCAGACGTCCGCGCCGCAGATCGCAATCGACCAGCGCCACCGACTCGCCCGAGGCCGCCAGCAGCGCCGCCAGATTGAGCGATACGAACGACTTGCCCACGCCGGGACTCGGTCCCGTGATCAGGATCAGGCCCTTGCCGGGTTCGAGCATCATGATCTGAAGCGCGACCTGAAGACTGCGCACGCTCTCGATGGCCGGTTCGTTCGGATAGCGCTGCGCCAGAACCGCGCTGCCCTCCGACGTGCGATCGAGCGCGCGCTGTTTCGTCGAACGAGGAATCTGCGCGATGACCGGCAGGCCGACCGATTCTTCGAGCGCGCCGGGATCGCGCACGCCGTCGAACACGGCCCATCTGAGGAAGGCCAGCGCCATGCCGATTCCAAGCCCGCCGATGACCGCGAATACCATCACGAGCATCTTCTTCGGCTTGAAGGGCCGCTCCGCCGTCACTGCGTAGTCGACCACGCGCACACTGCCGATCTTGCCCGCGTGAGCGATGTTGAGCTGCTGCGAAGCGTTGAGCAGATTCATGTACAGGTCCGTGTCGACCTGCAGGTTGCGCACCAGCGTGACCTGCTGCTGCTCGAGCGCGGGCAGATCCGCAATGCGTTGCTGAAAACCGGCGAGTTGTTTGTCGAGCGTGGAGATCTGCTTGTCGAGCGCACCCATCGCCGGATTCAGCCCGGTAAAGCGCTGATCGAGTTCGCTGCGCTTTTGCCTCAGTTCGAGCAGCTTGGTCTGCGCATCCACCGATTGTTCGAGCAGGAGCTTGGTCTGCTCGGCCAGGTCGATCGTGCCGAAACGATTGCGATACGTGTTGAAGGCCGTTTCGGAATGCTGTAGCTGCTGCTTCAGGCGCGGCAGTTGCCCGTTCAGGAAGTCGATGGTCCTGCGTGTTTCGAGCGCGTGATACGCGAGGTTCTGCGCGAGATATTCGTCGGCGATGGCGTTGAGCACCTCGGCTGTCCTGCGCCGGTCGCGTCCGGTCAGCGTGACGCCGATCACGTCGGACTCGCGGCCGAGTTCCTGCACCGTCAGCTCGCGCTGCAATCTGTCGATCACGTCGAGCCGCGAATAGCGATGCAATTCGAATCGCTGGCCGGCACGCGCAACGAGCTTCGTCACGCTCAGTTCCACCGTGCCGCGATCGCCGCCGACGACGAGCGGCGTTGCTCATGGGTTATCCGGTCACCGAGACACTGTTCTCGATTGCACGCCGCCGTCTCGTGACGCGCACGCGCGCGGCCGAGCCGGATGCACAGCACTTGCATCATCTCGTCTACCGCTGGATTGCGATGCAACCGTGGTCGACCGACACGCGGCTCGGCGATCTGCGCAATCCACTGACGACGGTCGCGCTGTGGCTGCTGAATGCTGCCGCCGTTGTGCCGGCAGTGTATCTGCGCGATGACGTGATCAGCACGATGCTGTGGCTCGGCGGCTTCGTGATGGTCTACTGCGCACTCTATGGCTCGCTCTGCCACGGGCGCGCATCAGCGAGCACATCGACAGGCCGGTGCGCACATGCCAACGCGAAGCCGAGCCGGTTCCGTTCGCTGCCGGCCCCGACGAGTATCTCTGCGACGGGCGCTTCCGCTTCCTCAATTGCGACGGCGATCTGTCCAGCGGATGGAACCCGCCGCACCATTCGCGCTTGTGGCGCTATAACCTGCACTACTTCAACTACCTGAACCAGATCACGCGCGACCGGCACGCGCCCGCGCTCGGCATGCTGATCGACGGCTGGATCGCTGCGAATCCCGTAGGCGCCGGTGCGGGCTGGGAGCCGTATCCGCTCTCGCTACGCATCGTCAACTGGATCAAGTGGGCGAGCGCAGGCCAACTCTTGCCCGACGACGCGCGCGCGAGCCTGTACTTGCAGGCGCGCTATCTCGCGCAACGGCTCGAATATCACTTGCTCGGCAATCACCTGTTCGCCAATGCGAAGGCGCTGGTGTGCGCCGGTCTCTTCTTCGACACGCCGGAAGCGGCAAGCTGGCTCGCCGCCGGGCTTGCGATTCTGCGCGAGGAGTTGCCGCGACAGATGCTCGACGATGGCGGCCACTTCGAACTGAGCCCGATGTATCACGCGATCTTCGTCGAAGACCTGCTCGATATGGTGAATCTGGCGACGAGCGCGGGCGCGCGCCAGCACAGCCCCGACGCGGCGGCCTGTCTTGCGCTCGTGCGCAAGCCCTTGCCACGCGCGCTGGACTGGCTCCGCACGATGACCCATCCGGACGGCGAGATCGCGCAGTTCAACGACGCCGCTTTCGGCATCGCGCGGCCCTACGCGGTGCTTGCGCAATACGCGCAGAGGCTCGGCATCGCGCGGCGGGAGGCGTCCGGCGCGCAGACATTGAAGTCACTCGACGCCTCCGGCTACGTGCGCGCCGAATGCGGGCAATACGTCGCGCTGCTCGACATCGCCCGCATCGGTCCCGACTATCTGCCGGGTCACGCCCACGCGGATACGCTCAGCTTCGAACTGTCGCTCGATGGCCGCCGCATGATCGTCGATGCGGGGACGAGCACGTATGCCGCCGGCGATCAGCGGATGATCGAACGCGGCACCGCGGCACACAACACCGTGACGTATGAGGCGCAGAGTTCTTCCGATGTGTGGAGCGCGTTTCGCGTCGGGCGACGCGCGTATCCGGTCGATGTCGATCTGCATGTTTCATGCAATCCCAGCCGGTCCGGTGCGCGACAGGACGGCGTCATTCATGCCGGCGCCGACTGGTACGTGAGCGCCGCGCACACCGGCTACTCGCATTTGCCTGGGCAGATCGTGCATCGGCGCACATGGCACGGCGACCGCCATACGCTCGTGATCGTCGACCAACTCCACAGCATGAACGGCCGCGTGGCCACCGACGCAGACCGCACATTCGCGACGCTGCGCTTCGCGCCCGGCTTCGACGTCTTGCAGCGCGCGGACGGCGAGATCATCGTCAGCGCCGACGGCATAGTGCGTTGCCGGCTCACGCATACCGGCGCGGCTGCGCGCATCATCGACGATTTCCACCATCCATGCTTCGGCATGAAGCTGCCATGCAAGCTGCTGCGCGTGCCGTTCCTGCATCCGACGCTCGTGACGCGGCTTTCGTTCAGGACGCTTGCATGAAGATCCTTTTCGTCACCGACAACTTCTATCCCGAGACCAACGCGCCCGCCTCCCGCACGCTCGAACACGCGCGCGTTTGGGTCGAGGCGGGTCACGCGGTGACCGTGCTCACGACCGCGCCGAACTTCCCGGAAGGCAAGCTGTTCGCGGGATATCGCAACCGGTGGTGGCAAAGGGAAAGCATCGAGGGCATCGACGTGGTGCGCGTGAAGACGTATATCACCGCAAACGAAGGCTTCGTCAAGCGCACGCTCGATTACTTGTCGTTCATGATCGCGGCAGTCCTCGCGTCGCCGATGCTGCCGCGCTGCGACGTGGTCATCGGCACGTCGCCGCAGTTTTTCGCGGCGCTGGGCGCGCGCGTCATCGCCAAGCTGCGGCGTCGCCCGTTCGTGTTCGAGCTTCGCGATCTGTGGCCGGCATCCATCGTCGAAGTCGGCGCGCTGCGCTCAGGTCTCGCCATCAGGATGCTCGAAACGCTCGAGCTTTATCTGTACCGCAGCGCAGCCGCCGTGATCTCCGTCACGCATTCGTTCAAGCGCGAACTGGCGCAACGCGGCATCGATGCCGACAAGATCGAAGTCGTGCAGAACGGTGTCGATCTTGCGCGATTCACACCCGCCCCGCGCGATTCGCAACTCGCCCGCGAACTCGGCGTGAACGGGCGCTTCGTCGTGGGCTATCTGGGTACGCACGGCATGGCGCACGGTCTCCACACCGTGCTCGAAGCGGCCGCGCTGCTCAGGCACCGGACCGACATCGCGTTCATCATGGTCGGGGCGGGCGCGCAAAAGCGCGCGCTCGAAATGCGCGCCCAGGAACTCGGGCTCACGAATCTGACCTTCGTCGCGCGGCAGCCGAAGGAACGCATGCCGGCGCTGCTCGGGCTGTGCGATCTTTGTGTCGTTCCGCTGCGCAACCTTGCGGTGTTTCGCAGCGTGCTGCCTTCCAAGATCTTCGAAGCAATGGCGATGCGCACGCCGATTCTCGCCGCACTGCCACCCGGCGAGGCAACCGAACTGCTGGAGGCACTCGGCACGGGTGAAATCGTCGCGCCGGAGGAACCGGTGGCGCTCGCCGACGCGATCTCACGCCTCGCCGCCGATCCCGCGAAACTCACTCGCTTTCGCGAAAACGCGGCACGCGTGGCAGTCGAATTCGACCGGGCTCACCTTGCACAGAAAATGATCCAGGCGATCGCGAAGCGGATTGGGCAACCGCTATCATGAATCGATTCGAAGGCATGTTCGGGCGTGCAACGCCGCTGCTGATGGCTGCCCTCGCGCTGCTGGCCTTTCCGCTTCACATCGACGCGCAAACGTCGGACGTCGTCACGCGATCGCCCTCGCCTTCGCCTTCGCAAAGTCCGCAAAGCGGCGCGTCGGCGGCGGGCTCACGCGCAGGCATGCATCGCGCGATGCGTGACGGAATGGCATCGCGTGCTTCGTCCGAAGACTCGTCGGATAACGTTTTTATCGGCAGCGATCCCGATCTCGCGCGACCGCTCGTGCCGTGCGACGCGACGGGCGCAACCGCACGCGCGAAGCGCGGAGCGCGCGGTGCTTACGCGCCAGCGGCCACATTCGGCGATGCGGCCGGCGTGGGTTACGACCCGGCGACTGGAAGCCGTGCCGCGCGTCCGACGATGCCGAGTTGCTTCAGCATCCTCTCAGCGAGCCGCGATGCGACTTCCCGAGGCCGTGGCGGCAGCGTCGATGAGCGGCTCGCGCCCGATGCGAACGGCGGCCGAATCGGCGGACGGCGTCCTGGCGCGCTCACGCTGCTGCGGCCTTTCGCTCATTAACGCTCGACGCGTCGCTTCAGTCGCTAAAGACAAGCTCGCCGCACGCCGCGCGACGCAGCGCGTGTTCGTCCAGAACGAGCAGGCGATCCCGGTCTTTGCGGATGATCTTGTTCTCGTTCAGCACGTTGAGCGCGCGCGACACGGTTTCGCGGCTCACGTTCGCCGTGATGGCGATGGCGCGCTGACTCGGCGGCTTATGAATCTCGGCAATTCCGTCGGGGCGCGCCGTGACCATGCTGTTCAGCACCGCGCAAATGCGTGCGCGCGCGCTCGTCACGCCGAGCTTCGAACGGTCGTCGAAACCCTGCCGAATCGACTCGCATAGCTGGCATAGCAGCAAATAAGTGACTTCCGCGGAACGCAGCAGGAAATGCTCCGCATGCTCGCGATCGAGAAATCCGACGAGCGCGTCTGTCACCGCGATGATCGAAACGGTTTGCGGATGCCCATCGATAATCGACAGCAAACCGAAATGCTCGCCCGGCTCGATGAAACCGAGCCCGACTTCGCGGCCGTCCTCATTCAGCGAGATCTGCTGCAGACGCCCCGAGAACAGGAACATCAGCGCCGCGCCGGGCGCACCGCGATTGACGATCGGATCACGACGTTTGAACTGACGTGTGCGCACATGAGCTGCGATGCCGCTCAGCACACTGTCGTGAAGACTCGACATCAAGCGCTGACGCCGCAATATGTCGATCGAAACGCGATTCTCCGGCCTGCAGTGATTGACCTCGCTCATAATCTTTCTTCGACCCATCGCGGAGTCGCATAATGATCACAAAGGTATTCGACATTCGTGCGGATGTCACGATCGCGCGCGAATGTGCTTGCCTGACAGGCGAGCGCGAAATTCAGTCGGAGTGACTCCGAGACACCGCTTGAAGACTCGCGATAAACGCGCGCCGCTTGTCCATCCGCACTGCCTCGCTATGCTTTCAATCGATAGCGGCGTTTCCATCAACAATCTCGACGTCAAATCAAGTCTCGCCTGCGTCAAGTACTCAGATGGCGTGACACCCATTTCCTCTTTGAAGCGACGCTGGAAATTCCGCTCACTCATGGCCGCTACGTCTACTGCTTCGCGAACGGATGTAACCTGATCGCAGTTTTGCCTTATCCAATGCGCGGCCACTCTGATCTTTTCCGTTACGGCGCCCTCTCGCGTTAGCGGAAAAATCAATGAGAGGCCGTCTCCGCCGATAGGCCGGATACGCACAGCGATCTCACGAGCCGCCTCCTGACCCATGTCGTTGCCGACCATCCTGAGCGCTTCCTCGGAAGCATCAGCACCGCCGGCTTCCTCATGAAGCAAACGGAATCGATTCGTTGCCGTCACTGCTGCGGACATCAGTTCGCTCTGGACCTGCATGTTTCGCAGAACAGCTTGGAGCAATGCCTTGCCATTGCCGATCGGCGAGACCGATTTCCGTCTCGCCAACAACTCGGATAGCCAATCGGTCACCCGCGTATCTTGAAGCGCGTCCTGCACGCCCGGACCGTCTGCGATGAATACAGCGTCCAGCGCTTGAATATCACTCGGATCGCAAGCAAGCGTCCATACATCGATCAATGACGAAGACTGAACCGTTGCACCTTTTCCCGAATAGAACGTTACGTTGTAGTGCTTGTTGCAATGGCCTCGACTGTTACGAATCTCGTTCGCAAACTGGAATATTTCAGTGATGGCACTGGTGCTGAGGAGTGAGAACCCGTCGAATGAAAGTATCCCGATCTGGCGAACGGCGATACGCCGCTCACTCTCTTGCGCATCGTCGCCATCGCCCCGAACGCTTCGCTTCATTTTTGGCCTCGACCGCGCGATCTTTCACCGTCGCTATCCGTCGCTATGACTTGCCAGTACTTCTTCTTCCGTTGCGGCGCATGTTATCTCGGTTGGCGCTTATCGATACATGTGTGGCATAAACAAACAACAGAATGGCGGTGAAGTGCAAACCTCGGCGGCTGCCGCGTTTGTCGAGTGGCATGATGGAACTTACTATGCAGCGTGTGATGGCGGATCTGGATAACAGTTCGTCTGCTACGTGCATTGCGCGGAACACCTGCTGGATTCAAGCTAGCCTGTCTCGTTACGTCTTGAGTTTTGGAATGAGCACTTCTGCCCGTTTCGCTTCCGAATCCATGCCTTTCCGCATACGCCATACCAACGTCCGCGACGTGAAGATCGTCGAACCACACATCGGACACGATGCGCGCGGGTTGATTTTTGACTGTTTCGACCAGGAGTGGTTTGAACAGAACATCGCGCGTGGCCATGCGTTCGTTCAGGAACATCACATGGTTTTTTCGCGAAACGTACTGACCGGGTTGCATTACCAAATACAGCAACCTCGCGGTCTGCTGCTGCGAGTAGTGAACGGCGATGCGTTTTGCGTGGCACTAGACCTTAGACGATGGTCAGTCACATTCGGACGTTGGGTTGGTGAGCGAATTTCATCGGCGAACAACTGGCAGATATGGATTCCACCCGGCTTCGCCTATGGATTCCATGTTCGCTCGGAGGTTGCAGAGGTATTGATGAAAGCGACAACCAAACGCAATGCTGCTTTCGAGCGCACCGTTTGCTGGAACGATCCCGTGGTCAATATCGCGTGGGAATTGAAAGCGGAGCCGCTTGTGGTAGCGGAGTCTGCAACTTGCACGGGCTTCCCCGTAGCGGAGGTTTACTAACGCGCCACGCGTTGCGAACTGTCGTCGAACGTTGTGCTCGCACGATTCCGACAGAATAAGAGACCTATCGGCCGGAAGGTAGACATCGCGCAATCAAACTTAGTAGAGTCACTACCGGTGTCGAAGGTCGGATTCTCTCGGTCCAACTGCCCTTCACGGCCCTTGCCGCTGCCATCCATCCCCGTGCGTGGCCGGCTTGCTTCGGTCCTTCGTGATGTCACGAAGGACTTTTTTTCTTTTGACGGGGGTGAGTCTGTTTGCGTTGCCTCGCTATTCGACGGGTTAGTGCCCTGTTCATGAAACACTTTGAGTGAATGGGCTGAAGTTCACTGGAACGTTTCCGGTAGCCAGTGCCGCTGTTTGTTGGTTCTCCACTGGTGTCGCAGCACACTCGGGCAGGACGATCGCGACGAGGTTTCGCCTTTCTCAGTGGCCCAGCCGGCAACAAATATTGTCCCGATGCAACTCTCGATCTTCTCGTCTTCCTCAACTGCCTATGCGGCAGCAAACAATTCGGAAGCACGAACTGCGTTGGGGGGAATATTCTCAGCTGCCTACGCGGCAGCGAACTCGATCAGATAGACCGGCTCTGCGCTCACGCTTTTCTCAGCTGCCCACGCGGCAGCGAACATTTCTGCTAACTTGGATTGCGGGACTTCGTATTTCTCAGCTACCTACGCGGCAGCGAACATGAGCGCCTCGAATGCGCGCCACGTCATGACCTTTCTCAGCTGCCTACGCGGCAGCGAACGAGCATAGGATCGCGGTCGCGTCGACGTCAGATTTCTCAGCTGCCTACGCGGCAGCGAACCAGCATCAGCCCGTTCTCGCGCCCGATCGTTTTTTTCAGCTGCCTACGCGGCAGCGAATACCGCAGCGGGCGAAGTGCTGCCGCTCGGCATTTTCTCAGCTGCCTACGCGGCAGCGAACATGGGTGCAGGCCGATGCCGTCGACGTCTTCGCTTTCTCAGCTGCCTACGCGGCAGCGAACTAGCGCAATTGTACGCCATCCTATTGATTATTCACGAGAAGACGCTGTTTTCGGCTCGAACACCCAAATTTTAGCCCAGGCGCTAAGTCATTGATTTAACGCCCACGCAAGCACCCACTCAAAAAAAGGGTTCAGCGGTACCCTGACCGAAACCGCTGGCGAGCCCTGCCCAGAGGTTACTTCGTGTCGTTCGCGCGGGCAGCAGGACGAAACTTGACGGACCTGAGTAAGAGTCCGATCCGGCATCTTGCCGTCGTCCTTGCGAATCGATGGTGCCGCATGCCACCGGGAGCTTCTTCAAACCATGCTGCCCACATCGCCAGGTTCTTGGCGCCGCGCCTCTAATGCCACGTTTCTGGCGCGACACCAGAGGCAATTTACCCGCACTTCCCTTATGCAAACGCCCCTTCACCGGACAAAGCAACACCCCCCGCTCCCCGCCTCCACCACATTTGACAATCGTCCGAGAAACGTCGCTATACCATCCGCGTCCGTCGAAAGGCGGCGGACACTGACTCGCTCCTTGCGTTGAACCATTCGCCTTCCGATCGACAAGCACGTCAATCGACATCATGCAAAAAGAAGAACAACTCAGCACCGCACCTCTAGGCGGCATACAACTCGAAGCGGTTCCCGACCAGCTAGAAGCCGATATGGAAGAAACCGGCCCCGTCGACGCTCGCCTCAAAGACCGGCTCGAAGCCCAGCCATTGCGCGCCGGCGCGGTTCACTGGAAGTCTCTCTGGCGACCGCAGCGTTGCGGCGCAGCCTGAGCCTTGCCACGCCGAGCCGCGAAACTTACCGGGCGTGGGACGAGGCGCACTACCATCGCTGCCGCGCGTGGGCGCTGTGGAACCATGATCGTCGCGATGACGCCCGTCTCGCGGCAAGCCATGCGATGTCCATGCTTCGCGATGCCGCTTCGGGCCAGGATATCGACGAAAACGACTGGCTGCGGCTCGCTGATTCGATCATCGAGTATCTGCCCGACGAACTGCCCGTCATCGAAGAACAGTTGCGTCGCCTGACTGCTTCCTGGTCTCTGCCGCGCCGACGCGAAATCGAAGTGCGCATCGCCCGGTTCGACGCACGCGCACGTCATGCGAAGGGCGATCTGTCCGGCGCCATCGAGCGCTGCGCCGACGCGCGCCATAGTCTGGAACCCTGTGCCTCCGGAGGCGACGACTTCATCGAGTTTCACCTGCCGTGGCTGATCGAAGCAAAACGGTTCGATGATGCCGGTAGACTCGCGTTCGAATATGCATACGAACTCGACGAGTATCACGACACGGTGCCCGAAGTCGTGCTGCAGCGTTTGGGCGACGAAGCGGATCAATCGGTATGGTGGCCGCTATGCATCATGCGCGCTACTTCTACGGCTGAAACACTCGAACCGTTCGTCAAACATGCGGCGCCGCTCGTTTCGTGCTCGCGGGCCGTCGCGCAAATATCAACTGTCAAACGCGCGCTCCGATAGCTTCCTGAAGGCCAAGACCGGCCAATACACAGTCTATGCAGGGATCGGCGGGTCAGCTATTCCGGCGCGACGCGATCGTACGCGGTCACCATCACGGGTCACCACAGGGCACCCAATCTCCTAAGGGCGAGGTGAACAACCAGCCGCCAACGAGTTGATCCGATTCCGTTCGGAGTCGATAACGAAACATCTACAAGAATCGAGGGAAAATGACGGCGCAAGCCAGGAGCGCAATGCAAATTGGGCTTCGATGTTGCGCTCAGAGCGAATTCGCAATCTACCGAAACCGGCGAGCCACGCACGAGTGCGTTCGACGCCCCAGCTATGCCGCCCCATCCTCTCTCTGCTTTCAATATCGTGCCGATCAATGCGCGTTCTCGCTTACAAATTTAATAGCGACCTTAAATCACTGCCCACCCTCCAGGCTTATCCGCTATTGGACAAGACAAGAGATTTAAATATTGTCAAATTAACGCCGCGACCATTGCGTCGATACGTCGTTGCAGTTAGAAAGTTGGCTGCCTTTGACGGATCCTACGGACTGCCTTTTATCCCTCCATGAACGCCCCTCCCTCACAAAACAAGGCCAGTGAAACCGAGTCGCCGCTGGACCTCTCGGCCTATCTCAACCCGGAGAGCGAACCTTCGGTAACGCCGGAGATTTCTACTGATTCAGGCGCATTGGCTGGGCAATCGAATCTGCCTGTCGAAGTGCAGATACCGATGGCGCCGATGGAGCGTCTGGTCGACCTTTCATCGCTATTGCCAGAACAGCGTGCAGTGGCGCAAAAACTCGCCGAGAGTATTCGCTTCGACGACGCCACGTCCACCCTGAACTTCGTGGACAACGCGTTGCAGCCGCTCGCCCTGGCGTCGCGCCGGTTGCTTGCCGACACCACCGTGGGCGAGACAGGCGAGATCGGACGCATTGCTGCAGCCGTGATCGACGGCATCAAGATCCTGCGTATCGAGGAGCTTCAGGAGGAGGCCCGTGAAGCCGCTCCGAAAGTGACCGGATTTCTCAGCAAGCTTATCCACCTCGGCACGGTCGCGCATGGCGCGGCAAAGTCCTTCCACGAAAACCGCAAGGCCTTTCTCGGTCTCATGGACGCAGAGGAGGCGCGCGCACGGCGCACCAAGGCTGATCTGATGATCACCATCCAGCAGCTCGACGAGCAGTCGAAAGCAGTACGTCAAGGCGTGAGCGACCTGTCGATCGGCATCGCCGCCATGCAGATGGCGCTTGAGCGTGGTGTCGGCGAAGCGGAGCAATTGCGGCTGGTTGCCTTGCGCACGAACACTGCGGGCGATGCGGCCATCGCCATGGACTACCGCAATACGCTCGGGAATTTCCGCGGCCGGATCGCGGATCTTCGGGAAGCGATGATCTCCGCCGCGACGCTGATTCCGTTGATCGCATCCAATCGAAAATCGGCCGAGACGCGCGTGAGCAAACTCACGACCGGCATCATGGTGACGATTCCGCGCTTGATGGCCGTGGCGGCACAGGCCGTGGTGCAGGCCGATACGCGACGCGCCGGTGAAGAAAGCGAAAAGCTTGACGAAGCAGCGCGCCGGATTACTGCGCTCGCCGTGCAGGGCGCTCATGACGCAGCGCTCGACGCAGCGCACAGCCTGGGCGGTGACCCGCGCAATCTGGAAGCGTTGGCAGCAGCGGCAACGCAGTCGATCGAAACGATGAAGGAAGTGCTCGTTATCGAACAGCAGGTTCTTGCGCAGGACCGTGAACGCGAGCAGAAGCTCATCGAGGTGCGCAACAAGCTGGTAGAAGGCATGCGCGGTGTTCGAGCCCAGGCGCTTGCCGCGCCATCGGGAGCGTAAGGTGTCCGAATCCAGACATGACACTGATGGCGGTCTCGCCGCGGCGGCCGCGCCGTTGAGCTTCGACCTCGCCGCTGCATGGCTACGCCATGCCGAAGGCGACCGGGCCGCCTTTCTTTCCCGCTTCGCGCTGATCACGGCGGAAGCCTTGCCGAGCCACGCACAGATCCAGCGGGTACGGCGCGGTTTGTTTCGGAAGACGGAGGAAATTGTCGGCGTCTGCGTGGCATTCGAAAACGAGACGTATGCGATGCGACTCAAAGACGGCCAGCACCTTGCCACCGAAGTCGAAAAAAAAGTGAAAGGGGTTGTGCTGTCAACGCGCGAAATCGACCCCCGCACCTGGATGGCGGGCCTGATGACGCATGTCCACGAGCGCACCGAGAAGGCACGTGCGATGGCCGAGTTGCTGGCCGGGCTGTAACAACACAACAATTACGCAGGAGAAGTCGATGGGCTGGTTGGGTTCGCTTTTAGAGGCATCAATAAGCCGAATACGCCGGACGAGCCCGCGCCGGCATTCTTTGATGAGCAGGGCGTGCCGAACATGGTGCACCAGCGCCTTGCGGATTCGAAGAGCAGCGCGCTGCCTTGGGTCTCCACGCTCACCGCGCCGGAGATGGCTCTGGCACGCAGCCACGGGCTGAGGATGCTCGCGCCGATCGCGGCAACCTGCTGGATGCAATACGGCTTTTCGTGGACCGAAGGGCATGCGCAGGGTTGGCGAACGGCCCTGAAGCGCCTCGAAGCAGAAGCGATCGTCTTGGGCGCGAACGCCGTCATCGATGTCAGGATGGTGACCGTCGATCTGTGCCTCGAAGGCAGCATGGACTATTCGCTCGTCGGCACGGCGGTGCGCATCGAAGGCTTGCCGCCGAGCGCGGCACCGGTCATTTCGACGGTGCCGGCGCTGGAATTCATTCAGTTGCTGGAGGCCGGAATCATCCCGGTTGGACTGGCAGTTGGCGCGCGTTTCGAGTGGAGCAACGGCCCGCTCGACGTCAACACCGGTTGGGGTGCTAACCGACCGTTGCTAGAGAGCACAGCGTTCTGGGAGTTGATCCGCCGGCGCGCTCACGTGGACCTTCGTGTCGATGCCGCCCGCCAGGGTTCGGGCGTGCTCGCGCAATTGCAGTTCAGCCAGCTCTTTCGCGTTGGTGAGTCATCGAATGCGCAACTGCTGGGGCGGCACATCGTGATGGGCACGGTGGTGGATTGCCCGCGTAAAGGCGCGGTGCCTCACAACGTCGAATTCGTGCTCGATCTCAGTGACAAGCCCGACAACCTGCGCTCGACTTCAGAACATCACAACGCCTACAGCAACGGAATCTGAACCTTCATTTACCTGGAGACAACCATGAGTGAAACCACGATGCAAGACGTCACCGCGCAGCTTCCGGCGAGCGCCAAAGCGCGTCTAAAGGGGCTGCGCAGCGCGGCTCACCCGACCTCGGTGTTCACCTCCGATCTGTCGGTCAACGAGTTCCTGCTGGTCCGCAAGGCTGGCTTCGAGCCGATTGGCTTATGCGTGGGCAGCAGTATCTATCACGTCGGCATTCAGTACGGTTCCTGGAACAAGAATCAGGAGCTCGAGGTGTTGTCTCAGGCCATGTATCACGCTCGCGAACTGGCGATGTCGCGCATGCGCGAGGAAGCGCGTGGCATGGGCGCTGACGGCATCGTGGGAGTGCGCCTCGAAATCAAGCATGTCGAGTGGGACGCGGACATTCTCGAATTCGTCGCCATCGGCACGGGCGTGGTCCATAACCACGACACCAAAGGCTTCCGGGCGCACGACGGAGGTCCGTTCACCTCGGATCTCTCGGGCCAGGACTTCTACACGCTGCTGAATTCCGGCTACCGGCCGATTGAACTGGTCATGGGCAGTGTGTGTACCACGTTGCGCACCGCGGCATGTGGAAGGCATTCAGTCAGGCGGGTTCCAACGTCGAACTGGAGCAGTTCACGCAGGCAATCTACAGTGCGCGCGAATTGGCAATCGAGCGGATGCAGATCGAAGCGCAAACTGCCCGGGCCGAAGGCGTGATCGGTACGATGATCCACGAAAAGTCGTACCGATGGGAAAGCCATGTGATCGAATTCTTCGCGATCGGCACTGCGGTTGCGCCGCTGAATGTCGAAATCGAGGCAAAGGATATTCCCGCGCCGACCCTTGTGCTATCCGTGAATGATTGATCTAGCGACTCGCATCGCCGTGAACAGAAGGTAAATAATAAATGGGATCACCCTACGGCTTGTTGCTGAACCTTTCAGTCGCGTTCGTGTTCGGCTCTTTCATCGGGCTCGAACGGCGCTGGCGCGGACACGCTGCCGGGCTGCATACCAACGCGCTCGTATGTCTCGGTTCGGCCGTCTTTGTCGCCGCCGGCTGCTCGGCGAACTCCGCTGCGGACACGCTGCGCATCGTTGGGCAGATCGCGTCCGGGATCGGTTTTCTCGGCGGCGGACTGATCCTGCGGGATGGGTTTCGGCTGCGTGGACTGAATACGGCGGCGACGGTCTGGGCGGCAGCAGCGGTCGGGGCGCTCTCCGGCACGGGCATGATCGCCGTGGCGGCCTTTAGCACAGCGCTGATTGTCCTTGCGAACGTTGCGCTACATTGGGCCGACCACGCGCTTCCGTGGGCGCGCGGCGGTGACGATGACGCTCACGATTCAACCCTGCCCGACGTGAGGACGGGCCCATCTGTTCACGTTCCATCGACGGAGACGCGGCCTCGCCGCCCCGGGTCCGCAGTCACCTGAAATCTCTCCTGCAGGTTGCGGGGTTGCGGTCATCGTGGTCTATCGTGCGACCTCCGCGACGTTGCTGTTTCCCAAGGACAATGGCAAGACGCCACGATTTCATCCATGTACATGAACTGAGGCCAATGCAAATGACCATTGGTATGCGGGAGATACGGGACAAGTGCAAACACATCGAGTCGATGTCAGGAAAGGAGCGGCGCGACTTCGTTGAGGCTCATCCAATCCCCAACGGTGCTCGGCCGAAGGGCAGACATTTCTGATCTGTGTGATTCATAGACATCGTTTCGACTACATTGGACGATGGAGCATCGAAATCTCGATACGTTTTCGTTGACGTTGGGTGCGTACGTATCGCAAGACCGGCAACGCCGGTGTCGTGTGCGCCCGTTGTGGCATCTCCCGGCCAACGTTGCCCCTGAAAAGCCCCCAGACGAGTCCATCGTCCGACTAACCATTTGATTTAATAGGGAAAATTGTGGTGGGCCGGGTGGGACTCGAACCCACTATCGGTCGATTATGAGTCGACAGCTTATACCAGTTAAGCTTCCGGCCCTTGTGCAGAACGCAGGGCAAAAAAGGCAAAAAGAAAGCGCCATTGCGGCGCTTTCTGATACTTCAGAACGATGCGCAAGGCAAACTCTCGAAGGTCTGCGAGTTTGCCTTACAACGCCTCTCAATACAAGCCCGGCGCGCGCATCAACTCCCTTCCAGGAACGACTTCAGCTTGTCCGACCGACTCGGATGCCGCAGCTTGCGCAGCGCCTTCGCCTCGATCTGGCGAATCCGCTCGCGCGTCACGTCGAACTGCTTGCCGACTTCCTCGAGCGTGTGATCCGTGCTCATCTCGATGCCGAAGCGCATCCGCAACACCTTCGCCTCACGCGGCGTCAGCGAGTCGAGCACGTCCTTCACCACATCGCGCATGCTCGCGTGCAGCGCAGCGTCCGCCGGCGCGACCGTGTTGTTGTCCTCGATAAAATCGCCGAGATGCGAATCGTCGTCGTCGCCGATCGGCGTCTCCATCGAGATCGGCTCCTTCGCGATCTTCATGATCTTGCGGATCTTGTCCTCCGGCATTTCCATCTTCTCGGCAAGCGTCGCCGGATCCGGCTCCAGACCGGTTTCCTGCAGAATCTGCCGCGAAATACGGTTCATCTTGTTGATCGTTTCGATCATGTGAACCGGAATGCGGATGGTGCGCGCCTGGTCCGCAATCGAGCGCGTGATGGCCTGGCGAATCCACCATGTCGCGTACGTCGAAAACTTGTATCCGCGACGATACTCGAACTTGTCCACCGCCTTCATCAGGCCGATATTGCCTTCCTGAATCAGATCGAGAAACTGCAAGCCGCGATTGGTGTACTTCTTCGCGATCGAAATCACGAGACGCAAGTTCGCCTCGGTCATTTCGCGCTTCGCCTGACGCGCCTTCAGCTCGCCCGCCGCCATCTGACGGTTGGTTTCCTTCAAATCCTTGAGCGGCAACACCACGCGCGCCTGAAGATCCAGCAGACGCTGCTGCTGCTCGCGAATGGCCGGGATATTGCGCTCAAGCACGGCGCTGTACGCGTGCCCTTCCGCGACAACCTTGTCCGCCCAGTCGAGATCCGTCTCGTTGCCCGGAAAACGGGCGATGAACTCGGCGCGCGGCATGCCGCACTTGTCGACCACCGTGTGCAGAATCTGACGCTCGACCTGACGCACTTCGTCGACTTGCGCGCGCAACGTGTCGCACAGGCGCTCGACGGTGCGCGCCGTGAAGCGGATCGACATCAGCTCGGTCTGAATCGCTTCCTGCGCCTTCAGATAGGCCTTCGACTTATAACCTTCCTTCTCGTACGCGCGGCGCATCTTGTCGAACCACTCGCTGATAAGCGAGAACTTCTCCAGCGACTGACGCTTGAGCGCCTCCAGTTGCGCGGCGTTCGCGCTCGCCTGGGCGGCGCCGTCGTCCTCTTCCTCTTCTTCGTCGCTTTCCTCGTCCGTTTCCTCTTCCTCGGATTCGATCGCCTCGGCTTCCTGTTCGGAGAAGCCGTCGGTGTCTTCCGCGTTCGGGTCGATCAGGCCGTCGACGAGTTCGTCCACGCGCGTTTCCTCGTTCTGCACGCGCTCGGCCATCGCGAGAATGTCCGCGATGGTCGTCGGGCAGGCGGAAATCGCCATGACCATGTGCTTGAGGCCGTCTTCAATGCGCTTCGCGATCTCGATTTCGCCCTCGCGCGTCAGCAGTTCGACCGTGCCCATCTCGCGCATGTACATGCGCACGGGATCGGTCGTGCGGCCGAATTCGGAATCGACGGTGGAGAGCGCGACTTCGGCTTCTTCCTCGACTTCATCGTCGGAAGAAGCATTGGGTGCGTTGTCGTTCAGAAGCAGCGTCTCGGCATCGGGCGCCTGTTCGTACACCGCCACGCCCATGTCGTTGAACGTGCTGATGATGCCTTCGATCGCCTCGGTTTCCGTGAAGTTGTCCGGAAGGTGATCGTTGATTTCGGCGTACGTGAGAAAGCCGCGCTCCTTGCCGAGCTTGATGAGTGCGCGCAGCTTCGAGCGCCGCTCTTCGAGTTCCTCGACCGTGCCGGGCGCGCTCGACGCGAACGCGTCTTTCAGCAGCGCCTTCTCCTTCGCGCGACGATCGCGAGCGCGGGCCTTCTCGACCTTCGCCGCAGGTGCGGCGGCAGGCTCTGCGTTTTGCGTTGCGTCGTCTTCGACGGGTACATCGTTCAGCTTTTTCGTCATGGAGTTCGCCATACAGGCTTTAGTCTCGACTCGCGGCTGCCGGATGGCAACCGATTGAACCGTGAATACCCAATGCGCACGCTGCTTCGTGCCGACCTGCTGCGTGCCCTGCCCGGGGCCCTATCGCGGTTCGAACGCGATGCGCTCGATCGCGAATCGCCCTACCCGCCATAGCAGCCGCTTACCTTGCGCCCGTCTGTTCGTCGGCGTGCTTACCCGCCCGTTCTTTGTCTCTCGGCCCGCTTTGCGACGCATTCACTGCGCCGCGGCTTCAACGTTGCCTCGACAGCCCACTCAGCCAGCGCTTTGCTGCAACCTTCCGAAAACTCTTCCCCGCCCGACGTTGCCACTCTTCATCGCCCCTATTTCCTTCGACGTTTGCGCCGGCGAAAACAGGACCATCCGGTTGAAGAAAGCAACGAATTTTGAACTATCGATTATAGCATTTCACCTTATGCCATCCGCGCCAGCGCCCCGTCCGGCCTTGATCTGCGCGACTTTCGCCGACAAATCCGAAAACTCGGCCACCTCTTCCGCCGACAGGCTCGATTGCCGCGCCAGTTGATCCAGCCGCGCCCGATACGTGTCGTGAAGCAGCTTCACCACCGTCGCCTGCAGCTCTTCCGCTAGCAGACGTTTCTGCTCTTCCACGCGCTGCGCTGCGTCCTCGTCGGATGGATCGCGCAGCAGCAGATCGCGCACGTTTTCATCATAGGCGAGAATTTCCTGGAAGATATCCTCGTATGTGGGCGCATTTGCGGCATTTCTCAAGACGTCCGACAACATCTGAAACTCCGCCGCGCCGCCCAGTTCGCGCGCGTGGCCGATCACTTCGCTGAACAGTTCGCCGTGCTCGGTCATGGTCACGAGCGTGCGCTCGCTCTCCTGATCGAGCGATACCGCGATGCCCGGATACATCACCAGATTGCGCAGCGCGCGCTGCTCCTGGCCCGTCACGCGACGACGCTCGCTCTTCGGCACCGACGCGCGGGCCACGGCGGCGGCGCGCGAGTCGATATCGCACAGCGCCGCAATTTCCGTGAACGGTGTATCGAGCCGGTCTGCGAGCATATGCAGGATCTGCACCCGCAGCGCGTTCGCCGGAAGCGCCTGCAGAAGCGGCTTGGCGTCGAAGAGCGCCTTCGCGCGGCCCTCCGGCTGCTCCAGTTCCTTGTCGTTCAGCACCTCGTTGAGCAGAAATTGCGACAAAGGCATGGCGCGATCGACCTGCTCGCCGAAACCGTCCGTGCCGAATTCACGCACGTAGCTGTCCGGGTCGTGCTCCTTCGGCAGGAAAAGGAACTTGATCGTGCGATTGTCGGCGGCGTGCGGCAGCGCCGCTTCCAGCGCGCGACGCGCGGCGCGGCGGCCTGCGGAATCGCCGTCGAAGCTGAATACCACCGTGTCGCTTTGACGAAAGAGCTTCTGCACGTGCACCGGCGTGCATGCGGTGCCGAGCGTCGCGACGGCGTTCGCGAAGCCCAACTGCGCCAGCGCGACCACATCCATATAGCCTTCGACGACGAGCGCATAGCCCAACTCTCGAATGGCCAAGCGCGCTTCGAACAGGCCGTACAGTTCGCTGCCCTTGCTAAAAAGCGGCGTCTCGGGCGAATTCAGATACTTCGGCTCGCCGCCGTCGAGCACGCGTCCGCCGAATCCGATGACATTGCCCTTCACGTTGCGGATCGGGAACATCACGCGTTCGCGGAAGCGGTCGTAGCGACGCGCCTGGCCTTGCGCGTCCGTCTTCTCGCTCACGATGACGAGCCCCGCTTCGACGAGATTCTCGTTGCGATAATCGGGAAACGCGGTTTCGAGGTTCTGCCAGCCGTCGGGCGCGTAGCCCAGGCCGAAGCGCGCGGCGATTTCGCCGGTCAGCCCGCGCTTCTTCAAATACGCGATGGCGTTGGGCGCGGCGCGCAACTGCTTGCGATAGAAGTCGCAGGCGGTCTGCATGACGTCCGTCAGCGCGGTGCTGACCGCCTTGCTCGGCGCGCTGTCGCCGCCGCCTCCACCGCCGCGGAACGAATTCGAAGGCTCCTGCGGCACCGTCAGCCCCGCGCCCTGCGCGAGGTCCTTGACCGCTTCGGGGAACGTCAGCCCCGTGTGTTCCATCAGGAAGCCGATCGCCGTGCCGTGCGCGCCGCAGCCGAAGCAATGATAGAACTGCTTGGTCGGGCTGACCGTGAACGACGGACTCTTCTCGTTGTGGAACGGGCACAGGCCCATGAAGTTCGCGCCGCCCTTTTTCAATTGGACGTAGCGGCCCACCACGTCGACGATATCGACGCGGTTGAGCAAATCCTGCAGAAATGCGTGCGGAATCACCGGGTGTCAGCGGCGTGGATTACTTGGCAAGCGCCGTTTTGACCTGCGCCGACACGGCGGTCATGTCCGCCTTGCCCGCGAGCTTCGGCTTGAGCACGCCCATCACCTTGCCCATGTCCTGCGGACCGGCTGCGCCCGTCGCGGCGATCGCGGCCTGCACTTCGGCGGCGATGGCGTCGGCGGAAAGCTGCTCGGGCATGTACGCGGACAGAATGGCGAGTTCCGCCTTTTCCTTGTCGGCGAGATCGGTGCGGCCCGCCGACTCGAACTGGCTGATCGAATCCTTGCGCTGCTTGATCATCTTGTCGACGACGGCGGTCACGGCGGCATCGTCGAGCGTCACGCGATCGTCGACTTCACGCTGCTTGATCGCGGCGAGCAGCAGGCGAATGGTGCCGAGGCGCTCGGTTTCGCGCGCGCGCATGGCGGTCTTCATGTCGTCGTTGATCTGGTCTTTGAGGCTCATCGTTCACCCGGTGCAATTGCGAAATGGAAATCCGACCGACGTTCGACCGCGCCGCGAAAGCAAAAACCCGCTTGGGGAACGCCTCCTCAAGCGGGACTGTAGCGAGTCGTTATGAGCTCCGAGCGATGCGCGCCGCCGTAACGCCAGCCAGAGCGAAGGATCGGCGCGGGAACGCGCACGGAATTCCTCCGATGACCGTCCGAGTATAGCAAACGGGTCCGCGTTCCGAGACCGGGGGAACACCGGCGAACGCGCGGATTCAGGCCACTTTCGCGGTGCCGTGCGCGTACTCGGCCGCCGCCTTCCCCGCCGCGACGCCGGACGCCCACGCCCACTGGAAGTTGTAGCCGCCGAGCCAGCCGGTGACGTCCACCGCTTCGCCGACGAAATACAGTCCCCCGACGCGCTCGCTCATCATCGTGGCCGACGACAGTTCGCGCGTATCGACGCCGCCGCGCGTGACTTCCGCCTTGCGATAGCCCTCGGTGCCGCTCGGCGTCAGCGTCCAGCCGGACAGCGACGCGCCGATCGCCTTGAGCGTGCGATCCGGAAGATCGGCGAGGCGCGCATCGACCGGGACACGCTGCGCGTCGAGCCACGCGTGGGCGAGCCGCGCGGGCAAATGCTCCGTCAGAAAATTGCCGATTTGCTTCTTCGATCCGGCTTTCGCGTCGAGCAGAAGTTCGGTCGCGTCGAGATCGGGCAGCAGATTCACGTGAATCGGCTCGGACGTGTTCCAGTAGCTCGAAATCTGCAACACGCCCGGCCCCGACAGCCCGCGATGCGTGAGCAGCAGGTCTTCATCGAACTCGCCGCGCGTCTTGCCCTTGCCCGTGCCGATGCGAACCGGCAGCGAAAGCCCGGAAAGCGCGGCGAACGGCGCCCAGTCGGCGGACGTGAAGGTGAGCGGCACGAGCGCGGGCCGCGTATCGACGAGCTTGTGCCCGAACTGCTTCCCCACGCGATAGCCGAAGTCCGTCGCGCCGATTTTCGGTATCGACAAGCCGCCGGTCGCGATCACGAGCGCCGCCGCGCCGATCGCGCCCGCGGTCGTATCGAGCGTGAAGCGCGCGCCGTCGTGACGGATCGCTTCCACGCTCACCGGACGGCGCCACGCGACGCCGCCGGCATCGCACTCGCTACGCAGGACGTCGATGATCGTCTCGCTCGAATCGTCGCAAAAGAGCTGGCCTTTGTGCTTCTCGTGCCATTTCACGCGGTACTGCTTGAGCAGCGCGAGAAAATCGCGCGGCGTGTAGCGGGCGAGCGCCGAGCGGCAAAAATGCGGATTCGCCGACAGAAAGTTCGCCGGCTGCGCGTTGATATTGGTGAAGTTGCAGCGGCCGCCACCGGAGATGCGGATTTTTTCGGCGAGGCGCTCGGCGTGGTCGATGAGCACGACGCGCCGGCCCGCCTGAGCCGCGACGGCCGCGCACATCATCCCGGCCGCGCCCGCGCCGATGACGGCGATATCGAAGGATTCCATGCCGCGCATTGTAACTGGCGCCCGCTGGTATACTTTCCCGTTACCCTCCGACGCCCTTCATCATGCTCGTTCTCGGCATCGAAAGTTCCTGCGACGAAACCGGCCTCGCGCTCTACGACACCGGGCGCGGCCTGCTTTCGCATGCGCTGCATTCGCAGATCGCGATGCATCGCGAGTATGGCGGCGTCGTGCCGGAACTGGCTTCGCGCGATCACATCCGCCGGGCGCTGCCGCTGCTCGAACAGGTGATGGCCGAAGCGCAAGTCGCGCGCGCCGACATCGACGCCATCGCGTTCACGCAAGGGCCGGGGCTGGCGGGCGCGCTGCTCGTCGGCGCGAGCATCGCCAACGCGCTCGCCATGGCGTGGGACAAGCCGACGGTCGGCATCCATCATCTCGAAGGGCATTTGCTCTCGCCGCTTCTCGTCGATTCGCCGCCGCCGTTTCCGTTCGTCGCGCTGCTCGTGTCGGGCGGACACACGCAGTTGATGCGCGTGACCGACGTCGGCGTGTACGAGACGCTCGGCGAAACGCTCGACGACGCCGCCGGCGAAGCCTTCGACAAGACCGCGAAGCTGCTCGGTCTCGGCTATCCGGGCGGCCCGGAAGTCTCGCGAATGGCGGAATTCGGCACGCCGGGCGCGGTCGCGCTGCCGCGTCCGATGCTCCATTCCGGCGATCTCGATTTCAGCTTCAGCGGCCTGAAAACCGCCGTGCTGACGCATAGCCGCAAGCTCGGCGCGAACGTCTGCGAGCAGGCGAAGGCGGACCTGGCGCGCGGTTTCGTCGATGCCGCCGTGGACGTGCTCGTCGCGAAATCGCTCGCGGCGCTCAAGAAGACGGGGCTGAAGCGGCTGGTCGTCGCGGGCGGCGTCGGCGCGAACCGGCAGTTGCGCGAGGCGCTGTCGGCGGCGGCGAAGAAGCGTCGCTTCGATGTCCACTATCCCGATTTGTCGCTCTGCACCGACAACGGCGCGATGATCGCGCTCGCGGGCGCGCTGCGGCTCGCGCGCTGGCCGGAGCAGGCCGTGCGCGACTACGCGTTCACCGTGAAGCCGCGCTGGGATTTGACCTCGCTCGCGCGCGCCTGATCGCGTTCACTTCGGCGGATTGAACGGCTGCACGATCGACTGAAACACGTCGAGCGCCTCGCAGCGATCGCCATGCGCGATCAGCGCCGGCCAGCGCTCGCCGGCAAAAATCGGCGCATGCGCCTCGCGCGCGAAACGCAGCGCGCACGCCACGGCGATGTCCGCATGACCGATCGCGTCGCCGAACCAGAAGGGCGACGGACGCGCGGCGCGGTCGGCTTCGAGCGCATCGAGCACGCGCTCGACCTGGCCCGTGCATCGATTCACCCACGCCTCGGAAGTCTCCTCGTGCAGCACGCGTTCGTAGACGAGCGCGACGGCCTTGTCGGCGAAACCGGTCGCGAGCGCGCAAACTTTCAGCGCTTCGCGCCGCTCGTTTCCTTCCGATGCGATCAGCGCCCGCGCCGCACCCGCCTCTTCGTCGAGATAATCGAGAATCATCGCGCTTTCGATCAGCACGTCGCCGGAATCGAGCACGAGCGTCGGCACGCGGACGAGCGGATTGAACGGCGCGATCTTGTCGGCATCGCCGAAAACGGACCACGGACGATGCTCGAACGCGATGCCGTACAGACTCAGCGCGATGGCCACGCGTCGCACGAAAGGGGAATCGTATTGGCCAATCAGGATCATGTGCGCGCTCCGCGTCGTTGTTCGAGACGGGCAGTTTAAGCGCGCGCGGGCTTCGGAAACAATGGCAGCGCGAGCGACGCGCACACGCCCGCCGCGAGCCACACGGCCGTCCACGAGCCGGCGGCGAGCACGTGCGGAATCGCGATCGGCGTCAGAAAGAGGCCGGCGTAGACGGCGGTGTTCGTCATGCCGAGCGCGGTGCCGGCGCGCGCGGTGCCGGCGAGCGTCGCCAGTTCGGTGTACGCGACGCCATGCCACGCCGATATGCACACGCCCGCGAGGACGATCATCGCGGCGAGCAGCGCGGGCGTGCGGGCCGCGCCGAATGCGGTCGCCGCCGCGAGCGCGACGAACGACGCCACCGCGACGCACGTCGACACGCGCAGATACGCGCGGCGGTTGCCGTGCCGGTCGGTGTATCGGCCGCTCCAGACGCGCATGACCATCGCGCCGAGCTGCAGCGCGCCCATCGTCGTGCTGATGGCCGTCACGCCGAAGCGCCCGGCATCGTGAAGAAAGACCGTCGCGAAGGTGAGCACCGCGAATTGCGGCACGCACAACACGCCGATGCCGAGCACCATCCGCCAGACGAGCACGTCGCCGAGCGGCGCGGCGTGCGTGTGTCGATGCGGCTGTGTTGCGTGGGGCGGCTCGTGCAGCCAGCGCCACGTGAACGCGCCGGAGATTGCGCACATCGCGGCCAGCGCGCCGAACACGGCCGCGAAGCCGATCGACGACGCCAGCCACGGCAGCAACGCCGCACCGATTCCGCCGCCCAGCGGCACGGCGGTCTGTCGGATGCTCATCGCGAGGCCGCGCTCGCCTTCCGCGAACCACGCCATCACCGCGCGCCCGCTCGCCCCGTTGACGCTGCCGCCGAGCAGTCCGAGCGCGCACAGGCCGACGAGGAGCCAACCGAGCGCGGGCGCTTCGCCGTTCATCGACGGTACGACGAACAGACTCATCGCGATCAGCGCGATTGCCGTCGAAACGAGGCCGGTCAGCAACACTCGACGATCGCCCCAGCGGTCGGTCAGCACGCCCCACGGCAGTTCCGATACCGCCGCGCCCAATCCGAGCGCGCCGAGCACAAGGCCGAGTTCCGCGTTGCCGAGGTGATAGCCGCTGCGCAGCCATACGGCGGTCGTCGGAATGCCCGCGACCGCGGCGGAAAAGCTGGCGTTCGCCGCGACGCCGACGCCGAGCACTTTCCATCGATGCGCGCCGCCGAGCGTCGGCGTCGTCAGGCTGAGAGGCGTTGCCATGGCTGCGTTTCCTTTTTTTGATTTGACGGAAGTCAGTGTGACGGCTTACGATCATCCTGAAAATCAAAAACTTTCACACGTATCGTTCGATAAGACAGGATGATTGCCATGCGTCAAACGACGTTCGACCTCGCCGTGCTCCGCAGCTTCGTCGCGGGCATGGACCTCGGCAGCTTCGCGAAGGCGGCGGATCGCGTGGGGCGCTCGACATCGGCGATCAGCGCGCAGATTCGCAAGCTGGAGGAACAGGCGGGCATCGAACTGTTCCGCAAGTCGGGACGCGGCCTCGCGCTGACTGACGCGGGCGAAGTGATGCTCGGCTACGCGCGGCGGCTCGTCGAACTGAACGACGAAGCGGCGGTCGCGGTGCGCGGCGTCGATCTGGAAGGCTGGATTCGGCTCGGCCTGCAGGAAGATTTCGGCGAAGCCGTGCTGCCGGACGTGCTGGGCCGCTTCGCGCGGGCGCATCCGAAGGTGCGGATCGAAGCGCGCGTCGCGCGGAACACGGAACTGCTGGAGCGCATCGAAACGGGCCAGCTCGACCTCGCGCTCGTGTGGGGATCGGCGGGTGCGAAGGAGTTCGAACCGATCGCCGCGCCGCGCATGCGCTGGATCGGGTCATCGGCGATGCCGTTCCAGCATGACGCGAACGAACCGCTGCCGCTGATCGCGTTCGACCGCCCCTGCGTCTTTCACAGCGCGGCGGCGGCGGCGCTGGACCGGGCGGGCATCAAATGGCGCGTCGCGTTCACGAGTCCGAGCCTCGCGGGACTGTGGGCCGCCGCTGCGGCCGGACTCGGCGTGACCGTGCGTACGTGCTACGGCTTGCCATCGACCGTGCGCGCGCTCGACGAAAGCGAAGCCGGCTTGCCGCCGCTGCCTTCAATTCCGCTCGCGCTGCATCGCGCGTCGGCGGGCGGATCGGCGCCGGTCGAGCGGCTGGCGTCGCTCGTGATCGATTCGGTGCGCGAAGCGCATGCGTCGGCGCAACCGGCGTTCGCATGAAAAAACCGGTCGCGTGGACCGGTTCTTCGTTCGGCTCGGCAGCAGAAAAGCTCAGCGCTTGTCCCGCTCGATCACCGCATACGCGCTGTGATTGTGGATGGACTCGAAGTTCTCCGCTTCGAGCACATACGCGACGATGCGATCGTCCGCGTTCAGCCGCACCGCGATATCGCGCACCAGGTCTTCGACGAACTTCGGATTTTCATACGCGCGCTCGGTCACGAACTTCTCGTCCGGGCGCTTCAGCAAGCCCCAGAGTTCGCACGACGCCTCTTCTTCCGCAATGCGCACCAGCTCTTCCACCGCGACATCGCCGGCCAGCTCCGCCGCGATCGTCACGTGCGAGCGCTGGTTGTGCGCGCCGTATTGCGAAATCTTCTTCGAACACGGACACAGGCTCGTCACCGGCACGAGCACTTTGAGCGACACACGCGTTTCGCCGTCGCGCTTTTCCGCGATGAACGTCGCCTCGTAATCGAGCAGGCTCTGCACGCCCGAAATCGGCGCGGTCTTCATCACGAAGTACGGCAGGCTCACTTCGATGCGGCCGGAATGCGCTTCGAGCTTCGTCAACATCTCGGCGAGCATCGCGCGCAGCGCGGCCTGATCGAGCGGATCGCGATGTTCTTCGAGCAGCGCGACGAAGCGCGACATATGCGTGCCCTTCTGCTCGGCGGGCAGATGCACGTCGAGATTCCACACGCCGACGCTCGGCTGCACGCCGCTCGCCGTGCGCACCGACAGCGGATGCCGCACGCCCTTCACGCCGACGCGCGCAATCGCGATCTGACGCGTGTCCGGCGTGCTCTGAACATCGGGCATCGCGAAGGCGGGATTCATCTGATTCATTTCTTATGTCCTTGTACGCCGGGCGCGCGACGGCACGACGCTAACGATGGTCTGCGGTGGTAAGCGGTGATCTGCGGTGAAACGCACGCGGCGCGAGTCGAAACCCGCGCCGCGTGGTGACGCAAGGCTTGGCGCGCGGCAACCCGAGCGCGCCCGGCCCGGCGAGATTCGCGTCAGGCGACGCGCTTGGTCAGCTTGCCTGCGCTTTCGACGGCGGCGAGGAAACGCTCGCGGATCGAACGCGCGATGCCGGCTGCGTCGAGGCCGACGCTCGCGAGCAGCTTGGCGGGATCGCCGTGATCGATGAAAACGTCCGGCAAGCCCAGTTGCAGCACCGGCTTGACGACGCCGCTCGCCAGCAACGCCTCGACGCAGGCCGAACCCGCGCCGCCCATGATCGAGCCTTCCTCGATGGTCACGATGGCGTCGTGCGTCGCCGCGAGTTCGCGCAGCAGATCGGCGTCGACCGGCTTCACGAAACGCATGTTCGCGACGGTGAGGTCGAGTTCGTCGGCGGCGGCGAGCGACGGCGCGACCATCGTGCCGAACGCGCAAATCGCGATGCGCTTGCCCGAACCCAGCTTCTGCGACGATTCCCGGCGAATTTCGCCCTTGCCGACCGAAAGCGCGGTCATCTGCTTGACCGTGGCCACGCCCGTGCCCGCGCCGCGCGGATAACGCACGGCCGTCGGATTCGGCTGCTGGAGCGCCGTGTAAAGCATCTGGCGGCATTCGTTTTCGTCGGATGCGGCCATCACCGTCATGTTCGGGATGCAGCGCAGGAACGCGAGATCGTAATTGCCCGCGTGCGTCGCGCCGTCTGCGCCGACGAGACCCGCGCGGTCGATCGCGAAGACGACCGGCAGGTTCTGCAGCGCGACATCGTGAATCAACTGGTCGTACGCGCGTTGCAGGAACGTCGAATAAATGGCGACGACCGGCTTCATCCCGTCCGCAGCCAAACCGCCCGCGAACGTGACCGCGTGCTGCTCCGCGATGCCCACGTCGAAGTAACGGTCCGGGAAGCGCTTCTCGAATTCGACCATGCCCGAGCCTTCGCGCATCGCGGGCGTGATGCCGACCACGCGCGAATCCTGCGCGGCGGCGTCGCACAGCCATTCGCCGAAGACTTGCGTGTAGGTCTTCTTTGCCGGCGCGGTCGACGGCTTGATGCCTTCGGCCGGATTGAACTTGCCGGGACCGTGATACAGCACCGGATCGGCTTCGGCGAGCTTGTAACCCTGGCCTTTCTTCGTGACGACGTGCAGGAATTGCGGGCCGCGCAGTTCCTTGATGTTCTGCAGCGTCGGCACGAGCGAGTCGAGATCGTGACCGTCGATCGGCCCGATGTAGTTGAAGCCGAACTCTTCGAACAGCGTGGCCGGCACGATCATGCCCTTCGCGTGCTCTTCGAGCTTGCGCGCGAGGTCCAGCACCGGCGGCGCGGCGCGCAGCACGCGCTCGACGCCCGCACGCGCGGCGGCATAGAAGCGGCCCGACATCAGACGCGCGAGATGGCGATTCAGCGCGCCGACCGGCGGCGAAATCGACATGTCGTTGTCGTTCAGGATGACGAGCAGCGGCAGGTCGTCGGCGACGCCCGCGTTGTTCATCGCCTCGAAGGCCATGCCGGCGGTCATCGCGCCGTCGCCGATCACGGCGATCGAGTAGCGATTGTCGCCCTGCAACTTGTTCGCGACCGCCATGCCGAGCGCCGCCGAAATCGACGTGCTCGAATGCGCGGTGCCGAAGGTGTCGTACTCGGATTCGGCGCGGCGCGGAAAGCCGGAAATGCCGCCCAACTGGCGCAGTCCCGGCATCTGATCGCGGCGGCCGGTCAGAATCTTGTGCGGATACGTCTGATGGCCGACGTCCCACACGATGCGGTCGCTCGGCGTATCGAAGACATAGTGCAGCGCGATCGTCAACTCGACCGTGCCCAGATTGGACGACAGATGGCCGCCCGTCTGCGACACGCTGTCGAGCACGTAGGCTCGCAGTTCGTCGGCAAGCGGCTGCAGTTGGCGTCGATCGAGGGCCCGAAGATCGGCCGGATCGTCGATGGATTTCAGCAAGTCGTACATCGTCGTCCCATTTTAGGAAAACTGGCGTGATTCGTTCAGCGCGATTGTTGCGCCGTGGGGTTCGTCACGCATTCAACGTTTAGTGCACCCGGTTTACGACCAGGTCGGCAAGTTCCGCAAGCCGCTGGCCGCGCCCGCCGAACGGCTTTATGGCGGCATGCGCGTCGCGGCCCAACTGGGCGGCGAGTTCGCGGGATGCGTCGAGTCCGATGATGGACACGTAAGTCGGTTTGTCGTGTTGCGCGTCCTTGCCCGCGGTCTTGCCAAGCGTGGCGGAATCCGCGGTCACGTCCAGGATGTCGTCGACGACCTGGAACGCCAGGCCGATGGCGGCGGCGTACTGATCGAGCGCGGCGAGCGCTTCCGCGCCCGGCTGCTCGCCGGCCAGCGCGCCCATGCGAACGGACGCGCGCAACAGGGCGCCCGTTTTCTTGCGATGCATCGTCTCGAGTTCCGGACGCGACAGCTTGCGGCCGACGCTTTCGAGGTCGATGGCCTGGCCGCCCGCCATGCCGACCGAGCCGCTCGCGACGGCCAGTTCGCGCACGAGCGCGGCCTGCTGGCTGTCGGTGAGGCCGTTGCCGTTCGCGGTCAGCGCGATGAACGCCTGCGACTGCAGCGCGTCGCCGACGAGCAGTGCCGTCGCTTCGTCATATTGGATGTGTACCGTGGGCTTGCCGCGGCGCAGGGCGTCGTCGTCCATGGCGGGCATGTCGTCGTGCACGAGCGAATACACGTGGATCATTTCGAGCGCCGCGCTCGCGGCTTCGACCGCGTGAGCGCTCGCGCCCGTCAGCTCGCCGGCCGCGTGGACCAGAAGCGGACGCACGCGCTTGCCGCCGCCGAGCACGGCGTAGCGCATGGCTTCATGCAGACGCGCCGGGGCGATGTCCGTGCCGGGAAGATAATGTTCGAGCGCGGTTTCGACGCGGTCGAGCGTGGCGCGCATCCATTGTTCGAAGGTCATAGGTCGTCGTCCCCGTTGTCGTTGCTTGCTCCGGCACCCTGGGTTGCGCGCTGTACCTCGGCGGGCAGCGGTTTGAGCGTCTCGCCGTCGAGCACGCGAACCTGCTGCTCGACTTTTTCGAGCTGCTGTTGGCAAAAGCCCACAAGCGCCGCGCCGCGACGATACGCGGCCAGCGATTCCTCGAGGCTCAGCGCGCCCTCTTCCATGCGCGCCACGAGCGATTCGAGTTCGGCCAGCGCGGCTTCGTAATTTTCCGGAAGCGACGCGGCGTCCGCGCCCGGCGTATTCCCGCCGGATTCTTCGCCTGCTGCCTGGACTGCGGTCTTCGCCATGAATCGTGGATGTGCAATTGATAATTGGAACCAAGTCGCACATTCTACGGCAAAAGCTAAATTTTCGACCCGCATCCCGTCCGCCGTTGACGCGCGGACGAACGGCGGTGGCTTTCGGGAAACCACGCGGAACGGAGCTTGCGCGCCGTCAAGAAATCGCGGACTTAGCGGAACTCTCGCGACAATTTATACCCAAATCAAGACCTTATGCGCCCCAGCGTGGCGGATTTCGGTATAATCGCTGGCTCCCTAAATCGAATCTTCGATGGTTGGGTTGTTCACTGCTTTCACGTCTTAACGGGAGTGGGAATGTCCAATCTGAGCAATGCATTGCAGTTGAAGGCTGTCCATAGCCAACTGCCAGTCACGGCTTACTTTGACGAAGCGCTTCTTACGCGCGAACTCGACACACTTTTCAAGCAAGGTCCACGCTACATCGGGCACGAACTCATGGTTCCCGACGCGGGAAACTATTTCGCGCTTCCGGGTGAAGGCGAAGGGCGCGTGCTCGTCCGCAATCAGCAGAACGACATCGAACTGCTGTCGAACGTGTGCCGCCATCGCCAGGCCATCATGCTGAACGGGCGCGGCAGCGCGGACAACATCGTCTGCCCGCTGCACCGCTGGACCTACGATCTCAATGGACAATTGCTCGGCGCGCCGCACTTCGCGGACAAGCCGTGCCTGAATCTGGGCGCCACGCCGCTGCAGAACTGGCAGGGCCTGCTCTTCGAAACGCAGGGCCGCAATGTCGCGGCCGATCTCGCGAAGCTGGGCACCGCGCGTCATTTCGACTTTTCGGGCTTCATGTTCGATCACGTCGAAGTCCACGAATGCAACTACAACTGGAAGACCTTCATCGAGGTCTATCTGGAGGATTACCACGTCGCGCCGTTCCATCCGGGACTCGGCAGCTTCGTCTCGTGCGACAACCTCGAATGGGAATTCGGCGACTGGTACAGCGTGCAGACGGTGGGCGTCCACAAGAATCTGGAAAAGCCCGGCAGCCCGACGTATCGCAAATGGCACGACGAAGTCCTGCGCTTCCGTAACGGCGCGCCGCCGGATTTCGGCGCAATCTGGATGGTGTACTACCCCGGTCTCATGATCGAGTGGTATCCGCACGTGCTGGTCGTCTCGTGGCTCATTCCGCGCGGCACGCAAAAGACGACGAACATCGTCGAGTTCTATTACCCCGAGGAAATCGCGCTGTTCGAACGCGAGTTCATCGAGGCGGAACGTGCGGCGTACATGGAAACCGCGCGCGAGGACGATGAAATCGCCGAGCGCATGGACGCGGGCCGTCGCGCGCTGATGTCGCGCGGGGAGAATCAGGTCGGGCCGTATCAGAGTCCGATGGAATCGGGCATGCAGCACTTCCACGAGTTCCTGCGGCATCAGTTGGGAAACATCTGAGCGCGATCGCTTGACGACTCACGAATCACAAAAGGACGGGCTTTCGAGCCCGTCTTTTTGTTTAGACTAAGCACTTGTCGTCCGCATTCGTTGCCACGCGCGCCGAAGCCCGATCATCAGGAGCCGTCATGCTGCACACTCACTACACCACGCTCATCTCGGCGGCGAATCTCGCCGAACATCTCGACGCCTCTCCGGGCAGCGTCGTCATCTTCGATTGCCGGTTCGATCTCGCCGCGCCCGAAGCCGGCGAAGCCGCCTATGCCGCCGGCCACATCCCCGGCGCGCATTATCTGCACCTGGACCGCGATCTGTCCGGCGCGAAGACCGGCACGAACGGCCGTCATCCGCTGCCGGAACGCGCGGCGCTCGTTGCGAAGCTGGCGAGTCTCGGATTGAACGAAGGTCAGCAGGTCGTCGCGTATGACGCGCAAGGCGGCATGTACGCGGCGCGTCTGTGGTGGCTGCTGCGCTGGCTCGGGCACGATTCCGTCGCGCTGCTCGACGGCGGTCTGCCGGCCTGGGAAGCAGCCGGCAGACCGCTCGATACCGCCGTGCCGCCGGCATCGCAAGGCACGTTCAAGGCCGCCGCGCCGCTGCAGGTGACGATCGATGCACACGCCATCGAGCGCAGCATCGGCTCGCGCGATCATCTGCTGATCGATGCGCGCGCGGCGGACCGGTATCGCGGCGAGAACGAGACCATCGATCCCGTCGGCGGGCACATTCCCGGCGCGCTGAATCACTTCTTCAAGAACAATCTGACGGCGGAAGGCCGCTTCAAGACCGCGCACGAATTGCGCGAGGCGTTCGGATCGCTGATCGGCGCGACGCCGGCGGATCGCGTCGTCCTGCAATGCGGCTCGGGCGTCACCGCGTGCCACAACGCGCTCGCGATGGAGATCGCCGGGCTGCACGGCGCGGCGCTCTATCCCGGCTCGTGGAGCGAATGGAGCGCCGATCCGGGCCGCCCCGTCGCCACCGGCCCGAACCCTTGAGCGCCGAAGCCGTTCATTTGACGCCGTGCTCGCGGAACCACGCGAGCGCGCGCTTCCAGCCGTCCTCGGCGTCGGCCTTGCGATAGCTCGGACGGTAATCGGCGAAAAACGCGTGCGGGGCATCGTCATAGACGACGAATTGCGAGCCGCGCGCTTTCTGCGGGCCATTGGCGATGGCCTGCTTCATCTGCTCGATGGTGTCCTGCGGAATGCTCTGATCCTGCCGCCCATACAGCCCGAGCACGGGCGCGTTCAACTCGCCGACGTTGTCGATCGGATTGCTCGGCGTCATCGCCGTCTTGTTGCCGACGAGCCGCCCGTACCACGCGACCGCCGCCTTCACGTTCGGGTTGTGCTCCGCATAAAGCCACGTGATGCGCCCGCCCCAGCAAAATCCCGTGATGCCCAGGCGCTTCAGGTCGCCGCCATGTTCGCCGGCCCATTTCACGGTTTCGTCGATGTCCGACAGCACTTGCGAATCCGGCAGCTTCGAGACGATCTGATCGTTGATCTGCTGGATGGACGGCATCGACGCGGCATCGCCTTGCCGCGTGAAAAGCTGCGGCGCGATGGCCAGATAGCCGAGCTTCGCGAAGCGGCGGCAGATATCGGCGATATGCTCGTGCACCCCGAAAATCTCGTGAATGACGATGATGACCGGCAGATGCGTCTTGCCCTTCGGCTGCGCGCGATACGCGGGCACGAGCGTGCCGTCCGCGCCGCGCACGCCGATGGAGCCGGCTTCGAGGCCGTCGCTATCGGTATGGATGGTTTGCGCGGAGACGGGCAGCACGGCGGCCGCGAAACCGGTGCCGAGCGCGGCCTTGATGAAGCCGCGGCGATCGAACGGGACGTGCGGGATGAGGCTGTCGACTTCGGGGGTCAGCATACGAAGCTCCTGCGGCAAGAGCCGCCAAGGCGCCGCCGATGCAGGCGTCGGCTATAAAGAGCCACGTCCCGCCGATGGCGCTGAACCGGAAACCGCGCTCTGAGCCAGAAGCGGCCCGGCGCGGCGCTGGACGACCGTTCCGGGCGAAAGGCCGCATGCCCGGGCGCGCCGGGACATCGGCGCGCCGCTCATTCTAAACAGCTTTGCCGCGCGATAGCGTCGGTCAGTGCAGCTTCACGCGCGGCGCGGTGGACCGGCGCAGCCAGTGCGCGACGGTATCGAGCACCATGCGCGCGTAGCCGTGCAGCGCCGCGACATGCAGCCGGTAAAGCGACATGTACATGAAGCGCGCGAACAGTCCTTCGATCAGCATGTTGCCGCCGATCAGCCCGCCCATCAGATTGCCGACCGCGCTATAACGCCCGAGCGACACGAGCGAGCCGAAATCGCGATACGTGTATTCCGGCAGCGGCTTGCCTTCCATGCGCCGATTGAACGCCGCGAACAGAAAGCTCGCCTGCTGATGCGCCGCCTGCGCGCGCGGCGGCACGTTGCGCTCGGTGCCGGGCCACGGGCAGGCGGCGCAATCGCCCAGGGCGAAGACGTTATCGTCGATTTCCGTTTGCAGCGTGCGCCGCACGATCAACTGGCCGAGGCGATTGGTCGGCAAGCCGTCGAGTTGCGACAGCACCGCCGGCGCCTTGATGCCCGCCGCCCAGACCGTCAGATCGGCGCGAATGATTTTGCCGCTCGCCGTGCGAATGGAATCGCGGCTGACTTGCGCGACCGTTTCGCCGGTCATCAGCTTGACGCCGAGCTTCGTCAGCAATTCGGCCGTGGCGCTCGACACGCTTTCCTTCAGCGCGGGCAGAATGCGCGGCCCCGCTTCGATCAGCACGATGCCGATGTCATGCTTCGGGTCCAGCTTGTGCAACCCGTAAGCGGACAGCACTTGCGCGGTGTTGCGCAGTTCCGCCGACAATTCGACACCCGTCGCGCCCGCACCGACGATCGCCACCTGAATGCGCGGCGCGGCTTCTGCAAGCGTCGGCGGCGCGCTTTCTTCGATGCCCGCCGCCACCGGCTCCGGCGCGAAATGCTCGGCGCGCATGCACGCCGCGATCAGCCGCTTGCGAAAAAGCTCGGCCTGACCGACGGTATCGAGCGCGATGGAATATTCCTGCGCGCCTTCCACGCCGAAGAAATGCGTGGTGCTGCCGATTGCCAGCACGAGCGTGTCGTATTCCAGCTCGCGCTCGGGCAGCAATTCGCCCGCTTCGTCGTCGCGCAGCGCGCCGATCGTGATGCGCCTTTGCGCGCGGTTCAGCCCGATCAGTTCGCCCTGCTGAAACTCGAAGCCGTGCCACAGCGCCTGCGCCGCATATTCGAGTTCCTGCGTGAAGGGGTCCATGCTGCCTGCCGCGACTTCGTGCAACAGCGGCTTCCAGATGTGCGTCGGATTGCGGTCGACGAGCGTGATCTGCGCGCGCGGCGCTTTCGCGTCCGGCTTCGCAGACGACGAGCCGAAGCGGTCGCCGAGACGCGTCGCGAGTTCGAGACCGCCGGCCCCTCCGCCGACGATGATGAAGCGATGCATGGAGCTCTCCCTATGGCTTTTGAAATCCGGGGCGTCGTAGCGCTTTGATTCATTGTGCGCGAGCAGGCGGCGCATCGACAAGCGCCGCCGTCACATGCCGGCCATATGCGTGCTTCGGCCGGTCAGTGCGCTTCCTCCCAGTTGTTGCCGACGCCTACTTCCGCGACGAGCGGCACCTTCAGCGCCGCGACGCCGCACATCAGTTCCGGCAGGCGCTTTCTCACGGCCGGCAACTCGTCTTCCGGCACTTCGAGCACGAGTTCGTCGTGGACCTGCATGATCATCTTCGTGCGCATGCCCGCGCCTTCGATCCAGTCCTGCACCGCGATCATCGACATCTTGATGAGATCGGCCGCGGTCCCCTGCATCGGCGCATTGATGGCCGCGCGCTCGGCCGCCTGACGGCGCGGGCCGCTGCCGCCGTTGATTTCGGGCAGCCACAGACGCCGGCCGAACACGGTTTCCACGAAGCCGTTCATTTTCGCGGTCGTGCGCGTCGTGTCCATGTACGCGGCGACGCCCGGATAACGCGCGAAATAGCGGTCGATATAGAGCTTCGCGGCATCGCGCGTGATGCCGAGATTCGACGCGAGTCCGAACGAACTCATGCCGTAGATCAGTCCGAAGTTGATGACCTTCGCGATGCGCCGCTGATCGTTGTCGACTTCGAGCGGCGTGACGCTGAACACTTCGGACGCCGTCGCGCGATGCACGTCTTCGCCCTGCTTGAACGCGCGCATGAGCGATTCATCGCCGGAAATATGCGCCATGATGCGCAACTCGATTTGCGAGTAATCGGCGGAAACGATCTTGCAGCCCGGCGGCGCGATGAACGCCTCGCGAATGCGCCGTCCTTCGCCGGTACGCACCGGGATGTTCTGCAAATTCGGCTCGTTCGACGACAGCCGCCCCGTCACCGCGACGGCCTGCGCATAGTTCGTGTGCACGCGCCCCGTCGATGCGTTGACCATGCGCGGCAGCTTGTCCGTGTACGTCGATTTGAGCTTGGACAGCGCGCGATGTTCGAGCAGCACCTTCGGCAACGGATAATCTTCGGCCAGCTTTTGCAGCACTTCTTCGTCGGTGGAAGGCGCGCCGCTCGGCGTCTTCTTCACCACGGGCAACTCGAGCTTCTCGAAGAAGATCTGCCCGATCTGCTTCGGCGATCCGAGATTGAACTCGCCGCCCGCGAGTTCATACGCTTGCGCCTGCAAGTCGATCAGCCGCTTCGCGATTTCGTTGCTCTGCGCATCCAGCTTTTCGCGATCGATCAGCACGCCATTGCGTTCGATCTTGCGCAGCACGCGCGACGTCGGCATCTCGATGTCGCGATACACGCGCAGCAAACCCTCTTCTTCCGCGACTTGCGGATAGAGCGCCTGATGCAGACGCAACGTGATGTCCGCGTCTTCGGCAGCGTATTCGGCGGCCTTGTCGAGCGCCACTTCGTCGAAACCGATCTGCGATGCGCCCTTGCCCGCGACGTCTTCGTACTTGATGGTTTTCACGCCGAGATGCCGCAGCGCGAGGTTGTCCATGTCGTGCGGCCGATGCGATTCCAGCACGTACGATTGCAGCAGCGTGTCGTGTTCGACGCCGCGCAACGCGATGCCGTAATTCGCGAGCACCTGCTCGTCGTACTTGAGATGCTGCCCGACCTTCTTCTTCGACGCATCTTCGAGCCAGGGCTTGAGCTTCGCGAGCACTTCATCGCGCGGCAACTGCACGGGCGCATCCGGCCCGCGATGCGCGACCGGAATGTACGCGGCGTGCCCCGCTTCGATCGACACCGAAAGCCCGACGATCTGCGCGACCATCGGATCGAGCGACGTAGTCTCGGTATCGAACGACGTGATCTCCGCGTGATCGATGCGCGCGAGCCATGCATCGAACTGTTCCCACGTCTGCACGGTCTCGTAGTGATGCACGATCTCCGTGACTTCCGCGGGCGGCGTGTCGGTCGGACCTTCGACCGCATCCGCGATTTCGATCTCGCGCAGCCATGTCTTGAAGCCGTGGCGCAGGAACACGTCGCGCAACTCGTCGCGCGATTCAGGCCGGCTTTCGAGCGTCTCTTCGATCGACGCGATCTGCGAAGCGAGATCGCATTCGGTGTGCACGGTGACGAGCTTGCGGGCCATCGGCAGGAAGTCGAGAGCCTTGCGCAGATTGTCTCCTACCGCACCTTTGATCTCGCTTGCGTGTGCGACGATGCCATCGAGCGTTTCGTATGCCGTAAGCCATTTGAGCGCAGTTTTAGGGCCGCACTTTTCGACGCCGGGCACGTTGTCGACGGTATCGCCGATGAGCGACAGATAGTCGACGATGCGCTCCGGAGGCACGCCGAACTTGTTCACGACGCCCGCGCGATCGAGCGTTTCGTTGGTCATCGTATTGATGAGGGTGACATGATCCGTCACGAGCTGAGCCAGATCCTTGTCGCCCGTCGACACGACAACCTTCATGCCGCGTTTCTCGGCCTGCACGGCGAGCGTGCCGATGACATCGTCGGCTTCGACGCCTTCGATCATCACGAGCGGCCAGCCGAGCGCGCGCACCGCGACGTGAATGGGCTCGATCTGCTTCGAGAGATCGTCGGGCATCGAAGGACGGTTGGCTTTGTAGTCCGCGTACCAGTCGTCGCGGAACGTCTTGCCCTTGGCGTCGAAGATGCACGCGCTATACTCTGCATTGATTTCGCGCCGCAAGCGCCGCAGCATGTTCACCATCCCATACAGTGCGCCGGTGGGACCGCCGTCGGGACCACGCAGGTCAGGCATCGCATGGTAGGCCCGGTACAAGTAGCTAGAACCGTCGACCAATAGCAGGGTCTTACCTTCAAGACTGAGTTCTTCAGGCATTATGAACAAGAGAAAAGTGATTCCGAGTCTGCGATCGCTCGCAGATCAAGAGCGCGCGACGGCCAAGAAGGCTCGCGCGTCGTGGCAGATGTTCACGATTATGGCAGAGTTTATCGAGGCGACCGAGTACCTCTCGGAGATCCGCCCTGCCATCAGCATCTATGGTTCGGCGCGTCTGAAACCGGAGTCGCCGTACTATCAGCGCACCATCGAAATCGCGCAAAAATTTTCCGATGCGGGCTTCGCCGTCATCTCGGGCGGCGGTCCAGGCATCATGGAAGCGGCCAACAAAGGCGCGCACGCGGGCAAGTCGCCGTCGGTCGGCTTGAACATCGAATTGCCGCACGAGCAGTCGGGCAATCAGTGGCAGGACATCTCGCTGCGCTTCCGGCACTTCTTCACGCGCAAGGTCACGTTCGTCAAGAACTCGGATGCCGTCGTGGTGATGCCCGGCGGTTTCGGCACGCTCGATGAACTCGCCGAAGTGCTCACGCTCATTCAGACCAAGAAGTCGCGTCATGTGCCGATCGTGCTGGTCGGCGCCGAGTTCTGGGCGGGCCTGCTCGACTGGTTCAAGAAAACGCTGCTGACCAATGGCGTGATCAGCGAGAAGGATCTGGATCTGATGCAGGTCATCGACGATCCGGATCAGGTGCTCGACGCCGTGCTGCGGTTCTATGAAGATCGCGAGGAAGCGACCGAGCCGCCGGCTGAAGGCAAGTCGGATGAGGATCGGATGTTCTATCTGTAAAGCGGCAGGTTCACTGCGGGAAGGGCCGCGCCTGGCTCTTCCCTTTCCCTCCTATCCCGGCAATGCTTTGCCGCGGCTCGACAGATTTCCATAAATCGTAGTGTTCCGAACGTTATGCTCGCGCCCGCGCCGGCTGCCTCAGCTTGCGCGCTGGCGCCGCAACGGAACGCGCGCTCGGACCGCATGAGCGGCAGTCCGCGTCGATTCCCCAGCTTCCTTCGTTAATCCCGGTTCTTCGAGATGGCGTCCGAATCGAAGAGCCGCCGTCATTGCCCTCAGTGGCAAGCCTGGATCAAGCATGAACAAAGCGTTGAATCGAACACTACGTCTGGCCGTCGCGGCGGCAATGGCCGCCTCGCTGCTCGCTGGCTGCGACAAGGCCAACAACTCGTCGGCCGTCTCATCGAGCGCCACCGTCCAGGACGCCAAAGTGGCTCTTCTGAAGGAAATTTCGGGCGTCTGGAGTTCGTCGTCCGTTGCGGGACTCACGACGATTCAATACGCCGACAACCGCTTGCAGATCCTGCAGGGCGACACTCCGTTGGCCGTTACCTTGGGTGACGTCGACCCCAGCGAGGAAACGGTGAACGTCAACACGGTCGTCAATGGCAAGGAAGAGATTCTCACGCTTCGCAAGAAGTGGAACGCGGATCACACCGCCTACAACCTGACGATGACCGGGAGCGACGGCCAGCAAGACACGCTCGGCTTCGTCCGCCGCATCAGCAACGACGATCTGAACAGAATCAGCAGGCTGAGCGTCGCGCGCGCGCCGGCCGTGGCACCGAGCCAGCCTGTCGAGCCGGCGTCCATTCCTGTTGCTTCCAGCGATCGCGGCATCATCGACATGTGGCTTGGCGGTATCGACATGAATCTGCGCTCTTGCCCCGGTTCGACTTGCTCGGCCGTGCTGATCGTGCCGAAGGATTCGAAGGTCAGCGTGGATACGTCGACCATTCGCAACGTGACCGAGTCATCAGGGACGAATACGCCTTGGGTTCGCGTGACTTATGAAGGTGCGTTCTGCACCCCGGCCGAGATGGATCAACAGACGGGCTGTGCGCCTTCGCATGAGACCGAAGCCCCCGCCACCGGCTGGATGAACTACACGCGGCTGATGGCAGCGCCGCGTCCGCAGCAGTAATTCGAAGACGGGGCGGCCTGACCACCGCCCCATCGCCGCATCGCCGAATCGCCCTACTGAAACGCCACCTCCGCGAAGCTCCGCAACTTCCGCGAATGCAGCTTCGACAACCCGTTCATGCGCAGCAGTTCCATCGCCTTCACGCCGATCTGCAAATGCTGATCCACCTGCGCGCGATAAAACTGATCCGCCATCCCCGGCAGCTTCAGCTCGCCGTGCAGCGGTTTATCCGACACGCATAGCAACGTCCCGTACGGCACACGAAAGCGAAAGCCGTTCGCGGCGATCGTCGCGCTTTCCATATCGAGCGCAATCGCGCGGCTTTGCGACAGCCGCTGCACCGGCTCGCGATGATCGCGCAGTTCCCAGTTGCGGTTATCGACGCTCGCCACCGTGCCCGTGCGCATCACGCGCTTCAGTTCCACGCCTTCGAGCTGCGTGACCTGCGCCACCGCTTTCTCCAGCGCCACCTGCACTTCAGCAAGCGCAGGAATCGGCACCCACAGCGGCAAGTCGGCATCGAGCACGTGATCCTCGCGCACATAACCATGCGCGAGCACGTAGTCGCCAAGACGCTGCGTGTTGCGCAGACCCGCGCAGTGCCCGAGCATGATCCACGCGTGCGGACGCAGCACCGCGATGTGATCCGTGATCGTCTTCGCGTTCGACGGCCCCACGCCGATGTTCACCATCGTGATGCCGCTGCCGTCCGCGCGCTTCAGGTGATACGCGGGCATCTGCGGCAGACGCGCGGGCGCGGTGCCTTCCTCCGGCTGCTCGCCGAGATTGGCGTTGTACGTGACGACATCGCCCGGTTCGACGAACGACGAATACTCGCTGCGATACGCGCGCGTTTCTTCGTCGTCGGCGCGCGACATCATCGTGCGGCCGAGCTTCACGAACTCGTCGATATAAAACTGGTAGTTCGTGTACAGCACGTAGTTCTGAAAATGCGTCGGCGACGTCGCCGTGTAATGGCGCAGCCGATGCAGCGAGAAATCCACGCGCGCCGCCGTGAAAAGCGCGAGCGGATGCGGCTCGCCCGCCGCCGGCTCATACGTGCCGTTCACGATGCGGTCATCGAGCAGCGCGAGATCCGGCGTATCGAAGACATTGCGCATCGCGAGCAGACGATCGCGGTCGAGATCGCCCTCGAGATGAATGCCTTCGGCGAACGCGAAATGAATCGGAACGGGTTGCGCCGATACGCCGACCTCGATGCCCACGTGATGATTCTTCGCGAGCAACCGCAATTGCTCGCGATAGTAGTCGCCGAAAAGATCGGGGCGCGTGAGCGTCGTCTCGAAGATGCCCGGCCCGGCGACGAAGCCATACGAGCGCCGCGAATCGATCTGCGTGTTCAGTTCGGTCCGCACACGCACGAACGGATAGCACGCGCGCACGCGATGCGTGAACTGCTCGTTGCGCCGGTATCGCGCGAAGGCATCGCGCAGGAAGGCGGTGTTGGCTTCGTAGATCGCGGAAACGCGCGAGACGGCGGCGACGGGATCGTCGAAGGATTCGGTCGGAAAGTCGCTCGCGGGCGTGTGCTGGGTGCTTTGAGTGCGGTCGTTTGTCATGATCTTGTGCGTGTCTTCGTTGCCCTCTTCATGAACCACATTAACACGGAAGAATGCGAGAACCATGAAGCCCCTGATCGCGTGCGTGCCTCCGGCAACAACTTTTTGTCCGCGACGCCGAAAGCCGCGAAACCAGCGCAAAATAAGGCATTGCCGCGCTTCAGTTAGGGTTTGCTAGAATCCGGCCATCGCCTGGAGAACCACCATGAAGTCCCTTCTTTCTGCCGCTGCGGCAGTACTCGCCGCCGCAAGCGTTGGCGCTTTCGCGCAATCGACGTCCAACGCCGCCCAGCCGGCAGCGGGACCGGCAACGCAGCAAGCCATGTCGCCGGAAGAGGCCGCGGGCCTGCCCGATCTCAAGGCCATCAATCGCCCGCCCGCCAACGTCAGTTCGAAAGTGGAAATCTCGCCGCCGCGCAAGCCGAGCTTCCACGAACTGAGCTCGAACGGCACGGAAATCACCGAGTATCGCGACAAGGGCAAGCCCGTCGAAATCAACGTCCATTCGAATTTCGGCACGCGGTATCAGATGAGCTCGCCTGCGGATACGTCGCCGCAAGTGCGCGACAACGGCAAGGCGAGCACGCGTCTGCCGTCCGTCAATCTGCGTTATTGACTTCAGTAAGATAGCTTCGAGCCCGCTTGCAAAAAGCGGGCTTCGTCATTCGGCCCGCGAGGGCTCCCATCTGACCGACGTTTCCCGCATGGCCGTATTCACCCCCGTCACTGACGCCGAACTCGGCGACTGGCTGCAACACTACGATCTCGGCGATGTCGTCGAATTTCGCGGCATCCAGTCGGGCATCGAGAACAGCAACTTCTTTCTCACGACGACGCACGGCCAGTACGTGCTGACGATCTTCGAAAATCTCACGGCGACGCAGCTTCCGTTCTATCTCGATCTGATGCGGCATCTCGCGTCGCATCGCGTGCCGGTGCCGGACCCGATGCCGCGCCGCGACGGCTCGCTCTTCGGCATGCTCAAGGGCAAGCCGGCGGCCATCGTCACGAAACTGGAAGGCGCGCCGGAACTCGCGCCGACGCCCGCGCACTGCGTCGAAGTCGGGCAGATGCTCGCGCGCATGCATCTCGCGGGGCGCGATTTCGCGCGGCGCCAGCCGAATCTGCGCAGTCTTGCGTGGTGGCAGGAGAACGTGCCGGCCATCATCGACTTCCTGAGCGATAGCCAGCGCGCGTTGATCGAAGCCGAACTCGCCCATCAGACGGCGTTCTTTGGTTCGGCCGATTACGCCGAGCTGCCCGACGGTCCGTGCCACTGTGATCTGTTCCGCGACAACGTGCTGTTCGCGCACGGCCGCGAGCATGCGCGGCTCGGCGGCTTCTTCGATTTCTACTTCGCGGGCGTCGACAAGTGGCTCTTCGATGTCGCCGTGACGGTGAACGACTGGTGCATCGACGTGGAAACCGGTGCGCTCGACCCCGCGCGCGTCGACGCAATGCTGCGCGCGTATCAGACGGTGCGCCCGTTCACGCCCGCCGAAGACCGCCACTGGAACGACATGCTGCGCGCCGGCGCCATGCGCTTCTGGGTGTCGCGGCTGTACGACTTCCATCGCCCGCGCGAGGCGCAAATGCTGAAAGCGCACGATCCCGGCCATTTCGAACGCATTCTGCGCGAACGCGTCAACGCGGCTTCTTCTTCCGCCCAACGGTAACCTGGCCACCCCTACATGCGACTGATCGAAGTTTCCGCCAAGACAGGCTATGTGTGGTTCCGCCAGGGCATCTGGCTGTTCCGCCGCAACCCGTTCGCGTTCCTCACGGTGTTTTTCGCGTATCTCTTCGTGATGACGCTGATCTCTCGCGTGCCGCTCATCGGTCCGTTGCTGCCGCTATTGTTCATTCCGGGCATCGCGGTCGGCTTCATGGCGGCGTGCCGCAACACCATCGCGGGCAAGCCGGTCTGGCCGACCATCCTCGTCGATGGCTTTCGCTCCTACGGCAGCGCGGTCGCGCGCCGGCTGCTGGTGCTCGGCGCGCTGTATATCGTCGCGATGGGCGTGATTTTCGGCATTTCCGCCCTCGTCGATGGCGGCACGCTGCTCAACCTGATGATGGGCAACGGCCCTTCCGGCGATCCTGAAACGGTCGCGGCGAGCTTCAACCCGCTGGCCGTGCTCGTCGCGATGGCGTGTTATCTGCCCGTCGCCATGCTGTTCTGGTTCGCGCCGATCCTCGTCGCCTGGCACGAAGTCACGACGGCGAAAGCGCTGTTCTTCAGCCTCGTGTCGTGCTGGCGCAATCGCGGCGCGTTCATTTTGTACGGCGTGCTGTGGATCGCGGTGGCGCTCGCGGTGTCGTTCGGACTGACCGCGCTGATGCAGGCAATCGGCGTCGGCCAGGATATGGCGTTCGCCGTGCTGATGCCGGCTTCCATTCTCGTGACGACCGCGCTGTATTGCTCGTTTTACGCGACGTATCGCGGCTGCTTCGGCGTGCAGTCGCCGGATACGCCGGATTTGCCGAACGCGTCGGACACGTCGGGCGCATAAAGCTGGCGCGGGACTATCGAACGCAGCAACGAAAAATGCCGGCCTCACGGGCCGGCATTTTCATATGCGCCTGGAACTACGCGCGTTACAGCTTAGTTCGACATCCACGACGGATGACGCGCCACCGCACGCTGGTCCAGCTTCTTCATGCGATATTCGAGATCGTAAATGTCGGTGGCTTCGGCGAGATATTCGTCGTCACGTTCACGATCGCGCTGTTCAGCGGACTTGGTCAGGAAAAGGAAGAAACGGGAAAGCAGGAACATGGTTGGCCTCGCTGGAATACTGGGGTAACTACCTATAAGCGTGATTATAGGGTAATCCCTGATCCGACGCCAGCCTTTTGCGCTAGAACTTTGATCCTAAAGACGTTTTTGCAACATCCGAAACAATCGCCCGATTCACGCGACGTGCGCGGCGCGCGCCGCCTCGCTGGAACGGCGCTGATGCTTGAAAAATTCCCACATCACGGCAGCCGAATCCGGTCCTTTCGATGAGTGGAACGCCACGGTGTCGTCGCCGCCGGCCCACGAGTGGCCCAGTCCGCGCACGATCGATGTCTTCACCACGCGCCGCCCGTTTTTGACATAGTCGCGCACGACACCGTCGGAGGCGGTTTCCTCTCGCACTTCGCCTGCACGACGGTCGCCGGCAGCGTCGATGAATCCGTTCAACCGCAAGAACTGCTGCGTGAGTTGTTCCGCGTTCTGCGCGGTGACGACCGAATCCAACTCGCCATGAACGATGATCGCGGGCATGCCCGGATAATCGCGAACGTCGACGGCTGCGTCGATGAGCGCGACCGGATTGCTGCGGCTGCCGCGCCGCATGACGTCCATCGCGCCGATCGCGGACGTCGCTTCCCCGAACACGACGCCCGAATGAAAGCCGACCGCCGCGAAAAGCTGCGGATAGCGCACCGCGAGCAGCGCCGACAGCCCCGCTCCCGCCGACATGCCCGCGAGATACACGCGCTCCGCGTCGAAATCGTGCTCGGCGATGACCGCCTTGATGAGCGACACGATCGCCGCCGCTTCGCCGCCGCCCGCGCCGGTGGAATCGTCATACCAATGCCAGCAGCGGTGCGGATGATCATGCTTCGACTGTTCGGGATAAAGCACCGCGAAGCCGTATTTGTCGGCGAGCAGGTTCATCCGCGTGCCTTGCGCGAACTCGTCGGCGGTCTGCTTGCAGCCGTGCAGCATCACGACGAGCGGCATGCGCCCGAGCCCCGTTTTCGGCGGCATGTAAAGCGCGTAGGAAAGATGATTGACGAAGCGGCCGGCGGTCGGCGGCGCCGAATGATACGAGCGATTCCACTTGCCGCGCGCCCACGCCGATGCGCGCGGCCGGACGCGCGACTCGCGCATCTCGGGGCGAACCGAAGGGCGTGGTGAAACCGCGGGCTTTGCGGACGCGCCCGGCTTGAGCTTCGATTTGACGGTCTTCGCGCGCACCGGCTTCGCCGCCGGGCGCGGCTTCGGAATGCGCGTCGGTTCCACTTGGCCAGCGACCAGGCGTCTCAAGCCGCGCAACCAGAGTTTGGTAAGGCTTTTCGACATTCGGCTGGATTCTCCAAAACATTTGATCGGGTTGTGCTCGCGACAATTTGTCCGTCGCATTGTGCATTGCACAATAACACTTATCCGCCGGATCCGCTGCTTTTCGTCATGCTTTCAATTACGCCAAAGCCTGACGTTGCGCGCCGTTATCTGATTTTATATGCCGATGTTGGAAGACAGCGACCACCAGCCAACCAAACTTTCGTCCTCTTCCGACCCGGTATACTGTGGCGCTTCAACGCCCGCTTAACCGTTCGTCTGCCGCAGTGCAGCAACACCCATACCCACCACCTCGATGATCGTCGATTTGCCCGTCTCCGTCTGGATGAGCATCACCGCGCTCGGCAGCACGGGCGTCATGCTGCCCGTCGCAATCGCTGCCGCCGCATGGCTCGCGCTCGGCTATCGCTGGAAGTACACCGTCGAATGGGCCGCGCTCTTCGGCGCCGGGAGTTGCCTCGTCGCGCTGAGCAAGATCGCGTTCATCGGATGGGGAATCGGCATCCGGAACGTGGATTTCACCGGTTTCAGCGGGCACGCCTACATGGCGACGTCCGTCCTGCCGGTCGCGATGTTCGTCGCGTTGCTGCCGGCGCGCGGCGTGATTCGCGGGAGCGGCGTGCTGTTCGGCTTGCTGCTGGGCGTCGTGGTGGGCGGATCGCGCGTCGTGGTGAACGCGCATTCGGTGTCGGAAGTCGTGAGCGGATGCGCGCTCGGCGCGGCGGTTTCGCTCGCGTTCGTGTGCATCGCGTGGCGCGCGGAGCCGGGGAAGCTCTCGCCGGCGCCCGTTGCGGCAAGTCTGGCGGCTGTCGTCGTGGCGCTGCACGGCGTGCCGGTGCCGACGCAACACTGGATCACCGAGATCGCGCTCGGATTGTCCGGCCACCATTACCCGTACGTGCGCGCGCTCTGGAAGTCGAAGAGCCATCGCACGCTGGAGCGTCGCACGGACGTACAAGCCGTCAGCGCGACCGCGACGGCCTGACGCGGCCATCGCTCTTTTCGTTGTAGTGAAGCGCGTTTAGTCGTTCACGCCGATGATCACGCTTGATGCCTTCACCACCGCCACCGCTTTCTGACCCGGCGCGAGCCCGAGCGTATCGGCGCTGTGATTCGTGATGATCGCGGTGACGGTCGTGGAATCGTCGAGCGAAAGCGTCACCTCGGCGTTGACCGCGCCGCGCGTCACGCTGGCAACCGTGCCGCGCAACTGATTGCGCGCCGACAGCTTCGCCGGCGAATCTTCCATCAGCATGACCCACGACGCCTTGATGAGCGCGAACGCGTCGCCGCCTTCGGCGAGGCCGAGCGCCTCGGTGCTTTCATGCGTGACGACCGCGACGATCGTCTGACCGCCCGGCAAGCCGAGCTCGATTTCGTCGTTGACCGCGCCGCGCGTGACCTTCGTGACTTTCCCTGCTAGCTGATTGCGTGCACTCGTTTTCAATCCCAATCTCCCGATTAGTCGCCAATCGTCCTCGAAGCCTTCAATGGCTTCGCTCACCCTTCTCAAAAACTTGCGATGCTCGCGCTCGACCGCGTAATACGTGTCGATGATCCGCAGCGCCGATGCCGTCAGCCGCGTCCCGCCGCCGCCCCGCCCGCCGGTTGCGCTCGTCACGAGCGGCTCGCCGGCCAGATTGTTCATCGTATCGACGGCGTCCCACGCCGCCTTGTAGCTGAGACCGACCGCCTTCGCCGCCGCCGTGATCGATCCGGTCTCGCGGATCGCGGCCAGAAGCGCGATGCGCGCCGCACCGCCGAGCGTTTCGTCGCCGCTTTTCAGCCACACGGAGCCGTCGAGTCCGAGCGCGTCGCGTGGGTCGTTTGAAGCGGGCGAAGTCGTCCTGGTCATCGTCGGCGCGTGAGAAAGATCTTAAATGCGAACAGTTCAACGATTATATCGACGCGACGCGCGAAGAAGATCGAGAAACATCATCGGCGTATCGATTCATACGAAATAACAAAGGCTTACGAGTTCACGAAAGCGTCACATGCGCGGGCAAACATGGGCTATCCCGCAACGTCTCACGCCCTCAGGACGCGCCATGAATCAGATCGTCTTTCCCCAGTCGCAGGGAGGCCGCACGCTCGGACAGCGGCTCGCCTTTCTGGTGTTTCTGCTCGCGATCGGAGCGGGCGCGGTCTACTGCGTCATGCATTTGCTGGAAGACCTCGCACCGGTGCGCGAATCGTCGGCGTTTCCTTATATCCTGCTCGGCGTCGCGCTATTGATCGCGCTGGGATTCGAGTTCGTCAACGGCTTTCACGATACCGCCAACGCCGTCGCGACCGTCATCTACACGCACTCGCTGACGCCCAATCTCGCGGTCGTCTGGTCGGGCGCGTGGAATTTCATCGGCGTGCTCATTTCCAGCGGCGCGGTGGCGTTCGGCATTCTGCAATTGCTGCCGGTTGAACTCATTATCGGCGTCGGCAGTTCGCAGGGTTTCGCGATGGTCTTCGCGCTGCTGATCGCGGCGATCATCTGGAACCTCGGCACGTGGGCGCTCGGCTTGCCGTCGTCCAGTTCGCATACGCTCATCGGCTCGGTGATCGGCGTCGGCCTCATGAACCAGATGCTGCACGGAACCAACGGCACGTCGGGCGTGGACTGGAGCCAGGCGATTTCCGTCGGCAAGTCGCTGCTGTTCTCGCCGATCATCGGCTTCGTTCTCGCCGGCTTTCTGCTGTATGTGCTGAAGCTCGTCGTGCGCGTGCCGGCGCTTTATCAGGAGCCGAAGAAGAACACGCCACCGCCGTTCTGGATTCGCGGCCTGCTGATCCTCACGTGCACCGGCGTTTCGTTCGCGCACGGCTCCAACGACGGCCAGAAAGGCATGGGCCTCATCATGCTGATCCTGATCGGCACCGTGCCGACCGCCTACGCGCTCAACAAGGCTGTTTCGCCCGGCGAAACGCAGACGTTCCTCGCGGTCAGCCACAGCGCATCCGAGGCGTTGCAGCGCTATGCCGGCAGCGCACCGGCGGCGAAAGACACGCGCGCGACCGTCGAGCATTACGTTCAGACGAAGACGCTCGCGCCGGACACGGTCGCATCGCTCAAGAGCCTGGTCGATTCGATCGATTCGCAGATTCGCCCCAGCGAAAGCATCGCCGCCGTGCCGCAAGGCAATGTCCGCAACGTGCGCAACGAGATGTACATCGCGTCCGAGGCGTTGCGGCTGATGGAGAAGCAGAAAGCGCCCGCCTTCTCTTCGGGCGACGCCGCCGTGCTCGAAAACTACAAGCATCAACTCGATCACGCGACGAAGTTCATCCCGACGTGGGTCAAGGTCGCGGTGGCCGTCGCGCTCGGTTTGGGAACGATGGTCGGCTGGAAGCGCATCGTCGTGACGGTGGGCGAGCGCATCGGCAAGACGCATTTGACGTATGGACAAGGCGCGTCGGCGGAAGTCGTGGCGATGCTGACCATCGGCGCCGCCGATGCCTACGGGCTACCGGTGAGCACGACGCACGTGTTGTCGTCGGGCGTCGCGGGCACGATGGCCGCGAACGGCTCCGGCCTTCAGTGGCGCACGGTGCGCAGCCTCGCGCTGGCGTGGATTCTGACGCTGCCGGTTTCCATCGCGCTCGCCGGTTTGCTGTTCTGGCTCTTCCGCGGACTCTTCTGAAGAAGGCGGCGATGAAATTCTTTCAAGCCGCCCATCCAACTCTTTCCTTTTGACAATCGCCTGCGTCGGCGCGCGCGTCGTCCGATCGACGCCGCGCCTTGTGGCATCGGCACTTGCCGCCGATGGCACGGATGCTGCTCTTTGCTTCTCGTCGATCGCAACGCTGGACGGCCAGCGGCATCCCGCCGCTCGCTACGACGTGTGGCTTTATTGGGAGGCCACGTCGCGCCGGATGGTCGCGCGGTCTTTTATAAGGAGAAGTCAAATGACGATCGGAACCATCCTGTTGATCATCCTGATCTTGCTGTTGATCGGCGCCATTCCGTCCTGGCCGCACAGCCGAAGCTGGGGCTATGGACCGAGCGGGATTTTGGGCGTCGTGCTGGTCGTGGTGATCGTCCTGTTGCTGATGGGCCGGATATAAGCGCCTTCGCCGCTCGCTCAAAAAGAAAGGGGCGCTCGATTGGAGCGCCCCTTTCTCATGTGTGCCGCCTTCTTTCGCTTTCGGCTCGGTCAGACGCGCATGACCTGTCCGTTCGGATCGATCTTGCGGGGAATGACGGGTTCCTTCTGTTTCGACGACGACGCTTTGCCTTCCGGCGGCGTGATCGGCTGAGCGATCGATTGACCGATAGCGGTCTTATCGGCGACCTGCTTCACCGCCGATGCGCTCTTGCGCTTCTTCTTCGCCGCCGTCCGCGCCGTTGCGCCGTGCGCCTTGTTCTTGCCCTTCACCACGTGAACTTCGGGCGGGTTCCAGACTTCCGTGTAATGCGTCGCGGCCACGGCCGGCGACGAACCCAGCACGAAAGCCATCGTCAGGAATGCGAGCTTCAAGTCGTTTCGCTCCATCGATTTATGCCCCTAGTGACCGTGGCGCGCGCTGCGCGAGAGGATGGCGTCGAGCGAGCGCTCGGACGTTTCGAGTTCGCGCAGCGCCGCGTCGAGGCGCTGTTGCGAACGGGCCACCGAGCGCGCGCCATGCTCGAAATGCGGCTCGCCTCGCGTGGCGTCGAACGCGGCGTTGACCGCGCGCGTCGCGCGCATGAAACGTTCGAGCGCGGCGGCTTCGAGCGAATCGTTGCGGGAAATCATCGGCAAGCTCCTTGTTGCAGACAAGCTGTACGAATATACAGTAAGCCGGCCTCCCGGCAAACAAACGGCGCGGCACGTGGCGAAAATGCCGAAGCGCCTCTTGACCGGCGCGCGCATCGGCATGTGTGCGAGAGGCGCGGCATTTCGCCGCGCACTGGATCGCTCGCAGCCGGTTAAGCGCGGCTTAATTCTCCGCAGCCACACTCCAGTCGCGATCAGACCCGGCCGCCGCGCATTATGACGCGGCGCCGTCCATCCGGACTGCCGGGACGCCAACAGAGGAACGTGTCATGCCCGCCAACACCGCCGCGCGCCCATCGTTCGCCAATCTTGCGCGAGCCATGCGCAGCCACACCGCCCTGAAGCTCAGCCGATGCCGTCTGTCCGCGCCCATCGAGCCGCCGTGGGGCCAGCCGTATCGGATGGTCGAATGGTCGCTGAAAAGCGATCCGCGCCTGCAGCGCTGCGTCGTTCCGGCGGATTGCTCGCCGTCCGATATCGCCGATGCATTGCAATCCCACGTTCCCGGCCGCCGCTACGGTCCGCACGACGACGAAGACTGAGCGCCTGCCGAAAACGCCCAGCGCCCAACGCCCGCGCTAAATTTAGCTTGTATAAATCCATATCTGGACTACCATGCGTTAAGAGTTCCTTTGGAGACTTAACGACATGCCTCATGCCGCACGCGCTCCTTCGGCGGCGTCCGGTCATCCGGCGCCGCGTCCCGCGCCGGATATCGGCGACTTGTCCGCTGCCGGCCTGCGCGCCTTCATCAATATCGCCCGCGACTGGGCGCTGTCCGCCGACGAGCAGATCAAGCTGCTCGGCTCGCCCGGCCGCTCCACGTACTTCAAGTGGAAGAACGCGCCGGAATCCGCACGCCTCACGCGCGACACGCTCGAGCGCCTTTCGCTGATTCTCGGCATCTACAAGGCGCTGCAGATTCTGCTGCCGGAGCCGCACGCCGCCGATACCTGGGTCCGCCGTCCCAACGCCGCGCCGCCCTTCGGCGGACGGCCGGCGCTCGATCGCATGCTGGCGGGCAATATCAGCGATCTCGTCGCCGTTCGCCAGTATCTCGACGCGATGCGAGGCGGCTGGGCGTGACCGACAAGCACGCTGCACCGAACTGGCGGGACCGCTGGCCGCATGGCGAACTCGACTGGTCGCCCGCGTATCGCGTCATTCCCACGCGCTTTCCGGCGGTGAATCTGTTCGATCGCGTCGCGTCGCCGCAGGATTTCGACGCGCTCTACGCGCTCGAAGCAATGACCAACGACCGTCTGCGCACCGAGCTCGGCGAACTGGATCTCGTGCCGCACGAGGAACGCTGCTTCGGTCCCGGCTGCGGGCCGATCATGGCGGCGTTCACGCATTTGAACCCGAGCGGCAGCCGCTTTTCCGACGGCAGCTACGGCGTCTTTTATTGCGCCCGCGAGCGGCAGACGGCGATTGCGGAAACGCGCTATCACGCCGGGCTTTTCCTCGCCGCGACAAAGGAAGCGCCGCTGCGTCAGCAGATGCGTCTCTACACGGTGATGGCGCGCGGTGAAGTCGTCGATTTACGCGGCGATCGCATCGCGCGGGCGGGACTCGATCCGCGCATTCTCGCGCCCGACGATTACGCGCCCGGCAAGGCGCTGGGCCGTGCGATACGGGCGGCGGGCGCGCCGGGCATCGCGTATCCGTCGGTGCGCGATCCGCAGGGCGAATGCCTCGCCGCCCTGCGCACGACGATGCTGCGCGACTGTCACCACGCCGCGTATCTCGAATACAACTGGAACGGCGAGGCGATCGACTACGTGTTCGAGCTGAATCAGGTCGGATAAGCGGATCGATAAGCGGTCATCGGATCGCGACCGCCGTCGGCGTGCGCGTGCGCGACAGCTTCTTCGACGCCGGACGCGCCGCCTTCGGCGCGGTCTTGCGCGCGACGGTTTCGATCGCCTGCGCCGCCGCGCCCTTCGCGCTGCCCTTCAACGCGCCCGCGCGCGCCTTGCGGCTCGACTCGGCGAGCAGGCCGGTCAGCCGCGCATCGCTTGCCGCGGCGCCCTTGCGGTTCTTGCGCGCCGCCTCGCGCGCACGCCGCTTCGCATCCTTTTCGAGAAAGATGACGAGCGCGGCTTCATCCGTCTTGAGCCCGTGACGGCGCGACGCCGGCAGCGCTTCCGCGAGTTCGCCCGCCTCGAACGCCTCGATCACGGCCGGATGCACATAACACTTGCGGCAGACCGCAGGCGTGTTGCGCAGCAGTTGCGACACTTCCTTGATCGTCCCGACGATGTGCTTGCGCGCCTCCGTCACCGTCTCCCACTGGAGCTTTCGCAGCGCCGCGAGCGCGAACACGCTGCCCGCCCACGTCCGATAATCCTTCGCCGTGAACTCCGCGCCGGTGATCTCGCGCAGATAGTCGTTGATATCGGACGAACTGACGGCGTGGCGCGTGCCGTCCGCGTCGAGATACTGGAAGAGATCCTGGCCCGGCAGATCCATGCAGCGCTTCACGATCCGGGCGATGCGCGCATCGCTCACGGAGACGTCGTGCTCGATTCCGCTCTTGCCGCGAAACTTGAAGCGCAGCGTTCCCGCCGATACCTTCAGGTGGCGCTTTCGCAGCGTCGTCAGCCCATACGAGCGATTCTCCCGCGCGTATTCCTCGCTGCCGACGCGAATGAGCGTCGTATCGAGCAGACGCACGACGGTGGCGAGCACCTTGTCGCGCGGCATGCCGTCGAGCGCAAGATCGCGCGTGACGCGGGCGCGCAGCTTCGGCAGCACCGCGCCGAACGCGAGCATGCGCTCGTACTTGGTGGCGTCGCGGGTTTCGCGCCATTGCGGGTGATAGCGATACTGCTTGCGACCGCGCGCGTCGCGGCCCGTCGCCTGGAGATGGCCGCGCGAGTCCGGGCAGATCCAGACATCGATATAAGCGGGCGGAATGGCGAGCGCGTTGATGCGCCTGATCTCGGCTTCATCGTCGATGCGCTTGCCTTGCGTGTTGAAGTAGACGAACGCGCCGTCGATCCATTCGCGCGTGTAGCCGCGGCGCGAGTCGTCGACGTATCGCAGGCCTGGCGGAAGGTCCTCGGGGCAGGCCGAAGCGTGATCGCCTAGCGCGCCGTTGATTGCGCCCGTCTCTTTAGCCCCGTTGCTTGCGTTGGTCGCCACTGCGTGCCTCGCCTTTGTACGTTCGATTCATGGCGAGGGTTGGAGCAACGGCCATGCCGCCCTACGGCAACGCTAGTTCTCGCGCGCCTTCGGAAGCCGCCCATCGCTCCTTCACGGACCAACGTTCGTCGGTGCCGGCTTCGACGATCGTGAGCCGCCCTTCCGCCGCGAACGCGCCCGTATCGATGAAAATCTGCGAGCCGATCTGACGCACCGCGCGCATCGGCGTGTGGCCGCAATACGTCGGCGAGAGGCCGCGCTGAAGCGCCGGGTCCGCGTTGCCGAGCGCCAAGCCGCGGCCCCAGAGCATCTGGGAGCGCGTGTCGTCGGCAAACTCGGCGGCGTCGAGATCGGCGTCGCTGCCGAAGAACTCCGCGTGCAGCACGTTGAAGCGCCGCGTGCCCTCGCCGACGATCCGCACGAGCGGCAGGCGCGCGAGCCGCGTGGCGAGCATGCGGAGATGGTCGTCGGCGAGCGTTTCGGCCCACGCGCCGCCGATCGCGTACCACGCCTGACGACGCATGCTACCCGTCGCCACCGCGATCAGCGAGTCTTCGTGGTTGCCGAGCACCGGATAGAACCACGGCTTGTCGATGAGCTCAATCGCCGCGAGCGAATCCGTGCCGCGATCGATCAAATCGCCGACCGAGAACAGCCGGTCGCGCGAGCCGTCGAAGCCGATCTCGCGCAACAGATAGCGCAGCGCATCGACGCAGCCGTGCAAATCGCCGACGACGAAATCGCGGCCGATGTCATTGGCGGGATGCCTGCAAACGACAGGATAGGTAGGATCATTCATGCGTCGATCTTAGCGCCGGCACAACGCCCGGTGTGCGTGCTGGGTCGCTTTTCGCTGCGTTTTGGGTGGCAAGCGCGGCGGGCGTTTCGCATTGGTTTCCAATTGCGATTGTCGCCTGAAAGCGGGCGCGATGGCCATGTCCGCGCCATCTTCCTCGTCTCCTTTCCTCGGCGCGCTTTCTCATGTCGCTGTAAGGCGCGTCAGTGATAATCGCTGACTTCCATCGCTTTCTCTCTCGACGATGAACTTCCTCCCGCCCGTCTTGCGCACGCGTCCGCGCGCGTTGATCGCCCTGCTGGTCGGCTTTGTCGTCACCGCGCTGATTCCGGGACACGTCCGGCCGACCGTGCGCGCGCTGATCGGCTGGGACTCGGCCGTGTGGCTCTATCTCGCGCTGATCTGGCTGCAGATGGCCACCGCGCATCAGCGCAACGTGCAGGCGCTCGCCGAGCGCGAGGACGAAAACGCCGCCGCCGTGCTGATGATCGTGAGTCTCGCGGCCATCGCGAGCCTGGTGGCGATCGTCGTCGAATTGTCGGCGGCGAAGAGTCTCGGCGCGCACGCGTTCGTGAATTACGCGCTGACCGGCGCGACCATGCTCGGCGGCTGGTTCCTCATCCCGACGATGTTCACGCTCCACTACGCGCGGCACTACTACCGCTCGCCTCCGAACGATACCGCGCTCCGATTCCCCGACCGCCACCTGAAACCCGACTATTGGGATTTCCTGTACTTCTCGTTCACCATCGCGGTCGCTTCGCAGACTTCGGATGTCGTGCTCTGCTCGACGAGCGCACGCCGCACCGCGCTCGCGCAATCGGTCCTGTCGTTCTTCTTCAATCTCGCCGTGCTCGGCTTGTCCGTGAACATCGCGGCGAGCATGGTCGGCGGCTGACGTCCTTTCGCCCTCACTCTTCGATCAGGCGCGCAACGCGCCTGTCACATCGCGTCCATAAGCTCGTCTTCATGCGCTCTAAAGCGCCTGTGTAAAAACGCGGCGCGCGCCGCTGTCACTTTTACACGCAGCACGATCGTGCGCCCAAAAGGCGTTGCCGGATGCGCGGCAGCGGACCCTCTTCGAACATAAGTCCGAAATGATCGTGCGTCCCCGCACATACGCGCGGGGGTCGTGGCATGCACATTGCTGCACTGCGCCAGCCACTTAAAAGAACCCAATCTGCACCAGGAATGCGCGGCCCGGCTGCTCCTCGTTTCGCCGATACGACGACAACGAGCGCATGGCCATCGCCCCGCGTCTGCCCGCACAGGAGCCCATTTTGCCTTTGAACGTTCTGCTGGTCGCCTCCGAGGCCGTCCCGCTCGCCAAGACCGGCGGCCTCGGCGACATGGTCAGCGCTTACGCCGCCGCCCTTCGCGGCGCCGGCGTCGATGCCACCATCCTCCTGCCCGCTTATCCGGCCGCGATCGCCATGGCGGAGGACGTCAGCAAGGTTTGCACCTTGCGCGGCCTGCCCGGCGGCGATGCCGCGCTCCTGCGGGCACGCATGCCCGATACCGGCGTGCCGGTTCTTTTGCTGCGCTGCGATGCACTCTATGCGCGCACCGGGCTCTATCAGGATGCACAGGGCCGCGACTATCCCGACAACGCGGTGCGTTTCGCGACGCTGTCGGCGGCTGCGGTGCGTATCGCGCAAGGCGTGCGGGGCGTGAAGAAGCCGGACATCGTTCATGCGCACGACTGGCACAGCGGCCTCACGCCGCTCTTGATGAAGCATGCGGGCGTGCAGGCGAAGAGCGTCTTCACGATCCACAACCTCGCGTTCCAGGGCAACTACGCGCTCTCGCTCGGGCCGTCGCTCGGCGTGCCGGAAAAGTGGCTCGTGCACGCGCTGAGCGATCCGAAGAGCATCGAGTTCTACGGCGCGCTGAGCCTGATGAAAGCGGGCATCGTGCATAGCGACCGCGTGACGACCGTCAGCGAAAACTACGCGCGCGAAATTCTCACGCCGCGCTTCGGGCATTTGATGGAAGGCGTGCTGCAAAGCTGCGCCGGCAAGCTTTCGGGCGTGGTGAACGGCATCGACGAAGAAACGTGGAATCCCGCCGTCGATCCGCTCATCGAGCGCAATTATTCTTTCGACGACACGCGCGGCAAGCACGCCTGCAAGCGCACGCTGCAGCGCATGTTCGGCCTGCCCGTCGATCCGTTCGCGCCGCTCATGGCGATCGGCAGCCGCATGACCGGTCAGAAACTCGCGGACGTGGTGCTCGAAGCGCTGCCGCGTTTGCTCGAAAAGCATCCGCGTTTGCAACTCGCGGTGATCGGCCAGGGCGAGGCGTACATCGAGAAGGGCTTCAGAAAGCTTGCGCAGGAATGGCCGGATCGCGTGGGCGTGCATATCGGTTATAGCGAGCGCCGCGCGCACGCGCTGCACGCGGGCGCGGACATCCTGCTGCACGGCAGCCGCTTCGAGCCGTGCGGCCTCACCCAGCTTTACGCGATGCGCTACGGCACGCTGCCCGTCGCATCGCGCGTGGGCGGGCTCGCCGATACCATCGTCGATGCCGCCGACGCCGACATCGCGCCGCGCGAAATCGTCTACGTGCGCGACGGCACGCACGACGCGCCCATCGCGGTGAAAAGCGCATCGCGCGCGCCGACCGGCTTTCTCTTCGACGGCGAAACGCCCGACGATGTCGTCACCGCGGCGAGCCGCGCGATCGACGCGTACATGCGTCCGCCCGTCTGGCGCACGATGCAGCGCAACGCGATGTCGTGCGATTTCGGCTGGAGCGAGGCCGTCGCGAAGATGGTCGCGCTCTACTCCGATCTGAGCGGCCTGCGCCCGAGCCGCACCGCGCTGCGCCTGCGCCGTCTCGCCGAACCCGCCGCCGCGCCGCAAGTGCTCGCCCCTCGCGCACGCGAAACCTCCGGCAAGCCGCTCGTCGCCAAGAGCGCATAAGCGCGCGTGACTCGGAAGCCGCGGCGGCCCGCATCCGCCACGGCTTGCCGCATATTGCCGCATAGTATCGCTGTGACGATGCGCCGCTTCGGGTCGGGTTCGGGCGCGGCACGCAACGTGCTGTCAGCCGATGCAACGCCCGCTGGAACCCCTTTGGACCGTGGCGGCAGCCGTGCTCGATCCATTGCATCGCGAGACGCGACCCGGACTTGCATCGTCGACGGCGCTCGGCTTTCGCATGAGGTCCGCGAAGCGCGCGAAGCGCCACAACGTGCGGACCGGCCCTTCAGCCAGTTTGACCCGTGAGCGTGATCGCGATTGTTGCCCGCATCCCCGCCACCGCAGGACGACTCTGGAAAAGACGAACGATGGAAAACCATCAAGCTCATCATGCGTACGCGCCCCGCATCTATTTCATCGATCCCCTTCTCGTCGGCCCCCTGGCCAACTGGCCCGCGCAGTTCGAGCACGCGGCCGCGCTGGGGTTCGATCACGTCCTGATCGGCTCGCCGTTCACGCCCGGCAGCAACGGGCATCGCGAAGCCGTCGCGGATCATCATCGGCTGCATCCTGTCTTCGAATCGAGCGCGAGCGCCGCGGACGATCTGCGCGCCCTCGCCGATGCAGCGAAAAAGCACGGCATCACGCTGCTCGTCGATATCGTGATCGACCGCGTGAGCACCGAAGGCGGCCTCTTTCAGGACAACCAGCACTGGTTCAAGCCGTTCGAAAGCGCCGATGCGCGCCTCGATCCGCGCCGCCCGCCGAGTCAGCGCGACGTCGCGCACGCCAATTTCGCCGATGGCGAAGCCGCGCAGCAACTCACCACGTGGTGGGCGCGCGAACTGAGCGCGATCGCGGATGCGGGCATCGGCGGTTTTCGCTTCGGCTCGCCGGAGGCCGTGCCCGCGCACGTGTGGCGCAGGCTCGGCGCGGCGGTGCGCGAGAAGCATCCGGAGACGCGCTGGCTCGCGTGGACGGTGGGCGTATCGCGCCACGATCTGCACGGTCTTGCCGATGCCGGTTTCGACGCGGTCTTCGCTTCCACACGCTGGTGGGATTTCAGGAGCGCATGGCTCGTCGACGAACACGCGGCGCTGTCGCGCATCGCGCCGCCGGTCACGTTCCCGGAAGAGCCGTTCGGCGCCCGCCTGATCGCCGATCTGAGCGATACGAGCGATACCGCGCTCATCGAACGCGCGTACTGCCGCGCGCTCTTCACCGCCGCCGCGATCGGCACCGGCATGCTCGTGCCGATGGGTTTCGAATACGGCGTCGGCTTGCCGATGTCGCAGCAATACGGCGTCGCGGCCGAGTATCAGCGCGCGAAGAGCGAGGCGCGCATCGACCTGTGCGCGCAAGTCAAGCGCGCGAACGCGTTGCAGAGCGGGACCGCAACGCTTGGCAGCGTGGGCGAATTGCGCGCGCTGACGGGCGCGGGCACGCCGTACGCGGCGCTGATCCGCGCGGCGGGCGGCGACTTGCGGCATAGCGAATCGGCGGTGCTCGTCGTCATCAATCCCGATCTGGTCGCGCCGGTTCATGTCGATACGCGGCATCTGCTCGAAGGCGTGCCCGGCAACTACACGCGCTTCGCGCCCCTCGGCGATGCCGGCGCGAAAGCCGAGCGCCTCGCGTCGCTCACGCTGAAGGCGGGCGAAGTGCGCCTGTTCCGCGCGGAAGCCGAGCCGTTCGTTCTGCTCGCGCAGCCGCAGGTCAAGCGCGGCGCGAAGGCCGCCGACAAGAAGTCCGTGGCCGAAGCGATCTCCGCGCCGCGCGTGTCGATCGAAAGCGTGACGCCTTCGGTCGATAACGGCCGCTTCCCGGCGAAGCGCATTGTCGGCGAGGCGGTGGAGATTCAGGCCGCGATCTTCGCGGAAGGCCACGACAAGATCGCCGCTGCCGTGCAATGGCGCGCCGCCGACGAAACCGAATGGCACGAAACGCCGATGTCGCCCGTGCAGCCGCTCGGCCTCGACTTGTGGACCACGCGCATTCCGCTCGAACGCGTGGGACGCCATGAATTCGTGGTGATGGCGTGGCGCGACGATTACGCGTCGCTCGCCGATCACATGCAGAAGAAGCTGAAGGCCGGGCAGACGGTGGAACTCGAAGTCGAGGAAGCGAAGCATCTGTTCGCGCTGATTCTCGCCGAAGTGAAGACTGTTGAAGATTCGGACAGCGCGCCGCTGGAGAAGATCGTCAAGGAATTCACGAAGGCCGACGACGCGCGCAAGCTCGAACTCGTGCTCGCGCCCGCGACGGCGAAAGCGGTGGCGGCGGCGCGGCATCGACCGTTCCTGTCGCGCGATCCGGTGGTGTATCGCATCGATTCGGAACGCGCGGCCGCGCGCTTCGCGAGCTGGTACGAGATCTTCCCGCGTTCCATGAGCGACGACGAGAACCGTCACGGCACGTTCATCGACGTGATCGGCAAGATGCCGCGCATCCGCGAAATGGGCTTCGACGTGCTCTATTTCCCGCCGATCCATCCGATCGGCCTCGCCAATCGCAAGGGCAAGAACAACTCGCTGACGGCCGAGCCGGGCGATGTCGGCAGCCCGTACGCGATCGGCGCGAAGGAAGGCGGCCATACGGCGGTGCATCCGGAACTCGGCAATCTCGACGACTTCAAGCGCATGCTCGACGCCGCGCATGAACATGGTCTCGAAATCGCGCTCGACTTCGCGGTGCAATGCTCGCCGGATCATCCGTGGCTGAAGGAGCATCCGACGTGGTTCGCATGGCGTCCCGACGGCACGCTGCGCTATGCGGAGAATCCGCCGAAGAAGTATCAGGACATCGTGAACCCGGACTTCTATGCGAAGGACGCGAAGCCCGATTTGTGGATCGCGTTGCGCGACGTGTTCCTGCACTGGATCGCGGCGGGCGTGCGCATCTTCCGCGTCGATAATCCGCATACGAAGCCGTTTCCGTTCTGGGAATGGGTTATCGGCGACGTGCGCGCACGCCATCCCGACGTGATGTTCCTCGCCGAAGCGTTCACGCGTCCGCGCGTGATGAATCGCCTCGCGAAGCTCGGCTTCTCGCAGTCGTACACGTACTTCACGTGGCGCGAGACGAAGCGCGACTTCCTCGAGTACATGCACGACCTCACGCAGACCGACGCGAAGGACTACTTCCGGCCGAACTTCTTCGTCAACACGCCGGACATCAATCCGCGCTTTCTGCAAAGCTCGGGGCGTCCCGGCTTCGTGATTCGCGCGGCGCTCGCGGCGACGTTGTCGGGACTGTGGGGCGTGTATAGCGGCTTCGAGTTGTGCGAGGCCGCCGCGCTGCCGAACAGCGAGGAATATCTGGACTCGGAGAAGTATCAGTTGAAGGCGTGGGACTGGAACCGGCCGGGCAATATCGTCGGGGAAATCACGGCGCTCAACCGCATTCGCCGCGCGAATCCCGCATTGCAGACGCATCTCGGCGTGAACTTCCTGCCCGCGCATAACGATCACATCCTGTTCTTCGAGAAGGTGAACGCATCGGGCGACAACGTCGTGCTCGTCGCGATCAATCTCGATCCGTTCAACGAGCAAGGCGCGGACATCGAACTGCCCTGGAAGACGCTCGAACGCTGGGGCGTGAAGGAATACGATGCGGTCGCGGTGGAGGATCAGGTGACGGGCGACCGTTTCGAATGGCACGGACGCCGGCAGCATGTGCGGCTCAATCCGCATTCGCTGCCCTTCGCGATCTGGCGCATCTCGCCGACGTCGGGCCTGCCGAAGCCGCACGCGGATGCGAACGCCTGAATGCGCGGCGACGAGCGAACGAGCGTGAACCGATAACAAGGCACATCGCCTACGACGAGCACTTGGAGCAAACCGTGGATACAAGGGTGAAGCGCAACAAAAAGACATCGCTATTGAGCGACGATCCGCTCTGGTACAAGGACGCAATCATTTATCAGGTTCACATCAAGTCGTTCTTCGATGCGAACAACGACGGCATCGGCGACTTCGCGGGCCTGCTCGCGAAGCTCGATTACATCGCGGAATTGGGCGTCGATGCGATCTGGCTGTTGCCGTTCTATCCGTCGCCGCGTCGCGACGATGGCTACGACATCGCCGATTATCGCAACGTGCATCCGGACTACGGCACGCTCGCCGACGTGAAGCGCTTCATTCAGGAAGCGCACGCGCGCGGCATTCGCGTGATCACGGAACTGGTCATCAATCACACGTCGGACCAGCATCCGTGGTTTCAGCGCGCGCGGCGTGCGAAGCCGGGATCGAATCATCGCAATTACTACGTCTGGTCCGACACGGACAAGAAGTATGAAGAGACGCGCATCATCTTCATCGATTCCGAGCCTTCGAACTGGACGCACGATCCCGTTGCCGGCCAGTACTACTGGCATCGTTTCTATTCGCACCAGCCCGATCTGAACTTCGATAATCCCGCCGTCATCAAGGAAGTGCTTTCCGTGATGCGCTTCTGGCTCGACATGGGCATCGACGGTCTGCGGCTGGATGCGGTGCCTTATCTCGTCGAACGTGAAGGCACGAACAACGAGAACCTGCCGGAAACGCACGCCATTCTGAAGCAGATTCGCGCGACCATCGACGCCGAATATCCGAACCGCATGCTGCTCGCCGAAGCGAACCAGTGGCCGGAAGACGTGAAGGAATATTTCGGCGACGAAGACGAATGCCACATGGCGTTCCACTTCCCGCTGATGCCGCGCATCTACATGTCGATTGCGAGCGAGGACCGCTTTCCGATCACCGACATCATGCGGCAGACGCCCGATCTCGCGGCCACGAATCAATGGGCGATCTTCCTGCGCAATCACGATGAACTCACGCTCGAAATGGTGACGGACTCGGAGCGCGATTATCTCTGGAACACCTATGCCGCGGATCGCCGCGCGCGCCTGAATCTCGGCATTCGCCGCCGTCTCGCGCCGTTGATGGAACGCGACCGGCGCCGCATCGAACTGATCAACTCGCTGCTCTTGTCGATGCCGGGCACGCCCGTCATCTATTACGGCGACGAGCTCGGCATGGGCGACAACATCCACCTGGGCGATCGCGATGGCGTGCGCACGCCGATGCAATGGTCGTCGGACCGCAATGGCGGCTTCTCGCGCGCCGATCCCGAGCAGCTCGTGCTGCCGCCGGTGATGGGATCGCTCTATGGCTATGACGCGGTGAATGTCGAATCGCAAAGCCGCGATCCGCATTCGCTGCTGAACTGGACGCGCAAGATGCTCGCGGTGCGCCGCTCGAAGCATGCGTTCGGGCGCGGGACCATCCGCTTCCTGAAGCCGAGCAATCGAAAGATTCTGGCCTATCTGCGCGAACTCGAAGGCGAGCCGCCGATTCTCTGCGTCGCGAATCTGTCGCGCGCGCCGCAAGCGGTGGAACTCGATCTTTCGGAATTCGCGGGTTCGGTGCCGCTCGAAATGACCGCCGATTCGCCGTTCCCCGCCATCGGCCAGCTCACGTATCTGCTGACGTTCCCGCCCTATGGCTTCCTGTGGTTCCAGCTCTGTCCCGGCAATATGCGGCCCGCGTGGTCGCAAGCGCCGTCGGAGCAATTGCCGGAGTTCGTGACCATGGTCATTCGCGCGGGACAAACGGGGCCGACGCCGGAGAACGTGCGCCTGCTCGAATCGGAAGTGCTGCCGAGCTATCTCAGCAAGCGCCGCTGGTTTGCATCGAAGGATCAGAAGCTGCATGCGGTGCGTCTTGCCGCGCTCACGACGATAGAAGGCGCGGGCTTCGCGTTCACCGAAATCGAAGCCGATGTCGGCAAGCATACCGAGCGCTACGTGCTGCCGCTTTCGATTGCCTGGGGCACGGAAACCACGTCGCCGCTTTATATGCAGCTTGCGCTCGCGCGCGTGCGCCGTGGCCGCACGATCGGTCATATCACCGATGCGTTCGCGGTGCCGCAGTTCACCTACGGCATCTTGCAGAAGCTCAAGCAGCGCGCTGTCGTGCCGACCGTGCAGAAGAGCGAGATTCGCTTCGTTCCGACGGAACGCTTCGATACGCTCGACATGAATCCGGCATCGCCGCCCGAGATTCGCTGGCTCGCGGCCGAGCAAAGCAACAGCTCGCTCGTGATCGGCGACAAGGTCGTGCTGAAGCTCGTACGGCGCGTGGTCGGCGGCATTCATCCGGAAGCGGAGATGAGCCGCTATTTGACGAAGCTCGGCTACGCGAACACCGGCCCGCTGTACGGCGAAGTGGTGCGCGTCGATCCGCAGAACGTGCCGCATACGCTCGTGATCCTGCAAGGCTTCGTCGACAACCAGGGCGATGCGTGGAACTACGCGCTCGACTATCTGCGCCGTGTCGTCGATGAACTCGCGGTCACCGGCGATACCGACGAGACCAAGCCCGATCAGGCCGCGCAGGCGGGCGGACTCGAAGGCTACGGCAATATCGCGGGCATCATCGGCAAGCGGCTCGGCGAACTGCATGTCGCGCTCGCCACGCCGACCGACGACGAAGCGTTCTCGCCGCGCCGCGCCAACGCGAAGGACGTGAAGGGCTGGATCGACGGCACGCTGCAACTGCTCACGTCCGCGCTCGACATCCTCGAGCAGAAGATCGCCGGGTTCAGCGAGCATGACCGTGCGCTTGCGCAAGATCTGCTGGATCGTCGCGAGAAACTCGTCGATGCCGTGAAGAAGCTCGTTGCTTCCGATGCCGATGCGCTCTGCACGCGCATCCACGGCGACTTCCATCTCGGCCAGGTGCTGATGGCGCAAGGCGATGCGTATCTCATCGACTTCGAAGGCGAGCCCGCGCGCACACTCGACGAGCGCCGCAGGAAGACGAGTCCGCTGCGCGACGTGGCCGGCCTCATGCGATCGCTTTCGTATGCGAGCGCCGCCGCGCAGCCGACGACGGAGAACGCGCCCGCGCAAACCGCCGATCGCAAGCGCGCGCTGTTCGAGAAGATGCGCGTGTTCGCCGAAGACCGGTTCCTGCGGCAATACAAGCAGGCCGTCGCGGCGTCGCCCGAGACGATTGCAAGCGAGAGCGTATTTACCGCCCTGCTCGATCTTTTCCTGATCGAAAAGGCCGCTTACGAGATCCGTTACGAAGCAGCGAACCGGCCGACGTGGATCGGGCTGCCGCTGCGCGGTCTCGCGTCGCTCGCGAGCCGGCTGCTGGGCGATGCGGGCGCCCCGCCCGCGCCCGGCACGCGTCCTGCGAGCGACGCCATCAAGGACACTCCGGATGGAACCCATCATGAATAACCGTAGCGATGCGGGACCGGACACGCGCAATCCTGCGCATGGCCTGAATCCGCTCGATATCGATGCGATCGTCGAGGCGCGGCATCCCGATCCGTTCTCGATGCTCGGCCTGCATCAGACCGAACACGGCCATGTCGTGCGCGCGTTCTTGCCGAATGCAGCGGGCGCGAGCGTGATCGATGCATCGAATGGCGAGCCGCTCGGCACGCTCACGCGCATCCACGATGCGGGGCTTTTCGCGGGCTATGTCGAACGTCCCGCCGCGTACCGGCTTCAAATCGACTGGCACGGCACGCCGCAGGAAACGCACGACACGTATTCGTTCGGCCCCGTGCTGCCCGATGACTGGCTGAATCGCCTGTCGCACGCCGATCCGTATGCGGTGCTCGAATGCCTCGGCTCGCGGCCGGTCACGCATGGCGGCGTGGCGGGCGTGCGCTTCGCGGTGTGGGCGCCGAATGCGCGGCGCGTGTCGGTGGTCGGCGACTTCAATACGTGGGATGGCCGTCGGCATCCGATGCGTCTGCGTCATGACGCGGGCGTGTGGGAGTTGTTCATTCCGGGCATCGGCGCGGGCACGCGCTACAAGTACGAGATCGTGACGCGCGACGGCCATACGCTGCCGCTGAAGGCCGATCCGTGCGCGATGCAGAGCGAGAAGCCGCCTTCGACGGCATCGGTGGTGGCGGATGCCGACGCCATCGATCATTTCGCCTGGACCGATGGCGAATGGATGGGCTCGCGTGCTGGCAAGCAGACGCAGCACGCGCCCATCGCGATTTACGAAGCGCACGCGGAATCGTGGCTGCGCGTGCCGGAAGAAGGCAGTCGCGGCATGAACTGGCACGAGCTGGCGGAGCGTCTGATTCCGTATGCGAAGAGCATGGGTTTCACGCATATCGAGTTCATGCCGGTGGCGGAGCATCCGTTCGGCGGATCGTGGGGTTATCAGCCGCTTGGCCAGTTCGCGCCGTCCGCGCGTTTCGGCACGCCGGAGCAGTTCGCGGAGTTCGTGAATCGCGCGCATGAGGCGGGAATCGGCGTGATCATCGACTGGGTGCCGGCGCATTTTCCGAACGATGCGCATGGCCTCGTGCAATTCGACGGCACGCCGCTTTACGAGCATGCCGATCCGCGCGAGGGGTATCACCAGGACTGGAACACGATGATCTACAACCTCGGCCGCAACGAGGTGAGCGCGTTCCTGATCGCATCGGGGCTGGCGTGGCTGAAGCGTTATCACGTGGACGGCTTGCGTGTGGATGCTGTCGCTTCGATGCTGTATCGCGACTATTCGCGCAAGGCTGGCGAGTGGGTGCCGAATATTTATGGCGGCCGTGAGAATCTCGAATCGATTGCGTTTCTCAAGCGATTGAATCAGGAAGTGCGGCACATTCCTGGCGCGATCACGATTGCGGAGGAATCCACCGCATGGCCCGGCGTGACGGCGAGCGTGGAGAGCGGCGGCCTCGGCTTCGACTTCAAGTGGAACATGGGGTGGATGCACGACACGCTGCATTACATGCAGGAAGATCCGGTGTATCGGCAGTATCACCATCATCTGTTCACGTTCGGGATGGTGTATGCGTATTCCGAGCGATTCGTGCTGCCGCTATCGCACGATGAAGTGGTGCACGGCAAGGGATCGTTGATCGGCAAGATGCCGGGCGACCGCTGGCAGAAGTTTGCGAATCTGCGTGCGTATTTGAGCTTCATGTGGACGCATCCGGGCAAGAAGCTGTTGTTCATGGGCGGTGAGTTCGGTCAGGTGGCGGAGTTCAATCACGACGAATCGCCGCACTGGCATTTGCTCGACGATCCGTTCCATGGCGGACTGCAGAAGCTCGTGCGCGATCTCAATCTGCTTTATGTGAGTGAGCCTGCGCTGCACAAGCTGGATAGCGATCCGCGCGGATTCGAGTGGATTGTCGGCGATGACAATGCGAACAGTGTGTTTGCGTATCGGCGCACGGATGCCGAAGGGCGCGATGTGATCGTCGTTTGCAATATGACGCCGGTGCCGCGCGTCGGGTATCGCGTTGGGCTGCCTCGCGGCGGGCGCTGGAGTGAAGTGCTCAATTCCGATGCTGCTATTTATGGCGGTTCCAATACCGGGAACGGTGGGGTCATTCATGCGGATGACTTCACCAGTCATGGGAAGCAGCAGTCTGCTGCACTTACTCTGCCGCCGTTGGCTACTATCATTTTGCGGGCTGATTAAGTGGGTTTCTTCTTCTTTTCGTGTCGGTCTATTAGCACGCCCCTCCCCGGGGCGGGGGTCACTTTCTTTGCTGCTGCAAAGAAAGTAACCAAAGAAAGCAGCTTTTCTGGCCCAAAGCACTGACTGTGTAATCACTCCGTAGAACCAGATTGGCACTCAGCTTGATAGAACCTTGAATCACCTTCCACGCCCACTGACCACCAACGTCCTCCGAGCCCCCTGGCTCGTTAACACCAACGCAGTTTCGGCGCACGGGCAATGATGCAAGCGCGGCGCGAAAGGTAAGTGGGCGGTAGTGCCCGATCGGTTTTGTCGAGCCGGGGGGCTCGCATGACGTGGCGCTCAGTGGGCGTGGAAGGTGATCCAAGGTTGTGTCAAGCTGAGTGCCAGCGTGGGTCTACGGAGTGGTCACGCATGGTGTGCTTTGGGCCTAGAAAGCTGCTTTCTTTGGTTACTTTCTTTGCAGCAGCAAAGAAAGTGACCCCCGCCCCGGGGAGGGGCGCACTAATAGACCGACACGATCAAGAAGAAAGCGCCCCCGCCCCGGAGAGGGGCAACGCAAACAGACCGACGCGATAAAACCAGCCCACAAAAAGCATAGCGAGAGAAAAAGCAGAACCCCAAACAAACGCCGGAAAGGCAAAAAACAACGACCGATCATGCCAAACGCGCTTCCAGAAAAGTTGCTCCCGGGCGCTCCGTACCCGCTCGGAGCCAACTGGGATGGTTTGGGCGTCAACTTCGCGGTGTTTTCGTCGAATGCGCACCGCATCGAGGTGTGTCTCTTCGATAGTACCGGCCGCAAGGAGTTGATGCGCTTCGACCTGCCCGAATGCACCGACGAAATCTGGCACGGCTATCTGTCCGGCGCGCATCCCGGCACCGTCTACGGATTCCGCGCGCACGGACCCTATCAGCCGCAACAAGGGCATCGCTTCAATCCGCACAAGCTGCTGCTCGATCCCTACGCCAAGAAACTCGTCGGCCCCTGGCGATGGTCCGACGCGCTCTTCGGCTATCGCGTGCATTCCAATCGACTCGACATGTCGATGGACCGCCGCGATTCCGCGCCCGCCATGCCGAAATGCATCGTCACCGACGACGCCTTCGACTGGTCCCGCGACGTGCGCCCCGACACGCCCTGGGGCGAAACCATCGTCTACGAAACGCACGTGCGCGGTGCATCGATGAACCGCACCGATATCCGCCAGCACGAACGCGGCTCCTTCGCCGCGCTCTCGTCGCCATGGTTCATCGAACATCTGCAAAAGCTCGGCATCACCGCCGTCGAATTTCTGCCCGTTCACGCATTTCTGAACGACCGCTTTCTCGTCGAACGCGGGCTGCGCAACTACTGGGGCTATAACACCGCCGCGTTCTTCGCGCCCGAACCCACGTATCTGTCGACACACCGGCTCAACGAAATGCGCATCGCCGTGCGGCAACTGCACGCGGCAGGCATCGAAGTCATTCTCGACGTCGTCTATAACCACACGTGCGAAGGCAACGAACTCGGGCCGACGCTCTCGTGGCGCGGGCTCGACAACGCCAGCTACTATCGCCTCATTCCCGGCGACGAACGGCGCTACATCAACGAAACCGGCTGCGGCAACACCGTGAATCTCTCGCATCCGCGCGTGCTGCAAATGGTGATGGATTCGCTGCGCTACTGGTGCACGGCCTTCAATATCGACGGCTTTCGTTTCGATCTCGGCGTCACGCTCGGGCGCGAAGGACACGGCTTCGATCCCGGCTCCGGCTTCTTCGACGCGATCCGCCAAGACCCGATTCTCTCCACGCGCAAGCTCATTTCCGAGCCGTGGGATATCGGTCCCGATGGCTATCAGGTCGGCAATCATCCGCCCGGCTTCGCGGAATGGAACGACAAGTTCCGCGACGGCGTGCGGCGCTTCTGGCGCGGCGACGCAGGCATGCGGCCCGATCTCGCGGCGCGTCTCACAGGCTCCGCGGAATTGTTCAACCGGCGCTTCAGAAAGCCGTGGGCGTCGGTGAACTTCGTCGCGTCGCATGACGGCTTCACGCTCGCCGATGTCACCGCCTACACGCACAAGCACAACGAAGCGAATCAGGAGGGCAACAACGACGGGCACAACGAAAACTGCAGCGCGAACTGGGGCGTCGAAGGCCCGACCGACGATCCCGCCATTCTCGATGTCCGCGCGCGCCTCGCCCGTTCGATGATCGCCACGACGCTGCTGTCGCTCGGCACGCCGATGATCCTCGCCGGCGACGAATTCCTGCGCACGCAGCACGGCAACAACAACGCGTATTGCCAGGACAACGAGATTTCTTGGATCGACTGGGACGCGGCGCATAGCCCGCGCGGCGTGGAGATGACCGAGTTCGTCGCGCGCGTCATCGCGTTGCGCAAAAAATACCCGGTGCTGCGCGAAACCCGCTTTCTTTACGGCGATCGCGAAGTGCTGCCGGGCCTCTACGACGTGAGCTGGTTCGACGAACGCGGCAACGCGCTCGCCATCGAAGCATGGCAGGACCCCGAAGGCCGCGCGCTGACATTGCGTCGCGCGGGGCCTGGAATCACGGGTGAAATCGACGTCGTCCTCATCATGATCAACGGCGCCGCGCAATCGCTCGCGTTCGCGCCGCCCGCGCCGCACTTGGAATGGAATGTGCTCCTGGATAGCGCGGAGCCAGACGCCGTCGAACGGCCGCTTGTCGGAAGCGAACTGCAACTGGAAGCGCACAGTATCGTCGTGCTGCTCGCGCAACCGACCGGCGAAGCCGACTGGCAAGCCGTATGGATGGCGGGCGCGCATCAAGGCCCGCGTCTTCTGACCGCGCTGCCGCCGGACCCCGGAACGCTGCCCTCGCATCAGCCTCCGGAAATCGATTCGACGCATTAGAAGGCTTTGCCTCATGCGTCGAGGCTCGCGCGGCACGCATCCAATCAAAGTGGCAATGCGGTAGCAACCAGGCACGAAATCATGTCCGAACGTCCGATCGATCCTCACAAGCATCAACACGCGCATTGCCTTCCCTTCGGCGCCCATCTCACTGGCGCGGATCGCGAAGCGCCGTGCACGCGCTTTCGTTTCTGGGCGCCGTCGCGCGAGAGCGTGCAAGTCGAAATTCAACGTGCCGGCAGCGAAACGCCCGAACTCATCAAAATGCAGCCGGCCGGCGACGGCTGGTTCGAAGCCGAAGCGAATGCGGGCGCCGGCACGCTGTATCGCTATCGTCTCGACGACGACCTCGCGGTGCCCGATCCGGCATCGCGCTTTCAGCCGCAAGACGTTCATGGTCCGAGCGAAGTCGTCGATCCGCGCGCGTATCGCTGGAACAACACGAACTGGCACGGCCGTCCGTGGGAAGAGACCGTGCTGTACGAGCTGCACGTCGGCGCGATGGGCGGCTATAAAGGCGTCATCGCGCGTCTGCCCGAACTCGCGCAACTGGGCATCACGGCGATCGAACTGATGCCGCTCAACGACTTCTCCGGCACGCGCAACTGGGGCTATGACGGCGTGCTGCCCTATGCGCCCGATTCCGCGTATGGCCGTCCCGAAGAACTGAAAGAACTCATCGATACCGCGCATGGCCTCGGCCTGATGGTGTTTCTCGATGTCGTCTACAACCACTTCGGTCCGGACGGCAATTATCTGCATGCCTATGCGAAGACGTTCTTCCGCGAAGGCGTGAATACGCCGTGGGGACCGGCGATCGACTTCGAACGTCCGCAAGTGCGCGACTTCTTCTTCGACAATGCGCTGTACTGGCTCAACGAATATCGCTTCGATGGCCTGCGCCTCGATGCGGTGCACGCGATCAACGACGACGAATGGCTGCGCGAACTCGCGGACCGCGTGCGCAGTTCGGTGGAAGCGCAACGTCATATTCATCTCGTGCTGGAGAACGAGCACAACACGGCGAACCTTCTGGAAAAGCACTTCGACGCGCAATGGAGCGACGACTCGCACAACACGCTGCACGTGCTTCTCACCGGCGAAAGCGAGAGCTATTACGGCGCGTACTCGGAGAAGCCCATCGAGAAGCTCGCGCGTCTCTTGGCCGAAGGCTTCGTGTATCAGGGCGATCCGTCGCCCATTCACGATGGCGCGCCGCGCGGCGAGCCGAGCGCGCACTTGCCGCCCACGGCCTTCGTGATGTTCCTGCAGAACCACGATCAAGTGGGCAATCGCGCAATGGGCGAACGCCTGCGCTCGCTGACCGACGATCAATCGCTTTATGCCGCCACCGGACTCTTGCTGATTTCCCCGCAAATTCCGATGCTTTTCATGGAAGAGCAATACGGTTCGAAGCAGCCGTTCCTCTTCTTCACCGACTATCACGACGAACTCGCCGATGCGGTGCGCGAAGGCCGACGCCGTGAATTCGCGAAGTTCTCCGCATTCGCCGACGAAAAGCGCCGCGCGCAGATTCCCGATCCGAACGACAAGCGCACGTTCGAGATGTCGTCGCCGAGCGTGTCGAGCAAGGAAGACGAGCTGGATCGTCTGGACTGGCTGCACTTCTATCGCTCGGCGCTGACGGTGCGTGCGAAGCTCATCATGCCGCGTTTGAAGAGCTCGAAGGCGCTCGGCGCGAATGTGATCGGCGAGAAGGCGGTCGTTGCACGCTGGAAGCTCGGCGATGGCGAAACGCTCACCATCGCGCTCAATCTCGCGGATGCGCCCGTCGCCCTTTCCGATGCACCGCAAGGCAAGGTCATCTTCGAAACGCCCGCGCGTGCGCAGGATCGCACGAGCGCGGGCGAATTGAGCGCGCGCACCTTCGTCGCGTGGCTGACCGGCGACGTGAACGAATACGCAAGCGCGCACGATGCGCGTCATCTGGAACAGAAAGAAGGACAACGCCCGTGACCGCGAACCAGCAAAAGGATGCGCGTCCACGCTCTCCGCTCGAAACGCTCGCGGAACGCGCGGGCTTCGAAGTGGAATGGCAGGACGCGCACAAGAACACGCAGCGTGTGCCTGAAAACACGCTGCGCATCCTGCTCGAAAAGCTCGGCCTGCCATGCGGCAACGCCACGCAGATCAAGCAGAGCATGGCCGCCGTCGATGCGGAAATGAGCGGCCGCAAGCTGCCGCCGCTCATCACGGCGGAAGTGGATCGCGGCATCGCGCTGCCGGTGTCGGTGGCGAAGTCGGGCGCGCGGTATCGCGTGGAACTGGAAAGCGGCGAGGTCATCGACGGACGCTTCACGTCGCCCAAAGGCGAGACCGCGTTGCTCGCGCCGATCTCCGAGCCGGGCTATCACACGCTCGTCATCAACGACCATCGCACGACGCTCGCGGTCGCGCCTGCACGCTGCTATACGATCGACGACGCCTGGCGTCCGCTTCACGACGACGCTGAAAAAGCGCCGCCGCTATTCGGCATCGCGACACAGGTGTATGGCTTGCGCCGCAATGGCGATGGCGGCATCGGCGACTTCACGGCGCTTGCATCGTTTGCAACGAAGGCCGCGAAGCACGGCAGCCACGCGATCGCCATCAGCCCGATGCACGCGATGTTCAGCGCCGAGCCGAACAAGTTCAGCCCTTATTCGCCCTCGTCGCGGCTCTTCATCAACATCGCGCATGTCGATCCCGCCGCAGTGCTCGGTGCGCCGGCCGCGCGCGCCGCGATCGAAAAATCAGGCGTCGCCGATGAACTCGCCGAACTCGAAAGCATGCCGCTCATCGACTGGCCGCGTGCGATGAAAGCGCGCATCGCCGTGTTGCGCGCGCTCTTCGATGCGTTCTCGCAAGACAGTGAATCGGCGTTCGCGAAAGACTTTGCATCGTTCGTGAAAGAAGGCGGACGTGCGCTCGAAGATCACGCGCGCTTCGAAGCGTTGCAAGCAGAACAGATCGCGCGGAACGGCGAAGGCCACTGGCGCAACTGGCCAGAGGAATTGCGCGATCCGCGCAGCGATGCGGTGGCCGCGTTTGCAGACGCGCATCGCCGCGACGTGGACTTCTTCCTTTTCACGCAATGGCTCGCCGCCAAAGGTCTGATGCATGCTCAGCACGCCGCGCGCGATGCGGGCATGGCGGTCGGTCTCGTCGCCGATCTCGCCGTGGGTTGCGATAGCGCCGGAAGTCACGCGTGGTCGTATCGCGATGAAATGCTCACGGGCGTGTCGGTTGGCGCGCCGCCCGATCTCTTCAATCAGGCCGGCCAATCGTGGGGACTGACGACGTTCTCGCCGCGCGCGATGCGCATGCAGGGCTTCGCCGCGTTCATCGACATGTTGCGCTGTTCGTTCGCGCTGGCCGGCGGCATTCGCATCGATCATATTCTCGGCTTGCGTCGGCTATGGCTCGTGCCCGAAGGCGAAAGCGCGAAGGACGGCGCGTATCTGCGCTATCCGTTCGATGATCTGCTGCGGCTCATTGCGCTGGAATCGTGGCGCTATAACGCGATCGTCGTCGGTGAAGATCTCGGCACCGTGCCGCCCGGTTTCAGCGAGCGATTGCAGGAGCACGGCTTGCTAGGTATTCGCGTGCTATGGTTCGAACGTACTGAGGATGGCGAAGGATTCAAGCCGCCTCGCGAATGGAGCAACGGCGTGACCGCAACCACGACGACGCACGACCTTCCCACGGTCACCGGATGGTGGCGCGGAGAGGACATCGAATGGCGCTCGAAGATAGGCCAGACGATGGCGCGCGACGATGGCCGCGATCCCGTTGAAGTCGCGATGGAAGCGCGGAGCGAAGACCGCGCGCAACTGTGGCGCGCGTTTCAGGAAGCGGGCGTGGCGGCTCCGGATGTCGAAGCGCCGCCCGTCGATAACGCGCCCGTGGATGAAGCGCTCGCGTTCGTCGGCATGACGCCCGCGCCGATGGTCACGTATCCGCTCGAAGATTTGCTCGCGCTTGCCGAACAGCCGAACCTTCCCGGTTCGATCGACGAGCATCCGAACTGGCGTCGGCGCATGACGCTGCCCGTCGACGAACTCTTTCTGGACGATGCATTCTGCGATCGCCTGCTCGCCGTGGAATCCGCCCGCAAGCGCGCCGTTCACCCTGACAACTTAGATACCCCAAAGCCCGAAACGCCATGACAGTACCGCGCTCCACGCTAAGGCTTCAGCTTCACAAGGGCTTCACGTTCGACGACGCCGCCGCGCAGGTGGACTATTTCGCGTCGCTCGGCGTGAGCCATGCGTATGCATCGCCGATCACGACTGCGACATCCGGCTCCGCGCACGGCTACGACACCGTGGATTACACGAAGGTCAATCCCGAACTCGGCGGCGAGGAAGGCTTGCGACGCTTCGTCGAGAAACTGCGCGCGCACGACATGGGCTTGATCGTCGATGTGGTGCCGAACCACATGGGCGTCGGCGGATCGGAGAACGCGTGGTGGCAGGACATCCTCGAATGGGGCCGGCATGCGGCGCATGCGCGCTTCTTCGATGTGGACTGGCACTCGCCCGACCCCGCGTTGCGCGGCAAGGTGCTCGCGCCGTTTCTCGGCGCAGCGTATGGCGAAGAGTTGCAGGGCGGCAAGATCAAGCTCGCGTATCGTGCGGACGAGGGGCGCTTCGTCATTGAGTACTACTCGCATGTGTTCCCTGTGTGTCCGGTCGATTACCCCGCGGTGCTTCAAGAAGCGCCCGAGCTTGCGCAGCGTTTCAGCGGCCTGACGACGCAACCCGCCGATCAGCCGCGCGCCGCCGATGCATGCACCGCGCTCGCGACCATCGCGCAGACGGAAGGCGGACAGGCCGCGATTGCAGCGGTGCTCGCCGCGCATTCGTCGGAGACGCAGGCGGGACGCGAGCGCTTGCATCGGCTGCTCGAACGGCAGCACTATCGGCTCGCATGGTGGCGCACCGCAGCGGACGAAGTGAACTGGCGGCGTTTCTTCGACGTGAGCACGCTGGGCGGCGTGCGCGTGGAGCGGCCCGAGGTGTTCGAGGCATCGCATGCGCTGATCTTCCGGCTCTTCACGGAAGGTTTGATCGATGGCGTTCGCATCGATCACGTCGATGGCCTCGCGGAGCCGCGCGAGTATTGTCAGCGTTTGCGTGCGCGGCTCGAAGAATTGGCCGCCGAACGTCCCGAAGCGTTGCGCCACGGAAGCGGCCACACGTACTTCGTGGTCGAGAAGATTCTCGCGCGCGGTGAGCCGTTGCGTCGCGACTGGCAGGTGGACGGCACGACCGGCTATGACTTCATGAACGATGTCGGCGCGTTGCTGCACGACCCTGCGGGCGCGGAGCCGCTTGCTGCGTTGTGGGCCGAGATCACCGGCAAGAGCAGTGAGTTCGCGGATGAAGCGCTCATCGCGCGACGCAAGATTCTTGCGGAAAATCTCGCGGCAGAGCTTGACCGTGTGACGCGTGCGTTGCATCGCATTGCGCGCGATGCGCAGACCACGCGCGATTTCACGTTCACGTCCATCCGTCGCGTGGTGGCGGAACTCGTCGTGCATTTCCCGGTGTATCGCATCTATCCGGTGGGTGGCGTGCGCAGCGCAGAGGATGATCGTTATTTCTCGCAGGCATTGGAGAAGGCGCGCGAATCGCTGGCCGCTGCGGATCACGTGATACTCGATCAGGTCGCGCAATGGCTCGGCGGCAAGCTGCCTGACGAACCTGCGCAGGCTGAACGCAATGAACGTAATGAGCGGAACGATCGTCAGCGCGAGCGCGCGGCGGATCGCAATCGTGAGCGGGATCGCAATCAGGCGCAGGCGGGACAGAACCCGCAGGCATCGACGGGATCGCAGCGCCGCGCAGCACAGACCTTGTTCTCGCAACTGACGTCGCCGGTGGCGGCGAAGGCGGTGGAGGATACGGCGTGTTATCGCTATGGGCGGCTCATCTCGCGTAACGAAGTGGGCGCCGATCCGGGCGAATTTTCGTTGTCGGTCGAGGCGTTTCACAAGGGTAATAGTGAGCGTCTTGCGTCCTTCCCTCATGCGATGCTGTGCACCGCGACGCACGATCACAAGCGCGGAGAGGATGTGCGCGCGCGCATTGCGGCATTGAGCGAGATTCCCGATGAATGGGCGGCGACGCTCAAGGCGTGGTCGACGTTGAATACGCCATTGCGACGCGGGCCGAATGGCGGCCACGATGAAACGAGCGATAGCCACGACTGGGCGCCCGGCCCTGCTGCCGAGTCGATGCTGTATCAAACGCTCGTGGGTTGCTGGCCGCTCACGCTCGCGCCGGACGACGAAGCGGGCGTTCAGGAACTGGCGGAGCGCGTGGCGCAGTGGCAATTGAAGGCGCTGCGCGAAGGCAAGTTGCGCACGAGTTGGTTCGCGCCGGATGAGGCTTACGAGCAGGCATGCCGTGACTTCCTGTTCGATATCGTCTCGCCGCAGCGGCGCAATGGCTTCTTGCAGGAGTTGTCGTCTTTCGTCGCGCGGATTGGACCGGTCGGTGCAATCGATAGCTTTCAGCAGACGCTATTGCGGCTGACGGCCCCCGGTGTGCCGGATCTTTATCAGGGCACCGAGCTATGGGATTTCAGTTTGGTCGATCCGGACAATCGTCGGCCGGTGGATTATGCGTTGCGTCGTCAGTGGTCCGAAGAGATCGATGCGAAGGGTCCGCCTTCGGAGCAGATGCCGAATTGGCGTGATGGACGCGTGAAGCTCGGCCTCGTGCGGCGGGCGCTGGCGTTGCGCAAGCATTGTGAATCGCTGTTTGCGCAAGGTGAGTATTTGCCGCTCGCGGTGGAAGGGGAACATGCGAAGCATGTGATTGCTTATGCGCGGCATGCGGGCAGTGCTTATGCGATTGTGATTGCTACGCGGCTGGCGGCGCCGTTGCTCGGCGATAAGCGCGATGTACCTTTGGTCGAGCCTTCTGTGTGGGGCGACACTTATGTCGTGCTGCCGGAGGCGCTCCATTCTCGAGCGCTTTTCGATTGGCTCAGCCCGCATGCGCCTAAGGCGGATGGTGAGCGGCTCTTTTTGCGTGACGCGCTGGGTGTCATGCCGGTGGCGTTGCTCGTGGAGGAAGGGGTTCCGGGGTGTGGGGCTTAAGGTTTGTTTTTGCCTTGCCGGCGGGGTGGTCCTGTTTTTCGTGTCGGTCTATTAGCTCGCCCCTCCCCGGGGCGGGGGTCACTTTCTTTGCTGCTGCAAAGAAAGTAACCAAAGAAAGCAGCTTTTTCGCCCGCACTTCGTTTTCTGACGGTGCACTCCGTAGAAAAACGTTGGCACTCAGCGTGAATCAGCCTTGAATCACCTTCCGCGCCCGCTGAGCGCCACCCCATGCGAGCCCCCTGGCTCGACAAAACCATTGGTTTGCAATGCGCCACTCGAACAAATTTCACCCAGAACCTACTCATCGCGCCATCAATCGGGAAGACTTGGTTCGTAGCGTTATTCGTGACGCGTGGTTTGCGGTTGCTGGGCAGAGTCTTTGAGTTTTGAGTGGGCGCTAGCACGCGATGGTGTTGTCGAGCCCGGGGGCTCGCGTGGGGTGGCGCTCAGTGGGCGCGGAAGGTGATTCAGGGTTGATTCAAGCTGAGTGCCAACGTGGTTCTACGGAGTGATCAGACAGTCAGTGCTTCGGGCCAGAAAAGCTGCTTTCTTTGGTTACTTTCTTTGCAGCAGCAAAGAAAGTGACCCCCGCCCCGGGGAGGGGCGCACTAATAGACCGACACGAAAAAACGATACCGAAGAAAAGAAAATTTCAGAGTTCATTTTCGAACTCTTCTTCGCGTGGATACACGCGCACCAGTACGATCCGAGGCCCATTCATCTTCTTGACGACGATATCGAACCGGTCGAACGCAACGCGTTGCCCCTCCGACGGCAAGTCGCCCAGCGCATTAATGACCAGTCCGCCGACCGACTCAGCGCGCCCTTCATCGATATCGATCCCAAGCGCACGCTCGAGCGACACCACCGGCAACGAACCCTTGCCCATCAGCGTTCCATCGTCCATGCGCGACCAGTCCGCATCGCCCTGACGGAATTCGTCGTGAATCTGCCCCACGAGCGCACCGAGTAAATTATCGAGCGTGATGAAGCCGATCGGCTTCGCGCCCTTCCTCCCGACAATCGCGAAATGCGGCGCGCCCTTGCGAAAGCGCCTGAACAGTTCCAGCGCCGACAGATTCGGCGCCACGTACTGCACAGGCCGCACATAGCGCGATAACTTGTCGAGTTTCTCGCCGTCCTTGCTAAAACTGAAGCTGAACGTGCGACTCTCCGCATCGCGCGCAAGCAATAAGTCCTTCAGGTGAATCATGCCGATCACTCGCTCGCCCGTCGCATCCGCGAACAATGGATACCGGCTAAAGCGATGCCGCGCGATCACCGCGAGATTCTCGCGCACCGATAAATCATTACGCAGCCCCACGAGTTCATGCCCCGGCCGCATCAGATCCGACACCGTCATGCGGCTGAAGTCCAGCGAATGCGCAATGGTGTTCCACTCATCCGCGTTATACGACGATGCCCCGCCAAGACGCCGTCCACGCAAAATCAACTTGAGTTCGTCGGTGGAGTAATGCGCGTCGTGACCATGTTCGCCCGACATACCGAAGAGCCGCAACACCAGATTCGCACTGCTATTGAGCACCCAGATAAACGGGTACATCACCCAATAAAAGCCATAAAGCGGCGTGGCAAGCCACAAGCCCACTTGTTCCGCGCGACGAATGGCCCACGACTTCGGGGCAAGCTCGCCAACGACGATATGCAGAAATGAAATGACCGAGAACGCGAAGAAGAGCGAGATGGATTCGACGAGCCTTTCCGATTCCACACCGACCAGCGCAAAGAGCGGATGCAGCAACGAGGCGAACGCAGGCTCGCCTATCCATCCCAATCCGAGCGATGCCAGCGTGATGCCCAACTGACATGCGGAGAGATATGCATCGAGTTGCCCGTGGACCTTGGCGAGCAAGCGGCCAGGAAGGCCATTGGTCCGCGCAATGGCCTTGACGCGCGTCGCCCTGAGTTTGACGAGCCCGAATTCCGCCGCAACGAAAAACCCATTCAGGGCGACGAGCAACAATGCGCCGATCAGCGCGACAACCTGAGCCAAAGCAACTCTCTTCGAAAGTGGAAAGTGTCAGTATATGGGCGACAGGCAATCGAAAGTCAAATTACATCCCGGCAACCGCGATACGCGCCGATAGCACCACGTCCGCGCCATCCGCGATGTTCGCATGCTCGAACGCGCCTCCATGCGCCTCCGTCACGCGCTTGCAAAGCGCAAATGCCCACGCAATGCGTCCGCCCTCGCGCGGCTCCAGCGCCTGCCGCCGCGCGAACGCTTCGAGCACATGCGGCAACGATGCATCGGTCAGTGCCTTCGCCGATGCCGTGAATCGCACGTCCGTGCGCCACATGTTGCCTTCGATATTGCTCGTCACCTGCACGCTCGAATCGCGCGCACTCGCTTCGGCGGCGAACGCGAACATCAGCCACAGCATTTGCGTGAGGCGTTCGGCATCGCCTTCGACCTGCTCTTCCGCCAACGGCGATTCAACCGTGATCGTGACGCCGCGCTGCCGCGCAATGCTGCTTCGCGCAAACGTTGCGCTCTTGTCCAGCAACGGCAGCACCGCCACCGGCGCAAGCGACAACGCGAGCGCCTTCGTTTCGGCACGCGTCGTATCGACGGATTGCTCGATCAGCTTCACCTGCTGTTCCACGCCCGAGCGTATGCCCGCGAGCGCTCGCTGCGCGGCAGGATCCTTGGCGTCGATCTTTCGCTCGAGCACGTATCCCCAGCTATGAATGGCATTGAGCGGTCCGCGCAGATCATGCGAGACAACGGACAAAACGTGGTCGCGCATGAAAAGCGATGCTTCTGCCCGCAGATGCGCAATGCGCTCCGTGTTTTCCTGCGTCGGGGATGCGCCCGTGCGCGGCGAGACGATCAACGTGACGGACTCATTCGATGGCAGCGCGAGAATGCTGAAGCTGCGCGTCGAATCGTCGTCGATAGTGACTTGCGCGCGCCGGATGCCGTTGCCCGCGAGCGCCGCATCCGCGGCCTCGGCCAACGCTGCGGCAAGCGGCTTGGGCAAGGACGTTTCCGTGAGCGCGCGGCCCGTCAGTCCTGCGGAATCGATATCGAAGATATGAGCGAAGGCGGCATCGGCGGAAAGGCAGTGCTGGGCGGCATCGAGCACCAGCACGCCGTCGTTTCCTGCGGCAGCCGTATCGTTCTGCTGCGCGCCTCCAGATTCGACCGAACTGGAAAAAGACGTGGTCACGGTTGTTGGTCCTTGCGTATATCGATGTTGCGGTTCATGTCGCTAAGAAGCAAAAGCATGCAGGCAAAGGGCGCAACGACTGCGCCAAACGGTGCAGGCCCCGACGAGCCCATTATATGTGAGCGTCCGACGCGCATGCGAAGCATCGGACGCCCGTGCCTCGCTGTAGCAAGCAACATGCAAGCCGCCACTTTCAGGCTTTTGCATGGCCTTCGGAACACGCATTAGAAAGTCACTTGCGCAATTTTGTTGAGCGCCAGGCGGCGCACCATTTTCGGCAAGCATTAACGACCGCGACATATGCGGTCTTGCACACCAAGCCGATCAGGACGCGCCGATGCATCGTGCGTCTTCGAACACTTTCTGCTTACAAATAGCTATACGCTGCTGCTCAAGATAGCGCGCTGGTTGGCCGGCTCACGACATCATGGGCCGCGACGGGGACTCACTCCGACCAGCAACGCCGCTCTCGGCCACGGTAAGTCTTCAATCAAAATTTCAACCGGTGACACGAGCCCATGACACGCGACCGCAGCGTTGCGCCGACATTGCTGTCGGTGATCATTCCCGCCTTTAACGTCGAGCACTATATTGCCGCATCGCTTCGATCGGCGCTGTCTCAGCCACGCGCTGACGAGATCGAAATAATCGTCATCGATGACGGTTCGACCGACCGCACGCTGGAACGCATTCTCGACGTTCAGCGCAGCGCGCACGGCCGCAATATTCACGTCATTCATCAAGAGAACCGTGGCGTGTCGGCGGCCCGCAATCGCGCGATCGCGCTGGCGTCGTCGCCGTTCATCGGCTTTCTCGATTCCGACGACGTGTGGTCTCCGGATTTCGCCGCCAAGATCCTGCCCTTGCTCGACAGGAACGTGGCCGACATCATCGAGTTCAACGTCGGCATCATCAATTCGAATGGCAAGCTCATCGACCAGGTCGAGTTGATCGATCCCGCGACGACCGGTCCACGCACATGCGACCTTCACGCGCTACTCGACTTCGCACGCGTGTATCAGGTCTTTCCGGTCGCGCGCGTATACAGGCGCGAGCTTTGGGACGGCATCGAATTTCCAGCAGGTCGCGTCTATGAAGACGCCGCTGCCATTCCGCTCGTTTATGCACGCGCGCAAACGCTTTACCGGCTTGCCGACGACCTGTATTTCTATCGCCGCCGCGCGGGCAGCATCACGACGAAGGCAACACCTCATACGGTGATGAGTCTCACGATCTGCGCCGAAGAAACGCTCGCACGCTGCAACGGCGGTCCGCAAGATCCCTTCTGGCTCGCGATGTTTCACAAGGTCTTTGCCTACGCATGTCATCAGGTGGCGCGCGTGGATGCGCACGCGTTTGCCGAATCGATTCGACTCGTCGAGGGCACCGCCGCGCGCTATCGCGTCTTTGCTGCGAATCGCACGGACACGCCTTCGCAGCTGCGCTTTCATACACGAATCGTGGCGGACCGGCGCTGGTTTCAAACCAAGCGCATGGTCAAGCGCGTGCTCGGCAAGGAGCTTCGCGCGCCGACGCCGACGCCGACACCGCGCGCCATCGCGGCGAGCAATCAATAACAAAAACGAATAACGCATAACGAATAACACAGCGAGGATGTGATGCAGATCTATCCGTTGAGGCCCGGCTTCACAGCCGGCGACTGGTTCGAGCTTGCAGTGCAACCCGGGGCACGGTTTAGCATCGCGATCTATCAGCAAGGCAACGATGAAGACCTGAGTAGCGTGGGCGGTGTCGCCGTGCAACCGGGCGGCAGCGTGCGCGCGGAAATGATTAACGGGCGGATCGTTTTTCAATCGCCGGGCAGTCCGCGTAATGCACGCTTCGATGAGGACTGGCGCTGGCCCGTCGTGACCATCAAGCCGAATACGAATACGCTCGCGAGCGGCGCGTATGTCGCGATTGCCTATGAAGTCGATGCAAGCGGCCAGCCCTTGAACGACCTCGGGCGTCGCGCTGCTGCACACAAGCCCATTTTCGCGGGACCGCCCGATAGCGACAGCATGGCGCTCATCATCGCGCGGCCACGCAAGCCATCGGCTGCGATCGCGTACATCGTTCCCGTTAATACCTATCACGCATATAACTCGACGGGCGGCGGATGCTATTACGGCGATCCGATTCATCGCACGCAGCCGCAAACGCGAGTGAGTTTGTTGCGGCCCGGCGGCGGTCTCGGCGCACAACTCGGCGAGCCTATCGATCCGTATGATCCGCGCTCGCCGCGTCAGCAGTTCACGCATTGGGACGCCAAGTTCATTCGCTGGCTGCGGACCGAAGGCATCGCATGTGACTTCTATACGGATCATGACCTGCATCGCGGCACCGATCTGAAGCTCGATCAATATCGCTGCATGCTGAGCGTGGGACATCACGAATACTGGAGCAAGGAAATGCGCGAGCATGTCGCGCACTTTATTGCCGATGGCGGCAACCTCGCGATATTCAGCGGCAATACTTGCTTTCGTCCCATCGATTACGCGGATGCGCCCATTAATGGCGATTACGCGTTGATGAATCGCCTTGGCGAAAAGTGGCCGGGACATGACGAGTCGGACCTCATCGGACTCTCTTATGGATATGGCGGCGGCAAATATGGCGTATGGAAGCGACTGCGCGGCGGCTGGATCAAACGCGAGCGCGAAGCCATAGGCTTTACCGTGCGCAATGCCGACCATTGGGTCTTTGCAGGCACCGGCTTGCGCAATGGGCAAACCTTCGGTGCAGCGGACCGGCTCGTCGGCTATGAGGTCGATGGTGTGCCGCCCACGCCTAACGGCTTCGTCACACTGGCCGATACCGTGAGGCTCACGGGCTGGGACATGGGCGGCATGGGCGCAATGGGCGTCTTTCAGCCCGATCGCAATGGCAGCGAGAAACAAGGCCTCGTGTTCAACGGCGGCACGACCGACTGGCCTCGCGTACTGATGGACAAGCATGCACAGAGCCGGCTGATCGTCGATCAGATCACGCGCAACGTGGTGCGCAGGTTCGTCGGCTTGCCACCGCATCACATCGTGCGCGAAGATGCGTTCATCGAGCACGTCAGTCAAGCCGCGAATAAGATAATCGCGAACGCAGCGGCCTGAGCCGAGTGCGATGAATGACTGCGGAGCCGCCCTGCTCCGCGGTCGCTTTAGCGGATCACGCACATCGCGCGGATGACTTGCGTGTGCAAACCCACTGACCAATTCATTTTTTTCCTGTTAAATGTTCGCTGCGGACGCGTCGCGTCATTTCCGGGGCCTTGTCAAAGGCGCCGTACTGATGCGCGGTCGTTCCAGCGTTGCATCGCCTTTTGCCATGCCCCTCTGCGCATCCGCTGTCAGGTCAGGACACGGACGCTTCACCCTCCTTGTCCTTGCGTCTCTGTCGTGACGAGATAACGCTGACGAAACTATTCGTCTCCGGCGTTGTCATGGAATTGCCCACCATGAAGGGCACATTTAAAGAAGCAGCATTTTTTGCGTCATCGACATCAGGCAGCACTCAAGTCGGGAAAAACCGCTCAATGGCATCTTTTCGAAAGAACTTCACCATTCTGATGACGTTGCAGGTATCAACTTACCTTGCACCGCTTTTGACGCTGCCCTGGCTGGCACGCGTGCTTGGACCAAGCGAATACGGGCGGCTTTCCTTCGCCATGGCTTTCACGACGTACTTCATCACGCTGACCAACTACAGCTTTTCGCTTACCGCGACACCCAAGGTATCCATCAATCGCGATAACCGCGCGCTGCGGTCCCAGATGTTCTGGGAAACGATGTACGCGCAAATACTGTTATCTGTTGGCGGCTTCGTCGTGCTGCTGGCACTGACGTTCATCGTGCCGATGCTTGCGGAAAATCGCGAGCTGCTGCTCGTCGGCTTCGGCATGGCGATCGGCTCCATGCTCATTCCCACCTGGTATTTTCAGGGCGTGGAAGATCTTGGCGTCATCAGCGCAATCGTTTTTGTCGGACGCGCGCTGAGCATTCCGGCCATGTACCTGTTCGTCCGTCACCACGACGACGTGAACAACGCGATGTGGGTCAATACACTGGTGCCACTGCTCTCGGGCATTGCAATTTGCATCTACTTGTATTTTCGACGCGAGCTCGACTTCGTTCACGTGCCCTTCAAGACCGTCATCGACCGGCTTAAGGACGGATGGAGCGTGTTCATGGCGACATCGCTCGTCGATATCTATGCGTCGAGCAATATCGTGTTGCTGACGTTCATCGCGGGCAACGTGGCGGGCGGCTACTTCGCTGCGGGCGACAAGCTCATCCGCGCGGCGCTCAACATGCTGCGACCGCTCAAGACCGCCGCATATCCGCGTGTGAGCTTTTTGATGCACCATGCACGCGATGATGCATTCGCCTTCTTGCGCAAGATGTTCGTGGTGCAAGGCGCGATCGTTTCGATCATCTCCGTTTGTATTTTCTTCGGCGCACCGCTCGCGGTGAAACTGCTTTACGGCCCGCAGTTCGGACCGACGGTGGATGTGCTGCGGTGGATGGCGTTCGTTCCGCTGATGTCCGGCCTGGCCGATCTCTTCGGCGTTCAGACGATGCTTCCGCTCGGCATGAAATCCCACTTCAGCCGCGTGCTGATTGGCTCGGCGATACTCAACTTCGCTTTGCTCGCCGTACTCGCGACGCTGTTCCACGAGCAAGGCGCAGCAGCAACGGTGCTGATTGTCGAAACGGCGATCGCCGCTGCAATGGCCTTCACGCTGCATCTCGAAGGCGTGCCTTTGCTCAAGCGCTCGCGTCAAATGCCGGAAAGCGCCGGTTCGTGAGTCTGGCGCGTTTCGTGCTCCTCTGTGTGAATGCGTCTCTTTGAGACGCATCTTCCCCTTTCGCCGCCCCTACATGGTGCGGAACGCACGTGCATAAACACCTCGACACTGCCCGCTGACCGCGCTTCAGCGGCGGGCAGCGCATGCCTGACTGCGCCGCTACTCCAGAAGTTGCAGTCGTGTATGTGTGGTGCCGCACGGACGGACCATGGTTAGGGGTTTATGGTACTTAGTAAGAATACTTATTGTGAGCGGTGGCATGAAATCAGACGACCTTTCGTTCGAGCGCGTACAGAAACTGGTTGAGCGCGCTGAGAACCTGCGCATGCAATCGGCTGCCATTCCGGTCAAGGACTTGCGGGTGCTGCTCGAAGTCTGCGAGATCGCCTTCTCGCAACACCCGTTGGCCGACACCAAGACCCAACCCGAGGTCAATTGACCTTATCAGCACGACTTGCACTTGAGCCGAATCACGCGTTGCATCGAAAAGATGCATAGCCAGACGATTCACGCTTGAGCGCACGTCTCGTTCGACTCACTTCGTGCATTGGAAAAGCGTCGCTGCGTTGAAGCGCGACGCTTGATCTCGCGCCGCGCGAGTCCGTCATCGAGTCGAACTGGCTGCTCATTGCGGCTGCTCATTGCGGCCGTCTTTCGCGGCCGCATTCATTCGATCGGCATATAGCGTGAACAGGTTCAGCGAGTGATCTGAAACTCACTCGCTTAGTGATGCTTTGCTTTTCCCTGTAACGCCTTGTGTTTTCCTTTCAACGTGTACTCGCGCACAGTCCCCCGTTGCATAGCCCCGGGATATGTGTGCTACCAACTATAGATAAGACGTGGCGACTTATATTCTCCATTGCGAGTGCGACGGGGTGCTCGGCAGTTCGCGAAGAAGAAAAAGAGTCCGATATGAAAGAGATCGTCCACATTTCCGAGGCGTTCGGCGGCGGGGTATTGTCCATGCTGACGCAATTGTCGAACCGGGCAGCGGCAGCCGGGTTCGGCGTGACGATTCTTCATTCGATACGACCCGAAACGCCCGTCAACTTCGCAAGGCTCTTTCATCCCGCGATCAAGCTCGTTCACGTGAACATGCACCGTGAAGTGCATCCGGCGAAGGACTGGACCGGTGTATGGACTCTGGTCCGCGCGCTTCGTCAGTGCGAGCCTTCCGTCGTGCATCTTCATTCGTCGAAGGCCGGCGTGCTCGGTCGTGCTGCCGCGCGCATCGCGGCCCCCGACGCGCGAGTGTTCTATTCGCCGCACGGCCTCGCCTTCCTTCGCCGCGATGTCGCAGCGGCCAGGCAGTTCGCTTATCTCAGCTTCGAGCGCATTGCTGCGCGCATGGGCGGCACCATCGTCGCGTGCTCGGCCAGTGAATTGCAGGAAATCGAAAGCAGGATCGATCCGCGAAGCGCATTGCTGATCGAGAACGGCGTGAACGTAGCGGAGATTCCGCCGCGCATCGAGAAGGCCGATGGCGGCATCGTGATCGGCATGAGCGGACGCGCGTCGTACCAGAAGAATCACGAAGCGTTCGCCGCGCTTGCCACTGAATTTCAAACGCCGTCAGTCAGTTTTTTATGGATCGGCGGAAATGAGAATGAATTGCCCAGCCACGGGAACCACGCCGTGACATGCAGCGGATGGGTCACGCGCGATCGCGCGCTTGAACTCACTTCGAAGCTCGATGTCTACGTGCAGACGTCGCGTTGGGAAGGCATGCCGATCGCGCTGATCGAAGCGCAGGTCGCCGGCGTTCCCGCCGTGGTCACCGATGTCGTCGGCAACCGTGACGTCGTTCGGCATGGCGTGACGGGCTTCGTTGCAAAGAACATCGAAGAGATGAGGACGTACATTGCGCGCCTGCGTGACGACCCCGCATTGCGCGCACGCATGGGCGCGGCTGCCAGGCAATCCGCGAGCACGCGCTTTTCGATGGATTCGATCTTCCGTCAGTGGCTTTCGATCTACGAGTTCGGAGCGGAGAAGCATGCGCGCGAACCACTGGCGCCGAGTGAAGTCGCATCGTATGAAGCCGCCCCGACTCACAGTTTTGAAGCGAAATAAATGGACACCTCCTTCGCCACGAGCAAGCTCGTCTACAACGGGCGATTCACGAGTCAGAAGACGACCGGCGTGCAACGCGTTGCACGCGAGCTGGTCGCTGCGCTCATGAAGCTGCCGGAAGGTGCCCATGTGACGCTTGCCGTGCCGCCGCAGCCGGACCTCATGCCGGTCGATGGCGTGCCGACCGTGAAGCTCGGTTTCGGCAAAGGCGTGCTGTGGGAGCAACTCGCGTTGCCGTTGTTCGCGGGACGATCGCGCATCGTCAATCTCAGCAATTCGGGCTCGATCTTTCGCTCCAATCAGATCATCTACATGCACGACGCCGCAGTCTTCGACACGCCCGCGCATTTCTCGTGGAAGTTCCGCGCGTGGTATCGCGTGATGTTCTGGATACTCGCGCGCACGTCGAGCTGCGTGCTGACGAATTCGAAGTTCTCGCGCGACCGGCTTGCGCATCATGTCGGCGTGAAGCCGGAGCGCATCGGTGTCGTGCCGCTTGCCGCGGACCATCTGGATCACGTCGCGCCGGATTTATCGGTAATTGCGGAATTAAATCTCACGCCGAATCGTTACGTCCTCGCAGTAAGTAGCATGAACCCGACGAAGAACTTCAAGCGTCTCGTCGAAGCATTCATTCGTCTGAACGATCCTTCTATCGACCTCGTTATAGTCGGTATGAAGAATGCCGCGATCTTCGGCAAGTCGCAGGACTTGTCGAGCGCGCCGAATATCAAGGAAGCAGGTTATGTCAGCGACGAAAAGCTCAAGGCGCTGTATCAACATGCAGCGTGCTTTCTTTATCCGTCCATCTACGAAGGCTTTGGCATTCCTCCTCTGGAGGCAATGCGAAACGGATGTCCCACGCTCGTGGGACGCGCGGCCGCGTTGCCGGAAGCATGCGGCGATGCGTCCATCTACTGCGATCCGTATTCGGTCGAAGACATTGCAACAAAGCTGCGGGAACTGCTCGATTCGCCTACGCTTAGCGAAGACCTCAGGCGACGCGGGCTCGCGCACGCGGAGCGTTATCGCTGGACGGAAAGCGCGCGTCTATTGATGCATTTCATCAACAAGCAGTGAAGACGCGCAAGGCGCGCGCTGTTAGTGGAGGAAGCCGGTGAATATTGGAATCTATTGCGACTCGGGCATCAACGGTGGGCATGAAGAGATGCTCAAGCGATTCATGCTCGCGCTCGTCACGAGCGGGAACATAGAAACGCTGCATATTCTCGTATCGAAGAGCAATGCGCCGCTGCATCGCTATGTGAGCGAGCTGGCTCGGCATCATGCGAAGGTGCGCGTCGTGAGCCTTTCGTACACCGCGGAATCGATTCGCGGCGATCTCTTCGCGCTCTTCCGCGCGATCCGCACGACCGCCGCCACGCTGCGCACGTTGCAGCTCTCGAAACTGCTGATCGCGCAGGGCACGATCGTTTCCGCCATCGCGGGTCTGCTTGCCGCACGCTATGCGCATGTGCGCACGATCAGCTACCTGCCGCTCGTCGACGACGGCCCGGCAAACAACGGCACGACCGAAAAGGTCAAATGGCTCGCCAAGCGCGTGCTGTATCGCATGCCGGATGAATACGTGACGCTCAACGATCATCTGCGCGGCAAGCTGCGCGCGCTCGCGCCGAATGCGCGCACGATGATCCTCGAGAACTATGTCGATGACCGCTTCAGTCGCTCGATGCTCACCAAGTCCGCGGCGCGCGCATCGCTCGGCCTGCCCGACGACGGCACCACGATCATCGCGCATATCGGGCGGATCAATTTCAAGCAGAAGCGGCAGGACTTCCTGCTCGAATCCATCGAGCGCCATCCGGAGGCTTTCAAGCGGGCCATCGTGCTGATCGTCGGCGAAGGCGCGGATTCGGCGCGGCTCGCCGCCATGGTCGATGCCAGCCCGACATTGACGGCCTGCGTGCGGATCGTCGGTCCGAAGAGCGATGTGCTGCCGTATATCGTCGCAAGCGATACGCTCGTGCTGCCGTCCGCGTTCGAAGGCGTGCCGCTCGTGATGATCGAAGCGGTGCTCGCGGAACGGCCGATCGTCGTGTCGCGCATCTGCGGCCTCGAATCGTATTTGCCGGACGCGCTGCTCTTCCCCGCAGGCGATCACGATGCATTCGTCGAGCGCATCTTCACCGCGCACAACGTGCCGATGACCGGGCTCACGAACGACTTCCGCCGCCGCTTCTCGCGCGAAGTATTCGACGCACAGGCGCAAAACGTGATGATGTCAACGACGCCATCGCGCGGCGCGTTCGACCCGGCATCGCCCAAGCATTCGGATTTGCTGGCGAAATAGGCCGGACCGCTCTCCGGGGCGCTTCTCATGCCCCGACTCGCTCCCTCGCTCCGTTCTACAATGCTGGTTTCGACCAGCGGCATAAGAGCCGTGCAACCAGGGAGCAAACATGTCGAAAGTCACGACCGATTCCGGTCTCAAGTATGAAGACGTCACCGTCGGCGATGGCGCCGAAGCCGTCGCGGGCAAGACGGTCAGCGTGCATTACACGGGCTGGCTGACCGACGGCCAGAAGTTCGATTCGAGCAAGGACCGCAACGATCCCTTCGCCTTCGTGCTCGGCGGCGGCATGGTCATCAAGGGCTGGGACGAAGGCGTGCAAGGCATGAAGGTCGGCGGCGTGCGCCGTCTGACCATTCCGCCGCAACTCGGCTACGGCGCGCGCGGCGCGGGCGGCGTGATTCCGCCGAACGCCACGCTCGTGTTCGAAGTGGAACTGCTCGACGTCTGAGATCGCGATGAGCGCGCCGCTCGGCCCTTCCACGCCCACGGTCTCGCTGCGCCGCTATGAAGCGGTGCAGGCATCGGACGAGCACGACTTCCATCAGATCGTGCTCGGCTTCGACGGCGCAATGGGCATGGCGGTCGACGGCAACGAATCGCAGATCGATCGGCATCGCGCGTGGATCATTCCCGCAGGCGCGCGTCACGAGTATTGGGCCGAAGGCGTCAATCGCCAGCTCGTGCTGGATCTGCCGGCGTCGTCGGTGGCGGTCCCGGTGCGCTTCTTCGAACGCGCCCGCACCATCGAACTCGATGCGCGCCTCACGCAGCTCGTCGCGAACGTCGCGGTGAGCGCGAGCGTCGAAGCGTCCGCGATGCCGCGACGCTTCGCCTGGCAAGCGGCCACGCATCTGTGCGGCGCGTTGATGGCCGATGCCGGCGCGTCGCTGATCGGCGAAACGCGCGGCCTCGACTTCGCTCGCATCGACCGATGGCTGCGCGCGCATCTTTCCGAGCCGTTGCGCGTGGCCGATCTCGCCGCGCATTGCGGCTTCGGCATGCGGCGCTTTCATCAGTTGTTCAACGAAGCGTTCGGCGAGACGCCGCATCGCTATCTGCATCGCTTGCGGCTCGATACGGCGCTCACGCTGCTCGCCGATCCACGTACCTCGCTGACCGCCATTGCGCTCGATGTCGGCTTCGCCGATCAAAGCGCGTTCACGCATGCGTTCTCGAAGCGCTTCGGCATCGCGCCCGGACAATGGCGCAATAGCGGGCTGCAACGCGGTCAATAGACGCAAAAAAGCCCGCTCGTCGAATCGACCGAGCGGGCTTTCTCAAGCCGTCGTGAAGGCTTAATCCACCGACAGTTGCAGATGCAATTGCGAACGCGCAGGACCGCCTTCGAGCGCCTCGCCCGCGATGTCGCGGTCGGTCTGCTCTTGCGGCGCGAGACGCGCGGTTTCGATGCGATCGAGATAATCCGTGGTCACATCGCCGGTAATGTAGTTACCGTCGAAGCACGACGCCTCGAAATCCTCCAGCGCCGGATTGATGTCGCGCACCGCGCTCTTCAAGTCCTCGACGTCCTGATACACCAGATAATCCGCGCCGATCATGCGCGCCACTTCGTCGTCACTGCGGCCATGCGCGACGAGTTCGCCGCGCGTCGGCATGTCGATGCCGTACACGTTCGGGAATTTCACCGGCGGCGCGGCGGACGCGAAAATCACCTTGTTCGCGCCGGCATCGCGAGCCATTTGCACGATTTCATGCGATGTCGTGCCGCGCACGATGGAATCGTCGACGATCAGCACGTTCTTGCCCTTGAATTCGATGCCCATCGCGTTCAGCTTCTGGCGCACGGATTTCTTGCGCACCGCCTGGCCCGGCATGATGAACGTCCGGCCGACATAGCGATTCTTGAAGAAGCCTTCGCGATACTCGACGCCGAGCTTCGCGGCCACCTGCATCGCGGCGGGGCGCGACGAATCGGGAATGGGCATCACGACGTCGATCGGCACGTCGGGCAGCACGCGCTTGATCTTCTCGGCGAGATAGTCGCCCATGCGCAGACGCGCGTTGTAGACCGGCACGCCGTCGAGGCAGGAATCCGGACGCGCGAGATAAACCAGTTCGAAAATGCAGGGCTTGAGCACCGGCTTTTCCGCGCATTGATGGCTGTGCAGATTGCCTTCCGCGTCGATGAAAATCGCTTCGCCCGGTTCGACGTCGCGCACGAATTCGAAGCCGATGCCTTCGATCGCCACCGATTCCGACGCCACGATCCACTCGACGCCCGTCGACGTTTCCAGCTTGCCGAGCACGAGCGGGCGAATGCCGAACGGATCGCGGAACGCAATGAGCCCGTAACCGGCGATCAGCGAAACGATCGCATACGAACCCTTCACGCGGCGATGCACGCCCGCGACCGCCTTCCACAGCGCGGCGGCGTCGAGCTGGAGGCCCGAGCTTGCGAGTTGCAGTTCGTGCGCGAAGACGTTGAGCAGCACTTCGGTGTCGGAGGCGGTGTTGATGTGCCGGCGATCGATCCGGAACATCTCGTCCTTGAGCTGCATCCAGTTCGTCAGATTGCCGTTGTGCGCGAGGATGATGCCGAACGGCGCGTTCACGTAGAACGGCTGCGCTTCTTCCTCGTTCGATGCGGAACCGGCCGTCGGATAACGCACTTGCCCGATGCCGACGTTGCCCGGCAGGCTGCGCATGTTGCGCGTGCGGAACACGTCGCGCACCATGCCGTTGGCCTTGTGCATGTGGAAGTTGTTGCCGTTGGCCGTGGCGATGCCCGCCGCGTCCTGACCGCGATGCTGCAAGAGCAGCAGGCTGTCATAGATGACCTGATTGACAGGGCTTTGGGAAACTACACCTACGATGCCGCACATGGCATGGTCCTTCAAAGAGTCGAAACGGGGTCGAAAGGCGTGCAGCCGGCGCGCTGCCTCGGTTCGTCGAGCCGAACCGAAAGACGCAACCTGGCGTCGCGTTCCTCGTGTAGCCTGCCGTTCGTCTATTGTGCGGCGTTTCGCGCCGAATCGCCCGAGTCGGGGGCGACGTGCACATACGCGGCGAGCGTATCGGGAAGCAGCGGTTTCAGTTCGCGCACGCCTTGCTCGACCGTCGGCCGGAGCAGCGCGTTGCGCCAAAATTCTTTCTGCGGCAATTCGGTCAAGCCGGCAAGGGCGACCAGGATCACCACTAATATCACGCCTCTGGCGAGGCCGAACAGCAAGCCGAGCGAGCGATCCACTCCGCGCAGGCCGGTGATTTCGGTGATGCGCGTCAACAGCGCCGACAGCACGCTCGACAGCAGCAGCACCGCGCCGACCACCAGCAGAAACGCGATCAGCCATTGCGTCAGCGCGCCGCCCGGCCAGGTCGCCGGAATGTACGGCGCGACGACGCCCACGAAGCGGCCCGCGATCAGAATGGCGGCGATCCAGCCGACCAGCCCGAATGCCTCGGCGAGCAGTCCGCGCCACATGCCGCGCAGCGCGGACAGACCGATGACGGCCATTACCGCATAGTCGTAGCTCGTGAACATCGGCGCTTAGTTCGACGCCGGCCGCTTGCCGCCGGCGAGTCCCGCCTGGCGCACCTTCACGAGCGCAGCCGAAGCCGACGCGCGATCCGGGAACGGTCCGGCACGCAGCAGCGCGCGCGACGAGCCGTCGGACTGCTGGCGATGCTCGACATATGCGGGCACGCCCGCGGCTTTCAACTTGGCGACCCAGTTCTGCGCGGCGGTTTCGTCGTCGAACGTGCCGATTTGCAGCACGAAGCGGCTGCCCGCAGGCGACGACGGCGTGTTCGCAGCGGTCGATGTCGTGTTGGCGTTGCCGTTCGTCTCGGGCGCGGCTTCGGCGGCCTGCGGTTTGGCGGCGGGCTTGGCTGTGACCGTCGGCTTGCTTTCGGGCTTGGCCTCGGGCTTCGCTTCCGGCTTGGCCTGCGCGACCGCAGCCGGCGCGGAGGCTTGCGTCTGTGCTTGCGGCTGCGTCACGCCCGCAGCGGCGGCGCCTGGCGCGGATGCCGCAGCCGGGCCGTCATGTGCGACGCCGGCTTGCGTATCGGCGTCCGCGTCGCGCGATTGCTTCGCAGCGGGCGCGGCGCGATTGGGAATATCGATGGAAATGTCGTCGGTGACGGGCTTCGGGCGCGAATCCAGCACCATGGGCAGCACGATGACCGCCGCCAGCACCAGCGCGATTGCGCCGACCAGCCTGCGGCGCGCGCGCTGCTTCTCGGGCAAGGTGGGGTCGAGCATCATCGCGTCGGCGTCCGTGCGCTCGGAGCGGCGCGTGCGGCGCTCCGTCCGCACGGTTTGACGCGAGCCGCGCGGGGAATCGGAGTGTGCGTCGCTCGCCGCGCGTGCGTCGTCTTTCTTGCCGAACGAGAAAAGTCCCATGTATGGCTTGGTGCGTGAAACGTGGACGCCCGGCGTGGCCGGCCGTCTCAGTGATGCTGCGATTTGCGGTAAGCCATGACGCCAGCCACCGTATAGAAACTACCGAAAACCACGATTCTATCATTTTCGGACGCTCGGCTTAACGCGTCTCGAAAAGCGTCGGCGGGCGTCTCAAAGCGTGCAACGCTGCTGTCGGGACCTTCGTTGACACCGGCTTCGCGCAGCACCGCATCGAGCCGTTCCGCCGATGCCGCGCGCGGCGTCGGCAGCGCGGTCACGTTCCAGTGATCGATTTCGCCGAGAAGCTGATGCACGACGCCATCGATATCCTTGTCGTTCATCGCGCCGAACACCGCGTAGGTGTACGGAAAGTAGCCCATGTTGCCCAGATTCTGCGCGAGCACGGCGGCGGCATGCGGGTTATGCGCGACATCGAGAATGATCTGCGGCTTGCCCGGCAGCACCTGGAAGCGGCCCGGCAGTTCGACGTTCGCGAGTCCGAGCCGAATGTCTTGCGCCGACACCGGCAGCCGGTCGCGCAGCGCTTCGAGCGCGGCCAGCGCCGCCGACGTGTTGATCAGCTGATTCGCCCCGCGCAGCGCCGGATACGCGAGCGCCGAACGCCGCTGCGTGCGTCCGATGTAGCTCCATTGCTGCCGCTCGTTGCCCGGCTGCGCTTCGTAACGAAAATCGCGGCCGACGAGCCACAGATCCGCGCCGATCGCCTCGGCATGATCGATCAGCGTTTGCGGCGGCGATGGATCGCCGCACACCGCAGGCTTGCCCGCGCGGAAAATGCCGGCCTTCTCGAACGCGATCTTCTCGCGCGTATCGCCGAGATAGTCCGTATGGTCGATGTCGATGCTCGTGATGACCGCGCAATCCGTATCGACGATATTCACGGCGTCCAGCCGCCCGCCCAGGCCGACTTCGAGAATCACCGCGTCCAGCCCGCGCGATGCGAACAAATGCAGGATCGCGAGCGTCGTGAACTCGAAATAGGTCAGCGAGACCGGCTCCGGCAGACTCGCGCGCGCCTTTTCGACAGCCTCGAAATGCTCGAGCAGGTCGGCGTCGGTGGCGTCGGCGCCGTCGATGCGCGCGCGCTCATTGAACGCGAGCAGATGCGGCGACGTGTGACAGCCCACGCGATACCCCGCGCGCAGCAGGATGGTTTCGAGGATCGCGCACGTCGAACCCTTGCCGTTCGTCCCGCCGACGGTGATGACGGGACAATCGAACGTCAGCCCGAGCGCGTCCTTCACGCGGCCGATGCGCGCGAGGCCCATGTCGATGCCGACCGGATGCGCCGCTTCCAGATGGGCGAGCCACGCGTCGAGTGTGGGGAATGTGTTCATTTTCGAGATCGGGAAAGCAAAAGCGCCGCGCGGAACCTCGCGGGTTCACGCGCGGCGCGGCGCTGAACGAAATGGCCTCAGGCGACGGAGTCGGCGGGCTGTCGCGTCATCAACGCCATCAACTGGGCGAGTTCCTCGCGCATCTTCCGGCGATCGACGATCATGTCGACCGCGCCCTTCGTCAGCAGGAATTCCGCGCGCTGGAAGCCTTCCGGCAGCTTTTCGCGCACGGTCTGCTCGATCACGCGCGGGCCCGCGAAGCCGATCAGCGCCTTCGGTTCGGCGATCACGACGTCGCCCAGGAACGCGAAGCTCGCGGACACGCCGCCCATCGTCGGATCGGTCAGAACGGAAATGAACGGCAGTTTCGCTTCGGACAGCTTCGTGAGGAGCGCGGTGGTCTTCGCCATCTGCATCAGCGAAAGCAGGCTTTCCTGCATGCGCGCGCCGCCCGACGCCGTGAAGCAGATGAACGGCACGTTCTGCTCGATCGCGTTACGCGCGCCGCGCACGAAGCGCTCGCCGACGACCGAGCCCATCGAGCCGCCCATGAACGAGAACTCGAAGCACGCGACCACGCACGGCAGCGTGTGGATCGCGCCGCCCATGACGACCATCGCGTCGGTTTCGTCGGTGTCTTCCATCGCCTCTTTCAGGCGATCCGGATACTTGCGGCTGTCCTTGAACTTGAGCGCGTCGACCGGCACGACTTCCTGGCCGATTTCATAGCGGCCTTCCGGGTCCAGCAGGCGGTCGAGCCGCTCGCGCGCGCCGATGCGCATGTGATGGCTGCACTTCGGGCAAACATGCAGATTCGCCTCGACGTCGTTGCGATACAGCACCGCCTCGCACGCCGGACACTTCACCCACAGGCCTTCGGGAATGCCCTTGCGGCTCTTGGGATCGGTTTGTTTGATCTTGGGCGGCAGCAGTTTGTCGAGCCAGCTCATCGTTTTTCCTTGACTGTTCGGGGGCCGCGCGCGATTCACGCGGCGCGGCGGCGAAGATTATTTGGCGGAGTCGAGCGCCGTGCGGATTTCCGCGATGAAGCTCGTGAGCGACGCGGCCGCGGTCTCGGGCGGCGCCTCTTCGAGTAACTGCACGAGCCGGCTGCCGATCACCACGGCATCCGCGACTTCGGCCACGGCGCGGGCGGTCTGGGCGTCGCGGATGCCGAAACCGACGCCGATCGGCAGCGGCACATGCGACTTGATGGCCGGGATTTTACTCGCGATGCGCGAAACGTCCAGATTTGCCGCGCCGGTCACGCCCGTGAGGGACACGTAGTAGACGTAGCCGCTCGCGATTTTGCCGACCGCCGCGATGCGCTCGTCCGTCGACGTGGGCGCGAGCAGAAAGATCGGATCGATGTCCGACGCGCGCATGGTCGCGCTGAACGCTTCGGACTCCTCGGGCGGGTAATCGACGACCAGCACGCCATCGACGCCCGCCTGCTTCGCGGCTTGCGCGAAGGCTTCGGCGCCCATGCGCTCGATCGGATTCGCGTAGCCCATCAGGACGACGGGCGTTTTGTCGTCGGTTTCGCGAAAGCGCGCGACATCCGCGAGCACGCGCTTCAGCGTGACGCCGCGTGCGAGTGCGCGCTCGGACGAACGCTGGATGACGGGGCCATCGGCCATCGGGTCGGAAAACGGCACGCCCAGTTCGATGACGTCCGCGCCGCCCTTGGCCAGCGCGTGCATGAACTCGACGGTCTGTTCCGGGTTCGGATCGCCCGCGGTGATGAACGGGATCAGCCCTTTTTTGCCTTGCGCGGCGAGCGCCGCGAGCGTGTTTTTGATACGGGACATGGAAATTCTCGTAGTCGTATTCGGTAGGCGTCGGCAAGACGCAATCAGCGACGCTATTGAGCGGCTTGCGCTTCGGCGGCAATCGGCACGCTGGCGGACTTGACGGGCGCGCCACGCACCCGCGCGAGGCGGCTTTCCGCGATCGCGCAGTAATCCGCGTTGATCTCGTAACCCGTGAAGAGCCGTCCGTGGCGCGCGCAAGCGACTGCCGTCGTGCCGCTGCCCATGAACGGATCGAGCACGCGGCCGCCCGGCGGACAACTCGCCTGCACCATGCGCTCGATGATTTCCAGCGGCTTTTGCGTCGGATGATCGACGCGCTCCGCGTGCTGCCGATGCAGCCGCGACACCGACCAGACATCCTTCGGGTTATAGCCCATCTCCAGCCACTTGCTGCCTTCGAAAATCTTGCGCGAGCGCGCCTTTTTCGTCGCTGCGTCGTAAGGGATGCGCACCGGATCGAGATCGAAGTAGTAATCCCTCGATATCGCAAAATAGCCGATGTTGTCGTGTACTGACGTGTATTTGCGCGTCGTTCCGCCCATGCTCGGCACGCGCCGGTCCCAGACGATCTCGTTGATCATCATCATTCGGCGCTTCAGGAACACGAACAGTTCGGGCGAGTATTGCCACGTGCAGAACAGGTACAGCGAACCGCTTTTCTTGAGCTTGGGGATCGCCATGTCGAGCCAGCGATACGTCCACTCCAGAAAGGCGACGCCCGACAGCATGTCCGAGTCGTTCCCGTAGTCCTTGCCCAAACCGTACGGCGGATCGGCGACGATCAGATCGATCGACTCGTCGGGAATGCTCGCGGCATCGGCCAGAAAATCGCGGTTGCGAATGTCGATGCCGGCGCCCTGCAGCGCGCCGGCGGACATCGGTTCGTCGATGACAGTGCGCATCTGTGGCTTAGAACTGAATGCCCGATCGCTCCGCGACCGTGTGCATGTCCTTGTCGCCACGGCCCGACAAGTTGACGAGCAGCACCTTGTCGCGCGGCAGCGTCTTCGCGAGCTTCGCGCCGTAGGCCAGCGCGTGGCTCGATTCGAGCGCCGGAATGATGCCTTCGATCCGGCAGCAATCGTGGAACGCCTTGAGCGCTTCGTCGTCCGTGATGCCGACGTACTCGGCGCGGCCCGCGTCCTTCAGCCACGCGTGCTCGGGACCGACGCCCGGATAGTCGAGCCCCGCCGACACCGAATGCGTCTCGATGATCTGGCCGTTGTCGTCCTGGAGCAGATACGTGCGGTTGCCGTGCAGCACGCCGGCGCTGCCGCCCATCAGCGAGGCCGCGTGGCGGCCCGTGTCGATGCCGTCGCCCGCCGCTTCGACGCCGATGAGGCGCACGGCTTTATCGTCGATATACGGATAGAAAATGCCCATTGCATTCGACCCGCCGCCCACGCACGCGATGACCGCATCGGGCTGACGGCCCGCCATTTCAGGCATCTGCACGCGGCATTCGTCGCCGATCACGCGCTGGAAGTCGCGCACCATCATCGGATACGGATGCGGCCCCGCCACCGTGCCGATGATGTAGAACGTGTTCTCGACGTTCGTGACCCAGTCGCGCATGGCTTCGTTGAGCGCGTCCTTGAGCGTGCGCGAGCCGGATTCCACCGGCACGACGGTCGCGCCAAGCAGCTTCATGCGATACACGTTCGCCGCCTGCCGACGCACGTCTTCCGCGCCCATGTACACGACGCATTCCATGCCGAAGCGCGCGGCGATCGTCGCGGTCGCGACGCCGTGCTGGCCCGCGCCCGTCTCGGCGATCACGCGCGGCTTGCCCATCTTGCGGGCGAGCAGCGCCTGGCCGATCACGTTGTTTACCTTGTGCGCGCCGGTGTGATTCAGGTCTTCGCGCTTCAGATAAAGCTGCGCGCCGCCGAGCATCTCGCTCCAGCGCTTGGCGTGATAAATCGGAGAAGGACGGCCGACGTAGTGCTTCAGTTCGTAGTCGTATTCGGCCTGGAACTCGGGGTCCTGGCGGGCCGCGTCGTAGGCGCGGCGCAGTTCGTCGAGTGCATGAATGAGCGTTTCGGAAACGAAAACGCCGCCATATTGGCCGAAATGGCCTCTTTCGTCAGGCAAGTTGTACATTGCGTCACTCTCTCGGTAGTGGATCGACAAGTCGATGCCGGTCCACGTTCGGAATCAGCCGGCGTCCGCTTCGCGCACCGCGCGCATGAACGCCGTCATTCGGGCGGGATCTTTCACGCCCTTCGCGCCCGGCACCTCGATGCCGCTGGAGACATCGACCGCGAACGGGCGCACGCGCCGGATGGCGTCACTGACGTTTTGAGCGTTCAACCCACCACTCAAAACGGCCCGATGCCCGAGATCTGTTGGGATAAGTGACCAATCGAATACCTTTCCGCCGCCGCCGAAGCCCTCGACGAGCGCGTCGAGCAGGATACCGCCTGCGGCTGCATATTTAAGCGACGATTCTACCAAATCGCTTGCAGCCGCATCAGGCCCGACACGCACCGCGCGCCAATAGGGCAAACCCGCAATCGACGCGAGTTTCGCGCATTCTTCGGGCGTTTCGTCACCGTGAAACTGAAGCAGCGAAAGCGGCACGCTCGACGTGACTTCCTCGATCCACTCGGGCGTCGCGTTGACGAAAAGCCCGACCGCCGACACTAGCGGCGGAACGTGCCGCGCCAGTTCCACGGCTTCCTTGACGCTCACCGAACGCGGACTCGGCGGATAAAAGACGAAGCCGACCGCATCCGCGCCGAGCGCGACGGCGTGCTGCACGTGCTCCGCGCGCGACAACCCGCAGAGCTTGATTCTCGTCCGATGCAAATCCTGGTTACTCATGTCTGTCATGTCTCGTCCGCCCAGATGGCGCTCCACGGCATGCTCGCGATGTGCGGCGGCGGCACCGCGAAGCGTTCCGGATAGCCGACTTCCGCCAAATAAAGCCCGTCCGGCATGAAGGTGGGCGCGGCGATGCGGCGATCGCGGGCGGCGAGGACGTCGGCCATCCACGAAACCGGGTGACGGCCCCGCCCGATCGCGACGAAGCATCCCATCAGATTGCGCACCATGTGATGCAGGAACGCGTTCGCGCGAAAACGGAAGTGGACGAAATCGCCCTGCTCGCGCACATCGATCTGATAGACGTGCTTGACCGGCGTTTTCGACTGGCAATCCGCCGCGCGGAACGACGAAAAATCGTGCTCGCCGATCAGACACGCGGCGGAATCGCGCATCGCGGCGACGTCGAGCGGCGTGTGGACCCAGCCCGCGCGTTTCGCGAGCATCGGCGAACGCACCGGATTGACGTACAGCACGTAGAAGTACGTCCGCTCGAAGGCCGCGAAACGCGCGTGGAAGTCGTCGGGCATCGGCTTCGCCCATTGCACCGCGACCGTTTCCGGCAGGAACGCGTTCGTGCCGCGCACCCACGAGAACTCGGCGCGATCGAGATCCGTCTCGAAATGAACGACCTGGCCGAGCCCGTGAACGCCCGTGTCCGTGCGCCCGGCGACGACCGTCTGCAGCGGCGTCTGCGCGAATTCCGCGAGCGCGCGCTCGAGCGTGTTCTGCACCGTCTTGCCGTGCGGCTGCGATTGCCAGCCGCAAAACGCCGCGCCGTCGTACTGAATGCCCAACGCGATCCGCATGTCAGGAATGCGGCGCGAGAGTCGAAAGCAGCGCGGCGGCTTTCTGGCGCGTGGCCGTATCGTTCGATGCGATCACTTCCTGCAGCAGCGTGCGCGCGCCGCCGAGATCGCCCAGTTCGATATATTCGACGGCCAGTTCCAGCTTGTTGCGCGCGATGGTCGCGAGCTGCGCCGGGGTCAGCGCCGGCAGCGGCTCGGTCTGACTCGACGGAAGGTCCAGATCGAAGTCCAGGCTGAGCGGACCGAACTGGGTCGGCCCCAGCCGCGCGCCCAAGCCCGCGACCGACGCTGCGCCGGCCGTCCCCGCTTCGATCTGCGCGGCGGCGGATGGCGGCGCGATATCGGCCTTCGATTGCTGCGCGGCGTCCGTTTCAGCGACGGGCTGCGGCACGAACGGCACAGGCTCGATCGGCGTTTGCGATTCGTGGAGCGGCGGCGTTGCGCCCGAATCGAGCGGGGAATTCAGCTTCAATTCCATGCGCGGCGGCAAGCCGAGATCCAGCGAATCGAGCGCCTGAACCGCTTCGGTCGGAAATTTCGGCATCGGAAAGCGATCGCCTTGCGTCGGCTCGTCGTCTTCCGCGTGTTCTTCGTGTGCATGCGCCTGCGCCTGGCGCAACTCGGCTTCACGAGCGATGATCTCGCGCGCCGCCGCCTCGCGGGCCTGCTGCGCCTGCGCTTCCTGTTCGGCTGCTTCCCGCGCTTCGCCTTCGCGTCCCGCCGTTTCGCGAGCGAGCGCATCGCGCGCCGCTGCTTCGCGTGCACGGATCTCGCGCTCTTCCGCCTCCCGCGCCGCAGCTTGCCGCGCGGCGGCCTGGCGCTCCTCGGCTTCCCACTTCTCGGCTTCGCGGCCAGCGATCTCGCGCTCTTGCGGTTGCTGCGCGTCGGCTTCGCTCATCTCGACGGGACGCGGCGGCATGAACGCGGAATGGAGCGCAGCCGGTGCGGCAGGCATGAACGGAGCGGGCGGCTCCGCGCGGTCGCGGTCGTTCGCTTGGGTTTCGGCGGCTTCGGGCGCTTCGGGCGCGGCTTCGGCTTCCGAAGGAGCGTCGAGCGGCGCTTTAGCGGACGGAGCGGCATCGTCATCGGAAGGGGCGGCGAATGACTGAGCCGCCTCATAGCTTTCCATGCTCGCCGCGACCGCATTCAGTTCCGATTGATCGCGCGGCACCGCATCGCCTTCGAGGTCGGCAGCGCCGGTAGCCGGCGGATAAACAGCCGACGCGGGCACACGCTCGTGGCGGCGCGCTTCGGCCTCCGCCTTCGCCCGTCGACGTTTGGCGCTGCGCCACATCATCAGAAGGAAGAGCAGGAGCAGCACCGCGATGGCGAGCCCGAACAGCATCGGGTCCGGACCGACGCGGCGCGCGGGCACCGACTCCGGCGCGGGTGCGCTGGCCGCCGGCGCAACGGCGGGCGTGGCAGGCGGCTGCGCTTCCGAAGCTTGCTGCACGCCGCTGGCTGATTCGACCGCCGATGCAGACGGCGTACTCTCCGAAGCCGCCCCGGTCGTGCCCTGCGACGCGGGCTCCGGCGCGCTAGCCTGAACAGCACTCGCCGCAGCCTGCGCATCCGACGCGCCGCCGGCTTCGCTCGCCGGCACGTTGAGCACGGCGCCGAGCTTGAGCCGGTTGATGTCGTGGCCCGCGAACGCGTTCGGGTTCGCGTCGAAGAGCGCGCGCGCCATCTTTTCCTTGACGGCGCGTTCCTTCGATCCGGTGATCTCGCCCGCGACATCGTTGAGCGACTGTCCCGGCTTCACCGCGTACCGCTGCCCGGATGCGACCGTCGCCGATGCGCCGGCGGCTGCATCGCTCGCCTGCGCGATCGCCGCGCCGGACATCGTCGAAAGCAGCGCGCAGAGGGCGACGCTCGCCGCGGCAAACGCCGCATGCGCTGACGGGATAAAAGACCGGCGGGGTCGTCGAATCATTGAAGCTCCACGGTACGGCGAAAAGTTGAATCAGAACGAGGACGCGCGCGACGGACGGTCACGACCGGCCGTTTGCATGCAGCGCCGATAAACCGGCCCCATAAACAAAAAGCGCCGCGATGACGCGACGCTTTTCGTTCGATGTCCGCGCTTTAGGCGCGTAGTTTACTTTACTTGTCCAGCAGAATGCGAAGCATGCGGCGCAGCGGTTCGGCCGCGCCCCACAGAAGCTGGTCGCCGACCGTGAACGCCGACAGATACTCGCCGCCCATCGCGAGCTTGCGCAGACGGCCGACCGGCACCGTCAGCGTGCCCGTGACCACCGCCGGCGACAGATCGCGCATCGACGCTTCGCGCTCGTTCGGCACGACCTTCACCCAGTCGTTCGCCGAAGCCAAAATGCCGTTGATTTCGTCGAGCGGCACGTCCTTGTTCAGCTTGATGGTCAGCGCCTGCGAGTGGCAGCGCATCGCGCCGATCCGCACGCACAGGCCATCGACGGGAATCGATCCCGGCTCGCCCATCGCCGGCTTGCCGAGAATCTTGTTGGTTTCCGCGCCGCCCTTCCACTCTTCCTTCGACATGCCGTTGCCGAGATCCTTGTCGATCCACGGAATCAGCGAGCCCGCGAGCGGCACGCCGAAATGATCGGTCGGCATGGCGTCGCTGTTCATCGTGGCGAGCACCTTGCGGTCGATATCCAGAATGGCCGACGACGGATTCGCCAGATCGCCCGCCACCGACGCGTTGAGCGCGCCCATCTGCGACAGCAGTTCGCGCATGTTCTGCGCGCCCGCGCCCGAAGCGGCCTGATACGTCATGGCCGTCATCCAGTCGACGAGGTTTTCGCGGAACAGGCCGCCGAGCGCCATCAGCATCAGGCTGACCGTGCAGTTGCCGCCGACGAAATCGCGCCCGCCCTTGACGAGCGAATCCTTGATGACGTCGAGGTTGACGGGATCGAGGATGATGACCGCGTCGTCCTTCATGCGCAGCGCCGATGCCGCGTCGATCCAGTAGCCTTTCCAGCCCGCCGCGCGCAGCTTCGGATACACGTCGTTCGTGTAGTCGCCGCCCTGGCACGTGATGATGGCGTCGCACTTTTTCAGGTCGTCGATGCTCGTTGCGTCTTTGAGCTTCGTCTCGTTTTTAGCGAACGACGGCGCGTTGCCGCCCGCATTGCTGGTGCTGAAAAACACCGGTTCGATCAGGTCGAAATCGCCTTCCTGCTGCATGCGCTGCATCAGGACGCTGCCGACCATACCGCGCCAACCAACGAGACCTACGTTCATGACTAACCTTATCTGTGGACTCTTCCCCGCATCCTTGCCCGGCGTGGCCGCGCGGGGAAGACGCTCGGACACGAGGGACGATCAGCGAATCGTGATCGCTTTAATGGAGATTTTCGTCGTGCGCGTTTTCGACGTGCCGATAGCGGCGATTGCGCCAATGCTGGCGATAACGTCGATACGCTGGACAAAGGCGAGACTCGTCGCGCGAGCGTGGATGCCGCGACCGATGGAGTCCGTAGAGAATTGAGAGTTCTTCGCCATGACCAAACAATATACACGAGTTGCGGGGGGGGGGGGGGGGGGGGGGGGGGGGGGGGGGGGCCGGGGGGGGGGGGGGGGGGGGGGGGGGGGGGGGGGGGGGGGGGGGGGGGGCGGGGGGGGGGGGGGGGGGGGGGGGGGG
>NZ_JALQEA010000035.1:0-252 GCF_023630965.1 Caballeronia sp. ATUFL_M2_KS44 | reverse complement strand
GCTTCGCTCCCTTCGGAATGTCGATGCCCGGAAAAATCTTGATGACCGCGGAATCGTCCTCGCCGCCGTGTCCGGCCGTGGACGCCATCATGAACATCTGATGCGCCGCCGCCGACAGCGGCAACGGAAATTTCGACGTGCGCGCCGTGTCGAGCACGAGGCCCAAGTCCTTAACGAAAATATCGACGGCGGAAAGCGGTGTGTAATCGCCCGAAAGAATGTGCGGCACGCGATTCTCGAACATCCACGAAT
>NZ_JALQEA010000034.1:0-93439 GCF_023630965.1 Caballeronia sp. ATUFL_M2_KS44 | reverse complement strand
GTCGATGCCGGCGGGGGGGGGGGGGGGGTGGGGGGGGGGGGGGGGGGGGGGGGGGGGGGGGGGGGGGGGGGGGGGGGGGGGGGGGGGGGGGGGGGGGGGGGGGGGGGGGGGGGGGGGGGGGGGGGGGGGGGGGGGGGGGGGGGGGGGGGGCCCCGGGGGGGGGGGGGGGCCCCCCCCCGCCGCCGATGATGCGTCAATGCTACCGATCCGGCCGTTCCGGCTTTGCGCCAAAACGGCCGATCCGATCGTGTGAAGCGTTTTACAGCGCGGCCAGCACGGCGTCGCCCATTTCCTTCGTGCCGACGGTCTTGCCGTCCGCAGTCGCGATATCGCCGGTGCGGTAGCCCTGCTCCAGCACCTTCTTCACCGCGTTCTCGATGCGATCCGCCTGCTCCGTCTTGCCGAGCGAGTAGCGCAGCATCATCGCCGCCGACAGGATGGTCGCGAGCGGATTGGCCACGCCCTTGCCCGCGATATCCGGCGCGGAACCGTGCGACGGCTCGTACAGGCCCTTGTTGTTCTTGTCGAGCGACGCGGACGGCAGCATGCCGATGGAGCCCGTCAGCATCGCCGCTTCGTCCGACAGAATGTCGCCGAACATGTTGCCGGTCACGACCACGTCGAACGCCTTCGGCGCCTTGACGAGCTGCATCGCCGCGTTGTCGACATACATGTGCGACAGTTCGACGTCCGGATATTCCTTCGCGACGTCGATCATCGTGTCGCGCCACAACTGCGACGTTTCGAGCACGTTCGCCTTGTCCACGCTCGTCAGCTTCTTCTGGCGCTTCTGCGCCGCCGCGAACGCAACATGCGCGATACGGCGCACTTCCGGCTCCGAATAACGCATCGTGTCGAAGCCTTCGCGCGCGCCTTCGAACGGGCCGTCCGGCGCCTGACGCACGCCGCGCGGCTGGCCGAAGTAGATGTCGCCGTTCAGCTCGCGCACGATCAGGATGTCGAGTCCCGACACGATTTCCGCCTTGAGCGACGACGCCGCCGTCAGTTGCGGATAGCAGATCGCCGGGCGGAAGTTCGCGAACAGTTGCAGATGCTTCCGCAGGCCGAGAATGGCCTGCTCCGGACGCAGCGCGCGATCGAGCGAGTCGTATTTCCAGTCGCCGACCGCGCCGAAAAGAATGGCGTCGGCTTCCTTCGCGAGCGCAAGCGTCGAATCGGGCAGCGGATGGCCTTTCGCCTCGTAGCCCGCGCCGCCGACGGGCGCTTCTTCCAGTTCGAACTTTTCGCCGAGCGCGTTCAGCACCTTGACCGCTTCGGCCGTGATTTCCGGACCGATCCCGTCGCCGGGCAGCACTGCAATCTTCATCTGTCTCTTCCTTTTGGGTTATCCGATCACGCGGTTGTTCAACCACGGCTGCTTCGCGAGCCGCTCGGCTTCGAACTGCTTGATCTTGTCCGCGTGACGCAGTGTCAGGCCGATATCGTCCAGGCCGTTCAGCAAGCAGTACTTGCGGAAACCGGGCACGTCGAACGAATACTCGGTGCCGTCGCCGGTGCGCACGACTTGCGCGTCGAGATCGATCGTCAGCTTGTAGCCGACGAACGCGTTCGTCTCGTTGATGAGCTTGTCGACTTGCTGCTCCGTCAGCACGACCGGCAGCAGGCCGTTCTTGAAGCAGTTGTTATAGAAAATGTCCGCGAAGCTCGGTGCGATGATCGCGCGAAAACCGTACTGATCCAGCGCCCACGGCGCGTGCTCGCGCGAGCTGCCGCAGCCGAAGTTCTTGCGCGTGACGAGAATCGACGCGCCCTGATAGCGCGCCTGGTTCAGCACGAAATCCGGATTCAGCGGACGCTTGCTGTTGTCCTGGCCCGGCTCGCCGACATCGAGATAACGCCACTCGTCGAACGCATTCGGGCCGAAGCCCGTGCGCTTGATCGACTTCAGAAACTGCTTCGGGATGATCGCGTCAGTATCGACGTTTTCGCGATCCAGCGGCACCACGAGCCCGCTATGAACAGTGAATTTTTCCATGGTCTTTCTCAGTGTCCCGTTTGATCACGCGAGCTTGCGCACATCGACGAAATGACCTTCGATCGCGGCCGCGGCGGCCATCGCCGGGCTGACGAGGTGCGTGCGGCCGCCCGCGCCCTGACGCCCTTCGAAATTGCGATTCGAGGTCGATGCGCAGCGCTCGCCCGGATCGAGGCGATCCGCGTTCATCGCGAGGCACATGGAGCAGCCCGGCTCGCGCCATTCGAAACCGGCGTTCGTGAAAATCTTGTCGAGCCCTTCGCGCTCGGCCTGCGCCTTCACGAGACCGGAGCCCGGCACGACCATCGCCAGACGGATGTTCGACGCCACGCGCTTGCCCAGCGATTTCACGACATACGCGGCCGCGCGCAGATCTTCGATGCGCGCGTTCGTGCACGAGCCGATGAAAATCTTGTCCGGCTTGATCGATTCGATCGGCGTGTTCGGCTGCAGCGCCATGTAGTTCAGCGCGCGCTCCATCGCGTCGCGCTTGACGGGGTCTTTTTCGCGCTCGGGATCGGGCACGCGGCCGTCAATCGACGTCACCATTTCCGGCGACGTGCCCCACGTGACTTGCGGCACGATTTCGGCGGCATTGATTTCGACGACGCGGTCGAACTGCGCGCCGTCATCGGACCTGAACTGACGCCAGTACTCGACCGCCTGATTCCACTCGACGCCCTGCGGCGAATACGGGCGGTCCTTCAGGTAATTGATGGTCGTGTCGTCGACGGCGACCATGCCCGCGCGCGCGCCTGCTTCGATCGCCATGTTGCAGACGGTCATGCGGCCTTCCATCGTGAGCGAGCGGATGGTCGAGCCGCCGAATTCGATCGCGTAGCCCGTGCCGCCCGCCGTCCCGATCTTGCCGATGATCGCGAGCACGATGTCCTTCGCGGTGCAGCCGCGCGGCAGCGGTCCTTCGACCTTGACGAGCATGTTCTTGCTCTTCTTCTGCAGCAGCGTTTGCGTGGCGAGCACGTGCTCCACTTCCGACGTGCCGATGCCGTGCGCCAGCGCGCCGAACGCGCCGTGCGTGGACGTGTGCGAATCGCCGCAGACGATGGTCATGCCCGGCAGCGTCGCGCCCTGCTCCGGCCCGATGATATGCACGATGCCCTGACGCAGGTCGTTCATCTTGAATTGCGTGATGCCGAAATCGTCGCAATTGGTATCGAGCGTATCGACTTGCAGTTTCGAGACCGGATCGGCGATGCCGTGCGAGCGGTCGGTCGTCGGCACGTTATGGTCGGAGACGGCCAGATTCGCGCTGATGCGCCACACCGGGCGCTCGGCCAGCTTCAGACCTTCGAACGCTTGCGGGCTCGTGACTTCGTGCAGCAGGTGACGGTCGATATAGAGGATCGAGGTGCCGTCCTCTTCCGTGTGGATGACGTGCGTGTTCCACAGCTTGTCGTAGAGAGTCTGGGACATGGTGAGCGCTTTCGTGGGTGACTGCGGGGTGTTTTAGGGTGCGGCTTGTTGGACGATTATGCCACTTCCCGGCCGGCGCATGGTACTAGGCTGAACGAAAAAACCTTGAAAAAACAGTTAGTTATAGTGGTGGTGGCGATACCTGGATCGGGAGTACCCGTTTCACCGAATGCAGCGTACTGGCAATTTTGCTTATGCCTTCCGGCTGGATGGTCGTGCGACGCGCCGGGCCTTAGGCTGGTTGTCGAGTGACATTGACGCCTTATCCCGTCAGTAATAACATTGTATGCACATTGGTGACCGCATGGAACTCATGAAGACAACAATCCGAAAGATAGGCAATTCACAGGGCGTGCTGATTCCCAAGCCGTTCCTGGCGCAGCTAGGACTGGAAAACGAGATTGAAATGGACGTCGAAGGCGATGCCATCGTATTGCGCAAGCCGCGCAAACAAGTACGCGAAGGCTGGGCGGAGGCAAGCAAGGCCGTTGCTGCGAGCGGCGAAGATGTGCTCGTGCTGGGCGAGTTCGGCAATGCCGACGATGGAGAACTCGAATGGTGACGCGCGGCGATATCTGGCTGGTCGCGCTGGATCCGACCCGAGGAAGCGAAGTGCAGAAAACGCGTCCGTGCGTGGTGGTATCGCCGCCCGAGATTCACGACTACATGCGCACGGTCATCGTCGCGCCGATGACTTCGAACGGCAAGGCCGCGCCTTTTCGAATCCCGGTCTCGTTCAAGCGAAAGGACGGCCTCATTCTTCTCGATCAGATTCGGACCGTCGACAAAGTGCGACTTGTGAAAAAGGAAGGCGCGCTGGAAGACGAAACGCTGCACGATGCTCTTCACACGCTGCAGCAAGTTTTCGCGGACTGACGCGCAAAAACAAAAACCCCGGCAGTCACCCGCCGGGGTCTTATTCACCGCATAAGCCGATCGGCTTACCGGTTATCGAGCGCCTTCGCTTCGCGCGGCGTCTGACCGATGAACAACTGGCGCGGACGGCCAATCTTCTGCTCAGGATCGGCAATCATCTCGTTCCACTGCGCGATCCAGCCAACCGTACGCGCCATCGCGAAGATACACGTGAACATCGAAGTCGGGATGCCCAGCGCGCGCTGCACGATGCCCGAGTAGAAGTCGACGTTCGGGTACAGCTTGCGCGACACGAAGTACTCGTCTTCCAGCGCGATCTTTTCCAGTTCCATCGCGAGCTTGAAGAGCGGGTCGTCGTGCAGGCCCAGCTCGTTCAGCACTTCGTGGCAGGTTTCGCGCATCAGCTTCGCGCGCGGATCGTAGTTCTTGTAGACGCGGTGGCCGAAGCCCATCAGCTTCACGCCCGAGTTCTTGTCTTTCACCTGCTTGATGAACTCGGGAATGTTGTCGACCGAGCCGATTTCTTCCAGCATGTTCAGCGCGGCTTCGTTCGCGCCGCCGTGCGCCGGGCCCCACAGACACGCGATACCGGCTGCGATACACGCAAACGGATTCGCACCCGACGAGCCCGCGAGACGCACCGTCGAGGTCGACGCGTTCTGCTCGTGATCCGCGTGCAGAATCAGGATGCGGTCGAGCGCGCGCACCAGCACGTCGTTGACCTTGTACTCTTCGCACGGGTTCGCGAACATCATGTGCATGAAATTCGCGCTGTACGACAGCTCGTTGCGCGGATACACGAACGGCTGGCCGATGCTGAACTTGTACGCCATCGCCACCAGCGTCGGCAGCTTCGCGATCATGCGGATGGCCGACACTTCGCGGTGACGCGGATCGTTGATGTTCAGCGAATCGTGATAGAACGCCGACAGCGCGCCGACCGCAGCCGTCAGCACGGCCATCGGGTGAGCGTCGCGACGGAAGCCGCGGAAGAAGAAGTGCATCTGCTCGTGCACCATCGTGTGACGCGTGACCGTGTCCACGAACTCCTTGTTCTGCGCAGCCGTGGGCAGTTCGCCCTTCAGCAGCAAATAGCACGTCTCGAGGAAGTCGGCATTGACGGCCAACTGCTCGATCGGGTAGCCGCGATACAGCAGCTCGCCCTTGTCGCCGTCGATGTAGGTGATCGCGGAATTGCATGCCGCCGTCGACATGAAGCCCGGGTCATACGTGAACTTGCCGGTCTGCCCGTACAACTTGCGGATGTCGATCACGTCCGGGCCCATCGTGCCCTTGTAGATCGGCATTTCGACGCTCGGCGAGTTGTCGCTGAACGATAGCGTGGCTTTAACATCTGACGGGGTCATAGCACATCCTCAATCGAAGTATGAATACAGGGTTTCGATAATTTGCACGACGGAAGCTGCGGCGCAACTGCACTGTCGGCCGCTGTCTGTTCTCGGCCTCTTGTCGCCCGGGATTCAGGGCGCATTGTGCAAAACTCCGGAGATTCCTGCCGAAATCACACGGAACGCAGCATCTGAAGCAGGCGGATCACGTCCGGCGTGGCGAGCTCGCCTTCCGGTTCGGTCCGCGCGAGCAGCAGGTCCATCAGTTCGTTGTCGCTCAGCTCAAGCAGGCGGGTCAAAGCGGCCACGTCGGCGTCACTGAGGTCATGCTCATATCGGCTGAAAAAACGCTCGAAGATCAGATCGTTTTCCAGCAGGCCGCGCCGCGCGCGCCAGCGAAGGCGCGCGCGGCGAAGCGGGTCGGACTGGTGGGCGTCGTCTTGCTTGTCGACCATCGCATCGTCCATCTCAGACAGCCCGGCGCACCATCAATTCCTTGATCTTGCCGATCGCCTTCGTCGGGTTGAGCCCCTTCGGGCACACGTCGACGCAGTTCATGATCGTATGGCAACGGAACAGACGATACGGATCTTCCAGGTTGTCCAGCCGCTCGCCGGTTGCCTGATCGCGGCTGTCCGCGATGAAGCGATAGGCTTGCAGCAAGCCCGCCGGTCCGACGAACTTGTCCGGATTCCACCAGAAGCTCGGGCACGATGTCGAGCAGCTGGCGCACAGAATGCACTCGTAGAGACCGTCCAGCTCGTCGCGCTCGACGGGCGACTGCAGACGCTCCTTCTCGGGCGGCGGCGTGTCGTTGATCAGATACGGCTTGATCGAGTGATACTGGTTGAAGAACTGCGTGAAGTCGCAGATCAGGTCGCGCACGACCGGCAGACCCGGCAGCGGACGCAGCACGATGCGTTGCGGCAGGTCGTTCAGGTTCGTCAGGCACGCGAGGCCGTTCTTGCCGTTGATGTTCATCGCGTCCGAACCGCACACGCCTTCGCGGCACGAACGGCGGAACGACAGCGTTTCGTCCAGCGCCTTCAGCTTCACCAGTGCGTCCAGCAGCATGCGCTCGTGCGAGTCGATCTCGAGCTCGTAAGTCTGCATGCGCGGAGCCGCGTCCTTGTCCGGATCGTAGCGGTAGACTTCAAAAATACGTTTTGCCATTTCGATTCCCTTGCCCTTAGAAGGTGCGCGCCTTCGGCGGCACCGATTCGACCGTCAGCGGCTTCATCTGAACCGGCTTGTAGTCGAGGCGATTGCCTTCGCTGAACCACAGCGTGTGGCGCATCCAGTTGTCGTCGTCGCGATGCTCGTAGTCGCTGTGCGCGTGCGCGCCGCGGCTTTCCTTGCGCGCTTCGGCCGAAACCATCGTCGCGCGGGCGACTTCGATCAGATTCGCCAGTTCCAGCGCTTCCACCTTCGCGGTGTTGAACACCTTCGATTTGTCCTTCAGATGCACGTGCTTGACGCGCTCGGCCAGTTCCGCGACCTTGTCGACGCCTTCTTCCAGCAGCTTCGACGTGCGGAACACGCCCGCGTGCGCCTGCATCGTCGCGCGGATGTCGTTCGCGATGTTCTGCGTGTATTCGCCCGAAGTCGACTTCTCCAGCACGGCGAGGCGCTCGAGCGCGAAGTCGGCGGCGTCGGCCGGCAGCGGCTTGTGCTCGCGCGACTCCTTCGCGTACTTGATGATGTGGTTGCCCGCCGCGCGGCCGAACACCACGAGGTCCAGCAGCGAGTTCGTGCCGAGGCGGTTCGCGCCGTGCACCGAAACGCACGAGCATTCGCCCACTGCGTAGAAGCCGTTGACCGGATCGTTATAGCCGTTTGCCGTGCCGACGACCTGACCGTGCATGTTCGTCGGAATTCCGCCCATCTGATAGTGGATGGTCGGAACAACCGGGATCGGTTCCTTGATGCAGTCCACGTTCGCGAACTTCAGCGCGATTTCGCGGATGGACGGCAGGCGCTTCATGATCGTCTCGGCGCCGATGTGCGACAGGTCGAGCAGCACGTGATCCTTGTTCGGACCCACGCCGCGGCCTTCCTTGATTTCCTGGTCCATCGAACGCGAAACGAAGTCGCGCGGCGCGAGATCCTTCAGCGTCGGCGCATAGCGCTCCATGAAACGGTCGCCGTTCGAGTTGCGCAGAATGCCGCCTTCGCCGCGCACGCCTTCGGTGATCAGCACGCCCGCGCCGGCCACGCCCGTCGGGTGGAACTGCCAGAACTCCATGTCCTGCAGCGCGATGCCCGAGCGCGCGGCCATGCCGAGGCCGTCGCCCGTATTGATGAACGCATTCGTCGATGCCGCGAAGATGCGGCCCGCGCCGCCCGTGGCGAACAGCGTGGTCTTGCCTTCGAGGATATAGACCTCGCCGGTTTCCATTTCGAGCGCGGTCACGCCGAGCACGTCGCCGTCGGCGTCGCGGATCAGATCCAGCGCCATCCATTCGACGAAGAAGTGCGTCTTGGCCGCGACGTTCTGCTGATACAGCGTGTGCAGGAGCGCGTGACCGGTACGGTCGGCCGCCGCGCACGCGCGCTGAACGGGCTTCTCGCCGTAGTTCGCCGTGTGGCCGCCGAACGGGCGCTGATAGATGGTGCCGTCCGCGTTGCGGTCGAACGGCATGCCCATGTGTTCGAGTTCGTAGACTGCGTTCGGCGCTTCACGGCACATGAATTCGATCGCGTCCTGGTCGCCGAGCCAGTCGGAACCCTTGATCGTGTCGTAGAAGTGATAGTGCCAGTTGTCTTCGCTCATGTTGCCGAGCGATGCGCCGATGCCGCCTTGCGCCGCGACGGTGTGCGAGCGCGTCGGAAACACCTTCGACAGCACCGCGACCGACAGGCCCGCGCGCGCGAGCTGCAGCGACGCGCGCATGCCCGATCCGCCCGCGCCAACGATGACCACGTCGAAACGGCGACGCGGCAGGGAAGTCTTGATTGCAGCCATGTTCTTTAAACTCTCCAGAGAATCTGTGCAGCGTAGCCGGCGCATCCGATGAGCCACAGCACGGTCAGCACCGTCAGGAACAGGCGGAGTGCGACCGGCTTCACGTAGTCCATCCAGACGTCGCGCACGCCGACGTACGCGTGATAGAAGAGCGAAAGCAAGGCTACGAAAGTGGCGAGCTTCATCCACTGCATCGCGAAGATCGACGCCCAGCCTTCATAGGAGAAGCTGTGCGCGCCGAAGAACAGCACGAGCAGAACGAGCGTGTAGACGGCGACGACGATGGCGGTCACGCGCTGCGCGAGCCAGTCACCCAGGCCGTAATGCGCGCCGACGACGAGGCGCTTCGAGCCGACTCTGTTTTGCGTACCCATTTTCTTAGAAGGCTCCGAATAGTTTCAGGGCGACGACGAGCGTCAGCAGCAGCGACACGACGAGCACGGCGAGCGCCGTCTGGCGGCCGCCTTCCTTGTTCACGGCGACGTGCGTGTCGAGCACGAGAAAGCGGATGCCTGCGCAGAAGTGATGCAGATACGCCCAGGACAGCACGAGCGTGATGATCTTGACGATGGGGTGGGCAAGGAAGCCTTTGAATGCGTCGAAACTAATTTCCGACGTCAGACTCTGATCGAGCAGATACAGCAGAAACGGCAGTGCAACGAAGAGCAGCAAACCGCTGATACGGTGCAGGATGGAGACCTTCCCTGCTAGCGGCAAGCGATATTTCGCGATCTGCCCAAGACCGATGTTCCGGTACTCAGGCCTTGGTTTTTTTACGGCTTCAGCCATGCTAGACCCCAACTTGTTATTACACTAATCCGCGATTTTAGCGCCTTTTTATTTCACGCTGCAGGGAAAACCCGCCCAAGAGACTGTTGCTGCGCGCGTGAAAATGGCGATCATGAATGCCCTGTCGACACTTCGCGGACAATCCGGCCGATGTCCGCGATTACTTTGCTCATTCGCTCAACTCAGGTCGTTCTGATAGTAGTAGCCGGTCGTCACGTACCAGCCGCGCCGCACTTCCACCGGGCGATCGCCGTACGTGTAGGAAATCCGCTCGACCGACAGCAGCGGAAAGCCGTGCTGGACGTCGAGCAGTTGCGCGACCGTCTCGTCCGCCGCGACCGCGCGAATCTTCTCCGATGCCCGGATCATGCGCGTGCCGAATTCGGTTTCGAACATGGCGTAGAGCGGACCCTTGTACTCGGCCAGCCGTTCGGCCGTGAGGCCGCGGAACACCGCGCCAGGCAGCCAGATTTCATCCAGTACGGTCGTCACGCCGTCGAACTGCAGAAGGCGCTTGATGAGCACCACGGGATCGGCGGGCTTGAGGTCGAGCTGACGGGCAATCTCGGCGGGCGCGCGCAGACGCCGGCATTCGAGCAGGCGGCTTACGTGGGGATGAACGTCGCCGTCGTCGGGCAGAAGGCGAAGGAAGCGGAACTGCACGCGATCTTCGCTGTGCGTTGCAACGAACGTACCCTTGCCCTGGCGGCGCACGAGGAGATTGTCGGCGGCGAGCTCGTCGATGGCTTTGCGCACCGTGCCCTGGCTCACCTTATAGCGCGCGGCCAGTTCCACTTCGCTCGGAATGATTTCGCCCGGCTTCCATTCGCCCGATTCGAGGCCCTGCGTGATGAGCGCCTTGATTTGCTGATACAGCGGACTGAACGTCGGCGACGGCGCGCCAGCAGCCTCGGCCGACTGTGCGTTGCCGTTCGGTGGGATGCTGCTCGCCGGGTTTGCCGCGTTGGAATTCATGCCGCGCATTTCAACACAAAGGGCTGCCGCGCGTCCACATTTTCCCGCAAGATCCTATGTCTTATATAAGACATAAGATACTGTTGACTTTGCCTCCGACCAATCCTACACTCCTTGTCGAGCAAGGGTTTGCGGGTCGTGACGCAATCCGGCGAACGTCCGTTCAGCCTGGTTTCTCCGGCGGTTTTCGCCAGAAGCGAGCCATTGGAAGTCCCGGTCCAAGCGTCACCAACCGCCAGGCACGCCCTTTCGCTTTCGCCTCACGCCGATCGCCACTCGATTCGCGCGCCGCTGCCTGCCTACCGCCTCGCAACGTCCAGCGCCGTCTCGTTTGGACGCTTGTCCGTCAGACTCTAGCGAATCGCCGTTCCCTCACGCATACCGCGCAGCCCCTCGCTCGAAGAGAAGAATTCATGGCATGACAGCCATGCCGTCACGCTTTCACGCGGCGCAAGCGTTGCGCCGCTACCCACTCGAGCGGACGGCATGGCCGGCATGTCTTCATCAACGCTTCGCGTAACGCGCATAAAATGGCGTTTTTCCCTAGCGTTCCACGCACCGTCCAGGAGAGTTTCAATGGCTAAGTCCGCAAAGCGCGTTGCCGTAACCGGCGCCGCAGGTCAAATCGGCTACTCGCTGCTGTTCCGTATCGCCAATGGCGATCTGCTTGGCAAAGACCAGCCCGTGATCCTTCAGTTGCTCGATCTGCCGCAAGCGCAAGCCGCCGTGAAGGGCGTCGTGATGGAACTCGAAGACTGCGCGTTCCCGCTGCTCGCCGGCGTGGTCGTCACGGACGATCCCAAGGTCGCGTTCAAGGACGCCGACATCGCATTGCTGGTCGGCGCGCGTCCGCGTTCGAAGGGCATGGAGCGCAAGGACCTGCTGTCGGCGAACGCCGAAATCTTCACGGTTCAGGGCAAGGCGCTGAACGACGTCGCGAGCCGCGACGTGAAGGTGCTGGTCGTCGGCAACCCGGCGAACACGAACGCCTATATCGCGATGAAGTCGGCGCCGGACCTGCCGAAGAAGAACTTCACCGCCATGCTGCGTCTGGACCACAACCGCGCGCTGTCGCAACTGGCGGCCAAGTCGGGCAAGCCGGTCGCATCGATCGAAAAGCTCGCCGTGTGGGGCAACCACTCGCCGACGATGTACCCCGACTTCCGCTTCGCCACCGCCGAAGGCGAAGGCTTGACGAAGCTCATCAACGACGACGAATGGAACCGCAACACGTTCATTCCGACGGTCGGCAAGCGCGGCGCGGCGATCATCGAAGCGCGCGGCCTGTCGTCGGCGGCATCGGCGGCCAACGCGGCAATCGATCACGTGCGTGACTGGGTGCTCGGCACCAACGGCAAGTGGGTCACCATGGGCATTCCGTCGGACGGCTCGTACGGCATTCCGGAAGACATCATCTACGGCGTGCCGGTCACGTGCGAAAACGGCGAGTACAAGCGCGTCGAAGGCCTGGAAATCGACGCATTCTCGCGCGAAAAGATGGACGGCACGCTGAACGAACTGCTCGAAGAGCGTGACGGCGTCGCGCATCTGCTGGGCAAGTAAGCATCACGGCATCATCGGGAGCCCGCGCGGTTCCCGTCAGCGCGAACGCTTCGCGGCGTTCGCGGCTGATTCGATCGCGCTTGAAGAAACGCAACGAGCCTTCGAGCGCGGCCGAATCAGAAGCATCAGAAGCATCCGAAGTAACGAAAGCACGAGCAGCATCGAACTCCTATTTCCAATCGGACCCGACGCCGACAATGCCCGCTCTCACCCCCGCCGAAGTGCTCTTTGACGGCGAGCCTCAACCCGCTGTCCTGCCGCCCTGCGATCACTACGCCGGCAGCGAAAAGCTCATCAGGAAGTCGCTCGCGTTGCAGGCCGAACTCGGGCCGGTGTTCGACATCACGCTCGATTGCGAAGACGGCGCGCAGGTCGGCCACGAAGCCGAACATGCGGAGATGGTGGCGTCGTTCGTCGGCGGCGAGGACGACCGCTTCGGGCGCGTCGGCGTGCGCATCCACGACTTTCATCATCGGGCGTGGCGCGACGACGTGCGCATCATCCTGCGTCACGCGAAGAAGGCGCCCGCGTTCGTCATGCTGCCGAAGATCCGCACCGTGTCCGACGCCGCCGAAATGATCGCGTTCATCGAGGCATCGCGCTGCGAGTTCGGCATCGCGCAACCCATTCCGTGTCATGTGCTCGTCGAAACGCACGGCGCGCTCGCCGAAGTCTTCGCGCTGGCCGCGCTGCCCGGCGTCGAATCGCTGAGCTTCGGCCTGATGGACTTCGTGTCCGCGCACAACGGCGCCATTCCCGATACCGCCATGCGCTCGCCCGGCCAGTTCGAGCATCCGCTCGTGCGGCGCGCGAAGCTGGAAATCGCGGCAGCGTGTCACGCGCATGGCAAGGCGCCGTCGCATAACGTATCGACGGAAGTGCGCGACATGAGCGTCGTCGCCAACGATGCCGCGCGCGCCCGCAACGAGTTCGGCTACACGCGCATGTGGAGCATTCATCCGGAGCAGATTCGCCCTATCGTCGCGGCTTTTTCTCCGCGCGCCGATGAAATCGCGCTCGCCGCCGATATCCTGCTCGCGGCGCAACGCGCGCACTGGGGCCCGACGCGCCACGGCGATACGCTGCACGACCGCGCGAGCTATCGCTATTACTGGTCCGTGCTGCGCCGCGCGCAAGCCACCGGCCTCGCGATGCCCGGCGATTGCGCGCCGCTTTTCGGCGGGACGCCGGCCGTGGCATCGTCGATGGGAAGCGCAGCATGAATGCAAGGGTTTCGTTCCACCGCGCACGGGCTCGACGCGCGACGCGCCTTCCACGCAGAAGAGACGACGCCGCTTGACGGGCGTTCACAGGAGACTTGAAGCAATGAGCGATTCCGCAACGACCGACGCGCCCGCGGCAGCGGGTGGTTTCAAGCCGAAGAAATCCGTCGCGCTTTCGGGCGTAACGGCGGGCAATACCGCGCTCTGCACGGTGGGCCGCACCGGCAACGACCTGCACTATCGCGGCTACGACATTCTCGATGTCGCGACCACGAGCGAGTTCGAGGAAATCGCGTATCTGCTCGTGCACGGCAAGCTGCCGAACGTCGCGGAACTCGCCGCGTACAAGGCCAAGCTGAAGGCGCTGCGCGGTCTGCCGGCCAACGTGAAGGCGGCGCTCGAATGGATTCCCGCGTCCGCGCACCCCATGGACGTGATGCGCACCGGCGTCTCCGTGCTCGGCACGGTGCTGCCCGAGAAGGACGACCACAATATTCCCGGCGCGAAGGACATCGCCGACCGGCTGATGGCGTCGCTCGGCTCCATGCTGCTCTACTGGTACCACTATTCGCACAACGGCCGCCGCATCGAAGTGGAAACCGACGACGATTCCATCGGCGGTCACTTCCTGCATCTGCTGCATGGCGTGGAGCCGTCGAAATCGTGGGTCAAGGCGATGCACGTCTCGCTCAATCTCTACGCCGAACACGAGTTCAACGCATCGACGTTCACGAGCCGCGTGATCGCGGGCACGGGCTCGGACATCTATTCCGCGATCACCGGCGCGATCGGCGCGCTGCGCGGCCCGAAGCACGGCGGCGCGAACGAAGCCGCGTTCGACATTCAATCGCGCTATCAGACGGCCGACGAAGCGGAAAGCGATATCCGCCGTCGCGTCGAGAACAAGGAAGTCGTGATCGGCTTCGGGCATCCGGTCTACACCATCTCGGACCCGCGCAACAAGGTCATCAAGGACGTGGCGAAGTCGCTGTCGAAAGAAGCGGGCGACATGAAGATGTTCGATATCGCCGAGCGCCTCGAATCGGTCATGTGGGACGCGAAGAAGATGTTCCCCAATCTCGACTGGTTCAGCGCGGTCTCGTATCACATGATGGGCGTGCCCACCGCCATGTTCACGCCGCTCTTCGTGATTTCGCGCACGTCGGGATGGAGCGCGCACATCATCGAGCAGCGCATCGACAACAAGATCATCCGGCCGAGCGCCAACTACACCGGCCCCGAGAATTTGAAGTTCGTGCCGATAAATAAGCGAAAATAGCGGGCTTGCGCGATCGGAACGGTTCGTCATGCGTTCCAATCCGCGCAACAACTGCCATTTAACCCCAATGTTTTTGAAAGGTTTTTAGATGAATAAGCTTCTGATCGCTGCAATCGTCGGCACCCTGGCCACCACCAGCGTGTTCGTGAGCGCCGACGCGTTCGCCGCGACAACCGAGTCGAGCGCGGCCAAGGCCAAGCGCCCCGCTCCGGCCCGCCGCATCATCAAGCGCTCTCCCAAGGCGGCGGCGGCTGCAGCAGCCAAGACGGACCCGATTCCCGAAGGCGCCGTGAAGTGGGCCTGTAAGGACGGTCTCGCTTTCTATCTGAAAGGCGACATGAAGCGTGACTCCATCGTCACGGTGAACTGGGCGAAGAAGGACTACAAGCTGCCGCGTCAAGACACGACGACCGGCGCCGATCGCTTCCACGATTCGGCCTCGGGCATGGATCTCGTCGTGATCCCGACCAAGGCAATGCTGTTCTCGGACAAGGACTCGTCGCGCCTTGCCGACGAATGCATGACCTCGGAAATGGCCGCGGGCGCAACCGCTCCGACGCAGGCCGAAGCGCTGAAGCAGAATCCGCTCATGCTCAAGCCGGCGGAATAAGCGACGTCAGCCTATAAACAGGAATCCTCGATGTCCGCACCGATTTCCAATGTCCGCCCCGATCCGGACAAGGTACTCGTCGATATAGTCGATTACGTGCTCGACTACGACGTCGACAGCACGCTTGCGCTCGACACCGCGCGCAACTGCCTGATCGATACGCTCGGTTGCGGACTCGAAGCGCTCTCCTACCCCGCCTGCACCAAGCTGATGGGACCGATCGTGCCCGGCACGATCGTCCCCAACGGCGCGAAAGTGCCCGGCACCCAATTCCAGCTCGATCCGGTTCAGGCCGCGTTCAACATCGGCGCGATGATCCGCTGGCTCGACTTCAACGACACCTGGCTCGCCGCCGAATGGGGCCATCCGTCGGACAACCTGGGCGGCATTCTCGCCACGGCGGACTGGCTGTCGCGCAACGCCGTCGCGTCCGGCAAGAAGCCGCTCACGATGAAAGACGTCCTGATCGCGATGGTCAAGGCGCACGAGATTCAGGGCTGCATCGCGCTGGAGAACTCGTTCAACAAGGTCGGCCTCGATCACGTGCTGCTCGTGAAGCTCGCCTCCACGGCGGTCGTCGGCCAGATGATCGGCCTCACGCGCGACGAGTTGATCAACGCGGTATCGCTCGCGTTCGTCGACGGCCATTCGCTGCGCACGTATCGTCATGCGCCGAACACGGGCTCGCGCAAGTCGTGGGCCGCAGGCGACGCCACGTCGCGCGCCGTGCGTCTCGCGCTCATCGCGAAGACCGGCGAAATGGGCTATCCGTCCGTGCTGACCGCGAAGACCTGGGGCTTCTACGATGTCCTCTTCAAGGGCAACGCGTTCAGGTTCCAGCGTCCGTATGGCTCGTACGTGATGGAGAACGTGCTCTTCAAGATTTCGTTTCCGGCCGAGTTCCATTCGCAAACGGCGGTGGAAGCGGCCATGACCCTGCACGACAAGCTCGAGGAATTGGGCCGGGGCGTCGAGGACATCGGGAAGATCACCATTCGCACGCACGAAGCGGCCATTCGCATCATCGACAAGAAAGGGCCGCTCGATAACCCCGCGGACCGCGATCACTGCATTCAGTACATGGTCGCCGTGCCGCTCATTTTCGGCCGCCTGACCGCCGCCGATTACGAAGACATCGTGGCGAAAGACCCGCGCATCGACACGTTGCGCGCGAAAATGGAATGCGTGGAAGACCCGCAATACACGAAGGATTATTTCGATCCGGACAAACGCTCGATTGCGAACGCGCTGACTGTCGAATTCAACGACGGCACGAAGCTCGATGAAATCGCGGTCGAATATCCGATCGGTCACAAGCGGCGCCGCGCGGACGGCATTCCGCTGCTCGTCGAGAAGTTCAAGACGAACCTCGCGCGCCGCTTTCCAACCAGGCAACAACAGGCGATCCTCGCGGTATCGCTCGATCAGGCAAAGCTGGAAGCAATGCCGGTCAATGAATACGTCGATCTGTATGTGATTTAGTCGATCGACTCGGTCATACAGTAACGTTGAATCGAAGCATTTCCTCGTTTAGCCCTAGGAAAACAACCATGGCCCACAATCTCCACAATACGCTCAAGGAATTCGATAGCGGTTCCGGCAAAGGCAAGTTCTACTCGCTGCCGCAACTCGGCAACGCGCTGAAGGTCGACGTCCAGCGCCTGCCGGTTTCGATTCGCCTCGTGCTCGAATCCGTCCTGCGCAACTACGACGACAAGAAGATCAGCGAAGAGCACATCAAGCAGCTCGTGAACTGGAAGCCGAACGCGCCGCGCGTCGATGAAATTCCGTTCGTCGTTGCGCGCGTGGTGCTGCAGGACTTCACCGGCGTGCCGCTGCTCGCCGACATCGCCGCGATGCGTGGCGTCGCGAAGCGCGCCGGCAAGGACCCGAAGGCCATCGAGCCGCTCGTGCCGGTGGATCTCGTCGTCGATCACTCGGTGCAGATCGACCACTTCCGCGAGCCGAACGCGCTCGACCTGAACATGAAACTGGAATTCCAGCGCAACAACGAGCGCTACCAGTTCATGAAGTGGGGCATGCAGGCATTCGACACGTTCAAGGTCGTGCCGCCGGGCGTCGGCATCGTGCACCAGGTGAATCTCGAATATCTCGCGCGCGGCGTCCACAAGAAGTCCGAAGGCAAGGACACCGTGTACTACCCGGACACGCTCGTCGGCACGGACTCGCACACGACGATGATCAACGGCATCGGCGTGGTGGGCTGGGGCGTGGGCGGCATCGAAGCGGAAGCGGGCATGCTCGGCCAGCCGGTGTACTTCCTGACGCCGGACGTGGTCGGCGTCGAACTGAAGGGCAAGCTGCGCGAAGGCTGCACGGCAACCGACCTCGTCTTGACCATCACCGAAATGCTGCGCAAGGAAAAGGTCGTCGGCAAGTTCGTCGAATTCTTCGGTGAAGGCACGGCGTCGATCGCGGTGCCGGACCGCGCGACCATCGGCAACATGGCGCCCGAGTACGGCGCGACGATGGGCTTCTTCCCGGTCGACGAAAAAACCATCGACTACTTCAAGGGCACGGGCCGCACCGACGCCGAAATCTCCGCGTTCGAGAACTACTTCAAGGCGCAGAACCTGTGGGGCGTGCCGAAGGCCGGCGACATCGACTACACGAAGACGCTCACGCTCGACCTTTCGACCGTTGCGCCGTCGCTCGCGGGTCCGAAGCGTCCGCAAGACCGCATCGAAATCGGCAATGTGAAGAGCACGTTCACCGACCTGTTCTCGAAGCCGGTCGGCGAAAACGGCTTTGCGAAGAAGCCGCAAGATCTCGAAGCCACGTACAAGACCGCTGACGGCGTCAACGTGAAGAACGGCGACGTGCTGATCGCCGCGATCACCTCGTGCACGAACACGTCGAACCCGAGCGTGCTGCTCGCGGCCGGCCTGCTCGCGAAGAAGGCCGTCGAAGCCGGCCTGACGGTGGCGCCGCACATCAAGACGTCGCTCGCGCCGGGATCGCGCATCGTCACCGACTATCTGACGAAGACCGACCTGCTGCAGTATCTCGACAAGCTCGGCTTCACGCTGGCCGCTTACGGCTGCACGACGTGTATCGGCAATGCGGGCGACCTGACGCCGGAACTGAACGACGCGATCGTGAAGAACGACATCGTCGCGGCTGCCGTGCTGTCGGGCAACCGCAACTTCGAAGCGCGCATTCACCCGAACATCCGCTCGAACTTCCTGGCATCGCCGCCGCTGGTCGTCGCGTACGCAATCGCGGGCAACATCACGCGCGACCTGATGACCGAGCCGGTCGGCAAGGGCAAGGATGGCCGCGACGTGTATCTCGGCGACATCTGGCCGACGAGCGAGGAAGTGCACGCGCTGCTGAAGTTCGCGCTCGACGCCGACACGTTCCGCAAGAACTACTCGCAGCTCACGAAGGAAGGCGACCTGTGGAGCAAGATCGCGGGCGAAACCGGTCAGGTCTATGACTGGCCGAAGTCGACGTACATCGCTGAGCCGCCGTTCTTCGGCAGCGACTTCTCGATGAAGCCGGCCGATTCGATTCCCGCGGTGAAGGGCGCGCGCGCGCTCGGCATCTTCGGCGATTCGGTGACGACCGACCACATCAGCCCGGCGGGTTCGATCAAGGAAACGTCGCCGGCCGGCGTGTGGCTGAAGGCGAACGGCGTGCAGAAGGCCGACTTCAACAGCTACGGCTCGCGTCGCGGCAACCACGACGTGATGATGCGCGGCACGTTCGCCAACGTCCGCATTAAGAACCTGATGATTCCGGCGAAGGCGGACGGCACGCGCGTCGAAGGCGGCCTGACGATTCATCAGCCGAGCGGCGAACAGTTGTCGATCTATGACGCCGCGATGAAGTACATCGCCGACGAAACGCCGACCGTCATCTTCGCGGGCGAAGAGTACGGCACGGGTTCGTCGCGCGACTGGGCCGCGAAGGGCACGCAACTGCTCGGCGTGAAGGCTGTGGTCGCACGCAGCTTCGAGCGTATCCATCGCTCGAACCTGGTCGGCATGGGCGTGCTGCCGCTGCAGTTCAAGGGCGCGGACAGCATCCAGTCGCTGAACATCACGGGCGAAGAAACGTACGACATCGAAGGCCTCGGCGACAACTTCAAGCCGCAGCAGGAAGTCACGCTCGTGATCCATCGCAAGGGCGGCAAGGACGATCGCGTGCAGGTGCTGCTGCGTATCGATACGCCGATCGAAGTGGACTACTACAAGCACGGCGGGATTCTGCCGTTCGTGCTGCGCTCGTTGCTCGCAGCCTGAGCACGCGCGGTGCTTTGCAGGTGACCGCGCTCGAAAGAGCGCGGGAACATTGGACCCGGCCCTGGCCGGGTTTTTTTTCGCCCGCTATACGTTCGACACCGCGCTCCCGCTCTGCCCCACGCGCCGCGCCAGCCACGCGCGAACGATTTCCCCGACGCCTCGCCCACGCGTTGAAACCGACGCCAGCGAGAAGCGGCTGCCATCGCATGCGCCGCTGACCCAGATCGTCGAAAACGGCGTTAGCTCGATCGCATCGCCCATAGCGAGCCAGTGATCGTCTGCCTCGCCTTCCACCGTCATCCAGATTTGCCCACGCAGCACGCGCAGCGTTTGCGGGCGGTTGCTGAACCAGCGCGTAGGCGCATCGCGCCGGTCGAGTTCGAATGTCCGAATTTCACGCATGATGCCGCTCCCGGTTAGCCGATCGAATCGGCCGCGAGCAAACCGTTCGCAGCCGTTGAGCATATTATTCGGCCAGTTCCGAACATTCAGAATGAACACTTGCGTACAGTTGCGTCGGAACTGTACAGGCAGAAATGGCAAACAGTTCGCACTGTTCGGCGGCTGACGAACACCGCCCTGGCCATTCGGACAGTCTTGACACCGCCTCACGGCTGCGTTCGAATCGCATCTGAACGCTCGTGAACAGCGCATCAAACTGTTCAGTCGACACTACCGAACACTTCAAACGATGAACGCACTTCCGCTCACTATCGACGGCGCGACCGGCGTTCCGCTCACCGAGCAGATCGTCAACCAGATCGAAGCGATGATCCGCTCGCGGCGCGTGCTCGCCGGCGCCAAGCTGCCGTCCATCCGACAACTTGCCGCCGAACAGCGCATCAGCCGCTTTCCGGTGATCGAGGCGTACGACCGGCTCGCGTCGCGCGGGCTCATTCAGCCGAAGCACGGCTCGGGCTTTTTCGTGGCGAATCGCGTCGATGACCGCGACGGCGAATCGGGCAATTGCGATCCGCGACTCGCTGAGGAGGAATCGAATCAGGTCCTTCAGCAGTTCAACTATCCGGGCGAGACGCTGAAGCTCTCGAGCGGTTTCATTCCCGAATCGTGGCGCGATGTCGATGGCCTCACGCAAGCCATCCGCCAGGCGTCGCGCAGCGACGTGCCGAGCGTGATCGACTACGCGATTCCGCACGGCGACGCCACCTTGCGCCAGCAAATCACGCTGCGGCTCAACGCGCTCGGCATTGCCGCCGATCTGCCGAACGTGACGATCACGAACGGCGCGAGCCAGGCGCTCGACCTGATCGTGCGGACCATGCTCAAGCCCGGCGATACCGTGTTCGTCGAAGATCCCGGCTACTACAACCTGTTCGGCCTCCTGAAGCTGCAAGGCGTGCGGCTCGTCGGCGTGCCGCGCCTCGCGAACGGTCCGGATATCGACGTCGCCGAAGCGCTGCTCAAGCAGCACAAGCCCAAACTCTTTTTCGTCAACACGGTTTTCCAGAATCCGACCGCGACGAACATCGCGCCGCAAGTCGCGTTCAAGCTGCTGCAACTCGCGACGCTGCACGGCTTTTCCATCGTCGAGGACGATATCTACGCCGATTTCCAGTCCGTGCCGACGCAACGGCTCGCATCGCTCGATCAGCTCGATCGCGTGATCTACGTGGGCGGGTTGTCGAAGACGCTGTCGTCGTCGCTGAGAATCGGATATCTGGCCGCGAACCGGCAACTCGTGAAGGATCTCGTCGATGTCAAAGTGCTGACGAGCCTCGGCGGCACGCGATTCGCGGAAAGCGTCGCGGCAAGTCTTCTGGAACGCGGGACGTATCGCAAATATCTGGAGCGGCTGCGCAAGCGCGTGCGCGATTCGTTGTCGAGCGCCGTGCAGCAACTCGAAGGCTACGGCTGGCAAGTGTTCGATGAACCGAGCGGCGGCAGTCTGGTGTGGGCGAGCGTGCCGGGCATCGACGATTCAGCGGTGCTCGTCGACGAAGCGGCGAAGTTCGGCGTGACGCTTGCGCCGGGCAGCTACTATCGGCCGAATGGCGAAGCGTGTGCGTGGGTGCGGATCAACTCCGCGTATGCGGGAGACCGGCGCGCGGCGCGCTTCTTCGAGCACATGGCCGAGAAGCGCGACGCGGCTTGATCACGCGAACGCGCGATTACATCGGCGGCACGACGCCATCCTTTTCCACGACGATCCGCTGCGCCTCAAACGTGCCGCCGCTAGCCGGACTTGCCACGACGAACACTTTCTTGCCCGCCTTCAGGTCGTCATGCGTGGCCGGCGCGAACGTCACGACGGGCACGTTCTCCGGCACCGTCACCGAGTTCGATCCGCCCTTGTACGACAGCTTCAGATCGCGCCCGCTCGTGCCCTGCACGACCTGATCGACGTTCGCGTTGGTCATCGAGCTTTGCGGGCCGAGGTCCCACGCATAGTGCCCTTCGCCGGTGCCGCGCGCGGCTTCGGGGAACACGAGCACTTCGGTTGCGGTCAGCTTGCCGTCGGTGCCGGTGGTCGCCGCCGTGCCGACGAACTCGCCCGGCTTGATGTCCTGCAGCTTGATGTTCTTCAGCGCGGAAACGGGCGTGTCCGCCTTCAGCGCGATCTTCACGGTGTCGCCGCTCTTGCGGTGCACGGTGAGCGTATCGCCCGACAACGCGACGATATCGCCACGAATGCGCGTGGGCTTCGCTGCGGGCGTTTGCGCGAGCGCCGCGGTGGTGAATGCGAGCGCCGCGATACTGAGGCCGAGTTTCATGCGAATGGACATTGAATCTCCTTCGAGTGTGGACGAGGTTAAGCGATGATGCGTCATCAGGAACCGCCGAACCAGTTGTAGCCCTGATTCTCCCAATAGCCGCCGGGGTAATCGTTCGTCACGGTAATCGCGACGATATGCTTCGGGTTCTTGTAGCCGAGTTTGGTCGGCATGCGCAGCTTCATCGGGAAGCCGTACTTCGGCGGCAGGATCTGGCCGTCGTAAGTCAGCGTGAGCAGCGTTTGCGCATGCAGCGCGGTCGGCATGTCGATGCTCGTCGAGTAGTTGTCCGCGCAATGGAACGCAACATACTTCGCGCTCGTATCGGCGCCCGCGCGCGCCAGCAAATGCGCGAAGCGCACGCCGCCCCACTTGCCTATCGCGCTCCATCCTTCTATGCAGATATGCCGCGTGACCTGGCTTTCCTGCGGCATCGCGTGCAGTTCGTCGAGCGTCCATACGCGCTTGCCCGTCACGCGCCCGCCCACTTCGAGCTTGTATGCCGACGCATCCACTTCCGGCACTTCGTCGATGTCATAGAACGCGTTGAACGGGAACGGGCGCGTGATCATCGACTCCGGATACGTCGGCGCGAGCTTGTTCGGATCGAAGAGCAAGGCCTGCGCATCGTCATTGAACGACGATATCTTGCGCAGCATCGCGTTCACGGATTTGTCGTCGGTGATGTTGCAGCCCGACAGCATCACGAGACCGCCGAGCGTGAGAATACGCTTGCCGAACAAACGTCGCGCGGGCGCCTTCAATTCCTTCGCCGCGTCCTTGATGATCGACTCTGCATCGAGACTGGATTTACGCATCGACATGGCTTCAACGTCCTTTGATCATCAGCACGAGCGAACGCGGCACGAGCGCGACCATCACGACATGCAGCACGACGAACGCCACGAGAAAACTCATGCCGAAAAAATGCACGACGCGGGCGTTGTCATAGCCGCCCATCAGCGTGCGAAGCAACGGGAACTGCACGGACTTCCACACGACCAGCCCCGACAGAATGATGACGGCGATATCCACGATCACCGCGAGATAAGCGAGCTTCTGCACGGCGTTGTAGTGCGTGAGATCGTCGTGGCCGAGCTTGCCGCGCAGCGCATCGAATGCGTCTTTAACGACGCTCTTGATGCTCAGCGGAAACATGCGTCGCCTGAAGCGGTCGGTCACCACATTCATCGCGACATACACGATGAAGTTCGCAACGAGCAGCCACATCGCCGCGAAATGCCACTGCAGCGCGCCGCCGAGCCAGCCGCCCAGCGTGATGGACGGAGGAAACGTGAACGGCGCGAAGATCGGCGATGCGTTATAGATCTGCCATCCGCTCGTCACCATCACGACGATAGCGAGCGCATTGAGCCAGTGCGTGATGCGTAGCCATAGCGGCTGAAGCGTGGGATGCTGCACGTCGGGCCTCGCGATTGAGTTATCGAGCATGAAGCGCATGCTAGCGGCGCGGCGCTGTTCGATCGATGACGACTCGATGACTTTTTTGTCATAGTTCGCCGGCCTCGCGCGCGCGCTGGCTAGAATGACGTCAACCTACATGACGAAGCACGCGCGCATGACCATTCTCGTGATCGAAGACGACCGCAAGACCGGCGACTACCTGAAAAAAGGGCTCATCGAGTCCGGCTATCAGGTCGATCTCGTGCGCAACGGCACGGACGGACTGCATCAGGCGCTCGCGAATTCATACGAACTCATCGTGCTCGATGTCATGCTGCCCGGCATCGACGGATGGCAAGTGATGTCCGCGTTGCGCGCGAAGCGTGACTTGCCTGTCATTTTTCTCACGGCGCGCGATCAGGTCAGCGACCGCATTCACGGACTCGAACTCGGCGCGGACGACTATCTCGTCAAGCCGTTTTCGTTCACCGAACTCGTGCTGCGCATTCGCACGCTGCTCAGGCGCGGCGTGATGCGCGAATCGGATACCTACAAGGTCGCCGATCTTCACGTCGATGTTCTGCGCCGCAAGGTCACGCGCAAGGGTATCGACATCGTGCTGACGAACAAGGAATTCGCGCTCCTGCATCTCTTCTGCAAGCATCAGGGCGAAGCGCTTTCGCGCACGCTGATCGCATCCGAAGTGTGGGACATGAATTTCGATAGCGATACCAACGTGGTCGATGTCGCCGTCAAGCGGCTGCGCGCGAAGATCGATAACGCGTTCGAACCGAAGCTCATTCATACGGTGCGCAGCATCGGCTATTCGTTCGGGGAAGATTCTTGAAGCGCCATTCGCAGTCGCTCGCGGTTCGCATCGCGTTGTCGTTCGCGGCGATCGTCTGCGTGGTGGTCGGCATGGTCGGCGCGTCGCTTTATCACGCGACGAACTCCGCGCTCTCCACGCGCGCCGATTATCAGGTGATCGGGCGCGTCGAACATTTTCGCTCGCTGCTGCACGATCTTTATACGATCAACGAGATCGAAGCGCGGCCGAGGCTCTTCGAAACGATGCTCGGCGACCGGCAAGACGTGATCATTTTTCGGCGCGCGGGCACGGCGCCTTTCATCAACGTCAATCCCGAGCACATGCCGTTGCCGCCGCTGCATATCGTGCCGGTCGATCGTGCGATCAGTCTCGACGATCTCTACGAAGGCACGCGCGCCGATGGCGTGCGCATGCGCTGGGTCGGCGCGCAGGCGCGCATCGGCGAGAGCGGCGAAATGGTCGAGATCATCGCGGCGCACGTGATGACGCAGGAAGCGCGCGTGCTGTCCGCGTACCTCGCGCGCGTGTGGATCACGGTGATCGGCGCGGTGCTCGTGACGATGCTGCTCGCGTGGTGGGTCACGCGGCGCGGACTCATGCCGCTCAAGTGGATGGCGGACAAGGCCGCCGAGATCACGCCGAACCGCATGTCCGCGCGGCTCGACGTCGCGCATGCGCCGGCGGAATTGCAAAGCCTCGCGGCATCGTTCAATGCGATGCTCGATCGTCTCGAACACGGCTATGAACGTCTGCTGCAATTCTCGGCAGATCTCGCGCACGAGCTGCGCACGCCGATTGGTGTGTTGATCGGCGAGACGCAGGTGATGCTCGCGCACGAGCGCAGCGTCGCGGAATATCGCGGCGTGCTCGAATCGAATCTCGAAGAGCTGGAGCGGCTCGCGCGCATCGCGCAGAACATTCTGTTTCTCGCGCAGGCCGATCATTCGCAGCAGCCGATCGAGCGCGAGCGGATCGACATCCGCGAAGAACTGGAAACGATCGCGGCGTACTTCGAAGGCATCGCGGAAGAACGCCGCATCGCGTTCGAGATCGACGCCAGCGGCGAGATGCGCGCCAACGCCATCATGTGCCGCCGCGCGATCGGCAACGTCGTGGTGAACGCGGTGCGTTATGCGACGGCGGACACCGTCGTGCGCCTGTCCGGTCATGCGGATGCGAACGGCGCGCGCATCGTCGTGGGCAATCGCGGCGCGTGCGTCGCGAAGGAAGAACTCGCGCGGCTCTTCGACCGCTTTTATCGCGGCGATGCGGCCCGCAGCCAGTTCACGGAATCGAGCGGACTCGGGCTGTCGATCGTGCAGGCGATCATGCATATGCACGGCGGCACCGCATCCGCCGATTGCACGCCGGACGGGTGGATCGAATTCACGCTGCGGTTTCCGCCGGACGCGTGAAAATTCAGGCGTTCGCCACGCCCAACGCCTGCCGCTGCGCGAGCAGCCCGTGAATCTGCGCGACGACCGCCGCGCCTTCGCCCACCGCAGCCGCGACGCGCTTCGTCGACGTAGACCGCACATCGCCGATGGCGAACACGCCCGGCACGCTCGTCTCGAGTCCCATCACGTCTTGCGTGCGGCCGTCGTGCGCTTCGGGGCCGGTCAGCACGAAGCCCTTTTTATCGACGCTCACGCTGCAATCGCGCAGCCAGTCCGTATTCGGGTCCGCGCCGGTGAACAGGAACAGATGCCGCGAGTCGATCGTGAGCGGACCATCGGGCGTCTTGCAATGGACGGCGGTGAGCGCGCGGTCATCGCCCGTCAGCGAGACGATTTCCGTGTGCTTGCGCACCGTCACGTTCGGCAGCGAGCCGATGCGCTCCACCAGATAATGCGACATGCTCGCCGCCAGCCCGGAGCCGCGAATCAGCACATGCACGTGCTTCGCGTGCGACGCGAGATACACCGCCGCCTGCCCCGCCGAATTCCCGCCGCCGACCAGCACGACTTCCGCGTTCTTGCAGAGCTTCGCCTCGACCGGCGACGCCCAGTAGTAGGTGCCATGCCCTTCGTAACGCTCGAGCCCTTCTATCGCCGGCCGCCGATATGCCGCGCCCGACGCGATCACGACCGTCTGCGTCGTCACGCGCGTGCCGTTCTCAAGCTCGATCCGAATCGGCGACGCCCCGCAATGCAGCGCCTTGATGCGCGTCGGAATGGCGATATGCGCGCCGAACTTCTGCGCCTGCACGAACGCGCGGCCCGCGAGCGCCTGACCGGAAATGCCGGTCGGAAAGCCGAGATAATTTTCGATGCGCGCGCTCGCGCCCGCCTGACCGCCCGGCGCGCGGCAATCGAACACCGCCACCGACAAGCCTTCGGACGCCGCATACACCGCCGTCGCGAGACCGGCCGGCCCCGCGCCGACGATCGCGACATCGTAGACATGGTTCGCATCGAATTCGGGCAGCCAGCCGAGTTGCGTCGCGATCTGATTCTCGTCGGGCGCGCGCAGCACGGTGCCGTCCGGACAGATGACGAGCGGGAAATCCGCGGTCGATGCCGAAATGCGTTCGAGCAGCGCGATGGCGTCCGGGTCCGAGCAGGCGTCGATGACCGTGTGCGGATAGCCGTTGCGGCGCAGGAAACCTTGCAGCGAGACGAGGCGTCCATCGTCCGACTGGCCGAGCAGCACGGGACCGCTGCCCTTCTCGATCAACCCGACGCGCCGCAGGATGAGCGCGCGCATGATGCGCTCGCCGAGTTCCGCTTCCGCGACGAGCAGCGCGCGCAGACGCTCCGGCGGCACCACGATGCCCTCGACGTCTTCGGCCGCCATGCCGTCGACGAGACACGGCTTGCCCGAAAGCTGCGCGACTTCCGCGAGAAAATGCCCCGCGCCGTGTTCGACGACGAGGTGATTCTTGCCGAGCGCATCGCGCCGCGTGACGCGCACGAGTCCCTTCAGGATGATGACCATGCCGCGCCCGGCTTCGCCCATGCGGAAGAGCCAGTCGCCCGCACGCCAGCGCGCCGCCGTGCCGAAGCGGCTCATGCGCTCGATTTCGTCGTCGGTCAGGCGCGGAAACATCTGATGCGAGCGCGTTTGCAGCGGCGAGAACGGCGCGTCGTCGGCGGAAGCGGTCGAGCCGGCGCCCGTCGGCACGGCGTTCGGATCGTCCGGCGGCGGCATTCCCGGGCTCCACGCGACGACGTTCGGCATGTCCGTTCCGTGTCCGCTCGGGGTAGTGCTCATGCGCGATCTCCGTGTTGTAAGCCGTGTGGATGCAACGACGCCTGTGCCGCTTGCGCCTGTTGCACGATCGGCAGCGCGCACGTCGCCGCCATCTCCGCCGCTTCTTCGGGATTCTTCGCCACCAGCTCGCCGAACTCGGTCAGATTCGCGACCTCGAAGCCCGCGAGCCGCCACGCGTCGAGCCCGCCGGTCAGCGGCAGCACGTCGCGAAAGCCCGCGTTGCGCATGGTTTTCGCCATCCACGCCGCCGACACTTCATTCGGGCACGAGCAATAGATCACGACCTTGCGCGACTTGTCGTAGCTTTCGATGATCTTCTGCAGCTCGCGCTCATCGGCGAAAAGCGCGCCCGGAATGGCGAACGGATCGAGCATGCGCTTCTCCGCCGAGCGGATGTCGAAGATCACGGGCAGCGGCTCCGCGTGCATCAGCGCGTAGAGATCGTCGACGGTGATGCGCGCCTTTTCCAGCGTCGCCATCAGCGCGCGGCGACGCCACCAGCGGTACGTCACGTAGATCGCGAGCAGCGCCGCGACGACCATCACCGCTTGCTGGCCGAGGCGCGAGATCAACGCGAAGACCATTTCAAGCTGCGCCGCGAACAGCACGCCGACGCTCAACCCGACCGCGCCCCACAACGCGATGCCCGCGCCGTCGTGCGCGATGAAGCTGCGCACGCGCACGCCCATCGCGCCCGCGAGCGGCACGGAGACGAGCGACAGACCGGGAATGAACTTGGCGACGAGCAGAATGCGCACGCCCCATCGCCCGAAGAAGCGTTCGGTTTTCTTCACGCACGTGTCGCGCGACAGCGAGAGCTTGCAGATGGTCTTGAGCGTGCGATCGCCGTATTTGCGCCCGCCCTGGAACCAGACGAAATCGCCGATCACGCCGCCTGCCACCGCGACGCACAGCACGCCTAAGAGCGGCATCCAGAACGCCGAGCCGTTCACGGCCATCAACGCGATCGACGCGCCGACGATGATCATCGTCGGCATGGCGGGCACGGGCAGCCCGAGCGCCGAGCCCATCACGTTGATGAAAACGATCGCCGGGCCGAAGCGATCGACTAGCTGATGCAGCAACATGGGAATCTCCCGCGTGGCGCGACGGCATGGTGACGGGACGAAGCGGCTTCGCGCGCGAAGGCGGCGAAAGGCGGCGAACCGGGAGTAACGGGGAGAATCGGGCAAGCGGCGCCCGCGATCCGCAGCGGCGCATGGAGCGCGCAGCCGGCCTTCGTCACATTTAAGAGATGAGTTTAGCGCGGAAATGCGGATGAAAGCGTGACGCCGTGCGGGGCCGCACGGCGCCGGGGGTCACGCGCGCCGTTCTTCTTCGATGTAGGCGCGGATCACGTCGGCGAAAGACTTGTCGCCCACGAGGCCGAGTTGCTCGGCGCGCGCCGTGTTCCACGCGCCCGGCCAGCTTTCGACGATCTTCCCGATGCGCTCGTCGCGCTGCCAGTCGATGCGCGCGACGGCTTCGTCGCCGGCCACTTCGCGCAGCGCCGCGACCATCTCGTCCACGCTCACCGACAAGCCCGGCAGATTCACCACCGGCCGATTCCCGAGCGCCGCGCGATCCAGTTCGCAGCCGGCGACGAGCGCCTCGATCGCGCTTTTCGGCGACGCCAGCCACACGCGCGTGTCGCCGCCGACGGGACACGTCGAGCGTTCGCCGTTCAGCGGCTCGCGAATGATGCCGCTCGCGAACGACGACGCCGCCGCGTTCGGCTTGCCCGGCCGCACGCTGATGGTCGGCAGCCGCAGCACGCGGCCATCGACGAAACCGCGCCGCGTGTAGTCGCACAGCAGCAGTTCGGCGATCGCCTTTTGCGTTCCATACGACGATTGCGGATTGAGCGCCGTATCGTCCTGCACGATGTCGGGCAGCGTGCCGCCGTACACCGCGACCGAACTCGTGAACACGACGCGCGGCGCGTGTCCCGCCGCGCGGCAGACTTCGAGCAGCGCGCGCGACGCGTCCAGATTGATCTTCATGCCGAGATCGAAGTCGGCTTCGGCCTGGCCCGAGACGATCGCGGCGAGATGGAAGATGGCTTCCGTGTTCCGGTCGACGTGACGTTCCAGCACCGCGCGATCCGAGATGTCGCCGGTTTCGGCCTGCACGCGCGAATCGGCGAGCAGGCGTTCGTCGGCGGGACGCGCCACGTCGAGCAACACGAGCTTCGTGATCGGCTTGCCGTTCAGTTCGCCGCGATCGAGCAGACGCCTGGCGAGCCGCTGCCCGAGAAAGCCCGCGCCGCCGGTGATGAGGATTTGCATGGGCATCGCTCCTGTTTCAGAGATAGGACTTGAGCCAGCCGAGGCCTTCCGACGTGCCCGCTTTCGGCCGATATTCGCAACCGATCCAGCCGTCGTAGCCGAGCGAATCGATCACATCGAAGAGATACGGATAGTTGATTTCGCCGATATCCGGCTCGTTGCGGTCCGGCACGCCCGCAATCTGAATATGGCCGATGCCCGCGTTCTGCCGCTTCATGTCGCGCTTGAGCTTGACGGCGACATCGCCCTCGACAATCTGGCAGTGATAGATATCGAACTGGACTTGCAGGTTCGGCGCGCCGATTTCATCGCAGATGGCTTGCGCTTCGTCCTGACGATTGAGGAAGAAGTCGGGAATGTCGCGCGTGTTGATCGGCTCGATCACGATGCGCACGCCCGCGCCTTGCGCCGCCTTCGCCGCGTACTCCAGATTCTTGAGATACACCGCGCGATGCGCGTCGCGCGGCTGATCCGGCGCGATCAAACCCGCCATCACGTGCAGCTTTTCGTTGCCGAGCACGGCCGTGTATTCGAGCGCGCGCTCGACGCTCGCCTTGAACTCGTCCTCGCGTCCCGGCAACGATGCGATGCCGCGCTCGCCCGCCGCCCAGTCGCCCGGCGGCGCGTTGAAAAGCGCCTGCGTGAGGCCGTTGTCGGTCAGGCGCGTCTTGATGTCGGCGGCGGGGAAGTCGTACGGAAACAGGAATTCGACCGCCCTGAAGCCGTCCTTCGCGGCGGCGGCGAAGCGGTCGAGGAACGCGTGTTCCGTGTACATCATCGAGAGATTGGCGGCGAAGCGAGGCATCGGAGTGCTCCTTGAATGGGTTGTCGTGGCAGGCCGGGCCGCGCGATCACTTCGCGCCCTTCGGAACGTCGATGCCCGGAAAAATCTTGATGACCGCGATATCGTCCTCGCCGCCGTGACCGGCCGTCGACGCCATCATGAACATCTGATGCGCCGCCGCCGAGAGCGGCAACGGAAACTTCGTGGTGCGCGCGGTATCGAGCACGAGGCCCAGGTCTTTCACGAAGATATCGACGGCGGAAAGCGGCGTGTAATCGCCCGCGAGCACGTGCGGCACGCGGTTCTCGAACATCCAGGAATTGCCCGCGCTGTGCGTGATGACGTCGTAGAGCGCGTCCGGATCGACGCCTTCGCGCATGCCGAGCGCCATCGCTTCGGCGGCTGCGGCGATATGCACGCCCGCGAGCAACTGGTTGATGATCTTCACTTTCGATCCCGCGCCGTGCGCATCGCCGAGCCGATACACCTTCGCGGCGATCGCTTGCAGCACGTCTTCGCACCCGGCGTAGGCATCGGCGGGGCCGGAGGTCATCATCGTCATGTCGCCGGATGCGGCTTTCGCGGCGCCGCCGGAAACGGGCGAATCGAGCATCAGCAAGCCCGCCGCTTCCACGCGCTTGCCCAGTTCCACCGCGAATCCCGGCGCGACCGTCGCGCACGCGAGCACGACGCCGCCCGGCTTCATCGACGCGACCGCGCCTTTATCGCCGAACAGCACGGTTTCGGTCTGCGCCGCGTTGACCACGAGCGTCACGACGACATCGCACTTGCCGCCCATTTCCGCCGGCGATTCGCACGCAATGCCGCCTTCCGCGGTGAACGCGTCGAGCACTTCGCGGCGCACATCGCACGCATGGACGGCGAAGCCCGCGCGCAGCAGCGAGCGCGCGACGCCCAGCCCCATTGCGCCCAAGCCGATGACTCCCACGTTTCTGGACATGGCGATTCTCTTCGAGTGATGGTTAGCGGATGCCGGCTTCCGCGAGACGGCGCGCGGCGTTGTAGAGATGCGTCTGGGCGGCGTGGCGCGCGGCCGCCGGATCGCCCGCGCGAATGGCGGCGGCAATCGCGGCGTGTTCTTCGCGCACCTGCCGCGAGAAATCCTCGCGCAGCGCTTCGTTGCGGCGCGTCACGAGCGTGCCCGCTTCCAGATATTGATTCAGGAAGGCGAGCGTTTTCAGGAAATACGGATTGCCGGTCGCGTTCGCGATCTCGCGATGAAACGCCACGTCTTCCGCGACGCCATCGCGGCCATCGCGCACGGCTTCGTCGATGCGGGCGAGCGCGGCGTCGATCGCGGCCATCTGCGCATCGGTGCGGCGCGTCGCGGCTTCGGATGCGACTTCCGCTTCTATCGCACGGCGCAGCGCGAGAATCTGCACGACCGCGCCCGGCTCGACGGCCTGCGCGTAATCGATCCGCAACGGCCGAATGCCCGCGCGCTCGACGATGAACACGCCGCTGCCCTGACGCGGCTCGACCATGCCTTCGTTCTTCAGGCGCGAGACCGCCTCGCGGATGACCGTGCGGCTCACGCCGAATTCCTGCGCGAGCACGGCTTCGCTCGGCAGCTTGCCGGTGGCGGCGAAACTGCCCTTCTCGATGAGCTTCTGCAACTGCTGCGCGACCGTGTCGGAAAGCGCGCGGGGCGGGATCTTCTCGAACATGCGCGTCGGATCGGCGGGGAAAGTCATCGGGTCATCATACAAGTTCGACCCACGCGCGTCTTGCCCGCGATAACCCTTAGCGCGCTATCGCACGAAGGCGGTCATTCGGCGAGCGGCTCGTCGATGAGCGCGAGCGCGTCGCGGATTTCGCTGGCATCGCCGGGTCGCACGAGGCGCGCGACTTCCTTGCCGCCGAGCATGAAGACGAGCGTCGGCCAGAGCTTCACGCGGAAGGATCGGCCGAGCGGACGGCCGCTGCCATCCTCGATCTTGATGTGATGCACGCCGCGATGCGCCTGGAACGCCTGCGCGATCAGCGGCTGCGCGGCGCGGCAGAAACCGCACCAGTCGGTGCCGAATTCGACGACGGTGGGACCGGTGAGCGCATCGACTTCGCTGCGATCGGGCGCGGTCTTCGCGTATTCGGTGGTCATGGTCATGGCGCTGTCCTCGTTTATTTCGTGTTTTGAAAGCAGCAGAAAACCTGCCAGCTAGCGCGCAGTTTATTGCCCGAACCCCGTGAGCCCGATCAGCGCGCCCGCCCCGAGCAGCCAGAGCGGATGCAGCCTCGTCTTGTAAGCCAGCAACGCGACGCCCGCCGTGATGCCGACGAGCACCGCCGTCTGATCCGACGCCTCCGCGATGAGCAGCGCGCTCGACGCGACGAGACCCACGGTGACCGGCACGAGCCCGATCTGAAGGTAACGCCGCCACGGGCGGTCCTTGAAGCGCTCCCACGCGTGCAGCGCGGCAATCGTCACGAGCGACGACGGCCCGAACTTCGCCAGCGACGTGATCAGCACGCCCGGCCATCCGGCGACGTGCCAGCCGATCAGCGTGACGACCATCATGTTCGGCCCCGGCGCGGCCTGCGCGAGCGCGAAGAGCGCGGAGAAATCGGCCTTCGTCATCCAGTGATGGACCTGCACGACCTGCCGCTGCATCTCCGGAAGAATGGTGTTGCCGCCGCCGAACGCGAGCAGCGACAACTGGCTGAAGATGCCCGCGAGCGAAACCAGAACGTCTTTCATCGCCGCACCTTCCACGCGACGAGCACGGAAATGGGCGTGAGCACGAGCATCGACGGGAGAAGCGGCGTGCGCAAGAGCGCGATGGCCGCGAACATGACGAGCGCGACAGCCGCCGCTTCCGGCTTCTTGCGCAGCGGCCACATGAGCTTGACCGACATCGCGACGAGCAGCCCCGCGGCCGCCGCCGCGAGTCCGGCGAACAGATGCGCGACGCGCGGGTCCTGATGCGTGCGCTGATAGATGACGCCGAGCCCGATCACCACGAGCGACGGCCCGACGATCAGCCCGAGCAGACCCGCGAGCGCGCCGGGCAGCCCGCGAAAGCGCATGCCGACCGCCACCGACAGATTGATCACGTTGCCGCCGGGAAGAAACTGGCAGAGGCCGAGCAGATCGGTGAAGGCGTCGGCGTCGAGCCATTTGCGGCGCTCGACGATCTCACGGCGCGCGAGCGGCAGCGCGCCGCCGAATGCGGTAAGGCCGAGCGTCAGAAAGCCGATGAAAATTTCCGCGATGGTGGGTCGGTGCGTGTCGTCGTTCTGAAGCATGGCGCGTGATGGAAATACGAAGAAGCAATGCGAGGAAGCGTGAAGCGTACAGCGTCGGGCCGCGCAGCAAAAGCGGCCCTTGCAATCGATCAGTCTTTCGACGCACGCGCGCGCCGCGCCTCGTACGCCTTCAGATGCGCGTACGCCACCGCGAGCAGCGACGTTCCATCCGCCGCTGTCTTTCGGCGCGCCGACAAATCGCCGACGATCTGATCCGCTTCGATCGGCGCGTTGTTCTCGATATCGCGCAGCATGGACGCCGTCATCAGCGAGCCGCGCTCCGAGAAGAACGTCCGCGAGCGCGCGAGCACGGCTTCGCCCGGCGGATGCCCGTTGTCGCCGGCGATGCCGCGGCATTCGTCGAACAGCCCGCGCAGCAGCGCCTCGCCGCCCGGCGCGGTCACGATATCGCCGATGGGCGCGCGCATCAGGCACGTTCCGGCGGCGAGCGTCGCGAGGAACACCCACTTGTCCCACATCGATTGCAGGATGTCTTCGCTCACGTTCAGCTCGTAGCGCGCGCCGCTCAATTGCTCCGCGATCGCGTCGATGCGCGCCGAGCGCCCGCCCGCGCGTTCGCCGATGGTCATCGACTGCATCGTGTTGAGATGAAGGATCGCGCCGTGGGCGTCGAGCGTCGCGGCGATCACGCATTGGCCGCCGAGCACTTTGTCCGCGCCGAAGCGCGCGTCGAGCGCATCGAGATGCGACATGCCGTTCAGAAGCGGCAGGATCGCCGTATGGGGGCCGACGGCGGGCGCGAGCGAATCGATCGCGCCTTGCAGATCGTAGGCCTTGCAACTGAGCAGGACGAGATCGAAAGGCGCGTCGATGTCCTGCGCGAGCACGATCGGCGGATTGCTGAAACGCAGGTCGCCGTCGGGACTCTGCACTTTCAGGCCGCCGTCGCGCAGCCGTTGCGCGCGTCGTTCGCGCACGAGAAACGTCACGTCGCGTCCCGCTTCGAGCAGCCGCGCCCCGAAATATCCGCCGATGGCGCCCGCGCCCACTACCAGAATCCGCATGCCGCGCTCCTTGTCGTTGATTGTCCGCTTAACGCGCAGGCTCACGCCTGCCACACGCCGTAGCCCGCTTCCCTCAGGCCGATCGCCAGTTCCACTTCCATGTCGCGCGCGCCGTCGTAGGGCATCGGGTTATACATCTCGTAAAGATGCGGCAGAAGCCGCAGCCCGAATTCCCGCACGAAGCGGTTCGACTGGATGCCCGCCTTGTGCTTGTCGAAACGCACGTCCGGGTCGATGCCCGTCATCCCGACATACACGAACGGCTTGCCGAGCACGTAATCCGGATTCGCGCGGCGAAAGCGCGCCTCGTTCCAGACCGCGTCCGAGAGTTCGACGACATAAACCGAATAGTGATGCGCTCGCGTGCGCCGGGAAAGCGCCATGGATCGTTCGATGCAGCATAAGGGCGTTCATTCTATGCCGCTGTTCCCGCGCGCGTGCGGTCGCCACCGCTGCCGGATGCGGCCCAAAGTGGTAAATTCGGGCGGTCTGCGCTCGCGCATCCACGATGCGCCGGTCGAATCCCTGGGCGACCTGTGAAGCGCGAGCGCCGCATCCATCGACACGTTTCATCCCGAAGCGCCCGCGCCACGAGCTGCGAGCGCTTCGGTCATTCGGAGATCAAGCATGAGCAAACAAGCTATCGGCGTGGTGGGCCTCGCCGTCATGGGCCGCAACCTGGCCTTGAATATCGAGAGCCGCGGGCACGCCGTTTCGGTCTACAACCGCAGCCGCGCCAAAACCGACGAACTGATTGCCGAACATCCCGACAAAAAGCTCGTGCCGACGTACACGCTCGAAGAGTTCGTTCAATCGCTCGAAACGCCGCGCCGCATTCTGATGATGGTGAAGGCCGGCGCCGGCACCGACGAAACCATCGCGTCGCTACGTCCGCTGCTGGAAAAGGGCGACATTCTCATCGACGGCGGCAACACGCATTTCACCGATACCATCCGCCGCAATCAGGACCTCGCGAAGTCGGGGCTGCATTTCATCGGCACGGGCGTGTCGGGCGGCGAGGAAGGCGCGCTGAAAGGGCCGTCGATCATGCCGGGCGGGCAAAAGGAAGCGTACGAACTCGTCGCGCCGATTCTCACCGAAATCGCCGCGAAGGCGCCGGACGGCGAGCCGTGCGTCGCGTACATGGGACCGGACGGCGCGGGCCACTTCGTGAAGATGGTGCACAACGGCATCGAGTATGGCGACATGCAGTTGATCGCCGAGAGCTATGACGTGCTGAAGCGCGTCGCGGGCCTGTCGAACGAAGAACTGGGCAAGGTGTATGTCGAGTGGAATCAGGGCGAGCTGGACAGCTATCTGATCGAGATCACGTCGAAGATCTTCTCGAAGAAGGACGAAGAGACGGGCAAGGATCTCGTCGATGTCATTCTGGATCGCGCGGCGCAAAAGGGCACCGGCAAGTGGACGAGCCAGAACGCGCTGGATCTCGGCGCGCCGCTGCCGCTGATCACCGAGGCGGTGTTCGCGCGCGTGCTGTCTTCGCTGAAGGATCAGCGCGTGAAGGCGAGCAAGGTGCTGAGCGGCCCGTCGCCGAAGTTCGAGGGCGATCGCGAGGCGTTCGTCGAATCGGTGCGGCGTGCGCTGTATCTGTCGAAGATCGTGTCGTATGCGCAGGGCTTCGCGCAACTGCGCGCGGCATCCGACGACTACAACTGGAATCTGCAGTACGGCGAGATCGCGAAGATTTTCCGGGCGGGCTGCATCATCCGCGCGCGCTTCCTGCAGAAGATCACCGACGCTTATGCAGCAGACAAGGATCTTGCGAACCTGCTGCTCGACCCGTATTTCAGCGATATCGCGGCGAAGTATCAGGACGCGTTGCGCGATGTGGTCGTCGCGGCGGTGAAGGCGGGAATTCCGGTGCCGGCGTTCTCGTCCGCGATTGCTTATTTCGATGCGTATCGTTCGGAGCGGCTGCCCGCGAATCTGGTGCAGGCGCAGCGGGATTTCTTCGGCGCGCATACGTTCGAACGGACGGACAAGGCGGGGAGTTATCACGCGAACTGGGCGTGATGCGTTAAGAGGTTCATCGAACGGGGCGGCTTGCGGGCTGCCCCGTTTTTCATTCGACGCCAACCCAACGGCCATCCTCCCCACTACTCCGCAACACCGCCTCCACGAACCTCAACCCCGCGACGCCATCCTCGACCGTGGTCAGCCACTCGTCGCCCTGCGTGGTCCCGCTCGCGATGCACGCCGCCGCATCCGTATAAACCTGCGCGAACGCCTCGATATACCCTTCCGGATGCCCCGCCGGCACGCGCGTCGCATGCTGCGCTTCGGTCCCTTGCACGCGCCCGCGCGTGATTCTCTGCGACGCCTCGCCAACCGGCGTGAACCACAACTCATTCGGCGATTGCTGATCGAAGCTCAAGCCCGCCTTCGTTCCATACACGCGCAGCCGCAAGCCGTTTTCCTCGCCCGCCGCGACCTGGCTCGCCCACAACATGCCGCGCGCGCCGCTCGCGTAACGCAGCATCGCCTGCACGTGATCGTCGACACGTCGCCCCGGCACGAACGTCGTCACTTCCGCCGATAGCTCCGAAGGCCGCATCCCCGTCACGTACTCGGCCAACTGATACGCATGCGTGCCGATATCGCCGAGGCAACCGGCCGGACCGGCAAGCGCGGGATCCGTGCGCCACGCCGCTTGCCTGTTCGACGCGTTCTCCACCGGCAACGACAGCCAGTCCTGCGCATACTCCACCTGCACCACGCGGATATCGCCGAGCAAGCCCTGCCGCACCATCGCGCGCGCATGACGCACGAGCGGATAGCCCGTGTACGTGTACGTCACCGCGAACACGAGTCCCTTGTCGCGCGCGAGCTTCGCGAGCGCTTCGCCTTCATCGAGCGATACGGCGAGCGGCTTGTCGCAGATCACGTGGATGCCCGCTTCGAGAAACGCCGTCGCGATCGGCGCGTGCAGATGATTCGGCGTGACGATCGCCACCGCTTCGATGCCATCGGAACGGCCCGCTTCGATGCGCGCCATCTCGCGATAATCGTCGTAGCTGCGCGCGAGGCCGATCGCCGCCGCGCTCGACGCCGCCCGCCGCGCATCCGACGACAACGCGCCCGCCACCAGCTCGTATCGATCGTCGAGCCGCGCCGCCATCCGATGCACCGCGCCGATGAACGCGCCCTCGCCGCCGCCGACCATCCCCAAGCGAACGCGATTCATCGCTTGCCTCCCGCATCGATGCCGAGCACGTCGCGCATCTTCTCGCGGCTCGCGCCGCTGCCCGCGAAGTCATCGAACGCGCGCTCGGCCACGCGGATGATGTGGTCGCGTATGAACACCGCGCCCTCGCGCGCGCCGTCTTCCGGATGCTTCAGCGCGCATTCCCATTCGAGCACGGCCCAGCCGCCGAAGTCGTATTGCGCCATCTTCGAGAAGATCGCCTTGAAGTCGATCTGACCGTCGCCGAGCGACCGGAAACGCCCCGCACGATCCACCCAAGCCGAATAGCCGCCATACACGCCCTGCCGTCCGTTTGGGCGAAACTCCGCGTCCTTCACATGAAACGCCTTGATGCGCGCGTAATAAATGTCGATGAACGCGAGATAGTCCAACTGCTGCAAGACGAAATGACTCGGATCGAAGAGAATGTTCGCGCGCGGATGATCGTCCACGGCGGCGAGAAAGCGCTCGAACGTCACGCCGTCGTGCAGGTCTTCGCCGGGATGCAACTCGTAGCACACGTCGATGCCCGCGCGATCGAACTCGTCGAGAATCGGACGCCAGCGTGTCGCGAGTTCATCGAATGCCGCTTCGACGAGACCCGCCGGACGCTGCGGCCACGGGTACACATACGGCCACGCGAGCGCGCCCGAAAACGTCACGTGCGCGTTCAGTCCCAATCGCTTCGATGCCGCCGCCGCATGCTTCAATTGCCCGATTGCCCATTCGGTGCGCGCCGCCGGATTGCCGCGAACGTGCGGCGCGGCGAAGCCATCGAAGAGCGTGTCGTAAGCGGGATGCACCGCGACCAGTTGCCCTTGCAGATGCGTCGACAACTCCGTGATCTCGACGCCGGCCTCTTCGACGGTGCGGCGGATATCGTCGCAATACGCATCGCTCGATGCGGCTTTCTCGAGATCGATCAGACGCGGATCGCACGGCACCTGAATGCCCTTGTAGCCGAGCGAAGCCGCCCACGCCGCGAGGTTCTTCAGGGAATCGAACGGCGCGGCATCGCCCATGAATTGCGCGAGAAAGATCGCGGGGCCCTTGATGGTCTTCATCTTTCGCCTCGATAAGAATGCCGGCCACGCGTGACCGGCCTGCGCTCAGAACGGCGAGTTCGGGTAATAGAACTGCTTCGCGTTGTCCTTCGTGATGAGCACGGAAGGAATGATGGTCGTCGGCGGCAGCTTGTCGCCCTTCAGGCGCGCTTCGGCGGTCAGCTTGATCGCGTCGTAGATGAACTTCGGCGAATACGACACATCGGCCTGCACGCGCTTGTCGCCGTCGATGATCCGCTTCACCGCTTCCTTCGATCCCGCGCCGCCGAACACGATCTTGATGTCCGTGCGCTTCGCCTGATCGATCGCCTTCAGCACGCCGACCATCATGTCGTCGTCGGCGGCCCAGACCGCGTCGATATGCTTGAAGCGCGTGAGATAGTCCTGCATGACCTTGAACGCGTCATCGCGATTCCAGTTCGCGTACTTCGCATCCAGAATCTTCATGTCGGGATGCTGCTTGATCACGCCTTCGAACGCGGTCCAGCGTTCGTTGTCGAGCGTCGTCGGAATGCCGCGCAACGCGACGATATCGCCCTTGCCGTTCAACTGCTTCGCGAGATACTCGGCGGGAATCTTGCCGAACGCGGTGTTGTCGCCGGCGACGTAGGCGTCCTGCGCGCTGGTGTCGGTGAGGCCGCGATCGACCACGGTCACGTACACGCCCTTCTTGTGCACCTGCGCGACCGGTTGCGTGAGCGACGCCGATTCCTGCGGGAAGATCACGAGCGCATTGATCTTGTTGACCGTCACGAGATCCTGCAACTGATTCGCCTGCTCGGGCGCGCTGCCGGCCGTTTTCACGATCACCTTCAGATCGGGATGCGCCTTCTCCAGCTCTTTCTTCGCCTCGTTGGCCCACCACACGATGCCGCCCGTGAAGCCGTGATCGGCGGTCGGAATGGCGACGCCGAGTATCACCTTGTCGGCGGCGAGCGCGGACGACGAAGCGAGCGCGACCGCGCTTGCCGCAAGCGTGAGCGCGCCGAGCGCGCGAAGCATTTTCTTCATGACGATGTCTCCGGTTTTTTGAAAGCTCTTGCTATCGACGACCGCGCTGCAGGAAAGCAACGAGAATGATGACGGCGCCCTGCACCGCCGCGTTCAGATACACGCTGATGATGCTCGTGAGATTCAGGATGTTGTTGATGACCGAAAGCAGAATCGCGCCGATGACCGTGCCGATCACGCGCCCTTCGCCGCCCTTGAGCGCCGTGCCGCCGACGACCACCGCCGCGATCGCTTCGAGTTCCCACAAGAGACCCGTCGTGGGCGTCGCGGAACCGAGGCGCGGCACGTACAAAACGGTCGCGACGGCCACGCACAGACCGAGCAGCACGTACGTCGCGATCTTCACGTTGTCGACGCGAATCGCCGCATAACGCGCGACCTGTTCGTTCGATCCGATGGCCTGCACATGCCGCCCAAACACCGTGCGATTGAGCACCAGCGCGCCGCCCGCCGCGACGATCGCGAAGACCCAGATCGGCACGGGTATGCCGAAGAGACTCGCGTAATACACCGGGCCGTAGAGATCCACGAGCGAGTTGTCGAGCGTGAGCGCGCCGCCGTCCGCGAGCCACGTCAAAAGCGCGCGAAATACGCCGAGCGTGCCGAGCGTCACGATGAACGGCTCGATGCGCCCCTTCGTCACGAGCAGGCCATGCGCGAGTCCGAAGAGCGCGCCGAGCACGAGCGCGAGCACGATGCCGAGCGCGATGATCAGAAGCGGCGGCACCGTATGACCATGAAAGCCTTGCATCAGCCCGTTCATCATGTAGATCATGCTGCCCGCGATCAACGCGGCCATCGATCCCACGGAGAGATCGATGCCGCCCGAGATGATCACGAACGTCATGCCCACCGCGATGATCCCGATGAACGACGTGCGCGTGAGCACGTTCATCGCGTTGTCGAAGGTGGCGAAGTCGCCGTTGAGCAGCGTGCCGCCGACGCACAGCGCGATCAGCCCGATGAGCGGCCCGACGCCGAACAGAACGCGCGAGAACGCGGCAAAGCGGCTTTCGCTCGCGGTGTCTTCAGTGTGTGCCGGTCGCATGCGCGATCAACCTCTCTTCGGTCAGAAGGTCCATGCCGAGCGTCGCGACGAGTTCGCCCGCGCGCATCACCGCGACGCGATGGCATAGCCCGATCAGCTCGATCAGCTCGGAAGAAATGACGATCACCGCGCGCCCTTCCGCGGCGAGGCGATGAATCAGGAAATAGATGTCGCGTTTCGCGCCGACATCGACGCCGCGCGTGGGTTCGTCGAGCACGATCACGCGCGGGTCCGGATGCAGGAACTTCGCGAGCGCGAGCTTCTGCTGATTGCCGCCGGACAGCATGCGCGCGCGGCTCGACGGATTGCCCGTGCGAATGCCGAAGTCCTTCAGCGCGACGGAAAGCGCCCCGCGCTCCGCACGCTTGTCGATGAGCGGATGCGCGTAGCGTTCGAGCGTCATCATCGTGAGATTGTCTTTGAGCGCCATGTCGACGTGCAGGCCGCGCCCTTTGCGGTCTTCGCTCAGATACGTGATGCCGTGGCGCATCGCGTCGCGCGGACTTTTTAGCGTCGCGGTTTCGCCCGCGATCGACACGCGCCCCGCGCTCAGCGCACGCAAGCCGACGAGCGCTTCGAACAGCTCGGTGCGCCCCGCGCCGACGAGTCCCGCGAAGCCGAGCACTTCGCCTTCGCGCACGGAAAAGCTCACGCCATCGGCCCAGCCCGGCACGGATGCGCCTTCCACTTCGAACGCGACGCGCGCATCGTCGATGAGCGCGGGCTTCGGCGGAAACATGTCGGAGACTTCGCGGCCGACCATCAGATTCGCCATTTGCCGCCGCGTGAGATCGGACGTCGGCGCGCGCGCGACGAAGCGGCCGTCGCGCATCACGATCACTTCGTCCGTCACGCGCTCCACTTCATCGAGCTTGTGCGAGATATAGACGATGGTCGTGCCCGCGTCCTTCAGGCGCGCCATCAACGCGAACAGGCGCTGCGTTTCGGACGGCGTGAGCGTCGCGGTCGGCTCGTCCATGATGAGCAGGCGCGCACGGCGCAGCATCGCCTTCGCGATCTCGACGAGCTGCTTCTCCGCGACGATCAGTTCGCGCACCTTCGTATCCGGATTCTTGTGCAGGCCGACATCGGCGAGCGCGGCGCGGGCGTCGTCGCGCATCGCGGCTTCGTCGAGAAAGAAGCCCTTGCGCACTTCGTGCCCGAGAAACATGTTCTGCGTGATGCTCAGGTGATCCGCGAGATTCAGTTCCTGATGAATGAGCACGATGCCCGCGCGTTCGGCATCGCGGGAGTTGGTGAAATCGACGCGCGCGCCGTCGATCGACACGTCGCCCGCGTTCGGGCGCTCGTAGCCCGCGAGAATCTTCATGAGCGTGGACTTGCCCGCGCCGTTTTCGCCGAGCAAGCCGTAGATGCGGCCCGGCGCGAGATCGAAGCTCACGCCGTGCAGCACGCGCACCGGGCCGAACTGTTTCTCGATTCCGTCGAAACGCACGGCAAGACTCATCGTCAGGCGCTCCTTCGTTGAATCAGCCGATGCGGCAGCAGCACGCCCGGCACATGCGCGCGCGGATCGCGCAGGCGCTTGAGCAGCAGATTGGCGGCGGCTTCGCCGAGCGCCTGCATGGGTTGCGCGACGGTGGTGAGCGGCGGATCGACGTGCGCGGCCACGGCGATATCGTCGAAGCCGACGACGGCGACATCTTCCGGAACGCGAAGGCCCGCACCGCGCAGGCCGTTCATCACGCCGATGGCGAGCGTGTCCGAGACCGCGAAGATGGCCGTCGGCCTTTCGCGTCCGAGCGATGCGAGTTGCGCGGCGGCGCGCCCGCCTGCGTCGTAGTCGAGGCTGTCGAGTTCGATCTGCCACGCCGGATTCGCCGCGATGCCGGCGGCTTCGAGCGCATCGCGATAGCCCGCGAGCCGCTGGCGTCCGTACAGATAGCCGTGGCCGGAATTGATCAGCGCGATGCGGCGATGGCCCTTCCCGATGAGATATCGCATGACGTCGCCCGCCGCCAGATGATTGTCGATGCCGACATACGGCACTCCCGCGTCGGGATCGAATTCGCAGCACGCGACCCACGGCAGCGCCGATGCTTCCTCGGCGAGCGCGTTCTGCACGGCGGCGGGATCGAGACAGATGGCGCCATCGGCGCGGCGGCCGCGCAGGAGATCGAAGTAGCTTCGTTCGCGCAACGGGTCCGCGCCGGTATCGCAGAGCAGCATGAAATAGCCGTTCTGACGCGCGACGCTGTCGATGCCGCGCACGATCGCCGCGTAGAACGGATTGCCGAAGTCGGGCACCATGGTGAGCAGCAGGCGGCTTTCCGCCGTGCGCAGATTGCGCGCAAGCTCGTTGATGCGATAGCCGCTCGCCGCCACCGCCGCGCGCACCTTTTCGCGCGTCGCCTCGCGCACGTTCGTGTGGCCGTTGAGCACGCGCGACACCGTGGCGACGGACACACCGGCGCGCTCGGCGACATCGGCAATCGACACTTCCTCGCGGGAACGAACGGTATCGGACATGCTGCGCGCCAACTGCGGCGGACGAGATGTAATGGATTACATTATTTGGTCCGATGTGCGCGCAAGGCAACCGGAAATGGATAGGGATAAACGCTTAAGGCCTTGTCGTCTTGACCTTACGACAGACGACAGGATGGCTTCCGGTGGGGCGTCCGAAGCTTCGGCGGTCAGTTCTAGTGAGAAGGCTATCGCCATCCTGCGCATTGCACCACGCGCCTTCTGCACGATCCATCTCCTCGTTAGAACGGCGCTCCTTCGTATTTCATGACCGGATAGAGGGTTTCCTGACCGTCGATTTCGAGCGCGAGCCGCATCGCATGATGAAAGCTCGCATAGCGGCCTATGAACCGGGCCAAAACATCGCCGAAGAGCGCTGCGTCGCCCGGCCCGTCGAATGCGGTCGCGTCGAGCCGAATGTGCATGCGAATCTCGCGCTCCATCCGCCCCTTTCCGACCGTCTCATGGTGGCTCAACCGCACTTCCTCGATCGCGTCGATGCGCCGCGCAATCCGGTCGTCCGGCGACCAGTCATAGAGTTCCAGCGCTTCGCGCAGCACCGGCGAGCCCGCTATTCCGATCATGTTCAGTTCATTGGCGCCACCCGCCGCGAAATGCCCGAGCACGCGCCAGTCGTACGTTGGGTGATGACGCGGCGGATACAGCGGCAGCGTCGGTGCGCTCAAGTTGCGCACGGACGCGATGCCAGTGAAACCCGTCACCGTCTCGGTGATCGTCGCCTCCGCGAGCGCCATGCGCGGCAGGCGGCCGTTGTTCGCAAGCGTACGCACCGTCAGATATCGGTCCGGTTCGGACCGGTCTTCGTCATAGCGCGCGTCATCGTGGAAACGCTCCCAGAGTTGGCCCGAAAGCGTCAACCACAGTTCACGGCCGGTCACGCCGAAGCGCTTCGATGTATGAAAATACCGCTCCGGCTTCTCGTAGCGCAACTTCCAGCCACGATGCCGGAAACTCGTGAACGCCTGATAGGCATGACGCGCGCTATCTTCGGGATCGGCGGCGGTCACCGCTAGCACCTCATACGGCTCGATGTGATCGGCCGCGCCGGGCTGCACGAAAACGCGGTGTTCGCGGTCATGCCAGTCGGTCGGCCGCAGCGGCAGTGCATCCACTTCGAACAGATTGATCACGGGCGTGCAGAAGAGACGGAAGCTCTCGCGGCTGACTGAATAATCGCCCGGCATGCGACCGTCCAGCTCGATCTCGAACGTCATTTGCGACTCGCCCGGCGGCAACATCGAGGCGTCGAAGCCGCACAGATCGACGAAATGGAATTTCTGCGGAAACACAAAATACTCGAGCAGCGTCTGCTCGCGATCCAGCCGCCGATCACGCGCGGGCTCCGCCACCGGCCATAGGCGGGTAGACGGCCCGAAGCCTGCTGCTTCAAAGTGCACACGATGCACGCCGTCAAGCGGCCGCAGTTCGCCGTTGCGCACCGAAGGCAGTCGCAGGCCGATCGACGCGACCTGATGCATCAGCGCTGCGTACAGCGCGGCTGCGGCAGGACGGTCGCCGTGCAGGTATAGCCGGATGCGTGACAGGTCCGTGGCCTCGCGCTGCTCGCCCAGCCACAGTTTGAACGTGAGACGGACGACCGTGCGTCCGCCATCGCCCACCGCGATCTGCGCATCCTCGACCGAGAGCGGCAGCAATTGGACGGCCTGAGTCGTTCGATAAAGACACCGCACCTGACCGGGACCGACTGGCGCCGAGCGCACGGTGGCGCCGACGGGGATCTGCGCCGCAGCAGCGGCCCCACGGCCCAGCGGCGTACATTCGATGATCGAGAGTGAAGGGATCGCCCGGGCAGCATGTTCGTAGACGTTATCGAGCAGCGCCTCAGTAAATTCCGGGCCGCCATCATCGAGCTTCATGCGCAGACGCGCCATGAGCAACGCAAAGCCCTCGAAGGTTGCGTGCACACTGTCACCCGCCTCGCCATAGCGCATATCGAGCCGCCGTGCGGCGTCTGGTTGCCCTCGAGCGAATTCCGACGACGCCGCGCGCAGATAACGCATCTCCGCGTCGAAGTATTTGAGGTACGGATTCTCGTGCTCGAGCGCGGAATGTTTCCACGGTGCGGTCATGGCAGCATCTCCGGTGGCAACGGCGGCAGCGACGCGACGCCTGCGGGCACGCCGCCACGACGCAGGGTGAAGATGCGCTGTGGCATCTTGAACCCGCGCAGCTTGAGCAAGTCGAGCGGTCCCGCGCCGACCTGCGCCTTGAGGTCATAGTGCAGCGGGAAGCCGTTGCCTTGATTGAAGGTCAATGCGTAAGTCGTGCTGTCCAAAGGTTTCACCTGTGCCGTGCCGAGCAAGCGCAGCCAGGCCCAATCGCCGTTAGCGGCAAATGCTATGCGCGTACCGGCGCCAACGGATTCCCACTTCAACTGCACGCGTCCGTTCTGGGCATTACCCGGCCACACAATCGACGTGTTGGTTTCCAACTGGTTGAAGTACTCGATCTTCGTGCCGTCGATGGTAAGGATGCTGCGTGTCACTTCGGGCGTCGGATGCGGCATGATCTGCAACCTATAGCTAGCGTCGCCCTGCGCGTAGAGCTGTGCACCGATTGTCGATAGCTGCCGCAGTGCCGAGAGAAACCCGGCATCGAATTGCAGTGCCTGGGGCGCGAGTTCATTCGGCGCCCAAGCGTTGCCTTGCTGTTGAAGAATGCCAGCGAGTTGCGTCGTCACGAAGCGCGAAATTAACCCGGTATCGGGTTTGATGTAACGACCGAGTTCAACGAACGAAGCATCAGCGTCGGTATCCGAGAACGGGTAGTGCCCATCGAAGGCGCTGGTGAAGGGTCCGGCCACCGACACGCGCCATGCTTCGTTCAGGCTCGCTGCTGCTGGTTGGAGAATGGTTTCCCACGCCACGTCGAGAGGTCGCGCGAACAGCGCTTCGCCTAGGCCGGACCACTGCGAGCCGAGGCTCGCGGCCGTAAGCGCCGCATCGTCGCGCGCCTGCGTGAGTTCGGAGAGCTTGCCCTGAAATACCGCCTGCGCCATCTGTCGCGCCATCGACTGCGCGTCAGCGCTGGCGGCGATCTGCTGCAACTTCAAACGCATTGTCGTGGCCACCGTCAGAAAGTGCGCGAGACTCACACCGCTGAAATCGGTGGCGCTCTTGGTCGATTTGCCGCTGGATTTGCGGTTTAAATCGCCATTGCCGGTGACTACGTCATCACCCATGAGCGCGAGTAACGGCCCGAACGGTTTATCGAGCGGATTGATCTCCGCCGGAGTCGTGATGCCTGTCTTATTTCCGATCAGATCCTGCGCCTTTCGAACCAGAGTATCGGCCAGCGCCTGAGACGGACGCCCCGCCTGCGCCTGATACTGGACCGACTTCATCAACGCAATGAGCGGCGACGTTTGCGCATCGGTGAGGCGCGTGAGTTGGCTTATGGCGTCGCTCAGATTCGAGGCGTTGCGCCACTGGATGCTATTCAGCATTGCCTGCCAGGCGGCGGTGTACTCAGCAAAATAGCGCGCGCGCAGTCGCTGCTTCACTTCTTCCGTATCCTGCTGCGCCTCTAACGCCGAGCCGGGAACGCGTGCGGCGCGCTCATCCGCGAGCACCCAGTCGGCGGCGACGCGGCCTTCCCTCGCTGCTTTATCGATCGCGTCGCCGATCATGCCGTCCCACGCGGCGCGTGTGTACACGCCCGGCACCGTCTGGCTGGTCGAGAAGAGGCCGCGCGCATCCGCGCCACTGATGAGCGTGGTCAGCGACATGTCCGCATACTTGCCCTTCGCCTGCTCGAGCACGGACTGATAGAGCGTGTCGTCGGAGTTCTGCAGGCCGATCTGATTGACGAGCATGTTCCGCGCGGCGCTGGTTAGATCGTTCGACGCAGCGAACTTCAATTCCGGATGCGTACCCAGATGCGCCGCGTAGAACGACGCGAGACGTCCCGACGTGTCGAGCCATTCGCCCGTGCTCATGCCGGCCACGACGGGCCATATGGCGGATAGTTGCTTGGCGAGATAAGTCGCATCGACGTGTTGAATCTGCGCCAGCATTAGATAGGTCTTGAGCGCATGGTAATCGTGCTGCTGTTCCTCGGTGCTCGGGAGGGAATCGGCGCGTGCCTGGGCCAGCTGGGCGAGCATCGCTTCGAGCTGGCGCACGGCAGGGTCGCGCAGGTTACGCACAGCTACCGTCGCATACGACGGCCAGAGCGCGGCGAGAATGGCATCGTTGTGGTTAAGGCCCGCGCGCAGATGCCACGGTGCGCCGTGCTGCTGACGATGCTCCAGTACGTCGATCTGTTGCTGCAGCGCCAGTTGGGCGCGCAATGCGGCCGGCGTGCCTGGCGTGGCGGCGAGCGCCGTGTCGGCTGCCGCTTGCGCATCTGCCATCACCGCTCGATTTCCGATAAACGAAACGGTCATCGCCACGCACCAGCCGATCGCCCCAATCATCAACAGGACTGCGAGCGCGTTCGGCCAATGGAGCCCAATGCGGCGTCCGTCGTGCGGCTTCACGCGGGCGGCTATCTCCTGCCAAACGCGTTGCAACGCTCGAGGCTGCTCGCGTACTACCCCGGCGCGCTGCGCAAGACGCTCGGCGACATCTTTCGCAATATCTTCGGGATCGGCCGGCACAGGCGTCGGCACGACGGGCGCGGCGAAGACCGGGGCGAACATCACGCCCGCCAGCGGCGCGCGCCGCCATTTCGACAAGCAGTGCGTCCGCCACGTCTCCACAATGAATTCGCGGTGTGCGGTAATGTACTGCGATACCTGAGCGAGCGAGACGATCGGCTTGGATCGCGCGCAAAGCCTGATGCTCGCGTGCGCAGTCATCTGATCGAGTATCTCCAGATGATGATTGAAATCGTCGGCCGCGCCTTTCGCGTCCGCATGCAGTGGCGCGTTGACGAAAGCGCCTATCGCGCGGAACGCGTTTTGATCCTCGCCCCTCGCCTCGATGGCGTGAAGGAAGACGACGGGCGCAGCCCAACGGAGCTCACGAGCGAGCTTTGATAGGGTGCGCGGCAGTTCTTCGGCGGAGGGCGACGGCGTGCCTGTCCGTACCACAGGGATCACCGCATCCACTGGACTTGCGCGGCCCAAGCGGCGAAGCTGGCGGTGCCACGTCTGCGTATCGATGCCATTGGGTTCAGCGTGCACGAGCACGATATCGCTCGTTCGCATCACGCCCGCCTGTTTGAGATCCGGCGCGACTGCGTCGATCAGCCCGTCATCGCCCGTGAGCATGAGCCACGGCATTGCGCGACGCCATCGCCAGCCGAACGCCGTGCGCAGTTCATCGTGAAGATATTGCAGGCGAGCGTCGTATTTGCTTGTCTCGCCCTTCGCGTCATCAGCCACGCGGCCGATGCGGTGCGCAAGCTTTTCGTAGACCCCAAGCCAAAGCGCCAGGAGATGCATCGCCAGCACAATGCCAAGCGCCCCGAAAATCTTTAGCAGTGCCGAAATATGCATTTCGAGCGAGTTGAGTCCGGTGATGCCGGGCTGACCCCACCACGCCAGTGCGGCAAGTGCAGCCGCGAACAGGATGGCGGCCAGCGGCACACCCCAGAGTTTCAGGACGCCGGAGGAGGTGCTTTCGGCATGTTGAGAGTCAAACGACTTCAGGTTGCTGCTCGGGCTGGTCATGCGCAAGTGGATGTACGTGAAGAACGGATGCCTGCGTTCGATCGAGGATCAGGTGCGGGCCGGTTGTGCCGGATTCGATGGCTCCCGCGATGGAAAGCCACGGGGTGGCTGCGCCTGTATCGCCGACAAGCCGATCGAGACGGCGGTGTGCCTGGTGCGACGCAATGCCGGCGAACCGCGCTCGTTTCAGTTCATCGAGCAGCGTGCGATCGTGGTCGGCGTCCAGGCGTGTAATCCAGGCCTGTCGGAGGTCGCGCGGTTCGGTTTTGCCCCATAGCGCAGCGTTGAGTGCCAAGTCGCGGAGCGTTTCGGCCTCGGCCCGGTCTTCAATCGGCCGATGGAGGATCGCCAGTGCTTGCACCGAATCGGGCAACTGATAAAAGCCACCGTTCAGCAGCACCGCAACAGCGGCTTCGCTACTTCTTTCCGGCGGCTCTCGGTCGTGCCATGCATATGCGAGGACGAGGAGCGCACGCCGTTCGCGGGTGTCGAGCCAGCCATCGGCAATCATTAGGCTTTGCGATTCCCCTACGGCGACGCAATCCAGCGCGGGCAGGCCTGAAAGACGCAATGCGTCGCGCGCGTGCTGTTCGGCATGGTGGGCCTGGTCGTCAGTGGCGTCCTTATCGGACGGAACCAATATGCGCACGAGCGGAGCGTATTGAGGCCCATATTGCGACAAGGCCTGCAATACGGGCACGAGCGGCTCGATCGCTTTAACCAGTTTGAGGACGATCGTGGCGACGCGGGCCGGCGGCTTATGCGTGGACGAGCTCGACTCGCTATCAAATGCCTCTTCCCACTCGTCCGCAAGCACAGCCTCTTCGGACCACGATTCTCCATCGAAGCGGTTATGAACCACATGGCCGACGCCATCGCGTGGGCGTTGCGATTTGAGCAGCGAATTTTTCGCCGTGACGACATTCGCAAGACTTGATGTCACAGAGGGCACGCAATAACCAACACCCAAGACTTGCAAGGGCTTCTGCGCAATACGGAGGCGTTCAGTGAGCCGTCTCGCTCTGGCCCGATTGCGATTATGCGCGTTGGTCCACAACGCCTCATAGCCCAGGCGCGCGATGCATAGCAGCAAAAAAAATAGCAAATTTGGCAGACCGATAACGGCGCCCCAAAACGACGGCCCGCTCGCGGGTTCCTTCGCCGGCCAGGCGAGCAGGATCAACGGCACGCTAAGCGCGAAACACGCGAGCCATATCCCGAGCCACGGCAACAGCCGCGGGCCGCAGGCAGGATACGGGCAAACCTCACCGACCTCGGACAAATCAACCGGCATGCGTCAGGCGAAGTTTACGTTCTGCAAAGACGAGAGAAGACGGCAGCCGCATGCGCAGCGATGGAGATGCATCGCGTATGGCTGACCGTCCCGGTCGGGGAAACGTGTGTCGCCTTCGGCGATCATCGTGTTGCCGTGAAGATCGCACTGCGCACTGTCGCCCACGCGCGCGAGCCTGCGCCCCATAAAGGTGGTGAACGGCGAGCCACTCGTGACTTCGCCGCCGTGTTCGAGTATGTCGTATTCGCGGATTGGGGAATGCATTCAATTTCTCACTTGCTCTAAAATCTTATCGGCCAAAAAGAGGGCCGAACAAGAACTTTGATCAGTAATCACTCGCTCATTCTTCGATATATCCCACACGCCGGGATAGGAGTCTCCAGCACAAGTTATTTCCCCGCTGGGTGAAACGTAACGGCCACTTGGCGATATAATCGACGTTCCTGCGTCGCCGCTGCCACCGAAGGCGTGCCTTCTCATTTCACTCGGCAACTCACCCAATCTGTAGGCACCGTTCAAAGAAACTAGATTTCTCGACGAGCCAATGCGGGCGACAGTTGCTAACCACAAGTAAGGTTGCACTGAAACGAACTCTAAAGCCACATATACGCGTCTCGACAAATTGATATCGGACAATATTCCCAGCTTTCTCGATATATGGGAGGCATGCAAGACCCCGCTAGCCGAACATTCGCCGAGGGCTTTTGTACTCACGTATCCTGTGTCAGATATTATGAGAGCTGATTTATCGAAGCTTTCGATGGCGTAGATGGCTTTGTCGTCTAACTTGCACTTGCGAGAATGCAAGCCGTGACTAGCTATCTCAATCTCACCTCCGACAACCTTGTATTCAGGTTCCGCAAAAACCGTCACCGCAAAAATACCTGTTAGAACAGTACAGCCAATTGTAAAAAGCAACTTCCACATCGCCCGTGACTCGATTTTCCGATTTGCTCTGCTAAAACCTTTCGTCGATTTTTTTAGCGAAAAGTGCCCCTGGTTGCGTCACTGTTAGAAAAATTTCAAATTTTCATACAACCTCCAAGACCTTGCGGCGGCTAATCTCAAAATAAATCAGCCGGATATTCGCATCTCGCTGCCTAAAAGTCGAATGGCCGTCGCAAGAAATTCATCATTCGTACGCTCATGCCACTTTGTATTGAGATGCTCGTCGTGCGCGTCGGAATTTCGTTAACGCGTCTCGCTCTAAGCGCGTCGAGAAACGCACGCCGCACAGACGTTTGGTGTTGCGAGATATAGTAATATACAGACCACAAAGCCTGCGGCTTGAACCCAATCGGAATATTCATCACTTCCTTGAAAATACAGCGGTCCGTTGGATTGTCGGTTCGACACGAATAAAAGGTATTGAAAACGTGGCGAACAGCACAGCGACTGCCGGCCGTTCCACCATAAAACCAAATCATTTGCGTTCACATCGTTGCATTTTTTAATTGCGGCACAAATGCCGCTTCAAATGATTGAGTATCCTTCGTTTTTATATTTATCACATTCACGCCAACCTGATTTTCTACGACAGTAACCTTCTGACCGCTGTCAAACGAAGCAATATATACGCCGCCACCATATCGGCTCTTTACGATAAGGCGAAATCTTGGTCTAAGAGAGTAGAGGGAAATATGGGTCACTTGCGCGTAACGCACATTTGCCTCTCTGGGCAAGCCGAATACAATCAAGTAGGAATCGTCGAGGCTGAACGTCCCGCCGTCAATGGCGTGATCTAACATGATTGAGCCGATAACCTTTCCTGATTGCTCAACCGCCATGCTGCCGTGCTCGCCAATTTTTGCCGAATATTTTCCATGGCAAGAAGAGACCATCTCTGCTTTTGCAGCGCCTACAAACATCGAAAACAAAAAGAATATGGAGCGTGTTTTGATAGCTGATTTTCTAGTGCCTTGTTCCATTCGCGCGGCGCCTTGCATACGATACGGCACAACCGTTAGCGCATTGAGGCATTTAAACAGTCGCACTGAAGTCTGTTTCTCACCTTTACCGTGCGCGCCATAAGCGCAGCCACGGCAACAGATGCGGACGGTGAGCCAGATGGCATGTGCCCGATTAGGGTCTGTCGTCTCGCCAACCCAAACAAAGTCAGCCGGGTCTCGCATCTCGTTGCCTGGAAATTCGAATGGTTGTCGCAAGACTATCGCCGTTCGTACGCTCATGGCAACCTGTATTGAGTAGCTTGTTCTGCGCTTCGAAATTTCGCGAACGCGCCTTGCTCCAGACGCACTCCATGAAAGCACGCCGCAGATACGTCTGACGCTGCGTAATATAAAATTATAGAGCCATCTGACTGCGGCGAGAATGTGATTGGAACATTTATCAATTCGAGCTCCCACCCTGCGCGATCAAGGCACTCCCGCTCGTTCATATTAACCCGCCGGTAGCTGGCCGCCGCCGCGTCGATAAGCTCGGCCCTAAGAAATAAGCGATCGCCAGATCTAGTGCCTATGTTATATATACGGTTCAAGTCGAGGCGCTTCCCACTGTCCTTTTCGAACGCTACACCATATCGATACGACGATGAGTGTATTCCGTCACAAATCATAGAACCTGAGACTTCTAAAACGAGAACTCGCCCCGTATCAAGCATGTTCTTGAACGCCGCGCTATATTGCCCGACAGCTTCCATCTCCTTTGCTGTCTGCAGACAAGCTCGCGCGTCAGCCTGAACGCGGATCCTTATTGCGTTAAGCGAACTTTTCAGTTCTGGAGAAGCATTTCTGATTGTTGGAAGTAAGCCGATCCCTGCTACCTGCGGTCCGGCACGAACGAAGGATGCCGCCGACATGGCGAACAGCACTGCGAGTGCGAAGTGTTTCACTACTCAACCCCATATCACTTACGTTCGCATCGTTGCATTCTGAACTGAGGAACATATGCCGCGTCAAACGATCGAGTGCTCTTTCTCTTTATATTTATCACATCCACTCCGAACTGATTTTCCACCACAATGAATCTTTGGCTACCATCGAAAGCAGCACTATACACGCCTCCACCATACACGCTCTTCTTCACGAGGCTAATTCTTGGCCTAACCGAGTAGAGAGAAAGTTGGGTCGCTTGCGCGTAACGCACATGTGCTTCATTAGGTAAGCCGAATACCACCACATAGGAATTGTCAAGGCTGAACGTTCCGCCGTCAATGGCGTGATCTAGGGGGATCGAACCGACGATCCTTTTTGATCGCTTGATCACCATGCTGCCGTGATCACCAACTTTTGCCGAATATTTGCCATCGCAAGAAATGACGATTTCTGCTTTCGCGCCGCCTACAAATATCCAAAGCAAAAAAGATACGAGGATTTTATTCATAGCTGATCTCCTAGCACCTTATAAGCGTAGACGGTCTCATCGCGACGCAAAGGTGGGCTTTTCGTATCGTAAGGATTTACTATTTTCGTCACCGCGAATGAGGCCATTTGTGAAATACCAATGTCCGCCGCTCTTGCAACGACATAACGTGCACAAAAAAATCCGGCTGTATCAACACATGAATAAACGTCATTTCCCACCACCTCAGGATGATCAATTACAGGGCCAGCCTTAAAAAGCCCGTTCTCTTTCTTATTGAACCAGCCATGATCATATGATTCCCTATTGAGCCATCCTCTGAATGCCCAGTATTCCGAATAATTATAACGACCTGTCAGCTGCTTGAATCCTCTTCCCCGAAACTTGATTCCGTCATCTCGATCTGTATTACCCAAACTGAGCCTACCCTCATACCGCCTTAGATAGGAGACGTCAGCTTCGGCGGCTGGCGGAGATTTCAAGTAACCATTCAACTCAGGCATGATTGAGACATGACTCGTCCTAACCGCTTTAGCGATAGCAATAGCGGACTCTCGAACCACCATCATATAGTAGGATTCGACTGCGCTCTGACCAAAGAAATGTGCGCCACGAACCGGACTGTTGAAACCGTATTTTCTCAAGACCGCATTAATGCTCCCTCGATAACGCTCTTTGTACTCGTTCCCTGTCTTACCTAGAGTCGTATATCTCGCCTCGTCATAAATCTGCGATAATTCGTCCCTGCTCAGCCACCCGCATTTCCTAAAGTGCCGAATAAACGCAAGCGGATGAAAATGCCAAAGCTGGTGCCCCGGGGCGAGGCCGGTTTTGTCCCAGAACTGAAACGACTTCAGCCGCTTCAAGAATGCCGCGTAGCCCGCCTGGTCCCCGTGATAGAACTCGCCTTCGTCCTTGAGCTTGCTGTACCGAGCTTCGTTCTGCGAGCTGTCCCATTCGCTCGGCGCTTCGCAGACAAACCCGCGCAACTGCTCGCGCACCGAGTCATTCGATTTGACGTACTGCGCAAGCACGTCCTCCTTCTTGTTGTCCTGCCGCAGTGCTGCTTCCTCGGGTGTCTGATGGTCCTTTACATCCTTTAGGAGCTTTTTAAGCGCATCGATATCGCACAAGCCGTCGGCGCTAAATGGCGTATTGCCCTCCGTGATTTTCTGCCAACCCATGAAAGTCGAGAAATCCGCGTCCGACAACTTCACGATTGACTCATCACTCATGTCGATGTAGCCCTCTTGCCCAGCCGCGAACGTCGCGCGCATCCAGGTGGTGCGGGCCGCAGGCGTAGCGAGCGTCACGGGCGTCGAAAGAATTCGCCCGAAGCGCAACAACTCGTATCCGTCGCTCGCGCATGTCGAGTACAACGCGGTAGCACGCTTGTACAGGTCGTACTCATAGTCGTCCTCCTTCACGGGCGTGGGTGTGAGCAAAGTCCGCTTACCGTCGCTCGCCACTGCCCACGCATTCGTGTACTTGCTGCCTTTGTGGAAGAAAACTTCCACGAACAACTGCACGGCGTTCTGCCCTGCCTGCAATGTGCTGAAGCGGATGCCCTTGAGCTTGCCATCCGGTCCAGCGCCATCCGGTAATCTCAGGAACGATTTGCCGGCAGGAATCGTGAAATAACTATGCCCCCAACAATCGCTGCCTGTCGCCATGCTCGGCGTTGCATGACCCAGTTGAGTACGTGCGAAATACGCATCGTGATCCGTTTGGGTCATGAATACCTCAAAGTGCAAAAGCCGCTGCCCCTGGCATCCGCCGACCCAGCCGAGCACATCTTTTCTCCGCACCTTGTGCGTGCCACCGGCCTGCGCCGGCGCAGGTTCCAGGTCGCCACCGGGCGAAGATGTGCGCAAAAACTTAGGAAGCAGGTTGCCATCCGCGCTCATCGACGGGTAGCTGCTTAAGTCCAGCAGATGCATGTACAGCGAATAGAACGTCAGAGTCCTGCCTTCGCCGGTTTCCGTCGTGTGCTTGAGCAGCACGAAGCCCGCATGGCTATCACACGCGCCATCCCCGCCGTCGTAGGCCTTCTGACACACGCGGTAGGCCACGACGTCGCCGTCGGCGATGGCGCGGACTTTCTCGTTCTGTGTCGACGGCATCAGATGCACGCCACAATGCCATCGGCGATCGAACGCTATCGGATAAATGCCGTGCGCAAGTTCGAACGTGTCGACCAGATCCATCATCGCATCGGGCTTCGGCGAACGGGCTGCGTTGTCACCAGCGGTCAGGCCCGCGGCTGGAAGAAAGGGAGGGCTGATAATCATGAATCAACGGGTAAGCGGATACGAATTGGTCGGGTTGAACTCACTTGCAGGCAGCATGGGCAACGGGAGATCGGCGTTTTCCGGCCCCTCAAACGTGAACGAACCCGCCTTGATCTTGAAGTCCCCCGGACAGATCACCTCCACGCTGCCGTTCTCGATCTTGATTGCCGCACCGCCGCTGGCCAGCACCGCCTTCGTCTTGCCGTTGACCAGCACGTTCGCGTTCGCGCTCGACACGTGTAGCTGCTGGTCGGCGAACAGGTCCAGGGGCGCCTCTTGCGCCTGCACTTCAATCTTTCCTTTCGAGAAAATCCGGATGCCCAGCTTGTGCGCGCACAGGGAGATGAGTTCTCCCGCCACCATGCGCAGCCGCTCCGTGATGCTCACGTCCATATGACGGCCCGCCGTGACGATCACGTTCTCGCCCGCCGAGTGCTGGACCGATTTCGGCGTGGTGAATGCCATCCCGCCCGGTGCACTGGCCAATAGCCCCGCGTCGCAGAGCTGGCTCAGGCCATCGAGCAGCGCCGCCTGGGTGGCCTTGTCCGCGGCATCGCCCTTGGCCTGCGTTGTCGCTGTCGCCAACTCCGTTACCCGCTGCAGCGCCGACTTTAGTTGCCGAATGGCTGCAGGCATGTCCAGATGCGGCGTATCGGCGCCAGCGGCCGTATCCGCCGATAAGAACAGCCCCTTCGCCGCGCGAATCGTGCCCCATGCCTGGGTTGTCGCTTCGAACCCCTCGCCTCGGGGAAGCTTCTTGCTGTCAAGCAAATAGCCCTGATTGAATGCCGACTGCTTGTAGACCGTCGCAATGCGCGCGCTTTCCTTGCCCTGCAGGTCGTTGAACACGACCTCCGCGCCCAGCAGCGGCGAGCGCCAGATGGCATAGCTGAACAACGAATCCGTACCCCGCACCAGGTCGGGATGCGAATAGTCATGCAAGGCGCCAGCGATATGCAAACGATCGATGTCCGCATGTGCGCCCCACAGTAAAACTTCCGTGGTCGGGAGCAAGGGCGCATGAAAGCCGCCCTGGTATGACGAAGACGGGCGCAAGAGGCGCAGCTTGAGCAACTGTTTGTCGGCGTTGGCCGTGCCCTGCAGGAACTTCGGCAGGACCGGATACCGACCATGCTCATCCATGCACCCGTAGGGCGACGAGTCGAACGTCGTGACGACGCCGACGACAGGACCCTTCAGAAACCGCCAATCGCGCTCGTATACGAAAGCGGGACGGTACGCGAGATGCGCGGGCAGCGCTTTGAAACGCACGAGCGCCGGTTTCGTGCGGCTACCCGTCATCGTCATCGATTCGATCACGAACCCGTAAGGCGCACTCGTCAGCTTTGCATTGGTCAGCTTCACGACGACGCCCGGCGCCACGCCCTTCGCGTTGGTCGTGCCCGAGAGTCTCGCCTGCCTGGCGATCTGCTCATCGCGCCGCGTCAGCGCCAACGCCTCGCCCTGCGCCTGCGTCAGATGGAACTCCGCACTGCGATTGATCTGTCCGAATACCGACCGATCGTCTACCTCATCGGAGACATTCGCCGTGGCCCGCAACGCATCCTCCGGCGTGCGATAGTTGCGCTCCCACACCTCGATGGTGGCCGGCACCAACGTGCGCGCCTCGCTGACCGACAGCACCGCTTCGTGCCAGTTGTTGTTGAGGCCCGACTCCGGCATCAACGGAACGTCGATCGAGCGCACGTAACCGCGCGGGTTGTCGGTGAATACGAGCGTGTCGAGTTGCCCTTCCTTGCCCCTGCCTTGTTTATAAAACCAGACAATGCCCTTGCGTTTCGCGTGACGGGCAATCATGGCCCACACGGACTCCTCGTACATCACGATCTGCTCCATCTTCTGCTGCGCGCCTTCCAGATGGAACTCGACATCGAAGGCGTCGAAGTTCTTGCGGTCGATCAGCAGTTGGGTGACGAGCTCCTGAAACGTAATGTCCTTGAAGACATCTGATTTATGCACTCGCTTGCACAGGGCGGCAAACCTTGGCTCGATTCGAATCTTGTAAGTCGCCTCGTCGCGACTCGCGCGAATGCGCTTGCAGCGGGTGACGATGCCGTTGAAGGTAGCGGCCGCATGATCGACGGGCTCGAAGTAGTTCACTGAGGGTACGGCGACCCGCTCGTCGATTTGCAGACCCGCGCGCCGCCCGACCACCAGCTTGCCGTCGATATCGAGCAGTGACGAGGTCGCGGTCACTTCGACCTTGTAGTCGCCGCAGAACTTTGCCTTGACCTTGAATCTAAGTACGTCGAGGTGGAGATCGAGCGTACCGATCCATATGCTTAGTTGCTGCGTGAGGCGCGCGCCTGGATGGCTCAGTGCGTCTGTCAGCGTCTTCGTTACAGCGTTCATTCGCATTCCTATCTCATCATAAGGGACGTTAGGCGATCCACGGTCCCGCCCCTTCACAGAAATTTAGGGTTGCAACAGCAGCGTGTCAATAAATAGTCTGACCAATCCATAAAAATCGGATTAATCTTGCTGCCGTGACAAGACACTCTACGCACTGACGGCTTGAAAACATGCGAACTATGTCGATTATCAATGTCGAGCCGGTCGATCCAACGCTGGCTCGCTCGTCGTGATGTATGAGCACCTCACCGCTCGCCGACAAGCCCACACGGAGCACTTACATGCGATTCATGATGCTGATGATCCCGCACGGCTACGAGAACGCCGAGCCCGGCACGATGCCGAGCGCCGAAGCCGTCGCCGCGATGATGAAGTACAACGAAGACCTGCAGAAGGCGGGCGTGCTGCTCGCGCTCGACGGGCTGCATCCGCCGTCGATGGGCGCGCGCGTCACGTTCGAAGGCGGCAAGCCGCGCGTCACCGACGGCCCGTTCGCCGAAGCGAAGGAAGTGCTCGGCGGCTACTGGATGATCCAGGTGAGTTCGCGCGAGGAAGCGATCGAATGGGCGAAGCGCTGCCCGGCATCGCCGAACGAAATGATCGAAGTGCGGCAAGTGCAGGAGTTCGGCGACTTCCCGCCCGATGTGCAGAAAGCCGCCGCAGGCTTCGACGACATGCAGAAAGCGGCGAAACGCTAACGCGCGTTCATCGCGCTCTCAACGCGGAATGCCCGTGATGTAGATCGGCGTTTGCGTGGAAAGCGATTGCTTCACGGCGCGGCCGGTGTCGTCGACGAGCACTTCTTCCTCGTCACGCTCGACTGCCGCCAGCACCTGCTCGACCACGCTCGCCGGCGATGTCTTCGGCGCGGTGACTTCCGCGACCATGTCCGTGTCGATGTAGCCGGGATGCACGCCGACGACCAGCGTGCCCTGGCCGCGCAACTCGTCGCGCAACGCGTTGGTCACCGCCCACGCCGCCGACTTCGACACGCTGTACGCGCCGCCATCCGGCAACACGACCCAGCTCAGCACCGACAGCACGTTGACCACCGCCCCGCCGCCATTCTTCCTGAGCGCGGGCGCGAACGCCTGCGTGACATTGAGCGGACCGATCGCGTTCACTTCGATAAGATCGCGCACGCCCTGCGTCGATGCCGCATCGAGCAGCGCGCCGCGCGTCAACGCGCCCGCGTTGTTGACGATCACCTGCACGTCCGTGTACTTCGCCGCGGCCTGCGCGATGTCGGCGGCATTCGTCACATCGAGCCTGATCGCTTGCGCGCCTTCGATATCGACGCTATCCGGATTGCGCGCCGCCGCATAGACTTTCGACGCGCCCGCATCCAGCAACGACTTCACGAACTGCTTGCCGAGACCGCGATTCGCGCCCGTGACGAGAACGACCTTTCCCTTGATCTGCATGACGGCTTCTCCATAGTGCATATGCACTTTTAGCGACTTAAAAAAGCCCGCGCGAATGCGGGCCACGATTCGATTCAACTCACTCCATCGCGGTCAATTCGAAAAGCGACTTGCGCAACGCTTTCGCGCGCTTTTCGCCGACCTTCGCTTCGAATTCCGCCTGCGCCGCGCGCCATTGCTGCACGCCTTGCGCAAGCATGGCCTTGCCCGCCGCCGTCAGCGTGAGACCGACCGCGCGCGAATTCGGCGATTGCTGCTCCATCTCGACGATGCCATCGCGCTGAAGCGGCTTCAGCGCACGCACGAGCGTGGTGCGGTCCATCACCATCGATTCGGCGAGTTCCGCCATCTGCACGCCCGGCTTGCGATCGATCGACGCGATCAGCGTGAATTGCGCCGACGTAATGCCGACCACGCTCATATGCCGCTCGTAAAGCTGCGACACGTAACGCGCGGCCTGACGAATGGCAAAGCAGTTGCAGTCCAGAGGAGATGAGTTCGTTGTCATGGCACGCAGCTTAATAGTGTATATGCACAACCGTCAAGCGCGGCGTTTCTATCGATGCGATAGACGCGGCACAAATCGTCGCGTGCGGAGAGACGTTGAAACGCGCGGCGCCGCGTCCGACGTGCGAAAGCGCGTGATCGCACCTGTGCCGAAATCCGCATTCAGTCCGCGACGATTCGACAAGACGCGGCGAATTTGGCTTCCTACATTGCGCATGTCCGCCGTTCTGGCGAGGGGAATTCCGTCTTGCCGGCGGGTAATTGGTCGTGTTCCATGCGGTGGTCACGCGCAAACGCGGCGGCCACGTTCGATTGGATTGCCAAACCACAACAGGAGAGGAAACCATGCGTATCCGTACGAACCTCAAACCGGCGGCATGGCTCGCGGCCTGCGCCACCGCCGCGTTCGCCGTCGCGCCGATGACGGCCGCAGCCGAAGACGTCACGGTGAAAGTCGGTTTCGCCGCGCCGCTCACGGGCGCGAATGCGGGCTACGGAAAGGATCTCCAGAACGGCGTGCAGCTCGCGCTCGACGAAGCCAACGCGAAGAAAATCAGCATCGGCGGCAAGACGGCGAAGTTCGAGATCGCGGCGGAAGACGATCAGGCCGATCCGCGCGTCGGCGTGCAGGCGGCGCAGAAACTGGTCGATGACGGCGTCGCGGTCGTCGTCGGTCACTTCAATTCGGGCACCACGCTGCCCGCGTCGCCCATCTACAACAACGCCGGCATCCCGATGATCGATCCGGCCGCGACCAATCCGACGATCACCACGCGCGGCCTCGAAAACGTCTTCACGGTCATTTCGAGCGATGCGCAGAACGCGGGCAACGCCGGCGTCTACGCGGTGACGACGACGAAGGCGAAGCGCATCGCGATCATCGACGATCGCACGGCCTTCGGTCAGGGCGAAGCCGACGAGTTCGAGAAGGCGGTGAAGGCGAAGGGCGGCAACATCGTCGCGCGCGAATTCAGCGACAACCAGACCGTCGATTTCAGCGCGCAGCTCACGCGCCTGAAGGCCGCGAACGCGGATCTGATCTTCTTCGGCGGCCTCGACCGGCAGGCGGCGGCCGTCGTCAAGCGCATGAAGCAGCTCGGCGTGAACGCGCAGTTCGTGGGCGGCGGCGGCGTGATGGACGCGGATTTCCTCAAGCTCGCGGGCGACGCCGCCGAGGGCGCGCAGGCCTGGGAATACGGCAGCCCGCTCGACAAGCTGCCGCAAGGCAAGGCGTTCGGCGACAAGTTCCAGAAGCGCTTCGGCGTCGCGATTCTTTCGTATGCGCCGTTCGGCTACGACGCCGCGTGGGCCGCCATTCACGCCATGGAACAGGCGAATTCCGCCGATCCGAAGGTGTATCGGCCGGTGCTGAAGAAGATTTCGTTCGAAGGCATCACCGGCCCGATCGCGTTCGACGACAAGGGCGCGCTGAAGAACGCGTCATCGACGCTGTATCAGGTGAAGAACGGGCAGTGGGAAACCATCGTCACGAAGCACGGGATGTAGCGTGCAGCCGCTCGCGCGTCGTCGCGGCTTCGTTTTCGAGCCATAGCGCGAACTGCTGCAAGGCGGGCGACGGCGCGGGCCGCTCCGGATAGACGAGGGAGTAGGCCGCGCCGCTCGGCACGCGCAGCGGAAACGGCGCGATCACGCGTTTCGCGCGCAAGTCTTCCTCGATCAGCGATACATCGCCGATGGTCACGCCAAGCCCCTGCATCGCGGATGAGATCGCGAGGTCGAGCGTATCGAAATGCTGCGCCTTCGTGGACGGCAAGCCGTCGTAGCCATACGCGCCGAGCCACAAGAGCCAGTCGCGGCGATCGCGCGTCGGGTGCAGCAGCGTCTTGCCGGCGAGGTCGTCGGGCGTGGGCGTCGCGTGCCTGCGCGGCTTCCAGAGTTCGGGCGCGCACACGGGCGTGAGCACTTCGTCGAAGAGATGATGCACGGTCACGCCTTTCATCGACGAAGCGACGCCCGGCACGCCGAACACGATGGCGGCATCGAAATGTTCGGCGTTGAACTCGACGCCATGCGACACCGACGCCGTCACTTCCACCACCAGTTCCGGCCGCTCGTTCTGCAGGCGGATCACGCGCGGCAAGACCCAGCGCATCGCGCAGGTCGGGCATTTCACGCGCAGCGTGCCGGACTGGCTGCCGCTCTTGGCGAGCGCGTCGCCGATCTGCGCGAAAGCCTGCTGCAACGGCGCGACGAGCAGCGCGCCGTGCTGCGTGAGCGCGAGGCCGCGCGCCTGCCGCACGAACAGCGCGTAGCCGAGATGCGCTTCCAGCCCCGCGATCTGCCGGCTGACCGCGCCTTGCGTGACGTTGAGCACGTCGGCGGCGCGCGTGAAATTCAGCTTCTGGGCGACCACCAGAAAGGTCTTGAGCACGTCGAGGGAAGGCAGCGGTTTCATCGGGTTTTTGGCGAGTAGCCATGATCGGCAAGCATGGCTAGTATGACAAAGTTTCGATTGTCGGCGCTTTATTGCCGCGGTTGAATCGCCGGAACGCAATCTGGAGTCATCCGTCGTGCAAAGCGCCTGCAATCCCGAGTCGAAGCTGCCTAACGTCGGCACGACCATTTTCACCGTCATCGGCCAGCTCGCCGACGAACACGGTGCGCTCAATCTGTCGCAAGGCGCGCCCAACTTTGCCTGCGATCCGAAGCTCGTCGAAGCCGTCACGCGAGCCATGCAGGCAGGACATAACCAGTACTCGCCGATGGCCGGCGTCTTCGCGCTGCGCGAGGCGATCGCGCTGAAGACGCAGAAGCTCTACGGCGCGCAGTACGATCCGGGCACGGAAGTGACGGTCGTCGCGAGCGCGAGCGAAGGCCTGTACGCAACGATCAGCGCGCTCGTGCATCCGGGCGACGAGGTCATCTACTTCGAGCCGTCGTTCGACAGCTACGCGCCGATCGTGCAGCTTCAGGGCGCGACGCCGATCGCGATCAAGCTGTCGGCCGCGGACTTCAGCATCGACTGGGACGAAGTCGCCGCCGCCATCACGCCGAAGACGCGCATGATTCTCGTCAACACGCCGCACAACCCGACGGGCAGCGCGTTCACGTCCGCGGACATCGAGCGGCTCACGGCGCTCACGCGCGGCACGAAGATCGTGGTGCTGTCGGACGAAGTGTACGAGCACGTCGTATTCGACGGCGCGCTGCATCACGGCATGGCGCGCTATCCGGAACTGGCGGAACGCAGCGTGATCGTGTCGTCGTTCGGCAAGTCGTATCACGTGACGGGCTGGCGCGTCGGCTATTGTCTCGCGCCCGCCGCGCTGACCGCCGAGCTTCGCAAGGTTCACCAGTTCATGACGTTTTCCGCCGATACGCCGATGCAGATGGCGTTCGCCGAGGCGCTCGCGGATGAATCGAGCTATCTGCATCTCGGGCCGTTCTATCAGCACAAGCGCGACGTGCTGGCGAAGGCGCTCGAAGGTTCGCGTTTCGAGCTATTGCCGAGCGCGGGCAGCTTCTTCATGCTGGCGCGTTACAGCGGCATCTCGGACGAGCGCGACAGCGACTTCGTGCTGCGGCTCATTCGCGAGGCGCGCGTCGCGACCATTCCGCTGTCGGCGTTTTATACCGACGGCACCGACAATCGCCTCATTCGTCTTTCCTTCGCGAAGGACGACGACACGCTCATCGAAGGCGCGCGCCGCCTTTGCCTGATTTAGCCTTGTTTCCCGGAGACCATTACGATGAAGAAGAACCACATTGCGGCCGCGCTCGTTTTCGCGTGCTCCATCGCGAGCGGCGTCGCGCATGCCGCCGACACGCTGCGTTTCGGCCTCGAAGCGCAATATCCGCCGTTCGAATCGAAGTCGGCGACGGGTGAGCTGGAAGGGCTGGACATCGACGTGGGCAACGCGGTTTGCGCCGCCGCGAAGATGCAGTGCAAGTGGGTCGAGACTTCGTTCGACGGCCTCATTCCCGCGCTGCAGGGCCGCAAGTTCGACGCGATCAACTCCGCGATGAATGCCACCGAGCAGCGCCGCCAGGCGATCGACTTCACGACGGTCGTGTATCGCGTGCCGACGCAACTGATCGCGAAGGCGGGCAGCGGCATCGAGCCGACGGCGGCGTCGCTGAAAGGCAAGAGCGTGGGCGTGCTGCAAGGCTCCATTCAGGAGACGTTCGCGAAGGCGCACTGGGAGAACGAAGGCGTGAAGGTCGTGCCGTATCAGGACCAGAATCAGGTCTATACGGACCTGAAATCCGGCCGTCTCGATGCGACGCTCGTGCTCGCGCCCGCCGGACAAAGCGGCTTTCTCTCGAAGCCGGACGGCCAGGGCTTCGCGTTCGTCGGCGCGCCGGTGCGGGACGACAAGATTCTCGGCAGCGGCATCGCGTACGGCATCCGCAAGGGCGACGATGCGCTCAAGACGAAGCTGAACGCGGCGATCGCCAAGGTCAAGGCGGACGGCACCATCGACAAGTACGCGAAGAAGTATCTGGGCAATATCGATATTTCGGCGAAGTAAAGGTGCTGCGCGCGCGGTGGCGGCGCTGCGCGTGCGTCGTGTCATAGCTGCAGAAAGGCGCGAATGGCGAACTTGGCGGCATCGAGTTCGTCTTCGGTCACGGTTTCGCCTTTGAACGTGACGTCCCGGGCGACGTGGCTCCAGCTTCGAATCTGATCGACGAGCGCCACGCCAGGGCGCTTCAGGCTGTCGATCGGCACTTCCGTTTCCCAGCCTCGAATGGACGTCGTGACCGGCAAGCCGGTGAAGCGCCCGGTGATCTCGTTGACCACGAGATCGGAAATGACGAGCACCGCGCGATAGCCGTCCTGTTCGTTGCCCTTCGATGGCCCGACGTGCAACCGCACGATGTCGCCGGCGTCTGGAATGCCATATTTCATTCGATGCCCTCGCGCGTCGGATCTTCCGGGCCGCCCCATTCCGCGCCCGCCGGATCGCCGAAATCGATCTCGTCATGGCGCTCGAGTTTGCCTTCCCGATGTTGACGAATCAGGCGTTCACGCGAGAAACGCCGGATGACTCTATGCGGCCGCACGATGACCTGGCCGTCTGCTACTTCGACTTGCACTTCCTGCCCCTCCTCTAACGAAAGCTCGCCAGCGATATTCGCAGGAATGCGCACCGCAAGGCTATTACCCCAACGTTTTAGGATTTGTACCGGCATGACAGCTCCTTGCATGTAGATACGCGTAGATACATCGATCGTAGTCTTGGCGTTCGTCATGTGTCAACGTGTCGATACGCGCTACGACGTGCGTTTAGCGCAGGCATCGTCCACCTGGCCAGCAACATTCGCTGACAACAGGCACACTTGCGGATCGACCAACCCGCCGTGACCCGAAAGTCGCGGCGCTTTCATTGGAAACGCATGAGCACGCCGCCGTCAGCCAACGCCGCGCCGCCCGCTGCGCCGCCGCTTCAGGGCGCGCAACTCGTCCTCGCCACGTTCGCCGTGGCGCTCGCGACCTTCATGAACGTGCTGGATTCGTCGATCGCGAACGTCGCGATTCCGACGATCTCCGGCAATCTCGGCGTGTCCGTCAACGAAGGGACGTGGGTCATCACCGTGTTCGCGGCATCGAACGCGGTGTCGATTCCGCTCACCGGCTGGCTCACGCAGCGCCTCGGGCAAATCCGGCTGTTCGTCGGCGCAATCCTGATGTTCGTGCTGTCGTCGTGGCTGTGCGGGCTCGCGCCGAATCTGCCGGTGCTGCTCGTCGCGCGCGTGCTGCAGGGCGCGGTCGCCGGGCCGCTCATTCCGCTTTCGCAGGCGATTCTGCTCGGCTCGTATCCGAAAGAGAAATCGTCGATGGCGCTCGCGCTCTGGGCGATGACCGCGACGGTCGGCCCGATCGCCGGTCCCGCGCTCGGCGGCTGGATCACCGACAGCTATTCGTGGTCGTGGATCTTCTACATCAATATTCCGGTCGGCATTTTCGCGGCGGGCGTGACGTGGTTCATCTACCGCGATCGCGAATCGCCGACGCGCAAGGCGCCCATCGACGTGATCGGCCTCGGGCTGCTCGTCACGTGGGTCGCGTCGCTGCAGATCATGCTCGACAAAGGGCGCGACCTCGACTGGTTTTCGTCGCCGGTGATCGTCGTGCTGGGGGTGATGGCGGCCATCGCGTTCGCGTTTTTCGTCGTGTGGGAGTTGACGGAGGAGAATCCCGTCGTCGATCTGAGGCTCTTCGCCGGGCGTAACTTCTTCGGCGGCACGGTGGCGATTTCGGTGGCGTACGGCGTGTTCTTCGGCAATCTCGTGCTCCTGCCGCAGTGGATGCAGCAGTATCTGAACTACCGTTCCGTCGATGCCGGCCTCGTCACCGCGCCGCTCGGCGTGTTCGCGGTGATCCTCGCGCCGGTGATGGGCAAGGTGCTGCCGCGCAGCGACGCCCGCGTGATCGCGACGATGGCGTTCGTCGGCTTCGCGTTCGTGTTCTGGCTGCGCTCGAAGTATGTGATCGAGATCGACACCTTCCATCTCGTGCTGCCGACGCTGCTGCAAGGCATTCCGATGGCGATGTTCTTCGTGCCGCTCACGGCTATCGTGCTGTCGGGCTTGCCGCCATCGAAGATTCCGGCGGCGGCGGGGTTATCCAACTTCGCGCGCGTGTTTTGCGGCGCCGTGGGGACGTCGCTCGCGGGCAATGCGTGGGACAACCGCATCGCGCTGCATCACGAGCGGCTCACCGAGCAGGCGAATATCTATAACCCGGCGTTCCTGCAGTCGCTCGGGATGTCGCAATCGACGCTCGATATCAGCGAAGCCCAGGCGCGCGGCATGTTCAATTTCACCGTCAATTCGCAAGCCGCGATGATGGGACTGAACGATATCTTTCTGATTTCGGCGGTGATTTTCATTCTGATCATTCCGCTGATCTGGATTACCAAGGTGGCGAAAGGCGGTGGGGGTGGGGCGGCGGCGGGGGCGCATTGAGTGCGCGAGCCCGGCTGCTCGCGCGTCGACCGCTAGTCGGGCAAGAATCCCTCGTCGAGCACCGATGACACCGGCCAGGGGCAATTCTCCGGAAACGCATCGAAGTCGATGCCCGTTTCCGCTTCGGCCTGCGTCCGCGCTTTCGACCAGACCAGATCGAGCCACTGGACATCGTCGAAGCGTCGCCGCAAGCTCGGCGCTTCTTTCAACACGAACAGCGCTTCCCTTCGCTGCGTGCGGATCGTGCTCGTCCAGCTTCTGCTTCGCCGCTCCGGCTGATACTGCCATTTGAGCAAATGCGCGAGCAGCACGGCCAATCTGCTTCGCAACTCGCGTGATTCGGTTTTCCCCACGTCCTCGATTTCCTCAGCGATATGCTCGATATCGATGGACGCAAATTTCCCCGCACGCAGCAGCGCGGCCTGTTCTTCGGCCCACGCCACCACGTCCTTCTCATAAGGCGTTCCCATCGGCTGACTCCCGTTCTCTTCTTCGTTCCCGGTGTCGCCGATATTAGTTTGCATTCCTTTCTTCATCCAGATCGTCCGTTTGGCTAACGGTGCTCACTTCAGCCCCAACTCCACCCGACTCCCCGCGCCCTTGTCGTCGATGCCCTTCGCGTCCAGCTTCGGCGCGACCACGAAAATCCGGCTGCTGTCGATCTTCCCGTCGAAGTACTCCTGCACCGCCTGCGCGCGACGCTGCGCCAGGTCGCGCAACGACGCGTCGTCGACCGGGGCGTTCTGCATCAGCGCGGCTTTCATGTCGGCGTCGGGCAAGCTCTTCGTCAAGCCGATCATGTTGCGCGGCTTCTTGAAATCCGCCGACTTGTAGACCTTCGTCAGATACTTCTCGTAGTCGTCGCCCGACACCTTCACCGCCGACCAGTCGACGGCCTCGCCGTTCCCCGACATATCCCGCACCTTCGCGCGCTTCACCTGCGCGTCCACCCACGCGCTGCGCAAGCCCGGCTCGTCCACCTTCGGATCGACGCGGCCCGTCACCTCCAGCTTGACCGACGGCTTGTCCGCCAGCGCCTTCGCGATGGTGTCGAGCTTCTTCTGCGCGGCATCGCCGAGCGTGGCCGAACCTGCATCGAACTCGACGTAGTTCAGCTCCGCGCCGTCGCCACCGAACGCGTGCGCGAGCAGCGTGAACGGCGCGGTCACGGCCTTCTGCACCAGATTCAGGATGGCCTGCCACACGAGCCCGCCGATCGAAAACTCCGGATTCGACAGCGACCCGGAAATGGGAATGTTCACGTCGATCTCGCCGCGCGAATTCTTCAGAAGCGATACCGCGAGCCGCACGGGCAGCTTCGTCGCGCTCGGATTGTCGATGTGATCGCCGAACGTCAGTTGATCGATGAACAGGTGATTGTTCGCGGTGAGCTTGTCGTCGGCGAGCATGTAGTGCAGATCGACGTTGAGCTTGCCCTTCGTGATCGGATAGCCCGCGTACTTCGCGGAATACGGTGTGAGATTCGTCAGTTCGACGCCGTGCGCGCTCGCGGTCAGATCGAGCGCCGGCTTCTCGATCAGCGGATTCACCTGCCCCTTGATCGACACCGGCCCGTTCGCCGCGAGCTTGGCGGTGACGTCGACCGGCGCGGGCGTCGTCGAATGCGTGCCGAACGCGCCGATCGTCCCGTTGATGCCGACGAGATTCGCCGTGAAATTCGGCTTGATGAAGTTGTCGCTATACGTGACGCGGCCGTTCTGCAGCACGAGCTGCCCGAAGCGCATGTTCACGGGCGGCCCCGACTTCGCGGCGCTCGGGGGCGCGCTGGCCGCGACGGGCGCCGAAGCCGAAGCCGCCGGCTGCGTCACCGACTGCGCCTGGCCGGTGTCGCTCACCACGACGTTCTTCAGATTGAGCTTGCCCTGCGAATCCAGCAGCACGCGACCGTAGAAATTGGCGAACGTGATGCGCGCCGCCTCGACGTCCGTGCCGCGCTCGCCGTACGCCGCCTTCACGTTCGTCAAGCCGAGCAGCTTCCAGCCGGCGAAGCGGTCGGAGGTCGCCTTGTCGAGCATGCGCACGTCCGTGAGCGACACGTCGCCCTTGTACGATGCCGCGAGCGTCTTGCCGCTGCCCGACAGCGCCACGTCGCCGTTCGCGTTCAGGTACGCGCCCGTCACCGCGACGTTGAGCTTGTCGCCGAAATACGGCTCGAACGCGGACGCATCGACCTGGTCGCCCTTCACGTGCAGCGCGAGCTTCAGCGGACTGACCGTGACGTTGCCCGTCACGCCCAGCGCGCCCTTGCCGTTCAGCGTGAGCGTGCCGTCGACGGCGAGCGGCTTCGAGAGGTCGTCGCTGAACTGCGCGACCTTGACCGATATCGGCGCGACATGCAGTTTCACCGGCCGCGCGGGCGTTTCGTCGACGACATTCGCCGATGCGTTCGCAAGCGTTATCTCGCCGATCCGGTAGCGCCACGCCGGACCCGCCGCCTGCGCCTTCTGGATCTTGCGCGTGGCGCTGGCCTCGGGCGCGGCTTCGTGCGGACCGGCGAGCGAAGCCAGATCGATGCTGCCGTCCTTGCGGCGCGTCGCGTCGAGCGAAAGACCGTTCACCTGCACGCTGTCGAGCGCGGCGGTGCGCGCGGCGACATCCACTTGACTGATCTTCGCGACCGCCGAGCCGAGCTTGATGGGCGCGGCGCCCGTGACGTTCGCCGGCACGAGCGTGAGCGAATCGAGCTTCACGTCGCCCGCGCCGACCTTGATGGCCGCGTCCGGCTTCGACCAGTCCACCGACACCGGCAGATTCGCGCCGAGCGTGCCGCCCGCGACGCGCGCCGCCACCGCATTCGCGATATACGGCTGCAGCGGCGAGAGCGCGAACGCATCGAGCGCGAGCTTCGCGTCGGCGGTTTTGGCGGCGAGCGTCACGTTGCCGGAGGCATCGAGCGCGCCGCCCTTGTCGAACGCGGTCTTGAGCGTGTAGCGCGCGGGCGTTTTCGAAAGCGTCGAAAAGCCGTCGAGCGTCACGGCGATGCCGGTCAGCGCGCCTTGCACCGGCTGTTTCAGCAAGTGGTCGTCGAGCGTGATCTTGCCGCCGTCGATGGAAAGATGACGAATGGCAAGGTCGAGCGGCGGCGTCGTGTCTTTGGTGTCGGCGGGCTTCTTGTCCGCAGGCTTCGACGGCGACGCGAGCTTGCTCACGTTCAGCGCGCCCGACGCGTCGCGCGCCAGATGCACGTCCGGCGCGGACAGCGCGATCTCGTCGAAGCGATACACGTTTCGCAACGGCTCCATGTCCGCGATCTTCACGTGCAGCGCGCGGGCCGCGACGAGCGGCGCGCCGGCGCGATCGGTCACGGCGGCATCGGCGAGATTCGCGGTTCCGTCCATGCGAATGGTCGGCACGTCGCCGGCAAACGCGAATCGCACGTTGAGGTCGGTCGAAAGCCGCCCGCCCTTCACGATCACCGGCACCGACGCGGGCGCATACGACGCCATCTGCGGCACGTCGAGGCCGTCGAGCGTGAGCGCGATTTCCGATTCTCGCGACGTCGCGAACGGCTTCGTGCGGCCCTTGATCACGAGCGGCGAGCCGTCGATGCGCGCCTGCAAAAGCGGCGTCACGAAGATATCCGTCGCGGAAGGCAACGTTGCGATGAACGGAATGCCGAGCGCGAAACGATCGATCACGTGCTTCGCGTTCGTCAGCCGGTCGTCGAACTCGATACGCCCGTTCTCCAGCTGAATATTCGACACCGAAAAGCGCGCCGGGCCGCTCGACGGCGTGGGCGACGGTTTCGAGAACTTCGCGATCAGATCGGAGAAATTGAAATGTTCGGCGTCATAACGCGCGATTCTGAAGCGCGGCGAGTCGATCTTCAGTTCATCGACGACGGGCGCGAGCCTGAAAAGCGACGCCCACGACGTGCGCACGACGAGCCGCGAAACATCGACGAAATTCGCCGCGCCGCCCGGCGTTCGCGCCACGTTCGCCGCCGATTCGCCGATATGCACGTCGTCGGCTTCGAAGCGCAGCGTGTACGGATTGAGCGCGATGCGGCGGATGGTCACCGGCCGGTCGAGCTGTCGGGAGAGCTGCGTTTCGGCAACGTGACGAATGATCGGCGGCGCGGCGAAAAATCCGAGCGCGCCGATGATCAGCAGTGCAACGATGAGCCCGATTGTGATGCGCCGCGTACGCCGCGCATGGACGACGTCGCGCAGCGTTCGCCCGGCTGTAGTGAAGGTTGACTTCGTGGTGCTTGACATTCGATGCGAGGGCGGCGCGTGCGCGCGGGATCGCCGTTCGGAAGGGGATGCACGAGTATACGACGATGCACCCCGCCCACGTTGTCAAAACTTTTGGTCTTTGCGCGCGGAAAAACTATTGCCGCTCGATGGCCGGCGGCGCCCACGTGCCGTCGCTTGCCTGCGGCTTCGGCGCGTAGAGGCGCATGGTCAACTGAAATTCGCCGCCGGGCGCGGGAAGCCAGTTCGACGCGTGCGCCCTGCCCGGCGATTCCGCGGACACGATCACATCGATCGAGCCATCGCGATTCTTCTTCAGCCGGTCGCGGTCCGAGAGCGCGATGCGCGCGAGTTTGTCGTCGGCGAGCGCGCCATCCTTCGTGTACGCGGTGAGCGACCAGAAGCCGCGCACGGGCGGAAGCTGGTTCGGCGCGAAATGCATGACGTAACGGTTCGCGCCGTTGAGCGCGTGGCCTTCGCTGTCGAGATGCGCGACCGGCTTCACTTCGCCTTCCTTCGTGGTCGCCGCCATCTGATGGCGCGCCAGATAAGCGCGCAGGATGTAGTCGGTTCCATAGATGCCGACGCCATCGCCGAACCAGGTCCAGCCGTTTTTCGTGATCGCGTTCGTCGGAACCGTCGCGAGGCGCGTGCGGGCGTCGGCGAGGCCCGAGTCGAGCAGCGGCGCGTCGGTCTTCCTGAACTGCACCGGCTCGCCGGGCTTCACGCCGAGCGAGGCGAGGCGATTCATCGCGGGCGTATCGGCGGTGGCGGGCGGATTGGCGTCGAGCGAACGGGCGAGTCGCGCGAAAAACGCGTTCGCGTCGAGCGCTTCGGCCTGCGCACCCGGCGATGCCGTCGGCGACACGGAAGGCAGCGGCGGCACCGCAGCCTGCTGGCCGCTCAGATTCCCCGGCCACGCGCCGGTGACCACGGACGTCGCATCGCCGTCCGCGCCTTTGGCGGGCGAAAGCGTCTCGATGCGCATCGCCGTTTGCAGCTTGCGCGCCTCGCGCACGTCGCGCGGACCGTTCACGCGCACGCGCACCGACAGCCACACGTAGCGCGTGCGCGTTTCGACGCGCGTTGCGTTGGCGGGCAGCGTGCCCGTCCATCCGGCCGGCGCGAACGCGATCAGTTGCATCTTCGGATACGGCGTCGTGTCGGCGCTGGAATAGAGCGCGTTGGTCCACGCGTCGAACGCGCGGGCGTCGAGATAGCGGCCGCGCGGCGCGGCGGGCAGCGAAACGATGACCGGCTCGGCCGATACATCAAGCCACGCGGTCGAATCGAGCGTATCGACGCTCAGCCAACCGCTCGCGCCCACAGGCGGCAGCGCGGTGGCATGGCGGAACGTGTTGAGCGGCGCGCGGCCCGGCTGGCCGGCGCTGCCGCTCGCCCGCTCGCGCGCGATGTCCGACACGACGAGCGGAAAGCCGAACGTATAGGCATCGGCGACCTGATCCTTCACCCAGCCGCCGCTGGCCTTGGCCTCGGGCGCCTTCTCGGCGGCGCAACCGCCGAGCAGCCCCGCTCCGGTCAGGCCGGCAGCCAGCCAGAAAGCGGCGTTGAGCGGTAGCGTCCAGCGTCGTTCTTGGTTCATTCGATTTGGAATCCGGTTCTTGTTTTGCATCGGGCGCGCGTGGGCGATGAGCGACGATCCAACGCCCCGCCTCGTCCGCCGTCGCAGAGCCAGCCGGCGCCATCTCAGAATTCGGGTTTTATCGTATCCGCTGACTATAGGCAAGCTCGTTGCAGATTCGCGCACGATCGCGTGCGTTTTGCCTATGCCATACGGCTAGCAAGCCGCGTGCGCCGGCATCGCGTAGTATCGGAGTTTCGTGTCGTTTTCCTGTTTTCTTACCCTTGACGAGTCGCCAAGATGTATTTGCCCGCCCATTTCGAAGAAAACCGCACCGACGTTCTGCACGCGCTGATCGCGGCCAACCCGTTCGGCGCGCTGGTCACGCACGGCCCGAACGGTCTCGACGCGAACCACATTCCGTTCGAGTTCGATGCCGCCGCCGGCGAACACGGCACGCTGCGCGCGCATGTGGCGCGGGCGAATCCGGTCTGGCGGGAAGTCGCGCCGCGTGAAGACGTGCTCGTGATCTTCCAGGGCAATGAGGGTTATATCTCGCCGAATTTTTATCCGAGCAAGCAGGAGACGCATCGGCAGGTGCCGACGTGGAATTACGCCGTCGTGCACGCGCATGGCCGCATCACCGTTCGGGACGACGAAGCCTACGTGCGCGGCGTGGTCGCGCGGCTCACGCGCAAGATGGAAGCCGGCGAGCCCGCGCCGTGGAAGATGGGCGACGCGCCGCGCGATTTCATCGACCAGATGTTGTCCGCGATTGTCGGTATCGAGATCGAGGTGACGCGGCTCGTCGGCAAGGCGAAGCTCTCGCAGAACAAGGCCGACGCCGACCGCATCGGCGCGATCGACGGCCTGCGACAGCGCGGCGGCGACGCAGCCGGCGGACTCGCCGACGCGATGCTCGCCACGTTCGACGGTTTATCGCGCACTTGAGACGCTCAATCGCTCCTTGACCTTCCAAACGTTGGAAGGTCGATACTGGTGATATTGCACGACGGACCCTGGCGTCCGTCCAGCCAGATCGGGAGCGTTGTACATCATGTCGTCGAATACACCTACATCGGAACGCACTGCGGAATTTGCCGTCGGCGGCATGACGTGCGCGTCCTGCGTCGCGCGCGTCGAAAAAATGCTGAAACGCGTGCCGGGCGTCGATGCCGTCGCGGTCAATCTCGCCACCGAGCGCGCGACGGTTCACGCGGCCCGCACCGTCACCGACGATCAGCTCGTCGCCGCCATCACCAAAGCGGGCTACGAAGCGGCGCTGATCGTGCCGGAAGCGCCGCCCGCTGCGAATGCCGCGCGCCGCTGGGACGGCGAACTCGCGGCGGTCGCCGGCAGCGCGTTACTGACGCTGCCGCTGCTCGCGCCCATGTTCGGCGGCGCGCTCCCGCCGTGGCTGCAACTCGCGCTCGCGAGCGTCGTGCAGTTCGGCTTCGGCGCGCGCTTCTACGTGAGCGCGTATCGCGCGGTGCGGGCGTTCGCGGGCAACATGGATCTGCTCGTCGCGCTGGGGACGTCGGCGGCGTGGGGATTGTCGGTCTATCAGATGTTCGCGCACGGCGGCGCGCACATGCATCTGTACTTCGAGGCGGCGGCGGTGGTCATCACGCTCGTGCGCTTCGGCAAATGGCTGGAGGCGCGCGCCAAGCGCCAGACGACCGACGCCATCCGCGCGCTCAACGCGCTTCGCCCGGACAAGGCGCGCGTGCGCGATGCCGCCGATCCGTCGCGCGAACGCGAAATCCCGCTCGCGGACGTGCGCATCGGCGATATCGCCATCGTGCGGCCGGGCGAGCGCGTGCCGGTGGACGGCATCGTGCGCGAGGGCCGCACGCACATCGACGAATCGCTCATCACCGGCGAAAGCCTGCCGGTCGCGAAGGAGCCGGGCGCGCGCGCGACGGGCGGCTCGATCAACGGCGAAGGCGTGATCGCAATCGAAACGACTGCCATCGGCGCGGAAACGACGCTCGCGCGGATCATCCGCCTCGTCGAATCGGCGCAAGCGGAGAAGGCGCCGATCCAGCGGCTCGTCGATCGCGTGTCGGCGGTGTTCGTCCCGGCGATTCTCGGCATCGCGCTCGTGACGCTCGGCGGCTGGCTGCTGCACGGCGCGAGCGTGGAAACGGCGTTGCTGAACGCGGTCGCGGTGCTTGTGATCGCGTGCCCGTGCGCGCTCGGCCTCGCGACGCCGACCGCCATCATGGCGGGCACGGGCGTGGCGGCGCGCCAGGGCATTCTGATCAAGGACGCGCAGGCGCTGGAACGGGCGCACGCGATCACCGTCGTCGCGTTCGACAAGACCGGCACGCTGACCGTCGGGCATCCGAGCCTCGTCGCGTTCGATGCCGCGCCGGGGCAGGATCGCGGCGAGGCGCTCGCGCGGGCGGCGGCGGTGCAGCGCATGAGCGAGCATCCGCTGGCGAAGGCGGTGGTATCGGCCGCCGATATGCAAGAGCACGCGCCGCGCTACGAAGCCGCCGATGCGCGCGCGGTCGCCGGACGCGGCGTGGAAGCGACGGTGCGCGCCGCTGGCGCATCGGCTGACGAAGCAACGCGGCGTATCGCCATCGGCAGCAGCCGGTGGCTCGCGGAACTGCACGCGGACGTGCCGCCATCGCTCGCCGCGCGTGCGAGCGAACTCGAAGGCCAGGGCAACACGGTTTCATGGCTGATCGACGTCGAACGCCCCGCCGCCCTCGCGCTGCTCGCGTTCGGCGACACCGTCAAGCCGACCGCCCACACCGCCATCGACCGGCTTGCGCAGATGGGCGTGAAGAGCGCGCTCGTCACCGGCGACAACGCGGGCAGCGCGAAAGCCGTCGCGCGCGCGCTGGGCATCGCGCCGGACGCGGTCTTCGCAGAGACGCTGCCCGGCGACAAGGCGGCCGTCGTCGCGCAATTGAAGGCGGCGAGCACCGGCGTGGTGGCGATGGCCGGCGACGGCATCAACGACGCGCCCGCGCTCGCCGCCGCCGATATCGGCATCGCGATGGCAGGCGGCGCCGACGTGGCGATCGAAGCGGCCGGCCTCACGCTGATGCGCGGCGACCCCGCGCTCGTGGCCGACGCCATCGACATTTCGCGGCGCACGTATCGCAAGATCAGGCAGAACCTGTTCTGGGCGTTCGTCTACAACCTGATCGGCATTCCACTCGCCGCGTTCGGCATGCTCGACCCGATGTTCGCCGGCGCGGCGATGGCGTTTTCCAGCGTGAGTGTCGTGACCAACGCGCTGCTGCTGAGAACGTGGCGCGCTCAGGCCGGATCGCCGGCGGGCGCGGACGCCGGGGAAGCGCGGCCGTCCACGCCGGTCACGCGGCCCGCGTAACACGCGTCTTTTACGGCGGTATCTTCGTCCAAAGAAGCGGACTTCGGCCCGTTCGAATCGATATGCAGCGGCATTCGCTCGCATGCGCTTTCAGATAAAGACCGATGCGCTTTGCATCATGCGTGATTACGCATGGGCGCTTTTCTTTGTCTCACGCACATTGCCGCTGCAATCACTCATGCGGGTTTTACCGTATCGCGATAAATGGTGCGCGCATGCTCTCTAAAACGAGTACGGCGTCAATGTATAACGGCTAGAAGCGAATACAACGACCATTGTCACGTCCGCGAAATACATCTGCAGAATGAGTTAGACGCAGCCGTTTCTTCATATTTTACGGAAAAGCAATTAGCTTCCCGAGAATCGTACTCATTCAGTCGAAATGCCTTGTTCCGCAAAGCCCCATTTGTATGCGCTGCGCACCGACTCGGGTACTTATTTCCATGAAAAAGGCGATAAAGCACATTTTCTTGCATTATCGCAAGGGCGTTCTTTCCTGAAACGCCACATACTTTTGTGGTTGCTCGCACATTGCGCCGCTTTGGCTCGCGGTACTCTCAGCGACGAGGATGTGAACCTGCCTCCGGCGAACACGCGCACCACCGGGAAATGAGAGATTTCCGGAGCGTATCGCCGAGCACACTACAAGCTTATAACCCCGTGCAATTACAGGTGCTTCGAGAGATGGAACGTCAAAACGCCATTCGAGAGAGTGCGCAGTTCTATTTGCGCCAGTCCCTTTACGAGCCGACGCCTGAGCGCATATCGCGTTCACGCATGACCCGCTTTATCGACAGCTTCGGGAAGCTGACAGGCGAGCGCTTCGCCGATTATTCCGCTTTTCACGATTATTCCGCCCGGAAATACCGGCTCTTCTGGCAATGTTTTCTGGAATCGGCTGAAGGACTCGAATGGTCCGGTATGGCCGAACCCGTATGCGTCGGCGATGAAATCGAAACCGCGCGCTTTTTTCCCAACGTCGAACTGAATTACGCCGAGAATCTGCTCGCGCCGCGCATTGCACCCGATGACGCAGCCGCGCTCGTCGCCTGTTACGCCGATGGCGGCCGCGTCTCCTATACGCGCGGCGAATTGCGCGAGCGCGTGATCCGGCTCGCGCAGTCGTTGCGCGAACTCGGGCTGAAGCCCGGCGACCGCGTCGTCGCGATCATGCGCAACGACGCCGAAGCGGTCACCACCGCGCTCGCCGTCACCGCGCTCGGCGCGACGCTGTCCACCGCCGCGCCCGAGAACGGCGTGCAGGCCATCCTCGACCGCTTCGCGCCGCTCGCCCCGCGCATGCTGTTCGCGCACACCATGCAGCGTTCGTTCGATACCGCCGGCGCGCTCAGTGCGCACGTGGCCGCGGTGGCCGCCGCGCTGCCGACGCTCACGGACATCGTCTGTCTCGACGAAACGCCGCTGCCGAGCACGGTCACGACGCGCCAGCACGAGGTGCGCGAACTGATCGCGCTCGGCGACCCGGCGCGCTTCACGTGGCGTCGCTTTCCGTTCAACCATCCGCTCTTCATCATGTTTTCGTCGGGCACGACGGGCAAGCCCAAGTGCATCGTGCACGGCGCGGGCGGGACGCTCATCGAGCACGTGAAGGAACATCGGCTGCATAGCGATTTCAGCCCCGACGACAAGCTCTTCTTCTTCACGAGCTGCTCGTGGATGATGTGGAACTGGCAGTTGTCCGCGCTCGCGTCGGGCGTGCAGATCGTCACGTACGACGGCCCCGTGGCGGCGGTGGACACGTTGTGGCGCATCGTCGCGAACGAGCGCGTGACGGTGTTCGGCACGAGCCCCGCGTATTTGAAGATGAACGAGGACGCCGGCCTCCAGCCCGGCGTGCTCTACGACCTGTCCGCCCTGCGCGCGATGATGTCCACCGGCGCCGTGCTCTTCGACACGCAATTCCAGTGGGTGAATCGGCACGTGAAGCCGCTGCAGTTGCAGTCCATTTCGGGCGGCACGGACATCATCGGCTGCTTCGTGCTCGGCAATCCGAACCTGCCCGTTCATGCGGGCGAGGCGCAATGCAAGACGCTCGGGCTCGACGTGCAGGCGTTCGATCACGGCGCGCCGACGAACATGCCCGGCGAACTGGTCTGCACGAATCCGTTTCCGTCGCGCCCGCTCGGTTTCTTCGGCGACGACGACGGCTCGCGCTTTCACAAGGCGTATTTCGCGGAGAACGCGGGCGTCTGGACGCATGGCGATGTCATCGAGTTCTCGCCGGACGGCGGCGCGCGCCTGCATGGCCGCAGCGACGGCGTGCTCAACGTGCGCGGCATCAACGTGAGTCCGGGCGAGATTTATCGCATCCTGAGCGAAATCCCCGAGATCCGTCAGGCGATGGCCGTGCCGCAAACCGGACCGCGCGCGGGCGATGGCGGCCAGCGTATCGTGCTGCTGCTCGTGCTGCGCGACGGCGCGCAACTGAACGCGACGCTCGCCATCCGCATCCGGCGCGAGTTGACGCGCAACGGATCGGCGGCGCTCGTGCCCGATGTCATCGTGCAGGTGACGGGGCTGCCGCTCACGCACAACGGCAAGCCGTCGGAGGCCGCTGCCCGCGATGCCGTCAACGGTCTGCCCGCGCGCAACGTATCGTCGCTGGCGAATCCCGACTGTCTCGATGGCATCCGCGAACATCCGCTGCTCGCGCGCGCGCCGACCGAACTGCCCGCGCCGGGCGAATCGGCGGACAGCATCGAGGCGTATCTGCGCGCGCTCTGGGAACAATATTTCAGCTTCTCGCCGATCGGCCGCGACGACAACTTCTTCGAGCTTGGCGGGCATTCGCTGCTCGCCGCGCGCATGCTGGCCGACATCAGGCGCACGACGAATCGCACGCTGCCGATTGCGACGCTGATCGTCGCGCCGACCATCGCGCGGCTCGCGGCCGTCATCGCCGCCGATCCGAGCATGAGCGCGGAAAGTTCGTCGCTCGTGCAGATGCGCGCGGGCCGCGGACGGCCGCTCTTCATGGTGCACAGCATTACCGGCTCGGTGATGGAATGCCTCACGCTCGCAGGCACGCTGCAAAGCGAGCGCCCGGTGTACGGGCTGCAGGCGCAAGGTCTCGACGGCGACGAAGTGCCGCAGCGCAGCGTCGAGGACATGGCGCGCGCGTACGTGCTGCGCATGCGCGGCGTGCAGCCGAGCGGGCCGTATGCGCTCGTCGGCTATTCGTTCGGCGGGCTGGTGGCATTCGAAATCGCGCAGCAACTCGTGAAAGCGGGCGAGAAGATCGAAATGCTCTGCCTGCTCGACACCTACGTGCACGAGCGCTGCCTGCCGCTCACCGCGTGGACGCGCTATCAGGCCAGCATGTTCGTGTACCGCCTGCGCGAGTTCCGGGCGCTCAGCGGGCGCGAGCGGGTCGATTACGTGCGCGGCAAGGCGCTGGCGATGACCGATCGCGTGCGCATGCGCTTCGGCCAGACGGCGCAGCGTCCCGGTCCCGAAGCGCGCGGCCTCCCGAAGCCGCTGATGCTCGTGCGCGAATCCATGCGCGTCGCGATGACGACCTACAAGCCGCGTCTCTATCTCGGCGGGCCGATCGTCTATGTGCGCGCGTCGATCCAGCAGGACGATCGCGGCGATCCGCTGCCGGTCTGGCGGCGCGTCGCGAAGCACGGCCTGCGCATCATGCAGGTGGAAGGCAGGCACACCGATCTCGTCGTGGAGCCGCAACTCGCGACGGTCGCGCTCGCGCTGACGCAGGTGTTGTCGACCATCTGACGCTGCTGCAAGGCGCGCAATCGGCGGAACGGCCCGATTGCGCGCCCGCTTCGCGTCTTGCCCTCGCGGTGCTCATCGTCCATAGAATTCGTTCGAATTCAGATATGCCCGATTCCGCCGCGCGGCGGGAGTGCGGATACTTGCGGATCTGTAAAAAAGCTGCATCGACGTACCGTCCGCATTGATCCGTTTCGAGATATGACCACCCGCTGCCTGAGCTTTCTTCAAGTCGACGCCCCCGAAGTCCTCGCCAATCACAAGCACTATTGCTCGCAAATGGGCTACGAGCACGAAGCCGTCTCGCTCGCCGCCCTCGGCACCCGAGCCCAACGCGTGCTGCTGAAATACGAAACCGTGCTGCATCACTTGCGGCGGATGCCCGAGATGGCGCTGCTCGTCTGTTTCAGCGAAGACTGTCTGGTGCTCAACCTGCATCCCGTCGAGCCGATGACCGAAGGCCGTCAACATCTGCTGCCCGCACTCGACGGCACCACGGGCCGCGAACAGACCGCCGTGCAGGTCTGGCGCAATACGCAGGCGATCCGCGACTTCATCGTTCACTGCATCGGGCAATGCAAGATTTGCGGCGCGACGGACGACGAAATCGCGATGCTGTCGCCGCTCGACTATATCGAACCGAACGGCGAGCGCGGCGGGATCGTCTGCACGACGTTCTGCAATCCGCGCTTCAATCCCGGCTGGGCGACGAACCCGAAGCTGTGGACCATCGTGATGGCCGAAGAGGAAATCTACGGCTTCATTCATCCGGCGTTCCGCAACGCGCTCGCCGCGCACGTCAACGAATGCCAGCACGACGGCACGCGCTTGCTCGATCTCTCCGGCTTCCCGCGCGTGCCCGACGAGCCGTTCAGCGTCTACAACCCCGGCCGCGCGATTGCGCTCGTCACGTATTACACGGCGAACGTGCGCGCGTATGGCGCGATCGCCGAGCGCAACATGCGGCGCTATTGCGAGCGTCACGGCTACACGCTTTACGTTTATCGCGATACCCCCGCCGACGCCGATCCGGGCGCCACCGGCACGTGGCTCAAGCCGTGGTTCCTGCGCAGGCATCTGCCGAATCACGACTGGATCGTGTGGATCGATGCGGACATTCTCTTCGTGAATCAGCGCGAGCCGCTTGAGCCGCTGCTGGCGAATCGCGACATCCTCGCCGCGCACGATATCGGTCCGTGGGTCATCAACGCGGGCGTGCTGGGCTTCAGGCGCACGGAGCACAACACGGCGTTCGTCGAGGAGATCTACGCGCACGTGAGCGCCGCGCCCGACAAATCCAGCACGTATGCGAACGGCGGCGATCAGACGATCATCGCGAATCTGCTGCGCGAGCGGCTCGGCTGGACGCTCGACAATGGGCTCGATTGCGTGAGCATCAATACGCCGTGGTATTTCCAGCAGGCATCCAGCCTGATGGTTCACTTCGTCGCGATCTGGACGCCCATGCGCGCCCTGATGATGGCCGCGCAAGAACGCGTGAGCCTGCAACTCGGCTAAACCTTCAAGGAACGGAAACGCGCTGGCGCTTCCGTTCCATCGCGACGGCGCATCTCTTCTATCCCCGCGCCCGGCGCGTTTGCTCTACTAGCGGCACGCTCGCCGATCTGCGGCGACGATCATCTGCAATGGAGCCGCGCATGTCAGCCGAATCACGCCTCAATCAACTGGTGCTTACCGTCGCGTGCCCGAGCGCGGCGGGACAGGTGGCCGCCATCGTCGGCTTTCTGGAGCGGCATCATGGCTATATCGACGAACTCACCGTATTCGACGACGATCTCAGCGAACGCTTCTTCGTGCGCTGCGTTTTCCATGCAGCGAGGCGCGATGAAACGCTCGATCCCGCCATGCTGCAACGCGAGTTCGGACCCATCGCCGAACGCTTCTCCATGACGTGGGCAATACACGATCTCGCCGTGCGTCCGAAGGTGCTCATCATGGTGTCGAAGCTGGAGCACTGTCTCGCCGACCTGCTGTTCCGCTGGCGCATGGGCGAGCTGAAGATGGATATCGTCGGTATCGCATCGAATCACATGGACCTTGCGCCGCTCGCGCAGCAGCATGGCTTGCGCTTTCATCATCTGCCCATTGCCGCCGATACCAAGCCGCAGCAGGAAGCGCGTCTGCTCGATCTGTTCGACACGTCCGGCGCGGAACTGATGATTCTCGCGCGCTACATGCAGATTCTTTCCGGCGAGACGAGCCGCAAGCTGGCGGGCCGCGCGATCAATATTCATCACTCGTTTCTGCCGGGCTTCAAGGGCGCGAAGCCGTATCATCAGGCGCATACGCGCGGCGTGAAACTCATCGGTGCGACGGCGCATTTCGTGACCGATGACCTCGATGAAGGTCCGATCATCGAACAGGAAGTGGAACGCGTCGATCATTCGTATAGCCCGGATCGCTTGCTGGCGACGGGACGCGATGTCGAATGCATCACGCTCGCGCGCGCGGTGAAGGCGTTTGTCGAGCGGCGTGTGTTTATCAATGGGGAAAGGACGGTGGTGCTACGGTGAGCCCTTAAAAGCCGCATAAAAAAATAGCGCCGCTCGGAAGCGGCGCTTTTCAGTGCCTTTAGAACCGAGTTACTTCACCCAGCTATCCACCCGGTCCCCATGCGCGCTGATCCACGCATCGGCTGCGGCTGCCGGCTTCTCGCCATTCTGCGTGGCGAGCATCACGCTATCGATCTCACCCGGCTTCCACTGGAATTTCTTAAGGAACGCGACCACCGGCGGCGCCTTCTTTTCCAGTTCCGGATTCACGACGTTATCGACATGCTCCGCTTCCCCGAACACCTTCTTCGGATCGTCGAGAAACTTCAGCTTGTACTTCGCGAACATCCAGTGCGGCTTCCAGCCCGTCACGATGATCGGCTTGTTGGCCGCTTCCGATCGCGCCAGTTCCGCCGTCATCGCGCTGCCCGAACTCGGCAGCAGCTTGTAGTCGAGGTTGTACGCCTTGATCGCTTCGCTCGTCTTTTGCATGACGCCCGCGCCTGCATCGATACCGACGATGCGCGAATCGAATTCCGCCTTCTTCGCTTCGAGATCGGCGAGGCTCGATACATCGACGTTATCCGGCACGATCAAGCCGATCTTCGCGTCGTTGAAATTCGGCCCGAGATTCACGACCTTCGACTTGAAGTTGTTCCAGTAAGCGCCGTGCGTCACCGGCAGCCATGCGGAGAGCGTCGCGTCGAGATCGCCGCGCGCCACGCCTTGCCACATCACGCCCGCTGCGACGGGCACGAGCTGCACCTGATAACCCAGCCGCTTTTCGATGACGCGCGCCGCCACGTTCGACGTCGCCACGCTATCGTCCCAGCCTTCCACGTAGCCGATCTTGATGGTCGGCTTCGTATCGGCGCCTGCCCCCATGCTCGCAGCCAGGGCCGCACTCATCGCGCCCAGCACGAACAGTCTTCTCATCGCTTTCATATGGTTTCCCCTTTGCGGCCCCACGCCGTGCAGTCAGAATCGCCAGCCAGAATTGCCCCGTAACGCGCTTTTGCGACATCCAGTTGTCAAGAAACGACGCGCTCTTCCACTTACTTTTCGACGACGAGATCGCTCAACGGCTTGCTGCAACACAGCAGCACCATGCCCTGATCGATTTCACGCTGACGAATGCCGCCCGCGTGCTTCATCGCCACTTCGCCCGATACGAGCTTCACCTTGCACGTACCGCACATGCCTTGCGTGCACGACGACGGCAAGCGCACGCCCGCTCTCTTCGCCGCGTCCAGCACGTGTTCGCCGCTGCCGCATTCGATCTCGCGCCGGCTCTTGGCGAACGTGACCTTGTACGTCGTGTCGATTGCCGTGTCGATCGGCGCGGGCGCAAAGCCGTTGCCTTCGACGAGTTCGCTATCGGTGGCGAGCGCATCGGCGACATGCGCGGTAGTGAGTTGCGACGCCACGTCCGCAATCGTTTCGAACGAGAAACTCTCTTCGTGATAGTGCTTGCGATCAAAGCCGCCTTCATCGAGCAGATCGCGCACGGCCTTCATATAAGGCGCGGGACCGCACGTGAAAATCTCGCGGTCGAGATAGTCCGGTGCAATGAGTTTCAACAGCGGCAAGCTCAAAAACCCCGTGATTCCAGGCCAATTCGTGCGCGCGCCCACTCGCTCGCACACGAACGCGGTCCGGAAGTTCGCATGATTCGACGCAATGAGATCCAGCTCGCGCGCGAAGATGATGTCGTCCGGCGTGCGTGCGCTGTGCAGAAAGACGATGTCCGCATCGTCGCCGAGTTCGTGATGCGCGCGGCTCATCGACATGAGCGGCGTAATGCCCGATCCCGCCGAGAGGAACAGATACTTGCGCGCCGGATGCCGCGCGCACGTGAACTCGCCCGATGGACCGAGCACGCGCACACGCGATCCCGCCGCCACGTTGTCATGCAGCCAGTTCGACACCTTCCCGCCCGGCACGCGCTTCACGGTGATGGAAATGGTATGCGGGCGCGTGGGCGCGGACGAGATCGTGTAGCAGCGATTGATCGGCTCGCCGTCGATATCCAGCTCCAGCGTGATGAACTGTCCCGGCTCGAAAACGAACGCGCGTTCATCGGGCGCTCTGAACAAAAAGCTCTTCACGTCATGCGTTTCCTGCCGCACATGACAGCAGACGAGCGTGTCGTCGGTATCGCTGTTCCAGCGCGCGGGCAGCGCGCCCCAGAACTTCGGCTGGGTCACGCGGCTGGCTGTCGGCTCGAACGTCGCCTGATCGCGCATCATGTTGTGCCTCTCTAACGCGCTTAGCGCATGAAGGAAACGACTTTCTCGCCATGCGATGCGAGCTTCTCGTCGGGTGCGTCCGCATAGTCGTGAAGACGCGCGATGTACCACTCGCAGAACTTCTCGACGAGGCCTTCCGTATAGGGCGAATACGGGCCCGGCTCGTATGCGCTGCTGGATGCGCCGAGTTGCGAATATTCGACGAGCGTGCGGTCCTGATCGTTCGTCGCGCGCCACACGGCCGTGAGATTGTCGACGTCGTAATCCACGCCTTCTTGCGCGTCCTTATGCACGAGCCATTTCGTGCGAACGAGCGTCTTGCCCGCGGAAAGCGGAATCACGCTGAACGTGACGATGTGATCGCTCATGAAGTGATGCCACGAATTCGGCTGCGTCCAGAACGACAAGCCGCCCAAGTCCGCGCGTTCGAAGCCGCCCAACAGCTTCTTCGATGCGACCTTCGCATCCAGCGTCTGCGATTCGCCGTCGCGATCGAGCGGCAGCCGTTGCGTGCGAAAGCCGGTGACGAGATCGGACAGGCGTTCGATTTCAGCGGACGGCAGATTCATCGCTTCCCATTGCTTCGAGCGCTCGATCACGGTGCGTTCGAACGCGGCCATGCCTTCTTCGTTGGCGGGCGAGCGTTGATAGCCGAAGCCGTATTCATAGAGCGAAATGGTCAGCTCAGGATGATTCGCGACGCAGTGATAGCACTCGCGATTGTTCTCCATCGTGAGCTTCCAGTTGCCTTCCTCGACAATGTCGATGCTCGCCGCGATCTTGCAATCGTTGAGGCCGTGCGGCAGCAGATAAGGCTCCATTGCTTCGCGCATGACGGAGAAATCGGCGGGCGGTTCGTCGGCGAGACAGATGAAGATGAGGCCCGCGAGATTCTGCACATGCACTTTCTTCAGGCTGTGCTTGCAGCGGTCGAACTGATCGCCCATGTGCTCGGCGAACATGAGGTCGCCGTTCAGGCTATACGTCCAGCTGTGATACGGACACACGATATTGCCGAGCGAACCCTTCTCTTCATTGCACAGGCGCGCGCCGCGATGACGGCAGACGTTATAAAACGCGCGAACCTGCATGTCGTCGTCGCGCACGATCAGGATCGAGTCGTTGCCGATCTCGACCGTGGTGTAATCGCCGGGCTCGGGCACGTCCGGCTCGACTGCAACCTGAATCCAGTGCTGCCCGAAGATGGCCTTCATATCGAGCGCGTGAATCTCTTCGCTCGTGTAGAACGGCGCTTCGAGCGTATAGCCCTTCTTGCGGCGTTCGATCATTGCGCGAACGGCTGCCGAAACTTTCATCGTGTGCTCCTGCATCGCTTTTGGCCCGTGTGTCTGCTCGCCTGCTTGTCCGTCGAAATCAGTAATCGACGAGTTGATGCTCGCGCAAATACGCCAGAATCACTTGTGCTTTTTCGACGGAACTCCCTTCAATTACGACGCTGCCGCCACGGCTTTCCGTCGTCGTCGCGGACAGCATGCGCGAGTGGCCCGAACGCTTCTCGGGCGCGGCCAGGCGCCTGGGTCTCGCGGTGACGGCGCCGAGCGTCCATGCGCCCTGTTCCTTGCCGACCGGCGCGGTGGCCGCGACAGGCGCCACGCGGCCTTCCTTCATGCGCGCGTACGCATAGCGCGGCGCGGCATTCGCGAGCGGATGCACGGCGACGAGCGCGGGCAACGGCGCACGCACGCGCCGGCGCAAACCCTTCGGCATGAACTGGCGCACTTCCACGCCTTCGCTCGTCACGTTCACATCCACGGCCGAGCCGACGAGCGCCACGTTCAACGCATGCGCGAGCTTGTAAGGCAGCGTGCCGCTATCGAATGCGCCTTCGGCACGCGTGCCGGTCAGAACGAGGTCGTAGCCCGCGAGACGTTGTGCGAGCGCGGCGCAAGCATCGCCCGATGTATTGAGCACTTCCACGCGCGGCGCGCCAAGCGCGAGATATTCGGCGAGCGCGGGATTCGCGGGATCGCCTGCATGCAGCACATCGAGTTGCACGTGCTGCGCCTTCGCGATATCCAGCGCGATGGCGAGCGCCGCTGCATCGTTGCGGCTATAGCGCGCCGTGCCGCTCACCGGATGACGTCCCACGGAAACGAGTACGGCAATCTTCATGCGAACGCTCCTTCCGCAAGCGATGTTTCGACGATCGACGCACCGCTCGCACGCGCGGCTCGCGCAGCGGCGGCGGCATCGGTGAGCGCCTTGATGGTCTCTTGCGTATCCGCGACGATGGTGAGATTCGCGCGCTTCGCGATGGGCGCGCTTGCATCGAGATTCACGGCGATCACATGCCGGCAATCCTTGATGCCCTGCAAGTGCTGCACCGCGCCCGAGATGCCGAACGCGATATAGACGCTCGCTTCCACGGTCTTGCCCGTTGCGCCGATCTGCTTGTCGCGCGTGAACTTGCCGTCGTCGACGGCCACGCGGCTCGCGCCGATCGCCGCGCCCAGCGTGCTCGCAAGCGCTTCGAACGCGGGGATGTCGGACACGCCGTTGCCTGCGGAAATAATGAAGTCGGCTTCTTCCAGCGCCACTTGCGCCGCGTCCATCTCTTCGATGCCGAGATCGACATACGCGCTTTCACTCGATGCAGGCACGATGCCTTCGCTCGCCACGCGCTCGCCTGCGCCGATAAACGGCAGCTTTGCATCGACGGCATTCGGCGCGAGCAGCATGACATCGGCCAATGCGCGCGTGGCAAACGCGCGGCCCGCGTGCGCATACGATGCGACATGCGATGTATCGATCTCGACGACATTAGTCGCGATGCTCGCGTCCGCTTGCGCGGCGTAACGGCGGCCGAGATCGCCATCGCCCGTTGCGTTGTCGGGCATGAAGACATGCATGGGCGCGAATGCCGCCACGCATGCCGCGAGTGCGCGCAGTTCTTCATCGGGCGCATAGCGGCGGCGATCGAACGCATCGAGTGCGATATAGCGATCCGCACCGAGCGATGCCGCATCGTCGCTGAACGCGCCGAACGCGATCAGCACCACTTCTGTCTCGTCATCCGCGAGCAACGCGGCGGCCGCGAGCGCCTGACGCGCGTGATCGTCGAGCGCGCCGCGATCCGTATGCGCCGCGACTAGCATCGAGCGGCGCGCGGGCTTCGTCGTGCGACGCGGCTTCACGTCGCTCTTGTGGCCGCCATGCGCGAACGCCTGAACGTCACCGCCGTTGCCGATTTCACCGAGCGTGATGCGCTTGAGCCCTTCTGCCGTGACGATGAAAGGCCTGCGCGGATCGATTCGTTTGATCGTGTTCATGCGTTACTCCAGCGCTGCGGCGACCAGCTCCGCCACGTCGAGCACTTCGGGGCGAGGACCGACCACGCCTTCGAGCATCGCGGTGCATTGCGGGCAACCGACTGCGACCACGTCCGCGCCCACCGACTTCGCATCCGCAATGCGGATATCGGGAATGCGCTGCTTGCCGGGGATATCGGTCAACGGCGCACCGCCGCCACCGCCGCAACAACGCGCGCGCATGCCATGACGTTCCATCTCGACGACCTTGATGCCGATGGTCCTCAGGAGCTTGCGCGGCGCTTCGGTTTCGCCGTTATAGCGGCCGAGATAGCAGGGATCGTGATACGTGATTTTCTTGTCCGCGAGCACCGCCGCTGCCTTGGGCGTGAGCTTGCCGCCCGCGACGAGTTCGGCCATGAACGCGGTGTGATGCTGCACTTCGTAGAAGCCGCCGAGCGCGCGATATTCATTGCGCAGGCTATGCAGCACGTGCGGGTCCGTCGTGACGATGCGCCTGAACGTGTAGCGCGAAAGCGTATCCATCAGCTTCGATGCGCATTGCTGGAACGTGGCTTCATCGCCTAAGCGGCGGGCCGTGTCGCCCGTATCGGTTTCCACGCCGCCGAGCACCGCGTAGTCGACGCCCGCCTTGTTCAGCACCTTCGCGAACGCACGCAGCGTGCGTTGATAGCGCATGTCGAACGCGCCTTCGCCTGCTATCAGCAAGACATCGACAGCACGTCCCGGTTGTGCGACCTGCACCTGCAAGTCCACGGACCAGTCGTAACGCGCGCCGATGTCATAGCCGTTCGCGCTGCCCGTCTCACGCAGATTCGCAAGCGTGATCGGACCTTTGCCCGGCACGTCGCCTTCCACGAGCGTCTGGTTGCGGCGCATATCGACGATGGCATCCACATGCTCGATCAACATCGGGCACTCCTGCACGCAAGCGCGGCACGTGGTGCAGGACCAGATGGTATCGGCTTCGATCATGCTGGAAATGAGCGGCTTGCCCGGCGCGCCCGCATGCTTGCCGACGGGAATGCCCGGCGTGGGACTGCCCGCATAAGCCGCATCCGTTCCGCCGACCATGCCGGTCACGAGATCCTGAATCAGCTTCTTCGGATTCAACGGCTGACCCGATGCGAACGCGGGACACGCGGCTTCGCACTTGCCGCATTGCACGCAGGCATCGAAGCTCAACAACTGATTCCAGCGAAACTCGACGGGCTTGCCGACGCCGTATTCCTTCGCATCGAGCACGGGCTTCTTCAATGCAGTAGGCGGCACCACGTCTTCCTCGTGCTTCGCCTTGAAGCGTTCCTGTCGCGGATGAAACGCGAGATGCAGGAGACCCGCCATCGCGTGCTTCATCGGGCCGCCGCGTGCCGCGCCGAAGGTCATCGTGTAAGCGCCCGCGCCGATCAGCAATGCGACGATGATCGCGAGCGCACCCGACATCCACGATGCAGGCAGCAGCATGAACAACGCGAGTCCCAGCGCGAACGCGCCGAGCAACAGCGGCAGGCTGTCCCACGGTCCGCGCGACAGACGCGCGGGCACTTCCTTCGCACCATGCCTGCGCCGGTAGACGAAGAACGCGCCGGCCAGCATGATCAGCGCCGCGACGAAGATCAGCTTGTCGAGCCACGGCGAATAGATCGCGAGGCCGTAGTTGAGAAACACGAGCGCCATCGCGAGGATCGCACCGCCCGCCGTCGCGACGTGCGTTCTTGCGATATACGGATCGCGCGCCACGACATGATGCAGATCCACGAAATAGCGCTTGGGGATGGTGAAAAGATTGGCCCATCCATAAGCGCCCGCGACGGTGGCGCGTCCTTCGCGCCAGTAAGCCGCGCGCTTCATGATCGCGAAGGCGAGGCCCGCTACCGAAGCCCACAGCAAGACGGTGATGACAAACACGGGGTTCATCGCGCAATGCCCTCGTCAAAAGTCCTTGCAGAGACGCAGCGCGTCGTAGATCGCGCCATGGATGTTGTGCATCGAAATGCAATCGCCGACGCGGAACAGGAGGAATCGTCCGTTGCCAAGCTCTTCCGAAAGACACGGTTGCGCTTCCGATGCGAAGAGCTTCTGCACATCCACTTGCCCGCGATTGAGCGACTCCGGCTTGAGCTTCCAGTAGAGCGCGTCGTTCGGCGCGGAGCCGTTCTCGATCACCACCTGATCCACCGCGCGCTCTTCCTGCTCTTCCGTGTACTCGTTGCGCAGCACGGCGATCTTCTTGCCGTCTTCCTCGTACACCTTGTCGAGCCAGTAATTCGGCGTATGGATGACGCCTTGCGCATAGAGTCGCCGATAGAAGATGGGGAACGTGGTGCCGCCGACGTCATCGGCCACTTTCACATCGGGCGTCACGATCTCGACATTCGAGCCGCGCGACGAGATGAAGTCCGCGACGCCCGCGCCCGCATGCGTGCTCACGCCGTCATAGACGAGCACGTTCTTGCCGGGCTCGACCTTGCCCGACAGAATGTCCCACGCACTCACGGCAAGACCCTGCTCCACGCCCCACGCAGGCACCTGATCCGTGAACGACGAACCGCCCGTCGCGAGCACGACGATGTCCGGCTTCTCGGCCATGATCGCCTTGTCGTCGGCAGCGACGCCGAGTCGCCGGTCCACGCCGAGCCGCTTCGTTTCCATGTCGAACCAGCGCACGATGCCCGCCATCTGCTCGCGCTGCGGCGCCTTTGCAGCAAGCATGATTTGCCCGCCGACGTAGTCGTTCTTTTCGAACAGTACAACGTCATGCCCGCGCGATCGCGCGACGCGTGCCGCTTCGAGCCCTGCGGGACCCGCGCCCACGACCACGACCTTGCGCTTCGGGCCACGCGTCTTTTCGATGACATGCGGCATGGTCGCTTCACGCGATGTCGCCGCGTTCTGCACGCACAGCACATCGAGGCCGTTGTACTGACGATCGATGCAGTAGTTCGCGCCCACGCACTGCTTGATCTCGTCCTCGCGTCCATCGCGAATCTTGATGACCATATGCGGGTCTGCAATCTGCGCGCGCGTCATGCCGACGAGATCGACCATGCCGTTAGCAAGCAGACGCTCGGCCTGGCCTGCGTCGCGAATGCTTTGCGCATGCATGATCGGCAACTTCACGACCGACTTGATGCCGGCCGCGAGATGCACGAACGGCTCGGGCGGCAGCGCCATCGGCGGCATGCAGTTGGCAAGCGTGTTGTGCGTATCCGCGCCCGAACCGATCACGCCGATGTAATCGATGAGACCCGTTTCGGCCATCGCTTGCGCGATCTCTTTCAGTTGCTCGTGATCGAGGCCGTCTTCATGGAACTCGTCGCCGCACATGCGCAAGCCCACGCAGAAGTCCGCGCCGACCGCTTCGCGCACGGCCTTCAGAACTTCCACGCCGAAGCGCAGGCGGTTTTCGAGCGAGCCGCCCCATTCGTCGGTACGAAAGTTCGTGCGCGGACTCCAGAACTGATCGATGAGATGCTGGTGCGCCGCCGATATCTCGACGCCGTCCATGCCCGCGTCCTTCACGCGCTTCGCAGCCGCCGCGAAGTCTTCGATGATGCGGCGAATCTCTTCCACTTCGATGATCTTCGCGTTGCCGCGATGCACCGGCTCGCGCACGCCCGACGGCGTCATCAGATGCGGCCAGTTCTCGCCATGCCATGCCGAGCGGCGGCCCATGTGCGTCGCCTGAATCATGATCTTCGCGCCATGACGATGCATGGCTTCGGCGAGCCGCGAAAGCGGATCGATGATCTTGTCCGTCGACAGGTTCACCGACTTCCACCAGCCTTGCGGGCTATCGATCGATACCGGGCTCGATCCGCCGCACACGGCCAGCCCCACGCCGCCCTTCGCTTTTTCCTCGTAATAGCGGATATAGCGATCGCCGGGCAGACCGCCCGGTTCGGCATAAACCTCCGCATGCGCGGTGCTGACGATGCGGTTACGCAAGGTCAGCTTGTTCAGCGTGAGCGGCTTGAAAAGGTTCGGGTAACGCATGGCGGTCCACCTAAGATTGAATATGCCTCGATGCTTTCTATGCGTGCTATGCGTGCTATGCGTGGACGTGCAGCGGCGACACTTCGAACACGCAATGGTCGTGGCCTTCGGCGGCGCACTGCGTTTCGATGGAACGCGAGCGCGGGCCTTTCTTCGCGCTATCGGGCGCGGTGTCGTTGACCCAGTCCATCGCGCCTGCGAACCATCCCGCGAACATGTAGCAGAGCTTGCCCTGCTTACCGGGCTGTGCGAGCACGAACGACGAATGACGCAAGTGGATGCGCGCCATCGCGCTTTGCGGGTCGGATTCGACGATATCGAAGAGACCCCAGCCACGCTGCGAAAGACGCTTCAGGTAGTGCTCGAACACGGCCATGCCGACGATGCCGTGCTTCGCGGCTTCCTTGTCGCACCAGTGGTAAGCCGACTTGTAGCCGGCCTTATAGAGAATCTCGGCATACGTCTCGCGTCCGAGCGCTTCCTCGACGGCGACGTGATTGTTCGTGAAGAAATGGCGCGGCACGTAAAGCATCGGCAGCGCGTCGGTGGTCCAGACGCCGGTTTGCGCATCGACGTCGATAGGCAGTTGCGGTTGCATCGCGGGTTCCTCGTTCTTATGATCAGACGTTCCACACTTCGCCGAATACGCGCAGCCAGTTCTCGCCCATCACTTTCTTGATGCGCGATTCACTCCAGCCCGCGCGCTGCATCGCGGCAGTGAGATTCGGAAACTCGCCGATCGTGCGAATGCCTTCAGGGTTCACTACCTTGCCGAAGTTCGTCAATTGACGATAACGGCCCTTGTCGTGCGTGATCCAGTCGAAGAATTCAGTGCTATAGCCTTGCGTGAAGTCCGTGCCGATGCCGACCTTGTCTTCGCCGACTACATCGATCACATATTCGATTGCCTCGAGATAGTCATCGACAGTCGCGTCCGGACCTTTCTTCAGGAACGGCGCGAACATCGTCACGCCGACGAAGCCGTTCGCATCGACAATCTCTCT
>NZ_JALQEA010000033.1:0-653 GCF_023630965.1 Caballeronia sp. ATUFL_M2_KS44 | reverse complement strand
GTCGCGTCCGGACCTTTCTTCAGGAACGGCGCGAACATCGTCACGCCGACGAAGCCGTTCGCATCGACAATCTCTCTCAGTTGTTCATCGCTCTTATTACGCGGATGTTCTTTCAACCCCGAAGGACAGCAATGGGAGTAAGTCACGGGCTTCTTGGAACACGCAATGGCATCCGACGAGGTCTTCGCGCCCACATGCGAGAGATCCACCAGAATGCCCACGCGATTCATCTCCTGAATCACTTCGCGGCCATAGCCGGAGAGACCGCCATCGGTTTCATAACAGCCGGTGCCGACGAGGTTCTGCGTGTTGTAGCAAAGCTGGACCACGTTCACGCCCAGTTCCTTGAACACTTCGATATAGCCCAGGTTATCTTCGAACGCATACGAGTTCTGGAAGCCGAAGATGATGCCGGTCTTGTTCTCTTTCTTCGCGCGCAGAATGTCGTCGGTCGTGCGCACGAGCGTGAGAATCTCACTGTATTCGCGGATCTGCTGCTTCATTTCCGCGATGTTGTCGACGGTCTTCTGAAAGTCTTCCCACACCGAGACCGTGCAGTTGACAGCAGTGACGCCGCCCTTGCGCATGTCTTCGAACACGGAGCGCTCGAACTTCGAGATGTTGAGTCCGTCGATGATGATGCTGGAGTCGTG
>NZ_JALQEA010000032.1:0-268 GCF_023630965.1 Caballeronia sp. ATUFL_M2_KS44 | reverse complement strand
GATGACCGCTGAACGTAGCATCCGGACCGATGCTCGTGCGCGGCTGGCGTCGTCCGGCGGGTGGTTGGCTTGTCGCTTGGGTCAGCCGCATCACGGGCGTGGAGTTGAAAACGCGTCATGCGCGCTTCGATCAGTTTCGCGGCTCCGGTCGCCCCGAATTGCTCGGCGAGCCATCGCACATAGACAGCCTCGCTTGTAAGATCTTTTTCGTCCTCCCTCCGCGCTTCGGGCTCGCGATACGCATCGCGCTCGGTCCCGTGCTTTCGGT
>NZ_JALQEA010000031.1:0-231 GCF_023630965.1 Caballeronia sp. ATUFL_M2_KS44 | reverse complement strand
ATGTATCGTCGGGCGGCGTTTCGCCGTTGCAGAAGATTCCGTTGTCGTCGGGCTATCAGGTGCCGTTCGCGCAGGCCGTGAAGGAAGCGACGGGCGTGAACATTGTCGCCGTCGGACTGATTACGGAGGCGAAGGAAGCAGAAGAAATCGTGGCGAGCGGCAAGGCGGACTACGTCGCGATGGCGCGCGCGATGCTCTACGATCCGCGCTGGCCGTGGCACGCCGCCGCCG
>NZ_JALQEA010000030.1:0-261 GCF_023630965.1 Caballeronia sp. ATUFL_M2_KS44 | reverse complement strand
CTCAGGTACCGAGGACAGAGGGGTCACGCATCGCAACCGCTCGCGGCATGGGCCTTGCGCGCTGCTTCCCGCAGCACGAAAGGCGCATCCGGCAGGCGAATAGTGCGCTGCGTGGCCTTTTTTGTTTCGCGAACCGAGGCCCCGATGACTTCTCTTCAACACACGCCGCTGCACGCCGCTCACCTCGCGCTCAACGCGCGCATGGTCGATTTCGGCGGCTGGGACATGCCCGTCAACTACGGTTCGCAGATCGACGAGCAC
>NZ_JALQEA010000029.1:0-244 GCF_023630965.1 Caballeronia sp. ATUFL_M2_KS44 | reverse complement strand
GCGGTGAGCAGCGCCCATTGCTCGGCGATCTTGCTGTCGCCCGCAGCGGCCGCTTCCATGCCGACGAAGCCGCCGGGAAAACCGAGCGCGTTCAATTGTTCGTCGCGCGCCTTTTCGAGAGCGGAGATGCGTTCGGTGAGCGCGGTCTTGTTCTCGATGATCGTCGGCAGCGCCGGAAGCGGCTGCGCGGCGATCAGCGCTTTTTCCTCGACCTCGAGGAGGGATTCGAAGGCCAGAACAGCGG
>NZ_JALQEA010000028.1:0-389640 GCF_023630965.1 Caballeronia sp. ATUFL_M2_KS44 | reverse complement strand
CCCCCCCCCCCCCCCCCCAAAACAACATAACAACGAGAAGCGAGAAGACGAGGTCGTGGGGGGGGGGGGGGGGGGGCGCCGCCCCCCCCCCCCCCCCCCCCCCCCCCCCCCCCAGCGCGGCAGCAACGAAGCGTGGATGTTGATCGCGCCGTGACGCGGAATGTCGAGCACTTCCTGCGGAAGAATGAGGCCATAGGCGGCCACCACCATGACGTCGTGCGGCGTGGCGCGCAGCAACTCGATGGCATCCGCCGCTTCCTGCGGATATTTCCCCGCGCGACGCAGCGACGTGGGCTGCGCAACCGCGAGGTCATGTTCCAGCGCAAAGCGTTTGACCGGGCTCGCGGTCAGTTTCATGCCGCGTCCGGCGGGCCGGTCGGGCTGCGTCAGAACGAGCGGAACGTGGAAACCCGCCGCGTGAATCGCCGCGAGCGCGGCGGCGGCAAATTCAGGCGTACCGGCAAAAACGACGCGCAGCGATTGAGTCATCGATGAAACCTACCTGCAAAAACGGATTCCGGTGCGCCTTTACAGCGCTTTTTCGAGCTTTTTCATCTTGCCGCGAATGCGGGTCTGCTTGAGCGGCGACAGATATTCGACGAACACGTGTCCCGCCAGATGATCCATCTCGTGCTGGATGCAGACCGCGAGCAGGCCGTCGCAATCGAGTTCGAAGGTTTCGCCCTTCTCGTTCAGCGCCTTGACGCGCACCTTGTCGGGCCGCTCGACGAAGTCATAAATGCCCGGCACCGAAAGGCAGCCCTCTTCCCACTCTTTCTTGACTTCGCTCGCCCAGACGATTTCCGGATTGATGAAGACCATCAGCTGGTCGTGCGTGTCCGACACGTCGATGACGATCACGCGCTCGTGCACGTCCACCTGCGTCGCCGCGAGGCCGACGCCGGGCGCGGCGTACATGGTCTCGGCCATGTCCGCGACGAGCTTGCGGATGCGGTCGTCCACCACGGCGACGGGCTTCGCCACCTTGTTCAGCCGCTTGTCCGGGTAGTTGAGTATGTTGAGCAGAGCCATGATTCGGATTATCTACGCGCGCCGCGACGCGTGTGAAGTCGGCCATTCGGCCAGGTTGCGGGTGAGTGGCGGCATGCCGAAGATATGCGGGTGAACCCACTGGATTCAACGCCGCCGGCAAGCGGCCAGACAGCGTCGCTACGAGCCGTTGAGCGCGGCCGGGCGACATTTCTAATATGTACGGGATCAAAAATCTTAACATGACGACCGCCACCCTGCCGACCGATACCGCCGCTTCCGAAGCCCTCGCGCCGCCGTTCGACGCCCATGCCGACGAACTGCGCGCCTGGTTGCGCCTCGCGCACGCGAAGGGCCTGCGCCCGCTCGCGCTGCGCACGCTGCTCGGCGCGTTCGGCGGGCCGCTGGAAGTGCTGTCGGAAAGCTTCGCCGCGCTCGCCCGAGCCGCCGACGACAATGCTGCGAAAGCCGTCGTCGCGCTGCCTAGCGATATCGAAGGCGTTCCGCTCGATGACTATATTGAGCACGCTCGCGGATGGGCGTCCGAACCGGACAACCACATCCTGACGCTCGCCGACGCGCAGTATCCGCAAGCCCTGCTGACGATGCCCGATCCGCCGCCGCTGCTCTACGCGAAAGGCCGGCTCGACGTGCTGCAAGCGCGCGCGGTGGCGATTGTCGGCAGCCGGCACGCGTCGCCGCAAGGCGCGGAGGATGCGCGCCGTTTCGCCCGCACGCTGTCCGATGCCGGGCTCGCCGTGGTGTCGGGGCTCGCGGTCGGCATCGACGCCGCCGCGCATCGCGGAGCGCTCGACGGGCGCGCCGGAACGATCGCAGTCATCGGCACGGGGGCGGATCTCGTCTACCCGGCGCAAAACCATACGCTCGCGCACGAGATCGTTCGCGGCGGCGTCATCCTCTCCGAATGGCCGCTCGGCACGCCCGCGCGATCGGCGAACTTCCCGCAGCGCAACCGGCTGATCGCGGGCCTCTCGGGCGGGGTGCTGATCGTGGAAGCAGCGATGCGGTCCGGATCGCTCATCACCGCGCGGCTCGCCAACGAAATGGGGCGCGATGTCTTCGCGATTCCCGGATCGATCCACGCACCGCTGTCGCAGGGTTGTCATCGGATCATCAAGCAGGGCGCGAAGCTCGTCGAAACGCCGGAAGACGTGCTCGAAGAGTTCGGCTTTCCCGTTGCACAGAGGCGTGGCCGCACGGCACGCGAGAAACCGCGCCCGACGAGCGCGTCGTGGGCGTCGGCGCGCTTGCCGGACACGGCGCCATCGGCGGACGCCGAACGCGTGCTCGCCGCGCTCGGTCACGCGCCCGCGACGCTTGAAATTCTCGCCACCCGCACCGATCTCGACGGAGCCGCGCTTCAAGGCGCGCTGCTTCAGCTCGAACTCGCGGGCGTCGTGACCGCGCTGCCGGGCGGCCGCTACGCCCCGCTCGAACGCTCGTGAACTCGGCTCGTGCTACATTCGCGGAAAATCACGCTGTCACGCACCGCCCCAGTAAGGATTCCGCCAACGCCATGTCCGCGTTCAATCTCGACACCGACGCCGATCAAATCGCCGAGCGCATCGCCGAACCCGGCACGCTGTTCGTCGCGTGCCTGTGCGCGGAGTGGTGCGGGACCTGCCGCGAATATCGCGAAGGCTTCGACAAGCTCGCCGACGCGCACCCGGACGTCTGCTTCGCGTGGATCGACATCGAGAATCACGCAGACCGTTTCGACGACCTCGATGTCGAGAATTTCCCGACCATTCTGATCGAAGATTCGGTCACCACGCGGTTCTTCGGCACGGTGCTGCCGCAGGTGTCGATCGTCGAGCGGATGCTCACCGACCTGACCGCGCTGCCGAACATGGCGGGCGCCCCGAAGCTGCGCCCGGCGCTTGCTACAGCGTAGACAAAAGCGCTGCATTGCGGCGGCCGAAACGAACGCGGCGCACCGCTTCAGCGGACGTCGTTATCGAAGCCGCGACGCGCATCGCACAAAGCCTGTGCTATAAAGCGGTCGTTAAAGCGGTCCAAACGGGGCCGCTGCCAGACCCCAACCATATTGAGTCATGTCCAAAGCCCTGATCATCGCCGAGAAGCCTTCCGTCGCGAACGACATCGCGCGCGCGCTGGGCGGCTTCACGAAGCATGACGAGTACTACGAGAGCGACGACTACGTGCTCTCGTCCGCGGTCGGCCACCTGCTCGAAATCGCCGCGCCGGAAGAATACGACGTCAAGCGCGGTAAATGGAGCTTCGCGAACCTGCCCGTCATCCCGCCGCATTTCGATCTGAACCCGATCGCGAAGAGCGAGTCGCGCCTGAAAGTTCTGACGAAACTGTTGAAACGCAAGGACATCGACCGGCTCATCAACGCATGCGACGCGGGGCGCGAGGGCGAACTGATTTTCCGCCTGATCGCGCAGCACGCGAAGGCCAAGCAGCCCGTCCAGCGCCTCTGGCTCCAGTCGATGACGCCCGCCGCCATCCGCGAAGGCTTCGCGAATCTGCGCAGCGACGCGGACATGCAGCCGCTCGCCGACGCCGCCCGCTGCCGTTCCGAAGCGGACTGGCTCGTCGGCATCAACGGCACGCGCGCGATGACCGCGTTCAACAGCAAGGGCGGCGGGTTCTTCCTGACGACCGTCGGCCGGGTTCAGACGCCAACGTTGTCTATCGTCGTCGAACGCGAAGAGAAAATTCGCCGCTTCGTGCCGCGCGACTATTGGGAAGTGCGCGCCGAATTCGTCGCGGCGAAGGGCATCTACGAAGGCCGCTGGTTCGATCCGAAGTTCAAGCGCGTCGAAAACGATCCCGAACAGCGCGACTCGCGCCTGTGGAGTCTCGCGGCGGCGGAATCGGTGGTGGCGGCGTGTCGCGGCAAGACCGGCACCGTCACCGAGGAATCGAAGCCGTCGACGCAAATGTCGCCGCTGCTCTTCGATCTGACGAGTCTGCAGCGCGAAGCGAACAGCCGTTTCGGTTTCTCCGCGAAGAACACGCTCGGCCTCGCGCAGGCGCTGTACGAAAAGCACAAGGTGCTGACGTACCCGCGTACCGATTCGCGCGCGCTGCCGGAAGACTATCTCGGCACGGTCAAGGAAACGCTGACCATGCTGAAGGAGAGCAACAACTATCTGCCGTTCGCCAAGCAGGTGCTCGACAAGGGCTGGGTGAAGCCGAACAAGCGCATTTTCGACAACTCGAAGATCAGCGATCACTTCGCCATCATCCCGACGCTGCAGGCGCCGAAATCGCTGTCGGAGCCGGAGCAGAAGCTGTACGACCTCGTCGTCAAGCGCTTCCTGTCCGTGTTCTTCCCGGCGGCCGAATATCTGGTGACGACGCGCATCACGGAAGTCGTGGGGCATCACTTCAAGACGGAAGGCAAGGTGCTCGTCGAGCCGGGCTGGCTGCAGGTCTACGGCCGCGAGGCTGCAGGCGAGGAAGGCAATCTCGTGCCGGTGCAAAAGGACGAGAAGGTCGATGTCGACAAGATCGCCGCTCAAGGTCTCGTGACGAAGCCGCCGGCGCGCTACAACGAAGCGTCGCTGCTTTCGGCGATGGAAGGCGCGGGCAAGCTCGTCGAAGACGAAGAGCTGCGCGACGCGATGGCCGCGAAAGGTCTCGGCACGCCGGCCACGCGTGCGGCGATCATCGAAGGGTTGCTTGGCGAGAAGTACATGGTGCGCGAAGGCCGCGAGCTGATTCCGACGGCCAAGGCGTTCCAGTTGATGACGCTGCTGCGCGGCCTGGGCGTCGAGGAACTCACCGCGCCCGAACTGACCGGCCAGTGGGAACACAAGCTCTCGCAGATGGAGCGCGGCAACCTGCATCGCGATGCGTTCATGCAGGAAATCGCCCGCATGACGCAGACCATCGTGAAGCGCGCGAAGGAGTACGACTCCGACACCATTCCCGGCGACTACGCGACGCTCGAAACGCCGTGCCCGCATTGCGGCGCGCAGGTGAAGGAGAACTATCGCCGCTTTGCGTGTACGAAGTGCGAGTTCTCGATTTCGAAGATCCCGGGCGGACGCCAGTTCGAGATTCCGGAAGTGGAGGAATTACTGCGCGAGAAAACCATCGGGCCGCTGTCGGGTTTCCGCAGCAAGATGGGCCGTCCGTTCTCGGCCATTCTGAAGCTCGCGTTCGACGACGAGATCAAGAACTTCAAGCTGGAGTTCGACTTCGGCCAGGACACCGGCGGCGAAGACGGCGAACCCCCGGATTTCTCCGAGCAGACGCCGGTCGGCGCGTGCCCGAAGTGTCAGTCGCGCGTGTTCGAGCACGGCATGAGCTACGTCTGCGAAAACTCGGTCGCGAATCCGAAAACCTGCGATTTCCGCTCCGGCAAGGTGATCCTGCAACAGGAAATCGCGCGTGAGCAGATGGAAAAGCTGCTGAACGAAGGCCGCACGGACTTGCTGACGAACTTCAAATCGTCGCGGACCGGGCGCAACTTCAAGGCGTTCCTCGTCAAGCAGCCGGACGGCAAGATCGGCTTCGAATTCGAGAAGAAGGAAGCGAAGCCGGGCGCGAAGACGGCTGCGAAGCGCGGCGCGGCGGCCGAGCCGCAGAACGATGCCGCCGACGAAGGCGATAGCGATGTCGCCGTAGCCGCAAAAACGACGCGCGCGAAGGCCGCGACCAAGACCGTCGCGGCGAAGAAAGCGCCGGCAAAGAAGGCCGCGGCGAAGAAGACTGCGGCGCGGAAGGCGGGGTGATCCGGGCGCGATTGCGCGGAACGCCATCGCCATGAAGCACGAAGCCCGCGAAGCGATTCGCGGGCTTTTTTACGCCCGCTGAAAAGGCAAAAAAGCCCGCGAGAGACGACACTCGCGGGCCTTCAGAACAGAACTTCGAGAATTAAAACGGCGACGCCGCCGGCACACGCCCTCGCGTCCTCGAAGGCTTGGACAACTTCGGCCCCAGTTCGCCGTCCATCGAACGCGGGCGCGGCGCGGGCGGCGGCGCTTGCGGTTCGTCGGCCTGTTCGTAATGCGGCTGCACGCTGGTGGGCGCCGGCTTGCCCTTGCCGTCGCGAATCCATTGTTCGCCGAGCTGATGATTCGGCGTCTGGCTGAAATGCTCGACGAGGTGATCGATGAACGTCCGAACCTTCGCCGGCAAGTGCCGCCGGCTCGGATACGCCACGTTGATCTCGACCTGCGGCAACTGATAATCGCTCAGGAGGCGCACGAGCTGGCCGCGCGTCGTATCGTTGCCGATCAAGTAGCTCGGCAGAATCGCGATGCCCATGCCGAGCAGCGCGAACTGGCGCAGCATTTCCGTGTTATTCGCGATGATCACGTTCGACGGCCGCACGCGCACTTCGCCTTCCGGGCCGGTGAACACGCGTTCGTCGCCCCAATACTCGGACGGCAAACTGAGACACGGATGCTCCAGCAAATGCTCGGGGCGCGTCGGGGTGCCATGCTTTTCGAGATACGCGGGCGTCGCGCACACGGTCATGCAGCCCGTGGTCAGCCGCCGCGTGACGACGCTCGCGCTCTTCACCTGCCGCGCAATGACGATGCCGACATCGAATCCTTCCTCCACCAGATCCACCTGGCGGTCCACCAGCGTCACATCGGGGATGACTTTCGGATAGCGCTGCGCGTACGTCTGGAGCACCGGCGCGAGATTGTGCAGGCCGAACACGACAGGCGCGACGATGCGCAGCGAGCCGAGCGGCTCGTGATTGCGCGCGACGACCATCTGTTCGACGTCTTCGAGTTCATCGAGAATTTGGCGCGCACGCTCCAGATAAACCTGACCGGATTCCGTGAGCGAAAGACTGCGCGTGGTGCGGTTGAGCAGGCGGGTGCCGAGACGGCTCTCGAGGTCCGCGACGTGCCGCGTCGCGACCGCGTTCGAGATGTCCATCGCGTTCGCGGCTCTGGCAAAACTGCCGAGATCGGCCACGCGGACGAACACTCTCATCGACTGCAAATGATCCATGGGACAACTCCTGCCGCCAGGCGGCTATAAATTCTGCTGCAAGGCAATTCAGAATTATCCTAGGACTAGCGAAATCGTGCAGAAGTTGCGGACGGGCGTCGCCTTATCGAAAAAAACCGTTGAAGAATCGCGTTCGGCAGCGAAAGATGACCCGCCGCCAACGCGAAACTGACGCGCGCCCGGCGACCGCGATCGCCGGGCGGCAAAACGCTACGGACAATCAGGCCGCGAGCCGCTTTTCCATGCCGGCCTTGGCTTCCGGCAGCGCCTGCGGAAGTCCGCTTTGCAGCTTGCTGAACAGCTCGTCGTGGAGCGCGAGTTCATCGCGCCAGGCAGCGTCGTTGACCGAGATGACTTGCTCGAACTGGTCGCGCGTGAAATCCAGTCCGCCCCAGTCGATGTCCTCGTAACGCGGCGAAATGCCGAACGCATGTTCCTCGCCGCTCGCCGTGCCTTCGATGCGGCCGACCATCCAGTTCAGCACGCGCATGTTTTCGCCGAAGCCCGGCCACACGAACTTGCCGTCGTCGCCCTTGCGGAACCAGTTGACGCAGAAGAACTTCGGCGCTTTCGCGTCGAGCGCTTCCAGGCGTTCGCCGATCTTCAGCCAGTGGCCGAAGTAATCGCTCATGTTGTAGCCGCAGAACGGCAGCATCGCGAACGGATCGCGGCGCACGACGCCCTGCTGGCCCGCGGCAGCGGCCGTGGTTTCGGAGCCCATCGTCGCGGCCATGTAGACGCCTTCCTTCCAGTCGCGCGCCTCGGTCACGAGCGGCACCGTGGTCGAGCGGCGTCCGCCGAAGATGAACGCGTCGATGGGCACGCCCGCCGGATTCTCCCAATCCGGATCGATCGACGGACACTGCGACGCCGGCGCCGTGAAGCGCGCGTTCGGATGCGCGGCCTTCGCGCCCGTTTCCTTCGCGATTTCCGGCGTCCAGTCGCGGCCTTGCCAGTCGATGAGGTGTGCGGGCGGCGTGTCGGTCATGCCTTCCCACCAGACGTCGCCGTCGTCGGTCAGCGCGACGTTCGTGAAGATCACGTTTTCCTTCAGCGTCGCCATGGCGTTGAAGTTGGTCTTTTCGCTCGTGCCGGGCGCCACGCCGAAGTAGCCCGCTTCCGGGTTGATCGCGTAGAGGCGGCCGTCCTTGCCCGGCTTGATCCACGCGATGTCGTCGCCGATGGTCGTCACCTTCCAGCCGTTCAGGTCTTGCGGCGGAATCAGCATCGCGAAGTTGGTCTTGCCGCACGCGGACGGGAACGCCGCCGCGACGTGATGCTTGCGGCCCTCGGGCGACGTGACGCCGAGAATCAGCATGTGTTCGGCGAGCCAGCCTTCGTCGCGGCCCATCGTCGATGCAATGCGCAGCGCGAAGCACTTCTTGCCGAGCAGCGCGTTGCCGCCGTAGCCCGAGCCGAAGCTCCAGATTTCGCGCGATTCGGGGAAATGCACGATGTACTTCGTGTCGTTGCACGGCCACGGCACGTCCTTGCGGCCATCCGCGAGCGGCGCCCCGACCGAATGCACGCACGGCACGAACTCGCCGTCTTCGCCGAGCACGTCGAACACTTCGCGGCCCATGCGCGTCATGATGCGCATATTCGTGGCGACGTACGGGCTATCCGACAACTCCACGCCGATATGCGCGATGGGCGAGCCGAGCGGGCCCATCGAGAACGGCACGACGTACATCGTGCGGCCGCGCATGGAGCCGTTGAAGAGACCGTCGAGCGTCGAGCGCATTTCCTTCGGGTCGATCCAGTTGTTCGTCGGGCCCGCGTCTTCGCGACGTTCCGAGCAGATGAACGTTCTGTCTTCGACGCGCGCGACATCCGAGGGATCGGAACAGGCCAGGAAGGAATTGGGGCGTTTGGCGGGGTTGAGCTTCTTCATCGTGCCGGCGGCGACCATCTGTTCGCAGAGCCGGTCGTACTCGGCTTGCGTGCCGTCGCACCATACGATGCGATCCGGCTTGGTCAGCGATGCAACGCGTTGAACCCATTCGATCAATCGTCGGTGCCGGACATAAGCCGGCGCCTGAACGTCGACGACGTTGTTTTTGTTTTCTTCGACTACTGCGGGCTGGTTCATCGAGCTGTCTCCGTGTCTGCAATGAAAACCTTGCGCCCGGACGCTGCATGCGAGAGGCGTTTGCAACTGGAACCGCCATGCTTTTCGGGAGATATTTGTCGCACGAAAGGCGGTTTCCATGGCCGTTGCTGCGTCATCGGGCCTGATCCCTGCGACTCCGCCGTGAGGCGGCTTGCATCGCGAAGGAACAAACTGTTAAAAAGAGATACTAAGCGGCCTGTCCCTTTGAGGATTACCGTGTTTTCCGCAATGGCGCCGCGTTTTGCTTTCGCGGTCCTGCTTTTGAGGCATTTTCACAGTGGCCATTGCACTCCAAAAAGGGGAATCAAGCATAGCACCGCAGAGCAGCGCTGCCTTCGATACTCCGCAGTGAAGACTCGTTCACGCGACCAAAGAGCGAATATGTCGGTAATTACCCGAAGTTAATCGCTCCATTTCTGCGAGCCAATAGGACCGCGCAGCAGGTTTAATGCCTACTCAAAGCCAATCAACAATGCCCATGAAAATCGCCATTCTCGACGACTACCAGGACGCCGTTCGGAAGCTCGACTGCTTCCATTTACTCGATGACCATGAGGTAAAGGTCTTTAATAACACGGTGCGTGGACTCGGACAGTTGGCTAGCAGACTGTCGGAAGTGGATGCGCTGGTGCTGATCCGCGAACGCACGCGAATCAGCTCGCAGCTTCTCGATAAATGCCCGAAATTGCGCATGATCAGCCAGACCGGGCGCGCGGGCGGCGGCCATATCGATATCGACGCGTGTACGGAACGCGGCATCGCCGTGCTCGAGGGCACGGGTTCGCCGGTCGCGCCGGCCGAGCTGACGTGGGCGCTCATCATGGCGGCGCAGCGGCGCATTCCGCAGTACGTCGCTAACCTGAAGCAGGGCGCGTGGCAGCAGTCGGGGCTAAAGACGTCCGCGCTGCCGCCGAACTTCGGTCTCGGACAAGTGCTGCGCGGCCAGACGCTCGGCATCTGGGGCTACGGCAAGATCGGCCAGATGGTGGCGGGCTATGGCAAGGCGTTCGGCATGAACGTGCTCGTGCATGGCCGCGAACATTCGCTGGAAGCGGCGCGCGAAGATGGCTTTGCCGTCGCGGAAAGCCGCGAGGCGTTCTTCGAGCAAAGCGACGTCCTCACGCTGCATCTTCGGCTGAACGACGAAACGCGCGGCATCGTGCGGACCGATGACTTGATGCGCATGAAGCCGACCGCGCTCTTCGTCAACACGAGCCGCGCGGAACTGCTCGAAGAGAACGCGCTGCTGAACTCGCTACATCACAATCGGCCGGGCATGGTCGCCGTCGATGTCTTCGAAAGCGAGCCGATCCTGCAAGGCTACAGCCTGTTGCGCATGGAGAACGTGATCTGCACGCCGCATATCGGCTATGTGGAGCGCGAGAGCTACGAGCTGTACTTCAGCGCGGCGTTCAAGAACATCCTCGCGTTCGATGCCGGCGATACGTCGAGCGTCGCGAATCCCGAAGCGCTTCAGCACGCCCGCCGCCGGTGACGTTCAGAGCGTCTCGATCTGGATGGAAGGCTCGCATCGCACCGGAAAATTCACCGAGTTCGCGATGAAACAAAAGCGGTGCGCCTCTTCGTGCAGGCGCGCCGCGAGCCCGGCATCCGCGCCCGCGCCGATGCTCACGGCCGGGCGCAGCAGCACATCGGTGAAGCGGCCGCTTCCGTTCGCGTCTTCCTGCATCTGGCCGATGGCTTGATCCACATAGCCGGTCACCACGATTCCATTGACCGCGCACAGGTGCAGATACCACAGCATGTGACACGACGACAGCGAGGCCACGAACAACTCCTCCGGATTGTGGCGCGCGGCGTCGCCGCGAAACGCGGGATCGCTGGATGCGTCGATGGCGGGCTTGCTCCCGACGCGCACGACGTGATCGCGCGAGTAGGCATCGTAGGCGGACGTGCCCGAGCCGCGATTGCCCGTCCACGCGACGGTGAGTTCGTAGATGTGCTGTTTCGCCATGACTGGCTCCTCAAGCGACGTGCGATGCGGTTTCCAGAAGACGCGGAAGGCGTTCGAGAAAGTCCTCGCCGTCCACGCGGCCCAGGTCGTAGGCGTGCTGCATTTGCGAAGGACTCGTGTAGTCCCAGCTCGATATCGGCACCTTGCGCGACGGCTGCACGTAGAGACGCCGCTGGTCGCCGTGCGGCACGACGAACATGCGCTCACGCGGATACAGCCGCGTGACCATCACGAGCACCGTTCCCGGCGATGCATCGAGCGCGGAGACGGGCACGTTGTCGACCATGCCGCCGTCGAGCACGGGGCGGCCGTTGCGGCGGAGGATCGGCGTGAAAGGCGGCGTGCTCGACGATTGCAAGATCAGATCCGCGAGATCCTCGATGCTCGCGCATTCCTGCGCCGTCACGAACTCGGGATGAAAGCCGAGTGCCTGGCCGAGCGTCGGATGCAGCGTCTTGCGCACGTACTTTTCGATGTTATACGCGATCAGCCCGGCCGCGACGGCGCTGCGTGCGCCGAGCCAGCGCGGCAGATGCGACACGCCGATGCGAATCTCCGGCGCCGAAGCGAGTTCGGTGAAGCGGTCGGCGAAGATGTCGAGCAGCGCCTGCCGATAGATCCGGTAATGCGGAAACACCGATTGTCCGCGCAGCAGGTTGCCCCAGTACGCGTTCTTCGTGTTGCCGCGCAGGGCTTGCGCGTAGTAGTCCATGACCCAGCGCGCGTCGTTGGTGTAGAGCATGCACGCGGTGGCCGCGCCCGCCGAGATGCCCGCGACGATGCGCGGCCTGAGTCCGAGTTCCGGCCGGATGACGTCCCAGAAACCGGCTTGCCACCAGCAGCGGTTGCCGCCGCCGGCGAATACGACCTGATCGAACATTTATTTGCTGATGAGCGCGTAGGTTGTCGTGGCGTGGGCGGCGAGTTCGCCGTTGGCGTCGTGCATGTCGATTTCGCCGAACACGAGATTGCGTCCGCGACGCATGACGCGCGCGGTGACGAGCACGTCGCCGGTTTTCACCGGGCGAATGAACGTGGTGTTGAGCGAGACGGTGGTCATCGGCGAGAAGCCGCCCATGGCGTGGGAGATGGCGACGACCATCGCGGTATCGGCGGCGGCCATGAAGACCTGACCGCAGATGACGCCGCCCGCGTGCCGCAGATGATCCGAATACGGCAGACGCAAGGTGACGCAGTCATCGCCGATGGATTCGGGTTCCAGCGACAACTCGCGCACCCACGGCGCGAGGATGTTGTCCAGCAACGCGCGGATGGCGGCTTCGTCCATTTTTCTTCGCGGTTCGGTGCGGTTGGGAGAGGCGTCATGATACCGGGTGATTTCTCGATGCGGCTGCGTCGGCTGTACGGCCTCTTCACGCGATGCAAAAATTCTTGCGCGAAGGGCTTGCGCTATTCGAAATTCTCCCGCTATAATTTCGCTTCTGTTGGGGCGTTAGCTCAGTTGGTAGAGCAGCGGACTCTTAATCCGTAGGTCGAGTGTTCGAGTCACTCACGCCCCACCACCAGATTTGAAAGGCCGGTCTAGCGAAAGCTGACCGGCCTTTTGCTTTTCCGCGTCGATCACTCCCCCTCTCTGCGCGTCCTCGCGCCTTTCACCCCGCCGTCCCAAATTTCAGACCGATCTGAGCGTCCCACGCCTGGAATCGCTCGACAATTCGCTTCTCCGATTCGCCGTCGGCCATTTCCGTCGCAACCCGACGCGCAACCAGGAACGACGGCCTTCTTCCAGAGGCAAATCAATGAAATCAACGAAAGCGCGCACAGCGCTCATCGCCATTTCTGTCGTCGCGGGCCTGTCCGGATGCGCAACCGAAGCATCACGTTCCTTGCCCGTGCCCGAAGTCAGCAGCGCACACACGCCCTACGCGGGCAAGCTGGTGACCGTTTCCGTCGGCAAGTTCGACAACCGCTCCAGCTACATGCGCGGCGTGTTCTCGGATGGCGTGGATCGCGTCGGCAGTCAGGCGAAGACCATTCTCCTCACGACGCTCCAGCAAAGCCGCCGCTTCACCGTTCTCGAGCGCGACAACCTCAACGAACTCAAGCAGGAAGCCACTTTCGCGAACAAGAGCCAGGCGCTCAAAGGCGCGAACTACGTCGTCACCGGCGACGTGACGGAATTCGGCCGCAAGGACGTCGGCGACCACCAGCTCTTCGGCATCCTCGGAAGCGGCAAGACTCAAGTCGCGTACGCGAAGGTCAGCCTCAATATCGTCGATACGACGACGTCCGAAGTGGTCGCATCGAGCCAGGGCGCGGGCGAATACAGCCTGTCGAATCGCGAAGTCATCGGCTTCGGCGGCACCGCGAGCTACGACTCCACGCTTAACGGCAAAGTGCTCGATCTGGCGATTCAGGAAGCCGTCAATCATCTCGTCGAAAAAGTCGACGCAGGCGCGCTGCAAGCCGCGAAGTAACAGCATCAACACTCATACTCAGGTCTCACCATGCATCACAAGAAGCAATTCCTGACCGGCCTCGCGCTGCCGGTCGCAGCAGCGTGCGCGCTGCTGGCCGGTTGCGCGACGCAAGGCACGCCGCCGCTCTATCAATGGGACGGCTATCAGCCGCAAGTGTACGAATACTTCAAAGGCCAAAAGAGCCCGTCCGAACAGATCGACGCCATGGAAAAAGCGCGTCAGCAGATTCTCGCGAAGGGCAACGCGCTGCCGCCGGGTTTCCACGCGCATCTCGGTACGCTGTACGCCAGCATCGGAAATGCCGATTCAGCCAGGCAGGAACTCAACGCCGAAAAGCAATCGTTCCCCGAGTCGTCCGTCTACATGGACTTTCTGTTGAGCCACCTCAAGTAAGCGCCGGCCATGACCATGAACTTCTCCCGCAAGCTCTTCGCGATGTTCTCCGCTCTGCTGATGCTGAGCGCATGCGCCTCGCGCGCCCCGCAGCAGGCCGATTACACGGCTTTGCGCAACAGCAAGCCGCATTCGATTCTCGTGCTGCCGCCCGTCAACGAGACTTCCGACGTCAACGCGACGCACGGCATGCTCGCGCAAATGACGATGCCGCTCGCCGAAGGCGGCTACTACGTCGTGCCTGTCGCCGAAATGGAGGAAACGTTCAAGCACAACGGCTTGACCACGCCCACCGATATTCAGAACGTCGCGCCCGCGAAGCTGCGCGAAATCTTCGGCGCGGATGCCGCCTTGTACACGACGGTGACGAACTACGGCACGAAGTTCGTGCTCATCGACAGCAAGACCGTGGTGTCGGCGAATGCCAAACTGGTCGATCTGCGGTCGGGCGACGAACTCTGGAAAGGCACGGCCACCGCGAACGGTAACGAAGTCGGCTACAACGTCGGCGTAGGCACGGGCGGTCTCGTCGGCGTTCTCGTGCAGGGAATCGCGAAGCAGGTCACGCATTCGCTGACGGACAAATCCTTCGACGTCGCCGGCCTGACGAGCCAGCGCTTGCTCGCGACGGGCGGCAAGACGGGTCTGCTGTACGGCCCGCGCTCGCCGAAATTCGGCACCGACTAAGACGTCGGCGATAGACGCTGCTTCAGGCGTCTATCGCCCTTTTTCGACTAGACCACCTCCGCGCCGCGCTTCACCAGCAACTCCCGCAGCACCGACCGATGGCATCGCGCCTCGTCCTCGCAATAACATCCGACCGATAAATTCGTCGTATGCGACAGCGCCGCCAGCAGATCCAGCGACTTGCTCGCATCGCTCTCCGCCATCTTCGCCTTGAACTTCTTCACGAAGTCGCGCCAGTCCTTGTCCGTTTCCGCGTGCAGCGCTTCGGCCACCAGTTCCGCCGGCGGCGACAGATTCGGATACCACACGTCGTAGAAATCGCGGCTCGCGAACTCGGACTTCGGCACGCCGCGCGGCGGACGACGAACCGTGCCGACGCGCAAGCCTTCGTTTTCCGCGCGCGGTGAGCCGAGCCGCACGATTCGAATGGCCATTTTCTTGTCTCCTTGCATGACGATCGGCACAGCATAGCCGCCGCCGATATGTCGATGAAAGCTTGCGCGGCATGGGCGAGCGTAATGCGCCGGCTTCCCGTATCGTGTCGAATTATTCTCTATCCGCTTAGATCCGGAAACTTCACCGACGTGTCCGCCGATACCCCGCAAACCACGCCCCGCGACCCCGACGCGCCGATGACCTCGCTGGAGCGCCGCGGCATGGCCGCGATGCTGCTCGCCGTCGCGCTCGCGACACTCGATACCGCCATCGCCAACACGGCGCTGCCCGCCATCGCCGCCGACCTGCACGCCACGCCCGCCGCGTCCGTCTGGATCATCAATGCGTACCAGCTCGCGATGGTCGCCACGCTGTTGCCGCTCGCCGCGCTCGGCGGGATCGTCGGGCATCGGCGCGTTTATCTGAGCGGGCTCGTTGTGTTCACGATTGCATCGGCGGTATGCGCGTTCTCGTGGTCGCTGCCGACGCTCGTCGCCGCGCGCCTGCTGCAAGGGCTCGGCGCGAGCGCGATCATGAGCGTCAACACCGCGCTCATCAGCGCGATTTTTCCGCTGCATCGGCTCGGGCGCGGCGTCGGGCTGAATGCGCTCGTGGTCGGCATCGCGTTCGCCGTGGGGCCGACGGTCGCGTCGATCGTGCTCTCGCTCGGCACCTGGCCGTGGCTCTTCGCCGTGAATCTGCCGGTCGGCGTGCTTGCGTTCGCGATCGCGTGGCCCGCGTTGCCGCAAACGAAGCGCAGCACGCACGGGTTCGATCGCGTCGCGGCGGCGCTCAACGTCGTGACGTTCGCGTCGCTGATTTTCGCGCTGGGCGAAGCGGCGCAGCGCGCGCCGTCGGGGACCGTGATCGCATCGTTCGGCGTGGCGCTCGTCGCGGGCGCGCTGATGCTGCGTCGCGAGCGCGGGCATCCGGCGCCCATGCTGCCCGTCGATCTCTTCCGGCGCCCGATGTTCGCGCTCTCGACGATGACCGCCGTCTGCTCGTTCGCCGCGCAAGGGCTCGCGTTCGTGTCGCTGCCGTTCTATTTCGAAAGCGTGCTCGGCCGCACGCAGGTCGAAACCGGCTTTCTGATGACGCCGTGGTCGGCGCTCGTCGCGTTGATGGCGCCGGTCGCGGGCCGGCTGTCGGATCGTTATCCGCCGGGTCTGCTGGGCGGCATCGGGCTGGCGACGCTGTGCGCGGGCATGGTGTCGCTGGCGGCGTTGCCGGCCAATCCGCATGCGCTCGATATCTGCATCCGCATGGCGATCTGTGGCGCGGGCTTCGGCTTCTTTCAGTCGCCGAATCTGAAGGCGTTCATGGCGAGCGCGCCGCGTGAGCGCAGCGGCGGCGCGAGCGGCGTGGTCGCGACGGCGCGGCTCATCGGGCAGGCGGTCGGCGCGGCGCTCGTGGCGCTGTGCTTCGGGATCGCGGGCAAGCACGGGCCGGGGCTCGCGCTCTCGCTGGGCGCGGGATTCGCGGGCGCGGCGAGTGTCGCGAGCGGGTTGCGGCTGGTGACGCGGGATCGTGGGGAGAAGGCGGTGGAGATGGCGCGGGAGTGAGCGGCGGGCGTCGACAAGGGATCGTCGCGTGGCGACGTCGAGGGCGCGCGAAGTAAAACGCCGCCGCTCGCCGCGCGTTCGAAGGACGCGGCGAGCGACCTGCGCTCATGTGCGAAACGCCAGGCGATCGCCCGCGCCGCCACGCCCTCACATCCGCCGAACCTTGACCTTGCGTCCCTTGAGCTTCCCGACGCTCAGCTTGCGCACGGCATCGTCCGCGACGCCCCGCTCCACGGCGACGTAAGTCACCATATCCATCACGTTGATCTTGCCGATCTGCTCGCCCTTGAAGCCCGCCTCGCCGGTGAGCGCGCCGAGCACATCGCCGGGGCGGATCTTGTCCTTGCGGCCGCCGAGAATCTGCAGCGTCGCCATCGGCGGCTTCAGATGCCCCGGTTCCGCCGACGTCAGTTCCGACAGCGGATGCCACTCCACTTCCGCGCGCTGCGCCTCTTCGATCGCCCCGACGCGCCCCATCTCGTCCATGCTCGCGAGCGACAGCGCCCAGCCTTCCTCACCCGCGCGCCCCGTGCGTCCGATGCGATGCACGTGCACTTCGGGATCCGGCGTCACATCGACGTTGATGACCGCTTCCAGTTGCGCGATGTCGAGTCCGCGCGCGGCGACATCGGTGGCGACGAGCACGGAGCAACTGCGATTGGCGAACTGCACGAGCACCTGATCGCGTTCGCGCTGCTCCAGCTCGCCGTGCAGCGTCAGCGCTTCGAAGCCCTGCGCCAGCAGCACGTCGAGCAGATCGCGGCATTGCTGCTTCGTGTTGCAGAACGCGAGCGTGCTGACCGGGCGATAGTGATCGAGCAGCAAGCCGACCGCGTGCAGCCGCTCATGATCTTCGACCTGATAGAAGCGCTGCTTGATCTTCGCGTTGCTGTGCTGCTCGGTGAGCTTGATTTCGCGCGGATTGCGCAGGAACTGCTGGCTCAGTTTCGCGATGCCTTCCGGATACGTCGCCGAAAACAGCAGCGTTTGCCGATCCTTCGGACACTGCCGCGCCACCGACGCGATATCGTCGAAAAAGCCCATGTCGAGCATGCGATCCGCTTCGTCGAGGACGAGCGTGCGGACCGCGTCGAGCGAAAGCGTCTCGCGCTGCAGGTGATCCATGATCCGCCCCGGCGTCCCGACGACGATATGCGCGCCGTGTTCGAGACTCGCGATCTGCGGACGCATCGGCGTGCCGCCGCACAGCGTCAGCACCTTGATGTTTTCCTCGGCGCGCGCGAGTCGGCGGATTTCCTGCGTGACCTGATCGGCGAGTTCGCGCGTCGGGCAGAGCACGAGCGCTTGCACGGCGAACTGGCTGGTATCGAGCCGGGCGAGCAGCGGCAGCGTGAAGGCGGCGGTCTTGCCGCTGCCGGTTTTCGCCTGCGCGATGAGATCGTGACCCGCGAGCGCGTGCGGCAGGCTGGCGGCCTGGATCGGCGTCATCGACGCGTAGCCGAGTTGTTGCAGGTTCGCCTGCATCGCGGGCGAGAGCGGCAGGCTGGCGAAGGAGGTGTCGGTCGTCATGGTTAGTGCTTTCCGTAGGGCGGAACGTCCTTGACTTGCTCGTACGTGACCTCGCCTTGTGCGTCTTTCTGGCGCGTCACGTAATTGCGCGCGCCGCACATCGGGCAGCGAAAGAGCAGGCCTTGGCCTTCGTTGTGGATGACGACGTCGGAGAGTTGCCAGTCGGCGCCGCAGGACTGGTTTCGGCAGGTGAACATGGTGGGGTCGCTGACGCGATCGATGGGTTCAAAGGCGAGAGTGTACGCGGGTCGGAGGCGCGCGGCGTGCGAATCAGAACGGGCGCGCGCGCCCTCTGAAGACCTGCGCGCGATGCCACGAGACGAACGAGTGAGACGGATGATGCTCCAGCCGCACGGGCGCATTCAGTTGGCCGCCGTGATGTCTCAGCAAGATATGTTCGAACTGCTCCGTGCCGTGGGCGTCTTCGGAGACCAGCACGCGGCGATCGTCGGCGAGCGTGAAAGCGCCCATGTCGAAGAGCTTGTGGTGCAGGCAGCACAGCGCGATGCCGTTTTCGACCACATCCGGGCCGCGATACTGGAACCACTTGATATGCGCCGCTTCGAGACCGATCGTGCGGTTGCAGATCCGCATGTCCCAATTGCACAGCGCGCAGCGGTACTGATACGCACGCAGCACGTTGTCGCGGAATTCGGGATCGCGGCGCGTCTTGCCGCGCTCGGGCGCTTCGTCGAAGGCTTCGTCGAGCGACAGGCCGACTGCCGCGAGAATGTCCTCGTGCATGCTGTCGGCGAAATGCGCGTTGAGCAGCATGCGCGCGACGGCGCCGATGGCTTGCGGATGAGTGTCGAAGACGCGCTGCACGTCATCGGAGAACCGGCCGATGGCGTCGATGCGGCGCAATTGCGTCTTGCCGAGATCAGCGTTCGACGCGATGCGGTTCGTCGCGTCGCCTGTCTGGACTTGCCACACGTCGTCGCTTTGCAGGCGAAGAAAGGGCATTTCAGGGTATAGCGTCCGGCGCGAAGGACCGAATTCGCGCAGCAGTTCGTTGAGCTTGCTTTCGTACTGAACGAACGGGACGGCGTGGATGCCGCGACGGTATAAACCCAGCGCCAGCAGCGCGAGCAAAGGTTTGTGCGGCGCGCGTTCGTCGCCGCGCTGCCAGACCTTCAACGCATCGAAACGTTGAAGGATGTCCGGCGGATGCGAGGCTTTCATGCGGCTTCGATGTCGATGAAGCTTGAGGCGAGGCGGTCGCGTAGGGATCGTCGATTCCTACGCGACTGCTCATCCCTCAAACATCAATATTCCCCGCCCGCAGCGCATTCGTCTCGATAAACGCGCGACGCGGCTCGACGTCGTCGCCCATGAGCGTCGTGAAAATGCCGTCCGCCGCAATCGCGTCTTCGATCTGCACGCGCAGCAGGCGCCGCACGTTCGGATCCATCGTCGTTTCCCAAAGCTGCTCGGGATTCATCTCGCCCAAGCCCTTGTACCGCTGCTTCGAAACGTTGCGCTCCGCATCCGCGATCAGCCATTTCATCGCGTTCTTGAAGTCCGACACGGCCATCGACCGCTCGCCGCGCTTGATCAGCGCGCCTTCGCCGATCAGGCCCTTGAACGTATCCGCCGTCGACACGAGCTGCTTGTAGTCCGCGGTCAACTGCAGGTCTTCGTCGAACACGGACACCTTCACGTTGCCATGATGACGCCGCTTGATATGCAGCGAACGCAGTTCGCGAACCTGATCGTAAGCCGCTTCGACCGACACTTCCGGCTTCAGCGGATCCGCGCGCAAACGCTCTTGCAGCCGCTTCGCCGATGCCTCCGCCTGTTCCTGCGACGACAGATCGATCACCACGCCATCCATTACCGCTTCGAGCGCGGCGGCATCGTAAATACGGCTGATACGATCCACCACCGCCTGCGCCAGCAGATACGCCCTCGCGAGTTCGCCGAGCGCATCGCCGGAAATGGCTTCCGCGCCTTCGCTCGGAATCAGCTCGGAGCCGTGCAGCGCGAGCTTCAGCATGTGCTGGTTCAGCTCGTGCGCGTCCTTCATATACCGCTCGTCCTTGCCCGCCTTGATCTTGTAGAGCGGCGGCTGCGCGATGTAGATATACCCGCGCTCGACGATCTCCGGCATCTGCCGGTAGAAGAACGTCAGCAGGAGCGTGCGGATGTGCGCGCCGTCCACGTCCGCATCCGTCATGATGATGATGCGGTGATAGCGCAGCTTGTCGAGGTTGTAGTCGTCCTTGCCGATACCGCAGCCGAGCGCCGTCACCAGCGTCACGATCTGCTCGGACGAAATCAGCTTGTCGAAGCGCGCCTTCTCGACGTTCAGCACCTTTCCGCGCAACGGCAAAATAGCCTGGAATTTGCGATCACGCCCTTGCTTCGCCGATCCACCCGCCGAGTCGCCCTCGACGATATAAATCTCCGACTTCGCCGGATCCTTTTCCTGGCAATCCGCGAGCTTCCCCGGCAAACCGATGCCGTCGAGCACGCCCTTGCGACGCGTCATCTCGCGCGCCTTGCGCGCCGCATCGCGAGCGCGCGCCGCATCGACGATCTTGCTCGTGATGATCTTCGCGTCGTTCGGCGTTTCCTGCAGATAATCTTCCAGCGCCTTCGCGACGATTTCCTCGACCGGCGCGCGCACCTCCGACGACACCAGCTTGTCCTTCGTCTGCGAACTGAACTTCGGCTCCGGCACCTTCACCGACAGCACGCACGAAAGACCTTCGCGCATATCGTCGCCGGTCGTCTCGACCTTCGCCTTCTTCGCGATATCGTTGTCCGTGATGTACTTGTTGATGACGCGCGTCATCGCGGCGCGCAGGCCCGTGAGGTGCGTGCCGCCGTCGCGCTGCGGAATGTTGTTCGTGAAGCACAGCACGCTTTCGTTGAAGCTGTCGTTCCACTGCATCGCCACTTCGACGGTCACGTTCTCGCGCTCGCCCGTCGCGTGGAACACGGTCGGATGCAGCACCTGCTTCTGCTTGTTGATGTACTCGACGAAGCCCTTCACGCCGCCCGCGAACGCGAAATCGTCTTCCTTGCCGGTGCGCAGATCCGTCAGCCGGATACGCACGCCGTTGTTCAGGAACGAAAGCTCGCGCATGCGCTTGGCGAGAATGTCGTAATGAAATTCGACATTGCCGAAGATGGTCGCGTCAGCCAGGAAGTGCACTTCGGTGCCGCGATTTTCCGTGTCGCCGACGACGGGCATCGGCGAATACTGCACGCCGTCTTCCTCGACGATCTCGCGGTTCTGCACGACGCCGCGCGCGAATTCCATGAAGTGCTTCTTGCCGTCGCGGCGCACCGTGAGGCGCAGCCATTCGGACAGCGCGTTCACGCACGACACGCCCACGCCGTGCAGGCCGCCCGACACCTTGTAGCTGTTCTGGTCGAACTTGCCGCCCGCGTGCAGCTCGGTCATCACGATCTCGGCGGCGCTGCGCTTCGGATCGTGCTTGTCGTCGCGCTTCAGGCCGGTCGGCACGCCGCGGCCGTTGTCGGTCACGGAGATGGAGTTGTCCGCGTGAATGGTCACGTGGATGTCGTCGCAATAGCCCGCGAGCGCTTCGTCGATGGAGTTGTCCAGCACTTCGAATACGAGGTGATGCAGACCGGTGCCATCCGACGTATCGCCGATATACATGCCCGGGCGCTTGCGCACCGCCTCCAGACCTTCGAGGATCTGAATGGACGATGCGCCGTAGCTGTTGTCGGGTTGCGAATTTGTGTTTTCAGTCATGGATTTCTTCCGGTTCTGCGTCACTGCTTCGGTTACTGCTCGAACTTTTCAAAACACCTTAAAAACACCAAAGGGGCGCGCCGCCCCTTGGAGTGTCATCGGTATCGCGCGCATCAGATGCGCATCGGCATCACCACGTATTTGAATTCCTCGTTCTCGGGAATCGTAATGAGCGCGCTCGAATTGGCGTCGCCCAGCGCGACTTGCAGCGTGTCGACCTTCAGATTCGCGAGCACGTCGAGCAGATACGTGACGTTGAATCCGATATCGACGGTATCGCCCTGATACGCGATCTCGAGTTCTTCCTGCGCCTCTTCCTGATCCGCGTTGGTCGACATGATCTTCAACTGGCCCGGCTCGATCAGGCAGCGCACGCCCTTGAACTTGTCGGACGTTAGAATGGCCGCGCGCTGCAGCGAGCGCTGCAATTCCTCGCGGCCGATTTCGAACGTGTTCTTGTGCGACTTCGGAATCACGCGCTGGAAATCCGGGAACTTGCCTTCCACGAGCTTCGACACCAGTTCCACCTGACCGAACGTGAACTTCACCTGCGTGGCGGCGATGTCGATCTTCAGCGTGTCGTCGATGTCTTCCAGCAGGCGCTGGAGTTCCAGAATGGTCTTGCGCGGAATGATGACTTCCTGACGCGGGAACGCGCCGCCGTCGATCTTCATCGACGAGAAAGCGAGACGGTGGCCGTCCGTTGCGACGGCCATCAGCTGGTCGCCGTCCACCACGAGCAGCATGCCGTTCAGGTAATAGCGGATGTCCTGCTGCGCCATGGCGAAATACACCATGCCGAGCAGCTGGCGGAACGTCTTTTGCGGAACCGACAGGCTCGCGCCGAAGTCAGTAGCCTGGTTGACCGTGGGAAATTCGTCCGCGGCGAGCGTCTGCAGCGCGAAGCGGCTCTTGCCCGAGCGCACGGTGAGGCGCTTGTCGGACAGGTCGAGCGCGACTTCGCCGGAGGGCATGGCGCGCAGGATGTCGAGCAGCTTGCGCGCGGCGACAGTGGTCGCGACCTGATCGCCGCCGACGCCGAAATCCGCGCGCGTGGTGATCTGCAGTTCGAGGTCCGTCGAAAGGAACGACACGTCCGCGCCGTTCTTGGTGATGAGCAGATTCGCGAGGATAGGCAACGTATGGCGGCGTTCTACGATACCGCTCACGGTTTGCAGCGGCCTTAGAAGATTATCTCGTTCGGTCTTGACCAGTTGCATAGAGTTCCTTCATTGATGTGACGGCCTGTCCAGCGGCTCGCAAACCGGTTCACCACCGCTGCTTGGTGCTACACCGCCGGACAACCTCGTAACACGCGTTGCCGGCCCCCCGCCGGTCACTCGCGAATGCTTGCGCTAAGTACCGCCCAGGCCAACGGACGGCAAACCTGTATTGTGCCTCAAAACGGAACCACTCCCTAAAAATAGGGGCGTTTTCGCCAATAAACAGGCCCGCGTCATGCGCTTTTCGAGGCGTGCGTTCTTCAGTCCCGCATCGCGCGGGCTCAGCCCTTGAGCGTCTGCTCCAGCACGTGCAGTTCGTGGTTCAGTTGCGCGTCGTTGCCGCGCTCCGCCGCGATTTTGCGCACCGCGTGCAGGACGGTCGTATGGTCGCGTCCGCCGAACAATTCCCCGATTTCCGGCAGGCTCTTCTGCGTCAGTTCCTTCGCCAGATACATCGCGATCTGGCGCGGGCGCGCGATATTGGCCGGCCGCTTCTTCGAATACATGTCGGCGACCTTGATGTTGTAAAAATCGGCGACAGTCTTCTGGATGTTCTCCACCGAAATCTGCCGGTTCTGCACCGTCAGCAGGTCTTTCAGCGCTTCGCGCGTCAGTTCGATGGTGATCTCGCGCCCATGGAACTTCGAATACGCGAGGATCTTGCGCAGCGCGCCTTCGAGCTCGCGCACGTTCGAGCGCAGATGCTTCGCGACGAAGAACGCGACGTCTTCGGACAGGCTCACGCCTTCGGAGAACGCCTTGCGCATCAGAATGGCGACGCGCATTTCCAGCTCGGGCGGCTCGATGGCGACCGTCAGCCCCGAGTCGAATCGCGAGATGAGGCGATCGTCGATACCGGAGATTTCCTTCGGATACGTATCGCTCGTGATGATGACCTGCGCCTTGTTCGCGACGAGCGCCTCGAACGCATAGAAGAATTCTTCCTGCGTGCGGGACTTGCCGGAGAAGAACTGAATATCGTCGATGAGCAGCAGGTCGAGCGAGTGGTAATAGCGCTTGAAGTCGTCGAACGCCTTGCGCTGGTACGCCTTCACCACGTCGGACACGTACTGCTCCGCGTGGATGTAGCGGATGCGCGCGCCGGCCTTGTCCATCAGCAACTGATTGCCGATGGCGTGAATCAGGTGCGTCTTGCCGAGACCCACGCCGCCGTACAGAAAGAGCGGGTTGTACGAGATGCCCGGGTTGTCGGCGACCTGAATGGCCGCCGCGCGCGCGAGTTGGTTCGCCTTACCGGTCACGAAGTTGTCGAACGTGAGCACCGGATTGAGCTTCGAACGTTCGAACGCGGAATCGTTTTCACCGCCGGCCGAAGGCGCGCCGCCCGGACGCCACGTGCGCCGGCCAGCGGCGGCTTCGTTGGCGTCGAGGCTCGGGAGATCCAGGTCCGCCTGGTCTTCCTGCATCGCCTGCGCCTGCTGCGCGGCTTCGGCCGCGAGCGCGTTGATGTGCGCGGCGGCGTTCGCGTGCGCGACGACGGTCGGCGCCTGTTGCGCGGGCGATGGCGCCGACGGCGCCGGCGGACGCGGCGCGGTCACGCTCGGACGCGGCGCCGCATTCGGCCCGCCGCCGATCGCGTTGCGCGCGGTGGCTTTGGGATCGAGAACGAATTGCACGTCGATGGGCGCGCTGAAGAACTCGCGCGCCACATCGGCGATGCGTCCGGAGAACTGGCTCTTCACCCAGTCGAGCTTGAAGCGATTCGGGGCGGCGATGCGCAGGGTGCTTGCGTCGGCATCGAAGTCGACCGGGGTCAGCGGCTTGATCCACGTGACGTACTGCTGGGGCGTGAGCTCGCGCTCCAGCAATGCGGAACAGTGTTCCCAGAAATCGTTCATCGAATGCGGTCGTTATGGTTGCTGCGCGCACCTGCGGCCATGCTTGCCAGAATGATGGGCAAGTCCCGGCACGGCCATGCAGGTATGCTCCGGAGGCTTACGCCGCAAGGGTTTGCGGGCGAACGGCGGGCCGAAGCAGCGGGCGGATATTTGGGAGTAAGGCGAGATTCTAACGCCAAACCAGCAGGACGCGCGAGTTATCCACAGGGTCAAATCAGCGCGAGGATCGGTGCCGCGAAACAGCCGATGTATCGCCCGTAAGCGCTAAACTATTGACGGTCAATAGGAAAACGGTTTAAATAGCGGGTTCCGCGAAAACAGAATTCCTGAACCTCCGGCCATCGCGCTTGCAGTGACCACACTGGAGCCTTAGCCCGCGCGGTCAATCAACTCAAGTGAGAGCACCATGAAACGTACTTACCAACCTTCCGTTACCCGTCGCAAGCGCACCCACGGCTTTCGCGTTCGCATGAAGACCGCTGGCGGCCGCAAGGTCATCAACGCTCGCCGCGCGAAGGGCCGCAAGCGCCTGGCAGTCTAAAGACCGCCCGGTTGCTGCTCGGTAACGGCGGTAACGGGCGCGTGCTCTGCACCGCACAGAAGTCTTGAAACAGGACATCGTTCAGTTGCCGGCGCACGCCGCGTTCCCCAAGGCCGCAAGGCTGCTGAAAACGGATGAGTTCTCATCCGTTTTTCGTTTGCGCCCCTGGCGACGCTCGCCGCACTTCGTTCTGTACGGCAAGCCCACGGGCGGCGAGGCGCGGCTGGGTCTCGTCATCGGCAAGAAGCAGGCGCCGCGCGCGGTCACGCGCAATCTGATCAAGCGGCTCGCGCGCGAGGCGTTTCGTCTGCGGCGCGACAAGCTGCGCGGATTCGACATTCTCGTGCGTCTGCACGCGAAGATCGACCGCAAAGCCATGCCGAGCGCCAGTTCGCCGCCGCTCCTTGCGTTGTGCCGGGACGAACTTGAAACATTGCTCGACCGTGCCGTGCGCGAAGCTGCGCGCCGCGCGGCCGAAACCGTGACGGCGCCGCCGAGCGCGCCCGCCGTCGACGATTCATCCGGCCCTTCGGGGTCATGAAGCGCAGGCTTCGTCATGTCCGGCCCTCGCGGCGGACGTGACGCGCGGCGCGAAGCTTATGCAAACGGCACTCATCGCGTTGTTGCGCTTCTACAAGGTTGCCGTGAGCCCGCTGCTCGGCAACCGGTGCCGCTTTTGCCCTTCCTGTTCCGACTACGCGCGCGAGGCAATCCAGTATCATGGCGCCGCGCGTGGCACGTATCTGGCCGCGAGAAGACTTTGCCGCTGCCATCCTTTTTCGGCGGGCGGGATCGATCTCGTGCCGCCGCCCGCCGGGCGCGCTGATTTTCCCGACACGCTCGATCCGCGAGTTGCCGGCCTTCTCGAAGAAGAACCGGCAGCGCAAGCCGCTCAAAAAAAGCATTCACCACTAAACGGCGCCTAAGGCGCTTATCGATCGACACTGAGACAACGCATGGATATCAAACGCACCGTCCTATGGGTCATCTTCTTTGTGTCAGTTGTCATGCTGTTCGACAACTGGCAGCGCGACCATGGGCGCCCGTCGATGTTCTTCCCGAGCGCGACGCAGCCGGCCAAGACCGCCAGCAATCCGGCACCGGGCTCGGCGACGCCGGGCACGCAGCCGTCCGAACTGCCCAACGCGCCGGCCGGCACGGCGCCCGGCACCGCGACGCCGCCCGCCACGGCGGCATCGCAACTGGTGAAGTTCACGACGGACGTGTATTCGGGTGAGATCGACACGCGCGGCGGCACGCTCTCGAAGCTGTCGCTCCTGAAGGAAGGCGACGGCAAGCAGCCCGACCTCTACATCACGCTGTTCGATCACACCGCGAACCACACGTACCTCGCGCGCACGGGCCTGCTCGGCGGCGACTTCCCGAACCACAACGATGTCTTCACGCCGGTGCCCGGCCAGACCTCGCTGTCGGGCGATGCGAAGACGCTGACGCTCGCGCTCGAATCGCCGGTGAAGGGTGGCGTGAAGGTCGTGAAGACGTACACGTTCACGCGCGGCAGCTACGTGATCAACGTCGATACGAAGATCGAGAACGTCGGCAGCGCGCCGGTCACGCCGAAGCTCTACATGGAACTCGTGCGCGACAACACGCCGGTGGAAACGCCGCGCTTCTCGCACACGTTCATCGGGCCGGCTGTCTATACGGAAGCGAAGCACTTCCAGAAGATCGATTTCTCCGACATCGACAAGAACAAGGCCACGTTCGTGCCGTCCGCGAACAACGGCTGGATCGCGATGGTGCAGCATTACTTCGCGTCCGCCTGGATTCCGAAGGAAGGCACGCCGCGCGACATCTACGTGCAGAAGATCGATCCGGTGCTGTATCGCGTCGGCGTGCAGCAGTCGGTGCCGACGATCGCGCCGGGACAAAGCGTGAATGTCGATGCGCGCCTCTTCGCCGGTCCGGAGGAAGAGCGCATGCTGGAAGGCATCGCGCCGGGTCTGGAGCTGGTGAAGGACTACGGCATGGTGACGATCATCGCCAAGCCGCTTTTCTGGCTGCTCGAGAAGATTCACGGCTTCGTCGGCAACTGGGGCTGGGCGATCGTGCTGCTCACGCTGCTGATCAAGGCGGTGTTTTTCCCGCTGTCGGCGGCGAGCTACAAGTCGATGGCGCGCATGAAGGAAATCACGCCGCGCATGCAGCAGATTCGCGAGCGCTTCAAGAGCGATCCGCAGAAGATGAACGCGCAGCTGATGGAGCTGTACAAGACCGAGAAGGTGAATCCGTTCGGCGGCTGTCTGCCGGTGGTCGTGCAGATTCCGGTGTTCATCTCGCTGTACTGGGTGCTGCTGTCGTCGGTGGAAATGCGCGGCGCGCCGTGGATCGGCTGGATTCACGATCTGTCGCAGCAGGACCCGTACTTCATCCTGCCGGTGCTGATGGCCGTCTCGATGTTCCTGCAGACGAAGCTGAACCCGACGCCGCCGGACCCGGTGCAAGCCAAGATGATGATGTTCATGCCGATCGCGTTCTCGGTCATGTTCTTCTTCTTCCCGGCGGGTCTCGTGCTGTACTACGTGGTGAACAACGTGCTGTCGATCGCGCAGCAGTACTACATCACGCGGATGATGGGCAAAGGCCGGAAGAAAGCGGCTTGAGGCTCGTGTCTACGTTGGTTTGAAGTGGAAACGCCCGGCTTTGGCCGGGCGTTTTTTATTGGTGCCTGCGGATCGTGGGAATCAGCGCTTCATCGCTCCATAAAACTGGCCGATGAGTTCTTCCAGCAGATACCGGTGATGCGGCGACAGCGCCTCGATCTTCGACGCCAGTTCCAGCGTCTCCTCCGATGCCGGGTACTTCTCGTCGCGCGCGAGCGGCTTCGGCGTGGTCTGCGAATTGCCGCTCGGCGGCGGACCGTAGTGCAGCCAGTGCAGATCCACCTTCAGCCACTCGGCAAGCAACTGCAGTTTGTCGACGGTGGGAATCGAGCGTCCCGTGAGCCATTTGTGCGCCGTCTGAGCGGAAACCGGTTCGCCCTGAAAGCGCAGGTTGAATTTGTTTGCGAGGTCGGTGGCGCCGCGCATCCTCTCGGGCGAGCGGGTCATCGAAAATTTGAGCCGTTCCGAGAAATCGGCTTTTTCTTGTGGTGTGGGCATGCTTTCGATTGTGCAAGGCAATCATTGCCTAGTAGTCAACCAGCCGGGCGATATCTGGCGGAAATCGGAGCGCTTTTATCTTTCTCAGGCTTAATCGATTACTGCTTCAAGGCAAGCAATTAGCCGTGTCTTACCGCATGCGACGGGCGCTCTCCGCGATTGTTTCGCTACCGAGACAGCGACGGCCGAATCAAAGACCTATCTTGTTTAAGATAATGCAAGAATCGTCCTAACGCTGGGCGATCGGACCCGCGCGATACAATGCCGGCACCTCTGCTTTCACACTGACACGCCATCATCATGTTGACCAACGACACCGATCCGATCGTCGCCATTGCTACCGCGCCCGGGCGTGGCGGGATCGGCGTCGTGCGGCTGTCGTTCGGGCGCGCGGGCGAAGCGGCCGCCCAGGAGGCGATGCGCGCGCTATGCGGCCAGCCGCTCGCGCCGCGTCACGCGAGCTACGTGCCGTTCATCGACGGCAACGGGGAAGCGCTCGATCGCGGCATCGCGCTGTACTTTCCCGCGCCGCATTCGTACACCGGCGAACACGTGCTGGAATTGCAGGGCCACGGCGGCCCGATCGTGCTGCAACTCGTGCTGCAACGGGCGATCGAAGCGGGCCGAGGCTTTGGCATCCGCCTCGCCGAGCCGGGCGAGTTCACGCGCCGCGCCTTTCTCAACGACAAGCTGGATCTCGCGCAGGCCGAAGCCGTCGCCGATTTGATCGAAGCGAGCACGGAAGCCGCCGCGCGATCGGCCGGCCGTTCGCTCGAAGGCGCGTTCTCGCGCGAAATTCACGCGCTCGTGGAAGACGTCATCACGCTGCGAATGCTGGTCGAAGCGACGCTCGATTTCCCCGAAGAAGAAATCGACTTTCTCGAAGCCGCCGACGCACGCGGCAAGCTCACGCGCATCCGGCAACGCCTGGACGCCGTGCTCGCGGACGCGCGTCAGGGCGCGTTGCTGCGCGAAGGGATGTCGGTGGTGCTGGCGGGACAGCCGAACGTCGGCAAGTCGTCGCTGTTGAATGCGCTTGCGGGCGCGGAACTGGCGATCGTCACGCCGATTGCCGGCACCACGCGCGACAAGGTCGCGCAGACGATTCAGGTGGAAGGCATTCCGCTGCATATCATCGATACCGCCGGTTTGCGCGAGACCGAGGACGAAGTGGAGCGTATTGGCATCGAGCGGACGTGGGGCGAAATCGAACGCGCCGACGTCGTGCTCCATCTGCTCGATGCGCGCGCCGCGACCACGTCCGAAGACGAAGCGATCGCCGCGCGGTTTCCGCCGGGCGTGCCGGTCGTGCGAGTGTTGAACAAGACGGACCTCGCAGGGACGCTCGCGGCCGTGCGCGAGGGCGACGACCACGCGCGCGAAGTGAATCTGTCCGCAAAAACGGGCGACGGCATCGAGCTACTACGCGGCGAACTGCTCAAAATCGCCGGTTGGCAAGCGGGCGCTGAAAGCGTGTATCTCGCGCGCGAGCGGCATTTGATCGCCTTACGCGCGGCGCGGGATCATCTCGCGTTCGCCGCCGATCACGCGAATCAGCAGTCGCAGGTATTGGACTTGTTCGCCGAAGAGTTGCGGCTCGCGCAGGACAGCCTCAACGCGATTACCGGCGAATTCACGTCGGATGATCTGCTGGGCGTGATTTTCAGCCGGTTCTGCATCGGAAAGTGATTACGCGCCTTCCGGTCGCCCGAGTTCGCGCAATTCCGCGCTGAGCGCTTCGACCTCTTCCGGCCGGCCATGAAACGCGGCCGGCGTGTTCTGGAACATCTCGATTCGATACACCCCATCGCACAGCGACAGCACGAGCGTCTGAATGGCGTTTAGTCGCTCGTCGAGCGCGGTGGCCCCACGCGGCCACATGCCGGCGACGGCGCGCAGCAACAACGTCTGCTCCCCGGCGAGACGCCTTATCTCGCGCACTTTCGCGACGAAGAGCGGCGTCGGATGCTGCGCGAAGATGGGCTCCAGATGCGCCTCGATGCAAGCGCGTCCGTCGATTGTGCTGCCGTCGAAGCCGACCAGACTGCCGCGCTCGGTGAAGCGCGCGGCCATGGCGGCGGCGTCCTGGCGGTTCCAGTCGCCGAGCAGCGCGTCATAGACGTGCCGCGCGCTCGAGGCCCAATCGTCGGGCTGGCTCATGCTGCCTTCTTCCACGCCGCCGCGAACACGCCCGCGCCCATCAAAAGCGCGCCGCCGGTGCGGTTCACCGTGCGCTGGACGCCCGGCTTGCGGATGGCCCGCCGCGCGCCCGACGCGAGCAGCGCATAAGCGAACGCGTTGGCCGCCGCGAGACCGACGAACGTCGCCTCGAGAATGGCGATCTGCGAGACGCTCGCCGCGTGCGGATCGACGAATTGCGGCACGAACGCGACGAAGAAAATGATGCTCTTCGGATTGAGCGTGGTGACGGCGTACGCATGGGCCAAGATGCGTCCCGTGCGCAAGTCGTTGCTGGGCGTGACGGCGTCCGTATCGACGACGGGCGCGCGCCACAGCTTCACGCCCAGATAGAACAAGTACGCCGCGCCGATCCATTTCACCACCATGAACAACTCGGCCGATGCCGCGAGCAACACGCCGAGGCCGAGCATCGATGCGGTCATCGCGGTGAAGTCGCCGAGCGCAACGCCAAGTGTGGTCGCGAGCGCGTACTTGCGGCCGTGGCCGAGCGCGTACGACACCACGAGCAGCACGGTCGGCCCGGGAATCGCGACCAGAATGGCCGATGCGATGGCGAACGGCAGCCATTGTGCGAGAGTCATTCGTCTTTCTCCTGAAGGTCTCCTGTTGGAAGAGTCGATTTATCCACGAACGGCGGCGCATGGCAATAGGCCGTTCGGCCAGCTTTTTGCGCTGTAGGGCCTGTGGTAGCCGCACCAGCCGCATCGTCGGATTGCGCTCACAGCGCGTTCATGCGCCGCACAAATTAGCATTCGAGATAAATCGCCCCGTGAATGGCCATTGCGCGCCGATTATTTTTCGCGCTTCGAGTAATTAGCGATATCGCGCCATCGAATCGCGCGGACGTTAATAATCGATGTCACCTGCGACATTCTGTCGTGTTGCGATCGCACACAACATATGCTTGCAACTTTCACGCGCTCATCTAGCATCAGTCTTGCATTACCGAGCTTTTAAATATGTAGCTAATGCCGAAACGTATCGTTTGGAGGCCTAGTACATGAAGAAACGCGCCAGTGCTCTCTTCGTCGCGATGGGTTTGTTTGCCGTCGTATCGGCCGCGCAGGCTCAGGACAACGCCGTCCAGCCTCAGCAGACATTCAAATTCCGGCCCAATTCATACGGCTGTTTGTCTAAAGACAAATTCGATTCCGCCGACAAACACGCGAAAGCCGGCGAGCATCAGCAAATGCAGCAGTTTTTCGAAGGCTTCGAATGCGTATCCACACCGGTCGAATCGCATTTTCGGGTATTGCGCGTCGTCGGCCATGATGTCGAATTCGTGAATGCCGCGAATAACGATACGCAAGGCATGTGGACCGCGGATCGATTCATCGATCAATAAGCGGTTCGATTATTCGAAACTCCGGCTTGCCGGCGCGGTTTGAAACTTCGCCGGCGAGTGTCCCTGCGCCCGATGCGCGTGCATCCGGGCTTCCATTTCTGCATCGATTCGCCGCACAATATCGGACTCGTTTGCGTCCGATGCGCGGTGCTCCGTCCCGCCATGCCGCTCCCTTCCAACTCATTCGCCGGGCGACCACGCCGGCGCTCATTGCTGCATGGCTCTCAAATCCACCATCTACAAGGCCGATCTCCAGATCGCCGACATGGATCGCCACTACTACGGCGATCATTCCCTGACCATCGCGCGGCATCCGTCCGAGACCGACGAACGCATGATGGTGCGCGTCGCGGCGTTCGGCCTGTTCGCGAGCGAGAGGCTCGAGTTCTGCAAAGGGCTATCCGATACCGATGAGCCCGACCTTTGGCAGAAGGACCTCACTGGTCAGATCGAGTTGTGGATCGAAGCGGGCCAGCCGGATGAACGACGCATCGCGAAGGCGAGCGGGCGCTCGGAGCGCGTGGTGATCATCGCGTATGCGGGCAAGACGGCGGATATCTGGTGGCAAGGCGTGAAGGGCAAGGTCGAACGCCTGCGCAACGTGACGGTGTGGTCGCTCGCGGATGGCGTCGCGGAGGCGCTCGGCAAGCTGGCCGAACGGACGATGCGGCTGCAGCTCATGGTGCAGGACGGCGAGGCATCGCTGGGGAGCGCGACGGTCGATCCGGTTGCAATTCGGTGGAATGTGCTGAAGGGGGCGGTGGAGTGAGCTTGTCTGGCCGCCTTGTTGCGGTTTGCAGTGGGGGCGCAGAAACGAAAAAGGGCTTGGCGCATTGCCAAGCCCTTTTGAATTCGTGGTGGAGAGGAGGGCACCGATACTGACGCAGCCTTGCCGCATGCGGCTTCGGTGTCAAGACGACCCCGAAATCAGTTACCCCCAGAGCTACCCCCACAAACGAAGGACTATAGGCGCGGTCGACGACCGATGCTTCATACTGCGTTTCGAACGTGTTCGAGCCGTGACTCACTGTCGGACCTTGTTCCTGTCTCTCCGTCACGCCGCAGTTGTGAGCGGACGGACATCTGAACGATTCGCACCTTTTCGCAGTCCAGCTTCACCGTTCAGGCAGCATCATCCGCCATCGCTGCCACATGGCCCGAATGCTCCCGCCGAACAGCGGCTGCCGGCGGGCCGATCTTCTTCTGTGCTGACCGCCGGCTGACGGTCGCGGATCGGGGGTGCAGAAAAGCCATTGCCTGATCCCTGGGCGTGTAAGCCGCAGCGACTTCCGTAGCCGGCAGACCAATCGACAGCTCAATCGAATCGAGGTCTAAGCGGCCGGCTCTCAGGACTTCGCCTGCACGGTGAAGTAACGATTCTATCGATACGCTTCCCGCCTCGCCTCTCGAATGAGCGGCGAGCACCTGAGGAAAGTCGTTCAAAACCGTCGCGCGCTCAGAATCTGATATGCCGTACATCTCCATAACGATTACGTCGACCGTTGCACGCAAAAGTGCACGGTGCCCAAGCCAAGCGTTTGCAGGCTGTTGTCCAACCTCGTCGTCGCTTAGCTTTCGCGCTGCACGGACGAGCAACTGCTCGAGTTCAGGTTTGCTCCCCTTGGCCGGCAGCGGAACGTTTTTCCAGTAGAAGTGGTTAACGGTCGTTGATACGAATCGACGAAAAATCCAATCGACGACAAACGAATTTGCGTACGCCAACCATAGGAATTGATCGTCCATTGAAGCGCCGTGGAGCTGAAGCACCGGAACTTTGTTGCCACAGACGCAGTGTTCAGGTAACAGCGCGGCCAGCAACGTGCGCTCGTTCGCATGTCCACTGATCTCGCAATAGCCGATTCTCGCCCCTGGTCGCCAGCCGCGCTGAATCGCGTACGCTTCAGGGACCAGGAAATGGGGGATTACGTGTCCTTCACCCGGAGGTGGAATTGACCACTTCGCAGACCGCCCATGCCCCGCCTCGTAAACCTTCGCGCAATGGTCGAATTGGTGCACCATTCGGCCCTCGTAGACGGGCAACAACGTGGAAGCTGGACTGTCTCGATGCCACCGTCCATCGCTGGTCTTCTTATAGCCCTCCTGCATCGCTTGATCGAGTGAAATGAAGGCATCGGCGTCGTTTGTCATATCGAGTTCGCGCCGGAAATTGAATCGCCATCCGCTAGTGGCTTGGGCGGACGTCGGGAAGCTTCGGTACAGTCTCAGTAATAGATCGCGTTCGTCAGCGGTTCTGACCTCCGGAATTAAGAGATCGTTACCACCGACGGACGCCAAGAAGTCACTATTGAGCCCTACATACTGCCGCGCTCGGTCGGGCATGACAGAGTCTTCGCGGAACGCGGCCTCGTCCACGCCTCCGGCCGTCCCCTTTTGGAACAGAACGCTGCAGAACCTATACATCGAGTGAATATCGAAGATGTTCTTTCGATTGATGTACTCGACCAAGCGCTTTACGCGACCGCAAGTCCGCAGCAACGACCTCAGCCCAGTTGAGCCCTGCGCTCGCAGCACTCCGGAAGGCAGTAATAAGGCGGCGATACCGTTGGACCCCAGGAGCGCCAATGATCGCTCAGTGAAGAACTTGTACAGATCGGCGTCGCCGGTTGATCCGCTGTTGATGGTATATTCCGCTGAACTCCGAAGCTGGCTGGAGAGAGCCTGGGTCCTTCTGGCATATTCCTCCCAATCGCCGCACACGAGCTCGTCAAGGTGTGCGCTGAGGTATCGCCCAAGTTGCGTTCCTTGATACAAGCGGACGCGCGCATCCATGTGTTGGAAGAACTCATGCCGCAGTGGTCGAAGCTTACTCCATGGCGGGTTCGTGACCACCAAGCTAAATCCACCTGGGAACACGCTGGGGAACCAGCGCGCCCAATCTTGGATGCTTGAGCCAACGGCGTCCGCGACATGAAGATGCTTGTCCAGCGTCTCACTGTTCCACGTTGTCAAACCTACCTGCGCCCGTATCAAAGCTCGCGTCGTTGCAATGGCGATCGGGTCCAGGTCCACGCCGAAGATGCAGTTGGAAGCGATTTCGGCTTGCAGCTCAGCGAGCGAGAGCTGCGAAAAGCCGTCTCGCGCAATCAAGATCTCGGACGCGACTCGGATAGAAGCCAAAAGGAAAGCACCGCATCCGGCCGCAGGGTCCACGATCTTCACATTAGCAAGGCCGCTTGGATCGATGACTGACGCCAACACGAGTGACAGCGCGGGTTTGACGAGCTCCTCCGCGAGCCTATGCGGGGTGAAATAAATGCCTTTACCGCGGCGCTCGGGGGAGGTCTCAACGGTTATTCTCCCATCTGGGTCGACGCTGAGACGCAGTCCGCGCGCCCTCTCGAAAGCGCTACTGAGCGCAGCGGCAACTAGCCTTTCGTCCCCCTGCTGCCTTACAAACACTTGGAGGGCACCCTCGAACGTCCGGGCGGTGCTGGGGGAATCCAAGGTGTGTCCTGCCGCCGCTGTTTCCGCTTCCGGAAACAGCGTGCCAATTGCCGCGTCCATTGCGCGCGCCAGGGACACCTCAAACAACTCCGAGAGATTCGTTCCATATTGCCCGAACGATTCTTCAGCGAAAGCAACAATTAGGTCATTCAGTAGCGCTTGGAGCGATAGGCGGTTAGAGCCAGTCATTACTGTTCGTCCATTCGGTGATCAATGAGCTTAGGGCGGCACCAAGTTTCTGATCGACCGCGTGTAGGTCGGCGTGCGTACGAAGCCCGGTGAGGTCTAGTGCAAGCGCACCGACGAAGAGGCACTTACCGAAAGCTTGAACTGTCCACATTCTCAGTTCGCTATCGGTCAGTACAGCGTCACCAGCGACGCGTGGATAAACTAAGAGGCCCAGGGGGCAACGATGCGCCGTCATAGCCGCTACCAGTTCGTACACGTCTGCGTTAATGGGCTTCCTGTTCCGAATGCCTTCCGAATCCGATAGGCGCTTATACTTCGCATCAACCACAATCAACGGCTTACCATTCCTGACGACCAGATTGTCAGGCCTGGAAAAAAAAGGAACCTTCGTTTGCCAATGCGGCGTCGCGTATTGGGTTGAAGCCTGTCGACAAGACGTTACCTCGGAATCGCCTAGTGTAGATAGCGCTCGCACTAAGCTTATTTCGACAAAGTGTTCGAAGAGCCGCTCCATGTTGAACACGAAGGAGTAACCGTGCTGGATGCCACGTCCAGTGGTGTGAGCGAGCCCTGACGCTAGTAGCGATGCGATCTGCAGAGCTTCGTTCCATACCCGGAATTGAGGCGGTGGAGCGAATTCGCGACCTCGGTTCGGCGCTCCTCGATCTGGCCGACCGGGTAACTTATGGGCTATTGCGTGCAAACGTCGCTTAAGCGTCGACGAGCGAACCGACCGGACCAACGCTTCTGCGGCCCATTTCAGCAACGCATTGAAAGCGTTGTTCACATCCAACTGGTCGACGTCGCACTCAATCAGCTGCGGTGACGTAAACGCTCTCCTCATCTGTCTGGATAAGGCAAGTCTGCCGCGGAGCACCGGCAGGCTTTCAGCGGAGATCTTGTACGTCTGGATCAACTGGTCGGCGAGACCGGCCTCTGCTGCATCCGCAAACGCCATCCCAAGAAGGTCCAGGAAGCTGTGGCGACCAGCAGCGAGGTGCTCAGATCGTACTAACGAGAGGTCTGTCTTTCTCGCGTACTGCATGAGAAGCAACATACTCACGTTCCACTGCAGTACGCCATCTGGACGGAGGGCGAACTTTGGAGCGATGTCCAAGGCGAAGCCGCCGAGGCTGACGGTCCCGGCTATTCCCGATGTGCGGACCGCAACGTCTCCGTTCTCTTGGATGCGGAACACAAACGGATCCCCGCGCAACCCAAGCTGCTTTCTCAGACGCGTGCCCAGTGACTCAAGCGAACGCTTCGCGGTAGCTAGCTCGATACCAGTTGTCCCGATAAGTGACTTCCACGACTTCCAATCCTGATTTTCGACGAGCAAAGGTATATCGACGTTCACTTTGGCTAGAGCTGGGTTTGGTTATGCTGGCGCAGTATGATCTGAGGTGCTTTTGGGAGCGTCGCCCAGCCACTGCAAAAACTCGACTATTTCCCCTTCCTCAGGAGGCGGCTCTTGGCTCGCCAAGTACGCGATTGCCCCGGCCTCCAACTCGTCACTGTCTGGCTCGAACATAAGCAAGCCGGACTTGCCCTTGGCTTGCGCAAGGTTCAGAAGTGAAATTAGAACCTCGATACGACCGTGAAACAGCTCCATCAACTGCGGGACTATTCGAAAAAGCCATGTTTGGACCAATTCGGACGGCGCGTCCGATGCATCTGCGCGACGTACAGCTTCTAAATACCACTGACCTAGCATGAAGTCCTGGCCGAGATGAAGGCCGATTCCCCGGTTAAGCTTTTCTAACACAGCAACAGCGAGCCGCGCGACGCCTGGCTTGTCCAACGTCGCTCCGATGGGATCGAGCGCTCCGTCATCGGTACGCGACAATCCCGCCGCCTCTCTTAAGTCTGCCGTCGATGGAAACAGGCCGATGATGTGGAACCGTCGACGTAGCGCCGTATCGATCGGCGCGATAGACTTGTCCACAGAATTCATGCTAGCGAGGGTGTAAAGACGAGCCGGCATCGCGAAGGATTGGCCGATCGTAACAGCGTCCCCGGACGACACATTCACGACTAAACTCTCGTCCGGAGCCAAATACGGGAGCTCTACTGTGATTGTCGTTGATGCCCGAGCGCCGTTTTCGTCCAAACGCTTCCCGGGCTCCATCAACGTGATGAACTCACCGAAAATCCTCGATGTGTTCCCACGGTTGATCTCGTCTATCAGCAGCAGCGCCGTACCTTTCTGTGCTTCCGCAGCGAGTTGGAGCAGGACTCCGGCCCGAGGTGCCAGCGAAAACAATTTGTCGCCGCTCGCTTCCGGTCGCATTCCGAGCACGAAGTCCTCGTAGGAATAGCCCTGATGAAAAGTGACCCATCGGGTAACGAAATTCCGCTGCGCTCTCTCGACTAAAGGAACGCGCTCTGCATCGGTGTCTAAATAAACCGACTTCGAGCCGTTTGAGCCTTCGACGAAATTGGCAAACTCCCGCGCAACTTCATTCATTAGATGCGACTTCCCGGTGCCTGGCGGACCGTAGATCAGGACGTTTTTGTGCTTAAGCAAAGCGGCAATCACGGCGTTAACTGAGACCGTCATTCACATTCCTCCCAGCCGACTTCCGCCGAAGTCATTAATGCACGCACAGATCCTGGCAATTTCTCGAATTCTGCATCTTTTATCCATCGCGCGTGAAACCCTCCGTCGACATCGCGAATGATTAACGCGTAATCGCGCTTGCCGATGTCAAATGTCGTATCCACCCCTCTTCCTGGTGCCCACAGGGCATACGCGGTATCGGGGCGTTGGGACGGAATATTCCAATCCTTCCGCTGGGAATCGTCGCCCATGTAACGTACGGTAATCTCCGTTTCAGGAACGGAGGGAGTACCCGTGAATGGTTGGATCGGCACTACCAAGTCGAAGCCGCCGAGTTTCGTCGGATTCGTCTTTGGAATGCCCTTGAAGAAACCTTCGAAAGCGCGCCTCGTTAAGCGAATGTCGTATTGCCCTCGTGACGTGCCATTCAAAGAGTCAAAAGTGGCCTGATTGCACTTGCGCCAGAGAATCGCGCTTATCACCTTAAACAAAAAAGCCTCCGCTCACGTCACAGACAAATGATAGATTCGCTCAGCAACGATCGGGCCTTTATGAGGCAACGCACTGCTGCGATATCGACGCAGTGAGAGTTCACGGAAAGATACTCGACCATATTCTTTCAAGAGATCCATAATGTCATCGTGGGTCATTTGCCCGTCTTCGTTATAGCTCAGGAAGAAATGCTCGCATTGCATTGCGTCGAGTACGCGTCTAAGAGCGCCGACTGCGCGCCGCTTATAACAAAAATCTGAAGCGTGCGTTTCCCAGTTGCGTAGCCCCGTTGTCCCTGAAAGCAAGGGGCTGTCGTTGCGCACTATCGTCTCGAGAATATGGTAATAAGCCGCATACTGCCGCTTTGTATAAGGTGGATCCGCATAGATAATCCGAGCTCGGCTTCTAACGACCGCCTCATGCGCCTCGAGCGACCAGATAGCGTGGCCATCTCGCCGGCCATCTATGAAACGGTTCGGCGTCAGAGTAAGCGGCGCAAGCGCGCGCGGCTTCCATTGTTTCAAATAACATCCGAACGTGCCGGCAACGTTACTGACAGCACTGGCAGCACGTACTAAGTCGCTTATCAAAAGAGCGTGCTCGGCCTCGCTTAGCAAAGGCTTCCACGCCTCGATCGTATCTCTGACAGTATCGATGCGCTGTGCATTCGCCTCAGTAAAATAACGGCGCTCGACCCGCGACTCCGCATAGGATGCAGGAGAGTAATGCTTATGTATGAAGCCCAGCGGTACCGGCGAAAGATTATTTAGGTAATCGAGCACTCGTTGATACGGTCGCCTTGTAGTTTGCAGACCGTCGACTTGCGTTGTTAGCCCGGCGAACGTTGGTTCATCGTGATTAAGTAGTGCCGCCGCGGTGAGAGTGAAGCAGGTGGCTAGGTGATCGTTTGCAGTGACCGAATAACCTAGCGCCTTGAACGCTGCGGACACAATGCCAGTGCCCGAAAATAAGTCAACGATCTCGCGAGGGCCGTCGCCACTAAGCTCGACAACCGTGCGAGTAATGAAATCCAAGAGGGACCGCTTGCTACCTATATATTCGGTTGCTAGCGAGGGTAACTGATTAACGGTGGGCGTCAGCTCAAACATTTTGGGAAGCGGGACGGTTGTAATTTGATTTGCTGACGACAACCAGTCGGAATTGCGCCGCCCGACGCTCGTGCGCACAGACGAAAGAGGCGTACCCAACTGTCAATCGATGCCAGGGGTAAGAGGACCTGTCGCATACTTGTGCGTGGTAGCTTCGTTCCCGGTAAGTCGACCGGAAATTGTATCACGGCGACACGGCAAGAAATCCCACGCTCTGACAGCCACGGAGCAGTCGCGAGAACCCACCGCCGGCAGTGACGATCTCCCTCGGCTAGACGGCAAGTATGTCAGGCAAGACCATCGGCAATCCGTTAGCCTCGCTGGTTCTAGGGCGCCACGGCAAGACGTCCGCTCCGCGATGTGGGATCGTTTGCTTTCGTCTTGCGTGCATTTTTCCGGAATAGTACTTCGCGATGATTGGCGTTACATCGCAAGTGCGTCGCCAGTATATGACGGTCCGGATGACCTTTGCGTAACCTAGATCATCGCCTCATAGGAGGTTACCGCCGCGACCAGTTTCGCAGACGGCGACCAAAGATTCCACAGCGAACGATTGGTCCGACCGCTAGCGACGTATCGTTCAGCCAACGCCATGAGGAGCTTTTCTTCAAGCACTAAGATCGCCTTGTCGAGCGCCGTTTCCGCCTGCGAGTGCTCGTAGGCGTCCACCGCTGCTTTCGCACGTTCAAGTTTTTGCGCGGCCGCATCGATGTCAACGGCGGTCCCTGCTTCTCGCTGCTGCTCCTGCGCAAGAAAGGCAGACAAGTCACGGGCGTCCGCATCGATTACGGCGAGCCGGAGGGCAGCTAGCGCCTCGTCGATCTTGCCGGACTGAACGTCTCCGACGATCTGTGCGCGGGCTTGCGCTTTCTCGGCGAGACGTTGGTTGATGGAAGAGGTCGTGTTCACGATCTGTTCGCATGCGACTGTTGCGGCTTTATGTTCCGCTTCGGCGCGCACCAGTGCTTTATAAAGGTGATCCATAAGGTTTCAGCCCTCCGGTTCGAGACGTCTAATGAGGTTTTTCAAGCGATTCACCGATGCCTCTGCACGCGCACATGCTTCGCGCGCCATGGCCTCGTCGACTATGGCGGCTCGTTCGGCGTTGCAGCGCTCGACTTGAGCCTTGGAGCGCTCCTGTGCCATCTCCAGGCCGTCGATTTCGGCACGCAGCAGCGCGGTATCCGCGCCAGATAGCAGCGTCTCTCGCAGACGCTGCCGGCGGGTTTCAAGGTTGTGAGTCATGGCTGCGATGCGTAGAGTTTGGCGATCAGACCAGTTGGAAGCTGTCCGCGCAAATTGATGATGGTTTCGATTCGCGTGGCGTCACTTGGCCGCAGCCGCCGGGCATCAAGCGCCTGCCGGCACACTTCGCGCACTTGCTGCTCGGTGAACTCGCTGTCGCCAACGCGTATGCGGTAGCCACTGCCGGCTGGTTTGCCCGGCTCTGGATTCGCGACGCGCGGATCTGCTGGTAGGCCGAGAACACGCCCGGCGCCTGAAGACATCCGCTCTTGCGCCGGCAGCAACGCCGCGACCTTGGCCGCAGGCGATGGCGCGAGCGTTGCTGATGCCCGCGCGTGCACTGCCGAGGCCTTCACGGAAACAACGCGACGCGAATTCTCAGGTTGGGCTGACGGGCGCGGATTAACTTCTGTCCGGAGTGCCTTGACCAGTCGTTCGAACGGTCCTTTGCTCACGACAGCCCCCGCTCTGCTTTGCCACGACCGACGCGCCGGCGGGATCTGATCCATTGCTGGACTTCCGTCTGCCGCCACGCGACCGTGCCGCGGGAAACGCGTACAGCGGCCGGAAATTCGCCGGCGACAAGCAGGCGCTCGAGCGTTGACGAGGCAAGCGACGTCGTCTGGAGGACTGCGGGTCGCCGGATGAGGCTCTCTTTTGATGTAGGCATAGCGGTAGCGCTGGTTGCGAATCTCTATGCTTCCGTCACGACCGCGCGCTGAGCACCCATGACGTGTCATGGAACGCCGGAGTTCAGCACGTCATTGTTCGATGAGCTGCCTTTGCAACGAGTTCGAGGATCTGTCGTGACGCGAGGCTAGGGACGTCGAAATGCACGTCCTGCTCGAATGCGCCACCTCGAAACGCCCGCGACGCCCGTCATTGCCCCGCCTGAGTCGAAAGAGCTTCACGGTATAAAGCTTTTCGATTGCGCTCTCCTACGTGCCGCCATATCCGCGAGTGCATGCGCGCGGAACTACGAAGAGGCCAGATACGATTCGTGCGTCGACTGCGCGATAGGTGCCGCTCTATACGTACGACATGAAAGGCCGGCGACCACAGAAGCCACCAACACACGAAAAATCGCCCATCGCGACAACCTCGCGCGCCGAGCGGCATTGCGAGCGAGCGATGGAAGTGCGTCTGCGCTGCCTTGCGTTCGATGCGGGCACACCGCGGCCTCGAAGAAGCGTCTTATCGGTCGCATGCGCCTCGTTCGCGGTCGCACGATCTGCGTGTCGTGCTACAACCGCGAGCGCGAGGTCTTGCTGGGCGCAAACGCGAAGGGCGGACGCCCAGTCAAGTGGGCGCAATTGAAACTAGCTCAGATCGAAATCGAGTGCCAAGGAAGTCACCAGATCGTTGATATCGGATTGTGCTCCGGGGAGGAAGAAGCGCGTCGCTTGGCGGAGCGTCGCTGGCCCGACTGGACAATGGCAGCGTATCGACCGGTCGCGTCTTGATTGACCAATTCGCACCGCCAGTCCCCTTCAAAGTAGGCTATTCAATAAAGGCGAACTGACTAGGAAACCTCGCGTCGCGGGCATCCGCAGTGCTTCAGACCTTGATCGCGATGTCTGCCAGTTGCTTCTCATTCATTTTCCGTAACGATAGCCCGTTCGCGGCCGAATCGAAAAGCGCCCTGTTGCACGTTAACGAAAGAACCCGCCGCCTGATCACGCCGCAGCCCGTGTCTTCGAGTTGCGGCGCAAGTTTAAGGGTATCGAAAACAGCCAGGTTCTTGTCTCCCGTGAAAAGGAACGCGAAAGAGCGACTGCCCGCTTCTGGGGCGAAAGCCCGCCGAAGCGCGCAGCGAACGTGCCGCTTACCAACTGCGCGAGTACTTATAATGCTATCGGCGAGCCACCTAAGGTACCAATGCTCGGACCGTAGCGAGCTTTTAGCTTCCGCTCAATGCACTAGAAGCTCCTGGCCCTCGGCGGCAGTGCGAACGGCGGCAAAGTCGGGGCGGACAAGGCGCGCGTGGCGTTGACGGCTTCCTCAACGTCGACAAGCACATCCGCACGAGCTTCGAGGACATCTTCGCGAGCAGGTGTCGTCTGCGCGAAACTTATTCAAGCTCTTAGGAAGTCTGCCGTTAGCACGGACATACTCCCGGAGACCTCCATGAAAGGAATCTTACTTGTTATTGCCTCTCTGACAGCGACGGGCGTATACGCACATGAACACAGGTACGCGGACGACGCGGATGCGCTCTATCAGACAAGATCCGACTTCTGCGGTCAGTTCGGACGTTTCGCCTCGGTGTCGATTGGCGAGCACTGGGATGAAACGCGGGCACTCGCTAATGACGAGGGTACTATTCTGACCTTTGTTCACAATAAAAAGAAGGCTCAAGAATTGCGCGAACTTGCGCGCAGGATCACCGACAACGTGTATTCCGATCATCTCGACTTCCCAAACAACGGCGAAGCGCGAGGCCGCGAGCTTTGTGAACGACTTTGAATAGGCTCGTTCCTAGAACTGCTCCTACCAGAATAATTCAGCCATTTGTCAAAGGTTATTTCAACGACATGGGAGCCTGCAGAGTCAAAAACCCGACGAACTGCATCCTTTCTTTCGTCAGCTCGCCCGTTCGCTTGCCATAGGACCAGGGCCACTCCCTGCGCTAATTCAGCGCCTATCACTGCTCCAGCGAAATTGAGTAACGCTGGGTAGATAGAGTTGCTCGCCGTGGCTGCTGCCCCGCTCGCGGCGACGGCGCTTGTTAGAACGACGGCAGAGGTCCCATTCGTGCACCGATTGTCGTTTAGCTGCTGCAATTATATCTGTCGAGTCAATGAGAGTGGGAGCGAGCCGTCGCTTGGACTGCTGCAACGACGCTGCTGAAACGCGAAAATCCTTGCTAATGATAAGCGTCCCATGACAGCCGCATAAGTCGCTGCAGGCCTCGGGCGGCCAGGAACGGCCAATCGATGTTGTCGCCCAGTTCAAACCGGCGAGGACTCATGCGGGCTTGCGCAATGACCGGTTTCCGACGAGCAGATTGTAAGTGGATTGCCTCGCCCGGATCATCTAGCTGAACCGCAACACGGAAGCGTTTTCGCGTCCGTTCGACTTCCAAGAATGGACGTTCAGGCGTAAAGTTCGGCGGACGATCGATCGGAGGATGTTCACGCAAAGGATTCTTGCGCATCTCCCTCATCATAAGACGGACGCTGTCGAGTTACCTCCATCCATTTGATAGCCATTATTGACTGATTAAAAACTGGCCACATGAAACTTACTAATCCCGAAAAACTCATCCTCCTAATGCTGAGCGAGGTCTACGACAAACTTGGTCTAGATCAGATCGACACCAAGCTAATTCGATCGGCAATTTATAGCGAGAACACTTGGGCGCTGGACTGGGACATGTCCGGAGTTGTCGGCAGCGACGCAGAGCCTACTCCTCCTCTAGTAAAAGATGTTGTCAATTACCTCGATATGTGGAGCTTTCTGGAAGAGGCATATTCGTCCTTCGACGACGTCGCCAGAGAGAGAGTTGAAAAAGAAGCCGCCCCGTTTGGTAAGCACGTGCGGTTTCCTGGCTTCGACGGGAACAACGAAGGCGACGCGTTCAGCATTGCGTTGGTATTAGTCGAAGATATGGGCAGGTTCAGCCGTTTCAAGGGGCGCGATCTCAACTCGCATGCCCCACTTTTATCAAACTACGCGAGGATGTATAGAGAATTCGAGCCTATGCGTGCTTCGCTAGTCGGTCCTGGCGGCCTAAGTCCGGAACAAGTGATTAGATTGCTGAAAGCGATGCGTCGCGCCGAGAATGGTTAGCTCTTGCAGCTCGAGGACGAATGTTACGCGTGCCCCTAGAGGGCTAGCGTCGCCCCGAATATGGAGCGGTGCTCCGATAGCAGGCAAGAAAGATTGATAATAGCCGCACGTTAAATGAAAATGCTGAGATACCTTCCTGATGCAACGTGGGATAAGTTACCTATAGACGATTTTAGGGCGCGATTTTTCGTTGAAACATTCTCTGAAAAACTGAGGATGCATACGCCGCACTTTTATCAAGCAAGATTGATGAATTTGTTCAGCGCGTGCAATGAGATGGTTCAGTATGTTGACGAAATGCAATGGAATGAAAAAAACCTAGGATACGTAACGTCTTCGATGAAGGAGATCGGTCAATGTTGGGATATGGATCCTGTCGCCCAAGAGCTATTCGCGAATCTATCAGGTTTAAAAGAAAATCTTGAAAAAAGCGTAAAAGGTGGTGATATAGGACAAAGCACGCTACATCGCATCCGGGTGTTCTGTCGCGCAATTCTCTCGCGCGCAGAGAAGTACACGTCGGCTCTTTTGATAGCTCTTGAGGAGGCAGTTGTTGGGGCTGCCGATCTTGATCAACGTGACAGAATCACCACACAGATCGATCGTCTGACGGGACTTTATACGACGCATCTACTGAACAAAGGGTATTCGCCAACGTATTTGTTCAATCGCGTTGATATGTTTTCAAGAGGAGGAAATTATTCGGATAGAAATTTCTCTCAGCAATTCAGATTTGTCACCGAGCGTCTTAGAACCCATAAAATTTCCGTCGATGTTTACTACGCGCTTCGTACGAATAAACCAAGTAACTTTCTAGGCATCAAAGACGACCCAGATTTCGAGTTCACTGACGTCGTACCGCCCGAGATTAACGGCGCCGATCTAGAAAAATTAAAAAAAAACATAGAAATTACGTTGGTCGCTAAATCTCGAATGGAGGCTACAGATCACGTTAGCGCAGCCCTCCGGACTAAAGAAAAACTCGACCGAATTCTAGACGCTGCCACCGCGCTCGAGTTGAACTCACAGGTCCAAGTCTCGGCTCATTGTGTGGTGATCTATCAAATTCAGAATTCGACGCATAAGCACACGTTGAATGTAGATATGCTTCTTTCATTCATGTCCAGTGAGATTGGGAGTTCGTTCACGCATTCGCAGCCCTCAATTCGACAGACATTCAAAGGTTTGAACGAAGCAGCCACGGACCAACTAGGCCGGTCCCTAAGATACTTGCGCTTGGCCAGGCATTCAGCATCGCTCGAACAGAAACTATTGAATTTGTGGATATCTCTCGAATCGCTCTTTGCAGATCTGGGAGCTGGAATTCTGAGCAACATGCTGGAATACGTCCCGTTGCTGCATGCGACCGCGGGGTTGCGGCGTCGGGTGGCCTATTTAAGAGAGCTTCTCGTTGCAAATGAGGTTCAGACAACTGAAGCGGTTCGAGCAAGCATCCTTCCTGACGTCATGAAATTTGACGGATCTGTCACCGATTCACACATATTTTCGATTTTGAGGAGTGAATCAGTTTCGATAGACCTATTCAACAGCTTGAATCATCGTGAGCATTTGAAATTTAGACTGATGTATGTTTTCAACGAACTGAAAAATAACAAGTCAATAGGCTCTCGACTTTCGAGGTCAGAGGACGACGTGGCTCGACAACTTCGTCGCATTTACTTTCTTCGAAATAAAATTGCGCACACTGGCCATTACAAGGGGGTGCGTCCGCAATTGATCACTCATTTGTTGGACTACGTCGCAGTATGTTACCGGGCGATTTCCACGGCATCCGCTAGCGCGGAAGAAGGAACGACATACTCGATCGTTGATCTCTTAACGGCTGCGAAGATGGGAGCTGAGTTGGTGGTGGCTAGAGCTGCGGGGAAAGACCCCATCGCGACATTAGAAAGCATCGTTCCGATGCCGATCATTTAGCGACGCTGAGGTGGCCAACGGCCGCTTTATGACGTTCCAGTTCGCAAAACCTCGCGTCAACTGACTGACCGCGTCGGAGACGGCAGTCCGACCGGAGCGGGTCAATCAGCGACGCTGAAACGCCAAGCGCCGAGCGCTTGGCGTATGAAAGAATCTCTTCATTGACGGCACCCCTCACCGTGCGGTTCGAAATTAAGGAACTCTCCGTTTCACCGCGACGCTTCCGCGCCGAGCGCTGGCCGAATAAACTTCCTCTTGGCATCGGGACACGTCCTCTCAATTGGCCCGTTTTCCAAAAGCAGGCATTCTGTTGTCGCGAAAATGCGCACACAAGCTCTGCGCGAATACAAGCGGTTATGGCCATCCCGAGAAGGTATGTCCAAAAACTAGCCTTGACTAGTTGTGTTCGCCGACCATAATCGGTACGTCGTTTTTGGACATCCGGAGAACAAAGAATATGAGCAGGACGTTCCTCTACGCACGTGTAAGCACGGCGGATCAGACCACCGCAAATCAATTGGCCGAGGTTGCGGCTGCCGGCTTTTCGATCCAGCCGAGGCGCATCGTCGCGGAGAACATAAGCGGCAGCATTGCCCGCGCGCGAGCGCCCGGGCTTCGCTAGGCTTCTTGACCGCCTCGAGGACGGCGACGTGCTGATCGTCACAAAGTTGGATCGGCTCGGCCGCAACGCGATGGACGTGCGCGCGACCGTCGAACACCTCGCGAGCATCGGCGTGCGGGTGCATTGCATGGCGCTCGGAGGCGTGGACCTCACCAGCGCGGCAGGAAAGATGACGATGGGCGTCGTCGCCGCGGTCGCAGAGTTCGAACGGGATCTGTTGATCGAACGCACTCAGGCGGGCCTCGCGCGAGCGCGCGCAGAGGGTAAGACCATCGGCCGTCCTCGCGCACTTAGTGATCAGCAGCGTGACGCAGTTCTCGACCGCTTTGCCGCCGGCGAAACCGTCTCCGCCATTGCCCGGGCGCTTGGCGTCTCGCGGCCAACGGTTATGCGAATCCGCGATTGCGCTATGCCGGTAGACGCATGAAATCGCGATCGCTTTCCGCATCAGTCGCTAACTGGCGAGCGCGCAAGTGCCGCCGTTCGCTGTTGCCGGTGGGGAGTCGTTCGAGAGACCGTTCGGCTTGGTTAGAGGCATTGACCTGCACGATTACCGAGCGTTGGGACGCGCAACGGCGACACTCCTTGCGCCCTTCGTTCGACTTCCACCGGATAACTTGCTAACTTGCTAACTTGCTACCGAGTCGACCAAGTCAACCTTCTGGGGAGGCATCCGAACACGGGCGGCTCCAGGGCGGACTTTTGGTTCAATCATGGAGCAGCGCGACATGCTTCCGAGCCCACTCTGGGTCAGTGGCCGCCACCCGAACAACCTTTAGCGCACTCAGCGCATCTGCACGTCCGGGATGATCACGCTCGGCTTGAACGTCACCTTGTAATGTGACGTGCCTTCTGCCACACCGTCGATCTGTTCAGCGAAGAATGTCACGTTGTCGGACAGTCCGAGGTAGTGCTTCTTGTAGGTGCCGTTGTCGAGCTTGCAGGTGATCGACAGCTTTCGGGCCGCGTCCGAGTTGCCGATGGCACAGTAGCCCTGCACCTCCAGAATGTACTCACCGGTAATGCCGTTGTAGAAGACCACCCGGCGTAAGATCTTGAAGTTGTCAGCGTCATTAGACAGATTTCGGGATGCCACATCGGCATCACGAGAACAGCCGGCGAGTGTTGCCGTGCATGCGATGACAAGGAGCAGTTTCTTCATGTTCGTTCCTCTTCCTCGGGCGGATATTTGACCGCCGCGTCGATCGCTTCGCGCTGAGTTTTGAACCAGCCAAGGTGCGCCCAGCTGTGATAGCGAAACTGACCGTCGCGCTCCGTCGGCAAGCCATTCTTCAGTACGAAGTCGAGTCGGCCCTGTTCTTTGTGCAGCTCTAGCCGGACCTTCAGGTAGGCGTTCGTCTCGCGAAAGGTCTCCTGGGCTTTTGCATCAGCTTGCGCTTGCTCCGCACGTCTCGCTTCGTCGGCCTGCCGCTCCGCCTCCCGCTTATCTCGCTCCAGCTGCATTTCTTCGTTCAGCTTGCGCAGCGCGTTCACCGTCGCTTGCTTTTCTTCGCTGACCTTCTGGGCCTTCGCCCGCAACGCGTCGAAGTCGCCGTAGTCGACCGCTTGATACTTCCCGCCCAGCACCGAGTGCGCGTAGAGCGCATAGAGCTCGTGCGCGATGACGCCGGCCTGATCGGGATCCATGCCTTCGGCTTCAAGCGCGTAGGCGAACTTGAGTGTGTCCATGGCGTTGCTCGCAGGGTTGTTGCCAAAAACTGTGGAAAAGGCTAATGCAGCAGGGCACTCCATTCGGCCGTTGCTCTGATGACGATGTTGATGAGCAAGGGCAGCATCGCGTACATCAACACGAGGAACGTCAGCACGAACAGGACGACGGGCACGCCGACGACCCACTTCATCATCACGTCGTCCTTCGACTTGCCGCCGTGCTTCTGCGGTAGGCCAAGTCGGCTTCGCGCTTAGCTTCGCGTTCTTTGGCCCAGCGCTTGTTGTCCTCAACCATGCGTTGCACGGATTCGCGAACCTGGTCCACCGTATCCCGCGAGCGCTGCATGCGCTCTTCCTCGGTCGGCATCGCGTACCTCAGGGCTTGAGCATGTAGATAATCGGTGCCGCGATGTTCTTCATTGCGCCAAGCCCGACCAGAACCGGCAGCAGGCGGTCCATGTTCATCACAACCTCAATGCTATACCGCCCGCCATTCGGCCGAGGCAGCGATGATCTCCCTGACGACTGCAGGGAAGAAACGTATACAGCCAAAGAAGCACCATCATCGTCAACAAGATAAAGGGTATGCCGACAACTGCTCCCGATCTTCCTCCGGTGAGCGTAGCCGTTCTTCAGTCCGCTTGTTTGCGTCGCGCCTCTCGGCGGCTACGGTTCTGATGTCGGCGCCCACGTCCGTCTCCCGCTTTAATCTCTGAATGGTATCGCAGCCGAGCGACGTGATGAACAGCGGTTGTTGCCTTAATAGTATGAGACCGTACACGACTGGCGTCCGCGTCGATTTGCCCCTTCCCGCATGTTCTTGAGCAGAGCACTGAAGCAGGCCGCCCCGCATACAATCGATTAATGCACAGGGAGGCGGGCTATGGCCGGGTACGATGAAGACTTTTCGAAGTGGGCGTTACGTCAGGCGAAACTGCTGCGCGAAAAGCGGTTCCACGAGCTTGACCTGGAGAACCTGATCGAAGAGGTCGAAAGCCTTTCGCGCCAGATCGAAGACGAAGTCGAGCGACATCTGGAGCCGCTGTTAGCGGCCATGATCAGGTGGAACTCCTTCGAAGGATTGCGCTGCATGAACTGGCAGGAGAAGATAGGCGAGCACCGCAGATGGATCGAAACCGCCCTCGATGACAACCCGAACGTCGATGTCCCTGAGCTGATCGAACATCTGTGGGGAGCCGCGGTCCTCGAAGTCCACAAGGCGATGGGTCTTAACTTCGACCTGATGCCCAAGACCTGTCCGTGGACCGTGCAGCAGGTGCTGTCGATCAAAGGCTATTATCTACCAGACGAAAAAGGATGGAGGGAGCTGCCCCCATGAACGAAGAAGGCCACCCCAAAAGCAGGGACGTCCAAATCGCAGACGAAGGCATCTCGGCATACCTCCAACGCATCCGCGTCAATTTCCCGACCTTCCGCGCTTTTGGGAGCGGCGACGGGGCCGTCGACGCCACGGAGCGAAATTACAAGATGGAGCTGGTGCAGCTCTTCCAAACGGAGCTTGCGCATCGTTTGGGAAAGCTGTCGGCGGAAGCCTCCGAGCGACGTCAGATCGGCGCGCAAATCGCCGCATTTTTCACGCGACGCCTGAGCGATGGTTCCGCGCAAAACCTCGTCAATTGGCGATATTGGACCGCTCTGACGCGTCTCAAGGGCGACGGGCAAAGCGATTTCGCCGTGGCGGTCGCGGCTCTTCTCTATGGCCCCGGCTCCATCGAGGCGCGCATAGACGCCTTCGTGCCGACGCTTCGCGAGTTGCTTGCCGAGGGCGGTGACGATCTCGAATCGTGGCCCGCCAAATCGCGCATCTTGCCCACCTTCTTGCTGATGCTGTCGGACCCGCAGCGGCACTGCATTGTCAAGAGCGAAGAATTCAAGCGAGCTATGGAGGCCTTGGCGAACGAGAAGCAGCCGCCCCAGCCCCTCAACGGGGAGGACTATCGGTGGCTGCTCGACTTTTTATCTGCTCTGCGCGCTTCGCTCGCCGACCGCGGACTCCGGCCTCGTGACATGGTCGACGTACAAACCTTCATTTGGGTCGGAGACCGAGACTACACGCCCGATGATCTTGACAAAGCGACCAGCGGCAACAGGGCCAAAGCGCCGGCTGAGATCGCGGCCAGCGTCTTAGTCGCGGATCTTGCGGAGATCGAACGGGACGTGCCGGATATCACGGAGCGTGAGCAGTTGGCTAAAGCGCGGGTGGGGCAAGGGCGCTTTCGCGCGAGTGTCGCCGCTAAGTGGGCGCGCGGGGAGGTCTGCGCGCTTACCGGCATCGCCATTCCCGAGATGCTTGTCGCGTCGCACATCAAGGCCTGGCGCGACTCGGAGAACCACGAGCGGCTGGACCCGATGAACGGGTTGCTGCTCGCGGCCCATGCGGACCGGTTGTTTGATCGCCATCTCATGAGCTTTAAGAAGACAAACGGCGAGTATGTTTGCGTCGTTCATCCGCAGCTGCGGCTGGAGGCCAAACGCGCGGGCATCGCCGACGGCGCGAGACTTTCCGTGGCGCAACTAGGATTGTCGGACGAGCGGCGGTTTGAAAAATACATGAGCGAACACCTGTCCAAACATCTCGAGCTTGTTGAGAAGCAAAAACCTAGGGCGTAGCGATGGTTCGGCGCCACAACGACGTGCAATCGCAGTCCCAGTCGTCGAGGCGTTCGCGGACGCTAACGATGACCGAGCGTGCTGCCGGGGTGCTGGTCGCGGGACGCGAAAATGGACATTGCAGGCGGCGAGCCACTAACCGAGGCGCTGCGTCGCTACACGATGGCAACGTCGAAGCTGCACGGGGACGACACACGGATCCCGGTGCTCGCGCCGGGAAACAAGAGTCGAAGACCGGATGACTCTTGGTGTACGTGCGCGACGACAGCGGTTAGGGTTCGAAGGAGCCGGCCGCGGTGTGGTTCTACCGCTGGCCTTGCGCTCCACTGACGGTCGTCGGTGGATGTGCTCGCCGTTTTGGCCGACGTGCCGCTCGCGTCAGGGACGGCGGACGGCAAGCGCTCCGCCTATCGCACTCCGCCGGTGGCGTTCGCGAGCGGCCTGTGCAGTCTGCCTAAGCAGCGGACGCCAAGAGCACTGTGCGACAAAGGGTCAAGGGAGGCTATGCCTCGGGACCGGCCGTTGCCTTAGCCCGAGTCTCAACCGCGGCTCACAGGTCGGTCTCGGTCGACTGGTTTTCAACTTTGCGCTGCAAACACGGGGGCACCTGCTGCGCTAGTGCGCTGATGTAGCCCGAGCGACAGAAACGGAGAACCGAAGCAGATACTGCGCGCTAGCCGACTGCGTTGTTCTCGACCGCCAAGTCCTCGAGATCCGACGACACCTTGCCGAAGCAAACCATCGCGACGTCGAGCGGGTTATCCCGCACGCACCGCAATGCGCGTCGCACGGCGCCAATGATCCATTCGCGTTCGTTTCCGAAGGCACCGCCGCCGACGGTCGTCAGAAACACCTTCGAGTTGCCGGTTCGTCGGTGATTGAGCACGGCGGCCAGCAGCGCCGATTCATAGCTGGCTTCCAGCACCAGCGACGCGAACGGCGCCCAGTCCACACTCTTCGCGGAGTTGTACGCGACCGGCAAGGCGGAGCACAAGGCTTGGGTAACGCGTTGCCCGGATGGTGTGCCATCCGCAGTGACCTCAGTGTCACTATGCAGACCGATTCGCAGCTGCTTGCGCAGCGCATCCCGGCCGTGCTCGTCGAGGCCTCGAATGTGCTGCCCGATTGCCTGCACGGTGCGCGTGTCCAGTAGCGCATAGCCGTTCTGCATACGGATGCCGGGGAAACCGAGCGCTCGGTCGAGATCTTGCAGGGCATTGATCTGGCTTTCGCGCGTGTGTCCCCGTCGGCCTCCGACGGACACCAGATAGTTGCGGAACACCGTCGCGGGCGCGCACGCCATCGCGCAGGCGGGACCTTGCGTGAAGTCGTTCCGATAACGCGTGATGCCGTCCTCCGGCGCGACGCTCGGACCGACCATTTCGAGCAGATTGAACTGACTGGCGACCTGAATCAGCGCCCCGTTGGCTTCGGGCCATGTATGGAGCGCATAAGCATCGGCGATGACGGTGCGCAGCGTCAGCCGTGTTCCGTCCGGCCGCGGAAGCTTCGCAACTTGCGCGCGCAATTCGTCCAGGCGCGGGACGCTCAACGATCCGACATGAAAATTTCTTGGCGGATCGCTATCGGTCAGCAACTGCTCCGATTCGACGCGGAAGCGCTTTTGCGTTTCCGCATAAGTCGATTCATTGAAACCGAAGACTTGCTCGAACCACGTCATCTCTATTGTCTCTTTGATGTCTGAAGGGGCGTCCGTCGCTGCGCAAGCTTGCCTCGAAGGCGCCGAAATTTCGTGACTTTTCTATAGCGGAGTTCGCGCGCCTTTTCATCGCACAGCACGCGACACTCCCAGCCATGATGCGGCGTCCGCGCGGGCTGGCACAACGAAACCGGCTTGCTGGTCAGCTCGCAAGTCGCGCGAGCACGTCGGCGCATCGCCTCGATGCAGGCGTTGGTCCAGCCCGTGGCAAAGGCGAGTTCGATGCGGGGATCGCCCGCGTTGCCTATGACTTCGACCGCTTCGAGGCGGAAAACGGCGTGTGCCTGGGCGTACCTGGTCAATTTCGACGACAGTTTGCGGGGCAGGGCAAACCTTATCCGGGCTGGATGGCAGCGGGTCGACAGTCGCCTCTTCTGGGAAATCCGCGAGGCCCCCAGTTTGGGGACACCTCCATCGTAGTCATCCCCCGAGCGCGCTATGCAGTCCCGCGTAAACAAAACTCAAGGCCTCGGCTGCGTGGCGTGCGGATCGAGCGCCATCGACGTCACGGGCTCGGGCAGCGGTGACCGCGAGCGTGCGCACGGTCTCCCAATCGGCTCGCTGCCGCGTAAGCGGCGGGGCGTCCCGACCTTCCCCGCGATCTTCCGGCGACGACAGCAACGCATCCAGTTCCCTCTCGAGAGCGTGTCGCAATCGATCATCGCTCATGAGTGCATCAGCGGCCGCATGCGCACGCGCGGCAATAGAACAAAAATCCAGTTCCATCGAAATCTCGCTGGCTTCGACGCCTTCGAGTGTGATGGTCTTCTTCACGTGTCGTCCTTCGCGCGGGAGCGCCGGTTGATTGTGATCGACACCGCCGGAAGGGTTCTGGCGGGAGTATCAAGTCGCCAAGCTCGTCGCTCGAGATCGTGCAGGATTTTTAGGCTCTCGAGAGCGAGCTTTGCCTGTTTCGTGGATTCGACGTCACGAGACTTCATCGCCCCGTAGAGAAGACTGCGAGCCGCAGCATGCTCCTGACCGTGCCGGATTTCCACTCCAGCGCGGCGATCGACGGCAGACGCCTCGGCAGCGGCCCGAGCTTGCTCGACCGGGACGCCGCCGGTCACCGTCGGCAGGCCAGGCCTAATTTCAACACGATTCGCGTCTACATCTGACTTCCCCCCGAACGGTGCAACAGCCGAATGTGTGAATGCTGAAGCTGCTATCTCGTGGGCGCGGTCGGCGGCAGCGTTTGCAGAGAGACGCTTTTGCCAGCCCTGCTCCTTCGCCTTCCGACCAACAAGAGCCTTCGAAACGCCGAAAGAACCAGCGACTTGTCCGTAGCTGGCCGTCGGCTCCGACTCCCACGCGATGCGGGCGCGTCGCCAATCGTCGGCACTCATTCGTGGAAAGGTCATATGGATGCCATGTGAATCGTGCGTTCGTAGACAATGACATCACGACAGTAGTTAGTAGACGGCCTTTGTAGACGGTGGTCTACATGAAGCTAGAACGCTTCGACCCAGACTTTCCATATTCCGACGAGGATTTCGGTGAATGGAAAGTTGAACGCTGAGAATTAGATTGCTAGGCTTCCGAATTCGTGAGTCAACGGGGCTTTATTAATAGGTCTGTCGATATACGGTCGAGGGAGGCAACATGTCAAAGAAGCGCCATGCAGCACTTATGGCTTCTATGTGCGAGCGTCGAAGTCCCGACAAGCTACAGCAAGATCACCGACTCACCCCTTTCGCCCAAATCAAGGCGAAGGCTGAAGAACTATCGCGTCGTCGGTTGCTTGAGGGTCAGGAAGGAAGCCTTTTAGAGATTGTCGAGAGGTTAAGCAGGTCCGAGTGGTACGAATACCAGTTGACGCTCGGAAGTGCAACCTTGCAAATCGCCAGTAAAGAAGGGGAGACGCGCATCATTGGTGACGTTGATCCTAATGTTCTTCGAGAAGTTCTGGAGACGCATCTGGAGCGGCTTGTCGGGGGGTCCGCTGAGACCCGTCCTCGATGAAGAAGCAACGCTGATCACACGGTATCACCCCCTTTTGCAGACTCGTGCGGCGCTTCTCGCCCTTGGCATCCACGTGTTCAACCGCCTTAAAACAAGGCGGTCGATCGTGCCGTCCGCGATCAGCGAATTGAGCGTCTTTAGCACGTTGTCATGCCGCCGACCAAACTCGCGCGGTCACTAGACTGTCGACCACCGGCACGGGTCACGCATGCGCAGACGGCCGCCGTCCGCCCCGAGATTAACCGCAATATTAAAGATCATAGTCACTGCGCACCTCATGGAACAGCTGACTACCGCGCACTGCAGTCTCAAGACGGCGAGCGGAGTTGCGTTCGAGCTGACGCGCACGTTCGTATGCTGTATATGCTTTCTTCGTGACTCTGCGGAATGCCGGAGCAGCGGTATCGACGCGCTCGAGGCCGTAGCGCGCCTTGAAACGCTCACAAGCCTCCGCGTAGTCATGGCGGGCGGTGCGCCGTGCTGGGCCGCGCGACTGGCGACGTCCTCGGACGTCCAACGGGTTTGGGTGGTCATTCCGCACCTCCGGCGACCAGCCGCTCAACGTCCGAGCGGCGCCAGAATACGCGTCCCCCCACCTTCACCGGTTTGATGGGGCCGCGTCCACCGGCACTCCAACCGCGGATCGTTGCGTATGCGAGGCGGAGCGCTCCCGCGACCTCCGTCGGCTTCATCAATGGGTGACTTCCGGAACTCATGAGCGACTCCTGCAACCCGAGCGGGACTGTTTAACCTTCTTAAGCGTCGCGTCACGACTCCGGGCCGCACAGACCATCGCAACCAACATTTTTCGCCTGCCGCGGCCATAATCGGAAGTCCAACGACTGGCCTAGGGAGTTAAGACGTGGAGCAAAACGATAAGCCCGTGCACATCACAGAGTGGGACGGCCTATCACCGCTTCCCAAAGGCGCGACAGATGTGCACCTGCTGGAAGACGCAGACGCACTGCCCACTTGGGACATCTGCGTGCCCGCCCACAAGGCCACTGTGTCGGCGAAAAGGACTGAGCGCATGGCACCGAAGTGCAGATAAAAAAAGAATCCCCGACCGGTGCTTTGGTCGGGGCTAGGCGCTGCGGTTTTGGACGACCCAAAGGTCATGAGCAGATTGAAGTCACGACCGCGAGTGGCACGTCCGCTCGTTAGACGGACACGTTCCTCCCACGGAGTGCATGTCCGCCGCTACGCGGAGCTGCGCGCCCTCGCGCCGAAACCAGCCGATTTTTTTTCACGCGGCGCACCGAAGTCAGTACCCTCGGCCGCGTCATAGAATGCCGTTCGCTCGCCAACGTAAATCGCGGGCACCACGCCGATCGAGCCATTACGCTGCTTTGCAACGTTGATCTCGACGACGCCCTTGTCGATCGAGTCCGGGTGATAGTACTCGTCGCGATACAGTAGCACCACAATGTCCGCATCTTGCTCGATCTCCCCGGAGTCGCGCAGGTCCGACATCAGCGGACGCTTATTCGGACGCTCTTCGACCCTCCGCGAAAGCTGCGCAAGCACGACGACAGGGACATCTAGCTCTTTCGCCAGCGCCTTCAGCCCGCGGCTGTTCGCACCGACAGATTGTGTCCGGTTATCGCCTTCGGACTCGGCCATCAGTTGCAGATAGTCGACCACGATGACGCCTAGCTTCCCGTGCTCCCGCTTCGCCTCGCGCGCAGCGCTTCGAATCTCGGCGATCGACAGCGCAGGACGGTCATCGATGATGATTTTGTCGTCCATAAGATCGGTGACACCCTTTGTGAGAAGCGCAAAGTCGGCGTCTGCCATCTTGCTGCCATTTTTCAGTCGGTTGATCGCAATGCCCGACGCACGCGACAGCGCTCGTAGCGTCAACTGTTCGCCCGGCATCTCCTGGGAGAAGATAAGCGCAGGCGCAGCCGCGGAACTTGAGGCATCTGCAATGCCCAGCGCGGCGGCTGTTTTGCCCATGCCGGGACGACCGGCGACGATGACGACTTCCCCAGCGCGCATGCCACCGTCGAGCTTTGCGTCCAGCGCACGCAGGCCGGTCGACGCCAGCATCGTGTGCGCGTCGCTGCCGCCGTATTCGGCGTCGATACGCTCAACGATCTCAGTCAGCCAGCCGCTCAGGAACCGCCGACCCTTGGGAGCCTTCGGCAGCAGCGCTTCCAGCGACACAATTGCGCCCTCAACGATCTTACGCGGCTCCATACCCTGCGGATTGCGGGCCTTCGCGACCAGATCGAGAGCGAAGCTGACGATGTTGCGCTGCGTCCAGCGGTCGACGACCATCTGTGCGTAGCGCTTCGCGTTAGCGCCCCCTGGAGCGCTCTGTGCCAGATCGTTGAGGTAAGGAAGCGAATCAACGTCGGCATGGCCCGCGTCCTTCATCGCGGACCACACCAGCATCGTATCCGGTACGTCGCCCTTAGCGGCCAGTCTTCGAACTGCAGCAAAGATGCGACGGTGCCTTTGCAGCTGGAAGTGCTCTTCACGCAAAAAATCGACTTTGTCGATGGCGCGTGAATCGACAAGCAAAGCACCCAAAATCCACTGCTCGGCTTCGGTAGTAACGTCTGCCACAGGAGCTTCCAGAATGCTGTTCATGCTGCCTCTCCGCGGTGGTATCGGTTCTCGAGAGCTCGAGTGAAGCCCCTTTCGCTGATCAGAAAATCGAAATCCGCTTTCCAGTTTTCGTGGCCGGGACGCGGTGGCGTCTGGTTCGTTAGGAACGGCGACTCGTTGCAGATCTCGAAGTACGAACGCCACGCAGCCAAGCCGTCGGCTTTTGTCGCGTAGCCGAAGGGCTCACACGCCATGGCCGCAGCTTCGCGCCAACGAGTCTCCGCAACGCGTCGGCGCGCCTTGCTCAGCACGCGCACCTCAGGGTTCCGGGGCATGCACAAGTGGTACAGCTCTACGATCTGCTCTGTCGGACACGGAGGCAACTTGGTCACCCTTGCTGCACCTGTGGACTCCGTAAGCGCGAACGGACGTGCGCCGTCAGCATGTGCAGCAACCGAATCATTGCTCGCAGCCGACAGCACTGCCGGGTCGCCGTTGCCGCAAGGCGACGGCGACGGCGACGTTGTGGTTGTGGTTTTCTCTTGTTCCTGTTCCTGTTCCTGTTCCTGTTCCTGTTCCTGTTCCTGTTCCTGATTCCCTATAGTCTTCGTGGAAGGCTTCGTGGAGGCTTTTCCGAATTCCTTATCAAAAGCCTCCGCGAAAGCCCGTCCGATCCCGTACACAGCGGCTCGCAGTGAGTCGAGGGCCTCGCGCTTCAGGTCACATTCAGGGAGCAGGCCCCAGTATTTGGTCCACGACGTCACGACGTTCGGGGACGCCGGAGGATTGCAACGAATGGCATTAGGGACCCATACGAGCTTAGCCCTCCAGTCGGCTTTGACCATGCCTTGTTGAAAGGCCTCCGCGAAGGCTTTATCAAAGGCTTCCTGATCCCAGTCGAGGTCTTCCGCCATCGCCGCACGGCCCGCGCGAAACAGCCCGGGAATCGGTCCCGTGTGAGGACCGGTCAGCAGGTAGAGCCACAGCCCCTGGCCGCACGCCGGGATTGGCGACAGTCCACGGAACTTGTCGTCAGCCCACATGCGGACCTCGATGCGACGAAACAGGTGCTTTTCGACTTTGAGTGGCATCAGCGAAGCTCCGAGCCGCGGCGGTCGTGGAACACGGCAGCGCGATCGGCGTGAGCGTCCGGCAGAATGCTCAGCATCATGCCGAGACAGCCGACAGGACCAAACGATTTGGATTCGGCATCACCGGTTGCTGCAACTTCCGCAAACCAGTGGGCGCTCTGCCAACGGTCTGCGATCGAGGGAGCGGCGGGCGAGGCCGCTACGGAAGGTCCAAAATCCTTTGTGGATTCAATAATTTGCATTGCTAATCATCCGTTCAAGAACGAGTAGCAGCGATCCGCAAAACTCGCGTTGCGCGAGATAAACCGAGCGGTTAGAATGCGCCTCAGTGGCTGGATCTTCGTGTGCTAGACGTCGATCCTGCGAATCACCACTACGTCGTACACAGTTTTGAAAGACCCACCGCACTAGGTGGGTTTTTTTTCGTCATCAAAAACCCGCCGAGTGCGCTATTGAGTTGGTACCAACGCCGCAATCGTAACTCTGCAGGTACTGGCTCGGAACACCCGAAAATTGCGTCCAGCAAGGTGCGGCCACCGATTCGAAGCCTTTTCAACGGGAAATGCGATCAAGCAATTTTCTCTATGTAACTTCAATATACGGTAGAAAAAATTTATCCATCAAGTCCAAATTAGTCGTTGTCAGGCGTTATCAGCCTGTCCGCAGAAGAAGTTTCAAGCGCCGAAATTTGGTCCGCCAAGTCTCAGAACGCAGACGGCGATTGCATATTGGCATAGCCGCGCGCATTTGCAAGTCACTCAGTTACAGGAGTGCGGTAGCCGGACGGGTCGCGCAACCAGGCGTGAATTTGCTGATTGTCCCAGGCCACGCAGCGCGCGGAGCCAAGCTGTACGCGTTTTGGGAAACGGCCGGCCTTCTCGCGCAAGCGAACGGACTCGTGACTGAGCGGAACGATTTGCTTCAGCACGTCCCAGCGCGTGAAACCCACGGGTGGGATTTGTGGCGGCTCTTTACGCTCCGCGAGCGCAGGGTCGACATGATCGGCGCGAATTGGAGAAACGCGTTTCGGCGCAGATTGCTTTATTGCAGCCATTTGTGGAACCTCGCGGTTGTGTGAACTGGCGGCAGAGTAGCGTGCCAAATGCAGCCGAAATAGATGCAGTTAACTGCGCTAACTGAGCCCGACGTGCAGACAAATAATGCGCAGCCCCCATTTGGCATGGCCAAGAGTGGGCGCAGGGAACTCCCTATTTTCGCTTGCGTGGCCCGCTCGGCAAATCCCTGGGACGGAGGATCGAGGCCATTATCTCGGCCTTACGTTCCGGAAGTTCGCGCTCAGCCATAAGCCACGCGATCACTTGTTCATTTGTCGGCGCCGTTGCAGGATCAGAGGGGTCGTATAACGTCCAGAATCTCTCGGCAGCAGCTGCCAGTGCGCGAAGGTCGGCCGTTTCGTGATTACCCCAAGGCCAGACACCCGGACTTAGCGTGTCAGCTACCTCAGGCTTCGTGGACGCGACCTTCCGATGGCCTATCGGATGGCGGAGCAAATTGTCGACAAACGGAAAAATCTTGTCCCTATTGAACCCTAGGCATTGCTCAGGACGAGGCCGGCCCATCTTTAGGTCCGTGATGAAGAGCGGCCATCGATGTGATTTCGCCGCACCTTGAATCACCTCGACTGCCCGCCGTTCATCTTCGACGCTCGCATCGTGAATGCCGTACACAGGGTGACGGGACTGCAACTTCGGAGCGCCCACGACACTGCCGCTTAGTACACGATACAGTAGCGCGGCCGCCGTTTGATGTGTCGCGCCATTCTGCTCCGCGATTTGCTCCACGAGCGATCTAAGGCTTACGAAATCGGCGTCCAATTCCCCGAGAACATCGTCAATACGACCCATTGCAGAAACTTTCAAGCCCATGCGAGAAGTGAGGCAGCACACGAAGGCGTGCCATAGTACAAATTCCGTTGAATACCGCTCTATTCACCGGCTTTGAGCTGCTCGAGATAGTCCGCCCATGCCTGCATCATCTTGACCCTGTCATCAATGAACTTGGTACGGTTGTAAGCCTTGCCGAGCGGATCCGGCACATTGTGCGCGAGCTGGTGCTCGATCACCTCGCCCGGGAAACGCAGTTGCTCGTGCAGGATCGTCCGGGCCATTGCCCGGAAGCCATGGCCCGTAATTTCCGTCTTCGTGTCGAACCCCATTCGCCGCAACGCCGCGTTCACGGCAGCCCCACTCATCGGCTTCTTGACATCCCGCCCCGGGAAGACGTACGTGCGTTGACCAGTAAGTGCGTGTAGCTCGCGGAGAATCGCAACGGCCTGCCGGGCGAGCGGCACCAAATGCTCAGTCTTGGTCTTCGAGACCGTGTAGCGCCACTGCCCCTTGTCGAGGTCAAACTGTGACCACTCGGCGGCACGCAGCTCTCCCGGCCGGACAAACAGGAGCGGTGCCAGCCGCAACGCGCACTGCACGACGAATGTGCCCTGGAATGCGTCAAGAGCGCGCAGCAGGCCGGCCACCTCGGACGGATCGGTAACGGATGGGAAATGTGTGTGACGCGCCGGCGGCAGTGCACCGCGAAGGTCCGCCGCAACGTCGCGATCAGCTCGGCCAGTAGCAATGGCGTAGCGGAAAATCTGGCCGCAGTTTTGGTGAACGCGATGCGCGGTATCAAGCGCCCCGCGGGCCTCGACCCGGCGCAGCACTGCCAGCACATCTGGCGCATTGATCTCGGCGATGGCCCGAGCACCGAGCCACGGAAACACGTCCTTCTCGAGGCGCCCCAAGATCTTTTCGGCATGGGACTCTGCCCATCCCGGCTCGTACTTCGCAAACCACTCCCGAGCGACAACCTCAAAGCTGTTGGTTGCGCGCTGCGCCGCCCCCGCCCGTTGCACCTTGCGATCGATACCAGGATCAACGCCGTTGGCCAGCAGTTTGCGAGCGGCATCGCGGCGTTCACGAGCCTCCTTCAGACCAACATCCGGATAGACGCCCATCGACAGGCTTTTCTCTTTACCCGCGAACCGGTACTTAAGCCGCCACCACTTACCCCCAGCAGGGGTAACAAGCAAAAAGAGCCCGCGTTCGTCGAACAGCTTCTGCTGCTTTTCAGTGGGCTTGGCGTTGCGCACCTTCAGATCTGTAAGCGCCATGTCTAGTGTCGAATGACGGCGCGCGTCGCGTCGAGAAAGACACGACGTCCAGCAGTTTGCGCGCCGGTAAGATTTATGCATCGGGATCAACGCCTGCAGCAAGCATCTCGCGCGCTTTGTCGCGTCGCTCACGGGCCTCGCTAACGCTCACACCGGAAACATTCCCGGCGAGAGGCGCTTCCCCACCCGCCACTTGGCACTTGAGCCGCCAGTACTTTCCCCCGACCGGCTGGACCTCCAGCATCAGGCCCAGGCTGTCGTACAGCCGCCAGTTCTTCGAGCGCGGCTCCGCTATGCGTATAGCCGCATCCGCCAAAGGAGTCCTGGCAGTCTTAGCCATTTTGGGGTAACCGATCCGGGAGGCTTAGGAGCGACCCCCAGCGTTACCCCAAACTGGGGGTTGCAGCCACTGGGAGAACCTAGTGGTAGTGTGCAATAAAAAACCCCGCGGGGCCAAGCCCGGCGGGGTTTTCTGGTGAAACGTTGTGAACGCTTGAAATCTTGTTGGTGGAGAGGAGGAGGATCGAACTCCCGACCTTCGCATTGCGAACGCGACGCTCTCCCAGCTGAGCTACCCCCCCAACGAACAGAAATTCTACCACAGCACCTCCGACGAAAAGCAAGCCCAAGGAGCGTCCAACCGACGCGCTATTTCTGCGGCGCTCCCGCCAGCACCCACGCGACGACAGTCTTGATATCGCCATCGTTCATCGCCGGGTGCGAGGGCATCGGGATCGATCCCCACACGCCCGCGCCGCCATCCTTCACCTTCTTCGCGAGCTTCGCGGGCGCCTGCGCATCGCCCTTGTACTTCGCGGCGACCTGCTGGAACGAAGGCCCGACCAGCTTGCGATCCACCGCATGACAGCCCATGCACGCATTGGCGCGCGCGATGGCGATCGCATTCGCCGTCGATACTGGCTGATCCGCCGCGACCGCCGACATCGACACGAACACGCACGACACCGCCGCCACCAGCGCGGCGACAACCCTTGCTTCAGACATCATCGACATTTATCACTTACCCGAAGTGGAACCGCCCGGATGCACGTCCGAGTTCTTGACCGGCGCAGGCGACTGCTGATCCAGCGGCCGCGACGTCACCGATGAATCCGGCACCGCGCCGACCGTCGCGTCCGTTGCGGGCGCACTCGCGGCAGGCGCGCTCGCGCCCGATGCCGCCGCCGCTTCCAGCGCCTTCGCCTCGTCCGGCTTGATGTACTGGAAGACCTTCACGACCTGCTCGACGCCCGGCACGCGCGCCGCGACATCCGCGCCATGAGCGCCTTCATCCTGCGTCACAAGGCCCATCAAATAAACGATGCTGCGCTCGCAGACCACCTTGTAGTAGTTCGCGGACAGATCCTTCTCGCCGACCATCGCGGTCTTCACGCGGCCTTCGAGATACGAATCGTTGGCGCGCGACGAATACGAGCTCGCCGGCTGCACCGCCAGTTCGTTCACGATGCTGCCCACGTTGTTGATCTCGCGCACGACGGCTTCGGCGCGCTGCTTCGATGCATCGTCGGGCACTTCGCCCGTCAGCAGCACGCGCCGGTTGAACACGGTCACGTTGACATGCGCCTGATCGGACACGTTGTCCTTGATGCGCGAAAGCGCCTTCACCTGAATCTCGCGGTCTTCGGTCTGCGCGCCGAGCGTGCGGCGATCGGTGGCGATCAGCGTGCCGCCCGCAGCCGCGCCGACCACGGCGAGCGCACAGCCCTGCAATGTCAGCGCGACGCCGGACAACAGGCTCACCATCAGCGTGGCGTTCGCCAGCGCCGCCTTGACGCGTGTCTTCTTCATCAAATCCGTTCCCCTTATTGAAGTTCAGTCTTCGCCCAGCAGCATCGCGTCGATGCCGTCGCACAGGCAATGGATGGTCAGCAGATGGATTTCCTGGATGCGCGCGGTCCGCTCGGACGGCACGCAAATATGGATGTCGGTATCGACGAGCACTTCGGACATCACGCCGCCGCCGTTGCCGGTCAGCGCGATCACGATCATCTCGCGCTCGTGCGCTTCCTGAACCGCCGCGAGCACGTTGACCGAATTGCCCGATGTGCTGATGGCGAGCAGCACGTCGCCCGCCTGGCCCAGCGCGCGCACCTGGTTCGAGAAGATCTGCTCGAACGCATAGTCGTTGCCGATGGCCGTCAGTATCGATGAATCCGTGGTCAGCGCGATGGCCGGCAAGCCCGGACGCTCGCGCTCGAATCGGCCGATCAAGAGCGCCGCGAAGCGTTGCGCTTCAGCGGCCGATCCGCCGTTGCCGCAGACGAGAATCTTCGAGCCGTTGGCGAGCACGCTGAAGAGCGTGTCGACGGCGGCCGCGATCGGGACCGCGAGCGAATCGAGTGCTTCGAGTTGGAGCGCGGCGCTGTCGCGGAATTGCTGTTGAATGCGTTCGACTGACATCGACTCTCGGTTATCGGCCGCGACGATGCGGCGTTCGTTGCATGTGATGGCAGCGCGAGGCGCGCGTCCCGTGTTGAGTCTGCGCAGTTTACCGCATGCATCATGCGCTTAACCGTGCGCTCAGGACTCGTCGGCGCGAAACGCATCCGGAATCCAGCGGATGCGGCCCGCATCGAAGGCGATCACATCGAAACGGCACGCCGGCAACGCGCCGCGCCATGTCGTCAGATAGTGCTGCGCGGCCCGCACGATCCGCCCGCGCTTCGCCGCACCGACGCTCGCCGCCGCGTCCGCGAAACGGCGGCTCGCGCGCGCACGCACTTCGACGAACACGAGCGCGCCGCGTTCGTCGGTCATCACGAGATCGATCTCGCCGCCACGGCACCGCACGTTGCGCGCGACGAGGCGCATGCGTTGCCGCTGCAGATAATCGAGCGCGCGCGCTTCGAAGGCATCGCCGAGCGTTTTGGACATGAGCATCTCGCTAAAGTTGTCGACCGTGCGCGTGGCAAAATATCGTCCTTTCCCTGCACGCCCGCGCACATGCTTCAGATCTCCGAATTGGCCGACGGGCAGCACTATCCGACGGGCGCGCTCTACGTGGTCGCGACGCCCATCGGCAATGCCGCCGACATCACCGTGCGCGCGCTGCATGTGCTCGCGCTGGCGGATCGCATCGCCGCCGAAGACACGCGCAACACCGCGCAACTGCTCGCGCGCTACGGCATCTCGAAGCCGTCCATCGCCGTGCACGAACACAACGAACGCAGCGCCGCCGAGCGCGTGATCGAGCATTTGCGCAACGGCGAGCGGATCGCGTGCGTGTCGGATGCCGGCACGCCCGGCATCTCGGATCCGGGCGCGCGTCTCGTCGATGCCGTGCGTGAAGCCGGCCTGCCGGTCGTGCCGCTGCCGGGCGCGAGCGCCGTCATCACCGCGTTGAGCGCGGCGGGCGCGTGGGTGAGCGGATTCACGTTCGTCGGCTTTCTGCCGGCCAAAGCGAAGCAGCGCGCGTCGCAGCTTCGCACGCTGGCTAAGCATCCGACGGCGCTCGTGTTCTACGAAGCGCCGCATCGCATTGTCGAAACAACGCGCGCGCTACTCGATGCGCTCGGCGGCGACCGGCAACTGCTCATCGCACGCGAGTTGACGAAGTTACACGAGAGCATTCATCGCTGCACCCTGGCCGAAGGGCCAACGTGGCTCGAAGGCGATGCGAACCGTCAGCGCGGCGAATTCGTGCTGGTGGTTCAAGGCGCGCCGGAAACGGAGGAAGCGGAAGACGCGCACGACGCGCTGCTTTCCACGCTGCTGGAAGAGTTGTCGGTGAAGAGCGCCGCGCGCATCGCCGCGACGCTGACGGGCGCGTCGCGCAATGCGCTTTACGAGCGCGCGCTGCGGCTCGGCAAGCGGCAGGAAGAAGAGTAGAAAAGCAAAGGGCCGTCGAGAGACGGCCCTTCGTATGTCCAACGCGCGGTGAACGTTCAGTTCACGTTGTCGTCGGCGAGCGATTGCGATTGTTCACGAGCCGCGCGCGCTTCCTGCTGCGTGAGGCCTTCGATCTTCACCTTCTGCGTGCCCACGCCGCGCATGCCGAGCGCCGACGCAGCCGCGTACGACAGATCGATCACGCGATTGCCCACGTAAGGACCGCGATCGTTGATCTTCACGACGACGGTCTTGTGATTCGACTCGTTCGTCACGCGCACCCACGAAGCGAGCGGCAGCGTGCGGTGCGCGGCGGTCATCGCGTTCATGTTGAATTTCTCGCCGCTCGCGGTCTTGCGGCCGTGGAACAGGCGGCCGTACCACGACGCCTTGCCCTTCTGCTCGAAGTTGCCGATATCCGGACCGGTCGTGATCGGTTCGGCGTTCGCGAGCGACTGGCCTTTGTCCGCGTCCTGCGACGGCAGCGAATTCAGCTTCGAGTCGAATGCGAGCGGCGTGTCGGAGCGGGCACTCGGCGTGCTGCTACTGTTTGCCGTCTGATGATAAGACGATGCGGGCGGTACGGAAGCAACGTCGCCCGAACCCGGCGCCGCGCAACCGGCCAGCAACCCAACGGCTAGCAAGCTCGCGATATGTCGAATGAATCGAACATCCATAGACGTGTACCAACGGTAAAAGGGCCACCGCGCTGCGCCGTTGAGCGCGCGAAGGCAGCCATAGGCTTTTCCGTGCAAAGCAGCGCGCCGTTCGATCGTGCGAACGGCGGACTGATGCCCGGATGCGGCGTACGTGTGCCGCAAACGCCCGGTTATCGTTCACGTCTGGCGCAACCTGTCCCCGGCAGCCTGACCAGACCCCACATGCCGCCATCGAACGTGGCATCACGCTCGTGCTCGCCTCGACCACGAGACGACGCAGGAACGGCGGCGTAGGCCCCATCCAGCGTGACGGCGGCTAAGGCCATCGAACGGACGCGCGGCGCCCGGCTGGACAAGACGTGTGCACCTACGAGAAGGTGCTTTGAGTTGCAGTTGCGAGGCTTTTGGCCCCTAACAGCGTACTGATGGTGATTGTAAAAAACGCTCTGGCGTTCCACGATCACCCGTTGACGGCATGGTGAAACCAATGCACAAGTGAAGGCATTATACAAAAAAATCGGGGTCCGGCCGGGCGGACTGCGAGAAACGTCATTGATTCTCGCTATGACCGTAAGAATTGCCGCTTTTTTGAGCGATCCGGCCCACTGCCGCGCGCTCCGTCTTCGCCGGCAGCCGCCGGTACAATGAACGTTTTTACACGCGCGTCCGCACTTAAGACAGACCCATGAAAGTCATCCTTGTTCCCGTGACGCCCTTCCAGCAAAACTGCTCCATCGTCATTTGCGAAGCGACGCAGCGCGCGGCCGTCGTCGATCCGGGCGGCGACATCGAACGGATCATCGCGGAAGTCGAGCGAAACGGCGCGACCGTCGAGAAGATTCTGCTGACGCACGGCCATCTCGATCACTGCGGCGGCGCAAAGGCGCTGGCGGACCATTACGGCGTGTCCATCGAAGGTCCGCACAAGGAAGACGCGTTCTGGATCGATCAGTTGCCCGCGCAGACGCAGCGCTTCGGCTTCTCGAACGCCGAGGCGTTCACGCCCGAGCGCTGGCTCGAGGACGGCGAGACCGTCCGCTTCGGCGACGAAAGCATGGAAGTCTATTTCTGCCCCGGTCATACGCCGGGGCATGTGGTGTTCTTCAGCCGCGCGCATCGGCTGGCTTTCGTGGGCGACGTGTTGTTCGCGGGCTCCATCGGCCGCACCGACTTCCCGCGCGGCAATCATGCGCAGCTCATCGAGTCGATCCGCGAAAAGCTCTGGCCGCTCGGCGACGACGTCACGTTCGTTCCCGGCCACGGTCCTGCATCGACATTCGGCGAAGAGCGACGCACCAATCCGTTCGTGCGCGATGGAGTCGCAGCATGAACGCGATCCCCGAAATCTACGTCAGCACCGACGTCGAAGCCGACGGCCCGATCCCCGGTCCGCATTCGATGCTGAGCTTCGCGTCGGCGGCTTATACGGCGGACAAGCAGCTCGTCAGCACGTTCTCCGCGAATCTCGAAACGCTCGAAGGCGCCGCGCCGCATCCCGTGCAGGCCGCGTGGTGGAAGACGCAGCCCGAAGCGTGGGCCGCGTGCCGTACGGATTTGCAGAAGCCGGAAATCGCGCTCGTGAAGTACGTGGAATGGGTCGAGGCGCTGCCGGGCAAGCCGGTGTTCGTCGCGTATCCGGCGGGCTTCGACTTCACCCATATGTTCTGGTACATGATGCGCTTCGCCGGGCGCTGCCCGTTCTCGTGGTCCGCGCTCGACATCAAGACGCTCGCCTTCGCGATGACCGGCCTGCCATATCGCAAGGCCATCAAGCCGCGTCTGCCCAAGCACTGGTTCGATGAACTGCCGCATACGCACGTCGCGCTGGACGATGCCATCGAGCAAGGCGCGTTGTTCTGCAACATGCTCGCGGAGTTGCGGGCGACGCACGAAGCGGCGGCAAAAGCGGTCGAAAATCCGACGCCGTTGGCAGACGACGCATCCGAAAGGTAAAAACGCGCCGTCGAGCCGGGGAGTTAGGGAAACTACCTCATCGCGCCGCCGTTGCATTGCCTTTCTTTTCTGACGCCTCTACTATGAGAGTCAAATCGCGACCGAACGGAGGCGCAGTTGACTCTCGATACGTTCTCACAAAAAATCCTGCGTCTTCTGCAACTGGACGCGCGGCGTTCCGTTCAGGAAATTTCCGATCAGGTCGGGCTCTCCAGCACGCCATGCTGGCGGCGCATCAAGGACATGGAACAGTCCGGCGTCATCCAGCGCTACACCGCGCTGCTGGACCGCGAAAAGCTCGGCCTGCATGTTTGCGCGCTCGCGCATATCCATCTGACACGGCACACGGAAGGCGGCGTCGAGCAGTTCGAACGCGAGATCGCCACGTGCGCGGAAGTGACCGAGTGCTATAGCACCACGGGCGAATCCGATTACATCCTCAAGATCGTTGCGCCCGACATCAAGGCGTACGACGCTTTCCTGCATGACCGCATCTTCAAGATTCCGGCGGTCGCGCAGGTTCGCACGAGCGTCGTGCTTCGGGAAATCAAGTTCGATACGCAATTGCCACTGTGAAATGGCGCGCGCCGTACTCGCCGTACTAACGGGCCGCGTGCTTTTCCGGCTGAACCGCGGCGTGTTTCATCTTCTGCGCCACGCGAATCTCGCGCGCGCCGAGCGTGCGCCTGAGCGCATCCAGATCGATGCTCGCGAGCCGCGACGCGCTGTCACTTTCCGCGACGTGCGGCAGGACGATCTCCACGTCGAAACCGCGCTTCAGATAATGCAGATTGAGCGCATCGGCGGATAAGCCCTGCTCCGCGAGCGCACGGCGCACGGCTTCCGTGACCGTCGAGCGCAGCGGGTAATTGCCGGGCAGCGGATTGGCGGAATCGCTTTCCGGATCGACGTGAATAAGCGCGTCGATCACCCGCGAATCCGCGAGCATATGCGCCCGCGCGGATTCCGCAATGAAATGGCCTTCGGAAACGGTAATCAGCGGATCGACGAGGATATGGGCGTCGACAATCGCGAGGTCGCCCATTTTGCGCGTGCGCAGTTCATCGACATCCCGCACGCCCGGCGTGCGCAGCAAAATGTCGCGTAAATCGGCTGTGGTCGCTTCGTCCAGTGCGCGATCAGAAAGATCTTGCAACGCGTCCCAGGCGAAGCTCCATCCCATTTTTCCGATCATGAAACCGACGAGCGCGGCGGCAATCGGATCGAGAATGCGAAAACCCGCGAGACTTCCCACGATACCGAGCGCGACGACCAGCGAAGAAGCCGCATCCGACCGCGCATGCCACGCATTCGCGACGAGCATTGCGGAGCGCACGCGTTCGGCGGCTCGCAACATATATCGGAAAAGCGCTTCCTTCGAAACGAGGACGATTATCGCGACGGCCAGCGCGCTCGCGTGCACTGCGGGAATATCCTGAAGATGCATGATGCGCGTTCCCGCGCGCCATAACATTCCCGCGCCCACGGCGATCAACAATCCGCCGAGGAATAAGGACGCGACGGTTTCATACCGGCTGTGACCGTAGTTGTGATCGATATCCGGAACGGCGGCCGCCTTTTTGTTCGCGATCAATACGACAAAATCCGACACGAGGTCCGCCAGCGAGTGAACGCCGTCCGCAATCAAAGCCTGAGAGTGCGCGATTATGCCGACGATCAGCTGCGCGACCATCAAGCCGCTATTTAGCGCGATACTCGTCCACGTCGTGCGGACGGCGACCGCCTGTTTTTCCGCTGCGTCCGCCCCTGAAAGTGACATGTAATTTATCTCGTGTTCTCAACGGCTCATTTTATCAGCGCGGCGTAATACCGGCGCGCCGCCGTCGTCACTGAAGCGCTTATGAATCAATGACCTATGAAGCTCTGGCCGGCGCCTCGGGAGATTCGCATGGGCAAAGAAAAAGCCGCGCAAAGGCGCGGCTTGCGTGCATCTTTAATTCGGCGCTGCGTGCTGCTGATTCGGCGCTGCTTATTTGCCGATCAAGAAGCTGTCGCGGTCCTGGCCCGCAATCCACTTCGGCGGCTTGCCACGGCCCGACCAGGTGCTGCCGCTTTCCGGGTCGCGATATTTCGGCGCAACGCCAGAACGGCCACGCGACGATGCCTTCGCGGATTTGCCGCCACGGCCACCGGCCAATTCCTGAAGCGTGATGCCATAATCGGCCATCTTCTGCTTGATCTCATTAAGCACTTCGGCGTATTCGCGCGACTTCGCTTCTTCGATCTGACGTTCGAGAGACTCGCGCTGCGCGAGCAGTTCCTTGTATGAAGGCATGGCAATTCCTTGGTGGTGTGCTGTTTTGCGAGTCGATGCCCGCTCAATCGGTTATGAGTATAGCCTCGGACTGGACCGCAGATTAACACAAAACCGATTATGGCGGCACGCTCCGTTGTCATTAACTGAATAACGCTATTGGCTCGTAACATTTGCCGACAATGGGCGACTTTTCAAAGTTGTCGCTGTTTGTCGAAATTATGCGAAAACATCGGGTGTGTTCCGATAGCATGAAATGAAAGCACTGCCCGCAGGCCTGCGAAGACTCCCATCCGATGGGAACTTCTTAGCCAAGCTCAATCCCGAACGTGCGCTTTTAGGATTCGATCCACTTATCGCTGCCTCGTTCTCATGCTTGCCGCTCTAAACAATCGATAACCGCCGCTTTCAAAGCGTCCCTTGTGAGCTTGGGGTTATCGAATGTAAAACGATTGCGAGTTCCGTCCGTGATCAAATCGCAGCCATAGCGATCAATCCCCAATAGCTCCACATTTGCGGGACGGCCCGCATAAGCATCGAAAAATCCGCATAGCGACGATTCGTCCGTGGCGCCGAGCGGTTCTAACGGATCGATCTCATCGCCGCCGAGCCAGCCCATCGCGCCGAATCCGCCGATAAACCGCATCCGCTCCGGCTTCATTACCCAGAATGCGAAATCTCCTAATTGCAGATAGCGCTCCGCGTCGGGGTGATACCGCAAATAGCGCCGCGCCAGTTCGGCCTGCTCGTTCTCCGCGGCCGGCGCGAAGGTTCCGAGCAGCGTGAGCCGCTGGCCTTCGAGCACTTGGCCGGCCGCCGCGTGCGCGACGAGAAAGCCGGCGCGCGCATCGGCCTCGAGATTGCGGGTGTGCTCGGCCAAGCGGCTGATGAGCAGCATCGGCGCATGGCGGGCAGTCGGCGCGAAAGGCAGCGCGGTCGGATACGGAAAGCCGGCCGGCTCGCGCGAATGCGTGGCGAGCGTGCCGACGGACATGCGATGAATGAGGTGCAGCGGCGCCTGCGGCGGAATGTTCATGCCGTTAGTCCAGAATGTGCTTCGGAAAATGGTAATGCACCGCCCGCGAGCGTGTCTCCTGGCCGTTCGATAGAATCGTAAGCTTCCGCGCCGGATGGCATGCTGTCCGGTTGACCTGCGTCTCTCCGGCGCACCGCCCGCATCGCGCCACTCTTTTCAACGGTTTCCCCGTGTCCGACTCGACTACCGCCTCCTCCGCCTGCGAGTCCAATCCGACGCTCGCACTGCATCGCAGCCTGCCTCACGCGACCCGCCAGCGCGCCCGCTACGCGACGATGGCCGTCTTCTTCATCGCCGGCATGATGTACGCCTCGTGGGGCGTGCACGTGCCGACCGTGCGCGACAAATTCGCGCTCAGCCCCGGCATGCTGTCGCTCGCGCTCTTCGCCGTCGCGGGCGGCTCCATCTTCGCGATGCTCACCACCGCGTCGTGGATCGCGCGCGCCGGAACGCGCACCGCGTGCATGGCGGGCGGCATCACGATGACCGTGTGCGGCGCGCTGATCCTCGTCGTGCCGAGTTTCTGGCTGCTGCTGATCGTGCTCGCGGTGTTCGGCTGCGGCATGGCGACGCTCGATGTCGCGATGAACGCGGAAGCCAGCGCCGTCGAAGAAGCGCTCGGGCGGCCGATCATGTCGTCGCTGCACGGCATGTTTAGCATCGGCGGGATGGCGGGCGCGGCGATCGGCGGGGCGCTCATCGCGCACGGACTCGCGCCGGCGCTGCATCTGGCGCTGGCGTCGGGGGCGAGCGTCGTCGTGCTGCTCGCGTCGATGCCCTCGGTGCTGCCGCACGTGCCGCATCACGAGGCGCACGCGAAGGCGTCGTCGTCGAACCGCTGGCGCTCGGGCGCGTTGTGGGCGTTGGGCGGCCTCGCGCTCGTCGCGCTGATCGCGGAAGGCGCGATGTACGACTGGGCCACCGTCTATATGCGCGATGTCGTGCTCGCCTCGCACTCGCTTTCCAGCGCCGCGTACGCCGCGTTCTCGGGCGGCATGGCGGCCGGTCGCTTCGGCGGCGACGCGGTGCGCGCGCGCTTCGGCGCGCCGCAACTCGTGTTCGGCAGCGCGGGCCTCGCGTTCATCGGCATGTTGATGGCGCTCGTCTTTCCGAACGCGCTCGTCACCATGACCGGCTTCACGCTGATGGGCCTCGGTCTCGCGAACATGATGCCGGTGCTCTTCGCGGCGGCTGCGCGCGTCGAAGGCGTGACGGCAGCCGAAGGTCTCGCGCAGGTCGCGGGTCTCGCGTATTTCGGCTTGCTGCTCGGGCCGGTGCTGATCGGCGGCGTCGCGCAAGTGAGTTCGCTGCCGGTCGGACTCTGCGTCGTCGCGGCATGCTGCGCGGCGATCACGCTGATCGGTCCGCGCATCCTCAAGCGGCTCAAGATATAAAAAAACGCGCGGACCTTAGAGGTCCGCGCGTTTTTCAGGACGAATGTCCGGCGACGTTACATCTTCACGACGTCGAGCAGCGTCTTCTTGCCCTTCTTGTAGTCGTACAGCGAGATCACGCCGTGCTTCAGGTCGCCCTTCGAGTCGAAGCTCGTCTGGCCGATCACGCCCTTGTAGTCCGTATTCGGCATCGCGGCGAGAATCTTGGCCGGATCGACCGAGTTCGCACGCTTCATCGCGTCGACGATGATGTACACCGCGTCATACGTGAACGGCGCGTAGATCTGGATCGGCTGGCCGAAGCGCTTCTGGAACTTGGCCGCGAATGCCGCGCCGCCTTCCATCTTCTCGAGCGCCATGCCTGCTTCCGAGCACACGACGTTGTCGGTCGCGTCGCCGGCCAGGTCGGCCAGCTTTTCCGTGCAGACGCCGTCGCCTGCCAGCACCTTCGCGCGCAGGCCGAGCTGCTTCGCCTGCTTCGCGAACGGGCCGCCGGTCGCGTCCATGCCGCCGTACATCACGGCGTCGGGATTTTCGCCCTTGATCTTCGTCAGAATCGCGCGGAAGTCCACGGCCTTGTCGTTGGTCGCGTCATGCGAAACGACCTTCAGGCCGAGCGACTTGGCGGTCTTCTCGAACTCGTTCGCGAGACCCTGGCCGTAAGCGGTGGAGTCGTCGACGACGGCGACGGTCTTCACCTTCAGGCTCTTCGCCGCGTAGTTGGCGAGCGCCGGGCCTTGCTGCGCATCGGTCGCGACGACGCGGTACGTCGTCTTGAAGCCTTGCTGCGTGTAGGCCGGGTTCGTTGCCGACGGCGAGATCTGAACGATGCCCGCGTCGCTATAAATCTTCGATGCCGGAATGGACGTGCCGGAGTTCAGGTGACCGACGACCGCGACGACCTTGTCATCGACGAGCTTCTGCGCGACTTGCGTGGCGGTACGCGGGTCGGCTGCATCGTCTTGCGGGTCCAGTTGCAGGGTGATCTTCTCGCCGCCGATGGTGAGACCCTTCGCGTTGATCTCTTCGACTGCGAGCCGCGCGCCGTTTTCGTTGTCCTTGCCCAGGTGAGCGATACCGCCGGTCAGCGGTGCGACGTGACCGATCTTGACGACCTGGTCGGCTGCTGCGGACGTTGCCAACGTAGCGAACAGCACGGCTGCAGCGCTGATCGGCAACACTTTGTGAAGCTTGGTGTTCATGTAAGTCTCCAGTTTCGGTCCAAAACAACGACAACGTAATCGCCCTGTGCCCCGTCTTTCATCACGATCGCTCAGTCCCGTGGACGACCACGCCGGATGCATCGTCATGCACTTGGGAAGTCCTTCCGGCGGCCGTTCGTGGCGCCCGCCATCCGCACTGCGCGCAAGTGTAGGGTTGTCAAATTAATTTAGGGAAGTTTTTTAAGATACTGGTGTGACTACCGATTAACGGCCAGTTGAGAAGCACGCGACTTTGTGGTGGCGATTCGACGCGAACGTACTGTCCATGCGGGTTTCGAGCGCATCGGCGCGCAGATGCTTCACGCGTTCTTCAACTTCCCCGCGACGCTGCCGATAATCCGCCGCCCTATCTTCATTAGCCTGTTTTATAAGCGCGCTTTCTCGTTGCGTTTAGACATGGACCTCTAAAAATCGTCTGCTTCGTCAAACGTCGTGCCAGCGCGCCTCGCGGACGACGCGTGCGCGCTCAGGCGACTGAAAGGGAAAGCTGGCACACTCACTCGCCTGCATCTCATATTCAACAAGCAAGGAGTATCGACGTGACCGTTTCCGTGACTTCCCGCTGGATCGACATCCCCGCCGACGGCGGCAGCTTCCAGGGTTATCTCGCGCTGCCCAAGACGGGGACCGGACCTGCGGTCATCATCCTGCAGGAAATCTTCGGCGTGAATTCGCATATCCGCAGCGTCGCGGATCAATATGCCGCCGATGGCTATATCGCGCTCGCGCCCGATGTTTTCTGGCGCACGCAGCCGCGCGTCGAACTGGGCTATGAAGGCGCGGATCGCGAAAAAGCGATGGAACTGCTGCAAAAGACCGATCTGGATACGGCCGTCGCCGATGTCGGCGCGGCGGCCAAGGCATTGCGCGCACTGCCCGAAGTGAGCGGCAAGGTCGCGGCGATCGGCTATTGCTTCGGCGGCCGGCTCGCGTATCTGGCGGCGGCGCAAGGCACGGTGGACGTCGCTGTCGCGTACTACGGCGGCGGCATCCAGAATCAGCTCGACAAGGCCGATCAGGTGAAAGCGCCGATCCAGTTCCACTACGGCGAACTCGACGCCCACATTCCCGCCGATGCCGTCGACGCCGTTCGTCAGCGCTTCGCGGGCCGCGCGGACGCCGAGCTATATGTGTATCCGGACGCCGATCACGGCTTCAACTGCGGCGAGCGCGCGTCGTACAACGCGAAGGCATCCGCGTTCGCGCACGGACGCACGCTGGCGTTCCTGGGCGAGCATCTGTAAAGAGCGGGCGTCGCGGGCCTTTTGGATGACGTCGCTGCGGCGGCGTCATATCAGCGCAGGCAATCCTTCCACGAGCAGAAACGCGACGAGCACGCCGACGAGCGCGCCGAATGCCCTGAGTACATTGTTCCTGAAGTGCGACGCGCATGGAATGGCGCCGAGAAACAGCGCGCCAGCGAGCGCCATCGGAATGACAAGAATGAAGTCGCCGATCGTGAAATACGTCATGGTGCGTCTCCCATCGTCTTGCTTTTCGTTCTCGATGCACACGCATTAAACGCGCCGCATCGACGATTCGAGTATAGGCCGCATGCAAACGCGCGTTGCCGGACGATGGATGGCCGAAAGGCGACCTCGCCGCGCGCGCCCTTGTGGAATAAGGCGCGCGCGGAAGTTTTTTAAGCGGACGCGGTAAAACCCTAGGTTTCGTCGTATTTCATTCGGCTTTCGTCAGACGCGCCGCCGCGCGTTCGCGCACGTTGAGATACGCCGCCGACGCGAAGCCGATTACCAGCAACACCGCGATCAAACCCGCGACGCCCGGCCATCCGAACGCGGTCCAGAAGTGTCCGCCGTACGATCCGATCAGGCTCGACCCGAGGTAATACGCGAGCAGATAAAGCGCGGCGGCCTGTCCCTTCGCTTGCGCGGCGAGCCGTCCGACCCAGCCGCTCGCCACCGAATGCCCGGCGAAGAAGCCGAACGTCACGCACGCGATCCCGCCGATGATGACCGGCAGCGACATCGACAGTGTCAGCGCCACGCCGATCATCATCAGCAGCACGCTCGCCATGAGCACGCGTCCGCGTCCGAAGACATCGGCCATCTTGCCGGACCACGGCGACGCGACCACGCCTGTCAGATAAACGGTGAAGATCGCGCCGATCTCCGTCTGATTCAGGCGAAACGGCGCGCCGAGCAGCCGATAGCCCGCAAAGTTGTAGAGCGTGACGAAGCCGCCCATCAGTACGAAGCCGATGAGAAACAGAAACGGCAATCCGCGATGCCGCAAATGCCCCGCAAGTGAGTTCCGATGGTGCGCGAAGCCGACGCCGCGCCGCGGCTTGAAGCGTCGCGACGGCGGCAGCAGCGAGCGGAACGCGAACGTCGCGAGCAAACCGAGCAGGCCGATTCCGCCGATCGCCACGCGCCAGCCGAAGAAATCCGCGAGCACGCCGCTGATCACGCGTCCGGCCATGCCGCCGATCGCGGTCCCGCCGACGTAAAGGCCCATCGCGAGACCGAGCCCTTCGGGATGCACTTCTTCCGCGAGATACGCCATCGCGACGGCCGGCACGCCGCCGAGCGCGAAGCCTTCGAGCGCGCGCACGACGAGCAGCGCGTGCCAGTCCGGCAACAGCGCCACGATCACCGTCAGCACGGACGACGCGAGCAGCGACAGCGTCATCAGCCGATGCCGGCTCCAGCTTTCCGAGGCGAATCCCGCGATGAAGATCGCGATGGCCAGCGCCGCCGTGCTCACCGAGACCGCGAGCGCGCTCACCGCCGGACTGACGCCGAAGGATCGCGTGAATTCGGGAAGCAGCGGCTGCACGCAGTAAAGCAGCGAGAATGTGGCGTACCCGGCGAACAGCAGCGCGAGCGACGCGCGCCAGTACGCGCGCGAGCCGCGTTCGAGGTAGACGGTCGAATCGTCGGTTGAGGGACGCTGCGGCGCCGGTGAAGCGTTCACGAATGAAGTCTCCGCTTAAAACGGGAAACCCGTAACGATACGCCGTTCCTAAGGGTTTTGCCTGATACGGCGGCGCATTCTGCATGCCGCAACACAGGTCTGGCGCTTGCGATGTCTGCGTTAGGCAACAATTCACGGCTTTCGGCATCGCGTTCGCGCGCCGCCGTGCGCTAAAGTAAGCGCACAATCGTTCATGAAAGCCGCGCGTGTCGCGCTTTGCGTAACAAAGACGCGGCGATTGTCGGTGCACGAGCCGTGAAAAAGCCTGTGCGGGTGCAACACTTGCCCGGCGTATCATTCAGTTGATCGCCGGCATGCAAACGGGGATTCATCATGCAAATCGGTTCGATTGTCCGCTCCGTGCATATTGCCGTGCCTCATGGCGCGCGCGGCATCGTCATGCGCATTCTTGGCGACATGGCCATGGTCGCCTGGTACGCGGGCGAGCCCGGCGTGACCAAGCTGCTCAATACCGAGCCGTTTTTTCTCGAAGACCTGATCGATACGGGCGACGTCGTGCGCCCCTCGAACACGGTCGTTCATTGAGCGGCGATTTCGCCGTCGTGCCGGCCGTCTGAAGGCGGGGCACAATGTCGGGATGAACGCACATCATCCCGATTCCACCGGCGCGTCCGACGACGACGCCCCGCCCTTCGCCGGCCTCACGCCCGAGCGCGTGCTCGATGCCGTCGACGGTCTCCTGATGCCCGCAGGCGCACGCACCGACGGTCGCCTGCTGCCGCTCAACAGCTACGAGAACCGCGTGTATCAGGTCGGCGTCGAAGACGGCCCGCCGGTGATCGCGAAGTTCTATCGCCCGAAACGCTGGTCGAACGAAGCCATTCTCGAAGAGCACGCGTTCGTCGCGAGCCTCGTCGCGCGCGAGATTCCGGCCGTGCCGGCGCGCGAGTTCGAAGGCACGACGCTCCACGAATTCGACGGCTTTCGCTTCTCCGTCTTCGAGCGGCGTGGCGGACGCGCGCCGGACCTCGACCGCCGCGACACGCTCGAATGGCTCGGGCGCTTCATCGGGCGCATTCATGCGGTCGGCGCGATCGAGCCGTATCGCGAGCGGCCGACGCTCGATATCCAGACATTCGGTTACGAGCCGCGCGAATTTCTGCTGACGCATCGCTTCGTGCCGGACGACGTTCGCGAGGCATACGAACGCGTCGTGGAGATGGCGCTCGAAGGCGTCGCGCAATGTTTCGAGCGCGCGGGCGATGTCGCGCAGCTTCGGCTGCACGGCGATTGCCATCCGAGCAATGTGCTCTGGACCGACGCAGGCCCGCATTTCGTCGATTTCGACGACAGCCGCATGGGTCCCGCAATTCAGGATTTATGGCTGCTGCTTCCCGCCGGTCGCGCGGAAGCATCGGGCGCGCTCGCCGATCTGCTCGCCGGTTACGAGGACTTCCGCGAGTTCGATCAGCGCGAGCTGCATCTCATCGAGGCGCTCCGGACGCTGCGCCTCATTCACTACGCCGCGTGGCTCGCGCGCCGCTGGCACGATCCGGCTTTCCCCGTCGCGTTCCCGTGGTTCAACACGCAGCGTTACTGGGAAGACCGCATTCTCGAGTTGCGCGAGCAGGTCGGCGCGATACAGGAAGGCCCGCTCTGGCCCGTCTGAAATTTTTCGTCACACACGCGGACTGTCAGGCAATCGCAATGGATTGTGTTCCGCAATCGCGCATGTAATGATAACAATTCTCATTTGCCCGCGATTCGATTGCCGCGTCTGATGCGCGATCGGGGCGCGGCTTCGTCCAAGAACGCCCCGACTCCGGAGAGACGCGTGAACGCGCCTGACACCCTCAATCCTCAGCCGACGAGCGGCTCAACTCAATATCGCCCGCATGGACGCCTGATCGACGACGCCGAGCAGATCGTTCGCAAGAACCGCTCGCGCCGCTCCACGTTCCTCAAGTGGCTGCGCAAGGTGCACGGCTGGGTTGGCCTGTGGGGTGCGCTGCTCGGCCTGCTGTTCGGCATGACGGGCTTTCTGCTGAACCATCGCGCGCCGCCGATGCGCATTTCCACCGGCGAGCCGCAGGTTTCGCAGATGCAGCTTGCGCTGCCGGCGGGCGGCTTCAAGTCGCCGCGCGACATGGGCGTGTGGCTCAAGCGCGAGTTGAAAATCGACGGCAATCTGGGCCGCACGCGCCGGGAGCCGGCGCATGCCGTCGGCTGGGGCGACAAGAGCACGATACAGCCCGAGCAATGGTCCACCATGATCTCGACGCCCGGCAGCAGCGTGATGGCGGAATACTGGGTGGGCAACAACTTCGTCTCGGTGAAGCGCACCGAGAACACCTTCCTCGCGATGATGACGAACCTGCACAAGGGCGTCGGCTTGAGCGTCGGCTGGGTGCTTCTCATCGATACGCTCGCGGGCAGTCTGATTCTGCTGTCGCTGACGGGCGTCTTGCTGTGGACCGAGCTGAACAAGCGCAAGACGGTGGGCGCGGCCATCGTGACGGTGTCGCTCGTCGCGATGATCGTCTGCGGCCTGATGTGATGCGCGCGGGCCGCTTTCTCAAGCGGACCGCTGCCGCATGATCAAACGCCGCACGCTTCGCTGCTGCCTGCCACCTCGCGCGCCGCCTTCGCGCCTTCCACGCGCAGCAGTTCGGGCAGCGAAACGCCGTTCTTCGCGGCGGTGACTTCCGCGAGAATCGATACGGCAATCTCCGGCGGCGTTCTGCTGCCGATGAAAATTCCCACCGGCCCGTGCAGCCGCGCGAGTTCGGCATCGCTCAGATCGAATTCCTTCAGACGCTCGCGCCGCGCCGCGTTGTTTCGACGCGAGCCCAGCGCGCCGACATAGAACGCCGGCGTCTTCAACGCTTCCATCAGCGCGAGATCGTCGAGCTTGGGATCGTGCGTCAGCGCGATGACGGCACAACGCTCGTCGAGTTTCATGTCCATCACGGTGTCGTCGGGCATGGTGCGCACGATGGTCGTTCCCGGCACGTTCCATTCGTCCGTGTATTCGACGCGCGGATCGCAAACCGTGACGTGATAATCCAGCCCGACCGCGATGCTGCACAGATACCGCGACAACTGCCCCGCGCCGATCACGAGCATGCGATAACGCGGACCGTGAATGGTGAGCAGCGTCGCTTCGTCGAAGACGACGCCATCCGTGGCCTGCGCGGGTTCGAGATGCGCCGCGCCCGTCGCCATGTCGAGCGTGCGCGCGACGAGCCGCCCGCTTTCCACCGCCGCGCACAGTTCTGCGATGCCGCTTTCGCGCGTGAGCGGCTCCAGCACGAGCTGAATGGTGCCGCCGCAGGGCAAGCCGAACCTGTGCGCCTCTTCCGCGCTAATGCCGTACTTCACCGCTTCGGGCTTCGTCTGCTCGATGCCCCGTTGCCGCACGCGTTCGATCAGATCGTCCTCGATGCAGCCGCCCGACACGGAACCGACCACGTGCCCATCGCCGCGCACCGCGAGCATCGCGCCTTCGGGCCGCGGCGACGATCCCCACGTCTTCACCACCGTGACCAGCAACACGCGCTTGCCCTCTTCGAGCCATTGCGCGCTGTGTTTCAGGACTTCGAGATCCACGCTGTCCATGATTTCTTTCCTTTCTCTTCCTTTTCGCCGCCGGATTGGTCGTCGGCGGGAATATCCTGCGATTCCTGTGCTTCGTTCGACTGTTTCGCGCCCTGCAACTGCGCGCCGAATCGTTTGAAGAATTCAGCTGCAATCTTACGCGCTGCGCCATCCACGAGGCGTGAGCCGATCTGCGCGAGCTTGCCGCCCACCTGCGCGTTCGCGCTGTAGCTGAGCTTCGTGGTGTCGGCGTCGTCGCCCGGTTCCAGGTTCACTTTCGCGGTGCCCTTGCTGAAACCGGCCGCGCCGCCCTGCCCCTCGAAGACGATCGTGTACGTGTGCGGCGCGTCGATGTCCGTCAGTTCCATCCTTCCCTTGAAGCGTGCCTTGACCGGGCCGACGGCGGCAGTCATCCCAACGGCATAGGCATTTTCACCGTCCGCCTCGATGCTGTCGCAGCCGGGAATGCACGCCTTCAGGATCGCCGTGTCGTTGAGCGCTTCCCATGCGCGCGCCTGCGGAACGGGCAGCGTATGCGTTTCGGTCAGTTCCATCGCGTATCTCCTCCATGCGTGCGGGCACCGCGCGCCGGCAGCGCCGCGAGTTCCCGCCCGACAGCGGCCAGGCTGTCGAGGTTGTGAGCCGCGAGCATCGCATCGACGTGCGGCAGGATCGCGCGAACGCCGCGCGCGCGGGGCGTGAAGCCGGGGTATCGCAAAAGCGGGTTGAGCCAGACGAGCCGATGCGCAAAGCGCTTGAGCCGCGCCATTTCTGCATCGAGCACGTCGATGGCTTCGTGATCCAGTCCATCGGTGACGAGCAGCACCGTCGCCCGGCCGGCAAGCACGCGGCGCGCCCATCGACGATTGAATTCCGCGAGCGCCGCCCCGATGCGCGTGCCGCCCGACCAGTCCGCGACCTGTTCGCCGAGCGCGGTGATCGCGACATCGGGATCGCGCTCGCGCAGCGTCCGCGTCGCGTTCGTCAGGCGCGTGCCGAACAGGAACACTTGCAGGCGCTCGCGCGATTGCAGCAGCGCATGGCAGAAGTACAGCACGGCGCGCGAATACGCGCTCATCGAACCGGAAATGTCGAGCAGCAAGACGAGCGGCGGCCGGCGCTCCACCACCGCGCGATACTTCCACACGGTCCAGTCGCCGCCCGCGCGCACGGCCTGGCGCGCGCTCGCGCGCAGATCGGCGTGCGTGCCGTGCGACGCCGCCTTGAGCCTGCGCGTCGGCTCGGTGGCGAGCGGCACACGATGCGCGCGAATCTGATGCCGCAGCGCGCGCCATTCGTCGGCGGTGAGCGTGTCGAAATCGCGATGACTCAGCCGCTCTTGCGCACTGAAGCTCATGCGCGCGTAGGTTTGTTCGGGCTTCGATTCAGGCGCGGCCGCCGTCTTCTGACCGGAGCGCGCGGCCAAAGCATCGGCGAGACGGTTGTTGCGCTTCGGCGGCGGCGCACCGCTTTCGACCTTCGGCAGCAAAAGCGCGCGCAGCTTGCCTTCCCAGTCGGGATCGCGCCAGAAGAGATCGAACGCGGAATCGAAGATATCGCGCTCGTCGGCGGCGTGAACGAGCAGGCACGCGAGCGTCGCGCGGACATCGTCGCGGCGGCGCAGGTCGATGAACCGCAGCGCGTCGAGCGCATCGACCGCGTGCGCCGGCGACATGCCGAGCCCCGCGCCCCGCAACAGGCGCACGAAATGAACGACGTTGCGCGCGAACGGTTCCATCGTCACGCCTTCGCTGCTTTCGCCGCGTTCGACAAACATTGCGCGAGCGTCGATGCATCCATGCGCGCGAGATCGTCCTGATACTTGAGCAGCACGCCCAACGTGTTCTGCACCGATTGCGGGTCCAGTTCCGACACCGACAGCGCCGCCAGCGCCCGGCACCAGTCGATGGTTTCCGCCACGCCCGGCGCCTTGAACAGATCCATCGTGCGCAACTCGTGGACGAACGCGACCGCCCTCGCCTGCAACGCGCGGCTCGCTTCGGGCGCGCGCGCCGCGACGATCGCGAGTTCGACATCGCGTTCCGGATAGCCGATCCACTGATACAGACAGCGGCGCTTGAGCGCGTCGTGGACTTCGCGCGTGCGGTTCGACGTCATCACGACGAGCGGCGGCCGCGCCGCGCGCACCGTGCCGTATTCGGGAATCGACACCTGAAAGTCCGACAGCAATTCGAGCAGGAACGCTTCGAACGGCTCGTCGGCGCGGTCGATTTCATCGATCAGCAAAACGCGGCGCGCGGCGGCGTTGTCGGGATCGGGCAAAAGCGCCTGAAGCAGCGGACGCTTCAGCAGAAACTCCCCGCGATACAGCGAATCGTTCGACGGCGTTTCGCCCGATGCCTCCGCGAGCCGCAACGCCATGATCTGCCGCGGATAGTCCCACTCGTACAGCGCGCTCGCCGTGTCGAGACCTTCGTAGCATTGCAGCCGCAAAAGCGTCGTTCCGCACAGCCCTGCCGCCGCCTTCGCGAGTTCCGTCTTGCCGACGCCCGGCTCGCCTTCGAGAAAAAGCGGCCGCTGCATTTTCAACGCGAGAAACAGCGCCGTCGCCAGCTCGCGGCTCGCGAAGTACTGATGCTCGCGCAGGCGGGCGAGCGTGTCGTCGATCGAATCGGGCTCGCTCTGCATCACGCCGAAAACGACATCGCGCGTTCGATCGCGCGGCCCGCGAGCACCGGAATCAGATGCGCGCGATATTCCGCGCTCGCGTGCATGTCGTCGTTGAGGCCGTCGGCGGAAATCGTCACGCTGCGCGCCGACGCCACCGTGAAGTCCTTCGACAACGCCGCCTCCAGCTCCTTCGGACGGAACACGGAAGGCGCCGCGCCCGTCACGCCGACGCGCACGCCATCCGCGAGCTTCGCGACGAACACGCCGACGAGCGCGAAATGCGACGCGGGATTGCGAAACTTCTCGTAGCCCGCGCGCTCGGCCAGCGGAAACTCGACGGCGGTGATCAGTTCGTCGGGTTCGAGCGCGGTCTCGTACATGCCGATGAAAAAGTCGTCGGCCGCGATGCGCCGCCGGTCCGTCACGACGGTCGCGTTCAGCGCGAGGACGGCTGCGGGATAGCACGCGGCGGGATCGTCGTTGGCGAGCGAACCGCCGATGGTCCCGCGCTCGCGCACCTGTCTGTCGCCGATGCGGCTCGCGAGATCCGCGAGTCCCGGTAGCGCGCGCTTCACATCCGCGTTCGATGCGACCTGCGCGTGGCACATCGCCCCGCCGATGGTCAGCTTGCCGCCATCGAGCGTGATCGTTTTCATCGACGCGATGCGCGTCACGTCGACCAGCGCCGAAGGCTGCGCGAGCCGCAGGCGCATGGTCGGCAGCAGGCTTTGTCCGCCCGCGAGGAACTTGGCGTCGCCGTTGGCGGAGAGCGCGGTTACCGCCGCTTTCGCCTCGTCCGGGCGTTGATAGTCGAATGTGTACATGGCGGTCTCCGTCAGGCGTGTTGAGCGGCGTGCATCGCGGTCCATACACGATGCGGCGTCGCCGGCATCTGCAGGTCCTTCACGCCGAGGTCGCTGAGCGCATCGATGATCGCGTTGATGACGGCGGGCGGCGAACCGATCGCGCCCGCTTCGCCGCAGCCCTTCACGCCGAGCGGATTGTGCGTGCACGGCGTGCCCTTCGCGGTCTCCACGTTGAAGCTCGGCAGGTCGCTCGCGTGCGGCATCGCGTAGTCCATGAACGAGCCGGACAGCAACTGGCCGCTGTCCTTGTCGTACACGCAGCGTTCGAGCATCGCCTGGCCGATGCCCTGCCCCAGCCCGCCATGCACTTGCCCTTCGACGATCATCGGATTGATCACGTTGCCGAAGTCGTCGACGGCGGTGAATTTCTCGATGCGCGTCTCGCCGGTATCGCGATCCACTTCGACTTCGCACACGTACGCGCCGGACGGATACGTGAAGTTGGTCGGATCGTAGAACGCGTTTTCATTGAGACCCGGCTCCAGCGTCTCCAGCGGAAAATTGTGCGGCACGTACGCCGCGAGCGATACATCCGCGAACGTCTTCGTCCGGTCCGTGCCCGCGACGCGGAACACGCCGTTGCTGAACTCGATGTCCTGCGGCGAAGCTTCCAGCAGATGCGCGGCGATCTTCTTCGCCTTGGCTTCGATCTTGTCGAGCGCCTTCACGATGGCCGATCCGCCGACCGAAATCGACCGCGATCCATACGTGCCCATGCCGAACGGAATGCGGCCCGTATCGCCGTGAATGATTTCGACGTTCTCGATCGCCACGCCGAGCCGGTCCGCGACCACTTGCGCGAAGGTCGTTTCGTGCCCCTGTCCGTGGCTGTGCGAGCCGGTGAACACGGTGACGGAGCCGGTCGGATGCACGCGCACTTCGCCCGCTTCGAAGAGACCCGCGCGTGCGCCCAACGCGCCGGCCACGTTCGACGGCGCGAGACCGCACGCCTCGATGTAGCACGAATAGCCGATGCCGCGCAGCTTGCCCTTCTGCTTCGATTCCTCGCGGCGCTTCTCGAAGCCCGCGACATCCGCGAGTTCGATCGCGCGATCGAGAATGGCGTCGTAATCGCCGGTGTCGTACGTGAGGCCGACGGGCGTCGCGTATGGAAACTCGCGGATGAAGTTGCGGCGGCGCAGTTCCACCGGGTCGATGTTCAGCTCGCGCGCCGCCGTTTCCACGAGCCGTTCGACCACGTACGTCGCTTCGGGGCGGCCCGCGCCACGGTAGGCATCGACGGGAACGGTGTTCGTGAAGACCGCCTTCACTTCGGCGTAGATCGCGGGCGTCGCGTACTGACCGGCAAGCAGCGTCGCGTAAAGAATCGTCGGAATGGACGATGCGAACGTCGACAGGTACGCGCCCATGTTCGCGGTCGTGTGCACGCGCATGGCGAGGAACTTGCCGTCGTTGTCGAGCGCGAGTTCGGCTTTCGTCACGTGATCGCGGCCGTGGGCGTCGGAGAGAAAGGCTTCGGAGCGCTCGGCGGCCCACTTGATGGGACGCCCCACTTTCTTCGATGCCCACGTCAGCGCGACATCCTCGGGATACAGAAAGATCTTCGAGCCGAAGCCGCCGCCGACATCCGGCGCGATCACGCGCAGCTTCGATTCCGGCAGCGACAGCACGAACGCCGCCATCAGCAAGCGCTCGACGTGCGGATTCTGGTTCGCGACGTAGACGGTGTAGCTGTCGTCGTGCTTCGAGTAGCTCGCGTTGACGGCGCGCGGCTCGATGGCGTTCGGCACGAGGCGCTGGTTGACGATATCGAGCGTCGTCACGTGCGCGGCCTGCGCGAACGCGGCGTCGGTGCGCGCCTTGTCGCCGTGGCCCCAGTTGTAGCAGACGTTGTCCGGCACGCTGTCGTGAACGAGCGGCTTGCCGGCATCCGACGCGCTCGCCGTATCGACCACCGCGGGCAGTTCTTCGTAGTCCACGGCGATCAGCTCGACCGCGTCCTTCGCTTCCTTCAGCGATTCGGCCACGACGAGCGCGACCTGATCGCCCACGTGCAACACCTTCTCGTGCGCGATGACGGGATGCGGCGGCTCGTGCATCGGCGAGCCATCGGTGCTGTGGATCAGCCATCCGCACGGCAATCCGCCGACGTTCTCGCCCGCGAGATCCTTGCCCGTGAAAATGGCGATCACGCCCGGCGACGCCTTCGCCGCTTCGATATCGATCGAGCGGATGCGCGCGTGCGCGTGCGGCGATCGAAGGAAGACGCCGTGGCTTTGCTGCGGCATGACGACGTCGTCGGTGTATTGGCCCGCGCCCGTCAGGAAGCGATAGTCTTCCTTGCGCTTGACGCCGGCGCCGATCAGTTTCTGTTGTTCAGGTGCGTTCATCGCGGTTCTCCTGTCGACATTAGGCGCGATTACATCTGTCAGAGATGGCTTCGCGTCAGGCGCGCGCCTTCATGTTTTCGGCGCCCTGGAGAACCGCTTTCACGATGTTGTGATAGCCGGTGCAGCGGCACAGATTGCCGTCGAGCTGCTCGCGCACTTCTTCTTCGGAGAGATCGGGCGATTCGGCTGCGAGCGCGGCCGCGGTCATCACCATGCCCGGCGTGCAGAAGCCGCATTGCAGGCCGTGGCATTCCCTGAACGCCGCCTGCATCGGATGAAGCTCGCCGTCGCGGCTCATGCCTTCGATGGTCGTCACTTCCATGCCATCGGCTTGCGCCGCGAGGATGTTGCACGACTTGATCGCGCGGCCATCGAGATGAACGGTGCACGCGCCGCACTGCGCGGTATCGCAGCCGATATGCGTGCCGGTGAGTCTGAGTTGTTCGCGGAGAAACTGGACGAGCAGAAGATGCGGTTCGACGTTCGCGGTCACCGGTTTTCCGTTGACCGTCAGGCTGATGCTGAGCGGCATGACTGTCTCCTTGAGGCCGGAGCGGCGCTTTCACGCGCCTTTCCGGTCCTTGCACGATATTGCCGGGATGGACCCGCCTCACGCCGCTCGCGCCTGCACTACATCACGTCCTGAACCTGGCTTGGGCTAAGCGTCCGGCTGGGGAATTCGTGTCGTGTGTCACGGCGAGTAAAACACAAATCGACGGGCGTCGCCATTAGGCGCACGCCCGTGCCGTCGTTGAATTCCGCGCATTCTGCGTATTCCGCGCGCGCCGACAGCCCGAAATGCAAAACGCCGCCCCGAGGGGCGGCGTCGTTTTCGCGGATTGCGCAGGCGTTCAGCGCGTCACGGCTTCGCGCTCCGGGCTTGCCGCGCGGCTGACCGTGCGGCCCAGCTTCGAATGATGACGCGAGTACGCGAAGTAAATCGCGAGGCCGATCACGAGCCACACGACGAACGCGATCCACGTCGTCTTCGCCAGATTGAGCATGAGGAACAGGCACGACGCCACCGCGAGAACCGGCACCACGGGCACGCCCGGGCAACGGAACGCGCGCGGCAGTTCAGGATGCGTGCGGCGCAGGATCAGCACGGCGATGGAGACCATCGAGAACGCGGCGAGCGTGCCGATGTTGATCAGCTCGGCCAGCACGTTGAGCGGCACGAGCGCGCCGATCAGCCCGAAGAAAATGCCGACGAGCCATGTCGTGAAGAACGGCGTCGCGTAGCGCGGATGCACGCTCGACAGCTTCGCGGGCAAGAGGCCGTCACGCGACATCGCGTAGATGATGCGCGTCTGGCCGTAGCTCATCACGAGAATCACGGTGAGCATGCCGAGCACCGCGCCGAGATCGATGAAACCCGCGACCCAGTTTTGTCCGGCCACTTGCAGCGCATACGACACCGGATGCGAGATGTTCGCGAACTGCGCCGCCGGCACGATGCCCGTCACGACCGCCGCGACCGCCACGTACAGCACCGCGCACACGGCGAGCGACGAAATGATGCCGATGGGCAGATCGCGCTTCGGATTCTTCACTTCTTCCGCCGCCGACGACACCGAATCGAAGCCGATGAACGCGAAGAACATCACCGCCGCCGCGCCGAACACGCCGGACCAGCCGTGCGGCATGAACGGATGCCAGTTCGCGGGCGTCACGTGGAACACGCCGACCGCGATCACCATCAGCACGACCGTGACCTTGATCGCGACCATGATGTTGTTGATGCGCGTCGATTCCTTCACGCCGATCGACAGCAGCCACGTGATGACCATCATCACGAGGAAGGCGGGCAGGTTGAAGTAGGTGACGTGGCCCGGCAGCGCGCCGGGTGCGGCCGACAACGCGGTCGGCAGGCTGATGCCGAAGCCGGAAAGCAGCGATTGCAGATAACCCGACCATCCGACCGACACCGCCGACGTCGCGAGCCCGTATTCGAGCATCAAGTCCCAGCCGATGATCCACGCGGCCAGTTCGCCGAGCGTCGCGTAGGAATAGGTGTAGATGGAACCGGCGACGGGAATCGTCGATGAGAATTCGGCGTAGGCGAGGGCGGCGAAGCAGCACGCGATCGCCGCCACGAGAAACGACACCATGAGCGCCGGGCCGGCCTGCACCGCGCCCGTGCCGGTCAGCACGAAAATGCCGGTGCCGATGATTGCCCCGATGCCCAGAAAAGTGAGATCCAGCGCGCCAAGCGTTTTCTTGAGAGACGTGCTTTGCGCGCCGGCAAGCATGTGCTCGATATTTTTCTTGCGGAACAACGACATACGGTAAGTCTCCTTTCAGCGCGCGGTGCGCCTTCCCTCGGGAAAACCCGACATTTTAGCGGAGTAAAGGAGAATGCCCACGAATGGGGCGACGTGCCCGTTTTAGGTACGACGTTTTACATTTATCCTGCGCGGGATAAAATTTCGCTATCCCGCGATGGCCGGATTCATGTCGACAAGGCGATTGCTCATCACATAGAACGTGAGTTCGGCGTTGTTCGCGAGCTTCATCTTTTCGAGCAGGCGCGTGCGATAGACGCTCACCGTCTTCACCGACAGCGACAGCGCATGCGCGATGTCCGTCAGCCGCTTGCCCGACGCGAGCATGCACAGCGTCTGGAATTCGCGGTCCGAGAGCTTTTCATGCGGCATCCGCTCGGCGTCGAGCGAGACGTACGTGGCGAGCGCCTCGGCCATTTCAGGGCTCACGTATTTGCGGCCGGCGGCGACTTGCTGGACCGCGCGGATCATGAGCGCGGGATCGGCGGTTTTGGACAGATAGCCCGACGCGCCGGCCTTCAGCGCGCGAACCGCGTACTGGTCTTCGCGGTACATCGAGAACATCAGCACCGGCAGGGTCGGCGTGTCGCGCTTCAAACGCTTGAGCACGTCGAGGCCGTTGATGTCCGGCAGCGAGATGTCGAGCAGCACGACGTCGTACGCGCCGCGCGCCGCCAGCGCGAGCGCATCCGCGCCGGTTTCCGCTTCGTTCACGTCCGATGCGACGCCGCGCTCCGTCAGCAATTGCGCGACGCCCCGGCGCACGATGGCGTGGTCGTCGGCGAGCAGGACTTTGAGCGTCATCGGCACGCCTTAAGCGTTGACCGCGCGCAGCATGGTGCGCGGCGCGGCGGTCCAGGGCAGGCGCGCACGCACCGACGTGCCGCCCGTTTTCGATGCCGCCACGCGCAAGCTGCCGCCGAACGCCTCGCAGCGCGCCCGCATGCCCGCGAGTCCGAATCGCCCGGTTTTGCGGCGCGCGGCAGGTGTGATGCCGACGCCATCGTCCTCGACGACGAGCGACACGCCGTGCGCATCGGCGGTGACGGCGACGGTCACGCGCTCCGCGCGCGCGTGCCGCGCGACGTTGCCGAGCGCTTCCTGCGCGACGCGAAAGAGCGCGAGCGCCATGTCGCCCGGAACCCGAATTTCAACTGAACAAGATAAATTTACGTGAAGCGCCGAGCGCGCACCGAACCTGTCGATCCAGTCAGCGAGCGCATCGGCGAATCCGGAGTTGAAAGCCGGCGCATGCAAACCTTCGACGATACGATGGCTCGCGTCGGCGGCTTCGACGAGACATTCGCGCGCCTGACGCAACGCTTCGACGCACGCGGCGGGCGCATCGGCGGGAAGGAAAAATTCGGCGCGGCCGATCGCGAGATTCGCGGCGGTGAAAAGGGCGCCGGTTTCGTCGTGCAGATCGCCGGCGATGCTGCGGCGCGCGCGCTCGTCGGCGGCGGCGAGTTGCGCGGTCAGTTCGCGCACACGCGCGTTCAGGCGCTGAAGCTCGCGATCGCCGCGCAGCTTGGCGTCGACGAGCGCGGAAAGAGGCGAATTCGACGCCTCCATCGCCAATGACGAGACGCCGCGCAAGCTCGCGCGGGGCGTGGTGCGCTCATCGAGCGCGGCCATGGCCGACGTGTTCATTGTTCCCTCGCTTTGAGCGCAACGGAAGTTACGTCCTCGGCCGACTCACGAGCGGGCGTAACTGAATTTACACTCTGTAACATCGAAGACGGACGAAAGCGCTTTCCGCGCTCAATCTAATCGTTCGCATCATATCTCAAAATTATGACGAATCGATTAGACGACAACGGTTTCGCGCATGAACTTCAAGTCGGTTAGCAACATTGGCGCAACGAATTTGTAGGAAGAACGCCTACGCAAGTTGTAACAAGACGCCGCGTGCGGGCGAAAAAAAACCGGAGCACGAAGCTCCGGTTTCCGGTGCGCGGACGTCCCGCCGATCAGCCGACGAACGCCTTCTCCACGACATAATGCCCCGGATGGTTGTTGCTGCCTTCCTGGAAGCCCATCGAGTCGAGCAATTGACGCGTGTCGCGCAGCATGTGCGGGCTGCCGCAAAGCATCACGCGGTCGTTTTCGATCGAGAACGGCTCCACGCCGATATCGGCGAACAGCTTCTTCGTTTCGATCAGATCCGTGATGCGGCCACGGTTCGCGAACTCTTCGCGCGTCACCGTCGGGTAATACACGAGCTTTTCCGACACGATTTCGCCGATATGCTCGTGCGCCGGCAAGTGCTCGGTGATGAAGTCCTTGTACGCGAGTTCGTCGACGAAGCGGCACGTATGCGTCAGCACGATCTTGTCGAAGCGGTCGTAGACGTCCGGATCCTTGATGATCGACATGAACGGCGCGAGGCCCGTGCCCGTCGAGAGCAGCCACAGCGTCTTGCCGGGCAGCAGGTTGTCCGCGACGAGCGTGCCCGTCGGCTTCTTGCCGATCAGCACGGAATCGCCCACTTTCAGATGCTGCAGACGCGACGTCAGCGGGCCGTCCGGCACCTTGATGCTCAGAAATTCGAGATGCTCTTCGTAGTTCGCGCTCGCGAGGCTGTAGGCGCGCAGGAGCGGCTTGCCGTCGACTTCGAGGCCCACCATCGTGAACTGGCCGTTCTCAAAGCGGAACGAGCTATCGCGGGTGCAGGTGAAACTGAAAAGCGTGTCGGTCCAGTGATGGACGCTCAGAACGGTTTGAGAGTTAAGGTTGCTCATGGCTTCTTGGACTAGGCGAAAACGGTGACGCTCACGGGCTGGACGTCAGAAGGGCGCTACGCTCGACGCTGCGCGAAAGGACAATTCGATGAGCTCGATGTCCACGAATCCCGCGCGATTTTCACTTCGATGGCCGCGCCTGTGCCGCAGCGCAATCGGATATTTTACCCGATAGCCGTTTGGCGTACTGAAGCGTCCCGAGGCGGCGCCTGTGGCGCCTTCGGCTCATGAACCGCTGGCGGCCGGGCCGCAGGGCTATCTATTGCCAAAAAGCAATGAGTAGCCTGCGACCCGCATGATAGCAACCGCCGCCGCGCCTATTCAGAAATACCCTGCTGTCAAAAGGCCGCAGCGCGTTGTTTAGATGCGCTGATCCGTCGACGGCTTCTCCCACAGGTTGATGCCGCCTTCCTGCGCGTGCTGGTCGATTTCCGCGAGTTCTTCCTGGCTGAAGTCGAGGTTCTTCAACGCGCCGACGTTCTCCGCGACCTGTTCCGCGCGGCTCGCGCCGATCAGCACGGACGTCACGCGCCCGCCGCGCAGCGCCCACGCGAGCGCCATCTGCGCGAGGCTCTGGCCGCGCCGCTCGGCCAGTTCGTTCAGCTTGCGCACGTGCGCGAGGTTGGCATCGCTCAAATGCTCCTGCTTGAGCGACCCGCCGCCCGGCTTGTTGACGCGCGCGTCCTGCGGCACGCCGTTCAGGTACTTGCTCGTCAACAGGCCTTGCGCGAGCGGCGTGAACGCGATGCTGCCCGCGCCGATATCGTCGAGCGTGTCGAGCAGTTCGTGCTCGATCCAGCGGTTCAGCATGTTGTACGACGGCTGATGGATCAGCAGCGGCACCTTGTGCTCGGCGAGCAGCTTCGCCATTTCGCGCGTCTTGGCCGCCGAATACGACGAAATGCCGACATACAGCGCCTTGCCCGAATGCACGGCGGTGGCGAGCGCGCCGGCGGTTTCTTCGAGCGGCGTGTCGGCGTCGAAACGATGCGAGTAGAAGATATCGACGTAATCGAGACCCATGCGCTTCAGGCTCTGGTCGAGGCTCGCGAGCACGTACTTGCGCGATCCGCCGCCCTGGCCGTACGGGCCGGGCCACATGTCCCAGCCGGCCTTCGACGAAATCAGCAACTCATCGCGATACGGCCGGAAATCGTCCTTGAAAAGACGCCCGAAGTTGCTTTCCGCGCTGCCGTACGGCGGCCCGTAGTTGTTCGCCAGATCGAAATGCGTGATGCCGAGATCGAACGCGGTGCGCAGAATCTCGCGCTGCGTCGAGAGCGGCGTGGTATCGCCGAAGTTGTGCCACAAGCCCAGCGACAGCGCCGGCAGTTTCAGCCCGCTCTTGCCGCACGTGCGGTATTGCATCTGCGTGTAGCGCTCGGAAGCTGCTTCGTAAGCCATGACGGATTTCCTTTGCGGGTTGCGGAATTGGACTAACTTTGACAAGCGTGACCGGTCGATCACCCGGACAGCCGCGATACGCTCGCGCCTCCGGCCGAAAACCGTTAATGGTAAGGCAATCGGCGTCAGCGCGAGCGTTGCACGCGTGCCGTCCTGCTATGCGGGAACCTCGCGCGCCTTGCCGAACATCCATCCGAAGAAAGGAGTTCACCCATGGATTCAATCGACAGACTGCGCCCCGCCTACGACTTCATGCTCACGCTCGGGCTGACTTACGGCGTCAACATCCTGATGGCGATCCTGATCGTCGCCGTCGGCTGGTGGATTTCGAATCTCGTGTCGAACGCGCTGCGGCGCACGCTCGCCCGCACCAATGTCGATGCGACGCTCACGCCCGTGCTCGCCAGCGTCGCGATGTGGGCGATCCGCGTGGTCGCCATCGTCGCCGCGCTCGGCAAGTTCGGCATCGCGGCGGCCAGCATTCTCACCGTGCTGGGCGCGGCGGGACTCGCCATCGGGCTCGCGCTGCAGGGCACGCTGCAGAATATCGCGGCGGGGCTGATGCTCCTGCTGCTGCGGCCGTTTCGCGTCGGCGATTACATCGAGGGCATCGGCGTGACGGCGGGCACCGTCAACGAGATCGGCCTCTTCACGACGCGGCTCACGAAAGCCGATGGCATCGTGATGTACGTGCCGAACAGCATCATCTGGGCGAATCCGGTGACGAACTACAGCGCGAACGAGCGCCGCCGCGTCGTGCTCAATTTCCTCGCTCAACACGGACAGGACGTCGAGCGCGTGCTGGCCGAACTGCGGCGCATGGTGGCGCAGGATGCGCGCATCGTTCAGGACGGAGCGTCGGCGCCGTGGTTCGCCGTCACCGATTACACCGATACCGGCGTCAAGTTCAACGTCGGTGTGTGGACGCGCGCGAGCGATCACGCCGACGTGCAAGCCGACTTGCTGCGCCAGATTCAGCCGCTGACGCGCGTGCCCGTCGCTGCCTGACGGGATTCGCCGGACGCGCTGGACGCGCCTTCGTGCGCCTTGTAAGCTGGCGCGCCCTATCTTGAAATGAACGAGGACACCCATGACCCGGGCGATTTCTGTTGCGTTGCTAGTCGGCGGCGTCGTGCTGCTTTACTTCGGCGGCCAGTCGTTTCATTCGCTCAGCAACGACGTATCGCGATTCTTCACGGGCTCGCCGACGAACAAGACGATCTGGCTGATCGCGGGCGGCATCGTCGCGAGTCTGGCCGGGTTGATCGGCGTCGCGCTGCCTTCGAAGCGCTGAAGCCGCCGCTTCAAACCAGCGCCACTTCCGGCTTCGACGCCGACCGCGTGCCCGGCAGCGCCGCGTTGCTCGCGCCGCGATACGTGTACACGAGCGAGAACTTCACGTGATCGGTCAGATTCTTGCCGGCCGAATGCAGCGTGTTGCAGTGGAAGAACACGACATCGCCCTTCTTGAGCGCCGGTGAAAATGCCGTGCGGATGAGCGCGGCGTTTTCCGGCAGGTCCGAGCGGAAAAACTTCGCTTCGTCGAAACGATCCGACGTGAACGCCAGCCGATGCGATCGCGGCACGAACCACAGCGCGCCGTTATCGACGGTTTCGTCGCCGAGCGCGACCCACGCGGACACGAGATCGTCGCGCTCGAACGCCCAGTAGCGCACATCGCGATGCCAGCCGGTCAAACTGCCGTACGCCGGATGCTTGGTCATCACGCAGTTGTGATGCGCGCGCGAGAGATACGGCGTTTCGCCGAAGTACAGCTCCATCCAGCCTCGCACTTCCGGCGATGTCGCGAATTCCGCGAACAGCGGATGGCGCGCGTAGGCGTCGAGCAGGCGCCGCACGGTTTGTCCGCCGGGCGCGTGCCTCGATTGCGGCGCGCCGGGATATTGCAGATCGGCTTCGTATTCCACCGGCGCGGCGGCTTCGGCCAGTTGCAACTGCGCGGTTTCGCGCATGGCGTCGCATCGCGCTTCGGGCACCAGCCCGTTCACGATGACGAAGCCCGTCTCGCGCAACTCCTGTACTTGCTCTTTCTTCGATTTAAGCGACGTGTGATCAGACATGTTCGTTCAGCCTCGGCGCGGCGTTCATATCGCCTCATGCAGCCAGCGCAATACCCGAAATTGGGGCGAATACGTTCATTGTAAGTCGGACATGCCGCAAGAACCCGTGCAGCCTGACGTTCCGCCGATTGCATGAAGCGTTTGCTTCAACGATCGGCAGGGAAAACGCGGACTTAACGCAGTAATAAAGCTCTTGTACATTGACTGCATCGTTTCGGTGCAACTTTCGAATACGAGGGTGAATCGAAACGTTGAACGCTAATTTTGAGAGGACTATCGTCAGGTTTGCCCTCACGCAAACGGACCTTTTGCCGACATGACCCAAAGAATCGCCACTGGCCTTCGACGCGCGGCATCGAGCGCGGCGCGGCCCGCACGGCGCGGCGTGATCCGCGCGCTGCGTCATCATTCGGCGCGCACGCAGGCGCTCGCCGAGCAAATCAGGAACGTGCATCCGGTCGATGGCATCCGCTCCTGGTTTCGCGGATTCTTCTTCAACATCCGCGTGCGCGCGGCGTCGCGCAGCGTGTCGTTGAAAACGCTGCTGCGCCGTCCGATGCAACTGCGCGCGCCGGCATCCAAGCCGAAGAGCGCGAAGCTGACGAGCCGCCGGCCGCGTCGCGTATCGGCGAGCAGCGCGGGCTGGTACGACTTCGCGCTGCGCTGATTCCCGGCATCGCTTGACGAACGGCCATAAAAAAACCGGCAGGCGTGAGGCCTGCCGGTTTTTTCTTTTGCGAGCCGCGCCGGCTTACGCCACGCGAGCGACCGGTTCCGTGCCGGCTGCTTCGGCGAGCACGAGCGCCTTGTCCGCCGCTTCCCACGAGAATTCCGGCTCTTCGCGGCCGAAGTGGCCGTACGCCGCCGTCTTTTCGTAGATCGGGCGCAGCAGGTCGAGCATCTGGATGATGCCCTTCGGACGCAGATCGAAGTGCTCGAGCACGAGCTTCGTGATTTCCGCATCCGACACGCGGCCCGTGCCGAACGTGTTGACCATCACCGAAGTCGGACGCGCGACGCCGATTGCGTACGAAACCTGAATGAGCGCGCGCGATGCCAGACCCGCCGCGACGATGTTCTTCGCGACATAACGGCCCGCGTACGCCGCCGAGCGGTCGACCTTCGACGGATCCTTGCCCGAGAACGCGCCGCCGCCGTGCGGAGCCGCGCCGCCGTACGTATCGACGATGATCTTGCGGCCCGTCAGACCGCAATCGCCTTGCGGACCGCCGATCACGAACCGGCCGGTCGGGTTCACCAGGAACTTGATGTCGCCCTTGATGAGTTCCTGCGGCAGCGTCGGCTTGATGACTTCTTCGATGACCGCTTCGCGCAGTTGCGGCAGATCGATGTCCGGCGAATGCTGCGTGGAGAGCACGACGGTATCGATGGAGTGCGGCTTGCCGTCGACATAACGCACGGTGACTTGCGACTTCGCGTCCGGACGCAGCCACGGCAGACGGCCGTCGCGGCGCAGGTTCGCCTGACGCTCGACCAGACGGTGCGACAGGTGAATGGGCAGCGGCATGAGTTCGGGCGTTTCGTCGCACGCGTAGCCGAACATGAGGCCCTGGTCGCCGGCGCCTTGGTCGAGGTTGTCGTCGTGCGCCTTGTTCACGCCTTGCGCGATGTCCGGCGATTGCTTGTCATACGCGACCAGCACCGCGCAGCCGCGATAGTCGATGCCGTAATCGGTGTTGTCGTAACCGATGCGCTTGATGGTGTCGCGCGCGATCTGGATGTAATCGACGTTCGCGGTGGTGGTGATTTCGCCCGCGAGCACGACGAGGCCGGTGTTGCAGAGCGTTTCCGCTGCGACGCGCGAGTATTTGTCCTGCGACAGGATGGCGTCGAGGATGGCGTCGGAGATTTGGTCGGCGACCTTGTCCGGGTGGCCTTCGGAAACGGATTCGGAAGTAAAGAGATAGTCGTTAGACACGCTTCAGACTCCAATTGAGTACGGTTGAGATTCACGTAGCCGGCTTCGTTTGGAGTCTGAAGCGGCGACGCTTTAGCGGATGTCCTTTCTCCGGACTGGGGCCCGATATTCATCAGGCTTCAGCCGGCTTCGCCCCGCAAGTTGTCCATTAACTCGGCGAAGGTCTTATTATACCGGTTTCCCGTTTTTTCACAGAGCCGAACGCTTGTTGTCATTCGTCCCGCGTCAATATTTCGCCCGTCGCAGCGGCCCGTCTGTTCGCTGGGGCACGTCATGCTAGGGCGCCTCGGAGTCTCGCTCGCCATTGGCTTTCTCAAGTTTCTGGCTGTCATCCCTTATGGCGTCACGGCCCGCTTCGGCGACGGCTTAGGCTGGCTGCTTTATCAGATTCCGAGCCGGCGCAAGCGCATCGTGCATACGAATCTGGAGCTCTGCTTCCCCGAGTGGACGCCCGAGCGCCGCGAAGAGGTCGCGCAGATGCATTTCCGCCACGCTATCCGCAGCTACGTGGAGCGCAGCGTGCAATGGTTCGGCTCGGCGAAAAAGCTCGAAAAGCTGATCGAAGTCGATAGCGCCGTCGATCTCACCGATCCCGATCTGCCGCCCACGCTGTTTCTCGGGCTGCATTTCGTCGGCATCGAGGCGGGATCGATTTTCCTCAATTACTCGCTGCATCGGCAATGCGGATCGCTCTATCAGCCGTTTTCGAATCCGCAGGTCGAGGAAGTCGCGAAAACGCAGCGCGCCCGTTTCGGCGCGGACATGGCGAGCCGTGCGGACAGCGCGCGCATCGTGCTGCGCTGGCTGCGCGACCGCAAGCCCGTGATGCTCGGCGCGGACATGGATTACGGCATGCGCAATTCGACGTTCGTGCCGTTCTTCGGTATTCAGACGTGCACGCTAACGGCGGTCGGCCGGCTCGCGAAGACGGGCAAGGCGCAAGTGGTGCCGTTCATCGGCGAAGTGCTGCCCAACTACAAGGGTTATCGGCTGAAGATTTTCGAGCCGTGGCAGAACTATCCGACCGGCGACGACGAAGCCGACGCGCGCCGTATGAACGCATTTCTCGAAGAGCAGATTCCGCGCATTCCGGAGCAGTATTACTGGGTCCACAAGCGCTTCAAGACGCGGCCGCCCGGCGAGCCCGGTTTCTATTGAGCGAAACGTCAGCCGAAAGCGGCGCGAAACGCCGCCGCACCGCTCACATACAATAGCGGCCATGAAACTCAAGTTCACCAAAATGCAGGGCGCGGGCAACGACTTCGTGGTGCTCGACGGCTACTCGCAGGCGCTCGATCCGAGTCCCGCGCAAGTGCGCGCGCTCGCGGATCGACATTTCGGCGTGGGCGCGGATCAGTTGCTGCTCGTCGAAAAGCCGACGATCGACGGCGTCGATTTCAAGTACCGCATCTTCAATTGCGATGGCGGCGAGGTCGAGCATTGCGGCAACGGCGCGCGCTGCTTCGTGAAGTTCGTGCGGGATCGCGGGCTGACCGACGCGTCGACCATCCGCGTGCAGGTGCAGCAAGGCGTCATCACGCTGACGATGCAGGAGAACGGCGAAGTCGTCGTCGATATGAGCACGCCGGTCTTCGATCCGCCTCAAGTGCCGTTCGACGCCACCGGTCTCGAAGGCCGCCGCGAAGGCAACGACACGCTCTGGCCGCTCGACGTGGATGGCGAGACGCGCTGGATTTCGGCCGTGTCGATGGGCAATCCGCACGCGGTGCGGATCGTGGACGACGTTGAAGCGTATCCCGTGCTGACCGAAGGTCCGCTGATCGAGCGCCACGCACGCTTTCCGAAGCGCGTGAACGCGGGCTTCATGCAGATCGTCGATCGTCATTCGGTGAAGCTGCGCGTCTACGAGCGCGGCGCGGGCGAAACGCTCGCGTGCGGCACGGGCGCGTGCGCGGCGGTGGCGGCGGGCATCCGGCGCGGCCTGCTGGATTCGCCGGTGCGCGTGCAAACGCACGGCGGCACGCTGACCATCCGCTGGGACGGCGCGCGCGACGAATCCGCCGCGCTCTTCATGGCCGGCCCCGCCACGACGGTCTTCGAAGGCGAGATCGAGTTTCCCGGCATCGGCTGAGCCGGACCACGCATTCCTATGTATCAGGCAAACATGAATCCACGCGAAGTCGCCGACTATCTGCTCGACAACCCCGATTTCTTCGTCGAGCACGCCGAACTGCTCGGCACCATCCGGCTGTCGAATCCGCACGGCAAGGCCGCCGTGTCGCTGCAGGAACGCCAGATGGAAATGCTGCGCGACAAGAACAAGCAGCTCGAACGGCGCTTGGCCGAACTCCTGCGATATGGCCACGAAAACGACAGCATCTCCACGAAATTCAACCGTTGGACCATGCGCGTGATCGGCCAGCGCGATCCGTACGCGCTGCCCGCCACCATCAGCCGCGGCCTGTGCGACGTGTTCGACGTGCCGCACGCCGCGCTGCGCGTCTGGGATGTCGACGAAGCGTATCGCCAGGCGGATTTCGCGCGCCATGTCGGCGAAGAAGTGCGCATCTTCGCGCACAGTCTCGACGCGCCGTACTGCGGCGCGAACAGCGGCTTCGCGGCGGCGCAGTGGCTGGGCGCGGCGAATTCGGCATCCGCGACGAGCGATGCCGGCGCGACGGCTGAGCGCGGCATCGAGTCGGTGGCGCTGCTCGCATTGCGCGATCCGCAAGCCGGTCCGGATGCGCCCGCGTTCGGCCTGCTCGTGATGGGATCGCCCGATCCGCGTCGCTTCCACGAAGGCATGGCCACCGATTTCCTCACGCAGATCGGCGTGCTGGCGAGCGCGGCGCTGAGCCGCCTGCTGCCCAACTGAGCCGATCACGCATGGACGCCGCCAGCGACACGCCGAAGGACGCCATCGCCGCTTATCTGGCGATGCTCCAACACGAGCGGCGTCTCTCGGAACACACGCTGCGCGGCTACACGCACGAACTGAGCGAACTGCGCGCGCTCGCCAAGGGCCGCGCGCTCGAAACGCTGACGGCAACGGACATGCGCGGCGCGGTCGTGCGCGCGCACTCGGCGGGGCTGTCGGCGCGATCGATTTCGCATCGGCTGTCGGCGTGGCGCGCGTTTTATCGATGGCTCGCCGAACGCGTTCCGATGCCCGCGAATCCGGTCGCGACCGTGCGCGCGCCGAAGCGCGAGAAGACGCTGCCGAAGGCGCTTTCGGTCGACGACGCCATGACGCTGATGGACGTGCCGCAGTCCGGCACGCCCGAAGCGCTGCGCGATCATGCGATGCTCGAACTCTTCTACTCGTCCGGGCTGCGGCTCGCGGAACTGGTGAGCCTCGACGTTCGCTACTTCGACACGTCCGCCAGTTGGCTCGATCTCGCGCACGAAGAAGTGACCGTGCTCGGCAAGGGCGGGCGGCGGCGCTCGGTGCCGGTCGGCCGCAAGGCGATCGACGCATTGCGCGCGTGGATCGACGTCCGCGATCAGTTCGTCAAGCTCGATCCGCACGCGCTTTTTCTTTCGGTGCGCGGCAATCGCATGTCGCCGGGCGTGGTGCGCGAGCGCGTGAAACGCATGGCGCTTTTGGCCGGCATTCCGGCGAACGTGCATCCGCACGTGCTGCGCCATTCGTTCGCCACGCACGTTCTGCAATCGAGCGGCGATTTGCGCGCGGTGCAGGAACTGCTCGGCCATGCGAGCATCACCGCGACGCAGGTTTATACGTCGCTCGACTTTCAACATCTGGCCCGCGTCTACGACTCGGCGCATCCGCGCGCGAAGAAGCGCGACTAACCCGGCGCGCGGCTTGCGCGCCTCGATCTACGCAATGAACACCATCACGCTCAAACCGGCGAAGGACAAGTCGCTCGTCCGCCGCCATCCGTGGATTTACGCGAACGCCATCGCGCGCATCGACGGCAATCCCGCGCCCGGCGCGACCGTCACCGTGCGCGCCGCCGACGGCCGTTTCCTCGCGCGGGCATCGTATAGCCCGCATTCGCAGATTCGCGCGCGCGTCTGGACGTTCGACGAAGCCGAGCCCGTCGATCACGCTTTCTTCAAGCGACGCGTGCAGCGCGCGGTCGCGCATCGGCAGGCGATGGTCCGCGATACCGGCGCGACGCGTCTCATTTTCGGCGAGGCGGACGGCTTGCCCGGCTTGATCGTCGATTACTACGTCGCGGACCGCGAAGCGCATTCGCAACTCGTCTGCCAGTTCATGGCGACGGGCGTCGAAGCGTGGAAGGAGCCGATCGTGCAGGCGCTCGTCGCCGCGACCGGCTGCCCGAACGTCTACGAACGCTCGGACGTGTCGATTCGCCAGAAGGAAGGCCTCGAACAGATCACCGGCGTGCTGGCCGGCGACGCGCCGCCCGAGACGCTCATCACGAACGAATGCGGCGTGCGCTATCACGTCGACGTGCGCAACGGGCACAAGACGGGCTTCTATGTCGATCAGCGCGACAACCGCGTGCTCGTGCAGCAGAACGCGCAGGGCCGCGACGTGCTGAACTGCTTCTGCTACACGGGCGGCTTTTCGCTCGCGGCGCTGAAGGGCGGAGCGACGCGCGTGGTGTCGGTCGATTCGTCCGGCGAAGCGCTCGCGCTCGCGCGCGAGAACGTGAAGGCGAACGGCTTCGACGCGGAAAAAGCCGAATGGCTCGACGCCGATGCGTTCAAGACGCTGCGCCGTCTCCACGACGAAGGCCAGCGCTTCGACCTGATCGTGCTCGATCCGCCGAAGTTCGCGCCGTCGAAGGAAACCGTCGATCGCGCCGCGCGCGCGTACAAGGACATCAACCTGAGCGGCTTCAAACTGCTGCGTCCGGGCGGCCTGCTCTTCACGTATTCGTGCTCCGGCGCGATCGATTCCGACCTGTTCCAGAAGATCGTCGCGGGCGCGGCCGCCGATGCGCGCGTCGATGCGCGCATTCTCAAGCGGCTCGGCGCGGGCGTCGATCATCCGCTTTTGACCGCGTTTCCCGAGGGCGAGTACCTGAAGGGATTGCTGTTGCAAATCGCCTGAGCGGCCTCACTTAAGCGCGATGGCCGGCGAAGCGTCGGCTTGTCGAATATGTTCCAATAAGCGATTCGACGCGATCCCCGAACACTGACAAGGAAACAGGCGACACCATGATTCCCGTAACCATCCTGACCGGCTTTCTGGGCAGCGGCAAAACCACGCTGCTCAAGCGAATCCTGAACGAGAAGCACGGCATGAAGATCGCCGTGATCGAGAACGAGTTCGGCGAAGAGAACATCGACAACGAAATTCTCGTGCAGGACACGAACGAGCAGATCATTCAGATGAGCAACGGCTGCATCTGCTGCACGATTCGCGGCGACCTGGCGCGCGCGCTCGAAGATCTCGCGAACCGCAAGAAAGCCGGCACGCTCGATTTCGACCGCGTGGTGATCGAAACGACCGGTCTCGCGAATCCGGGCCCGGTCGCGCAGACGTTCTTCATGGACAACACCGTCGCCGACGAATTCCTGCTCGACGCGATCATCACGCTCGTCGACGCGAAGCACGCGAACACGCAGCTCGATCAGCAGGAAGTGGTGCAGCGTCAGGTCGGTTTCGCGGATCGCCTGTTCGTCACGAAGTCCGATCTCGTTTCCGCCGATGAACTCGAAGCGCTGAAGCATCGGCTGCTGCACATGAATCCGCGCGCGGCGATCAAGGTCGTCAATTTCGGCGAAGCGGACATCAAGGAAATCTTCGATCTGCGCGGCTTCAATCTGAATTCGAAGCTGGAAATCGATCCGGACTTCCTCGCGGAAGACGATCATGACCACGCGCACGACCACGCTCATGATGACGATCATGACCACTCGACGTGCGGTCACGACCATAGCCACGATCACGAGCATCACCACCATCATCATCACGCGCATCACGACGACAAGATCAAGTCGTTCGTGTATCGCAGCGACAAGCCGTTCGATCCGAACCGCCTCGAAGACTTTCTCGGCGGCATCCTGCAGATCTACGGCGAGCGCCTGCTGCGCTACAAGGGCGTGCTGTATATGAAGGGCGTGGATCGCAAGGTCGTGTTCCAGGGCGTGCATCAGATGATGGGCAGCGACCTCGCGGGCAAGTGGCTGCCGATCGAAAAGAAGAACAGCAAGATGGTGTTCATCGGGATCGAGCTGCCGAAGGATCTGATCATCGACGGTCTCGACGCCTGTCTCGTGAAGTAAAGCGCCGCGCCACGCGCGCCCGGCACGCATCTCGCTTATGCGTGCCGTTGCGCTGCATGGCGATTCGGGCGATGCCGACCCACGCCGCCGCGATTTTCGCGTGCGGCGTTTTTCGTGGAGCATTTCGCTCGATATGTGTAATCGCGCCCACGAAGCGTCATCGCTTTTTGTACGTTCAGGCGTTATATTTTTGAAATTCCGACAGTTTTTGACAGGGTTTTCCTCGTTATCGTCGGAAATTGCGGTTCAGTTACAATACAGCCCCACTGGAGAAGGGCAGACTCGCACGGCACGCGTCGATCGACGTTTCCCGGCGGATGTCACTAGAAAGGATGCCTCACGGGACGATGTCTCGGCTGGCCGGGGAGAGACGGTCAGAGCAGCGCGCCCGGGCCGAAGCTGGAGCCACGAGGCCGTTTCGGAGCAGCATCCAGTATCGGTTCCAGAGGAGTTCGGCCCCGCATCGAGTGTCGTGTCGCGTGATGCCAAAACGCTGCAGGCATGCGGGTAACGCAAGTGCGGGCGTTGCGAAGACATCGCCCTACATTGAAGAAGCAAGCAGATGACAACGAAACTCTTGACCGAAGCCGAAATCCTGAAGATGAGCGAGAAGGACTACATGAACGAGGAACAACTCGCCTTCTTCAAGAACCGGCTCGAGCAGTTGCAAGCGGACATTCTCAAGAATGCCGGGCAGACGACCGAAAATCTGCGGGAAACGGTGATCGTGCCGGACCCGGCGGATCGCGCGACCATCGAGGAAGAGCACGCACTGGAACTGCGCACGCGTGATCGCGAACGCAAGCTCCTGAAGAAGGTGCAGCAATCGCTCGCGCGCATCGAGTCCGGCGATTACGGCTGGTGCGAAGAAACGGGCGAGCCGATCGGCATTCCGCGTCTGATCGCGCGTCCGACCGCCACGCTCTCGCTCGAAGCGCAAGAACGCCGCGAGTTGCGTCAGAAGCTCTTCGGCGACTGAAGCGCCAGCCGCGAGGCGACGTCGCGGGACCGCCCGCAACGGGGAAGACGCCGCCGCGAGAAATGGCTTCGCAGTCCGCCGCGCAATGAAAAGGCACACGATCGACGTGTGCCTTTTTGTTTTTCCATCGCTGCGACCGCCGCGCCGCGCTGCAAGCCCGCACTTGATATCTCCCGCCGCGCCCTAAGATAAGCAGAACGCGCCCGCTCACACGAAGGCGCGCGCGCGGCGCCGTTCGCCTCGGGCCTCATCCGGCCGGCGGAACCCCGCGCCGTGCACTCCATCGAATTCTCGACTGCGTGGCGGCTCGTCACTCAACGCCCAGCCGCCCGCGTTCTTCCGTTTTCTTAAGGAACGCACATGGAACAATTTCACGGCACGACCATCGTCTCCGTGCGACGCGGCGGCAAGGTCGCACTGGGCGGCGACGGTCAGGTGACGCTCGGCAACATCGTCATGAAAGGCGGCGCCAGAAAGGTGCGGCGCATTTATGGCGGCAAGGTGCTGGTCGGATTCGCCGGCGGCACCGCCGACGCGTTCTCGCTGCTCGACCGCTTCGAAGCCAAGCTCGAAAAGCATCAGGGCAATCTGACGCGCGCCGCCGTCGAACTGGCGAAGGACTGGCGCACCGACCGCATGCTGCGCCGGCTCGAAGCCATGCTGATCACCGCCGACAAGGACGCGACGCTCGTCATCACCGGCAACGGCGACGTGCTCGATCCCGAAAACGGCATCTGCGCGATCGGCTCCGGCGGTGCGTACGCGCAGGCCGCCGCGCAGGCGCTCGCGGAAAACACCGAGCTTTCGCCGCGCGATATCGTCGAAAAGGCGCTGACCATCGCCGGCGACATGTGCATCTACACCAATCACAATCGCGTCATCGAGACGATCGAATAAAGGACCCAAGCGATGACCACCATGACTCCCTCCGAAATCGTCTCCGAACTCGATAAGCACATCATCGGTCAGGGACGCGCGAAGAAAGCCGTCGCCGTCGCGCTGCGCAACCGCTGGCGCCGTCAGCAGGTCGCGGAGCCGCTGCGCCAGGAAATCACGCCGAAGAACATTCTGATGATCGGGCCGACGGGCGTCGGCAAAACGGAAATCGCGCGGCGTCTCGCCAAGCTCGCGGATGCGCCGTTCATCAAGATCGAAGCGACGAAGTTCACCGAAGTCGGCTACGTGGGCCGCGATGTGGACAGCATCGTGCGCGATCTGATCGAGATTTCGGTCAAGCAGACGCGCGAATCCGAGATGAAGAAGGTGCGCACGAAGGCCGAGGATCGCGCGGAAGACCGCATTCTCGATATTCTGCTGCCGAGCGCGCGTCCGGTCGGCTTCGGCGCGGCGGAAACCAGCGGCGAAGGCGACAACGCCACGCGCCAGACCTTCCGTAAGCGCCTGCGCGAAGGCGCGCTCGACGACAAGGAAATCGAACTGGATGTCGAAATGCCGCAGGTCGGCATGGACATCATGGGGCCGCCGGGCATGGAAGACATGACCGAGCAGATCCGTTCGATGTTCGCGAACATCGGCGGCGGCAAGAAAACGCGCCGCAAGGTGAAGGTCAAGGAAGCGCTCAAGCTCCTCACCGACGAGGAAGCCGGCAAGATGCTCAACGACGAAGAGGTCAAGAGCCGCGCGGTGCAGAACGTCGAGCAGAACGGCATCGTGTTTCTGGATGAAATCGACAAGATCGCGTCGCGCAGCGAAGTCGGCGGGGCGGAAGTGTCGCGCGCGGGCGTGCAGCGCGATTTGCTGCCGCTCGTCGAAGGCACGACGATCAACACGAAGTACGGAATGATCAAGACGGATCACATTCTGTTCATCGCGAGCGGCGCGTTCCATCTCGCGAAGCCGAGCGATCTGATTCCCGAGCTGCAGGGCCGCTTTCCGATTCGCGTCGAACTGGATTCGCTTTCGGTGCAGGACTTCGAATCGATCCTGAATTCGACCGACGCGAGCCTCGTCAAGCAGTACAAGGCGCTGCTCGATACGGAAGGCGTCGAACTCGATTTCGCCGACGACGGCATCCGCCGGCTCGCGGAAATCGCGTATTCGGTCAACGAGAAGACGGAGAACATCGGCGCGCGGCGGCTTTATACGGTCATCGAGAAGCTGCTGGAAGAGGTGTCGTTCGCGGCGGGGAATCACGCCGGCCAGCCGGTGAAGATCGACGCAGCGTATGTGGATCGCGCGCTCGGCGATGTCGCACAGGACGAGGATTTGTCGCGCTACGTGCTGTAGTCGGACGCTGCGATGAAAAGAAACCGGGCCACGCGCCCGGTTTTTTTCGTCCATCGCGCAAAACATAAGGGCGAAACGTATGGACGAAAAAAAGCCCGCCTAGTTGGCGGGCTGAATCCATATCAGGAGGAGACATGGAGGAGACAGTTCCAATCATACACAGCGGGTTGATGCGACGCAATAGTTTTTTTAGTAAAAACCCCTATGGCGTCGATGTGTGGTATCTGTGCGTCACTTTTTGTGTCAGCGCTGGACGAAACGCCCAATGACAGCGCAAGAAACGGCGCGTAACCTCGTCGGCGCGGCTCTACAGTGGACGCGTACCCTGAAGCCGACGAGGTCATCATGAATACCGTTCGCATCGATCCCCAATATCATTCCGACGAAAGCCGCTGGCAAGCCGTCGCCGAGCGCGACGCCCGCGCCGACGGCGCGTTCTTCTTCGCCGTCCGCACGACCGGCGTGTTCTGCCGGCCATCGTGCGCGTCGCGGGCGCCGCGTCGCGAGAACGTGTCTTTCTTCGCGACGACGGACGAAGCCGCCGCCGCCGGATATCGCCCGTGCAAGCGCTGCCGGCCGACGAGCCTGCCGCGCGAACTCGCGATCGTCGAGCGCGCGTGCAAGGTGCTCGACGCCGATCCGCAGCAGCGCATCACGCTCGCGCAACTGAGCGACGCCGTCCACGTCAGCCCGTTCCATTTGCAGCGGCTGTTTTCGCGGATCGTCGGGATTTCGCCGCGGCAGTATCAGGCGGCGCAGCGCGCGGACGTCCTGCGCGACGCGTTGCAGCGCGGCCGCGACGTGACCCGCGCCACGCACGACGCCGGCTTCGGTTCGCCGTCGCGCATGTACGAATCGGCGGCGGCGGAGCTGGGCATGACGCCCTCGGCGTATCGGCGCAAGGGCGCGGGGCTGACGGTGCGCTATTCCATCGCGGACACGCCGCTCGGCATCGTGCTGATCGCCGCGACGGAAAAGGGCGTCTGCAAGATCGCTTTCGGCGACGACCGCGACGCGCTCGTCAATCAGCTTGCGGCGGATTTCGCGCTGGCCGAACGCATCGAGGACGCCGCGCATCTCGCGCCGTTCGTCGAGCAGGTCCGCGCGTATCTGCAAGGCACGCGCGAGCGATTCGACCTGCCGCTCGACATCGGCGCGACCGCGTTTCAGCGGCGCGTGTGGGACGCGCTGCGGCAAATCCCGTACGGACAGACGCGCAGCTACACGGAGATCGCCGCGTCGGTCGGATCGCCGGGCGCGGTGCGGGCGGTCGCGAACGCATGCGCGTCGAACCCGGTGGCGCTCGCCATTCCGTGTCATCGCGTGATCGGGAAGGACGGCGCGATTGCGGGGTATCGCTGGGGAATGGCGCGCAAGGAGAAGCTGCTCGACACCGAGCGCGCGCACGACGAAGCCGGCAAAGTCGCCTGAACGAAGGGAAATCGAAGCAAGGAAGCGCCCGCCGTCGAAAGACGCGCGGGCGTTTTCGTCTCCGTCATCTTGCCTGCGCGATGGCCGCCAAATCGCGCAAATCCTTGCCTGACGTCGCCCCAAGCACGCGAAACATCGAGATGTTAAAGTGCCCGCTACCCGAAAATATGACCGGGCGCGAGCCGCTCGCGCTCTTCGCAGACCGCTTCAATGGCAAACAAGAATCCCGCTCACCCCGCAGCCGGCGCGTATCGGCGCAGGCTTGCCGCGCTCGCATCCGGTCCGCATGCCGATGCCTTGCGCCAAGGCTTGCGCGGCATCGAAAAAGAAAGCCTGCGCGTGACGCCCGACGGCAAGCTCGCCATGACGCCGCATCCGCGCGCGCTCGGCTCGGCGCTGACGCATCCGCTCGTCACGACCGATTATTCCGAAGCGCTCGTCGAACTGATCACGCCCGCCGAGTCCGATTCGGCGCACGCCATCGACCGTCTCGATGCGATTCATCGCTTCACGTACGCGCATCTCGGCGACGAGCTGTTGTGGAACAACTCGATGCCCAACGCGCTGCCGCCCGACGATCAGATTCCGATCGGCCGGTACGGCACGTCGAATATCGGCAAGCTGAAGCATGTGTATCGGCAGGGACTTTCGCTGCGCTATGGCCGCACGATGCAATGCATCGCGGGCATTCACTATAACTATTCGCTCGACGATCAGGTCTGGCGCGCCTGGCAGGCGCTCGATCCCGCGAGCGCGCTGTCAGAGCAGGATTTCCGCTCCGAGCGCTATTTCGCGATGATCCGCAACTTCCGGCGCACGAGCTGGCTGCTGATGTATCTGTTCGGCGCATCGCCGGCGCTGGACAAGCGTTTTGTCGAAGGCAAGACGCATTCGCTCGAAACCTTCGACGCCGACACGTTCTATCTCCCGCACGCGACCAGCCTGCGCATGAGCGATCTCGGCTACACGAACAATCCCGCGCAGGCGGACCTTTTGCCGAGCTACGACAATCTCGACGCGTATCTCGGCGTGCTCGCCAAGGCCGTGAGCCAGCCGTACGCGCCTTACGAGGCCATCGGCACGCAGCGCGACGGCGAGTGGGTGCAGATCAACACCAACGTGCTGCAGATCGAGAACGAGTTCTACTCGACGATCCGTCCGAAGCGCATCGCGCGATCCGGCGAGCGGCCGTTGCATGCGCTGTCCGAGCGCGGCGTGCAGTACATCGAAGTGCGTTGCCTGGACATCGATCCGTTCGCGCCGGCTGGCATTTCGCTGGAAACCGCGCGCTTTCTGGATGCCTATCTGCTCTATTGCGCGCTCGAAGACAGTCCGCTTTTGCCGCGCGACGCGAGCGTGGAAGCAAACGACAACTTCAGCGCAATCGCGAAGCAAGGGCGCAAGCCGGGGCTCGTACTTCATCGCGACGGCGCGGCGGTCTCCATGCAGCAATGGGCGAACGAACTGTTCGATGCCATCGAGCCTGTCGCGCGCACGCTCGATGCGCTCATCGGCACCGACGACCACGTGCGCACGCTGGACGCGCTTCGGCCGCGCATCGCGGATGCGTCGCTCACGCCGTCCGCGCGCGTGCTCGAAACCATGCGCGACAAGCAGCAATCCTTCGCCGCGTTCGCGCTCGATCTGAGCCTTCGGCACGCGCAGCACTATCGCGAGCATCCGCTGCCGGCCGGCGAGGAGCGCGACATGGAAGCGCTCGCCGCGAAGTCGCTGGAAGAGCAGGCCGCCATCGAGCGCAGCGAAACCGAATCGTTCGATTCGTTCGTGACGGCTTATCGCGACTACAAGCTCGATCGCGTCGGCGCTTGAACGCAGCAGGTTTTTCTTGCCGCGCGCATTGCGTCTGAGGAAAGAATTACTCGTTTTGCAACAGAGGGAAACGCACCGAACATCATCGTCGATGAAGGGTCGAAAATTGGCTCTGATCAACCGGCGGCGCCAACGATGAAGCAATGAGGGATGCGATGAACCACAAACTAACAAGCGTGATAAGCGCGGCTGCGTCGCTCGCCTTGCTCGCCGGCTGCGCGGCGGAAACGCAAGTCAGCAGCCAGACGATGGAACAGGCCACCGCGCCGCTCACCTGCATGAGCAAGCTCGAATGCGACGCGTGGTGGGCGCGCGCGCAAGTCTGGGTCACGAATCACTCGGAATACAAGCTGCAGGCCATCACGGATTCGATCATCCAGACCGCCGGGCCATCCAGCGGCAAGCGCGCGCTCGCGTATCAGATCACCAAGACGCCGAGCAACGAAGGCACGGCGACGATCGGCTTCGCCGCGCACTGCGAGAATCCGCTCGGCTGCGAGCCGAATCCGTGGGCGGCCGGCGCGGACTTCAAGCAGTTCGTGCGCAACGGCGCACCGCGCCCCGCGACCGCGACGCCGCAAGCAGTGCAGGCTCCGCCGCCGCCGCAGCCGGTGCCGCTCAATCTCGAGAGCCAGCCCGCCGAGTCCGTCACGCCGCTCGCGCCGCAGTGACGCGGGCGGATCGGTCATTCGTCTCAGTGTCCCATCGACGCTGACGCGCCCTTCTTCGGACGCGTCAACCAGACCATCGCGGCGAGCACCAGGAACGCGTAGAAGGAAATGCGGAAGAAGTCGTTCGTCGACATCATGTACGCCTGCGCCGCCACCACGCGTTCCAGTTGCGCCGTGAGCGCCTGCCCCGACAAGCCGATGCCCGACAGCGTGCTCGAATAATCCGTGGTGGCCGGCGAGTACGCCGTGACCGATTCGGTCAGCACCGCGTGATGCCGGATCATGTCGTTTTCCCAGAAAGTCGTGCTGACGGCCGTGCCGATCGCACCCGACAGCGTCCGCAGGAAATTCGAGAGGCCCGCCGCGCCCGCGAGCCGGTCGTCGCTGACGCTGGAGAGCGTGATCGTCGTCATCGGCACGAAGAAACACGCCACACCGATGCCCTGCACGAGACGCGGATAAACGATGTCGTGGAACGGCGTATCGAGCGTGAACGTCGAGTTCCAGTACGACACGAGCGCGAACACGACGAACGCGAAGCTCGCCACCACGCGCAAGTTCATGCGATGCATGTTCTGGCCGATCATCGGCGAAAGCACGAGCGCGAGAATGCCGACGGGCGCCGTCGCCAGGCCCGCGAGCCACGGCGTGTAGCCGAGCACGGTTTGCAGCCAGAGCGGCAGCACGACCACGGAGCCGAAGAACGCGAGAAAACCGAGCGACGTGATGAGCACGCCCATCGCGAAATTGCGGTCGCGGAACAGCGAAAGGTCGATGACCGGCTCCTTCTCCGTGATTTCCCACACGAACATGAACGCGAGCGACACCGCCGCGACGATCGCCAGCGCGACGATGAACGTCGAGTTGAACCAGTCGCGGTCCTTGCCGAGGTCGAGCATCATTTGCAGGCTCGCGACGCCGACCACGAGCAGCGTCAGCCCGACGCCGTCGATGCGCTGCTTCGTCGTTTTCGTTTCGTGGCCGCGCAGCAGGAAGTACGCGATCGCCGCTGAAAATATGCCGATCGGCACGTTGATGTAGAAGATCCACGGCCACGTGTAGTTATCGGTGATGTAGCCGCCCATCACGGGGCCGAAGATCGGCGCGACGATGACGGTCATCGCCCAGAGACCGAGCGCGAGGCCGCGCTTCTCCGGCGGATAACTGCGCATGAGGATGGTTTGCGAGAGCGGGACCATCGGGCCGGACACGAGCCCTTGCAGCAGCCGGAACGCGATCAGCGATTCGAAGTTGTGCGCGAAGCCGCAGAGCGCCGAGGCGACCGAAAACAGCAGCACGGAGATCGTGAAGAGCTTGACCTCGCCGACGCGTCGCGCAAGCCAGCCGGTCAGCGGCACGGCGATCGCCGACGCCACCGAGTAGGACGAAATCACCCACGTGCCTTCGCTCGTCGCTACGCCGAGGCTGCCGGAGATCGTCGGCACGGCGACGTTCGCGATGGACGTATCGAGCACTTCCATGAACGTGCCGAGCGCGAGGCCCATCGTCAGCAGCGCGAGCACGCCGCCCGCGAGCGGTGTCGGGGCGGGCGGGGCGGCGGGATCGGGCGGTGTCGTCGTCGCGGTCGTTGACATTTTCTTATGCTCCAGCCATTTGTAAGTGAGTGTCGCGGCATTCTCTGCCCAGACAGTGAAATGGGCGAATTTATGCCGATGCAGCGAAGGTTTTCAGCCGGCTTCGTCGTCGAGCGCGCAGCCGGGACAATCGTCGCCCGGCGAATTGCCGATGATGCGCGCCAGCATGCCGATCAGCGAATCCAGTTCCGCGCGGCTGAATCCGCGCAACTGTTCGTTGAGCACCGCCGCGCCGATGGCCGGCAGGCGCGCCGCCGCTTCCTGTCCGCGCTCGGTGAGCCTCAGTTCGACGATGCGCCGGTCCGCGTCGCTGCGCGTGCGGCGCACGAAGCCTTTCTTTTCGAGCCTGTCGAGCATGCGCGTCATGGAGCCGCTGTCGTACGACATTTCCCGCGACAGCTCCAGCGGCGAGCGCGCCCGCCCCGACGACAGACACAGAATCACGCCGATCTGCTGCGACGTCAGATCGAGCGGCTTCAGCGCCTGATCGGTCCGCGCGATCAACACGTTGCGCGCCTTCGCGAGGTGATAGCCGAGGCTGGTTTCGAGCTGAATCGTGGCGGGGTCGTAGAGCGGTTCGCTGTCCATGCGGATATGACGTCGGTGCGGCGTGCCGCGAAACAACAGGTTCAAAAAAGCTGGCGCTAGTATCTTGAAAAATACTTGCCCAGTCAATATTATTTAAACCAACGAGTTAAGCGCTTCATGCGCCACCCGAGACCATGTTTTGACACCAGCCGCGTCGATTTCCGACGCCCCCAGGACCATCCGATGACCCGCCTCGCCCGCACCGCCCGCCGACGCTTCGGCGATGTCAGCAGCACGATCGCCCGTGCTTCCCGTCAGTTCGTTCCGTCGAAGCTGAACGTGTGGAAGCTCGCGCTTTATCTGATCGTGTTCCTGCTGCCGGGCGGATCGTTCGCGGTGCTCGCCATGGGATGGTTCGAAAACCGCAATCGCAGAAAACAGGCTTCCGCTAAGCCTGCCAAACCTGCCGCCGAGCGCCGCATGCTCGCCGCACCGCCGCCGCCCTGCACGGGAAGCTGCGGCGCGACGGGCCGCTGACCGGCCTGCGGGCGCGCCGCAGTAACGCGCCGTAACTCAATCCTCCATCCGCGTAACACCAGGCTTACGGCGAAGCCGTTACGCTAACGTCTGCCCGACGCCCGCCTCGCGCTGCCTCGCGGGCGTTCCGTTACTATTTCGGCTGACCGCGTTCGTCGCACTGGACGAACCGCCGCCGACAGGATTTCCACAAGCAGATGCCGTCTCGCTCCGCCGCTTCCGTATCGTTCTCCGCTCGCGCCGCCCACCGCTCCGTGCGGCCGTTCAGCGCCATCGCCCTTGCAGCCGCGCTCGCCGTGTCGCTTGCCGGCTGCTCGGTCGGCCCGAATTATCAGCGTCCTTCCACGCCGATGCCGGCCAGCTACAAGGAAGCGCCGCAAGGCTGGAAAGTCGCGCAGCCGTCCGATCAGTTCGATCGCGGCGCGTGGTGGACCATCTACAACGACACGCGCCTCGACGACCTCGAAACGCGCCTGAATCAGTCGAACCAGAGCATCGCGCAATACGCGGCGGCGTATCGGCAGGCGCGGGCGCTCGTCGGCGAGGCAAGGGCTGCGTATTTCCCGACCATCGGCGCGTCCGCTTCGGCGTCGCGTTCCGGAACCGGCGCGGGCAACCGGTCGACGAGCAGTTCCAGCTTCGGCCAGCAGGGGTCGATCAACAATCAGTTCAGCCTGTCGCTCGATGCGACGTGGGAGCCGGACCTGTGGGGCAGCATCGGGCGAACCGTGAATGCGCAGAAGGCCGGGCAGCAGGGCGCCGCCGCCGACCTCGCGAACGCGCGTCTCTCCGCGCAGGCCACGCTCGCGCAGACGTACTTTCAGATGCGCTCGCTCGACGCCCAGCAAAAGCTGCTCGACGATACCGTCGGCGCTTATCAGCAATCGCTCAAGCTCACGCAGAATCAGTATGCGCAGGGCATCGTGGCGCGCTCCGACGTGATTCAGGCGCAGACGCAGTTGCAGTCGGCGCAGGCATCCGCAATCGATAACGGCATCGCGCGCGCGCAGTACGAGCACGCGATTGCGGCGCTCGTCGGCGAACCGGCGTCCACGTTCTCCATTCCGCCGATTCCGCTCGACGCCACGCCGCCGACGGTGCCCGCCGAGATGCCGTCGGCGATTCTCGAACGGCGTCCGGACATCGCGTCCGCCGAGCGCAAGGCGGCGGCGGCGAACGAACAGATCGGCATTGAAATCGCGGCTTACTTTCCGTCGCTGACGCTGTCGGCGCAGGGCGGCTTCGAGAGTTCGGTGCTGTCGCAATTGCTGCGCGCGCCGTCGCGCTTCTGGACGCTCGGACCGGATATCGCCGCGACCATTTTCGACGGCGGTCTGCGCGCCGCCCGCACCGACGCCGCCCGCGCCGCCTACGATCAGAACGTCGCGACGTATCGGCAAACCGTGCTGAGCGCGTTCCAGGATGTCGAAGACAATCTCGCGTCGCTGCGGATTCTGGAGCGGGAAATCGTCGTGCAGCAGCAGGCGGTCGAGTCGGCGCAACAGGCGCTGGCGATCATCAACAATCAGTACAAGGCGGGAACCGTCGCGTTCATCAGCGTGCTGACCGCGCAGACGACCGCGTTCACCGCGCAGCAGAAGCTCGCGAACATCGCGGGGCAGCGGATGGTGTCGTCGGTCGGGCTGGTGAAGGCGCTGGGCGGCGGATGGGACGCCGGACAGATGGATCGCGAAACGGGCGGCGTCGAAGCGCCGGCCGCCGCATCCGCGCCTTCCGCTGCGGCGACGTCGGCGGCGCAGAAGCCGGCCGTCTAATACCGCGCGAACGTCAGGGCGACGGTATCCGGATCGGTATGCCGTCCGAGCAGATTCAGCAAGCCGGCGAGATTCTCGCGCTGCTGCGGCTCGGCCTTCGCGATGCCTTCGAACGACGTCTGTCCTTCCGCCAAAGTCCCGTGGCCGGTCAGCAATAGCGGCCCTTTGGTCGTCGAAAGATCGATCGCCGCCGAGGCGCCCTGCGCCTGCAACGCCACGCGATACGACCCGAGCGGCTTCACACGCGATACGCGCGAGGCCATGTCGTCGAGCGTCACGACGAATTGCCCGTAGGCATTGCGCCCGAGCACGCGGAATTCGGTCCACGAAAGCCGCACGGTTCCGTCGAAGTTCAGCGTGTTGAACGGCGCGCCGAGGCCGGCGAGCAGCGTCGCGGGCACGGCCATCGCGCCGGGCGAAAGCGACGCGCCGCGCGGCGTGGCATCCACGATCACGGCGTCGGGCATGGCTTCGGTCTGGCGCATCGTCATGTGGACGCGGCCCGTGAAAAGCGGCAAGAACGCGGTCGTCCATTCGATGCGCCCCGGCAGCAGCGTCGCGCCGCCGCCGTCGCCGCCCGCCGCGAGCATCAGCGTCGCGGAGCCGTGCCACAGCGAACCCGCCGGATCGACGAGATTCACGTGGCCGCCCGTCGCGCGCGCGAACTGCGGCGTGATCCACGCGGCGGGCATCATCGCGAGCAGCGTGCCCGCAATCGAAATCACCATCACGAAAAGTCCCGGCAGCGCGAGCCGGATTCTGCGCGTCCAGTAGCTCATTTGACCGTGGCCGGTTGCAGCGATGCCGTCAGATCCACCTGACCGTCCGGCTGGAGCGCCGTCACGTGCGCCTCCGAGACCTGCACCTTGAACTGCTTGCGCGCGTCGTCAAGCCACATCGTCCAGTTCGGAAACGACGCGTTCTTCAACTGAATCTGCACCGCCGCGCCGATCACCTGAACCTGCGTCGGCTGCATGCCGTTGTCGGCGAGCGACTTCGCGAGCGCATCGCGCAGCGCGCCGCCGGTCGGCGTCACGCCTTCCGCGCTGCCCGCGAGCGAACGCGCTTCGTTGGCTTGCGCGGTCATCGTCGCGAGCTGGCGCTGCATGGCCGGCAGCGTTTGGCGAAGGCGCTCGCGGCCTTCGAAAGCCGGCGCCCACAGCACGAGATAAATCAACACGATGCCGAGCGCGACGCCGCCCCACAGCAGCAGCGTCTTTTCGCGCGGCGTGCGCGCTTCCCAGAACTCGGAAAGCGTCTGTCCGATTTCCGCTTTCATTGGCCGCTCCTGATCATCCATTTGCCGGTGTTGGTGTCGATTGCGCCGTTCAGGCCGTTCGCGGCGAGGCGCTTCGACAGGTCGGGATCGACCTTGGTGGTCGGCTTGAAGGTGACTTCCAGATGCCGCTCGCGATAATCCAGCCCGGCGATGCCGTTCACCGGCACCGGACCGAGCGACCGCGCGAGGCCGTCGGCGAGGGAAAGGAAATCCGATGGCGACAGCTCGCCCGACGCCACGCGCAGGCGGTCGAGGTTGCGCGACATCTGGTCGGGCGCGTCGAGCACGACGGTCGTTTTCGGGAACGCGTTGAGCAGCAGTTCGGTCATCTGCGCGGCGATGGCGTCGCGCTGACGCGCAAGCTGCAGCCATTGCACGTTGATGCCGATGATCGACACGATGACCGACGCCGCCACGAGCGCGATCGGCACGCGCAGGCGACGCATCGTCGCGCGGTCGAGCCGCCACGGCTGCGCGGCGAATTCGAACTGGCACAGGTCGAAGCGGCTCGCGAGCGCCTGCCGCGCGAACGCTTCGAACGCGAGCGGATGCGCGTCCATCATGGCCGCGCTCGTGCGCGCGGACGCGAGACGCGGCTCGTCGCCGGGCAGATCGACGAGCGAATACAGCGTGAGCGCGTGATCGCCCGCGAGCGCGGCGAGCGTCGGCGCGATGGAATCCGCCGGCAGCGCGAGCCCTTCGCCGAGCGCCGCGCCTTCGCCGCGCGCAATCGCGATTTCCACGCGCGGTGCGGTCGCCGCGGGCGCGGTCGCCGCCAGTTCGCCGATCAGCGCGGGCGCGGTCGATACCACGTTGCCGAGCAATCCCGCGATGAACGGCGTCTGCACGACGGCTTCGCCTTCGATGGCTTCGGCACCTTCAACGGGTTCGACAGCTTGCGCGACCGGCACGGGCAGGCAGCGCATGGCCGGCACCGCCTTCAGATTCCGATGCCCCGCCGACATGAACGCATCGCACACGAAGCGGAACCATCCGCGATCGATGACCGCGACCACGCGCCGCCCATCCGCGAGCGCGGCGGGATCGACCGCGATGTGACACGTCTGCGGATCCTGAATCAGCTGATCCTCGACGACGTTCGGCAGCGCCTGGCGCAGCCGCGGCCCTTTGAGCGGCGGCACGGCGGCGGCGAGCAGCAGGGTGTCGCGCGCGGCGACGATCAGCACCGTCGCGCTGGCGTGCGGCAAAAGGCCGACCGCCGCGCGGCCGGCGCGCTGCGTCTGGCCGCGCTTGTCCAGCAGCAAGAACGGCAGGTCCGGCAGATGCCATTCCTGCGAGCGCACCGCGGGATCGCGCGGCGGCAATAGAACGATCAGTGTGCTCAAAGGCCACTTCCTCTTGTCAGAAACATCGTCATCAGAGCGCGTCGCGCGTGTAGACGATGCGCGTGGTGTGCGTCGTCGGGTCGCGGTACACGAGCGTCGTGCGCTCGAGTTGCGCGCGCTCGTGGTCGACGCGCCCGTGAATCACGAAATAGCGCGTGGTGACGTCGAACTCGCTCGGATCGATCGACGTCGATTTCACGCCCGCGCCGGTCAGCGCGAGCTGCACGTTGCCGGCGTCGTGGAAGAACACCGTCTCGCGGCGCGCGACGAACGCCTGCGCCTGCGACAGACTCATGCCTTCCACCACCGCCGCGATCACTTCCGCGGGCGCGGTGTTCATGTTGACGGGCGTCGTCGTCGGCAGCACGGTCACGAACTTGCGGAGCTTCGCGACCGCTTCCGCCGAAAAACCCGGCACGTCGAGCAGCGAGTCCACGCTGATCATCTGCAGCGGCGCGACGGGCGCGTTGCTATCGGCGTCCTTCATGCCGGGATCGTCGGTGAAATTGCCGCCGCCCGTGCCGCCGCCCTGCGCGATCGCGGCCATCGTCTCTTCCGGATTGGTCGTCGCGAGGCTCGTGCCGTTGCCGGTCTGCGTCTGAAAGCGCGTGGCGGAACGCGCGAGTCCTGCGCGCATCTGCAACGCCACCGTCTTCGCGAGCGATCCGTTGATGCCGAGCAGCGTCAACAGCCGCTGGAACGACTGAATCTGCTGCACGTTGATGGTCAGCACGCCGGGCGTCGGCGTGGCGACCAGATTGCGCAGGTTGAACTTCGCCTGCGCGTCCTCGATCGAGCCGGACAGATACGTCTGCGCGCCTTCCTGCGCGCGCACTTCGCCGATCTGCCCGAGGAAATCGGAGAGCTTCGTCTTCGCGATGGGCACGCCCCACACGCCGCCGAGATACGTGACGGTCGGCGACGTATCCGCTTCGGAACGCAGAATCAGCCGCGTCCAGTCGAGCGCGCTGCGCGAAATCCACTGCGCCTGCGCAAGCAGCCGCTGATTCTCGATGCGCCGCACCTGCACTTGCTGCCGCCACAGCATGCCCGACACGAGAATGGCGGACAGCGCGACGACCAGCAGCGCGCTGATGATCGCGACGCCGCGTTCTTTTCCGTTTCGGCCCGATGCGCGCATCGTCATTCTCCGACCAGGAACACGCGCGTGATCGGCACGCGCAAATTCGGCGCGCCGACCGCCACCTGAATGCCCGACACCGCGCGCGGGAGCGGCGCGTTGCCGAGTTGCGGCACCTTCAGGTTGTTGTCGTTGTCGTTGATCTGCGAGACCACGTCGGCCATGCGCGTCGTCCAGCCTTTCGCCGGAATATAGACGCGCGCCGCCAGCGACCCCACGCCGCCCATCAGCGGCACGGCGCTCCAGCCATCGGCGGTATCGCCCGATGACAGCGCGCGCCGCACTTCGCCCACGTTTTCGAGCGGCGGCGACGCGTACCGCACGATGCGCCCGTTCGTCAGCCGATACCGCACCACCTGAAGGCGCGGCGCGGTGTTCGGCGCGAACACGCCGCGCACGATCTGCAGCGACCCGTTGCCGAGCGACACGGCGGGCTGGCCGGCTTCGTCGTCGGTTGCGGCCTGGCGCGCGTCGATGCGCATCTGGTCGAACAACTGCGCGACCACGCGCTCGTCTTCCATCGAATTCGTGATGGTCGCGCGCGAGCGAATGATCGAATCGAGCCCGCGCCACGACAGCACCGCGATCACCGCGAGAATCGCGATGGCGATGAGCATTTCCAGCAGCGTGAAACCGCGCTGCCGCCGGCCCGTGCGCCGGGCCTCAGAGCGAGCGGTTCGTTTCATTCGCCACCACCGTGACCATTTGCGCGAGATTGCCGGAACGGCCGGGCATCGACACGAACATTTCCACGCGCCGGAAAATCGGGTTCGGCGTCGCGGTGACGCGCTGCGTGCAGACGAGCTTCAGATTGCCTTGCGAGCAGTCGAACGTGCGCGAGCCGATGTCCGGAAACGCGCGCGAAAGACGAAGCTGCGCGAGTTCGTTGTCCGCGCTCCAGCCCGCGAGCAGCCGCCGATGCAAGTCCGCTTCGCCCGTCGCGAGCGAGCCGACCGCGCGCAGCGACGCCGCGAGCGCCACCGCGATGATCGCCAGCGCGACGAGCACTTCGATCATCGTGAAGCCGGCAGTTTTGGATTGCGCGCGCATCACCGCACCTGAAAGCGGCCGTTGCCGCTGCCGATGATCGTCGCGCGGCCCGCCGCCGAGACGAGCGTGATTTCCATCGGCGTATCGATGGCTTCCGTGCCGAAAACGAGCCGGCTCACCGACTTGTCCGAATCGAGGAATTGAATCGACACGCCGGTCACGCCGCCTTCCCAGCGCCGCGCGCGCAGCAGGTCGTCGCGCAGCGGACGCCAGCCGTCGTCGGTGCGGATATCGAAGCGAAAGCCGCCGTCGGTCGGCTGCCACGCGATCGGCCGCGCGCGCACTTGCGCTTCGTCGCCCGCGGATTCGAACAGCAGCGCGAGCCGCTGCGCTTCCTCGTTCAGATCGGTGCGCGGATTGCGGGTGAGCTGCAGCGACGCGAGCGACACGAGCAAGCCCGCGATCACCAGCACGACGAGCATTTCCAGCAGCGTGAAACCTGCCTGACGACGCGCTTTTCGATGCCCGTTCACGCTGATCCTCAACTACGCGATGACTATTGCCACGAGCCGACGTCGGCATCGTTGCCTTCGCCGCCCGCCTTCTGGTCTGCGCCGTAGCTGAACACGTCGATTTCGCCGTGCACGCCCGGATTCAGATATTGATACTGGCCGCCCCACGGATCGGCCGGCAGGCGTTCCAGATAGCCGCCGTCCTTCCAGTTGTTGGGCACCGGCTCCGTCGACGGCTTCTCGATCAGCGCGCGCAAGCCTTGCTCTTGCGTCGGATAGCGGCCGTTGTCGAGGCGATACAGCTTCATCGCCTGCATGATGGTGCCGATGTCCTGCTTCGCGGCCACGCGGCGCGCTTCGTCCGGACGGCTCATGATCTTCGGCACGATCAGCGCGGCGAGAATGCCGAGAATCGCGATCACGACCATGATTTCGATGAGCGTGAAGCCCCGTTGACGGCGCGCCTTGGCCTGAGTGATTTCCATGCGGCGTTGCGTCCACATTTGCATGACTGCTACCTCGTTGTTGATTCTGGGCTTGCGCCCGCTTTTGATTAAAGAATAAGCGGCTTGACGGATGACCGGAGCCGCCGGGGATTCTATCCATCCCTGAACGCCGCGCCGTGACAGCAGTCAACGCGCGACGCAGCGATCGCCGCGCGGTCAGCGCACGTAGATCGTCGGTCCGGGCGGCATCGGCGGCAGGAAAATTTCCGACTTCGTGCCTTTGCGATCGATGATGATCGAACGCGGCCGCACTTCCGAGAGCTTCACGCCCTGCGTGAGCGCGCTGCCGAGCGACACCGCGCGCGCCGGTTCGCCGCCGTAGCTGACGATGGCCGCCGCGCCGCCCTGCAACGCGAGAATGCCGAACAGATGCACGTCCGAGTTCGCCTGGCGCTCCAGCTGTCCGCCGAAAATGGTCGCGGCCTGTTCGACCGACGGCGTGCGCGTCGCGGCGGCGGCGGGCAGCGGCGCGGTCTGGCGCGAGGTCAGCGTGACGACCCAGTACGTCACCGTCACGCAAAAGAGCGCGAGGGCGGCAAGCGTGAGCAGGCGGGTTTGCAGGGCGTTCATTACTGCACCAGATTATTCAGTTCGATGATCGGCAGCATCACCGCGAGCACGATGACCAGCACCACGCCGCCCATCGCCAGAATCAGCAACGGTTCGAGCAGGCTCGTCAGGAACATCGTGCGGCGTTCGAGCTCGCGCGCCTCGCCTTCGGAGGCGCGGTCGAGCATCGTGGTGACGTCGCCGGTGGCTTCGCCCGAGCGGATCAAATGCACGAGCACGGGCGGAAACGTCTTCGTGTTGCCGAGCGCGCGCGACAACGACGAGCCTTCGCGCACCCGCACGATGGCGTCGTCGACGTTATTGCGCATCGCGGTATTGCTGAGCGTTTCGCCGGCGGCTTGCAGCGCGCGCAGGATCGGCACGCCGGCGGCGGTCAGAATGGCGAGCGTGCTCGCGAAACGCACGGTGTTATAGCCGCGCACCAGCTTGCCGACGAGCGGCGCGGTGAGGAGCCAGCGGTCGAACGCCATGCGCGGTCCGGGCCGCGACAGAATGCGCCGCACGAGCCACGCGACGATCGCGACGCCGATCAGCACCGCCCACCAGTAACTTCGCACGAAGGCGGAGAGCGCCATCATCATCACGGTGAGGAAGGGCAGCGCCTGCTTCGTGCTGGCGAACACGTTCACCACTTGCGGCACGACATAGCTCAGCAGGAACGTGACGATGCCGAACGCGATGATCGTCACGATGCCCGGATACGTGAACGCCAGAATGATCTTCTGCTTGAGCGCATTGCGCTGCTCGATGTAATCGGCGAGACGCGACAGCACGAGCCCGAGCTTGCCGGTGTGCTCGCCCGCCGCTACCAGCGCGCGATAAATCTCGGGAAAGTCCTTCGGATGCTGCGCGAGCGCATTGGCGAACGAATGGCCGCCGAGCACTTCGGCGCGGATCGCGGCCATCAGTTCGCGGATGTAGTCGCGTTCGGATTGCTCGGTCAGCACCTGAAGCGTTTCGCCGAGCGGCAAGCCCGCGATCAGCAGACTCGCGAGCTGGCGCGTCAGAATGGCCTGTTCGCGCTGCGACAGACGGCGCCCGAGCGACAGCCGCTGCTGACGCTCGCCGCGCGTGCGCGTGCCCGCGGCCTCGACGACGAGCGGCGTCAGCCCTTGCGTGCGCAACTGGCTGCGCGCGGCGCGGGCGCTGTCGGCATCGAGCACGCCGGTCTGCGTCTTGCCCGCGTGGTCGATCGCTTCGAAACGGAAAGCTGGCATACGTTACGCTCCGCCCTTAATCGCCACCGGTCACGCGCAGCACTTCTTCGAGCGACGTCACGCCCGCCGCCAGCCAGCGGTCGCCGTCCTCGCGCAGCGTGCGCATGCCGTTCGCGCGGCCCGCCGCGAGAATCTCGGCGTCGGCGGCGTTGCGATGGATCAGCGGACGAATGGCGTCGTCGATCAGCAGAAGTTCGTACACGCCGCGACGGCCCACGTAGCCCGACTGGCCGCATCGGTCGCAACCGACAGGATGCCAGTGCTTCACGCCGTCTTCTTCCTCACGCGCTTCCTTGCACACCGGACACAACTGGCGCACGAGCCGCTGCGCGAGAACGCCCAGCAGCGACGACGCCAGCAGATACGGCTCCACGCCCATGTCGGTGAGACGCGTGACGGCGGATGCGGCGTCGTTCGTGTGCAGCGTCGCGAGCACCAGGTGACCGGTCAGCGAAGCCTGCACCGCGATCTGCGCGGTTTCCAGGTCGCGGATTTCACCGATCATGATGATGTCCGGATCCTGACGAAGAATGGAGCGCAGCGCCCGCGCGAACGTCATGCCGATGCGCTCGTTCACCTGCGTCTGCCCGATGCCCGACAAATCGTATTCGATCGGGTCTTCCACCGTCATGATGTTGGTGGTCGTGGTTTCCAGCCGCGACATCGACGCGTAAAGCGTGGTCGTCTTGCCGGAACCGGTCGGCCCGGTCACGAGCACGATGCCGTGCGGCTTGCCGATCAGCTTGTCGAAGTGGACGAGCGTGTCGCGCGCCATGCCGAGCGTTTCGAGATTCAGGCGCTGCGCGTCTTTTTCGAGCAGACGCAGCACCGCGCGTTCGCCGTGGCCCGTCGGCAGCGTGGACACGCGGACATCGACCGGACGGCCGCCGACGCGCAGCGTGATGCGGCCGTCCTGCGGCAAACGTTTCTCGGCGATATCGAGCTGCGCCATGATCTTGATCCGCGAGATCAGCGCGCCGTGCAGCGCCTTTTTCGGGCGCACGACGTCGCGCAGCGTGCCATCGACGCGAAACCGCACGACCGACGCGTTCTCGAACGGCTCGATGTGAATATCCGACGCCTGTTCGCGCGCCGCCTGCGTGAGCAGCGCGTTGATCATGCGGATGATCGGCGCGTCGTCTTCGGATTCCAGCAGGTCTTCGACTTCCGGAATGTCCTGCATCAGACGCGACAGATCGACTTCACCTTCCACTTCGCCGACAACCTGCGCCGCGCTGCCGTCGTTGCGGGCATAGGCGGAATTGATCGCGGCGGCGAGTTCGTCGGCGGGTTTGCGCTGAATCGACAGCGCGCCGAAATTGCGCGCGACTTCGGCGAGCGCGGCATCGGTCGTGCGCTCGCTGATCCACACTTCGATGCTGTCCGCATGCTGATGCGCGAGCAGAATCTGCCCGGTCCGCGCGAAGCCGTAAGGCACGAGCCGCGCGGCGAGCGGAGACGCGGCCGTCGCGGCCCCGTGCTCGGCCGCATCGGCGCTGAGGTTCGTGCTTTCGGCTACCGCGTTCACCGTGCTCACGGTCGGGCTCCTGTCGGACTGCTTTCGAGCGGCTGCGCGCTCGGCATGTTGTTCGGCACCGCGTAGTTGCTCGTCGCGGCGTTGCCCGGCAGGGCGTTCGTCGCGGCGTTGCCAGGCATCGCGTTGGTCGCGGCGTTACCGGGCATGACGTTCGTCGCGCCGTTCGCGGGCGGCGGATTCGTGCTCTGCGGCGCCTGCTGATACGGCTGCGGCGCGGGACCGGCGTTCGGATCCTGAGGCAGCGTCGTACTCGGCACGCCGCGCGTCAGATTGTTCCAGTCCAGCAGATTCTGGGCCGGCGCGCCACCGCCTTCGCTCGGGCCGAGCGGCTTCGGCGGCATCATCGGAACGTTCTGATCCTTGATGAGGCGGTTATCCGTCGTCGATCCGTACTGTTGCTGACGCAGATAGTCGTAGCGCGTATTCGCGATCTGCGTGGCCGTCGCCTGATCGCGCACGATGACCGGGCGCAGGAACACCATCAGGTTCGTTTTCGTGCGCGTCTTGCTTTCGCTGCGAAACAGACTGCCGATGAACGGAATGTCGCCGAGCAGCGGAATCTTGCTGTTGTTGTTGTTGTACTGATCCTGCATCAAACCGCCGAGCACGACGATCTCGCCGTCGTCGGCCAGAATGGTCGATTGCACCGAGCGCGTATTGATGGTCACGCCGCCCGGATCGTTCTTGGTGGTCGCATCGACGCTCGAATCTTCCTGATAGATCTGCATCTTGAGCACGCCGCCTTCGGTGATCTGCGGCTTCACGTGCAGCGTCACGCCGACGTCGCGGCGGTCGAACGTGTTGAACGCCGTCACCGACGTCGCCGCGTTCGCCGTCGGCGTCGCGTACGAACCGGTCACCACCGGCACGTTCTGGCCGACGACGATCTTCGCTTCCTCGTTGTCGAGCGTGATGAGATTCGGCGTCGAAAGGATGTTCGCATCCGCCGACGTGGACAGCGCCTGCAGCAGCCCGCCGAGACCGAACAGATTGCCGAAGCGGTGCAGCAAGCCGATGTTCAGGCCGTTCGCGAGCAGCCCGGTCGTCGACGTGATCGACGACGGATTCTGCGCGATCGCATTGCCCTGCACGGTCAAATCGAAGATGTTCGTGTTGCCGGAGCCGAAGCTCGAACTGCCGTAGAGCGCGTTGTTGCCGCCGTTCGACAGCAGCAGACCTTGCCACTGAATGCCGAGGTTCGCGCCCGTCGTCGCGGAAAGCTCGACGATCAGCGCCTCGATATAGACCTGCGCGCGGCGCGCGTCGAGCTGGTCGATCACCGTGCGCAGGTTGCGGTAGACGGGATCCGGCGCGGTGATGATGAGCGAATTCGTCGCGGAATCCGCCTGGATCATGCCGCCGCCGCTCGTGTCGTTACCGGTGTCGCTGTCCTTGTTGGACGAGAAGCCGGTGTCGCGATTGGAGCCCGAGCCGGACATCGGATTGTTGCCGGTGCCCGAGCTGTTGCTGCCGAAGCCGCCCGGCAGCGGCGGCGTGCCGGCGGTTCCCGTCGATGTCGACGAGTTGCCGAGGCCGCTTTGTCCGAACGAGCTCGACGCATTCGAGCCCGAACTCGACGAATTGTCCGAGCCGCCGCCGCCCTTGCCCATCATGGCGCGCAGCGTTTTGGCGAGGCGCGTGGCGTCGGCGTTGCGCAGCGCCACGACGTGCATGTTGCCGGGTTCGGACGTGGGCGCGTCGAGCTTCTTGGCCAGCGCCTTCGCAGCCGCGAGGCGCGCGCTGCTCGATGCGCGGAACATCAGCGAATTCGTGCGCGCGTCCGGCGTGACGGTGACTTTGAGCGTCGCGTCGGTGCTGCCGATGGTGCCGGGATCGAGCAGCTTGTTCATCTGCTCGGCGACGTCGATGGCGTTCGCGTTCTTCAGCGCGACGACATCGACTTCGCGGCCCGCCGCGGTATCGATGCCCGCGATGATGCCCGCGATGCGCCGCACGTTGTCGGCGTAATCCGTGACGACGAGCGTGTTGTTCGCCGGATAGGCGGCGATCGTGTTGTTCGGCGAGATCAGCGGGCGCAGCACCGGCAGCAGGTTGTTCGCCGATTCGTTGCGCAGCGTGAAGACCTGCGTGATCACCTGATCGCCGCGCGCGCCGGGCGCATTGCCCACGTACGTCGGCACGCCTTGCAGCTTGGCGTCGGCTTCGGGGACGACTTTCAGAACGCCGTGATCCTGCACGAGCGCGAAGCCCTGCATGCGCAGCGACGACTGCAGCGTCTTCAGCGCCTGTTCCTCGGGCACCGGATTTTCGGAGACGAGGTTGAGCTGCCCCTTGACGCGGGGATCGACGATGATGGTTTTGCCGGTGGCCGCACCGATCGCTTTCGCGACCTGGTCGATATCGGCGTTGACGAAATTCAACGTCACTTGCGCGTGCGCGGCTTGCGCGACGATAAGTCCCGCCGCCAGCAGTGCCGTCGCCATGCGACGCAGTGCCATAGGTTGTCTTCTCATGGATGTGATGTCTGAGCCGGATCTCAAAAAAAATTAGCCGGCTAAGGCAGCACCGTTCGCCAATCCGAAGGCGCTGCCGACCGAGGTGCGAGCGTTTTCGCCCCACCACGATTATTTATAAAAATGTGACGATAGCAGCTTTGTGTAACGAATTTGTTCAAATCGCCGACGCAGATGCTCGCAGTCGCCAAGATTCCGGCTGACTGCCGAATGATTCCCGGCGCGTCTCAAGCCTTCCGAAAGCCTGCCGATACACCGTATGGCGGGTTTTCATCGGACGACCGAAAATCGCACGGGTTCCACGCGGGATCCGCGCAGGTGCCGGATTGTAACCCGAACACATTACTTTATTATTCATACGTTTAGCTGCGCATTGCCGCGCTACCGGACCGCGATTGTTTCACTTCCCGCGTTCCCTTGGACCTATGTCGGCTAGCCAACTTATGGCCTGAAACGTCAGCCGGTATGATACGGGCGGTTCCGCTTGGCTGGCGCGTGCGTAACGGGTGGGTTTTCCCGATGGCGCTCCGGCGCGGACATTGAATTTTCTGGCGTGGGCGCTTGGCGCGCCGCGTCGGCGGTATGACGTTCCGCACCGGGCGGATGGAGTAGAAACACGATGAAGAGATTCCTGCGATTACCTGTGATAGCGTGCGGCGCGATGTTCGCGGCCGCGTCCGCTCACGCCGACTGTTTCGACGAAGCGGCGAAGTATCAGAAGGTGAATCCGCTCATACTGCGCGCCATTGCCTGGCAGGAATCGCACAACCGGCCCGACGCCATCAACAAGAACGCCAACGGTTCGACCGATTACGGGCTGATGCAGATCAACTCCATCCACCTGAACACGCTGTCGCAATACGGCATTTCCAGCGGCACGCTCATGGAGCCGTGCAAGAGCGTCTATGTCGCGGCCTGGCATCTGCGCCAGAAAATGAACAAGTACGGCAATTCGTGGCAGGCGGTCGGTGCTTACCATTCCGAAACGCCTGCGCTGCGCGACAAATACTCGTCGCAGATCATCGAAATTCTGCGGCGCTGGAAGCTCCTGCAAGCCTCGAAGTAAATCCCGCCATCGGACGGACGGCGCGCCGCTTTCGTCACATTTGATGCAAAATCGTTGCTTCGACCGAAGCGCGTCGCACCACACCGCGACGCGCTCGCCGCATGCCGCCGCTCGATCCGCGAGCATTTCCTGCCGCACTTCCACTGATCCCTCGCAATGAACCAGACACCACTGCCAGTCACCGTGCTTTCGGGCTTCGTCGGCGCGGGCAAGACCACGCTGCTCGATGCGCTCCTCGCCAACGGCCAGAACGTGCGCGTCGGGGCGATCGCGGGCCGTTCGCCGCACGACATGGAACAGGCGATCGTCGAACTCGCGGAGCAGCAGCGTTTCGATGCGATCGTGATCGAATCGACGGGTATCGCGAACCCGATGGACATCGCCGAGCATCTCGCTTTCGGCGACGACGATCAGGCCGCGCTCGCCGGGCGCGCGCATCTCGATACGTTCGTGACCGTCGTCGATGCAGCGAGCTTCATGCGCGATTACGCATCGGCGGATTCGCTGGCGGAGCGGGGCATCGACATCGACGAAGAGAACGGCGACGAAGGCAAGACGGTCGTCGAAACGCTCGTCGAGCAGATCGAATTCTGCGATGTGATCGTGCTGAACAAGACCGATCTCGTCGGCGAAGAGGAAGTCGAAAAGCTCGCGCGCGTGCTGCGCGGTCTGAATCCCCGCGCCGTGCAGATCCGCGCGCAGTTCGGCCGAACGCCGCTCGACGAAGTGATCGATACCGGCCGCTTCGATTTCGATACGACGGCGAGCGCGCCCGGCTGGCTCGCGATTCTGAACGGCGAACACGAATCGGATGATTCCGATGCCGTAGAGCATTTTGTGTATCGCGCGCGCAGGCCGTTTCATCCGGAGCGGCTCTGGAATCTGCTGCATCAGGAATGGCCGGACGTGCTGCGCGCGAAGGGCTTTTTCTGGCTCGCGACGCGCAGTGTCGTGGGCGGATCGCTATCGCAGGCGGGCGGCACGCTGCGTCATGGTCCGGCGGGCGTGTGGTGGGCCGCGCAAGACCGCAGCGAATGGCCGACGGACGATCCCGAACTGGAAGCGGAGATCGTCGCGGAATGGTTCGGCGATCCGGATGACAACAGCATCGGCGATCGGCGGCAGGAGCTGGTGCTGATCGGCCTCGATCTCGATACCGACGCGTGGCGCCGCAAGTTCGACGCATGCCTGCTCACGGACGACGAATGGGCGGCAGGCGCGGAAAACTGGCAGCGCTTCAGCGATCCGTTTCCCGCGTGGGACGTGGAAGAGCACGACCACGGCGATCACGATCATGCGCACGATCACGGCCCCGACTGCGGCTGCGACGATCACCAGCACTGAGGACGAAAAAAAAACCCGCCGATGGCGGGTTTACGAACTTCGTGGTCTCCGGCTTATCTCCGCACATGCGGAAGAACCTGACTAACAGGTGCTGCTAGAGGCGCTGGCATGCGGTACTGCTGGCAGTGCTTGAAGTGCTGGGAGGCGCTGCGCAACGTTGCGGGAAGCGCCACACGGCAAGAAAACTTACTTCTTGTTCACTGCGTCCTTGAATGCCTTGCCGGCCGTGAACTTGACCGTCTTTGCCGCCGGAATCTTGATGGATTCGCCGGTCTTCGGGTTACGGCCGGTGCGCGCTGCGCGCTTTCCCGAACCGAAGCTGCCGAAACCGATCAACTGCACCGCGTCACCTTTCGAGACAGCCTTCTTGATCACTTCGAGCAACGTGTCGAGCGTTTCGCCCGTTTGAGCTTTGCTGGCGCCGGTCTGAGCGGCTACGGCGTCGATCAATTCCTGTTTGTTCATTAAGGTTCCTTTATCAGTTTAGGTTGACACGAACAGCGCGAACGCGCCGATTATACGTGCGCAAGCCGTGCAGTCGAGTGGGGGCGGCCTTCTGGCGTGCCCGCCGGACGAATAGGCGCGGTTTCGCGCCACTTCACTGGCATTGCCTCACATCAAAGCTCTCGCGCCGCCTTCGAACGCGGCGCTTCGTATGATAGCGCAGCGCAAATCCAATCAGGACAAGGGTTTCAAAGATTTACCCTTATGTAACCAGGGGTTGCGGACGGCTTTTTGACGCGCGATCTTCGCGAGCCGGCAAGTCCTTTCCGAGCGCGTGCTCGATTCGCCGCCCCGCGTTGGTTTTTGCCAACGTTTAGGCGTGAAAAGCCTTGGCCGGCAGCGCCGGAGGCCTTGTCGCGACTGGCTGCGATGCGTGCTGACGCGTGGGCCAAGGATCGTCTTTCGGTCTTCGCCAAGCGCGGGCGATACAGTGTCGAGTTGATCTCATCACCGATGCCCGACGCATGACCGAAACATCGCCGCCCTGCGAGCCGCTGCTCGCATTCCACACCCTTTCTTCGCGCTGGAAAGGCAAGCGCAGCTTCACGTTCGTCGATGCCGACGCGCATTTCGGCAGCCAAAGCGCGTTGTTTTCGGTTTGGCGTCGATGGCGCGCGTGCGATGAGCGGAGCGAGCGCCTTCATCTCGTGGCCGCTGCGTCGCTTGATGCGCCGCACGATAGCGACCCGCTCGCGGCCGAACTCGCGCGAGCGTTGCCTTGGCGCGTGCCGGGCGTGCATCGGCTGGAATTCGATGCGGGCCGCGTCGCGCTGACGCTCGTCATCGGCGATGAAGACGACATGCTGTCGAAACTGTGGCTGCGCGCGGATGCCTTCCACTTCGACGCATCGCAACACGACGATCCGCGCAAGCTCTGCAAGACGCTCGCGCGCTTCGCCGCCGACGGCGCGACGGTCACGGCGTCAGCGCCCGAGTCCGCGCAAGCCGCGCTGCTGAAATTGCTCGCCCATTCCGGCTTCGATACCGCCGCCACGCCCGATGGCATGACGGGCCGCTTCGCGCCGCGCTGGCGAGTCCGCCGTCACGAACCGCCGGCCGCCAGCGATGCCCCGGCGCGCGAAGCCATGGTGATCGGCGCGGGGCTCGCGGGCTGCGCGGCGACATCGGCGCTCGCGTCCCGTGGATGGCGCGTCACGCTCATCGACCGCCATGCGTCGCCCGCGCGCGATGCATCGGGGAATCCGGCGGGCGTCTTTCACCCGATTGTCTGGCGCGACGACAGCATCGCCGCACGGCTGACGCGCGCCGCGTTTCTCCACACGCTCGGCAGATGGCACGCGCTCGAAGCCGCCGGCCACGACCTGCGCCGCAGCCGCGCGGGCCTGCTGCAAATCGCCGATACACAAGAAGACGCGCAAGCGCTTGCCGCCGCCATCGACCGGTTCGGCTATCCGCGCGAGTACGTCGCCGCAATGTCGCGCGATGAAGCCTCGCGCGTGGCGGGCGTCGATGTCGCGCGCGGCGGATGGTTCTTCCCGCACGGCGGCGCCATTTCGCCGGCCGCCGTCTGCGCGGCGCAACTCGCCGCCGCCGGCGATGCGCTCGCCGCGCGCTGGAACACGGAAGTGGCGCGCATCGAGCGCGACGGCCGCAACTGGCGCGCGTTCGACGCGAGCGGCGCGGTCATCGGGCAAGCGCCGGTCGTCGTGCTGGCGAACGCGCACGATGCCGCGCGCCTCGGCCATCTTTTCGGCGATCCGACGCGCGGCGTGCGCGGCCAGCTTTCGATGCTCGACGCGAGTCCGCTCGACGCGCTGCGCGTGCCCGTCATCGGCGACGGATACGCGGTGCCGCTCGGCGAACGGCGCACGCTGATCGGCGCGACCTACGACATCGACGACACCGATCCGCACATCCGCGACGCGGGGCATCAGGAAAACATCGAGCGCGTCGGACGCATGCTGCCGGCGCTGGAAAGCGCATCGGTTTCGCACGGGCGCGTGGCGTTTCGCTGCGTGACGAGCGACCGCATGCCGATGATCGGCCAGCTCGCCGACGAAACCGCCGCCCGCCGCGACGCGCAACGTCTATCGGGCGCGTGGCCGCTGGATCTGCCGCGCATCGACGGTCTTTACGGCGCGTTCGCGTTCGGCTCGCGCGGCCTCATCTGGGCGACGCTCGCGGCGGAACTCATCGCGTCGCAGATGGAAGGCGAGCCGTGGCCGATCGAACGCGAACTGGCCGAAGCCGTCGATCCGGCGCGATTCTTTTTGCGAGCGTTACGTCACGGAGAGATCGGCGCGGCGCAGTTATCCTCGAATCGCTGTGGATAACCCGGCGAATTGCGCCAGAAAGAGCTGTGCACGCGTTGTGCACGTAAACGGGACAAGCCGGCGACGCCGTCTCGGCGGCCAAAAGTTGTTCCGGGTTAACGGCGCGGCGCGAACATGTTTACCGCGCGGTTCTTCCGCGTGCAGGTCGTTGATTCGTAGCGGTAAACGCCGGTTGTCCACAGATGCGGCCGCGCCTTGTTAACTACTACTACGTTTATATACAGTAAACCTGTAAACACCTGAAGGCGAAGCCATCGGAAGCGGATCATCGAAGTCCCGGCCGGTCAGCCTTTCCGCATGGACGGAACTTCGCAGTCGCTTTTACTTCATAAGAATCATGAGGTTGCTGTTCGGTCGCCGAGAGCGCGGTGTGGCACAATCGCGCTTCTTCCTGCGTCGCGCCGGTCAACGGCGGACGCTTCAATGGAACGATGCTTGCGAATCGACAATCCGATCATCAAGCCGCAAGGTCGTTTACTGAGTCCGGCCAGCGTTTGCGCCGAAGCATCGCAGATGCTTATCCAAGAGTAGAGATGCGAGCAAGTCCGTATCTGGAGCCGGACGCGTCGAAAGGCTTGCACGGCTCGTCCGTGACGCCGTGTTCGGTCGATTTCGTTTCGCCTGAATGAATAACTGAAGCAACGCTCAATCGACGGGTCGCGCATCGACGCCGCCCGCGAGTCTCGCTGTGACGAGCGAACTCATGCGATCGGGCGTGTCCTCTGCTGCAGCAACGAAGGAGAAGCCCCCAAGATGAATTCGGCATTTTCATTTCTGCCCGCGTGGCCGCTCGAACCCGACGCCATTCTCTGGGCCGGTCTCGCGCTCGTCACGGCGGGTCTCGCCGGAGAACTGCTGTGGCGCGCGTGGCGGCTGCCGCGCATCACGGGCTATGCGGTGATCGGGCTGATCGCGGGCAACGCCGGCCTCGGCGTGATCGACGCCAGCGCGGGCGGCCTGTCGCGTCCGCTGCTCGATGTCGCGCTCGGGCTTCTGCTATTCGAACTCGGCGGACGGCTGGATCTGCGCTGGATCCGCCGCAATCCTTATCTGATTTTGTCGAGCATCGCGGAATCGACGCTGACGTTCGGCCTCGTGCTCATCGCGCTGATGCTCGTGAAGGTGCCGACGATGCCGTCCATCGTCATCGCCGCGATCGCGATGGCGACGTCGCCCGCGATGGTCATCCAGCTCAAGACCGAACTGCGCGCGGAAGGCCAGGTCACGCAACGCCTGATGACGCTCACCGCGCTGAACAGCATGTACGCGGTGATCGTCGAAAAGCTCGCGGCGGGCGTGCTGCATCAGGAGATCTACGGCAACACGTTCGCGACGATTCTCCAGCCGCTCTATTTGCTGATCGGTTCGCTCGTGCTCGCGTTCCTGCTGGCACGCGCATGCAACCTGCTTTATCGTCGTCTGAATGCGAATGATGAGCATTCCTTCGTTGCTTTGTTCGGCCTCGTGCTGCTGGCGATCGCGGTCGCGCACATCTTCAAGCTCTCGACGATTCTCGCGCTGCTCGCGGCGGGGATCATCGTGAAGAACGCCGACGAGCGGCCGCAGTTGTGGCCGTCGCATTTCGGATCGGCGGGATGGCTTCTGACCGTCATCCTGTTCGCGCTCACGCTCACGTCGTTCCATTGGCGCGATATCGCGCTCGGCGGCGTCGCGGCGCTCGGGCTGATCGTCGCGCGCGTGATCGGCAAACTCGTCGGCGTGCTGATGTTCGCCAAGCCAAGCGGACTCAACTGGAAGCAGGGCGCGGCGCTGGGCGTCGCGCTCACGCCGATGTCGGCGCTTGCCTATCTGCTCGTCGACGACATGTACGTGCTTTATCCCGACTACGACCCGACCTTGCGCGCGATCGTCATGTGTTCGATCGTCGTGCTTCAGATCGCGACGCCGTTCGTGGTCTACCGTAGTTTGTCGGCGGTCGGCGAGCGCCGCGAATAGGCGCGCGCCGGCGCTCATGCATTGATCAACAAGAGGCGTCATGGCACTAGAACCATTCATCGACTCCGAGCCGTTCACGTTCGGCGTGGAGCTGGAGATCCAGGTCGTCAATACGCACGACTACGATCTGACACGCGCCGCATCCGACCTGATGCGGCTCATCAAGGACGAAAAGATTCCGGGCAACATCACGCCCGAAATCACCGAAAGCATGATCGAGCTTTCCACCGGCATCTGCACGACGCACGAGCAGGCCGTCACCGATCTGCGCACGATCCGCGATACGCTCGTCGCCGCGGCGGATCAACTGAACGTGGGACTCGCGGGCGGCGGCACGCACGCGTTCCAGCAATGGAGCGACCGCCAGATCTACGATGCGCCGCGTTTCCAGTACATCTCCGAGCTGTACGGCTATCTCGCCAAGCAGTTCACGGTGTTCGGGCAGCACGTGCATATCGGCTGTCCGAATCCGAATAGCGCGCTGTTCCTGCTGCACGCCATGTCGCGCTACATCCCGCATTTCATCGCGCTGTCGGCTTCGTCGCCTTACATTCAGGGCGTCGACACGGGCTTTCACTCGGCGCGGCTCAACTCGGTGTTCGCGTTTCCGCTGTCCGGGCGCGCGCCGTTCGTGCTGACGTGGGACAGCTTCGAGGAGTATTTCTCGAAGATGGTCCACACGGGCGTCGTCAACAGCATGAAGGACTTCTACTGGGACATCCGGCCGAAGCCGGGTTTCGGCACGATAGAAGTCCGCGTGATGGACACGCCGCTTTCCGTCGATCGCGCCGCGGCCATCGCGTGCTACATCCAGACGCTGTCGCGCTATTTGCTGCTCGACAAGCCGCTCATGCCGCAGGAAGACGACTACCTCGTCTATACGTTCAACCGGTTCGAGGCGTGCCGCTTCGGGCTGGAAGGCACGTGCGTCCATCCGCAGACGGGCGAGCGGCATACCATCGGCGAAGACATTCTCGCGACCATCGACGTGCTCGCGCCGCACGCCGAAGCGCTCGGTTCGCAGGCCGCGCTCGCGCAGGTGGCGGACATTGCACGCGGCGGCATCAACGATGCAACCTGGCTGCGCGGCGTGTTCGACAAGGAAAAGTCCCTGCATGAAGCCGTCCGGCAGCAATGTCTGCAGTGGCGCGCGTGAGGCGTTAAACGCGCTGAAAGCATGAGGAGTCGAAAGACCGCTTCCGAACATCGAAGCGGTCTTTTTGTTTTCCGGGCCGCGCGACGTGTCTGTATGAAACGCGTGCATGTCGGTCGATGGAATAACTTCGCGTCGTCATCGTTTGGAGGGAAAGCGGAACGGCATCCTTAAGGTTTGCATTCAGCGTCCGTATACCTGAGTAATACTCGGTAACGAAAAAGATCGATTGCCGCAGGTGAGTCCGCAGCCGAGTCACGAGACGCGCCGATCAACCTTTGTCGATCGATGTCCGCCGCCGTGCAAAGCGGCGCGACCGGAAAGGTGGCCTTGCGCACGATGTGGCCGTTATGAAAACCTCACTCACAACGAAATAAGGCGGTTTTCCACGGGTTATCCACAGTTTTGCGTGGATAATTAAGGTGTACGTTTGGTCTCAGTCGCTTAGAATGGCGACTTTCGCGACGGCGGGTTATAGTCGGCGAATGAGCGCCACGGCTGCACACAAGAAGGCGCAAAACGAAGAGGGTTGCAATGTCCCCATTAGGCACAGCGAATTGGCTTTGTACGCCTGAATTTTGAGACGGCGGGGACCACGAACCGGGAGGCATCCCGACGAACGGGAAACGTGAATCGGGGCGGGCTTTCGGGACGAGGGGTTCGCGGTTTCATGCGAACATGCCGTCGAAACCTATAAAGCGGAAAACAAGCGAAATATTATGAGTGAAGGCGTTTACGGAGAGCAGGCGACGGGGCGGGTGACCCACGGCCTGCTGAGGCTGAGCACCGCGATGCGCAGCCAGGCATGGGAGTGGGCGGAAGGAGCGGGGCTCACGCCGACTCAAGGTGAAATCCTGGTGCTGCTGATGCAGCGTAAGGGGCCGATGCGACTGGGCGAGATCGCGCGCGAAACCGCGCTGACCGCCGCGACGACGAGCGATGCCGTGAGCACGCTCGAAGGCAAGGGGCTCGTCGAAAAGCGCCGCGCGCTGGACGATGGCCGCGCCCTGGCGGTCCGTCTGACCGCACGCGGCCGCACCGCCGCGAAGAAGGCGCTGCAATGGCCGGACTTCCTCTCGAAGGCGGTCGGCACGCTGCGCGAAGAGGAGCAGGCGTCGCTGTATCGCTCGCTGCTCAAGACCATTCGCCAGCTCGAGACGCAGCAGCAGATTCCGGCGCATCGCATGTGCCTTTCGTGCTCGCATCTCGAAGTCAGCAAGAATCCGAAGAAGGTCCCGCACCATTGCGCGCTCCTTCAGATCGACATGGCCGACACGGATCTCCGTCTCGACTGTTCGGTATACGAAGAAGGCGATCTCACTCAGCAAAAGAAGGTCTGGAAGATCTTCGCGCAGATCGCCTGAGATCGATAAGGCCGCCGGCTTTGGCGGCGTCGGTGGCATTCCGCGCTGTGGGGCGTCGGCGAGTCGGTTAGACTGTGCCGTCGCGCCTCGCAGCGAGGCGCGGCTCGTCCCTCGTTTGTGTTCCGAGCCACGCGTCGATTTCTGGAAGCGCCGATGAAACATGAAGTCCTGGCGATTCGCCACGTCCATTTCGAAGATCTCGGCAGTCTGGAACTGGTCCTCGGCGACCGCGGCCACCTCGTGCGTTATCTCGATGTCGGGCGCGGACGCATCGCGGCGCCCAATCCGCTGGATCCGTCGTTGCTCGTCGTGCTCGGCGGGCCGATCGGCGCTTACGAAGACGCGCAGTATCCCCATCTCGCTCCGCTGCTGTCGATGCTCGAAAAACGCATCGCGGCGGGGCTTCCCACGCTCGGCATCTGTCTCGGCTCGCAACTGATCGCGCGGGCGCTCGGCGCGCGCGTGTATTCGTCGGGCGCGCTCGAACTCGGCTGGTCGCCGCTTGCGTTGACCGAAGCGGGGCGCGCGTCGCCGCTCAATCATCTCGGTTCGGTGCCCGTCTTTCACTGGCACGGCGACACGTTCGATCTGCCCGAAGGCGCGACGCTGCTCGCATCGACAGAAGCGTGCGCGCATCAGGCGTTCTCGTGGGGCGGGCACGTGCTCGCGCTGCAATGTCATGCCGAAGTGCTGACGGACCGCTTCGAGAACTGGCTGATCACGTATCCCGGCGATATCGCGCAAAGCGGCGCGACCGTCGCCGGATTGCGCGAGGCCACCGCGCGCCACGGCGCCGCGCTCGAAACCGCCGCCCGCGCGATGTTCGGCGAATGGCTCGACCGCTTTCCGGGCGCGCCGCGTCCCGCCTGAGCAGCCGGCGCTGCACGAAGAAAAGTGCGGTGCTATTCTCGACCGCTTCCTTCTTCGCGATGAGCTTAAGACATGAGCGCGCTCTTCACTCCCGCGACCCTTCGCGGTCTGCAAGTTCCGAATCGCATCGTCGTTTCGCCGATGTGCCAGTACTCCGCCGAACGCGGCGAGGCCCAGGCGTGGCACATGATCCATCTCGGCCATCTGGCGCTGTCCGGCGCGGGCATGCTGTGCATCGAGGCGACGGCGGTCGAGCCTGACGGACGCATCACGCCCGGCGATCTCGGCCTCTGGGACGACGCGACCGAAGCGGCGCTGCGTCCGGTGCTCGCCGCGATCCGCCAGCACTCGAACATCGCGGTGACGATGCAGCTCGCGCATGCGGGCCGCAAGGCATCGAGCCACACGCCGTGGGAAGGCGGCCAGCTCATTTCCGTCGCGGATGGCGGCTGGATGACGCACGCGCCATCTGCGATCGCGCACAAGCCCGATGAAACGCCGCCGCTCGCGCTCGATACCGCAGGCCTTCTGCGCGTGAAGGAAGCGTTCGTGGCGTCGGCGAGGCGCGCGGCGCGCCTCGGTATCGACGCGCTCGAAATTCACGCGGCGCACGGTTACTTGCTGCATCAGTTCCTCTCGCCGATCGCGAATCAGCGCACCGACGAATACGGCGGTTCGCGCGAGAACCGCATGCGCTATCCGCTCGACATCTTCGATGCCGTGCGCGCCGCGTTTCCCGGCGACAAGCCCGTCGGCGTGCGCGTTTCGGCGACGGATTGGGTCGAAGCCGGATGGGGCATCGAAGACACGATCGCGTTCGCGTCGGAGTTGAAGAAGCGAGGCGTCGACTGGATCGACGTGTCGTCGGGCGGCGTATCGCCACAACAGAAGATTCCGCTCGAACCCGGCTATCAGGTGCCGTTCGCGAAGGCGGTCAAGGAAGCGACGGGCGTGACGACCATTGCCGTCGGGCTGATCACGGAGGCTGCGCACGCGGAAGAGATCGTCGCGAGCGGGCAGGCCGATTTCATCGCGATGGCGCGCGCCATGCTCTACGATCCGCGCTGGCCGTGGCACGCGGCCGCCGAACTCGGCGCGACCGTCAGCGCGCCGCCGCAGTACTGGCGTTCGCAGCCGCGCGAGCAGAAGCATCTGTTCGGCGACATCTCGTTCGGGCAGCGTTGATTCGACACAGTTGAGCAGCGAGCGCGCGGGAGTGTACGATACCGTCGATACCGTTGAACGCGGTGCCTTCATGGCCACCGCGTTTTTTTATGCCCGCGTCCGCGCGCGCATGACGTCCCCACCGATTCGTTTTTAAGGATTCGTTCGATGAGTTCACGCAAGGTCACCGTTCGCCGCTCGGGCGTGCATGGCAAGGGCGTGTTTGCCGTGAAGCCGATTGCCGCGGGCGACAAGGTGATGGAATACAAGGGCGAACGCATTTCGTGGAAGGAAGCGCTGCGCCGTCATCCGCACAATCCGGACGAACCGAATCACACCTTCTACTTCGCGCTCGACGACGGCCGCGTGATCGACGGCAAGATCGACGGCAACAGCGCGAAGTACATCAATCATTCGTGCGCGCCGAACTGCGAGGCCGAGGAAGTGGAAGGGCGCGTGTTCATTCACGCGCTGCGCGACATCGACCCCGATGAAGAGCTGAATTACGACTACGGGCTCGTGATCGAAGGGCGGATCACCAAGAAGCTCAAGAAGGAATACGAGTGCCGCTGCGGCGCGAAGAAGTGCCGCGGCACCATGCTCGCGCTCAAAAAGAAATAAGCGCTCCGCTTACTTCTCGGAATCCGTGGCGCGGGCGTCGGCTTGCGCCTTCAGCGGTATCCGCACGATGAAGCGCGCGCCGCCTTCGGGCGCGTCTTCGTAATGCACGCTGCCGCCGTGCAGCACGACGATGTCATGCACGATCGCGAGTCCCAGTCCCGCGCCGCCTTCCACGCTCTGGCCGTCGCCCCGGAAGAAGCGCTTGAAGAGATCGGGCTGCTGGTCGGGCGGCACGCCGGGACCGTTGTCCTCGATCACCACTTCGCCGAATCGCGCGCCCTGCGCATCTTGCGGATCGCGCCAGTCGCCGACCGTCAGCGTGATGCGCGCGCCTTCGTAACGCGCGGGCGGCACGTACTTGAGCGCGTTGTCGATGAGATTCGCCAGCACTTCGCGCACGAGCACGACATTGCCGCGCACGATCATCGGATGCTCGTTTTCCGGATCGTCGGTGCGCTGAAAGCCCAGATCGACCCGCGCCGCCAGCGCGCGCGGCACCCATTCCGCGCCGGTTTCGAACGCGAGCGCGGCGAGATCGAAGTCCGTGAAGCGCGCGGCCTGTTCGCCCGGCTCGGCGCGCGCGAGCGACAACAACTGATTCGACAGCCGCACCGCCCGGTCCGCCGATGCGCGCAATTCCTTCACCGCTTCGACGGCCTTCGCGGGATCGCGTGAACTGAGCGCCTGCTCCGCGTGCAGCTTCACGGCGGTGAGCGGCGTGCGCAACTGATGCGCGGCATCGGCGATGAACTTGCGCTGCGCATCCAGCGCCGCTTGCAGACGCACGAGCAGGCCGTTCATCGCGCTCGTGAGCGGGCGGATTTCGCTCGGCACATGCGATTCGTCGACCGGCTCCAGCGAGCTATGCGTCTGGCGATTCAGCGCGTCGGCGAGATCGGTGAGCGGGTTCAACTGCTGATTCACGACGCGCCACACGATCACCCAGCCGGCGAGCAGCAGAAGCAGCAGCGGCATCATGATCGCGATCAGAAACTCCACCGCGATGCGATAGCGCGACCCCACGCGCTGCGCCACCTCGACGACGATCGGATTGCCGGTCTGCTGCGGCACGCGCACCTGCGCGGCGCGCACGCTCGTGCCCTGGTAATGCGTCTCGAAGACGTACGCGTAATGAATGCGCCGCACGGCCGTGCCGGTGAGCGGCAAATCGGAGTCGCCGGCGATTTCCTCGTCGCCCGTGCTGATGCGGTAGACGAGCTGCTCGACGGGATCGGAGAACATCGCCTGGGCGAGCGGCGGAACGGTGACGGGGGCATCGACGCCCGCGAGCTGGATTTGCTTCGAGATGGCGGTGGCGAGATCGGCGAGCGAGCGGTCGACCACGTGCTGCGTGTACTGCCACGCGAGCCAGTACGCCATGAGACCGCTCATCAGCGCAAGCAGCGAGAGCGGCGCGGCAAGACGGCGCAACAACGTGCGCCGCAGGCTCGGCGGCGCAGGAGGTTGGGTGGGCGTCGATCGCGCCAGATCGAGCCAGTCTTCGCGGGCGAAACGCTGATCGCCCGCGCGCCGGGTGGGAAGTCGCAAAGCGTTTTACGGCAACGACGCGCGATGCATCACGCCGCCTGCCGGATCTCCTGAAGCAGATAACCGAAGCCGCGCACCGTCACGATTTCCACACGCGTGTTTTCGAGTTTCTTGCGCACGCGATGCACATACACTTCGATGGCCGTATCGCCGAGATCGCCGCCGAAATGCGTCAGGTGATCCTGCAACTGCGCCTTGCTCACCACGCGGCCGTGACGCAAAAGCAGCATTTCCAGCACCGCGAATTCGCGCGGCGAGAGTTCGAGCGGGCGTTCGTCGTTGAAGATGCGGCGATCGACGCCCGACAGGCGCAAGCCGCCCAGCGTGACTTCGGGGCGCGGCACGTCGCCGTGCGGACCGCTGCGGCGCATCACCGCGCGGATACGCGCTTCGAGTTCCTGCGGCTCGAACGGCTTGAGCATGTAGTCGTCGGCGCCGCTGTTGAGGCCTTGCACGCGGTCGTGCAGTTCGTCGCGCGCGGTGAGGATGATGACCGGCGTGTGGCGATTGCCTTGCCGGAAGCGCGAAAGCAGCGTCATGCCGTCGATGCCGGGCAGGCCCAGATCCAGGATGACGAGTTCGTGGCGGTTCTGCGCGAGCGCCTGCTCGGCGAAGATGCCGTCGTGAACCATGTCGACGGTGAAGCCCGATTGCTCGAGGCTGCTTTGAATGCCGCGCGCGATGGGGCGGTCGTCTTCGATCAGGAGGATTCGCATGAAGTCGCTCAGTACAAAGGGTTGAATGCGATCCGGCGCGCAGGCCGCGCGAGGCGGCGGCGGCAGCGCGGGGTCGGCCGGATCAAAACCGTTACATGCGGCGCCGCGCGGGTGACATCGAAATAATTCGCTGCCGATTGTACCGCTTCGGGCGCGCACGCCGACCAGCGCGCCAGCAGGCGGTATCTTGCACCGTTCGCGGAGTTTACGAGCGGTTGAAAATCCGCCTTCATCACTGAAAGATACGCCGCGAATCGGCTTACGTGCGCATTTTGATCTGCTTCCAAACAGCCTTTTTCGGGCGCGTTTTCGGCGGCGACCGCTTTCGCAGGTGTCACGATTCGTAATACGTCCGTTACCTTGTTGGGCGATGTAAGCAAGTATTAATATGCGCGCGCAAGTGCGCTTGAGTGCGCCGGGATGATGATCCATGCCCCGCCGATGCGCTAAAGTCGCATTTCCCTGGGACTTCGCGCGAATTCGCCTCATGCTGGAACTCGATCATTTCGACCTTGCCCTGCTCGACGTCCTGCAGCGTTTCGGGCGCGCCACGCATCAGCAGCTTGGGGAGCAGGTGCCGCTATCGCCGTCGCAAATCGGGCGACGCCTGCAGCGCCTGGAAGCGACGGGCGTGATCGAAGGTTATCGCGTGGTGTTGCGGCCGGAGAAGCTCGGCCTCGGCGTGACGGCGTTCACGAGCCTGAAGCTCAAGCATCATGGCGATTCGGTCATCGAGCAGTTCCAGCAGCAAATCGACGCGCTGCCGGAAGTGCTCGAATGCCATGCGACCGTCGGCGATGCGGATTACCTGCTGCGCATCGTCGCGCCGGACCTGAACGCGCTGTCCGGTTTCGTGATGAAGAAGCTGATGCGCGTGCCGGGCGTGGATAGCGTGCGCTCGAACATCGTGCTGACGACGTTCAAGCGCAACGGCCCGCTGCCGCTCGCTCACCTTTCCGGCGACGCCGCCTGAGGCGCGGGATTCAGCAAATCGACGTACGCGACCGGCACGAGGTCCGCTTGCGCGACGCCCAGCCGCGCGAACATGTCGTGCGCTTCCTGTTCGCCGCCGGCTTCGTCGTCGTCCTGGCCGAGCAGCACTTCCAGCTCGACGAAATCGCCTAGTCCGTCCACGCGATCCAGATGAATGCGCGTGCGCCCGACCAGATAAACATGCCGCTCCTTCGAAACGATGCCGCGCGTCGTGAGCGCCTGCGCGAGCAGCGTGTGCATGGCTTCGGCGTTCGTCACGGGGCTGCGCGAGTAGTAGGAGACTTTCGGGCCATCGCGGTCGTCGCGTTGATAGAAGATGAGTTCGGGCGGCGTGCCGTCGTCGAACTGGCGCAGCTTGAGACGGCCGGTGGGCACGTCGTAGAAGAAATCCTGTTGGCGAAAGACGAGGGGCGCATCGGTGGCGAGGGCGGCTGCGCGCTCGCGCAACTGGTCGAACTGATGCGCGCGCGCCTTGATTTCGATGTTGCGTGCCATGGAAAGGTCTCCGTTGGTGGGCTGATTCCGAGCGTACCAAGCATACCGTGACCCGTGCGTTACACGGACCATTGGGCGTCGATGAGTTTGAGCGCGGCGGCGATGGCCGGTTCTTCGCGACGTTCGGCGAGCGTGACGAAGGAGAGTTGTGTCGGCACGGTGACGCCATCGACGATGGTGAGCGCGTGGGCGTGCGCCTGGGCGAGCGCGATGGAATCCCGCGCGAGCGAGAGCCCGACGCCGGATTTCACGAGATCGAGCATGGACGGTTCCTGATCGACTTCCGCGACGATGACGGGCGTGGCGCCGGCTTCGCGGAACACGCGCGAGAGCAGCCGGTTGTGGGCGGATTCGGGCGGCGTCCAGATCCAGGGCAGCTTGGCGAGTGTGGCCCAGTAGCGTTTGCCTTTGTTGACGCGGTTGTGCCATCCGGCGGGCGCGAGCACGCGATACAGGAATGGCGTGAGCCGGACGACGTGAAAGCGGTCGCCGTCGCGCGTGCCGTCGATGGTGGGATCGCCGATGTAGTAGCCGACGTCGAGATCGCGGGCGCGGACGCGTTCGATGACCCATCCGGACATGCCGTGCCGCAGTGCGGTTTCGATGCGCGGATACGTTTCGACGAACTGCCGGAGAAATCCGCCGAGCCGCAGAAATTCCGGATCGAGAATAGTGCCGATGCGAAGTGTCCCGGAGAGTTCGTGCCGCAGTGCGGCAGCGGCGCGCTTGACGTCGGCGGCGGCGGCGAGTGCGCGTTCGGCGTGGGGGAGGAGCGCTTCGCCGTCGCGAGTGAGGAGGAGTCCGTGGGAGGTTCGGGTGAAGAGGACGACCCCGAGCATTTCCTGGAGGTTCTTGATTTGGAGACTGACGGCGGGCTGCGTGAGATGGAGTTGTGCAGCGGCGCGCGTGAGATTGCCTTCGCGGGCGACGGTGAGAAAGGCGCGCAGGAGGGTGTAGTCCATGCGTGATATTAGCGCGACTTATAAAGCGTTTGAACGAATCTGATTGGATTAAGACGGCGACTTAGCACTAGTCTAAGAAGACTAAGACGACCAAGAAGACTAAGAAGAAGGACGAATAGACCGAACGCCCGCGAAGCGGGGGGCGGAGCAATTTGGTGCTGTGCCAGAAAGTGAGAAGGTGCGATGAGCCAGTGGCTATTCGCACCAAGCCGGGTGGGACTGATGAGGGCGACACTTAGGCGAGTGCCAAGGCAAGCGTCAAGAATGGGCGAGCAAGGGCGTGCTGCGGGCGAAAGAGAGCTGCTTTCTTTGGTTACTTTCTTTGCAGCAGCAAAGAAAGTGACCCCCGCCCCGGGGAGGGGCGCACTAATAGACCGACACGAAAAGCCGCAAGAGAGAGAGAGAAAAAAAGGCAAAAACAGACAGGAGACAGAGATGAAACAGACAGCAAGGAAAGAAGAGGGCACATACGACTACATAGTGATAGGCGCGGGCACGGCGGGCTGCGTGCTGGCGAACCGCCTGACGGAGGATCCGAACACGAACGTGTTGCTGCTGGAAGCCGGCGGCAAGGACGATTACCACTGGATCCACATCCCGGTGGGATATTTGTACTGCATAGGCAACCCGCGCACCGACTGGCTGTACAAGACGCAAAAAGAACCCGGCCTGAACAACCGATCGCTCTCCTACCCGAGAGGAAAAGTGCTAGGAGGATGCTCGTCGATCAACGGCATGATCTACATGCGCGGCCAGCGCGAGGACTACGACGATTGGGCGCACATCACGGGCGATTCGAACTGGTCGTGGGACTCGGTCCTGCCGATCTTCAAGCGCAGCGAAGACCATCACGGCGGTGAGAACGAATGGCACGGCGCGGGCGGCGAATGGCGCGTGGAAAAACAGCGTCTGAAGTGGAAGATCCTTGAAACCTTCGCGCAGGCCGCGCAACAAACCGGCATCCCCGCGACCGACGACTTCAATCGCGGCGACAACACGGGCGTCGGCTATTTCGATGTGAACCAGCGCGGCGGCATCCGATGGAACGCGGCCAAAGCGTTCCTGCGCGAAGCGATGAAGCGCCCGAATCTGACGACGATCACCGGCGCGCATACGCAAAGGCTCGTGTTCGAAGGCGCACGTTGCGTGGGCGTGGAATATCGCGGCGGCGATACCGATTTCATCGCGAGGGCGCGATGCGAAGTCGTGCTGAGCGCGGGCGCGGTGAATTCACCGCAGATTCTCGAACTATCGGGCATCGGCAATGGCGCGCGGCTGCAGCGGCTCGGCATCGATGTCGTGCATCATCTGCGCGGCGTCGGCGAAAATCTGCAGGACCACTTGCAACTGCGCATGGCGTACAAGGTGAACGGCGCGCGCACGCTCAACACGTTGTCCGCGCGCTGGTGGGGCAAGCTCTTCATCGGCATGCAATACGCGCTCATGCGAAGCGGCCCGATGTCGATGGCGCCGTCGCAGCTCGGCGTGTTCGCGAAGTCTAATCCTGACGATGCATCCAGCAAGCGCGCCGATGTCGAATACCACGTTCAGCCTTTGTCGCTCGAACGCTTTGGCGAACCGCTGCATCCGTTCAACGCGTTCACTGCATCGGTGTGCAATCTGCGGCCGACGTCGCGCGGCAGCGTGCATATCGAATCGCCGGATGCGCATGCCGCGCCGTTGATCGCGCCGAATTATCTTTCGACGGACCGCGATCGCGAAATCGCCGTGAACTCGCTGCGTCTCACGCGACGCATCGTGAGCGCGCCGGCGCTGGCGCGTCATGCGCCCGAAGAGATCTTGCCGGGCATTCAGTTCCAGACGCAGGAAGAACTCGTCGAAGCAGCGGGCAATATCGGCACGACGATCTTTCATCCGGTCGGCACGTGCCGCATGGGCGCGGACAACGATCCGGCGGCGGTCGTCGATAGCCGCTTGCGCGTGATCGGCGTGCGCGGATTGCGCGTGGTGGATGCATCGGTGATGCCGGTCATCACATCGGGCAACACGAATTCGCCGACGCTGATGATCGCCGAGCGCGCGAGCCAGATGATCCGCGAAGACCGCGACGCGCTTCATACACACGAAGTGATCGCATCCGCGCTTGCGTGAATGTGACGAGCACGAGCACGCGGCGTGCCCCGATCGCGTGCATCGACGGCTACTTTGCGTGCCGCGTGAGTTAGTGCAAATCCCAATGATTGCGCTGCATCATTGGCGCGACAATGGCCCCGAATCAAAGTGATGCTCGGCTTACCTCGTGTCCGCTTTGTGCAGCACGCAATGCACATAGAGTCGCAGCACGAAGCGACGCCGCGCCGGAATGGAGACAACGTTCGGGCGCGCGCGGAAAGAACAATAAGGCGCAGGCGAATTCATCGTTTAGCGCCTCACTTCGCATGGAAGGGGACATGATTCTCGGCGATACCATTCTGGAAACGCGAGGGCTCACGAAAGAATTCAAGGGCTTCACGGCCGTGAATGGCGTGAACCTGCGCGTGCGCCGTGGCTCGATCCATGCGCTGATCGGCCCGAACGGCGCGGGCAAGACCACGTGCTTCAACCTGCTCACCAAGTTTCTCGAACCCACGGCGGGCCAGATCGTCTTCAACGGTACCGATATCACGCGCGAACGTCCCGCCCATATCGCGCGACGCGGCATCATCCGTTCGTTTCAGATTTCCGCCGTGTTTCCGCATTTGAGCGTGATGCAGAACGTGCGTATCGGCTTGCAGCGGCAACTCGGCACGTCGTTTCAGTTCTGGCGCAGCGAACGTTCGCTCGACGCCCTGAACGATCGCGCGATGGACCTGCTCACGCAAGTCGGCCTCACCGATTTCGCCGATACCAAAACCGTCGAGCTGTCATACGGACGCAAGCGCGCGCTCGAAATCGCGACGACGCTTTCGATGGAACCCGAACTCATGCTGCTCGACGAACCGACGCAAGGCATGGGCCACGAAGATGTCGATCGCGTGACGGCGCTCATCAAGAAAGTATCGGCGGGGCGCACGATCCTGATGGTCGAACACAACATGAACGTGATCGCCGGCATCTCCGACACCATCACCGTGCTTCAGCGCGGCGAAGTGCTCGCGGAAGGCAACTACGCGGAAGTGTCGAAGAATCCGCTGGTGATGGAAGCCTACATGGGCAGCGCCGACGCGGCGCTCACCGGAGCGCACGCATGAGTACGATCGTGGAAGAGCGCCGCTCGCGCGAGGCGAACGGCGCGGCGGGCAATGCGCCCGCGCTGGAAATCGCGGGATTGCAGGCGTGGTACGGGGAATCGCACATCCTGCATGGCGTCGATCTGAAGGTGAATCGCGGCGAAGTCGTCACGCTGCTCGGCCGCAACGGCGCCGGACGCACGACCACGTTGCGCGCGATCATGGGCCTCACCGGGCGGCGCACGGGTTCCATTCGCGTGAGCGGACGCGAGACCATCGGGTTGCCGACGCACAAGATCGCGCACTTCGGCGTCGGCTATTGCCCGGAAGAGCGCGGCATCTTTTCGAGCCTGTCGTGCGAAGAGAATCTGCTGCTGCCGCCGCTCGTCGGCAATCCGAAGGAAGCGATGCCGCTCGACGAGTTGTACGCCATGTTCCCGAACCTGCAGGAACGGCGCGCGAGCCAGGGCACGCGTCTTTCGGGCGGCGAACAGCAGATGCTCGCCGTCGCGCGCATTCTGCGCACGGGCGCCAATCTTCTCCTGCTCGATGAAATCTCGGAGGGCCTCGCGCCCGTCATCGTGCAGACACTCGCGCGCATGATCCTCATGCTCAAGGCGCGCGGCTACACCATCGTGATGGTCGAACAGAATTTTCGATTCGCGGCGCCGCTCGCGGACCGCTTCTATGTGATGGAGCACGGGAACATCGTCGAGCATTTCGGTGCGGGGGAACTCGAAGCGAAGATGCCGGTGCTGCACGAACTGCTCGGCGTGTGATCGCCGGCAACGCGGCAAGGACTGCATCGCAGTAGGGCAGCAAGCACGACCAGTAACACGGCAAGAACCAAAACTCACGGAGACTGGAATGAAAAAGAAGACCCTCGCGCGCCTCTCTACTTTTTGTTTTGCGGCTGCGGCGGCGAGTGTGACGCTGATGAGCAGCGGCGCGCAGGCGGCCGATGCCAACAGCGTCAAGATCGGCTTCGTCACCGACTTGTCGGGCCTCTACGCCGACATCGACGGGCAAGGCGGCCTCGAAGCCATCCGCATGGCGATCGCCGATTTCGGCGGCAAGGTGAACGGCAAGCCGATCGAACTCGTGTACGCGGATCACCAGAACAAGGCGGATATCGCGGCATCGCGCGCGCGCGAGTGGATCGACCGTGACGGCGTGAACGTGATCATCGGCGGCACCAACTCGGCGACCGCGCTTTCCACCGCGCAAGTGTCGGCAGAAAAGAAGGTGCCGTACATCAACATCGGCGCGGGCGCGGACAACCTCACGAACGAGCAGTGCTCGCCGTACACCGTCCACTACGCCTACGACACGATGGCGCTCGCCAAAGGCACCGGTTCCGCGGTGACGAAGCAGGGCGGCAAGACGTGGTACTTCCTCACCGCCGACTACGCGTTCGGCAAGGCGCTGGAAAAGAACACGTCGGATGTCGTGAAGGCCAACGGCGGCCAGGTGCTGGGCGCGGTGCGTCATCCGCTGTCGGCGTCGGACTTCTCGTCGTTCCTGTTGCAGGCGCAAGGATCGAAGGCGCAAGTGCTCGGCTTGGCGAACGCGGGCGGCGACACCATCAACTCGATCAAGGCCGCGAAGGAATTCGGCATCACCAAGTCGATGAAGATCGCCGCGCTGCTCATCTTCCTGACGGACATCCACAGCCTCGGCCTCGAAACGACGCAAGGTCTCGTCGCGACGGATAGCTGGTACTGGAACAAGGACGACAAGACGCGCGAATGGGCGAAGCGCTACTTCGCGAAGATGAAGAAGATGCCGACGAGTCTTCAGGCCGCCGACTACTCCGCCGTCACGACGTATCTGAAGGCCGTGAAAGCGACGGGCAGCACGGACAGCGACAAGGTCATGGCCGAGATGAAGAAGACGAAGATCGACGACTTCTACGCGAAGGGCTACATCCGCCAGGACGGCGCGATGATTCACGACATGTACCTGATGGAAGTGAAGAAACCTTCGGAGTCCAAAGAACCGTGGGACTACTACAAGATCACGGCGACGATTCCGGGCGATCAGGCGTTCGGCACCAAGGCGGAATCGCGCTGCGCGGCCTGGAAGTAGGTTTTCGGTGAGCAGACGTGGCGGGCGGCTCGCGGGCCGCCCGTCGCCACAACGTTTCTGACGGCGGTTCAATGGAAATATTCGGCATCCCGCTCGCCGCGATGATGAGCCAGTTGCTGCTCGGGCTGGTGAACGGTTCGTTCTACGCGATCCTGAGTCTGGGACTCGCGGTGATCTTCGGCTTGCTCAACGTCATCAACTTCGCGCACGGCGCGCTCTTCATGCTGGGCGCAATGCTCGCGTGGATGGGCTACTCATACTTCAACGTCCCGTATTGGGCGATGCTTCTGCTCGCGCCCGTCATCGTGGGCTTGCTGGGCATGGTCATCGAACGATCGATGCTGCGCTGGCTCTACAAGCTCGATCATCTCTACGGCTTGCTGCTCACGTTCGGCCTCACGCTCGTGATCGAAGGCGTGTTCCGTTCCATCTACGGCTCGTCGGGGCAACCGTACGACGTGCCGTCGCTTTTGTCCGGCGCGACGAATCTCGGCTTCATGTTCCTGCCGAACTATCGCGCATGGGTGGTCGTGGCGTCGCTCATCGTCTGCTTCGCGACGTGGTTCGTCATCGAAAAGACGCGCATCGGCGCTTATCTGCGCGCGGGCACGGAGAACCCGAAGCTCGTCGAGGCATTCGGCGTCAACGTGCCGCTGATGATCACGCTGACCTACGGCTTCGGCGTCGCGCTCGCGGCGTTCGCGGGCGTGCTGGCCGCGCCGGTCATCCAGGTCTCGCCGCTGATGGGGCAGTCGATGATCATCACCGTGTTCGCGGTCGTGGTGATCGGCGGGATGGGATCGATCATGGGCTCGATCCTCACGGGCCTGCTGCTCGGCGTGATCGAAGGCTTCACGCGCGTGTTCTATCCGGAAGCGTCCGCGACGGTCGTCTTCGTCATCATGGCGCTCGTGCTGCTCGTGCGTCCGGCAGGGCTCTTCGGCAAGGAAAAATGATGCAGAGAAAAGCGCTTTACGGCCTGTTGCTGATCGGTCTCCTGATCGCGCCGTTCGCGGGCGTGTACCCGGTCTTCATGATGAAGGTGCTGTGCTTCGCGCTGTTCGCGGCGGCGTTCAACCTGCTGATCGGCTATACGGGGCTGCTCTCCTTCGGGCACGCGATGTTCCTCGCGAGCGCCGGCTACACGACCGGTCATGCGATCCAGACGCTCGGTTTCACGCCCGAACTCGGCGTGATCGCCGGCACGGTGGTGGCGACGCTGCTCGGCGTGGTCGTCGGGCTGCTCGCGATCCGGCGTCAAGGCATCTACTTCGCGATGGTCACGCTCGCGCTCGCGCAGATGGTCTACTTCGTGTTCCTGCAGGCGCCGTTCACACACGGCGAGGACGGCCTGCAGGGCGTGCCGCGCGGCAAGCTGTTCGGCATCTTGAGCTTGAGCAGCGACATCACGCTGTACTACATCGTGCTCGTGGTGATGCTGCTGGCGTTCGCGCTGATCGTGCGCATCGTGCATTCGCCGTTCGGGCAGGTGCTGATCGCGATCAAGGAGAACGAGCCGCGCGCGGTATCGCTCGGCTATGACACGGCGCGCTACAAGCTGCTCGCGTTCGTGCTGTCGGCGGGGCTCGCGGGTCTCGCGGGCGCGACGAAGACGCTCGTGCTCGGCTTCGAAACGCTCGGCGACGCCTACTGGACGATGTCCGGCCTCGTCGTGCTGATGACGCTCGTCGGCGGTATGAGCACGATGTTCGGGCCGCTGCTCGGCGCGGCGATCATCGTGGCGTTGGAAGACCGGCTGGGCGATATCGGCACGAGCATCGCGAATCTCACGGGCGTCGAGTGGTTCCAGTCGCTCGGCGAATCGGTGACGATCGTGACCGGCGTGATTTTCATCGCGTGCGTGCTGGCGTTCCGGCGCGGGATCGTCGGGGAAATCGTGGCGCGCGTGAGACCGTTGCAGGGATAACGCGATTTAATTGGAAATCCGAACGAATGGCATGCATCGGAAAGCGCATGGTTGACGGCGCAAAATGCGCCCATTTAAGGTGCTTGCATGCACCACTAGGGTAAATGCTAGGTTGTCGTGTTATGGTCACGACATTAATATCCTTCCTAGTTCTGTTGCACCCGAATTTTGAGGTGGAGAACGAGGAGACATGAGGCACAAAGTGCCCAAATCGAAAGCGCTGTTGGATGACTCCAACAGCGCTTTTTTATTTGCCCGCCGATAATACGTTCGCCGCTCAAGCGATTTAACAGACAGATAATGCGGGCGAGCTTTTCAAGCCATCGCGTCACGTGCGCCAAGCCTCACGCGGCGGGGCGCAAGCCCTTCAAAACGCTTGCTGCGCGGCGCTTGCGTCCGCTAAACTGCATTTCCCGACCCGCTGGTCGGCGATTCGCGACATAAAATCCGCGGGCGTTCAAGCATGACTTCTTCCTGGCATTACTTCAATTCGAACTGACGATTCACGGGGTGCAAATCAATGAAGTGGGCGTTACGCGGTAAAGCGGTCGCTATGGCCGTTGCGGGATTAACGGCGGTTATGAGCACGCAGGTTCGGGCGGACGTGAAAATAGGCGTGACGGTTTCGGCGACAGGCCCGGCCGCATCGCTCGGCATTCCGGAGAAGAACACCATCGCGTTATTGCCGAAGGAAGTGGCGGGGCAAAAGGTGCAATACATCGTGCTCGACGACGCCACCGATTCCACGCAAGCCGTCAAGAATGCGCGCAAGCTCACGAGCGAAGATCACGTCGATGCGCTCATCGGTTCGACCGTCGTTCCGAATTCCCTCGCGATGATCGACATCGCTGCCGAAACCACCACGCCGATGATCTCGATGGCCGCGGCCGCCAGCATCGTCGAACCGATGGACAGCAAGCGCGCGTGGGTCTTCAAGACGCCGCAGAACGACATCCTCATGGCGACGGCCATCGCGCAGCACATGGCGAATCACGGCGTGAAGACGGTCGCGTTCATCGGCTTCGCGGATGCGTACGGCGAGAGCTGGTTCAAGGAGTTCTCGAAGGCGGCGGATCTGGCGAAGCTGAAGGTCGTCGCGAACGAGCGCTTCGCGCGCAACGACGCGTCGGTGACGGGCCAGGTGCTGAAGATGGTGTCGCAGAACGCGGACGCGGTGCTGATCGCGGGCGCGGGCACGCCGGCCGCGCTGCCGCAGAAGACGCTCAAGGAGCGCGGCTACAAGGGCAAGATCTATCAGACGCACGGCGTCGCCAATAACGACTTCCTGCGCGTGTGCGGCAAGGATTGCGAAGGCACGTTCCTGCCGGCGGGACCGCTGCTGGTCGCCGAGCAGTTGCCCGACAGCAATCCCGTGAAGCCGGCCGCGCTCGCCTACAAGAAGGCATACGAAGGGGCGAACGGCGCGGGATCGGTCTCGACGTTCGGCGGTCACGCGTGGGACGCGGGCCTCATTCTCCAACGCGCGATTCCCATCGCGTTGAAGAAGGGCCAGCCGGGCACGCCGGCTTTCCGCGAGGCGTTGCGCGCGGCCATCGAAGAGACGAAGAACCTGCCCGCGTCGCACGGCATCTTCAACATGAGCGCGAACGATCACTCCGGACTCGATCAGCGAGCGCGCGTGATGGTGGAGATCGTCGGCGGCAAGTGGAAGTTGTCGGCTAACTGAACGTCGATATGTGAATCGATCCGGACATCAAAGGCGCGTTGCAACGAACGCGCCTTTTTTGTTGTGCAGAAGTGGAAAGAAGAGGGCGCAAAGCCCCGCGCATTGGCTTGGGCATCGCGCGGTAATGGTCAGGGAAAACGAGCCTTGGCATGGTGTAACGCGGTAAATAGATTGAGTGCGCCTCAAGTCGGGCGCATGGATAAAAACTCGCAGCAGCGCACCGCAAGGGTGCCTGACAGCAAAACGAGCACAGTCGCGTTTGGAGACGAGCAATGAAAACGAAGAAAGCATGGGTTGGCAGGAGCATCGCGTTCGCACTCGCGGGCAGCGCGATTTTCGGCACGGGCGCCGCGTTCGCGCAGGTGAAGATCGGCGTGACGTTGTCGGCGACGGGTCCGGCGGCATCGCTCGGGATTCCCGAGAAAAATACCGTCGCGCTGCTGCCGAAGGAGATGGGCGGCAAGTCGGTGCAATACATCGTGCTCGATGACGGTTCCGACACGAGCCGCGCCGTGCAAAACACGCGCAAGCTGATCGACGAGGATCATGTCGACGCGATCATCGGCTCGACGGTCACGCCGAATTCGCTCGCGATGATCGATCCGGCATCCAGCGCGAAGACGCCGATGATCTCGATGGCCGCATCCGCCGCGATCATCGCGCCGATGGACGCGAAAAAGGCGTGGGTCTTCAAGACGCCGCAGAACGACGCGCTCATGGCCGACGCCATCGCCGGTTACATGGAGAAGCACGGCGTGAAGACGGTGGGCTTCATCGGCTTCGCGGATGCCTACGGCGACGGCTGGTACAACGTGTTCAACACGGCGGCCGCGGCGCACAAGCTGAAGATCGTCACGAACGAACGCTATAACCGCACGGACACGTCCGTCACGGGCCAGGTGCTGAAGACGATGGGCGCGAACCCGGACGCGGTGCTGATCGCGGGCGCGGGCACGCCGTCCGCGCTGCCGGCGAAGGCGCTGAAGGAGCGCGGCTACAAGGGCAAGGTCTATCAGACGCACGGTGTCGCGAACAACGACTTCCTGCGCGTGTGCGGCAAGGACTGCGAAGGCGAAATCCTGCCGGCGGGTCCGGTGCTCGTCACCGAGCAACTGCCGGACAGCAATCCGGTGAAGAAGTCGTCGGCGGCGTACAAGGACGCGTACGAGAAGGCCAACGGCGCGGGATCGCTGTCGACGTTCGGCGGCCACGCGTGGGATGCCGGTCAGATGCTCGAGCGTGCCATCCCCGAGGCGCTGAAGAAAGCGCAGCCGGGCACGCCCGAGTTCCGCGAAGCGCTGCGCGCCGCGCTCGAGAACCTGAAGGACTTGCCGGTCGCGCACGGCATCATGAACACCACGACGAACGATCACAACGGCTTCGACAATCGCGCACGCGTGATGGTGCAGATCGTCGACGGCAAGTGGAAGCTGCTGAACGACTAAGCCGTGCGAGGCGTGGCCGTGTGTGAGCGTGCTCGCCTCCAATTTTCAAGATAGGGAAGCGGCGCGCCGATGGTGCGCCGCTTTCCCATGTTCCACGGGCTTTCGCGGCCCTTCAGGTTTTTCAGGAAGCTCAAAGAGGAAGTATGGACTTATCGATTGCGGCGATTCTCGCGCAAGACGGGATCACGACGGGAGCGATCTACGCCTTGCTCGCGCTCGCCTTGGTGCTCGTGTTTTCCGTGACACGCGTCATTTTCATTCCGCAGGGGGAGTTCGTCGCGTATGGCGCGCTGACGCTGGCGGCGCTGCAAACGCAGAAGCTGCCCGCGACGTGCTTTCTGCTCATCGCGATGGGCGTGGGCTGCTTCGTCGCGGAAGTCGCATCGATCGTGCGGCATCCTGCGCGTTACCACCAGATCGGTCGCCTGCTCGCGGTGCTGGCCGGCAAGTATCTGCTGTTTCCCGTCGCCGTGTGGGGACTGACGCAATCCGTCTTCGCGCAGCCGTTGCCGATGATCGCGCAGATCGCGCTGACGCTGCTCATCGTCGTGCCGATGGGACCGTTCGTGTATCGGCTCGCGTATGAGCCGATCGCGGAGGCGAGCACGCTGCTGCTTCTGATCGTCGCGGTGGCCGTGCATTTCGCGATGGTCGGCCTCGGGCTCGTGATGTTCGGCGCGGAAGGATCGCGCACGACCGCGTTCTCGGACGCCAACTTCGATATCGGCGGCGTCTCGATTTCCGGGCAAAGCCTGTGGGTCGTCGGCACGGCCGTCGTGCTGATCGCGGCGCTGTACTTCTACTTCGACCGTTCGATCTCGGGCAAGGCGCTGCGCGCGACGTCGGTGAATCGGCTGGGCGCGCGGCTGGTCGGCATCGGAACGACGCAGGCGGGACGCCTCGCGTTCACGCTCGCGGCGGGCCTCGGCGCGTTGTGTGGCGTGCTCGTCGCGCCGATCACGACCATCTACTACGACTCGGGCTTTCTGATCGGCCTGAAGGGCTTCGTCGGCGCGATCGTCGGCGGGCTGGTGAGCTATCCGCTCGCGGCGGCCGGATCGCTGCTGGTCGGGCTGCTGGAGTCGTATTCGTCGTTCTGGGCGAGTGCATACAAGGAGGTCATCGTCTTCACGCTGATCATTCCGGTGCTGCTGTGGCGAAGCCTGGCGAGCCCGCATTCGGATGAAGACGAGGAGTAATCCGATGAAATTCCGACTTTTCTGGGTCTTCTTGCTGGTCGTATTCGCGTTGCCCGTGTTGCCGGGGCCGGTTGCGGTGCCGGAATATTGGATCACGCTGCTGAACTACATCGGCCTCTATTCGATCGTCGCGATCGGCCTCGTGCTGCTGACGGGCATCGGCGGCATGACGAGCTTCGGGCAGGCGGCGTTCGTCGGCGTCGGCGCCTACGCTACCGCGTTCCTCACGACGAGCTACGGCATCTCGCCGTGGCTCGCGCTGATCGCGGGCGTCGTGCTGACGGCGTTCATCGCGCTGCTGCTCGGACTCGTCACGATGCGGCTTTCAGGTCACTTTCTGCCGCTCGGGACCATCGCGTGGGGGCTGTCGCTGTTCTATCTGTTCGGAAACATGGAGATGCTCGGCAAGTACGACGGCATCAACGGCATTCCCGTGCTGAACGTGTTCGGCTGGCAGCTCGAATCGGGGCGCAGCATCTACTACCTGATCTGGGTCGTCGTGCTGCTGGCGGTGGTCTCTGTTCAGAATCTGCTTAATAGTCGACCGGGACGCGCGATCCGCGCGCTTCGCGGCGGCGGCATCATGGCGGAAGCGATGGGCGTCAACACCGCATGGATGCGCGTGGTGATCTTCATCTACGCGGCGGTCCTCGCGGCGATTTCCGGCTTCCTCTACGCGCATCTGCAGCGCGCGGTGAATCCGACGCCGTTCGGGCTGAATCACGGCATCGAATTCCTGTTCATGGCGGTGGTCGGCGGGGTGTCGCATGTTTGGGGTGCGATTCTCGGCGCGACGATCCTCACCGTCCTTCAGGACTATCTGCAGACGCTGCTTCCGAAGCTGATCGGCGCGAACGGCAATTTCGAGATCATCGTCTTCGGCGTCGTGATGGTGCTGCTGTTGCAGTACGCGCGGCAGGGCGTATGGCCGTTCGTCGCGCGACTGTTTCCGCGTGGTCCGCGCGCCCATGTGCCGGATCACGGCGAGCCGTTGCCGCAGCGCAGCAAACCGTCGGCGGGCGAGCCGCTGCTGGTCGTCGACAAGGCGCGAAAGCAGTTCGGCGGTCTCGTCGCCGTCAACGACGTGAGCTTCGATGTCAAAGCCGGCGAGATCATCGGCCTGATCGGTCCGAACGGCGCGGGCAAGTCGACGACGTTCAATCTGGTCACCGGCGTTCTTCAGGCGACGAGCGGTGCGATCACTTTTCACGGCGAACGCATCGAGAAACTGACGTCGCGGATGATCGTGAAGCGCGGCATCGGGCGGACGTTCCAGCACGTCAAGATGCTGCCGGGGATGAGCGTGCTGGAGAACGTGGCCATCGGCGCGCATTTGCGCGGGAATACGGGCGTGTGGCGCAGCATCGCGCGGCTCAACGCGGCTGAAGAAGCGCGGCTGATGGCGGAAGCGGCGAAGCAGATTACGCGCGTCGGCTTGGAAAAACACATGTACAGCGAGGCGGGCAGTCTCGCGCTCGGCCAGCAGCGCATTCTGGAGATTGCGCGCGCGCTCTGTTGCGATCCGACGCTGCTGCTTCTCGATGAGCCGGCGGCGGGTCTTCGTTATCAAGAGAAGCAGCAGCTCGCCGAGTTGCTGCGCAAGCTGCGCGCGGAAGGCATGAGCATTTTGCTCGTCGAGCACGACATGGATTTCGTGATGAATCTGACGGATCGGCTGGTCGTGATGGAGTTCGGAACGAAGATCGCGGAAGGCTTGCCGGAGGAAGTCCAGAAGGATCCGGCAGTGCTCGAAGCGTATTTGGGCGGGGTGGAATGATGAGCGGATCGATTCTGGAAGTAACCGGCTTGTCCGTGCGATACGGAAAGGTCGAGGCGTTGCACGACGCGAAGCTGAAGGTCGGCGCGGGACAAATCGTGTCGGTCATCGGGCCGAACGGCGCGGGCAAATCTACGCTGTTGAACGCGATCATGGGCGCACTGCCGCAAACGGGCCATGCGAAAGGAAGCGTTCGGTACTTGAGCGAGGACGTATCGGCGGTTGCGATCGAACGCCGTGTCGCACGTGGAATGTGTCTGGTGCCGGAGAAGCGCGAGCTTTTTGCATCGATGACCGTTGAGGACAATCTCGTGCTGGGGGCGTATCGGCGCAAGCGAGCCGGTGAGCGCAATTTCCTCGACCAGCTCGATCACGTCTTCGAACTTTTTCCGCGACTGAAGGAGCGTCGGAAGCAGGCGGCGGGGACGCTATCGGGCGGTGAACGGCAAATGCTGGCAGTGGGGCGTGCGCTGATGGGCAAGCCGCAGTTGCTCATGCTCGACGAGCCGAGTCTGGGACTCGCGCCGCTGATCGTGAAGGAAATCTTCCACATCATCAGTGCGCTCAGGCAGACGGGTGTGGCGACGCTGCTCATCGAGCAAAACGCCCGAGCGGCGTTGCAAATTTCCGACTACGGCTATGTGCTGGAAACCGGCGAATTTGCGCTCGAAGGCAAAGCGGACGAACTGCAGCACAATCCGCAGGTCATCGAAACCTATCTCGGCCTGGCTAAAAAGGCCGCTTAAACAAGCGCGACCGGTCGTTTTCGAGTGGCGTGTTTCACGTGAAACACGCCATTTTTTTCGTCTGCGCGGGGCGAGGCGAATCGCGCGCGGCGGAAGCCTATATAATCCTGCGATATTCCATCTTCAGGTTCGTGTCGTTCGCACACGAAATCCCAATGCTTTATCCCACAGAATTCGATGTGATCGTCGTTGGCGGCGGTCATGCAGGCACAGAAGCGGCCCTCGCGTCCGCTCGAATGGGCTGCAAAACACTGCTTTTGACCCACAATATCGAGACGCTGGGCCAAATGAGCTGCAATCCGTCGATTGGCGGCATCGGCAAAGGCCATTTGGTCAAGGAAGTCGATGCGCTCGGCGGCGCCATGGCAGCCGCAACGGACGAGTCGGGCATCCAGTTTCGCATTCTTAATTCGTCGAAGGGGCCGGCTGTCCGTGCCACGCGCGCGCAGGCGGACCGGCTGCTTTATAAGCAGGCGATTCGCCATCGGCTCGAAAATCAGCCGAATTTGTGGCTCTTCCAGCAAGCAGTCGACGATCTGATGGTCGAAGGCGATCGCGTCGTCGGCGCTGTGACGCAGGTTGGACTACGCTTTCGCGCGCGTGCGGTCGTGCTGACCGCCGGCACGTTCCTCGACGGCAAGATCCACGTGGGCCTCAATAATTACGTCGGTGGCCGCGCAGGCGACCCCGCCGCCGTGTCGCTCTCGGCACGATTGAAAGAGCTGAAGCTGCCGCAAGGCCGCCTCAAGACGGGCACGCCGCCGCGAATCGACGGCCGCACGATCGATTTTTACAAGCTCGAAGAGCAGCCGGGGGACCTCGATCCCATTCCCGTTTTCTCGTTCTTGGGCCGCGTCGAGCAGCATCCGCGCCAGATGCCGTGCTGGGTCACGCATACGAACGCGCAGACGCACGACATCATTCGCTCCGGATTGGATCGTTCGCCGATGTACACCGGCGTGATCGAGGGCGTCGGACCGCGCTATTGCCCGTCGATCGAGGACAAGATTCATCGATTTGCGTCGAAGGATGCGCATCAGATCTTTCTTGAGCCGGAAGGGCTGACGACGAACGAGTTCTATCCGAACGGCATTTCCACGAGCCTTCCGTTCGACGTTCAGCTGGAACTCGTGCGTTCGATGCGTGGCCTTGAGCATGCGCACATCCTGCGGCCCGGCTATGCGATCGAATACGATTACTTCGATCCGCGCGCGCTGAGGGCGTCGCTGGAAACGAAGGCAATCAGCGGGCTGTTCTTCGCCGGACAGATCAACGGCACGACCGGCTATGAAGAGGCGGCGGCTCAAGGGCTGCTCGCCGGCATCAATGCGGGCTTGCAGGTTCAGGGCAAGGAAGCATGGTCGCCGCGTCGCGATCAAGCGTACCTCGGCGTGTTGGTCGATGACCTCGTGACGCGCGGCGTCTCGGAGCCTTATCGCATGTTCACGAGCCGGGCGGAATATCGCCTTTCCCTGCGCGAAGACAACGCTGACATGCGCTTGACGGAAGTCGGGCGCGAACTTGGCGTGATCGACGATGTCCGCTGGGACGCATTCAGCCGAAAGCGCGACGCTGTTTCACGTGAAACAGAGCGTTTGCGCTCGACGTGGGTGAATCCGAAGACGCTGCCGGCAGAAGAGGCGACAGCGCTCCTCGGCAAGCCGATCGATCACGAGTACAGCTTGGCCGATTTGCTGCGACGTCCGGGCGTTTCGTACGATGGAATCTGCGCACTGCGTGGTGGCGATTGCGGTCCGGAAGCGCCGCTTGCCGACGATCGGGTGTTGCTCGCGCAGATCAAAGAGCAGATCGAGATTGGCGTGAAGTATCAAGGTTATATCGACCGCCAGGCCGATGAGATCGTCCGCAACGGAGCGCAGGAAAACACGCGCTTGCCCGACGGAATCGACTACAGCGAAGTGCGCGGGCTTTCGTTCGAAGCGCGCCAGAAGCTGTCGCAGCATCGACCGGAGACGATCGGGCAGGCGTCGCGTATCTCGGGCATCACGCCAGCCGCGATTTCGCTGCTGATGGTGCACCTCAAACGCGGGCTCGGACGTCGCGGCAAGAACGCCGGTGGCGATGCGGCATCCAGCACGACGGCGGCTCAATGACGGATCTGGCAAGAATGCTCGACGATGGCGCCGCGCAACTCGGCGTGGCGCTGTCGGCAGGTCAAAAGCAGCAATTGCTCGACTACGTGGCGCTCCTCGGAAAGTGGAATGCCGTCTACAACCTGACGGCCATCCGCGACCCGAAGCAGATGATGATTCAGCACATTCTGGATTCGCTCGCGATCGTCCCGGCGATCAGCGAGCGCACCGCATCCAACGTGCTCGATGTCGGCTCGGGCGGCGGACTGCCGGGCATCGTCATCGCGATCGCGTTGCCGAACGTGCACGTCACGCTGAACGATATCGTTCATAAGAAGACCGCGTTTCAATCGCAGGCGAAGGCGCATTTGGGCCTGTCGAACCTGTCGGTCGTGACTGGCCGCGTCGAGAGTCTGACGCCGGGCGTCGAAGTCCCGGAAAAATTCGCCGTAATCGTGTCGCGCGCATTCGCAGAGCTCTCGGATTTCGTTACACTTTCGCGTCATCTGGTGGCGGAAGGCGGCCGGATTCTCGCGATGAAGGGCGTCAAACCGGACGCCGAAATCGCCCGCTTGCCGGCCGACGCGACGGCAACGCGCATCGACCGCTTGACCGTGCCGATGCTCGATGCCGAGCGGCATCTGATCGAAGTCGCGTTCGATGCCTGAGTGCCCGCACCGACCCAGCCATGCTGATCTTCTGACAGCGAAGAAACGAGGACACTAAACGATGGCAAAAATCTTCTGCGTCGCGAATCAGAAGGGCGGCGTTGGAAAGACGACGACCGCGGTCAATCTCGCGGCGAGCCTCACCGGGCTCGGGCAGCGCGTGCTGTTGATCGACCTCGATCCGCAGGGCAACGCGACGATGGGCAGCGGCGTCGACAAGGCCGCGTGCGAGAACACGGTGTACGAAGTGCTCGTCGATGGCGTGACGTTGCGCGAAGCGCGCGTGCGTCCGGAAGCAGTCGGTTACGACGTGCTGCCCGCAAATCGCGAACTGGCGGGCGCTGAAGTCGAGCTTGTCGGCATGGAAAATCGCGAGCGGATTCTCCGCGACGCCATCGCCGATATAGCGGATGACTATGATTTCGTTCTGATCGATTGCCCGCCCGCGCTGTCATTGCTCACGCTGAACGCGTTGTGCGCGGCGCACGGCGTCGTCATTCCGATGCAGTGCGAATACTTTGCGCTGGAAGGGCTGTCGGACCTCGTCAACACAATCAAACAGATTCACGCGAACCTCAACCGCGATCTGAAGGTCATCGGCTTGTTGCGGGTGATGTTCGATCCGCGGATCACGCTGCAGCAGCAGGTGTCCGACCAACTGAAGGCGCATTTCGGCGACAAGGTTTTCGATGTCGTGATCCCGCGCAACGTGCGTCTCGCCGAGGCGCCGAGCTACGGGCTGCCGGGCGTCGTGTTCGACAAGTCGTCGCGCGGCGCGCAGGCGTACATCCAGTTCGGCACGGAAATGATCGAGCGCGTGCGCGCGCTGCAACCCCATTCGATGCGGCAGGAATCGCCGACGGAGGAATCGAAATGAGCGCTGTGATGAAGAAGAAGGGGCTTGGCCGCGGTCTGGACGCATTGCTCGGCGGCAGCGTGGATATCACCGAAGCCGTGCGCGGCGAGGGCACGCCCAATGTCTTGCCGCTCGACAAGCTGCAAGCAGGCAAGTATCAGCCCCGCACGCGCATGGACGAAGGCGCGCTGCAGGAGCTGGCGGCGAGCATCCGCGCGCAAGGCCTGATGCAGCCGATTCTCGTGCGCTCGATCGGCGATCAGCGGTATGAAATCATCGCGGGCGAGCGGCGTTTCCGCGCCGCGCGTCTGGCCGGCCTGGACGAAGTGCCGGTGCTCGTCAAGAACGTGCCCGATCAGGCCGCCGCCGCGATGGCGCTCATCGAGAACATCCAGCGCGAGGACCTGAATCCGCTGGAAGAGGCGCAGGGCATCCAGCGTCTGCTCGACGAGTTCACGTTCACGCACGAGCAAGCCGCCGAAGCGGTCGGCCGTTCGCGGAGCGCGGTGTCGAACCTGCTGCGTTTGCTGAACCTCGCATCGCCCGTTCAGACGATGTTGCTCGCCGGCGATCTCGACATGGGCCACGCGCGCGCGCTGCTCGCCGTCGATGCCGCCACGCAAATCCAGCTTGCCAACCATGTCGTGAATCGCCGTTTGTCGGTGCGTGAAACGGAACGCCTGGTCGCCGCGACGCTGAAGCAAACGCCCGCGACGAAAGCGCGTGCGGCCAACGACGGCGGCCGCGACACGCGACGCCTCGAAGAAGAGCTTTCGGATTTGCTCGCGGCCAGCGTCAAGATCAAGCTCGGCGGAAGAGGGCGCGGGAAGGTGACGATCGACTTCGGCAACCTCGACGCGCTCGAAGGCATCCTGACGAAGCTGCGCGGCAGCAACGTCGAAGCGCCGACGACCGCAGTCTGAGCCAGCCCCGGCTTTGTCCGAATTCAACGCGAAGGGCGTACGGCCCGACTGGTTGACGCGCGTCTGGAGAATCGTCTGTAAGGAACCGGTTCTCGCCATCCTCGTTGCGGCGCTGGTGCTCTTGCAGATCGTGCGCCCGCGCCCGTGGATATCGCTGCCGGGTCTCGTCGACTGGCAGACGGTACTGACGCTCGCGGGCTTGCTGATTTTGACGAAGGCCATCGAATATTCAGGATTCCTGATGTGGGCGGCGCATCGGCTCGTGCATCACATTCACGGCGTGCGCGGCCTTGCGCTCTTTCTCGTCGCGCTGGCGGCAGCGCTTTCGACGGTATTGACGAACGATGTCGCGCTTTTCGCCGTCGTGCCGCTCACGTTGTCGTTGCACAAGCTCGCGCCGTTGCCGATGAAGCGGCTCGTGATCGTGATCGCGCTGTCCGTCAACGCGGGATCGATTCTCACACCGCTTGGGAATCCTCAGAATCTTTTCCTATGGCAGACGAGCGGCGTGTCGTTCGGCGCGTTCGTGTGGGCGCTTTTGCCGCTCTGCGCCGCGTTGATGGCCTTGCTCGCCGTCGTCACCTTCGCGATGTTTCGCAACGCGCCGCTCGACCTTTCGGGCGATGTCGAAGCGCATCCCGTGGATCGCGTGCTGTGCGCCGTGAGCGCGGTCGCGTTCGCCGGCTTCGTGGCGCTCGCGGACGCGCATCATGCGGGGCCGGGGCTGGCCGCCGTCGCGATCGGCTTTCTATTGTGGCGGCGCAAGATCGTATTCAGCATCGACTGGCTTTTGCTGCTGATCTTCGTGCTGATGTTCATCGTGCTGCGCAGCGCGGCCGCGTTGCCATCGGTTCATGATGCGATCGCACATCTCGGCGTCGGCTCGCCCGTGCGTGCGTTCGCCGCCGGCGCGGTTCTGTCGCAAGGCATCAGCAACGTTCCCGCCGCGATCGTGCTCGCCGAGTTCTCGAAGGACTGGCGCGCGCTGGCGTTCGGCGTGAGCGTCGGCGGTTTCGGCGTCGCGATCGGCTCGCTCGCGAATCTCATCGCGGTCCGTTTGTCAGGCGAAAAGAACATGTGGATGCGATTCCACGCGGTCTCGATCCCGTTCTGGATCGCCGCGGCCCTGATCGGATGGGCGCTCGTTTGACGACTCGAACAACCCACGAAGCAATCTGAAATTCTGCTTGCAGTCACAAGAAAAATCTCGGTTTTGAGACCAATTTTCAAGCTCTCTTTGCTTGGCTTTTGACACACCTAAACTATTGAATCCGTGACAACAATCGCTTACAATCGCCCGGATTTATCAGCTAGGCCACCTCGAAAGCGCGACGAAAGCGCAGGGTGATTCCCCGGACTCTCGGTTGAGGGCTGGAAGACGGCGCGAGAGCAAAACGGGCGCGCGAGTCTTCAGCAAATGCGACGGAAATGCGCGAACGAAACATGCAAGTCAGCGCTCGCTCAACCGGCGATACCAACACATCCGGAAATCAGCCGCGCCCCTCTGACGACTCGTGGGATGCCGAAGCGCAAGATAACAATATCGTTCCGCTCACACGGGATCAGGCAGAGAAGCTGTTCGGCCCCGAAGTGAGTCGTCCATCGCGTGTCACGCCGTTTAGGATCGTGGCGGCGCAAATGGTTTTGTCCCTGGGTGCGACGCTCCTGTGGTGGCTGTTCTATAAGCCGCCGGGCGATGCTGCGCTGTCCGCCTTTCTGGGAGGAGCGATCTGCTGGCTGCCTGCCGCGCTGTTCGCGGCGCGTCTGCGAGCGAAGACCGGCGCGGAGACGATCATGAGCTGGATGGTCGGCGAAGCAATCAAGATGGGAGCGACGATTGCTATGTTCGTCGCGGTTGCATTCTGGTACAAGAGCGCGTTGTGGCTGCCGCTGCTCGTCACGTACATCGTGGCTTTGAAGACGTACTGGATTGCAATGGCCCTGCGATAACCCGGCGTGTTTGGCCGCGATGACCTCCCAGGTAAGTGCGGGACGGCTGCGCGGCAACTAGATTGAACATGTGCGGAACACGTTCCGCACACGGGCCTCCCGCCCCGGAGCCGCGACGCGAAGCGGCGGCTCGGATGCGGCAGGCGTCGAAAGATTTTTGACAATTTGGGTGGCTTTAACGATATGGCAGCTAGCGAAGGAACGCACGCTCTGGACCCGTCCGAGTACATTGCGCACCACTTGCAGAATCTTTCCACGCACACGCAGACGTCGATTTTCGACATTCACGTCTGGAATCTCGACACGCTGTTCTGGTCGATCGTGTGCGGTCTCTTGACCATCATCATTCTCGGTCTTGCCGCACGCAAGGCAACCTCCGGTGTTCCCGGGCGGTTCCAGTGCGCCATCGAGATGCTGGTCGAAATGGTCGAAGACCAGTCGAAGTCGATGATTCACGGCAGCCGCCGCTTCATCGCTCCGCTCGCACTGACCGTGTTCGTCTGGGTCGCCCTGATGAACTCGCTCGACTTCATTCCCGTTGATCTTCCGGGCCGCGTCATCGGCTGGCTGGGTCTGTCGGAAGTGCTGCCGCATCATCGCATCGTGCCTACGGCCGATCTCAACGGCACCATCGGCATCGCGCTCGGCGTGTTCGTGCTGATGATCTACTACAACTTCAAAATCAAGGGCGCCGGCGGCTTCGTGCATGAACTGCTGTCCGCTCCGTTCGGCGCGCATCCGCTCTTGTGGATTCCGAATCTCGCGCTGAACATCATCGAGTTCGTCGCCAAGACGGTTTCGCTCGGCATGCGGCTTTTCGGCAACATGTACGCCGGCGAACTGCTGTTCCTCCTGATCGCCCTTCTGGGCAGCATGTGGACGTTCGGTGCGGACGCTTCGTTGCTCGGCTTCATCGGCCATGTGGTCGCGGGCACGGTTTGGGCGATCTTCCACATTCTGATCGTGCTGTTGCAGGCGTTCATTTTCATGATGCTGACGCTGGTTTATATCGGCCAGGCGCATGACTCACACTGACGCGTTGCGGCACGTTCCGGAATCGTTCAGGTTTTAGGTTTTCGTTTTCTATAAATCCAGTTCCAAAGTCTTTAATCAAAGGAGTGATCATGCAAGCTTTCATCGCCAACATCCAGGGTCTGACCGCCATCGGTATCGGCATCATCATCGGCCTGGGTGCAATCGGCGCCTGTATCGGTATCGGTCTGATGGGCGGCAAGTACATTGAAGCATGCGCCCGCCAGCCGGAACTGATGAACCCGCTGCAGACCAAGATGTTCCTGCTGGCTGGTCTGATCGACGCGGCGTTCCTGATCGGCGTTGGTGTGGCAATGCTGTTTGCGTTTGCGAACCCGCTGCTCTCGAAGCTCGCAGGCTGAGGTTCCTCGGAACTGTGCGTCTGACTTTTAAAGACGCCTGAACGGAACGGGTGAGGCGCTGATCGAGCTCAACAAGCCGATGAGCGCCTTTTAACCGTTTCACCTCCGATCAAGCAACGTTTAAGGAAACACCGTGAATCTCAACGCAACCCTGTTTGCGCAAATGGTCGTGTTTCTGATCCTCGCGTGGTTCACGATGAAGTTCGTGTGGCCGCCGTTGATCAACGCCCTCGACGAGCGCTCGAAGAAGATCGCCGACGGCCTCGCCGCCGCCGACAAGGGCAAGGCGGAACTCGAAGCAGCGCACAAGCGCGTCGACCAGGAACTCGCCCAGGCACGCAACGACGGCCAGCAGCGTATTGCTGATGCCGAAAAGCGCGCTGCCGCCGTCGCCGAAGAAATCAAGGCCAACGCTCACGCTGAAGCCGCGCGTATCGTGGCGCAAGCCAAGGCGGACGCCGACCAGCAGGTCGTCAAGGCACGCGAAGCACTGCGCGCCGAAGTCGCCGCGCTGGCCGTGAAGGGCGCCGAGCAAATTCTGAAGCGCGAAGTCGATCAGAAGGCTCACGCCGATCTGCTGAATCAACTCAAAACCGAGCTCTGATCATGGCCGAACTTGCAACCATCGCTCGTCCTTACGCAGAAGCGCTGTTCCGCGTGGCCGAAACCGGCGATCTCGCGGGCTGGTCCACCTTCGTCGAGGAGCTGGCACAGGTTGCGCGTCTGCCCGAAGTGGAATCGGTCGCCTCGAGCCCGAAGGTGAGCCGCGAGCAGATCTCCGATTTGCTGCTCGCCGCGGTGAAGTCGCCGCTCGCCCAAGGCAATGCTCAGGCTAAGAACTTCGTGCGCATGCTGGTGGAGAATCATCGTCTGCCGCTGCTGCCGGAAATCGCCGTCCAGTTCGACGAGCTGAAGAACGCCCGTGAAGGTGCGGCCGACGCGCATATCGTCAGCGCGTTCCCCCTCGAAGGCGCACAGTTGAACGACTTGGTCGCAAGCCTCGAACGCAAGTTCGAGCGCAAGCTGAAGCCGATCGTCGAAATCGATCAGTCGCTGATCGGCGGCGTTCGCGTGACGGTTGGCGACGAAGTGCTCGATACCTCGGTCCGCGCGCGCCTCGCCAGCATGCAGACGGCTCTGACCGCCTGACGCTTCCAGGAAGCGCCTTAGCTGGCACGCAACAGAATTGACTATCAGGAGCGAATAATGCAACTCAATCCCTCTGAGATCAGCGAGCTGATCAAGAGCCGGATCCAGGGCCTTGAAGCGAGCGCGGACGTTCGCAACCAGGGCACCGTGATCTCCGTGACCGACGGTATCGTGCGTATCCACGGCCTGTCGGACGTGATGCAGGGCGAAATGCTCGAATTCCCGGGCAACACGTTCGGCCTCGCGCTGAACCTCGAGCGCGACTCGGTCGGCGCCGTTATTCTCGGTGAGTACGAGCACATCACGGAAGGCGACATCGTCAAGACGACGGGCCGCATTCTCGAAGTGCCGGTCGGCCCGGAACTGATCGGCCGCGTGGTCGATGCACTCGGCAACCCGATCGACGGCAAGGGTCCGGTCAACGCGAAGATGACCGACGCGATCGAAAAGATCGCCCCGGGCGTGATCTGGCGTAAGTCGGTGTCGCAGCCGGTGCAGACGGGTCTCAAGTCGATCGACGCCATGGTGCCGATCGGCCGCGGCCAGCGCGAGCTGATCATCGGCGACCGTCAGTGCGGCAAGAGCGCCGTGGCTGTCGACGCGATCATCAACCAGAAGGGCAAGGACCTCATCTGTATCTACGTCGCGATCGGCCAGAAGGCTTCGTCGATCATGAACGTGGTGCGCAAGCTCGAAGAAACCGGCGCGATGGCTTACACCATCGTCGTGGCGGCGTCGGCTTCGGAATCGGCCGCGATGCAATACCTCGCGCCGTACGCCGGCTGCACGATGGGCGAATACTTCCGCGATCGCGGCCAGGACGCGCTGATCGTCTATGACGACTTGACCAAGCAAGCATGGGCGTATCGTCAGATTTCGCTGCTGCTGCGCCGTCCGCCGGGCCGCGAAGCGTATCCGGGCGACGTGTTCTACCTGCACTCGCGTCTTTTGGAACGTGCTGCTCGCGTCTCGGAAGAGTACGTCGAGAAGTTCACCAACGGCGAAGTGAAGGGCAAGAGCGGCTCGCTGACGGCACTGCCCGTCATTGAAACGCAAGCCGGCGACGTGACCGCCTTCGTTCCGACGAACGTGATCTCGATTACCGACGGCCAGATCTTCCTCGAAACCGACCTGTTCAACGCCGGTATCCGCCCTGCGATCAACGCGGGCGTGTCGGTGTCGCGCGTCGGTGGTGCGGCTCAGACCAAGGTCGTGAAGAAGCTGTCGGGCGGTATCCGTACCGACCTCGCGCAGTATCGTGAACTGGCGGCGTTCGCGCAGTTCGCGTCGGACCTCGACGAAGCCACCCGCAAGCAGCTGGAGCGCGGCCGCCGCGTGACGGAACTGCTGAAGCAGCCGCAGTATCAGCCGCTGCAGGTGTGGGAGCTGTCGGTGGCGCTGTTCGCGGCCAACAACGGCTATCTCGACGATCTGGAAGTTGCGCAGGTGCTGCCGTTCGAAAAGGGCATGCGCGAATACCTGAAGACGAGCCATGCCGATTTGATCAAGCGCATCGAAGACAACAAAGACTTGTCGAAGGACGACGAAGGCGCACTGCATGCCGCGCTGAAGGACTTCAAGAAGTCGGGCGCTTATTGATCGGGACAGAGGAGCCACGCGCGGCGCATCATCGAATGAACGCCGCGCGGCTTCGATCAAGGAGTAAGCAATGGCTGGAATGAAGGAAATTCGCGGCAAGATCAAGAGCGTGCAAAACACGCGCAAGATCACGAAAGCGATGGAAATGGTCGCCGCATCGAAGATGCGCCGCGCCCAGGAGCGCATGCGTTCCGCCCGTCCGTATGCCGACAAGGTCCGCGCAATCGCCGCGCACATGAGCGCAGCGAACCCCGAGTATCGTCACCCGTTCATGGTGAAGAACGACGGCGCGAAGACGGCCGGCCTGATCCTCGTCACGACCGACAAGGGTCTGTGCGGCGGCATGAACACGAACATCCTGCGTGCGTCGCTGAGCAAGATCAAGGAACTCGACCAGTCGGGCGTGTCCGTTGAAGCGTCGGCGATCGGCGGCAAGGGGCTCGGCTTCCTGAACCGGTTGCGCGCCAAGGTCGTGTCGCAAGTCACGCAACTGGGCGACACGCCGCATCTGGAAAAGCTGATCGGCGCGATCAAGGTGCAGCTCGACCTGTATTCGGAAGGCAAGATCAACGCGGTGTACCTCGCGTACACGCGCTTCGTCAACACGATGAAGCAGGAAGCGGTGATCGAGCAGTTGCTGCCGCTGTCGGTCGATGACCTGCAACAGAAGGGCGCGGACGGCGAGACGCCGAAGACGTCGTGGGACTACATCTACGAGCCGGACGCTCAGACGGTGGTGGACGATTTGCTCGTGCGCTACGTGGAAGCGCTCGTGTATCAGGCGGTCGCGGAAAACATGGCGTCGGAGCAATCGGCGCGCATGGTCGCGATGAAAGCCGCGTCCGACAACGCGAAGACCGTGATCAACGAACTGCAGCTCGTCTACAACAAGAGCCGCCAGGCCGCGATTACGAAAGAATTGTCGGAAATCGTCGGCGGCGCCGCAGCGGTCTGACGGCCGCGTGAAAGAACACAGTATCTAAAGGAAATGCGATGAGTACCACTGCTTTGGTAGAAGGCAAGATCGTACAGTGCATCGGCGCCGTTATCGACGTGGAATTCCCGCGTGCGCAAATGCCGAAGATTTACGACGCGCTCATTCTGGAAGGCACCGAACTGACGCTCGAAGTCCAGCAGCAGCTGGGCGACGGCGTGGTGCGCACCATCTGTCTGGGTGCCTCCGACGGTCTGCGCCGCGGCACCATGGTCAAGAACACGGGCAAGCCCATCAGCGTGCCGGTCGGCAAGCCGACGCTCGGCCGCATCATGGACGTGCTCGGCCGTCCGATCGACGAAGCCGGTCCGATCACGTCGGAAACCACGCGCTCGATCCACCAGCACGCGCCTTCGTTCGACGAACTGTCGCCGTCGACGGAACTGCTCGAAACCGGCATCAAGGTTATCGACCTGATCTGCCCGTTCGCCAAGGGCGGCAAGGTCGGTCTGTTCGGCGGTGCAGGCGTGGGCAAGACCGTGAACATGATGGAACTCATCAACAACATCGCGAAGGAACACGGCGGTTACTCCGTGTTCGCGGGTGTAGGTGAGCGTACCCGTGAAGGGAACGACTTCTATCACGAAATGAAGGACTCGAACGTTCTGGACAAGGTCGCGCTGGTGTACGGCCAGATGAACGAGCCGCCGGGCAACCGTCTGCGCGTTGCGCTGACCGGTCTGACGATGGCCGAGCACTTCCGTGACGAAGGCCTCGACGTGCTGTTCTTCGTCGACAACATCTATCGTTTCACGCTGGCGGGTACGGAAGTGTCCGCTCTGCTCGGCCGTATGCCTTCGGCAGTGGGCTATCAGCCGACGCTGGCTGAAGAAATGGGCAAGCTGCAAGAGCGCATCACGTCGACGAAGACCGGCTCGATCACGTCCGTGCAGGCCGTGTACGTCCCTGCGGACGACTTGACCGACCCGTCGCCGGCTACGACCTTCGGCCACCTGGACGCAACCGTCGTGTTGTCGCGTGACATCGCATCGCTCGGTATTTATCCGGCAGTGGACCCGCTCGATTCGACCTCGCGTCAGATCGACCCGAACGTGATCGGCGAAGAGCACTACTCGATCACGCGCGGCGTTCAGCAAACGCTGCAGCGCTACAAGGAACTGCGCGACATTATCGCGATTCTGGGCATGGACGAACTGTCGCCGGAAGACAAGCTGTCGGTCGCGCGCGCTCGTAAGATCCAGCGTTTCCTGTCGCAGCCGTTCCACGTTGCTGAAGTGTTCACGGGTTCGCCGGGCAAGTACGTGCCGCTGAAGGAAACCATCCGCGGCTTCAAGATGATCGTCGAAGGTGAATGCGATCATCTGCCGGAGCAGGCGTTCTACATGGTCGGCACGATCGACGAAGCCTTCGAAAAGGCCAAGAAGATCCAGTAAAGGCGAGTGTGTCTCTGAGGGCGTCGGTCTGACGGCTGACGTCCGCGAACTACACTCAACTTGGAGTCGACACATATGGCAACCATCAAGGTAGACGTCGTCAGCGCGGAAGAGCAAATCTTCTCGGGCCAGGCGAAGTTCGTCGCGCTGCCGGGCGAAGCGGGTGAGCTGGGCATTCTGCCGGGCCACACGCCGCTCATCACGCGTATTCGTCCGGGCGCGGTGCGCATCGAGGCGGAAGACGGCACGGAAGAGTTCGTGTTCGTGGCTGGCGGAATTCTCGAAATTCAGCCGGGCATCGTGACCGTGCTCGCCGATACCGCCATCCGCGGCGCCGATCTCGACGAAGCGAAGGCCGAGCAGGCGAAGAAGCGCGCCGAGGAAGCGATTCAAAACAACACCTCGGAGCTCGAATACGCCACGGCGCAAGCCGAACTCGCGTATGCGACCGCTCAGCTCGCAGCAATTCAGCGTCTGCGCAAGGCGCACGCGAAGCATTAAGCAGCGCTAGCAACACGCTTCGTAAGCAGTTGAAGAAAGCAGCCTTCGGGCTGCTTTTTTTATGCGCGCGGCTTTGCCTGCAAAACTGCATATCGAACATGCGAAGCGCCGCTGATCGCTCAAGCGCTTGATTCAAAGCGGTTTCCGAAATCCGCTGCGGGTAACACTCAATGCCCGCACGTTCGACCGGCGTGCACAATGGCCTTCCAATGAGCCTACATTCGGCGGAGACCATCGATGGCAACTGAACCGACGCAGGCCGGCGCGCAGATCGAACCACGCGACGGGCTTTCCTATGTCCGCGGCGCGACCGATATTCCCTTGAGCGACGCCACCGTGCCGCGCTTCCTGCTCGACACCGTCGGCCGATTTCCGGACCGGCCGGCCGTCGTGTTCCGCGAGCAGGGCATCCGCTGGACGTGGCGCGAGTTCGCCGATCAAGTCGATGTGCTCGCGAGCGGACTGCTGGAACTCGGAATCGAAGCGGGTGATCGCGTCGGTATCTGGTCGCCGAATCGCGTGGAATGGCTGCTGACGCAGTTCGCGACCGCGCGCATGGGCGCGATCCTCGTCAACATCAATCCGGCGTATCGGCTGGCGGAACTCGAGTACGCGCTGAACAAGGTCGGTTGCAAGGCGATCGTCGCGGCGGAACAGTTCAAGACGTCGAAGTATCTGGAGATGCTTCAGACGCTCGCGCCCGAACTCGCCGATGCCGAGCCGAACGCGCTGCACGCAGCGCGGCTGCCCGAACTTCGCACGGTGATCCGCATGGGCGACACCGCCACGCCCGGCATGCTGAATTTCGATGACGTGATGCGCCAGGGCCGCGCTGCCCTCGACACGGCGCGGCTCGACGCGCTGGAAGCGAAGCTGTCCCCCGACGACGCGATCAACATCCAGTTCACGAGTGGCACGACGGGCAATCCGAAGGGCGCGACGCTCACGCATCGCAATATCGTCAACAACGCGCGATACATCGCGATGGCGATGCGCCTCACCGAACAAGACTCGCTGTGCATCCCGGTGCCGCTGTATCACTGCTTCGGCATGGTGCTGGCGGTGCTCGCGTGCGTCTCGACCGGCGCCGCGATGATCTTCCCCGGCGAAGCGTTCGATCCCGTCGCGACACTCGCCGCCGTCCACGAGGAAAAATGCACCGCGCTGCACGGCGTGCCGACGATGTTCATCGCCGAGCTCGATCACCCCGACTTCGCGAAATACGATCTCAGCCGATTGCGCACCGGCATCATGGCGGGCTCGCCGTGTCCGATCGAAACGATGAAACGCGTCGTTTCCACGATGCATCTGGCGGAAATCACGATCGCGTACGGCATGACGGAGACGAGCCCCGTGTCGTTCCAGAGTTCGACGACGGACCCGCTCGACAAGCGCACGACGACCGTCGGCCGCATTCAGCCGCATCTCGAAGTGAAGATCGTCGATCCGCTCGGCGAGATCGTGCCGGTCGGCGAGACGGGCGAACTCTGCACGCGCGGCTATTCGGTGATGAAGGGCTATTGGGGCGACGACGCCAGGACGCGCGAAGTGATTATCGACGGATGGATGCACACCGGCGACCTCGCCACGCTCGACGCGGATGGCTACTGCAATATCGTCGGCCGGCTAAAGGACATGGTCATTCGCGGCGGCGAGAATGTTTATCCGCGTGAAATTGAAGAATTCCTGTTTCGGCATCCGAAGATCCAATCGGTGCAAGTGTTCGGCGTGCCCGACGAAAAGTACGGCGAGGAAGTCTGCGCGTGGATCGTGGTGCGGCCCGGCGAACAGGCAAGCGAGGACGATATCCGCGCGTTTTGCCAAGGGCAGATCGCGCATTACAAGATTCCGCGCTATATCCGTTTTGTCGACGAATTGCCGATGACCGTGACCGGCAAGGCGCAGAAGTTCGTGATGCGCGCGCGCATGATCGACGAACTGAAACTTGCCGAAGCCAAAACCGCGTGAACGCGCCGCTGTAGCGCGCCGGAAAAGACAAAGGGAGCGCGTTGCGCTCCCTTCTGTCAAGGAACACCCGTTGGGCACACGAGGCGCAAACGTTTGTTCAAGCGAAAAAAAAGCGGGCCTGGAGCCCGCTAAAAACCACACGCTACGGGGTTAGCGCGAGGAGACCAACTGTGGGAGACTTCGATACCACATCGAAGAACGATCCCAACACGGATGCCCCTGAAAAGAGCTTCGAACTGTGCCGACCATCGAGACACGCGGCATTTGCACTGCGCGCCCGAACCCATCCGTGTTGAAACCGTTTGAACAGATTGTGGGCGAATTGAATCCGGATCGCCGTAACAAAGTGTTTCAGGTTGTAACTCGCATATGGGGAAATGTGATTAAACATTCTCGCGCAAATTCTGCATTTGTCGTTCAAATGTTGTCTTTTATTCAGGGCATTTATTCTGTTGTCGGCGATTATCGGCAAAATGCGATTTTTTGGGTCAGCGGCCTTTAAGCGATTCGTACGAGAAATAGCACGTGCGGACGGATGAAAATCGATTTCACGCAGAGATTACGCTCGTTTCTCTCATCAAAAACCAATCTTGGAGACTTGCATGACCATCGACGCAGCCTTGCTCCGCTATTACCGGGAGGTCGCGGAAGCGTTCCCGCCGCTCGGACCGGACGCCGATGCGCCCGCGATACGCCAGCGGTTCAAGGACGTAGCGCAAGCCTACGCGCGCGCGCGTGACGACGCTGTGACCGTCGAGGAGATTGAGATTGCTTTACAGGCGCGGACGCTTGCCGCGCGCATTTACAAGCCGAAGGCGACGTCCGGCCCGCTGCCGTTGCTCGTGTATTTCCACGGCGGCGGCTGGGTGGTCGGCGATCTCGATACGCACGACGCGCTCGTTGCCCGCCTCGCGCGCGACGCGCAATGCGCGGTGGCGAGCGTCGATTATCGCCTCGCGCCCGAGCATCCGTTTCCCGCGCCCTGCGATGACGCCCTCGACGCGCTGATCTGGTTCGCGGAGCATCGCTCGCGGATGGGGTTCGCAACCGACCGTCTGGGCGTCGGCGGCGACAGTGCGGGCGCGCATCTGGCCGTCGTCGCGGCGCGCGGCGCGAACGAGCGCGTGGCGGGACTCGTCGGCCTGCAACTGCTGCTTTATCCGGTGATGCGCCGGCAATTCGAGAGCGCGAGCTGCATCGCCAACGCGAACGGGCCGGGTCTCACGAACGACGAAATGAAGTGGTACTGGACGCAATTCCTGTCCGGCGTCGCGCCCGGCGATCACGACGTGCGCGCCTTCCCGCTCGCCGAGCCGTTCGAGCGCACGCCGGCGCGGGCGCTGATCGTCGCGGCGGCCTACGATCCGCTGTACGACGACGCCTTCGAGCTTCAGCGCTTCCTCGAAACGAACGGCGGCCGCGTCGAAATGATCGATGCCAACGACATGACGCATGGCTTCGCGCGGCTGCACACGCAATCGGACGCGGCGCTCGGCTGGTTCCGGACGATCGGCGAACGCGCAGGCGAGTTGCTGCGCGCCGAGCGATGAGCGCTTACTTGAGCCACTTGTCGACGACCGCCTGAAACTCGCCGGTCGATCGCGCGAGGTGCAGCCATTGATCGACATACTGCTGCCACGCGATATCCCCGCGCGGCAGCAAATAAGCCTTCTCGCCGAACTGGAACGGCTTGTCGGGATGCACCGAGCACAGGCCGGGATTCAGTTTCTGCTGGAGCAGCGTTTCGGACGCATCGGTGACCATGACATCGGCTTGGCCGTCGAGGATCTGCTTGAAGATCGTCACGTTGTCCGGATACTCGATCAACTGCGAGTGCGGGAAGAACTGCTTCGCGAAGCGTTCGTTGGTCCCGCCGGGATTGACGATCGTGCGCACGCCCGGCTGATCGATCGCCGCGACGGTCTGGTATTTGTCGACGTCGGCGCAACGCACGATCGGCGTCTTGCCGTCTTCCATGTACGGCGCCGTGAAGAACGCGCGCTTCTGGCGATCGAGCGTGGTCGAGACGCCGCCCACCGCGATATCGCATTTCGCGATGAAGTCGTTCATCAAATTCGACCACGACGTTTTCACGTACTCGGCCTTCGCCCCGAGCGATTTGGCGAGGTTGTCCGCGAGATCGATATCGATGCCTTCGAACTGCCCGTCCGGCCGCAGGAACGTGTACGGCTTGTAGTCGCCGGTGGTGCAGACGCGCAGCGTGTGACGCGCGAGGATGTCGTCGAGCCGGGATGCGGTCGGCGCGGCCGGCGCGGGCGCGGCTTGCGCGACGCTGCCGGCCTGAACCGTCTGGGCGTGCGCGACGCCCGACGTTGAAAGCGACCACGCAAAGGCACACGCGGCGAGACAGAAGGACGTGCGTTTCATCGATGCTCCTGAGTTGTTGTAATGGCGATGAGGCGGCCATCGATGATAGCGAGCACGCGGGCGTCTGAACATCGTCTCGAAAATAGGCGCGCCGCGCGGATTTGCCGCCGCGCTGCCACGAAAACGGGCAGCCGGTCCGGTAGAATGGACGATTCTCTTCTGGCTTCAGCACCGAGCGACGTGGCACAGACTCTTCTCAACGACACTTTCCTGCGTGCGCTGCTGCGCCAGCCGACCGACTACACGCCGATCTGGCTCATGCGCCAGGCGGGCCGCTATCTGCCCGAATACAACGCCACGCGCGCGCGCGCCGGCAGTTTCCTCGGGCTGGCGAAGAATCCGGATTTCGCGACGGAAGTGACGCTGCAGCCGCTCGAACGCTTTCCGCTCGACGCCGCCATTCTGTTCTCCGACATCCTGACCGTTCCCGACGCGATGGGCCTCGGCCTGAACTTCGTGCAGGGCGAAGGTCCGCGCTTCGAGCGCACCGTCCGCACCGAAGACGACGTGAAGCGCCTGGCCGTGCCGGACATCGACGCGACGCTGCGCTATGTCACCGACGCCGTGAGCCAGATCCGCCGCGCGCTCACCGACGCGCAGGGCCGCCAGAAAGTGCCGCTGATCGGCTTTTCCGGCAGTCCGTGGACGCTTGCCTGCTACATGGTGGAAGGCGGCGGCTCGGACGACCATCGCACGGTGAAGTCGATGGCTTATGCCCGGCCGGACCTGATGCATCGCATTCTGGACGTCAACGCGCAAGCCGTGACCGCGTATCTGAACGCGCAGATCGAAGCGGGCGCGCAAGCCTTGATGATCTTCGACACATGGGGCGGGGCGCTTGCCGACGGCGCGTATCAGCGCTTTTCGCTCGACTACATCGCGAAGGTGGTCGCCGGCTTGAAGCGCGAGCACGACGGCGCACGCGTGCCGGTCATCACGTTCACGAAGGGCGGCGGGCTGTGGCTCGACGAGATCGCCGCGACCGGCGTAGATGCGGTCGGCCTCGACTGGACGGTGAATCTCGGCGTCGCGCGCGAGCGTGTAGGCGACCGCGTGGCGCTTCAGGGCAACATCGACCCGGCCGTGCTGTTCGCGCCGCCTGAGACGATTCGCGCCGAAGCGCGCGGTGTTCTCGAGAGCTTCGGGAATTTTCCGGGCCACGTCTTCAATCTGGGCCACGGCATTTCGCAATTCACGCCGCCCGATCACGTCGCCGAACTCGTCGACGAAGTTCACCGGCACAGCCGTAAAATGCGCGCGGCGTAATGAAGGCGAAATGATGCTGCGGTGCAGCGTCGGCCGCATCGCCCGTCCTTTGCGGCGCGCCGAGATGTCAAGATCGACTTATGCACATTTTGTTCGTTGCGTCGCGCCATCAGACATATGGACGCACGCGGCCAATAAAGTCGCTCTATTCTCGTCGCAAGTATCTGATTTCTAACAACTTTAGCGAGTCTTGTCCGGAATGTGGGCAAACGCACATAAGCGATTCGTGACATTCCTTCGGGCCGCGCCGCGCGGACTTCTCAACAAAGTTATCCACAGCCCTGTGGAAAGCGCGGGAAATCTAAAAATAATCGGCTACTTACGGCCGATTGTGATGTTTCACTTTAACTTCGCTACGCGACGGCCTGTCGCACCGTGTGCACGTTTCACGGCGAGCTTTTTCGCCCGCGCCGGACGATGACCGACGTTTTCGTGCGCGTTGCCATCGATCAGCCGATGCCCGTGCTGTTCGACTACCGCTATTCGCTCGCTGCCGATCCCATCGCCGGCAAGCTCGTGCTCGTGCCGTTCGGACGACGCGAGGTGGTCGGGCTGATTTGCGAAGTGCTATCGGCGACGGATGTTCCGGCGAACAAGCTGCGCGACGTCAGCAAGATCTGCCTCGATTGCCCGCCGCTTTCGGCGCAATGGATCGCGCTGGCGAGTTTCGCGGCGGACTACTATCAGCGCGGACTCGGCGAAGTGGCGTTGCCCGCGCTGCCGCAGGCGTTGCGCGATGCCTCGCGCTGGGAACGCCTGCTCGCGGTGGAGGAGCGCTTCAGCCTGCTGCCGTCCGGACGCGCCGAAATCCACGATGCGTTGCCCGCGCGCGCGACCGCGCTGCGTCGGCTGGCGGATGCGCTCGCGGCGGAAAAGTCGCTCGGCTTGTCCGATGCCCGCGCGCTGCATCCGAAAGCCGCCGCGATCTTCGACGACTGGCTCGCGCGCGGATGGATCGAGCGGGCCGCGCCTGAGACGCCGCCGCAGCATCGATCGCCGACCGGCGCCGCGCAGCTTCCCCGACTGACCGACGAACAACGCGACGCGGTGACGGCCATCGCCGGCGCGCAAGGTTTTGCGCCGTTCCTGCTGCACGGCGTGACGGGCAGCGGCAAGACCGAGGTTTATCTTCACGCGCTCGCGGAAATGCTGTCCGCGCAGCCGGATGCCCAGGCGCTCGTGCTCGTGCCGGAAATCAACCTGACGCCGCAGTTCGAAGCGGCGTTTCGCGCGCGATTCGCGGCGCTCGCGGCGGGTTCCATCGTCACGATGCACAGCGGACTCGCGGAAGGCGAACGCGCGCGGAACTGGCTCGCGGCGCATATGGGAAGCGCGCGGATCGTGCTGGGAACGCGGCTCGCGATCCTCGCGTCGCTGCCGAAGCTCGCGATGATCGTCGTCGATGAGGAACACGATCCCGCGTACAAGCAGCAGGAAGGTTTGCGCTATTCGGCGCGCGATCTGGCCGTGTATCGCGCGAAGCAACTGGATATTCCGGTGGTGCTCGGGTCCGCGACGCCATCGCTCGAAACCTGGTGGCAGGCCGAGCAGGGCCGCTACACGCGCCTGACGCTCACGCGCCGCGCCGTGGCCGACGCCGCGCTGCCAGCCGTGCGGCTCGTCGATCTGGAAGAGGCACGGCAGCGTGGCCGCGCATCGGTGGAAGGGCTGTCGGGGCCGCTGATCGCCGCGCTGAAATCGCGGCTCGAACGCGGCGAGCAAAGTCTCGTGTTCCTGAATCGCCGTGGCTACGCGCCGATCCTTTCCTGCGAAGCGTGCGGCTGGGTCGCGGGCTGCCCGCGCTGCAGCGCCTACGCCGTGCTGCACAAGCCCGAGCGCGCGCTGCGCTGCCACCATTGCGGCTGGGAATCGCGTATTCCGAAGTCGTGCCCGGAGTGCGGAAACATCGATATCGCGCCGATGGGACGCGGCACGCAGCGCGTCGAGGAGACGCTCGCGAGCGTGGTGCCGGGCGCGCGCGTGTTGCGTATCGACGCCGACAGCACGCGCCGCAAGGGCAGCGCCGAGGCGCTTTTCTCCGATGTCCACGCGGGCGAAGTCGATATTCTCGTCGGCACGCAGATGATCGCGAAGGGACACGACTTTCGCCGCGTGACGCTCGTCGGCGTGCTGAACGCCGACACCGCGCTCTTTTCGCACGACTTCCGCGCGAGCGAGCGGCTTTTCGCGCAGCTCACGCAGGTCAGCGGCCGCGCGGGCCGCGCCGGTCTGCCGGGAGAAGTGCTAATTCAGACGCGTTATCCGCGTCACGCGCTGTATCTGGCGTTATCGCGGCAGGACTACGTCGGATTCGCCAACGCGACGCTCGCCGAGCGCCGCGACGCGCGCCTGCCGCCGTTCGTCTATCAGGCGATGCTGCGCGCCGAAGGTCGCACGCTGGAGGCGGCCATCGCGTTTCTCGAAGAAGCGGCGGCGGTGTTTGCGCCCTTGCCGGGCGCGGATCGCGTGACGGTCTACGATCCGGTGCCGCTCACCATCGTGAAAGTGTTCAACGTGCATCGCGCGCAATTGCTGCTGGAAAGCGGATCGCGGGCCGCGCTGCAGTCCGCGTTGCGCGCGTGGCAACCGGTCCTGCGCTCGCTCAAGGGCGTGTTGCGCTGGAACGTGGAAGTCGATCCGCTCGACGTCTGAGCGCGTTCAGACCTTCGCGCCCGAGCGCTCGCCCTGCGCGGGCGCCGTTTCCTGGCGCGATTCATCGACCGCATCCGTGCGCGCCGACGCCCCGCGCACGAACAGCACGACGCAGATCGCGAAAATGATCCAGGCGCCGACAACCCACATCCAAGTACTCATGCTCCTCTTCTCCCCGTAAGCCCCAAGCCGCGTCGTTGGCGGGCGTCGCCTTTATATCGGCTCCGGAGCCGCATTTACTTAGGGCTTTGTCCCAAAAAACTTGAGTTAGGGAAACTACTAGGCAATTTCCGCCATCCGCCAGCCAGCGGGCGAATGGCGCAAAGCCTTGTGGCACAACGGTTTGAACGGGGTGCAACCATCTCGGAAACATCGGTTGCACCTTTTAAATCAGCGGGGTACGATTCGCCAACTTTTTGGTCTCTGGCCGGGTGGGCACGACCGGCAAACGAAGGAATTATGGCGAGCACAACCCTTGGCGTGAAAGTCGACGATTTGCTGCGGTCCCGGCTGAAAGACGCCGCCACGCGGCTGGAACGCACCCCGCACTGGCTCATCAAGCAGGCGATCTTCGCCTATCTCGAACGCATCGAGCATGGCCAGCTTCCGCCGGAACTGTCGGGCGTGAACGGCGCATCCGATCTGAGCGACGCCGCTTCCGTCGACAGCGACGAAGACGGCGCGCCGCATCCCTTTCTCGATTTCGCGCAGAACGTGCAGCCGCAATCGGTGCTGCGCGCGGCGATCACGGCGGCGTATCGCCGGCCGGAGCCGGAGTGCGTGCCGTTCCTGATCGGCCAGGCGCGGCTGCCGACCACCGTCGCCGCCGACACCGAAAAGCTCGCGACGAAGCTCGTCGAAGCGTTGCGCGCGAAGAGCACGGGCGGCGGCGTCGAAGGGCTGATCCACGAGTTCTCGCTGTCGAGTCAGGAAGGCGTCGCGCTGATGTGCCTCGCCGAAGCGCTTCTGCGCATTCCCGACCGCGCGACCCGCGACGCGCTCATCCGCGACAAGATCAGCAAGGGCGACTGGCGCTCGCACATGGGCCAGGCGCCGTCGCTGTTCGTGAACGCGGCGACGTGGGGCCTGATGATCACCGGCAAGCTCGTGACGACGAATAGCGAAGCGGGCTTGTCGTCGGCGCTGACGCGCATGATCGGCAAGGGCGGCGAACCGCTGATCCGCAAGGGCGTCGACATGGCGATGCGCCTGATGGGCGAGCAGTTCGTCACCGGTGAGACGATTTCCGAAGCGCTCGCGAACAGCCGCAAGTTCGAAGCGCGCGGTTTCCGCTACTCCTACGACATGCTCGGCGAGGCGGCGACGACCGAGGAAGACGCGCAGCGCTACTACGCGTCCTACGAGCAGGCGATTCACGCCATCGGCAAGGCGGCGGGCGGGCGCGGCATCTACGAAGGCCCGGGCATCTCGATCAAGCTCTCGGCGCTGCATCCGCGTTATTCGCGCTCGCAGCAAGAGCGCACGATGACCGAACTGCTGCCGCGCGTGCGTGCGCTGGCGCAACTCGCGCGCCGCTATGACATCGGCCTGAACATCGACGCCGAAGAAGCGGATCGCCTCGAACTCTCGCTCGATCTGCTCGAAGCGCTGTGCTTCGATTCCGAACTCGCGGGCTGGAACGGCATCGGTTTCGTGGTGCAGGGATATCAGAAGCGCTGCCCGTTCGTGATCGACTATCTGATCGATCTGGCGCGACGCAGCCGTCATCGTTTGATGATTCGTCTCGTGAAGGGCGCGTACTGGGACACCGAAATCAAGCGCGCGCAAGTCGACGGCCTCGAAGGTTATCCCGTCTACACGCGCAAGATCTACACGGACATCTCGTATCTCGCGTGCGCGAAGAAGCTGCTCGCGGCTCCTGACGCCGTGTATCCGCAATTCGCGACGCACAACGCGTTCACGCTTTCGGCCATCTATCACCTCGCGGGGCAGAACTACTATCCCGGCCAGTACGAATTCCAGTGCCTGCACGGCATGGGCGAGCCGCTTTACGAAGAAGTCACCGGCCGCGACAAGCTGAACCGTCCGTGCCGCGTGTATGCGCCCGTCGGCACGCACGAAACGCTGCTCGCGTATCTCGTGCGGCGTCTGCTCGAAAACGGCGCGAACACGTCGTTCGTGAACCGCATCGCGGATGAATCGATTCCGGTGAAGGATCTCGTGCAGGATCCGATCGACGAAGCGCAGAAGATCACGCCGCTCGGCGCGCCGCACGCGAAGATTCCGCTGCCGCGCCAACTCTACGGCAACGAGCGCCTCAATTCGATGGGCCTCGATCTGTCGAACGAGCATCGGTTGGCGTCGCTGTCGTCGGCGCTCTTGGCGAGCGGCAATCATCCGTGGCAAGCCGCGCCGATGCTCGAAGGCGGCACGGCCGTCCACGGTGTCGCGCGCGACATCCGCAATCCGGCGGATCATCGCGATGTGGTCGGCGCGGTGATCGAAGCGTCGTCGGAACAGGTGAGCGCCGCGCTCGCGAACGCGGTGGCCGCCGCGCCCATCTGGCAGGCGACGCCCGTCGAAGATCGCGCCGACTGCCTCGCGCGCGCCGCCGATCTGCTCGAAGCGCAAATGCACACGCTGATGGGCCTCATCATCCGCGAGGCGGGCAAGTCGCTGCCGAACGCGATCGCCGAGATTCGCGAAGCCGTCGATTTCCTGCGCTACTACGCGTCGCAGATTCGCGCGGAGTTTTCCAACGACACGCATCGTCCGCTCGGGCCGGTGGTCTGCATCAGCCCGTGGAATTTCCCGCTCGCGATTTTCATGGGTCAGGTCGCGGCAGCGCTCGCGGCCGGCAATCCGGTGCTCGCGAAGCCCGCGGAACAGACGCCGCTGATCGCCGCGCAAGCCGTGCGGATTCTGCGCGAGGCCGGCGTGCCGGCGGGCGCGGTGCAACTGCTGCCGGGCGATGGCGAGACCGTCGGCGCGGCGCTCGTCGCGGATTCGCGCACGCGCGCCGTCATGTTCACCGGCTCGACGGAAGTGGCGCGCCTCATCAACAAGACGCTGTCCGAGCGCCTCGATCCCGAAGGCCGCCCGATTCCGCTGATCGCCGAAACCGGCGGCCAGAACGCGATGATCGTCGATTCGTCGGCGCTCGCGGAGCAGGTCGTCGCGGACGTGATGCAGTCGTCGTTCGATTCCGCCGGCCAGCGCTGCTCGGCGCTGCGCGTGCTTTGCCTGCAGGACGACGTCGCGGACCGCACGCTCGAAATGCTGACCGGCGCGATGAAGCAGCTCGCCGTGGGCAATCCGGACCGGCTGTCGGCGGATGTCGGCCCGGTCATCGATATCGACGCGAAGCGCAGCATCGACGCGCACATCGCATCGATGCGCGAGAAGGGTCGCAAGGTCGTGCAACTGCCGCTGCCGGAAGGCTGCGCGCAAGGCACGTTCGTGCCGCCGACGCTCATCGAACTGGACAGCATCGACGAGTTGAAGCGCGAAGTCTTCGGGCCGGTGCTGCACGTGGTGCGTTATCGCCGCGCGTCTCTTGATAAACTCCTCGACCAAATTCGCACGACGGGTTACGGACTGACGCTCGGCATCCACACGCGAATCGACGAAACCATCGCGCATGTGATCTCGCGCGCGCACGTGGGCAACATCTACGTGAACCGCAATGTGATCGGCGCGGTGGTCGGCGTGCAGCCGTTCGGCGGCGAAGGTTTGTCCGGCACGGGTCCGAAGGCGGGTGGCGCACTGTACTTGCAGCGTCTGCTCGCCAAGCGCCCGACCGGCTTGCCGAAGTCGCTTGCGAGCACGCTCGTCGTCGATGAAACCGCATCCGCCGATACGCCCGCCGCCGCGCTTGCCGCCTTGCGCGACTGGGCCATCGGCGAGCGCGATCCGCAGACCGCCGCGCGTTGCGACGGTTATCTGCAGCACGTGCTGGCGGGCGCGACCGCCGTGCTGGCCGGCCCGACCGGCGAGCGCAACACGTACACGCTGAGCGCGCGCGGCACGGTGCTGTGCGTGGCATCGACGGAAAGCGGGGCGCGCGCGCAGTTCGCCGCCGTGCTGGCGACGGGCAACAAGGCGCTCTTCGCGGGATCGGCGGGCGAGCAATTGGCCGCGTCGCTGCCGGCGTCGCTGAAGGCGCATGCAGCGGTGAAGAAGGATCCCGCAGCCGGCTTCGATGCCGTGCTGTTCGAAGGCGACAGCGACGAACTGCTGTCGCTCGTGAAGGAAATCGCCAAGCGCCCCGGGCCGATCGTATCGGTGCAGGGCGTCGCGGCGGGGGCCTTCGCCGACGCTGGCCACGACGGCGAAGACTACGCGCTCGAACGTCTGCTGACGGAACGCTCGGTGAGCGTGAACACGGCGGCGGCGGGCGGCAATGCGAATTTGATGACGATCGGTTGAGACGTTCGCGGCGCTCGGTTCAACAAATTCAAACAAACGGCAGCCGGCACGGCGATCCCGGCAGAAGCTGCCATCCACACTGGTACTAGGAGAAGCTATGAAGTACACGATGAACAAGCTGGCGGCAGCCCTCACGCTCGCCGGCCTGTCGCTGACGGGGACCGCGTTTGCCCAGCAAGCCGAGGACGTGAAGGTCGGTTTCGCCGGCCCGATGACCGGCGCGCAAGCGCACTACGGCAAGGACTTCCAGAACGGCATCACGCTCGCGGTCGAAGATTTCAACGCGACGAAGCCGGTGATCGGCGGCAAGCCGGTTCGCATCGTGCTGGATTCGGCGGACGACCAGGCCGACCCGCGCACGGGCACGACCGTCGCGCAGAAGCTGGTGGATGACGGCATCAAGGGCATGCTCGGCCACTTCAACTCGGGCACGACCATTCCGGCATCGCGCATCTACGCGAACGCGGGCATTCCGCAGATCGCGATGGCGACCGCGCCGGAATACACGACGCAAGGTTTCAAGACCACGTTCCGCATGATGACGTCCGACACGCAGCAGGGTTCGGTCGCGGGCGAGTTCGCGGTGAAGACGCTGAAGGTCAAGAAGATCGCTATCGTCGATGACCGCACGGCATACGGCCAGGGTCTCGCCGACCAGTTCGAGAAGGCGGCGAAGGCCGCGGGCGGCACCATCGTCGATCGCGAATTCACGAACGACAAGGCTGTCGACTTCAAGGCGATTCTGACCAAGATCAAGTCGACGAATCCGGACCTCGTGTACTACGGCGGCGCCGATTCGCAAGCCGGCCCGATGGTCAAGCAGATGAAGACGCTCGGCTTCCGCGCACCGCTGATGGCGGGCGAAATGGTGAAGACCGACACGTTCCTGAAGATCGCGGGCGACGCGGCTGACGGCACGGTGGCATCGCTGGCCGGTCTGCCGATGAACGAAATGCCGGGCGGCGCGGCATACGAAGCGAAGTACAAGAAGCGCTTCAACGAAGACGTGCAGACGTACTCGCCGTACGCTTACGACGGCGCAATGGCCATGTTCGACGCGATGAAGGCCGCGAACTCGACGGATCCGGCGAAGTACCTGCCGGTGCTCGCGAAGACCGACATGCAGGGCGTGACGGCGAAGCATCTGTCGTACGACGCGAAGGGCGATCTGAAGAACGGCGGCATCACGCTGTACAAGGTTGTCGGCGGCAAGTGGACGACGCTGCAAAGCGTGGGCGGCAAGTAAGCGTCACGCTTCAGGCTTCGAGGCTTCGAGGCTTCGAGGCTTGATCGGAACGGCCCGGTTCGCGAAAGCGGCCGGGCCGTTTTGTTTTTTGCCGACAAACCACTCAATCCGACGCCTTCCCGCCTCGCTTATACCCCGTCACCATCGCGCGAATGAGGCCTTCGCGTGTCCACATCGTCATGAGCACCGCCGCCGCGACGTGCACGCAAACGCAAATCTCGATGATCAGCGAAAGCCACGTATGAATCTCCTGCGGCCAGTCTTCGCCCCAGAAGGCATCGAGCCGCATGAGCCATCCCGACACGCCGAGCGCGAGAATCAGGAACCACAGAAAGAGCGCCATCAGGCCGCCAAGCGGATTGTGCGACCGATGATGCGCAGGCCTTCCCGCCGCGAGCGAGCGCACATAGTGCCGCAGTCGCGCGGGCGTGGGCCACCAGGCGGAGAAGCGCGCATTCGCCGAGCCGACGAAGCCCCACACGATGCGCGCCATCACCAGTCCCGCCGCGACGTATCCCAATAGCCGATGCGTGGCATCGGTCGGTCCGAACAGATTCCACACGACGATGCCCGCCACCGTCCAGTGCGTGAGCCGGACCCAGATGTCCCACACTTTTACGCGCATCGGCATGAGAGACGGCGCGCTCAGTCGACTTCGGACTTCACGACATCGAGCGTTTTCGTGTCGTAGTAAATCTCGACTTTCTTGCCGTCCTTGTCGTGACCGTAGATTTCGTAGCAGTTGCCATCGACCTTGAACTTGCGGATCTTGTAGCCCTGCGACTCGATCTTCGCCTTCGCGTCCGATTCCTTCATCCACTCGCTTTTCGGATGCGCCGCGCAATCGGCCTTCGCGAACGCCGCGCCCGAAAAGCCCAGCGCCAAAGCAACCGCAACAATCTTAAGCATCGCTAACTCCCGGTGTTTTCGAGCGGATCACTCTACTGCCACCGGAAGTTAACTGCAAGCAAATCGAAAGCTAGAACTATCGCTTGCCTTGTTGCCGAATTTGTTCGAGCGTGGCGCCGGGCGTGCTCTGATCCTGCGGGATGCGAATCTCGATGACCGCGGGCAGCCCCGAACTCACCGCGCGATCGAACGCGGGCATGAACTGGTCCGTCGTCTCGACGAGTTCGCCGTGCGCCCCGAACGCGCGCGCATAGGCGGCGAAATCCGGGTTCGTGAGTCCCGTCCCGTGCACGCGATGCGGATAGTGCCGCTCCTGATGCATGCGGATCGTGCCGTACTGCGCGTTGTTCACGACGACGAAGATCACCGCCAGTCCGTACTGCATCGCCGTGGCGATTTCGTGGCTCGACATCATGAAGCAGCCGTCGCCGGCGAACGCGATCACCGTGCGCTCCGGATACAGCGACTTCGCGGCGATGGCGGCGGGCACGCCGTAGCCCATCGCGCCGCTCGTCGGCGCCACTTGCGAGCGGAAATGCCGATACGAATAGTGCCGATGCAGCCACGTCGCGTAATTGCCCGCGCCGTTCGTCAGGATCGAATCGGCGGGAATCGTTTCCGCGAGCTGGCGCATGATTTCGCCGAGCTGAACGTCGCCCATCATCGGCTTCGGCTTGCGCCATTCGAGATACGCGGCGTGCGCGGCTTCGGCGCTTCCGGCCCAGGGCACGTTGGCGGGCGGTTCCAGAGAGGCCAGAAGAGACGCGATCTCCGGCATGCCCGAGACGATCGGCAAATCCGCGCTATAGACGCGCCCGAGTTCCTCCGCGCCCTGATGCACGTGGATGAGCGTCTGCTTCGTCTTCGGGATGTCGAGCAGCGTGTAGCCGCCCGTCGTCGATTCGCCCATGCGCGGGCCGAGCACGAAGAGCACGTCGGCATCGCGCACGCGCGCGGCGAGCGCCGGATTGATGCCGAGGCCGACATCGCCCGCATAGTTCGGATGCTCGTTGTTCAGCGTGTCCTGAAAGCGGAACGCGCAGCCCGCGGGCAACTGCCAGCGCTCGATGAAGCGCGCGAAGTCTTGCGTGGCGTCCTGCGTCCAGCCGCTGCCGCCCGCGATCACGAACGGCTGCTTCGCATTCGCGAGCGTGTCGCGCAGGCGTTGGATCTGCGCCGCCGAAGGCGATGCCGCCACGCGCTGATATCGCGGCGCGGCGGGCACGGCGTCGCAGGCTTCGGTCAGCATGTCTTCGGGCAGCGCGAGCACGACCGGCCCCGGACGCCCCGCCGTCGCGACATGAAAGGCGTGACTCATGTATTCGGGCACGCGGCGCGGATCGTCGATCTGCGCGACCCACTTCGCCATCTGCCCGAACATGCGCCGATAGTCGATCTCCTGAAACGCCTCGCGATCCATGTGGTCGCGCGCGCATTGGCCGATGAGCAGGATCATCGGCGTCGAATCCTGATACGCCGTGTGCACGCCGATGGACGCGTGCGTCGCGCCCGGGCCGCGCGTCACGATGGCGACGCCCGGCCGGCCGGTCAGCTTGCCGACCGCTTCGGCCATGTTCGCCGCGCCCGCCTCGTGGCGGCACACGATGGTCTCTATCTGGCCGGTCTCGTCGTGCAGCGAATCGAGCACGGCGAGAAAGCTCTCGCCGGGCACGCAGAACACGCGCTCGACGCCGTGATGCACGAGCGCATCGACGACGAGACGCGCGCCGGTGGTTTGAGAGGAAGCGGTCGAAGCGGGGGAAACATCGGACGCCATGCGTAAAAGTCTCCTGTCGGTGCCGGCCAGCGCTCGGCGTCGCTGACCTGGGTCGCGTGAAAGCGGGTTGTCGGTTCTTCCGGCGCGGCTGCGCGCCGCGCGAGCGCCCTACAGCTTACGCCGCGACGCGCCGCCGTGGACGCCGCCGGAAGCGGAATCTTTTTCCGCGACGCGCTCGCCGAACGCGTCGCTGCCGTCCATCAGCCGAAATACCCCTTTTTCACACCCTTTATCCAGCGATAGGCGAGGCCTCAAGTTCGCAATAATGGCTTCACTGAAAAGCGGACACGACGAAACATCCGGCGGCGTCCGCCTCGCAAAGATCGCAGTTATTCCTCATCGGGGGCAAGTTTGAACATTCGTAAATTCATTGGCGCGAACAGCCGCGACGCACTGCGACAGGTTCGGGAAGCGCTCGGCCCCGATGCAATCGTGTTGTCGAACCGTACCCTCGACGACGGTTCCGTTGAAATCATGGGCGTCGCGGACAGCGATATCGCGTCCATTTCGCCCGCAGCGGAGCAGGCCGCATCGGCACCCGCGCCGTTTGCAAGCGCCACGCCGCGCGCCGCGCTCGCGCAGGCGGCGGCCGCTGCGGCCAAGCCGGCCGCGTCGAATCCGTATGCAAGCGGCGATGTGTTCTCGTCCGTGTTCGGCGCGAATACCGACGCCGACGACGAATCGCCCGCCGATGACGCATCGCGCACGATGGCCGATTCGAATCCGTGGCTGATCGAGCATGCGCGACGCATCGCCGAACAGGCCGCGACGCCGTCGAGCCGGCCGCTGTCGGCATCGTCGGCGATTGCGCGCGGTCTCGGCGTGCCCGTCGCGCCGAAAGCACCGGCCATCGACAAGCCCGAACCCGCGATCCACGCCCAGCGCCAGCCCGCGCCGGCGAAGATCGACACGCCCGAGTGGGCGCGCGAAGCCGCGCAGGTCGCCGCACGCCGCGCCGCGCAGAAGATCAACGCGAGCGCGCCGCAAGTGGACGCATCGCCGGCGGTGAACGTGCCGGCTGTATCGGCGGAAGGTGCGTTCGATGGCTTGCCCGCGAACGCGGCGGCTGTCGTCACGGAAGCGATCCGTGCGCGCATGGAGCAGGTCGTCAACGAAACCGTGATGAACGAGCTTTCGTCGATGCGCGCCATGATGGAAGAACACTTCTCGGGTCTGCTCTGGAGCGACCGCCAGCGCCGCACGCCGAGCGACGCCGTGCTGACCAAGCGTCTTTTCGCCGCCGGCTTTTCGGCGCAACTCGTGCGCATGGTCATCGACAACATGCCGGAAATGCAAAGCGCCGAGCACGCGATGGAATGGGTGCAGCAGGTGCTCGAATCGAATTTGCCGGTGATGGCGAGCGAAGACGCGCTGATGGAACGCGGCGGCGTGTTCGCGCTGATGGGCCCGACGGGCGTCGGCAAGACGACGACCACCGCGAAGCTCGCCGCGCGCTGCGTGATGCGCTTCGGCGCGAGCAAGGTCGCGCTTCTGACGACGGACAGCTACCGGATCGGCGCGCACGAGCAACTGCGCATCTTCGGCAAGATTCTCGGCGTCTCGGTGCATGCGGTGAAGGACGCGGCGGACCTGCAACTCGCGCTCTCCGAACTGCGCAACAAACACATCGTGCTGATCGACACGATCGGCATGAGCCAGCGCGATCGCATGGTCTCCGACCAGATTTCGATGCTGTGCGGCGCGGGTCATCCGGTGCAGCGCATTCTGCTGCTCAACGCGACGAGCCACGGCGACACGCTCAACGAAGTCGTGCAGGCGTACAAGAGCGCGGTCGATCAGCCGCCGCTCGCCGGCTGCATTCTGACCAAGCTCGACGAAGCGACGAATCTCGGCGGCGTGCTCGACACGGTCATCCGCTACAAGCTGCCGGTGCATTACGTATCGACCGGACAGAAGGTGCCGGAGAACCTGTACGTCGCGACCAAGCGTTTTCTGATCAAGAGTGCGTTCTGCATTCCGCGCGACGGCTCGCCGTTCGTGCCGCAGGACGAGGAAGTGCCGGCACTGCTCTCCGCATTGTCCGCGCGCGCGACGGCCGAACTTCATGAGGTTCGCTTTGGATAAGCTCGTGCTCGACCAGGCTGAAGGCCTGAGACGGCTTCTCACGCGTGCAGGTTCGCGCGTGGTGGCGGTCGCGGGCGGACCGGCGGGCATCGGCTGCACGTCGGCGGTGGTGAATCTCGGCGCGGCGCTCGCCGTGCATGGCAAGGATGTGCTCGTCATCGACGAGCGGCAGAACAGCGCATCGGTGACGCGCATGGCGGGGCTTTCGGATTCGCAGGCGCTCGCCGCGGTGATGTCCGGACGGCAAGCGCCGCAGGACGTGGTGACGCGCACGCCGCTCGGCTTTTCGCTGATCGCCGCGCCCCGCGACGAACGCGTGAGCCACGATGCCGCGCAGTGTCGCGCGCTGCTCGACGGCCCGGCGGACATCGTGCTGATCGATGCGCAGCTGGATCGGCATGGCGCGTTGTCGTCGCTCGCGGCGCAGGCGCATGACTTTCTGATCGTGACGCGCGTGGCCGCGGCGGCGATCACCGAGGCGTACGCGTGCATGAAGCGTCTGCATTACGCGCATGCGATCGGCCAGTTCCGCGTGCTGATGAATCATGTGCAGAACCCGGCCGATGCGGCGGTCGCGTTCGAGAACCTGTCGGGTGTGGCGAGCCGGTATCTGGCTGTGTCGCTCGTGCAGGCGGGATATGTGTCCGAGGATGCGCGCGTCGCTCGGGCGAGGGAGCTCTCGCGCTCGGCGGTGGAAGCGTTTCCGGCTACGGCTGCGGCACGCGATTACCGCCAGATCGCGGCGGAGCTTCTGCACTGGCCGATGCGGGCCGCGCCTGGTGCGCGCGACGCGGAAGCCGGAGACGATGCGCGGTTTTTGGTTGGCGAGTCTGACAAGGGCGGGCGGGAAACGGTGCGCAGAGCGCCGGCGTTTTCCGGCCATGCATTGAGCAGTACGGCGTCGATGTGATCAAGACAAAGGTGACCCAGATGTACAACGCCCAAGGCAAACTCTCGCAATCCGACGTGCTGACGCGCTATGCGCCGCTCGTGCGTCGACTGGGGTTGCAACTCGTCGCCAAGATGCCGGCGAGCGTGGATCTCGACGATCTGATTCAGGCCGGCATGATCGGCCTGATGGATGCGGCGAGCCGTTACAAGGAAGATCAGGGCGCGCAGTTCGAAACGTACGCGAGCCAGCGGATTCGCGGCGCGATGCTCGACGAACTGCGTGCGAACGACTGGCTGCCGCGCAGCATGCGCAAGACGTCGCGCGAGGTGGAATCGGCGGTGCACAAGGTCGAGCAGAGCCTCGGCCGGTCGGCGAGCGAGATGGAGATCGCCGAGCACATGCAGTTGCCGCTCGACGAGTACCAGTCGATGCTGCAGGACTTGCACGGCAGCCAGTTGATCTATTACGAAGACTTCGATCGTTCGGCGGATGACGAGCCGTTTCTGGATCGATACTGCGTGGATCGGTCGGACCCGCTGTCGGCGTTGCTCGACGATAGCTTGCGCGGCGCGCTGATCGAGGCGATCGATCGCTTGCCGGAGCGGGAGAAGCTGCTGATGAGCCTCTATTACGAGCGCGGGCTGAATCTGCGGGAAATCGGCGCGGTGATGGAAGTGAGCGAGTCGCGCGTGTGCCAGCTGCATAGCCAGGCGGTGGCGCGGCTGCGGGCGAAGTTGCGGGAGCAGGAGTGGACGGGCGTGGAGGCTTGAGCTTTTAGCTCAGGTTTCGTGGCTTGGCGCGGCGGCTGGGGTCTTGGGTGACTCGGCCGCTGTTGGTTTACGAGCGATGCAGGTTTACGCTCGGGTTGTTGGCAACTGGTGGTCAGCGCGTCGGCTGTTGCACGACAAAGATGGCGCGCCCGGCTGGGATCGAACCAGCAACCCCTGCCTTCGGAGGGCAGTACTCTATCCATTGAGCTACGGGCGCATCGGCGGAAGGCCTTGCTTGCAGGTGCCGAAAGGCGACAGCAAGACCCATGCGAATCCGAGAGAATACCTGTTTTCCGCAGATCCGTCCATCGCGCAGGGTTCGGCGGGCCGCGCGGCATCGGCGAAAATGCGGGTAAACGCCCGCTACACGCCTCGCCGCCCCTGCGCCTTCCGTTAAACGTTCCGTCTATAATCGACCGTGCCCTTGGCGACGCAAAGGGCAAAGCCGTAGCCGTCACGCTGTCTGAACCGACTCAATCAAAAAACGGGAGACGAGACAAGCATGAGCGAAGCCCCCCACGGAGCCCCGATCAGAACGCCCGGCCAACTCATCGCGGCGGTGATCGCGGGGTTCGGCATCCCGGTCGCCATCATCATTCTGCTGGCCGTCTACGTCGATTCCTCGACGCGCACCGGCGCCGGCACCAACATCGACGCTTCCGTCGTCGAGCGCATCGCGCCCGCCGCGAAGGTCGATATCCGCGACGCCAACGCGCCCCGCGTCTACAAAACCGGCGAGGAAGTGTTCAAGGCCGTCTGCTCCACCTGTCACGCGACAGGCACAGCCGGCGCACCCAAATTCGGCGATTCCGGCGCGTGGGCCCCGCGCATCGGCGAAGGCTACGACACGCTGCTGCACAACGCGCTCAACGGCAAGGGCGCGATGCCCCCGCGCGGCGGCACCAGCCCCGACGATTACAGCGACTTCGAAATCGCGCGCGCCGTCGTCTACATGGCGAACAACGGCGGCGGCAAGTTCGCGGAGCCGGCGCAACCGGCATCGGGCGCGGCGGCATCGACGGGCGCGTCGGCTCCAGGATCGGCATCGGCTCCGGCGGCTGCTTCGGGCGCCACCGAAAACGCGCAGGCCGCTGCCGCCGTCGCCGCGCTGGCGTCCGTGCCGCAGACGGCATCGGCTCCGGCTGCGGGCGCGCAAAGCGCGGATGCATCGCAAGCGGGCAAGGCGCTCTACGAACAGGTCTGCCAGGCGTGTCACGCGGCGGGCGTGCTGAACGCACCGAAGTTCGGCGATAAAGCCGCCTGGGCGCCGCGCCTCAAGGATTCGATGGATACCGTCTACAACTACGCGCTGCACGGCAAGGGCGCGATGCCGCCGAAAGGCGGATCGAATGCGCCGGACGCCGACGTGAAAGCCGCCGTCGATTACATGGTGAACGCGTCGAAGTAACGTCGCGGCGATAGAAAAAACCCTGCGCACGCATCACGCGTCGCAGGGTTTTTTTCGGGCGTCGATCAGCCCTTTTGCAGCATCGCCTTCAGCATCGCCATCCGGTCTTTCGGCGACAGCGGCGCTTCTTCCGCGGTCGGCGGCGGCGCATCGTCGAGCAGCATTTCGGGGATGAAGCGCGACGGCTCGCACACCACCGTCTCCCGCGCGCGCTTGCGCTTCTTGCACCAGTTCAGATGCAGACTGCGCTGCGCCCGCGTGATCGCCACGTACATCAGCCGGCGCTCTTCCTCGATGCGCGCATCGTCGACGGGACTGTCATCGTCCGAATTCCCCCGATGCGGCATGATGCCTTCCTCCACGCCCACCAGAAACACGTGCGGATACTCCAGCCCCTTCGACGCATGCACCGTCGAAAGCCGCACCGCGTCGGGATCTTCGTCCTTGCCTTCGAGCATCGACATCAGCGCGACGGTCTGGATCAGGCCGAGCAGATTCTTGCCGTCGTCGGAGAGACCGTCGGCGGTGTCGTAGCCGGTCTGTTCCGTTTCGGGCGACGCCTCCGGCTTCGTGCCCTTGCGCTTCAGCCACTCGCAAAACTCCAGCACGTTCTGCCATTTCGATTGAGCCTGCCGCTCGTCGAAGGCATCGTAGAGATAGGCTTCGTAATGGATGGCTTCCATCATGTCGTCGAGCACGGTGGTCGCCGGATCGCGCGCGGCGCGGTCGGACAGGCGGCGAATCCACTCGCAGAACGTGCGCAGCGGTTCGACCTGACGCGCCGACAGCCGCGCCTCGATGCCGCCCATGAACACCGCTTCGAACAGCGACACCTTCGCCGCGCCCGCGAACGCGCCGAGCGCTTCGAGCGTCGTGTTGCCGACGCCGCGCCGGGGCGTCGTGATCGCGCGGATGAACGCGGGATCGTCGTCGGGATTCGCGATCAGCCGCAAGTACGAAATGATGTCCTTGATCTCCGCGCGATCGAAAAACGACTGCCCGCCCGACAGCACATACGGAATGCGCTCGCGCCGCAGCACCTGCTCGAAAATGCGCGCCTGAAAATTCCCGCGATACAGAATGGCGTAGTCGCGAAACGCTGCGCGCCGCTCGAACTTGTGCGCCGACAGCCGGAACACGACGGATTCGGCTTCGTGCTCTTCGTCGTTGCAGCCGGTGACGGTGATCGTGTCGCCCATGCCGTGCTCGGACCACAGCTTCTTCTCGAAGAGCTTCGGATTGTTCGCGATGACGTTGTTCGCCGCCGTCAGAATGCGCACCGTCGAGCGATAGTTCTGCTCCAGCTTGATGACGTGCAGCTTCGGAAAGTCCTTGCTCAACTGCGCGAGATTTTCGAGCGTCGCGCCGCGCCAGCCGTAGATGGCCTGATCGTCGTCGCCCACGGCCGTGAACGCGGCGCGCGGGCCGGCCAGCAGCTTCAGCAATTCATACTGGCAGGCGTTGGTGTCCTGATATTCGTCGATCAGCAGATAGCGCAGGCGGTTCTGCCACTTCTCACGCACCTGCTCGTTCTCGGCGAAAAGTTGCGCGGGACGCAGGATGAGATCGTCGAAATCGAGCGCCTGATACGCATGCAGCGTCGCGGCGTAGCTGCGATAGACGATCGCCGCCTGATGCTCGTCCTCGTTGCTCGCGAGCACGGACGCCTGATCGGGCGAGACCATCGCGTTCTTCCACAGCGAGATGATCGACTGGATCTTGCGGATCAAGCCCTTGTCCGTGGTGCCGAGCTGCTCTTGAACCATGCCGAAGCAGTCGTCGGAATCCATGATCGAGAACTGCGGTTTCAGGCCGACGTGCTCCGCTTCCTGCCGCATGATCTGCACGCCGAGCGAGTGGAACGTGCAGATGGTCAACTGGTTGACCGGCACCTTGCGGCCTTCCTTGCCGGGCGTGGTGAGCGTCTTGCCTTCGAGCAGCTTCGCGGTGCGCTCGCGCATTTCGAGCGCGGCCTTGTTCGTGAAGGTGAGCGCGGCGATGTGCTTCGGCTCGAAGCCGCGTCCTTCGATCAGATGCGCGATCTTCTGCGTGATCACGCGCGTCTTGCCGCTGCCCGCGCCGGCGAGCACGAGACAGGGACCATCGAGATAGCGCACCGCTTCGCTTTGCGCGGCGTTGAGACCTGCGGACATCGTTCTGGACTTTGGAGAGTGAGGCGAGCGGCGAGCGGTAAAAAACACCGCCGCTGATGGACTGCGAGACCGCGCACGAGACGATGCACGCGCGCGGCGAATTCGAGAGCGCGATGTTAACACGATAGAACGCGGCGGGTTTTGGCCCTCGTTCGTTTCATGGTGGCGGCGTTTCGGGCGCGTGCCACAATGTCGAGTCGATTCACGATTCACCACAGGATGATGCCCACATGAGTTCAGCACTGAAAGTCGGCCTGATGGGCTATGGACTTGCCGGCGCGACGTTCCACGCGCCCGTCATCGAGCATTGCGAACGCGCGAGCGTGGCGGCCATCGCGACGAGCCAGGCCGAGCGCGCGCAGGCCGACTATCCGGATGCGCAAATCGTCGCCGACTTCGATGCGCTGCTCGCCATCGACGACATCGCGTGCATTGTCATCGCCACGCCGAACGACACGCACTTCGATCTCGCGCGGCGCGCGTTGTCGGCGGGCAGGCACGTGGTCGTCGACAAGCCGGTGACGCTTTCCGCACGCGATGCCCGCGCGCTCGCCGACCTCGCCGCCGAGCGCGGCCTGCTGTTCGCGCCGTTTCACAATCGCCGCTGGGATGGCGATTTCATGACGGCGCGCGGGCTGATAGAGAGCGGGCGACTCGGGCGCATCACGCATTACGAATCGCATTTCGACCGGTTTCGCCCGAAAGTGCCGCAGCGCTGGCGCGAGGAAGCGGCGCGCGGCGGCGGTTTGCTGTTCGATCTCGGGCCGCATCTGATCGATCAGGCGCTCGCGTTGTTCGGCGCGCCGCAGACGGTGACGGCGTTCGTGAAGGCGCATCGTGATCACGCGCACGCGCCGGATTACGTGCATCTCGTGCTCGGTTACGCGGACAAGGAAGCCGTCTTGCACGCGAGCGCGCTGGCCGCGCTGGAGCCGCCACGTTTCGCGATCCACGGCACGCGCGGCAGTTACGTGAAGACGGGTCTCGACGTGCAGGAAGACCAGTTGCGCTCGGGCATGCGTCCGGGCGATGCGGGCTTCGGCAAGAATCCGCCGGGACTGCTGCGCGAAGTGGATGGCGATCACGATCTGCGCCACGAATTCGCCACGCGCGATGGCGCTTACGTGGAGTTTTATCGCGCGCTGGCGGCGTCGGTGCTGGATGGCAAGGCGTTTCCCGTGACGCCGCAGGATGCGGTGGATACGATGACGGTCATCGAACTGGCGATGCAGAGCGAGCGGGAAGGGCGGAGGGTGGAGTTCGTGCGGGGGTGATTCTCACCCCCGCCTGATGCTCCCCGACGTCGTGCTCACGTTCCCGCCGACGTCGCGGCAAGCGACGCTTCCCGACACCGTCTGCACCGACCCGCCGACATCGCCGCAATACACATTGCCCGATACGGCCGACACCGCTCCGACCTGCCCATGCACCGTGAGCTTGTCGCAGCTCTCGACGTCGATCTTTTCGACATCGCCATGAATCTCGACGGTCACGCCCGGCGAGCTATCGCCGCTGACGATTTCGCCGTCGACGGTCACTTGCTTGCCGCGTATCGAGATGTTCTTGCCGGTGACCGTGCGGCCATTGATGGTGACGGATGCCATGACCATTCCAGAGTAAGTTGCAAACCCCGAGTGTAGGCGCGTGCCGCACCGCGAACGTCACGATTCGTGCCCATCACACCCGGCTAATTCAGGCAATCACCGCGGTCCGAATCCGTTTGACAAGGCAATTGGCGTCGCGTAAATTCTGCCGCACGCGTCGGGAGAGCGCGTGGCCGCCGCTGGGCGAAAAATCAGCGAACGCCGCGCCGCCGAAGGGGCACACCCGCAAACTCTCAGGCAAAAGGACCGGCCGCGTCGAGGAAGCATTTCCTCGCACTCTGGAGAGCGGCAGCGGCTTCGTCGAACGAAACCAGTTGCCCACCGAAGGGGCGCGCGATGGACCGCCGGCACACGCCGGTGTCCGCGCAATCTCTCAGGTACCGAGGACAGAGGGGTCACGCATCGCAACCGCATCGCGGTCGCGCCCGCATGCCGCATCCAGCGGCGAAGGCGCGTTTCCGCTGACGGACGTTCGCTGCGTGGCCTTTTTTGTCTGGCGAACCGAGGCCCCGATGACTTCTCTTCAACACACGCCCTTGCATGCCGCACACCTCGCGCTCAACGCGCGCATGGTCGATTTCGGCGGCTGGGACATGCCCGTCAACTACGGTTCGCAAATCGACGAACACCGCGCCGTGCGCACCGACGCCGGCATGTTCGACGTCTCCCACATGCGCGTCGTCGATTTCCACGGCGAGGCCGTCCGCGACTTCTTCCGCTACGCCATCGCCAATAACGTCGACAAACTCACGACGCCCGGCAAAGCGCTCTATTCGTGCCTGCTCAAGAGCGACGGCGGCGTGATCGATGACCTCATCGTCTATTACTTTTCCGAAACGTATTTCCGCGTCGTCGTGAACGCGAGCACCGCGGACAAGGACATCGCGTGGTTCGGGCAGTTGAACGCCGAGGGCGAATTCAACCTGTCGATCACGCCGCGCGGCGATCTCGGCATCATCGCCGTGCAGGGGCCGAACGCGCGCGAAAAAGTCTGGCAAGTGCTGCCGGACACGCGCGCGCAGACGCAGGACATCAAGCCGTTCAACGCAGTCGATTTTCCGTCCACCGCATTCGGCGACGTGATGCTCGCGCGCACCGGCTATACCGGCGAGGACGGCTTCGAGATCGTCGTTCCGGCGACGCACGTCGAAGCGCTCTGGAACGCGCTGCACGCAGCCGGCGTGAAGCCCGCCGGCCTCGGCGCGCGCGACACGCTGCGTCTGGAAGCCGGCATGAATCTCTACGGCCAGGACATGGACGAAAACGTGTCGCCGCTCGACGCGGGCCTCGCCTGGACCGTCGATCTCAAGACGCCGCGCGATTTCGTCGGCCGGGCGGCGCTGGAAGCGAACGGCTCGGAGGCGAGCTTCGTCGGATTGGTGCTCATCAAGGAAAACGGTCGTGCGGGCGGCGTGCTACGCGCGCATCAGAAAGTCGTCACGCCGCACGGCGACGGCGAAATCACGAGCGGCACGTTTTCCCCGTCGATGCAGGAATCCATTGCGTTCGCCCGCGTCCCGACGGCGGTCGCACCGGGCGATACGGTGCAGGTCGTCATCCGCGACAAGCAAGTCCCCGCGCGCGTGGTAAAACTTCCGTTCGTGCGCAACGGCAAGGTTCTCGTGGACCTTCAATAAGCCGGATGCGCGCGTCCCACCGATCAAGAAACTCACGAACGAACCACGCAAGGAGCATCCAATGAGCATCCCGGCCGATCTGAAATACACCGAATCGCACGAATGGGTCCGCACGGAATCCGACGGCACGCTGACCGTCGGCATTACCGATCACGCGCAGGAAGCGCTCGGCGACATCGTGTTCGTCGAGCTGCCGGCGGCGGGCAAGTCCGTTGCGGCGGGCGATGCGATCGCCGTCATCGAATCGGTGAAGGCGGCATCCGACATTTACGCGCCGGTCTCGGGCGAAATCGTCGAATCCAACGACGCGCTGACGTCGTCGCCGGATCAGGTGAACGGCGCGCCGTACGAAAGCTGGCTCTTCAAGATCAAGCCCGCGAGCGACGCGGGCCTCGAGAAGCTGCTCGACGCCGAAGGCTACGGCAAGTCGATCGGCGAATAACTTTTCTCATGGACGAAGGCCGCCGCGCCTTCGTCGTCAGTCGGAATTCACATGAAGCTCGAACACCCGGATCGCCTGATGAACCGCACCTCCCTGTCACTCGCCGCGCTCGAATGTCACGATGCGTTCGCCGGCCGGCACATCGGTCCCGACGACGCCGATCAGCGCGCCATGCTCGACGCGCTCGGTTTCGCATCGCGCGCGGCTTTCATCGACGCGGTGATTCCTGACACGATCCGCCGCAAGGAGACGCTGCCGCTCGCCGCGTTCACGCAGCCGAAGAGCGAGGCGGAAGCGCTCGCGTCGCTGCGCAAGCTCGCGGACGAGAATCTGGTGTTTCGAACCTTCATCGGCCAGGGTTACTACGGCACGCACACGCCGACCGTGATCCTGCGCAACGTGCTCGAAAATCCGGCGTGGTACACGGCTTACACGCCGTATCAGCCGGAAATTTCGCAAGGGCGGCTCGAAGCGCTGCTCAATTTCCAGCAAATGGTGATGGACCTGACCGGTCTCGCGATGGCGAATGCATCGCTGCTCGACGAAGCCACGGCCGCCGCCGAAGCCATGACGCTGCTGCAACGCGTCGGCAAGCCGAAGTCGAACGTGTTTTACGTCGCCGACGACGTGCTGCCGCAAACCATCGAAGTGGTGAAGACGCGCGCGAAACCGGCGGGCATCGACGTCAAGGTCGGGCCGGCTGCGGACGCCGCGAGCGCGAACGCGTTCGGCGTGCTGCTGCAATATCCCGGCGCGAATGGCGATGTGCGCGACTACCGCGCGCTCGCCGAAGCCATACACGCGGCGGGCGGGCATGTGGTCGCGGCGGCGGATCTGCTTGCGCTCACGCTCATCACGCCGCCGGGCGAATGGGGCGCGGACGTGGCCATCGGCAATACGCAGCGCTTCGGCGTGCCGGTCGGCTTCGGCGGTCCGCACGCGGCGTACATGGCCGTGCGCGACGAATTCAAGCGCCAGATGCCGGGGCGTCTCGTCGGCGTGACCGTCGACGCGCAAGGCAATTCCGCGCTGCGCCTCGCGCTGCAAACGCGCGAACAGCACATTCGCCGCGAGAAGGCGACGTCGAATGTCTGCACGGCGCAAGCGCTGCTCGCGATCATGGCGAGCATGTACGCCGTTTATCACGGTCCGCAAGGTCTGAAGACGATCGCGTTGCGCGTGAACCGCGTCGCGTCGATTTTCGCGGCGGGCGTCGCGAAGCTCGGCTACGGCATCGCCAACGAAACGTTCTTCGATACGGTGACCATCGACAGCGGCGCGAACACCAACGCGCTGCATCAGGCCGCGTATGCCGCGCACATCAACCTGCGCCGCGTGAGCGCGACCCAGGTCGGCGTATCGCTCGATGAAACCACCACGCGCGACGACTTGCAGAAGCTCTTCGCGCTCTTCGCGGATGTCGCGGGCAAGACCGAAACGTTCGATATCGACGCGCTCGACGCCGCGCTGAAAGACTCGCTTCCGGCGGACATCAAGCGCACGAGCGATTACCTCACGCATCCGGTCTTCAACCGCCATCACTCCGAACACGAAATGCTGCGCTATTTGCGCAGCCTCGCCGACAAGGATCTCGCGCTCGACCGCACGATGATCCCGCTCGGCTCCTGCACGATGAAGCTCAACGCCACGTCGGAAATGCTGCCCGTCACGTGGCCCGAGTTCGCGCAGATTCATCCGTTCGCGCCCGCCGAGCAGACGGTCGGCTATCGCACGATGATCGATCAGCTCGAACAGATGCTCGTCGCGTGCACGGGTTACGCGGCTGTTTCGCTGCAACCGAACGCGGGATCGCAGGGCGAATACGCGGGCTTGCTCATCATTCACGCGTATCACGAGTCGCGCGGGGAAGGGCATCGCAATGTGTGTCTGATTCCGGCGTCCGCGCACGGCACGAATCCGGCGTCGGCGCAAATGGCGGGCATGCAGGTCGTCGTCGTCGCGTGCGATTCGAACGGCAACGTCGATATCGACGATCTCAAGGCGAAGGCCGAAAAGCATTCGGCGAATCTCGCGGCGATCATGATCACGTATCCGTCCACGCACGGCGTGTTCGAGCGCAACGTGCGCGAGATTTGCGACATCGTGCATCAGCACGGCGGCCAGGTTTATGTCGATGGCGCGAACATGAACGCGATGGTCGGCCTCTGCGCGCCCGGCCAGTTCGGCGGCGACGTCTCGCATTTGAACCTGCACAAGACGTTCTGCATTCCGCACGGCGGCGGCGGACCGGGCGTCGGTCCGGTCGCGGTCGGCGCGCATCTGGCGAAGTTCCTGCCGAATCAGGCGTCCACCGGTTACAAGCGCGACGAAGCGGGCATTGGCGCGGTGTCGTCGGCGCCGTACGGATCGGCTGCGATCCTGCCGATCTCGTGGATGTATATCGCGATGATGGGCGCGCAAGGTCTCACCGCCGCCACCGAAAGCGCGATTCTCGCGGCGAACTATGTCGCGAAGCGACTCGCGCCGCACTATCCGGTGCTCTACAGCGGCGCGGGCGGGCTTGTCGCGCACGAGTGCATTCTGGACGTGCGGCCGATCAAGGAAGCAAGCGGCATCTCGGTGGAAGACGTGGCGAAACGCCTGATCGACTACGGCTTCCACGCGCCGACGATGAGCTTCCCCGTCCCCGGCACGCTGATGGTCGAGCCGACCGAATCGGAGTCGAAGGAAGAGCTGGACCGCTTCATCGACGCGATGATCGCCATTCGCGAAGAAATCCGCGCGGTGGAAGAAGGCCGCGCCGACCGCGAGGACAACGTGCTGAAGAACGCGCCCCACACGGCGGCGGTCGTCACCGCGAACGAGTGGAATCACGCGTACACGCGCGAGGCGGCGGCGTATCCGGTGAAGTCGCTGGTCGCGCGCAAGTACTGGTCGCCGGTGGGCCGCGCGGACAACGCGTATGGCGACCGCAACCTGATGTGCTCGTGCGTGCCGGTTTCGGAGTACGCGGACGCGTGACGCTGCGGCGCGCCGCGAGTCGCCGGCAAGCGTAAAGCATTGTCGGCGAGCTTGCGGCGCGTTCGGGAACGGCTAACATCTCACCCCTGACCAAAGCAATCAGGGAGTTCATATGACGCGGAAGGTGCGAAAGGTGAACGAGGCGAGCCGTTTTTCGATGAAGCACGCCACGCTGGCCGCGCTTTGCACGCTGCTGGCCGCACCGGCCGCGCACGCGGCGATGAACTTCTGCGCCGCGCCCGCCATGCAGGCGAGCGAACGCATTCAGGCCGATCCGGGCGTGAAGGCGCTGGTGAAATCGGTGCAATCGCATGTGGACGATCAGCCGAAGCCGCGCGCCACGCTGCACACGGAAGGCACGCTGCCGCACGAAGGCATTTACGATCAAAGCGTCGAAGCGGAGCGCGATCTCGACCTCATGCGCGACGCGGCGCTCGCCTGGCGCGCGACGGGCAACGAGCGCTATCTGCGCCTCGTCGACCGCTTTCTGCTCGCGTGGACGACGACGTACCGGCCGAGCTTCAATCCGATCGACGAAACGAACTTCGAGTCGCTGATCCTCGCGTACGACCTGACGGCGAGCGCGCTGCCCGTGAAGACGCGCAACGCGGCGAACGCGTTCATCGCGAAGATGGTGACGGGCTATATCGCCGACATCGACAAACAGGCGCGTCCGCTCAAGGGCACGTACCGGAACAACTGGCAGAGCCATCGCGTGAAGCTGGTGGCGATGGGCGCGTTCACCATCGACGATCGCAAGCTGATCAACGCGGCGCAGCGGCTCTTCGTGGAGCATATCGGCGACAACATCGCGCCGGACGGATCGACGGTCGATTTCTCCGAACGCGATGCGCTGCACTACGTCACGTATGACCTGCAACCGCTCGTGACGGCGGCGCTCGCCGCGCGTCGCCACAACCGCAACTGGCTGCCCGAGCGCGCGGCGACGGGCGCGACCTTGGCCGATGCGCTCAACTGGCTCACGCCGTATGCGCTCGGCACCCGGACGCACGACGAGTTCGTGCATTCGACCGTACCTTTCGATGCGAAGCGTCGCGAGGCCGGCCTGCCGGGTTTTTCGGGCCAATGGGACCCGAAGAACGCGGCGGAACTCTTTCATCTGGCGGCGCGTCTGGACGGCCGCTATGCGCCGGTGGCACTGCGGCTCGCGCCGACGCCGCCCGCGTGGCTCGCGGTGTGTCTGCCGCTGCCGGCGCGCTAATCATTCAGCAGGAACAGTCATGGCAGTCAGCGTTTTCGATCTCTTCAAAATCGGCATCGGACCTTCGAGTTCGCACACCGTCGGACCCATGCGCGCCGCGTTGATGTTCGCGCAAGGGCTCGAGCGCGACGGGCTGCTGGGCGCGGTGGCATCGGTGAAATGCGAGCTGTACGGATCGCTCGGTGCGACCGGAAAGGGCCACGGCACGGATCGCGGCGTGATGCTCGGCCTGATGGGCGACGCCCCCGATACCGTCGATGCGTCGAGCATCGTTCCCAGACTCGAGGCCGTGCGCACGTCGAAGACGCTCGCGCTGCTCGGCACGCACGAGATTCCGTTCGCGCTGAAGGAGAACATCGCGTTTTATCGGCAGGCGCTGCCTGAGCATCCGAACGGCATGAAGCTGCATGCATTCGATGCGAACGGCCAGCTCTTGCGCGAAGCGACGTATCTGTCGGTGGGCGGCGGCTTCGTGGTGACGGCGGGCGCGGCGAACACGGCGGTGCTGACGGCGCACGAGCAGTTGCCGTATCCGTTCCACACGGGCGACGAGCTGATGAAGATGTGCGCCGAATCCGGCAAGTCGATTGCGCAACTGATGTGGGAGAACGAGCGCATCTGGCGCAGCGAAGACGAGATTCGCGCGGGCCTCATGCGCATCTGGGACGTGATGCAGGATTGCGTCGCGCGCGGATGCGGCATCGGCAATCCGGAAGCGGACGGCAACTTGCCCGGTCCGTTTCAGGTGAAGCGTCGTGCGCCGCAGCTTTATCGCGCGCTCGCGGGGAAGCCTGAGCAGGCGCTGCGCGATCCGTTGTCGATGATCGACTGGATCAACCTCTACGCGATCGCCGTGAACGAAGAGAACGCGGTGGGCGGACGCGTCGTGACGGCGCCGACGAACGGCGCGGCGGGCATCATCCCGGCCGTGCTGCATTACTACGACCGCTTCGTGCCGGGATCGAACGCGCAGGGCGTGATCGACTTTCTGCTGACGGCGGCGGCCATCGGCATTCTGTACAAGATGAACGCGTCGATTTCCGGCGCGGAAGTCGGGTGTCAGGGCGAAGTGGGCGTCGCGTGTTCGATGGCGGCGGGCGCGCTCGCGGCGGTGCTCGGCGGCACGCCGGCGCAGGTGGAGAACGCGGCGGAAATCGGCATGGAGCACAACCTGGGGCTGACGTGCGATCCGGTCGGCGGGATGGTGCAGATTCCGTGCATCGAGCGAAACGCGATGGGATCGGTGAAAGCGGTGAACGCCGCGCGCATGGCGATGCGCGGGGATGGGTCGCATTATGTGTCGCTCGATTCGGTCATCAAGACGATGCGCGAAACCGGGGCCGATATGAAGACGAAGTACAAGGAGACGTCGCGCGGCGGGTTGGCGGTGAATATCGTGGAGTGTTGAGGCGGGCGCTGAAGCCAACTGAAACATTCGTTCAACGAAGGATTGGCGGGCGGTGGATGCGTATAGCATCGGTATGAAAATCGCGTTCGCCGACCGCATTACCTGTTTCGCTGCATTGCGGTTGCCTACTAGTCGAATCGAGGGAGCCGCAATTGCACCCGAAGGACCTCGCCGCTCATAAGAGCGCGCCCAAGCTGTTGGCAGCCGCGCCCAAATTCAGGAAGCTCGTGCGCAATGCGCTGCCCAAGCCGTTCAATAGAATCGGGCGGCAAGGCAGTCAGTCCACTGATTTGCTGGCCGTGTCGGACGATCATCGCGTTCTGTTCATGTGGCACGATGGCCCGGAACGTACCGACCGCTCGTTCTACGCGTATCTCCTGAGCGTTGCGCGAAACGGCGATCTGTATCCGCTCTTTGAGTTCCACTATCATCCTGCTCACAAGGGCCTGCACTGCAAAGTGCCTTGTCAGACGGGCGCGAACTACCGCAACCGCTTGCTGCCGGGCGCGCCCGAGCTTACGCTCAAGCCTTCCCGCGAGTTCGATCCGGCGTCGGAGCACGATCGCGCCGCATTGATCAAAGTTTTCTGCAAGGCAGTGGGAATCGAGACGATGTTCGAAGACGTTCGCCAGGGCCAGTTATGGAATTAACGCAGACGCTCGCGGGTGGCATTTGCTCGCTCTTCGAAGTGCACGCCGATACCAACGGCGTGCATCGAATCGTTACGCCGCTCGAATACGCGGGAACCGGCGACCGCGTGGTCGTGCGCGTTCGGCCCGAGAACAGCGGCTATGTGATCGATGAAAACGGTGAAGCTTGCCTCAATGCAAGCATGGCGGGCGGCGATGTCGAATCGGCGGCGGTCAGCCGATGGTCTCAGGAGCTCGCCGAGCTGAGTCCCGCGCGTCTTTGCGGCGACGAAGTCATTCGCGCCACCACGGACGACCAGCGGCTGATCGCGCCCTACGTGTTTCGCGTCGCGGAAGCCGCGCAGCAACTCTATGCCGTGGCGACGTCGCAGGCTGACCGGCAATCCGGCAGCGATTTCAAGGAGCAATTGACGAGCGTGCTCGTCGAAATCGCACAGGAACTCGGCGTTCGGCTTCGGTCCGATGTCGAACTGCCGATCGCGGGCGGCTGGGTCGCGGACCACGTCGTGGATATCGAGAAGCCACTGATCATCATCGGTGCGTCGAGTGCCGCGCGGCTACTCGAAGCCGAGATGATCTTCATGCAGTACAAGGTGCAGAAGATGGACGGTTACGTGCTCGCCATTGCGGAAAGCCAGAAAGCCGTCACGAAGAAGCAGTTCGAGCGCGCGAGTTACTACACGGACAAGACCGTCGCGTTCGACGCCGGCAACCTCAAAGGCATGATTGCTTCGTCGCTCCACTAGGGTGAACGCTCACCCCCCAATCAAATTAACCACCTTCACGTTCCTCGTATCCGGCACTTCGGCATACGAGATCACCTTCAACTGCGGCAAGCTCCGTCTCAGGAACCGCGCGAGCATCGCGCGCAGCGAATGCTGAACCAGCAGCACCGGCGGCAACCCGAGATTCTGCTGTCGCATCATCGCGTTCTGCGTCGAATTCATCAGCGTTTGCGCCAGCCCCGGCTCCAGCCCCGGATTCGGCCCCGTCGATAGCGCCTGCGACAACACCCGCTCCAGCGTCGGATCGAGGCCCATCACCTGCAAGTCGTTGCTGCCCGGATACCACTGCTGCGTGATCGCGCGCCCCAGCGACAGACGCACCGCCGCCGTCAATTCGTACGCGTCCGAAATGCGCGGCGCGTGTTCCTGCAGCGCGTCGAGAATCGTGCGCATGTCGCGGATCGGCACGCTCTCGTCGAGCAGATTCTGCAACACCTTCTGCAACGTCGTGAGCGACAACACCTTCGGCACGAGATCGTCGGTGAGCGAAGGCGTGTCCTTGCCGATGCGCTCCAAGAGCGCCTGCACTTCCTGTCGCCCGAGCAGTTCCGCCGCGTGCGTCACGACGAGATGGTTCAAATGCGTCGCGACCACCGTGCTCGCATCGACGACCGTGTAGCCATACACCTGCGCCTGTTCGCGCATGTTGGTATCAATCCACACCGCCGGCAGGCCGAACGCCGGATCGGTAGTTTGCGCGCCCGGCAGCGTCGCCGAAACCTGGCCCGGATTGATCGCGAGCCATTGACCCGGAAACGCCTCGCCGATGCCCACTTCCACGCCCTTCAGCGCAATGCGATACCCGTTCGGCCGCAGCTCCAGATTGTCGCGAATATGAATGACCGGCGGCAGAAAGCCGATTTCCTGAGCGAACTTCTTGCGAATGCCCTTGATGCGCTTGAGCAGTTCGCCGTCCGCATTGCGATCGACGAGCGGAATCAGCCGATAGCCCACTTCCAGCCCGAGCGGATCGATGAGCGTGACATCCTCCCAGCTTGCTTCCGCGCTCTCGGCGGACGCGGCAGCGGCGGCGGCGATCGGCGTGACATCGGTGACGACGCCGGCTTTCTTCTTCGCTTCGGCGCGCTTGTTCATCGAACGGGCCGCGTAGATGAGCCCGCCGCCCAGCAGCAAGAACGCGAAGTGCGGCATGCCGGGAATCAGCCCCATCACGCCGATGATCACGCCGGTAATCATCAGCACGCGCGGGTTCTGGAACAACTGTCCGGTCAACTGCGTGCCGATGTCCTCGTCGGTCGCGACGCGCGACACGATCACGCCCGCCGCCGTCGAAATGATGAGCGACGGAATCTGCGCGACGAGGCCATCGCCGATGGTCAGCAGCGTGTAATTGGTCGCCGCGTGCGCGAAGTCCATGTCGTGCTGGAGCATGCCCACGATCAGCCCGCCCACGATGTTGATCACCATGATCAGCAAGCCCGCGATCGCGTCGCCGCGCACGAACTTCGATGCACCGTCCATCGAGCCGTAGAACTCGGATTCCTGCGCCACCGCCGTGCGGCGTTTCTTCGCGGTTTCCTCGTTGATGAGGCCGGCGTTCAGGTCGGCGTCGATGGCCATCTGCTTGCCGGGCATCGCGTCGAGCGTGAAGCGCGCGCCGACTTCCGCGATACGTCCCGCGCCCTTCGTGATCACCATGAAGTTGATGATCATCAGGATCACGAACACGACGATACCCACGGCGAAATTCCCGCCGACGAGAAAGTGCCCGAACGATTCGATCACCTGGCCCGCCGCGTCCGGACCCGTATGGCCTTGCAGCAGCACGATTCGCGTCGATGCCACGTTCAGCGAAAGCCGCAGCAGCGTCGAGAACAGCAGCACGCTCGGGAACGCCGCGAAATCGAGCGGCTTTTGCGTGTACATGCTGACGAGCAACACCATCACCGAAAGCGCGATGTTGAACGTGAACAGCAGATCCAGCAGAAACGCAGGCAACGGCAGAATCATCATGCCGAGGATCATGCAGATCAGGATCGGGCCGGCGAGCGCCCGCAGGTTCTGCGTGCCGAGCGCGTCCGGCCGTTTGGCGAAAAATCCAGCGCGCGCGTTCATGCTGCGGCTCCTTGTGATGGGTTGTCGCCGGAAAGCGCTTCAGCGGCTTCCTCGTCGGCGTCGGCGTCGGATACGCCGCCTTTGTCCAGTTCCTTCGGCACGTCGAGATCCGTGGGATCGTCGGGACGGATGCCGCCTTCATCGTGATAACGCTTGAGCTGATACACCCACGCCAGCACTTGCGCGACCGCGCCGTACAGCGCGCCCGGAATCTCGCGGTTGATCTCGACGTTGTGATACAGCGCGCGCGCAAGCGGCGGCGCTTCGAGCAGCGGCACGTTGTTTTCGCGGCCCAGTTCGCGGATGCGCGCCGCGACCAGATTCACGCCCTTCGCGACGACCCTCGGCGCGCGCATCTCGCCGTCGGCGTACTTCAGCGCGACCGCGAAGTGCGTCGGGTTCGTGACGATGACGTCGGCGGTCGGAATCGCCTGCATCATCCGGCGGCGCGCGGCCGCGCGCTGCTGCGCGCGAATCTTGCCCTTGATGTGCGGATCGCCTTCGCTTTCCTTGTGCTCGCGCTTCACTTCTTCCTTGCTCATGCGCAGCTTCTTCGCGTGCGACCACATCTGGTACGGCACATCGACGACGGCGACGAGAAACAGTCCGCCGATCGCCATGCCGCAGCACACGACGATGAGATGCATGACATCCGCGAGCGCGAGGCCGAGCGGCTTGGTCAGGAGACCGAGCACTTCGGCCTTGCGGCTCCACATTGCCGATCCCGCCATGCCGCCGACGACGATCGTCTTCAGAATCGACATGCCGAGCTGAATCGGTCCCTGCGACGAGAACATCTTGCCGAGGCCGCTGACCGGATTGAGCCGCCCGAAGTTCGGCGCGAGCGGCTTCGTGGTGATGAGCCAGCCGCCGAGCGCCATCGGCGCGGCGAGCGCGGCGACGGCCGTCAGCGCGAGCACCGGCAGCACGGCAAGCATCCCTTCCTTGCTGGCGTTGGCCGCGCCGATCATCATCTGGCGCGTGTCGAGCACGGTCTCGTGATTGAACGTGAACGCGCCGCGCAGAATGGATTGCAAATGACCGCTGATCGGCCCCGACAAACCCCACACGCCGAAAAATCCCGCCGCCAGCAGCGCAAACGACGCGAGTTCCCGCGAGCGCGCAACCTGGCCTTCCTCCCGCGCCTTTTCCAGGCGCTTGGGAGTGGCTGATTCGGTTTTTTCGAGATCGCTTTCTTCCGACACCGCGTGCTCCGCTCCGTACTTCGCTGTCCAGCAGGTTGCAAACGGCATCGAGCCGTTTTCTGATGGAAGCGATTATTGCGGAAGGCGTCGAGCGGCCATCGGCGGATTAGGCTCGCAAAAACCGGGTTAATCGACGGATAGCGGAAGCGGCAATGGAAACGGCGCATGACCGGTGAAGTCATGCGCCGTGAGAGTAGGGGAGAAACGCGCGTCAGGCGCCGGGCACGCGTCCGTCCGGGCCGTAGAAACCGGCTCTCGACGGCGCGACCTGCAACGCCGCGAGCGTCTTGCGGTTGTATTCCATGCGCGTGCGGATCAGCACGCCGTTGTTGTTGTTGCCCTGTTTCGCGCGGCGGGCGGCGGCGCACAGCAGCGCCCATTGCTCGGCGATCTGCGCGTCGGTTTCGGCGGCGGCTTCCATGCCGATGAATCCGCCCGGCAGCCCGAGCGCGCCAAGTTGCGCGTCGCGCTGCTTTTCGAGTGTGCCGATGCGCTCGGTCAGCGCGGTCTTTTCCTCGATGATCCCCGGCAGCGCGGCGAGCGGCTGCGCGGCGATCAGCGCTTTTTCCTCGTGGGCGAGGAGGGATTCGAACGCCAGAACGGCGGCGACTTCTTCGATGACAGTGGCAAGCAGGGCGTCTCTCATTGCAGCTCGCTAAAACGCGGGTTGGGTCGAAGCCGCCCGGCGCTGTCCACGTCGTATTCCGGGCGAACCCGGGTCGTTGCGTTTCAGCCGCCGGTCGGCGGGGTTCTCGTTTGCAGCAGGTCGCGCGCGGTGCTCAAAATGCCGTCGGCGATCTTGCTGGTGTCCATCTTCAGGCTGCCGTCGCGGATCGCGGCCTTGATCGATTCGACTTTCGCCGTATCGATGTCCGAACCGTTCGATGCGCGCAAGTCGGACGACAACGTCGACAGGCTGACCGTCGATGTTCCGCCCGCTTTCCCGCCCGCGCTCACGTCCGCTTTGACGTCATTCGCCGGCGCGGTGGTTGCGGCAGTTTTCGCATCGCCCTGCGATGCACGTTGCGCGCCGTCTTGCAGGCTCGCCAGAGTGGTGTTGCTATTCGATTCGATTTTCACGATGTCCATTCCCGAACGTGTTGAGTCTTTTATCGGCGGAGGGTTTGGAAAACTTTACCCTGGCCTGTGTGGCGCAACACACGTTCGGCGCGATCATCGCCCGGAAAGCCTTGTCGGACGGGGATTCGCTGGAATTGCAACAAAATGAAACATCTAGCTGGTGACGATTTTCGATGCGATCTGAACCGCGCTGGCCCGGTCGGGAATGGACGGCCAGCGCCTCTTTACATCCGGATCTCCACCGTCTGGCTGTCCTTCACGACGCCCGTGATGATCTGGCCCCCCGCCGTTTTCACGCGGATTTGCTGGCCGGGCGCGGCGTTGTTCATCGCGCTGCCTTCGGAGGAAATGGAGAAGCCGGAGCCGTCCGCGACCACGTGAACCGTCTGGCCGATCGCCACCGAACTCGCCGCGCGCAGCATGTCGGTGCGCAGCGGCAGGCCCGCCGGCACGCGCGACAACGCGACCGCGCCGACTGCCTGCGACGGATCCGTGACGACGGCTTGCGGCATCGCGGTGAGATCGCCGTCGCGGGCGACGAGGTCGGCGCTGGCGAGCACTTCGCCCGGCGAAATGGCGCGCGCGGCGGTGTAGTACGTCGCGTTGATCGAGATGCGCGCCTGGACATACAGCGTCCACGGGCGCTCGCCGACGCAGCGCACGCCGACCGTCACGCGGCCCCAGAGACGCGCGCCCGTGGGCATGAACGGATCGAGCACCGAGCAGGCGGCGAGGCCGCGCGGGAAAACGGGCGTGACGGTGATATCGACCTTGCCGGGCAGGCCCGCGGTCTGTTGCTGGAGAAACGAGAGCGCAGCGGCGCGGATGGCTTCGCCGTCCTGCGCCGTGGCGGCGGCAGCGGGCGCTTGCGTCGTTGCCGATGACGGCGAAAAGCTCACGCGCTTCATCGGGGAAGCGGCGTCCGCGCTCGCGGGCGTGTTGTAAGTGGCGCGCTTGACGGGCGATGCATCGCCGGCCGCGATCGGACGCGCGCTGGCGTTGCGGGACGCAGCCGTGTCGTCGCGCGTGACCACGACGGGAATCACATCGCGCGATGCGGCCGGCTTTGCTGGCGCAACGGCGGCAGTCGCGGCAACCGCAGCAGCGGGCTTCGGCTCGCCGGTTCCGGGAATGACGATCATTCCGCTGGCGTCGTCCATTGCGTCCATTGCGTCGGCGGCGGCTTCGGCGCGGGCATCGAGCGCGAGCGCGGCGTGGCGCATGGCGGCATCGGCGGCCTTCGTCGCGGCGCGATAGCTGGGCACAGGCGCGAGATAGGGCGCGGGCGCCGGAGCGGGAGCGGCGACGGCCACCGACGCAGACGGCGCAGCGGCAGGCTTCGCGGCCAACCCTTTCGCCATGTCCGCCACCGCTGACGGATTCGTCTCCGCGTTGCCGGGAATCGCGATGAAGCCGTCGCTTTGCTGCGCGAACGCGCCCGTAGCGACGCCGACGAACAGCGACACGCCCGCCACGCATCGCGACGCGCTGCGTGCGAACGACGCTGCACGAAGCGCCGCTGCTTTCGACGGATGCCTGGCGGACCTGCTCATCACTTCTCTCCCTCGCTCGCCGCGCCAAGGCGCACACGCGTCATTCGATTCGTTCGATTCATTCGATCCGCCCACGGCGGCAACCTGGCCCAAGCGCCGGAAAAAACGCCGGCTTCTCACCACGACCCAGATTCTAGATACGCCGCGCCGCGTCCAAGCCTCGAATAGAGGCCGCGTTTCCCGGTTATTCATCGGATTAGTAATTGCGCGCCGCTCCTAAGATGCGTGTCATGCAAAAAGGCCCGCGCGGTGCGCCGGGCGCATGCGACACCAACTTGGGGAACCCCGGGAATGCTAGACAAGCTCGACAAGGAATTCGCGTTCGGCCGCGAGGCGCTCGACGTACGCGCTTACCGGCAGGAACTGCTGTCGTCGAATATCGCCAACGCCGACACGCCCGGCTACAAGGCGCGCGACGTCGATTTCTCGACCGCGCTCGCCGGCGCGCTGAAGCAGGGCGGCGGGGCATCGGCGGCATCGAATGGATCGACGCTCAAGATGGCGCAGCCGGTCTCGATCAGCAGCGGCGCGTCGATGGCCGTGACCGCGCAAGGTCACATGTCCGGCACGTCGACGCTCGCCGCATCCGGCGGTTCGAGCGACGACTACGGCCGGCTCGCGTATCGCGTGCCGAGCCAGCCGTCGCTCGACGGCAACACCGTCGATCTGGACTCGGAGCGCGTGCAGTTCGCGGACAACGCGCTGCACTTCGAAGCCGGCATGACGGTGCTCAGCTCGCAGATCAAGTCGATGCTGTCCGCCATCACGTCCAACAGCTAAGCGCAGTTAAGAAAGGTTAAGGGAAGCCATGCCTTCATTGATGAACATATTCAGCGTCGCCGGTTCGGCGATGTCGGCTCAGGCGCAGCGCCTGAACGTGACCGCGTCGAATCTCGCGAACGCGGACAGCACGACCGGCCCGGACGGCCAGCCGTACAAGGCGAAGCAGGTCGTGTTCGCCGTCGATCCGCTCGGCGGCGCGAAAAGCGGCTCCGGCCAGCAGGTCGGCGGCGTGCAGGTCACGGGCGTCATCGACGATCCGAGCCCCATGAAAACCAGCTACGACCCGAGCAATCCCGCAGCGAACGCGGACGGCTACGTGACGATGCCGAACGTCGATCCCGTGCAGGAGATGGTCAACATGATTTCCGCGTCGCGTTCCTATCAGGCGAACGTCGAGACGCTCAATACCGCCAAGCAATTGATGCTCAAGACCTTGACCATCGGAACCTGAACCGGACTCTGAGGATTAACCCGTGACCACCAACACCACGATCGGCAGCAACGGCACCACCGTGTCGCAGACGCTGCTCGACACCATGAACGGCGCGTCGAGCGCGTCGTCGTCATCCAGCAGCAGCACGAGCGGCACGTCCGGCACGTCCGCCTCGGATCTGCAGAACACGTTCCTGACGCTGCTCGTGACGCAGCTCAAGAACCAGGACCCGACCAATCCCGCCGACAGCTCGCAGATGACTTCGCAGCTCGCGCAGATCAACACCGTGTCGGGCATCGGCCAGTTGAACACGTCGCTCAGTTCGCTCGCGACGCAACTCTCCGCCGGCCAGTCGACGCAAGCCGCGCTGCTCATCGGCTCGAACGTGCTCGCGCCGGGCAACACGGTGAGCGTGTCGAGCGGCGCGTCGTCGAACTTCGGCGTGCAGCTCGCCAACGATGTCAGCGACCTGCAGATCGTCGTGAAGGACAAGTCGGGGAACATCGTCAACACGCTCGATCTCGGCGCGCAAGGCGCGGGCGTCGTGCCGGTATCGGGCTGGACGCCGGTCGATTCGAAGGGCGCCACGCTCGCGGACGGCAGCTACACGATCACCGCGCAAGGCACGATCAACGGCCAGCAGGCGACCGCCACGACGCTGTCGGCTTCGCAGGTGCAGAGCGTCGTGCAGATGTCGGGCGGCGCGCCGGGCCTCAAGCTCGCGAACGGTTCGACGGTCGCGCTGTCCAGCGTCGCCTCGATTCTTTGATTCCCTATTCCTTTGATGCCGGGACACGCCCGGCCGAGAGACAAACATGAGCTACCAACAAGCATTGAGCGGTCTGGGCGCCGCGTCGAGCGACCTCGATGTGATCGGCAACAACATCGCGAACGCGAATACCGTCGGCTTCAAGCAGGGCGCCGCGCAGTTCGCCGACATGTACGCGAGTTCCATGGCCACGGCCGTGTCGAACCAGATCGGCATCGGCACGCGCCTCGCGGAAGTGCAGCAGCAGTTCTCGCAAGGCACGATCACGACGACCAACCAGGCGCTCGACGTCGCCATCAACGGCAACGGTTTCTATCAGCTGTCGAACAACGGCTCGATCGTGTATTCGCGCAACGGCGTGTTCCATCTGGACGACAGCGGCAAGATCGTCAACTCGGCCGGCCTGCAACTGATGGGCTACGCAGCCGATTCGGGCGGCGTCGTCAACAGCGCGAGCACGGTGCCGCTCACGGTGCCGACCGCGAACATCGCGCCGAGCGCGACGAAGACGATCACCGCGGCGTTCAACCTGAACTCGCAGGACGCCGACAAGCCCGTTTCCGGCTTCGATCCGACCAACGGCAACACGTACAACGCATCGACTTCGGTGGATGTGTACGACTCGCTCGGCGGCACGCAGAAAGTGTCCGTCTACTTCACCAAGACCGACACCGGCACGTGGGAAGCGTATGCCGGCTACGGCGACCCCGTCTCGCAGCAAACCGACCTCGGCGCGGTGAGCTTCAATTCGTCGGGCGCGCTGACGGGCACGGCGTTGTCGTCCACGTCGACGTCGGGCGTGAGCGTGCCGTCGAGCGGCGGCACCAAGTTCACGTTCACGATTCCCAACGGCGCCGACAAGACGCCGGGCGCGACGCAGACGATCACGCTCGATCTGTCCGGCACGACCCAGTACGGCGCGACGAGCGGCCTGTCGAACCTGCATCAGGACGGCAACAGCACGGGCGAACTGACGGGCTTCACCGTCGGCACGGACGGCATGCTGACCGGCAACTACTCGAACGGCGAAACGAAGGCGCTCGGCCAGATCGCCATCGCGAACTTCAACAACCAGAACGGCCTGCAGAACCTCGGCGGCAACGTGTACGCGCAGACGGCGGCTTCGGGCGCGGCGCAAGTGGGCGTGCCCGGCTCGACGAACCACGGCACGCTGCAAGGCGGCGCGGTGGAAGACTCGAACGTGGACCTGACGAGCGAGCTCGTGAACCTGATCACCGCGCAGCGCAACTATCAGGCGAACGCGCAAACGATCAAGACGCAGCAGACCGTCGACCAGACGCTGATCAATCTGTAAGCAGCGTCCGCACGCATAGGAAACAGGAAAGCGATTCATGGACCGTCTGATCTACACCGCGATGACCGGCGCAAGCCAGTCGCTCGAGCAGCAAGCCGTCGTCGCGAACAACCTCGCGAACGCATCGACCACGGGTTTCAAGGCGCAGCTCGCGGCGTTCCGTCAGGTGCCGATGTCGTTCGAGAACCAGTCCGCCGACGGCTCGACGCGCACCTTCGTGCTCTCGTCGACGCCGACCGCCGACTACTCCGCCGGCCCGATCCAGCAGACCGGCAATCCGCTCGACGTCGCCATTCAGGGACCGGGCTGGCTCTCCGTGCAAACGGCGGACGGCGGCGAGGCGTACACGCGCGCGGGCAATCTGCACGTCGATCAGAACGGTCAGCTCGTCACGGCGAACAACCTGCCGGTGCTCGGCAACGGCGGCCCGATGTCGGTGCCGCCGGGCGCCGAAGTGACCATCGGGAAAGACGGCACGATCTCCGCGCTGATTCCGGGCGATCCGCCGACCGCCATCGCAACCGTCGATCAGTTGAAGCTCGTCAATCCCGATCCGGCGACGCTCACGCGCGGCGACGACGGCCTGTATCGCACCGCGAGCGGCGACCCCGCCGACGCGGACCCGAGCGTCGTCGTGGCCGGCGGCGCGCTCGAAGGCAGCAACGTGAATCCGGTCTCCGCGATGGTCTCGATGATCACCAACGCGCGCCAGTTCCAGATGCAGACGAAGCTCATGGAATCGGCGGACCAGAACGAACAATCGGCCAACAAGTTGCTTAACTTCTCCTAAGCGGCGAAGCACATCAGGAAACGAACATGAATCGCTCTCTTTACATCGCCGCGACCGGCATGAACGCGCAGCAAGCGCAGATGGACGTGATCTCGAACAACCTCGCGAACGTGGCCACCAACGGCTTCAAGGGTTCGCGCGCGGTGTTCGAGGACCTGCTGTATCAGACGACCCGCCAGCCGGGCGCGAACTCGACGCAGCAAACCGAACTCGCCTCGGGCATCCAGCTCGGCACCGGCGTGCAGCAAGTCGCGACCGAGCGCCTCTACACGCAGGGCAACCTGCAGCAGACGGGCAATTCGAAGGACGTCGCCATCAACGGGCAAGGCTTCTTTCAGGTGACGATGCCCGACGGCACCACCGCCTACACGCGCGACGGCTCCTTCCAGACCAACGCGCAAGGCCAGCTCGTGACGTCGAGCGGCTATCAGCTGAATCCGGCGATCACCATTCCGCAGAACGCGACGTCGATCACCATCGGCTCGGACGGCACGGTGTCGATCACGCAGCCGGGCACGACGGCCGCCACGAACGTCGGCGCCATTCAGCTCGCGACGTTCATCAACCCGGCCGGTCTCGAAGCGCGCGGCGAAAACCTGTTCTCCGAAACGGGCAGCTCGGGCGCGCCGAACGTGTCGCAGCCGGGACTGAACGGCGCGGGCTCGCTGCAGCAAGGCTACGTGGAAGCGTCGAACGTGAACGTGGTGCAGGAACTCGTCAACATGATCCAGACGCAGCGCGCGTACGAAATCAACAGCAAGGCCGTGACGACGTCCGACCAGATGCTGCAGACGCTCTCGCAAATGCAGGTTTAACCCTCTATTCGACAGATGGAATTCGCGAGGATGGCGTCACACTAGCGCTACATTTCGCATCAGACGAGTTATCAAGATGTCGCTTAAACACCTCCTCGCGCGTGCCTCGACGGCGGCGCTGGTTGCCGCGCTGGCCGCATGCGGCCTCGTGCCGAAAGAGCCGATCATCCAGCAGCCGATGACCGCGCGTCCGCCGCAGCCGCCTTCCGGCACGCGCTCGCCCGGCGCGATCTACAACGCGGGCTACGCGGGCCGGCCGCTTTTCGAAGACCAGCGGCCGCGCAATGTCGGCGACATCCTGACGATCGTGATTTCCGAAAACGTCAACGCGACGAAGTCGTCGGCGGCGAACACCAACCGCGGCGGCTCCGGCTCGTTCTCCGTGCCGACGACGCCCGGCATCTTCGGCGGTCTCTTCAACAACACGAATCTGTCGGCGACCGGCGCGAACAAGTTCACGGCGGCGGGCGGCGCGAGCGCGGCCAACACGTTCAGCGGCACGCTGACCGTGACCGTCACCGAAGTGCTGCCGAACGGGAACCTGATGGTGAGCGGCGAGAAGCAGATGCTCATCAACCAGGGCAACGAATTCGTGCGCTTCTCGGGCGTCGTCAATCCGACGACCATCTCGGGCAGCAACACCGTGTACTCCACGCAAATCGCCGACGCGAAGATCGAATATTCGGCGAAGGGCTATATCGACGAAGCGGAGAACATGGGCTGGCTCCAACGCTTCTTCCTCAACGTCGCGCCGTTCTGATCATGACTCCGCTCCAACGTTTCCTTTCGTTCTCGCTCGCGGCCGCGCTGGTCGCCATCGGCGCCGCGCAGCACGCGCATGCCGAACGTCTCAAGGATCTCGTCTCGTTCCAGGGCGTGCGCGACAACCCGCTGATCGGCTACGGCCTCGTCGTGGGTCTCGACGGCACCGGCGACCAGACCATGCAGACGCCGTTCACCACGCAGTCGCTCACGAACATGCTCGGCAACCTGGGCATCACCGTGAATCCGGCGACGACGCAGAACATGCAGTTGAAGAACGTCGCCGCCGTGATGGTGACCGCGACGCTGCCGCCGTTCTCGCGTCCCGGCGAAGCGATCGACGTGACCGTTTCGTCGCTCGGCAACGCGAAGAGCCTGCGCGGCGGCACGCTCCTCATGTCGCCGCTGAAGGGCGCGGACGGCCAGGTCTACGCGATGGCGCAGGGCAACCTCGTCGTCGGCGGCGCGGGCGCGAGCGCGAACGGCAGCAAGGTGCAGGTCAACCAGCTCGCGGTGGGCCGCATTTCCGGCGGCGCGATCGTCGAGCGCGCGGTGCCGACGGCGCTCCAGCAGCAAGGCGGCGTCATGCAGATGGAACTGCGCGAGATGGACTTCGACACGACGCAGCGCGTGGTCGCGGCGGTGAACAACCAGTTCGGCATGGGCACGGCGCTCGCGCTCGATGGCCGCACGATCCAGCTTCGCGCGCCGACGGACGCCGCCGAGCAGGTGTCGTTCATGGCGCAGTTGCAGAACATCGACGTGCGTCCGGCGCAGGCCGCCGCGAAGGTGATTCTCAACGCGCGCACCGGGTCCATCGTGATGAATCAGATGGTCACGCTGCAGAACTGCGCGGTCGCGCACGGGAATCTGTCGGTGGTCATCAACACGCAGACGGCGGTGAGCCAGCCGAACGCGCTCTCCAACGGGCAGACGGTGGCGGCGAAGCAGTCGCAGATTCAGCTCAAGCAGGATAGCGGCGCGCTCAAGATGCTGTCGGCGGGCGCGAATCTCGCGGATGTCGTGAAGGGGCTGAATGCGCTCGGCGCGACGCCCGCGGACCTGATTTCGATCCTTCAGTCGATGAAGGCGGCAGGCGCGCTGCGCGCCGACCTCGAAATCATCTAACGGGGGCGGCACATGAACTCGAATACGAACGGTATCGCCAGCACGCCGCTGGCATCGACCGATACGAGCGGACTGTCGAATCTCTCGAACCGGTTCGCGCTCGACACGCAGGGCTTCGATGCGCTGCGTGCGCAGGCCGGCGCGAATCCGCAGCAAGGTCTCAAGGCCGCCGCGCAGCAGTTCGACGCCGTCTTCACGCAGATGATGCTGAAGAGCATGCGCGACGCGACGCCATCCGACAGTCCGTTCGAATCGAACGATTCGAAGTCGTTCACGGCGATGCTCGACCAGCAGTTGTCGCAGCAGATGTCGTCGAAGGGCATCGGCGTGGCGGACATGATGCTCAAGCAACTGATGCGCAACGCCGGCGGCAAGGCCGACGCGAACATCATGGGCGGCGCGGGCGGCGCAAAGTCGATGAACGCGATGCAGGCGCTCGGCGGCATGTCGGGCGGCGGCGGCGATATCGAATCGAACGCGGGCAACATCGCCGCGATGAACGCGATGGCGAAAGCCTATGCGGCGGCGCAGGCGAACAAGAACGGCGGATCGCTCGGCGATGGCCGGGGTTATTCGGCGGCGAGTTCGCTGGACCCGCCCGCGCACGGCAACGGTTCGGACAAGGTGAATGCGTTCGTCGAGCGGCTGGCGGCGCCCGCGCAGGCGGCGAGCGCGGCGACGGGCATTCCGGCGCGCTTCATCATCGGTCAGGCGGCGCTCGAGTCGGGCTGGGGCAAGCGCGAGATCAAGCAGGCGAACGGCGAGACGACTCACAACATTTTCGGCATCAAGGCGACGAGCAACTGGACAGGCAAGACGGTCAACGCGGTGACGACGGAGTATGTGAACGGCCAGCCGAAGAAGGTGGTGGAGCGCTTCCGCGCCTACGATTCATACGAAGATGCGCTGACGGATTACGCGAGCTTCATCAAGAGCAATCCGCGTTATGCGCCGGTGGTGGAAGCGTCGCGCGACGTCGCGGGCTTCGCGCACGGCATGCAGAAGGCGGGCTACGCGACGGACCCGCAGTACGCGAAGAAGCTCATTTCGATCATGAAGCAGATCGTTTGACCAAGCGCGGTTCGAGGCAGTTGCGGGGCGCCCGGAGGGTGCAAACGTTTTACGTCGAAGGGGACGGCGCACCACACAGAAATTTCTCGACGGCCCCTAAACTTTTCATGAGGCATGCCGCTAACTCGTGGACGACAGTGCCGGATCGACGGGGTCCGGTTCGCCGAACGGCGTAAAAAAGACCGGCGATGCGAGGGCAAAATGAACACGGCCAGCACCATGAATACCAATCACAAGCATGAATTAGCCGATGACGAGATCGACCACGAAGTGGATTTCGGGCGTCGGAATCCGCTGGAGATCGGCGTATCGCTGCGCAATCTGGCGAATCGCGGGGATTTTCTGACGGCGCAATATGGCGACGGGCAGATCGTCACGCGGCTGCTGGATGTCGATGTGACGTCGCACCGGTTCACGTTCGACTGGGGCGGCGTGGCGGAGCAGAATCGCGATGTGCTGCGTGCGCAGAAGCTCGTTTTTCATGCGGCGCCGGAGGGCGTTCGCGTGGAGTTCACGACGGGCGCGGCGCGCGAGACCGTGTTCGATGGCCGGCCGGCGTTCGAGGCGGAGTTTCCGCCGGTGTTGTACTACATGCAGCGTCGCGAGTATTTCCGCGTCGAGGCGCCGGTGCTGGATCCGTATATTTGCAGCGGCTCGTTGCCCGATGGCGACCGGTTCCGCTTCGAGGTGCACGATTTGTCGCTGGGCGGCGTGGCGTTGCGCACGATGGACGAGCGCGTCGCGGATATGGAAATGGGCGTCGTGATTCAGGATGCTGAATTGCACTTCACCGCTACGGGCAAGGTGACGCTCGATCTCAAGCTGGTTTCGCATCGCGAGACGGTTACGCCGAAGGGCGATCGGCGGTTCACGCTCGGGTTCAAGTTCGTTTCAATGCCGGGGTCGGCGGAGAATACTCTCCAGCGCCTCATTACTCAGTTGGAAATGAAGCGGCGTTCGTTGGTCAGGTGAGGGTTTTTTTGCCCCTCTTTGCCGGGGCGGGCTTTTATTCGTTACTTCGTTTTCACGCGTCGGTCTATTAGCACGCCCCTCCCCGGGGCGGGGGTCACTTTCTTTGCTGCTGCAAAGAAAGTAACCAAAGAAAGCAGCTTTCCGGGCCCAAAGCACCTAAGCCGTGAGCACTCCGTAGCACCACGTTGGCACTCAGCTTCAATCAACCCTGAATCACCTTCCGCGCCCGCTGAGCGCCACCCCATGCGAGCCCCCGGGCTCGACAACACCATCGCGTACTAGCGCCCACGCAAAACTCAAAGACTCCACCCAGCAACCGCAAACGACGCTATGAGCCAAGTTCGCACGCATTGATCGCGGCGATGAGTAGGTTCGGTGAAATTCGTCCTTTCAAGTGGCGCGTTGCAAACCAATGGTTTTGTCGAGCCCGGGGGCTCGCAAGGGCTGGCGCTCAGCGGGCGCGGAAGGCGATTCAAGGTTGCGTCAAGCTGAGTGCCAACGTGGGTCTACGGAGTGCAACATCGAAAAACGGAGTGCGGGCGAAAAAGCTGCTTTCTTTGGTTACTTTCTTTGCAGCAGCAAAGAAAGTGACCCCTGCCCCGGGGAGGGGCGCACTAATAGACCGACGCGAAAAGAACTAGCCCCCCAACAAAACCCCCAAACCGCGCTCCAGTGCAAAACCCAAAGATAGCCCCAAATCTCCCCTCTATTCCCCCCATCACAACCTTACGCGATAGCGAACAATGCATCCTATCGAAAGAGGCACGCATTCATGGCTACCACGACCGCAAACCAGCAACCCATCGTTCCCGCTAAAAGCGGCAAACTCAAGCGCATCCTGATCATCGCGATCGGCGCAATCGTCCTGCTCGGCGCGGGCGCCGGCGGCGCCTACTTCCTGCTCGGAAAATCCGGCCACGCGAGCAAGCCCGCACCGCCGCCGCCGCCCGTGTTCTTCCCGCTCGATTCGCTCACCGTCAACCTGCAAGCCGACGACGGCATCATGCATTACCTGCGCGTCGGCCTGACGCTCAAGCTCAAGGAAGAGAAAGCGCAGGCCGCGCTCACCGAACGCATGCCCGAAATCCGCAGCCGCGTGCTGCTCATCCTCTCGGGCAAGCACCCGGAAGACCTCGCGACCATCGACGGCAAACGCAAGCTCGCCGCCGAACTGCGCAGCGCCGTCGAAAGCATCGCCAACTCGCCCGAACATCCGGCGCACGTCGATGAAGTGCTGTTCACCGAATTCGTCGTCCAGTAAGCCCACGGCATCCCATCTTTAAGGAACGAACAGAGTCATGGGCCACGAAGAGTTCATGTCGCAAGAGGAGGTCGATGCCCTCCTCAAGGGCGTCACCGGCGAAATCGACCAGGTCTCCGACGAGAACAAACCCGTCGGTGTGCGTCCCTACAACATCGCGACGCAGGAACGCATCGTACGCGGCCGGATGCCCGGCCTCGAAATCATCAACGACCGCTTCGCGCGACTCATGCGCGTCGGCATCTTCAACTTCATGCGGCGCTCGGCGGAAATCTCCGTCGGCCCCGTGAAAGTGCAGAAATACAGCGAATTCACGCGCAATCTGCCCATCCCGACGAACCTGAACCTCGTCCACGTCAAGCCGTTGCGCGGCACGTCGCTCTTCGTGTTCGATCCGAACCTCGTGTTCTTCGTCGTCGATAACCTCTTCGGCGGCGACGGGCGGTTCCACACGCGCGTCGAAGGCCGCGAGTTCACGCAGACCGAGCAGCGCATCATCCACAAGCTGCTCAACCTCGTGTTCGAGCACTACGCGGCCTCGTGGCGCAGCGTGCGTCCGCTGCAATTCGAATACATGCGCTCGGAAATGCACACGCAGTTCGCGAACGTCGCGACGCCCAACGAGATCGTCATCGTGACGCAATTCACGATCGAATTCGGCTCGACGGGCGGCACGCTGCACATCTGCTTCCCGTACTCGATGATCGAGCCGATCCGCGACGTGCTCTCCTCGCCCATTCAAGGCGAAGCGCTCGAAGTAGACCGCCGCTGGGTCCGCGTGCTGTCGCAGCAGGTGCAATCGGCGGAAGTGGAGCTGACGGTGGATCTCGCGGAGGTTCGATCGTCGTTCGAGAAGCTGCTCAACATGCGCGTGGGCGATGTCTTGCCGATCGACATCCCCGAGCAGGTCGTCGCCAAGGTGGACGGCGTGCCCGTGATGGAATGCGGCTACGGAATTTTCAATGGTCAATACGCGCTGCGCGTCCAGAAGATGATCAGCGCAAGCGATTCCCCGAAGGAAGGTAGTTATGAGTGATTTGATGCAGGAAGGCACGCAGCCCGGCGCGACCGTTTCGACGGACGACGAAATGGCCATGGACGACTGGGCGGCCGCGCTCGCCGAACAGAACGGCAACGAAGCACCGGCCGCATCCGCCGGCGTGTTCCAGCCGCTTTCGAAGGCCGCGCCCCCGTCGACGCGCAACGACATCGAGATGATTCTCGACATCCCCGTGCAGATGACGGTGGAACTCGGCCGCACGAAGATCGCGATCCGCAACCTGCTGCAGCTCGCGCAAGGCTCGGTGGTGGAACTCGACGGTCTCGCCGGCGAACCGATGGACGTGCTCGTGAACGGCTGTCTCATCGCGCAGGGCGAAGTGGTCGTCGTGAACGATAAATTCGGTATTCGCCTGACGGACATCATCACGCCGTCCGAACGTATCCGGAAGCTGAATCGATGAAACGCCTCGCCGCTGGTTCGTTGTTCGCCGTACCGCTTCTGGCCGTACCGCTTTTCGCCCGTGCCGCCGACATGAACGCGGTGAATCACGCGGCGCAGATCGCATCGGGCGTGGGCGCGGGAAGCGCGGTGCCGTCGCTCGGCTTCGGCGCGGTGCTGCAGACGCTCTTCGGGCTCGTCATCGTGATCGGCTTCGTGTTCGGCTGCGCGTGGCTCGCCCGCAAGTTCGGCTTTCAGGGCGGCAAGCGAAGCGGTCTCGTGAAGGTGGTGGGCGGCGCATCGCTCGGCAACAAGGAACGCGTGGCGGTCGTCGAGGTGGGCGATACGTGGCTCGTGCTCGGCGCGGGGCCCGGCAACGTGCGGCTTCTGCATACGATGCCCGCCGGATCCGCCGAAGCCGATGGCATCGGCAATCAGGTGCCGACGCCCGCGCAAACGTTGCCAGGCTCGTTCGGCCAGCGCTTTCGCGATGCGCTCGCGGGCGAAGCCAACAAGCGCATGCAGAAGTTCGTCGGCGGCGGAAAGTAAGTCGAAGCAACGCAGCGGCGACAAGGCGCGCGGTCCGCGAGGATCGCGCGCTTTTGCTTTTGTGCCCTGAAAAAAGGACTCGAACGCATGCGGCAATAGAACGAGTTAGCCCCGAATTGCCCTTCTTTTCGCGCCATCGTTTGCGGGTTGCGTGGTCAACAATGCAGCCTGTCGATCAAGACTACGGTTCGTAGGCAGGAGCAAGTCATGCAGGTCAGTCGTAACATCGTGCGCGCAGTGAAGGTTGGAGCGAAGGTCGCGCTGCCCGTTGTCATCGCGTTGATGCCGTACGCGGCGTTCGCGCAAAGCACGGCGGGTCTGCCCGCCTTCAACACGAGTCCCGGCCCCAACGGCGGCACGACGTATTCGCTCAGCGTGCAGACGATGCTGCTGCTGACGATGCTCTCGTTCCTCCCCGCGATGGTCCTGATGATGACGAGCTTCACGCGCATCATCATCGTGCTGTCGCTGTTGCGTCAGGCGCTCGGCACGTCGAGCACGCCGCCGAATCAGGTGCTCGTCGGCCTCGCGCTTTTTCTCTCGTTCTTCGTGATGTCGCCGGTGCTCGACCGCGCATACAACGACGCATACAAGCCCTTTTCCGAAGGCACCATTGCGATGGATCAGGCGATGACGCGCGGCGTCGCGCCCTTCAAGCAGTTCATGCTGAAGCAGACGCGCGAATCGGATCTCGCGCTTTTCGCCCGCATTTCCAAGGCTCCGCCGATGAACGGCCCCGAGGACGTGCCGCTTTCGCTGCTGGTGCCGTCGTTCGTCACGAGCGAACTGAAGACGGGCTTTCAGATCGGCTTCACGATCTTCATTCCGTTTCTCATCATCGACATGGTGGTGGCGAGCGTGCTCATGTCGATGGGCATGATGATGGTTTCGCCGTCCACGATCGCGCTGCCGTTCAAGCTGATGCTGTTCGTGCTCGTCGATGGCTGGCAGTTGCTGATCGGCTCGCTCGCGCAGAGCTTCGTTTCGTAAGGACACGCAGATGACACCCGAATCCGTCATGACGATGGCGCATCAGGCGATGTATGTCGCCTTGTTGCTGGCTGCGCCGTTGTTGCTGGTGGCGCTCGTCGTCGGTCTGGTGGTGAGCCTCTTTCAGGCGGCCACGCAGATCAACGAATCGACGCTGTCGTTCATTCCGAAGCTGATTGCCGTCGCGGTGACGCTGGTGATCGCCGGTCCGTGGATGCTTTCGACGCTGCTCGATTACATGCGTCACGTGTTCACCATCACGCCCGCGATCACGGGCTGAGATCGCCGCGATGTTTTCCGTCACTTATGCGCAGCTAAATGGCTGGCTGACCGCGTTCCTGTGGCCGTTCGTGCGGATTCTCGCGCTCGTGGCCACCGCGCCGGTGCTGAGCCACATGGCCATTCCGATGCGCGTGAAGATTGCGCTTGCTGCGTTCGTCACGCTGATCGTCGCGCCGACGCTGCCGGCGATGCCGCAGGCGACGGTGTTTTCCGCGGCGGGCGTGTGGATCATCGTCAATCAGTTCTTGATCGGCGCGGCCATCGGCATGACGATGCAGATTGCATTCGCGGCTATCGATGCGGCGGGCGAGTTCATCGGCCAGCAAATGGGCCTGGGATTCGCGATGCTTTACGATCCGCGCGAAGGCGGCAATGCGGTGGTGATATCGCGATACCTCAATACGCTCGCGATGCTCGCCTTTCTCGTTTTCGATGGGCATCTGCAGTTGATCAGTGCGCTCATCACCACGTTTCAGAACGTGCCCGTCGGGGCGAATGTCGTGGCGTCTGCGGCTCATGCGCAGGGCTGGCGGGTTTTGGTCGGCTACGGCGCGAGTATCTTTGCAACGGGCTTGTTGCTCGCACTTCCGGTGGTCGCGGCGCTCTTGATCGCCAATCTCGCTTTGGGGATTCTTAATCGCGCTGCGCCGCAGATCGGGATCTTTCAGGTCGGGTTTCCTGTGACGATGCTCGTCGGGTTGCTGCTTCTGCAGCTCATGGTGCCCAACCTCCTGCCGTTCTTTCTTCGAATCTTCGATTCAGGGATTGAACAGGTGGGGCGTATTGCACAGGGGTTTTTTTAGTTTCTTCTTTCTTCGTTTTTTGTTTCTTCGATTATTCGCGTCGGTCTATTAGCACGCCCCTCCCCGGGGCGGGGGTCACTTTCTTTGCTGCTGCAAAGAAAGTAACCAAAGAAAGCAGCTTTTTGGGCCCAAAGCACCAAATCTCTGGCCACTCCGTAGAAGCAGATTGGCACTCAGCTTGAACCAACCCTGAATCACCCTCCGCGCCCGCTGAGCGCCACCCCATGCGAGCCCCCGGGCTCGACAACACCATCGCGTACTAGCGCCCACGCAAACTCAAAGACTCCACCCAGCAACCGCAAACGACGCTATGAGCCATAGTTCGCACGCATTGATCGCGGCGATGAGTAGGTTCGGTGAAATTTGTCCGTCGAGTGGCGCGTTGCAACCCAATGGTTTTGTCGAGCCAGGGGGCTCGCATGGGGTGGCGCTCAGCGGGCGCGGAAGGTGATTCAAGGTTGCGTCAAGCTGAGTGCCAACGTGTTTCTACGGAGTGGCCAGAGAGTCAGTGCTTCGGGCCTGAAAAGCTGCTTTCTTTGGTTACTTTCTTTGCAGCAGCAAAGAAAGTGACCCCCGCCCCGGGGAGGGGCGCACTAATAGACCGACGCGAAAACAAGTTCACCGGCCCAACAAAGCGCCAGCAAAAATCAACTGCCCAAGTAATCGAACAACGACATCTTTTGAATCTGAGTAAAAGCCATCTGCGCAGCCTGCAGCGACGACTGCGTCAACTCATAAGAGCTAATAGCCGATACCAGATCGATACTTGTCAAATTCGCAAGATCCGACGATGTCTGCGTCTGCGTCGTCTGCATCGCAGTCTGCGTCGACTGCACTTCCTGTTCACGTCCGCCGACCACCGTCTGCGTCGACAGCACGTTGTTGAACGTATTGCTGATCTTCGTGCCCGCCGTCGTCAGCGCATTCTGCAACGCCGTCTGCGCGCCCGGCGTACTCGTCGGCTGCTTCAGCGCATTCACGAGATTGTCCAGCGTCGCGAAAATATCGTTGTTGTCCTTCGTCGCCGGCAGCACCGTGAACGTGTCATTGTTCGCGGGCGCGCCGTCGATCGTCACCTTCTGGCCGCCCAGCGTGATATCCGTCTTGCCCGTGTACGCGGTCGGCGTCGTCGGCAACGATGAATCCGCAGGCGTCGCCGTCACCGTGTAAGTCGTCGCGCCGGACGTGGCATCGACGGCGAACTTGATCGAGTACGTGCTCGCGTTGTTCGGATTGCTCGTGTCTTCCATGCTCACGGCGCTGATCGTGCCCGTGCCCGTGTTGCTCTTGTCCGCGCTCGATACCGGATCGCTCTCAGTCGGCGATACGCTCCTGAAAATCGATGCGCCCGAGTCGCCCACGGCAATCGATCGCCCTTCGCTGATCTGCACCGTGCGCTGACCGAAATCGCCCGAATACGTCGTGCCCACGCCCGACGGATCATCCGAGAACGGCTGCGTGCCGCCCTTCAGGCCCGAGAAGATGTAGTTGCCGTTGCTGTCCGTGGTATTGGCCAGGCTCATCAGCTGATCGCGATAACCCTTGATCGCATCGGCAATGGCGGAGCGGTTCGCATCATTGAGCGATCCGTCGCCCGCCTGCACGAGCTTCGACTGAATGCTCTGCATCACGTTGCTCACGTCGCCGAGCGTCGAGTCTTCCTGCTGCAACGACGAAAGCGCCGTCGTCTGGTTCGTGCCGTATTGCGAAAGCGCGCCGCTCTTCAACGTGAGCTGCACGGCCTGCGCGGCGCCGAGCGGATCGTCGGATGCGGTCAGAATCCGCTTGCCCGCCGAGATCTGCTGATACATCGACGCGAGCGTGCTCTGCTGGTCGCTCATCGAAGCGACGTTCAGGTTGAAGTACTGGGAACTGGAAATACGCATCGCGGTTCGCCTTAATTGAAGATGCCAAGCAACGTCTGGAACAGGCTCGACGCCGTTTGAATGACCTTGCTGTTCGCCTGGTAAAGCTGCTGGTACTGGATCAGATTCGCCGCTTCCTCGTTCAGGTTCACGCCCTGCACGGATTGCTGCGCCGTCGTCGCCTGATTGAGCAGCGCGGTCTGCGACGAACTCGTCGCCTTGAGCTGGTTCGTCTGATTGCCGATGGTGTTCACGTAAGCCGCATACGAGCTCGTGAGCGTCTCGCTGCCGCCGTCGAGCGACTTCGTCGAGACGAGATTCGCCATCGTGAGCGCGTTGCTGCCGTCGCTCGTGCCGCCCTTGTTCGGCGCGATGCTGAACGTGTCGGTGTCGGCGGGCGTGCCGCTGATCGTCGCGCTCACGCCGTTCGACGTGACCGTCATGCCCTTCGATGCATCGTAGGGAATCGTCGAGTTCGCGGCGTACGTGGTGCCGCCCACGGTGACATCCACATTCGACGTGAAGCCGGACGCCGCCTTGTCGTACGTGAGCGTGATGCCCGATCCCGACGGCATGGTGTAGCCCGCCGTGACCGTCGCCGACGAGATCGACGCCGTGCCGGTATTTCCCGTCGACGCCGACGCCACCGCCGGCGACGCCGCCGCGATCGCGCTGGCGCTTGTCGTCGCGAGCGCGAAGTTGTCGAGCGCGCTGCGCGTCGGCTGGATGGTGAACGAATCGCCCGGTTGCATCGACCCCGACACGGTGATGTTCAGGCCCGCGACCGTGCCGTTGCCGGCGGCTGCCGAAAAGCTGCCGACCGCTTTGCCCGATGCGCCGTCCGTCACCTGATAGTCGGTGCCGTCGTAGGTGACGGTGTAGTCGCTCGTGCTCGGCTGCGTCGCATCGGCGAACGAGACGGACAGGTTGCCGCTGCCTTTGTTGCGCGCGTCGGCGTAGACGGTGGGCTCGCCCGTCGAGAAGAGTGCGCCGCCCGCGTTGCCGTTGAGATCGAGGCCGAGCGCGTTCTGGCCGTTCAGTTGCGCGGCGAAGCTGGTCGCGATCGCGCCGAGCTGGGCCTGCGCGGGATCGAGCGTCTGGCTGCGGAAGGAGACCAATCCGCCGACGACGCCGCCGGTGAGCGCGGAGTTATCGACATATTGCGTTTGCGCGGGAGTCGTCGCGGAGCCGTCGCGGCTCTTGAACGCGACGGTCAGCTCGCTCGGGTCCGTCGGCGACGCCACGGTTTGCAGCCCGTATTGCGTATTGCCGACGACGAGCGGCTGCCCGTTGCCGATGAACACGTTGTAGTTGCCGTCCTGCTGCACGACTTGCACGCCGATCATCGAGCTGAGGCTGGTGACGGCCTGATCGCGCTGATCGAGCAGCTGGTTGGGCTGCTGCCCCGACGCGCTCGCGATGCTGATCTGCTTGTTGAGATCGGAAATCTGCTGCGCGTAGCCGTTGATCGACGATACGGCGCTGGTCAGTTGCGTGTTGACGCTTTGGCGCAGTTGATCGTACGTCTGGCCGGCGGACGTCAGTTGATCGGCGAGCGTTTGCGCGCTGCTGACGAGCGACTGGCGCGACGCGGAGGTATTGGCCGAATTCGCCACCGATTGCAGGCCGGAGAAATAGCTGCTGATGCCTGCGGCGATGCCTTGCGTCGGGTCGCCGACGAGGTTGTTCAGTTGCGAGATGAGCGTGTAATACGTGTTGGCTGCGCTGCTGGACGATTGCGTGTTGTTGACTTGCGTCGTGAGGTACTGGCTGTACTGGCGCGAGACGGTGGCGGTTTGCACGCCGGTGCCGAGGTAGCCCGAGCCGGTGTATTGTCCCGACGATTCCTGATACTCGACCTTTTCGAGCGTATAGCCCGGCGTGGCCGCGTTGCTGATGTTCTGGCCGGTCGTCGTCAGGCCCCATTGGGCGGCATTCAAGCCCGACAGGCCGATGTTGAAAATGTTGTTGGACATTTGGACGGGGTTCCTTTTTCTTTCCGGCTACCGCCGGGCGGGTTTTTTCCGCTCGCGGTTGAGGTTGAACTTGATATCGGCCGGAGCGGCCTTGGGCTTTAAGGTTCTTTTTCTTTCTTTCTTTCTTTCTTTCTTTTGTTTCTTCGTTTTCACGCGTCGGTCTATTAGCACGCCCCTCCCCGGGGCGGGGGTCACTTTCTTTGCTGCTGCAAAGAAAGTAACCAAAGAAAGCAGCTTTTCGGGCCCAAAGCACCTAAGCCGTGAGCACTCCGTAGCACCACGTTGGCACTCAGCTTGAAACAACCTTGAATCACCTTCCACGCCCGCTGAGCGCCACCCCATGCGAGCCCCCGGGCTCGACAACACCATCGCGTACTAGCGCCCACGCAAAACTCAAAGACTCCGCCCAGCAACCGCAAACCACGCGTCACGAATAACGCTACGAACCAAGTCTTCCTGATTGATGGCGCGATGAGTAGGTTCTGGATGAAATTTGCCCTTCGAGTGGCGCGTTGCAAACCAATGGTTTTGTCGAGCCCGGGGGCTCGCATGGGGTGGCGCTCAGCGGGCGCGGAAGGTGATTCAAGGCTGTGTCAAGCTGAGTGCCAACGTTTTTCTACGGAGTGCACCGTCAGAAAACGACGTGCGGGCGAAAAGCTGCTTTCTTTGGTTACTTTCTTTGCAGCAGCAAAGAAAGTGACCCCCGCCCCGGGGAGGGGCGTGCTAATAGACCGACGCGTGAAAACGAAGAAACGAAGAAAAAAAGCCTTAGGCAAAAGTATCGACAAGCCCGACCGTGCGCCGCGTCGGCAATGAAGCACTCCCACCGGCAACACTCCCAACTGAAGCGCCACCAAAACCACCCCGCGATGAACGCGCGTCGTCGCCGTTGCGCTCCTGCTGAGACTGCCGCCCAAACGCCGATCCATCGGAAACAGAAGCACTCCCGAGGCTGATGCCATTCGCTTCCATCGCCTCACGCAGCCGAGGCATCGCCGCCTCGACAGCCTCGCGAACCTGCACATGCTGCGACACGAACAACGCGTGTGCATGGTTGTCCGCCACCTGCAACGTCACCTGCAGCGGCCCCAGATCCTTCGGATTGAGCGTCAGTTCAGCACTCTGCTGATTCGCATTCGACAGGAAAACGACCTTCTGGCTGAACGCATCGTCCCAGCCCGATGCGCCCACGTGCGGCGCAATCGCCGCGCTCGTCGCCGCCGTCATCGCGCCCTGCGGACTCGATACGCCCGAATTCGCCGATGCCGCCTGCAGCGACACCGCGTGCGCCGCCGCATCCGCAGCCTGCTTGTACGCCGCGCTCGCACCGTCCGCCGCAACCGGCGTCAACGCGGCCTGCGCGTTCGTCATCGCGGTCGCATCCGCCTGCGGCGTCGTCGCAGCGCCCTTGGCATCGCCCGCCGATACGTTCGTCAAAATCACGCCTGCGCGCGCGCCCTTCGCGCCCTGCGTCTGCGCATTGGCCGCATTGCCGGCGTTAGCCGCCTCGCCCGTGCCGGCGTTCGCATGAACCGCCGGGGCAGGCGCCGCCGCAGCCGCAGCCGGCGCGTTGTTCATCGCCGCGAGCGCGGCTTGCAGCGCGTCCTGCGCGGACTTCGCGTCGTCGGTTTTCTTCGTGTCGCCGGTCGCGGACGTCTCGCCATCCGTCGATGCCGTCGTCACGCCGCTCGCCGTCGCCGCATCGGCGAGATCGGCAAGCGTCGCGTCGTCGGAAGCGGCGTCGGCATTGTTGGCGTTCTTGGCGTTCGCGGTGTTCGCTGCATCGGCACGCGCCTTCGCGTCGGCGGCGGCTTTCGCGGCGGCATCGGCGGCCGTGGACGGCTTCGCGGCGTCGGACGCCTTCGATTCATCCGCGCTCTCGCTCTTGTCCGCATGCGCCGATGCGTCCGCCTTCGCGCTCGCATCGCTCGATGACGACGGCTTGGCGTGCACGTCGTCGTCCTTGCCCGATGCGCTGTCATCGGGCTTCGGCGCGTCATGCACGCTCGACGTATCGTCGGAAGCGAGCGCCTGCGCCGCTTGCGCCTCGGCATGCGCGCGATCCGTGATGCCCTGCAGCGTCTGCCCGAACGACACGCCCGCGCTCGCCGCGCGCTTCGCCGCCGATGCGCCCGAAGCCTGAGAAGACGACGCACCCGAAAGCGCGCCCGTGAATGAAACGGAGGACATATTCAGCCTCTGAAATCCGATAAATGAATTACACGCGGACCCACGCCGCTAAAAATCTCATGCTCTCGCGGAACGCATGCGCAGAATCTTCGCCGCATGCTCATCCGCTTCGCGCTGTTCCACACGCGCCGCCTGCTTCGCGAGCAACGCTTCGCCGCGCGCCGCGAGCACTTCGTAACTGCCGACCTTCTGCTTCTTCAGACGCCATTCGGGCTTCATCGCCTCGATGCGGTGATCCGCCATCACGAGCGCCGCGCGTTGCTGCGCGATCGCGGCGTCGAGCGTGTCGACGAATGCCTGGAAATTGCGCAGCGTCTGCGCCGTCGTGCCTTCCTGCGCCGACGCCGTGAACTTCGCGTGATACTCGTCGCGGTACGTCACGAGCGAAGCAAGCTGCGACTCGATCTCGGTTTTTTCCTGCTGCAGCTTCCCCAGCTTTTTGGTGACGGATTCGAGCTCTTCCTGCGCCAGCTCGATGAGCGTGTTGATCGGCAGATTCTTGGACATGGACGTGCGGTCTCTGTGGTCGTAAAACTACGCGTTCTTCTGATGAATGGCTCGAATACTAGTCGAAAAGCTGGTGCAACAAATCAAGGCTCGGTTCAAAATTTGCCTGCTCGCGAAAGCCTTGCTGTAAAAACTGCTCCATGCGCGGATACATCGCAATTGCACGGTCCAGCAACTGGTCGCGGCCGCTCGAATACGCGCCCACGTTGATCAAATCCTTGTTTCGCTGATAGCGCGACAGCATCTGCTTGAACAGACGCACGCGCTCCAGATGCTTGTCGTCGATGATCGACGTCATCACGCGGCTGATCGACTGTTCGATATCGATCGCCGGATAATGCCCCGCCTCCGCCAGCGACCGGTTCAGCACGATATGGCCGTCCAGAATCGCGCGCGCGGAATCGGCGATCGGGTCCTGCTGGTCGTCGCCTTCGGTGAGCACCGTATAGAACGCGGTGATCGAGCCGCCGCCTTCCGGTCCGTTGCCCGTCCGCTCGACGAGCGCCGGCAGCTTCGCGAACACCGAAGGCGGATAACCCTTCGTCGCGGGCGGTTCGCCGATCGCGAGCGCAATTTCACGCTGCGCCATCGCGTAGCGGGTGAGCGAATCCATCAGCATCAGCACGTGCTTGCCCTGATCGCGGAAATATTCGGCGAGCGAGGTCGTGTACGCGGCGGCCTGCATCCGCAGCACGGGCGATACATCCGCCGGCGCGGCCACCACGACCGAGCGCGCGAGACCGTCTTCGCCCAGAATCTGCTCGATGAATTCCTTCACTTCGCGGCCACGTTCGCCGATCAGCCCGATCACGATCACTTCCGCGCTCGTGTAGCGCGCCATCGTGCCGAGCAGCACCGACTTGCCGACGCCCGAGCCCGCGAACAGGCCCATGCGCTGGCCGCGTCCGACCGTGAGCAGCGAGTTGATCGCGCGCACGCCGACGTCGAGCACCTTGTGAATCGGCTCGCGATTCAGCGGATTGATGACCGGCGCGGACAGCGGCGCATCGACTTTCGCGCCGAGCGGGCCGAGCCCGTCGAGCGGACGGCCGGACGCATCGACCACGCGGCCGAGCATTTCCCAGCCGACGGGTAAGCGCTTCGCGCCCGCCATCGGATCGTTGATCGGCGCGCTTTCCAGCGGATACACGCGCGCGCCGGGCAAGAGACCCGCCACTTCGGTCGTCGGCATCAGAAAGAGCTTGTCGCCCGCGAAGCCGACGACTTCGGCTTCGGCGGTCGGAATCGCGCTGCCGGGCGGCAACTCGATCATGCATTCGGAGCCGACGCCCATCTTCAGGCCGACCGCTTCCAGCACGAGACCGGCCGCGCGCGTCAGACGCCCGCACGGACGCAGCGGCTTCGCGATGGCGTTGCGCGACTTCAGCGCGTCGAGCTTCTCGCGCCACGTGTCGATGTGCGGATTGCCCGCGAGCGTCGCCAGTTCGGCGATCGTGCGCGCGGCGATCGTGTCCGCGTCGGCGTCGTCGAGGGCGCCGAGGCTTTCATCGCCCGCGAGCGGCCCGAACGACGCGCGCGCGATTTCCTGTTCCAGCGCGCTCAGCCCGTCCTGTGTGATGCGGTTGTTCACCACGGCTTGTTCCTCCCGAGCGCGGCGGCCACGCGTTCCCAGCGCGATGCGTTGGTCGCGTCGATTTCGCCGGTCGCGGCGTGCGCCTTGCAGCCGCCGCGTTCGATGGCCGGATCGGGCCGCACGGTCCAGCCGGCGGCTTCCAGTTCTTCCTTCAGATACGAATCGACGACCGGCAGATCCGCCGGGCTGACGACGAGCGTCGGCGTGCCCGAAAGCTCCGGCTCGGCGGCGATCACTTCGCGCGCCACCGCGACGAGCGCGGTCGGATCGAGCGTCAGATGCTGACGCACGACCTGCTGCGCGATATCGATGGCGAGCGCGGCGAGCGTCTCCGCGATGGCGGCATCGGCGGCTTGCAGCGCGGTCCTGAACGTATCGGCGATCTGCGCGAGTTGCTCGGCTTGCGCCAGCGCTTCCTTGCGGCCTTCCTCGAATCCCTTCGCCTGACCTTGCTCGAAGCCCGCCTTGAAGCCGAGCGCCTGACCGGCGACGTGCCCCTTCGCGAGGCCCTGCGCGTGCGCGTCTTCCTCGACGCGGCGCAGATGCGCTTCGAGCGCGGCCTGATCCGCCGCGCTGTGGTCGACGGTGACGGGATCGAACGACGCCATCTCCCAGCGCTGATACGCGGACATGTTCGCCTTCGCGGCCGCGGCGTTAGACATATGCGTCCTCCGCCTTGCCGCCTAGCTGAATCTGGCCGTTTTCGGCGAGATTGCGCACGATCTGCAGGATCTTGCGCTGTTGCTGTTCCACTTCCGACACACGCACCGGACCGCGCGAATCGAGGTCTTCGGCGAGCAGTTCGGCCGCGCGCTGCGACATGTTCGACAGGAACTTCTGGCGCAATCCCGGCTGCGCGCCCTTGAGCGACACGATCAGCGTTTCGGATTCCACTTCCTTCAGCAGCAACTGGATCGCGCGGTCTTCGAGGTCCATCAGGTTCTCGAACACGAACATCTGGTCGATGATCTTCTGCGCCAGTTCCGCGTCGTACTCGCGCACGTTCGACAGCACGCCTTCCTCGTGATTGCTCGACATGAAGTTGAGAATCTCCGCCGCTGTGCGGATGCCGCCCATCGGCGCGCGCTTCAGGTTGTCGCTGCCGGAGAGGAGCGTGGTCAGCACGTCGTCGAGTTCGCGCAGCGCGGCGGGCTGAATGCCGTCGAGCGTCGCGATGCGCAGGAGCACGTCGTTGCGCAGCCGGTCGTTCAGCAGCGACACGATTTCCGACGCCTGATCGCGGTCCAGGTGCACGAGAATCGTCGCGATGATCTGCGGATGCTCGTTCTTGATGAGTTCCGCGACCGCGCCCGAGTCCATCCACTTCAGACCTTCGATGCCGCTCGTGTCGCTGCCTTGCAGAATGCGGTCGATCAGCGCGCCGGCCTTGGTTTCGCCGAGCGCCTTCGTCAGCACCGAGCGGATGTACTCGCTCGAATCGAGCGACAGCGCCGTGTGCTTTTCCGCTTCCGACACGAATTCGGTCAGCACGTTGTCGAGCTGCTCGCGCGTCACGTTCTTCAGCGCCGCCATCGTCGCACCGATCTTCTGGACCTCGCGCGGCGCGAGATACTTGAAAACGTCGGCGGCTTCTTCCTCACCGATCGACATCAGGAGGAGCGCGGCTTTATTCAGGCCTTCAGCGTTCATCGGACACCCAGTTCTTTACGACCGTCGCAACGATTCTCGGATCCTGCCGCGCGACCATGCGCGCGTAGTCCAGATTGCGATCGAATTTCGCCTTGTTGCTTTCATGACCGAGGAGACTCACCTCGGCATCCTTTTCTTCGTCTTCCTTCTTCTCGCCGCCCAAAGTCGGGCCGTCGAGCAGCGAGAGATCGTCCGGGCCGCCGGCCAGCGTGGGCGCGAGTTCCGGCGGCGGCGGGAAGGCGCGGCGCATCGCCGGCTTCACCATGCTGAAGTACAGGAACAGCGCGACGATGCCGATGCCCACGTACTTCGCCAGCGCGATGCCCCGCGCGATCATGTCCGGCGTGCGCCACCACGGCACGTCGGGCGTCACGTCCAGGTTCGACGAGAACGAGCTGTTCACCACGTTCACCGAATCGCCGCGCTTCTCGTCGTAGCCCATCGCGTCCTTCACGAGTTGCTGCACTTGCGCGAGCTTGTCGGCGGCGAGCGGCGTCATCGTGACCTTGCCCTTCGCATCGACCTGCTTTTCGTAATTGACGACCACCGCCACGGAGAGACGCTTGATGCCGCCCGTCGCCTGCTCGAAATGGCGCACGGTGCGATCCACTTCGTAGTTCGTCGTCGTGTCCTTGCGCAGGTTCTGCGGCGTGGACTTCGCCGATGCACCCGCCGCGCCCGATGCGGCGGCGTCGACCGGCGCGGATGCCGGCTGCGGCGGCTGGTTCGAGAGCGCGCCCGGCACGCCCGTCGCGCCGCTGCCCGACGTTTCGCTCGATTCGCTCGATTGCTGGCTGCGGATCGCCGTGCTCTGCGGATTCGCGTTCGGGCCGTAGCTTTCGGCGGTCTGTTCGAGCTTCGAGAAGTCGATGTCCGCGCTGACCTGCGAGCGCGCATTGCCGGCGCCGAAGAGCGGCGCGAGGATCGCGTCGATGCGCTTTTGCGTGTTGTGCTCGATCTGCTGCACGTACTTCAGTTGCGATGCGTCGAGGCCGTTCGCCGCGCTCTGGCTCGTGAGCAGGTTGCCGTCCTGATCGACGATGTTCACGTTCTTCACCGGCATGTCCGCCACGCCCGACGCCACCATGTGCGCGATCGCGAGCACCTGGCCTTCGTCGAGCACGCGGCCGGGATACAGATTGATCATCACGGAAGCGGTCGGCAGTTCCTTGTCGCGCACGAAGACGCTCGGCTTCGGAATGGCGAGATGCACGCGCGCCGACTTCACCGACGAAATCGAACCGATGGTGCGTTCCAGCTCGCCTTCGAGCGCGCGCTGATAGTTGACCTGTTCCGCGAACTGGCTGATGCCGAACTTCTGGTTGTCCATCAGTTCGAAGCCGACCGAGCCGTTCTTCGGCAAACCCTGGCTCGCGAGACGCAGACGCGTTTCGTGAACCTGTTCGGCCGGCACGAGAATGGCGCCGCCGCCGTCGGAGAGCTTGTACGGAATGTTGCCCTGCTGGAGCGCGGCAACGATTGCGCCGCCGTCGCGATCCGACAGATTGCTGAAGAGCACGCGATAGTCCGGCTGGCGCGACCACAGCAAGAGACCGGCGACGACCATCGCGAGGATGGCGACCGCGATGATCAGCGGCACGCGCGGGTTCGAGCGGAACTGCGACAGCATCGGCACGCGCTGCGCAAAGCCGCCGAAATCCGCGCCGGAAAGGCCCGCGCCCGCGGCGGGGCTGCCGGCCGCGCCTGGCTGCGCGCCCGCCAGACCCATTCTGGCGTCGGGCGTGATCAAAGAATTGTTGGGCGTTTCCATTTGGCGTCGATACTCCGAATCTGTTGCGTCTTCCTGCCGCTACGCTTTCGTCAGCGGCTGAGGAAGTCTTTTCACGATGGGGATTATCCGCACAACATTGCAAGTCGATTCGACGAATAGAGCCGGGTTTCCCCCGTTCTTCGGGCGGTTTGGAAACGCACCCGCTGCTAATCTTTTTCATGTCCCGGCGAGGCTTTCGTGCGCCGTCCGGACTACTTTCCGGCCTTTGCAACAGCGTTTCAGTCACACGGAGTCAACATGAACTTTCCGATCAATCCGCTTTCCGCCGCCATGAGCGCGATCCAGTCGATGTCCGCGCAGGCGGCCGGCGGCGCGACGGCGTCCGGCGCGGTCACCGGCGCCGCCACCGGGCAAAGCGGCGGCTCCGGCGCGGTGAGCGCGGGCAGTTTCGCGGACGCGCTGAAATCGTCGATCGACAAGATCAGCGACAACCAGACGAGCGCGCTCAAGGAAGCGCACGCATTCGAGATCGGCGCGCCGAACGTCTCGCTCAACGACGTGATGGTGGACATGCAGAAGGCGAACGTCGGGCTGCAATTCGGCCTGCAGGTGCGCAACAAGCTCGTCTCGGCCTACAACGACATCATGCAGATCTCGGTCTGACGCGCCGAAACGCCGTCCCGCGCGCGTCCAGCCGGTATGGCCCCGAGCCTTGCGCCCTAAAGCTTTGCCGCGTTTCTCCGATAACCCCGATAACAGCACGGCGAACGATGGTTCGCTCGCGACAGCGGGCGGCGCCAGCGTGTCTTCGCCAGCACCGACTTTTACCGGGCAGACGCCGCAGGCGTCCGGACGGGCGGCCCGAAGCGCCGCGCCGGCATCGCAATTTGGGAGAGCCATCGATGTATTCGCAGGGACAGGCGGGAGCCAACGCATATGCGCGCGTCGGCGTTCAGACGGGCGTGATGGGAGCCAGCCCGCACCGGCTCATCGTGATGCTCTATCAGGGCGCGCGGCAGGCCATCGCGCAGGCGCGGATGCATCAGCAGCAGAACAACATCGGCGCACGCGGAGCGGCGATCAGCAAGGCGATCAGCATCGTGGAGAGCGGTCTGCAACAGGCGCTGAACAAGGAAGCGGGCGGCGAAATCGCGCAGCGGCTGGACGCGCTGTACGCGTACATGACGCGCCGGCTTCTGGAAGCGAACCTGAAGCAGGACGAGAAGATGCTCGTGGAAGTCGACGACTTGCTGGCGACGCTCGAGGAAGCGTGGGTTGGAATCGGACCGGAAGTGGCGCAGATGACCGCGGCCGCCGTCTGAACGGAAAGCGGCGGGCGACTGCCGGGAAAGAATGAAAACCACACAAGAATACTTCGCTCACTACGAAGCCATCGCCGCACTTTCCGCCCAGATGCTGGTCGCGGCGCGCGAAGGCGATTGGAGCGAACTGAAGGCGATGCAGAGCGCGTATCGCGAGTTGGTCGATCAGTTGAAGGAAACGGACGCCGGATCGGACCTCGACGAAAGCGCCCGGGCGCGCAAGCTGGACCTGGTGAAGAAGATTCTCGCCGACGACGCCGCCATTCGCGATCTGAGCTCGCCGAGTCTCGCGCGCCTGTCGGCGCTCTTCACCGTCAACAGCACGGCGCGCGTTCTGAAAAAGATGGTCGGACTGCGTTAGCAGCCGCCTTGCGCCCGCCGTTTCACGCGGCGGACGCCCATGAGGATTTCGGCATGACAGGACTCGATTCCACGCTCGCAGCCTTGCTCGCGAGCCGCACCGACCTCGTTCTGTCCGCGATCCGCGCAGCCGACGGCGTCAACGGCGCGACCGGCGCCGCCGCCGGCCGGACGACGACGCAAGCGGGCGCGTTCCATTCCGTCGATACGCCCGTCACGGCGTCGAGTGCGGCGGATGCGTCGGCGGCATCGGCGCAAACCGAGCTTTCCAGCGTCGCGCGCACGCTCGACGTGATCTCGCGCTTAGGCAGCGCGGCGCCCGCCATCATCGGCGATACGCCTTTGTGGCCCACGCCGCCGCGTCCCGCGAGCGCGTTCGCCGCGCTCACCACCGGTCTCTTCGATACCGCTTTCTCCTCCAATGCCGCCGCCGTCGCGGCCGCGCGCGCCGCGAGCCTGAACCTGCCGCCGCTGCCCGCGAGCGCGCTGGCCGAAGGGCTGGCGAAGACCGTCGGCGAAAGCGGGCTGTTCTACGAATCGCATCTCGCGCAATGGCTCGCGGGTCAGCGCAGCGCGGCGTCGCTCGCGAACGAGCCGCAGGCGCGCGTCGATACCCGCGCGATGCCGCTCGATTTCGCCGCCGACGCGTGGTCCGCGCATCCCGCGGCGACGCCCGATCTCGCCGATGCCCCGATGCCCGCGCGCCCCGTCGCGATGCCGCAGACGCCGCAGCAGGCGGCCGCGCTCGCCGCTTCGGTGCGCGATGCGCCGGCTTCGGTGCTATCCAATTCCCAGACGGCGAGCGCCGCGCCCACGGCGTCCGCGCAGCCGGGGACGCATGAATCGGCGGTGCAGGCGTCCGTTGCGGCGGGCATTCATCCGGCGACGCTCGATGTCGTCCGTCAGCAACTCGACGTGCTCGCGAACGGCCAGTTCCGCTGGCAAGGCGAGGCGTGGCCGGGCACGCGCTTCGAATGGGAAATCGCCCGCGAGCCGCGCGATGCGCGCACGTCCGACGCTCCCGCCGACGACCGCGCCTGGCGCACGCGCGTGACGCTTTCGCTGCCGGCGCTCGGCACCGTGGACGCGGAACTCGTGCTGACGGGCGAAAAGCTCGCGGTGCGCATCAAGGCAAGCGACAAGGGCGCGGGCCGTCTCGCGGCCGAAGGCGCGGCGTTCGCGCGTCAACTGGATGCGGCGGGCATCGCGCTCGCGTCGATGTCGGTGCGCTCGATCGACGGCGCGGACATCGAACTGAACGGCGACGGCAACGCGGGCAACGCGGCCGTCGCGAGCGACGCGGGCGCGAAGCCGGTGCGATCGCCGCTCGCGCATTTGTTCCGCGCATCGCCGGGTGGCGACGGAGGATCGGCATGAGCACGCCCTATGGCCGCAAGCAGGCGACGGCGCTCACCTACGACGCGGGCAACCGCGAGGCGACGCCGCGCGTCGTCGCGAAGGGTTACGGGCTGATCGCGGAAATGATCGTGCAGCGCGCGAAGGAAGCGGGCGTGTACGTGCACGATTCGCCTGACATGGTGTCGCTGCTGATGCAGGTCGATCTCGATTCGCATATCCCGCCGGCGCTTTATCAGGCGGTGGCGGAATTGCTGTCGTGGGTTTACCGGCTGGAGAACGAAGAGCCGATCCGCGAGGCGGGAAGGGCGGGGCGGTAAGCGCGCAGGCTCGCGTCCCGCTTTCTACACGCCGAACGCCCGCTCCACGATCGCCCGATGATCGAACCGCGCCGGCAACGTCCCGAACACGCGCCCCGTTTCGCCGCGCGCGTCGCCCAGCCGCGTTTCGATGAACGCCTGCGCCACGTCCGCCGGTGCATGCCGCGCCATCAACACGCCTTGCGCGCATGACGCCAGCCTTTGCGCGATGCCCCGCGCCGACGCCTCGCGCGATGCGGCGTCGCCCGTCAGCATCGCGACGAGTCCCTGCAACGCCGCCGAAAGCGCCGGATGTTCCGCCGCCGCGTCGCGCCAGTCGTCGAAAAGCGCGTGCGCCGCGTCCTGCTCGCGCTCGAACGCGCGCAGCACGTCGAGGCACATCACGTTGCCCGAGCCTTCCCAGATCGAATTGACCGGCGCTTCGCGATAGAACCGCGCCATCGGACCGGTTTCGACGTAGCCGTTGCCGCCCCAGACTTCCATCGCCTCGCCGGTGAACTCGACCGCGCGCTTGCACACCCAGAACTTCGCGGCCGGCGTCACGATGCGCCGCCACGCGCGCATCAGCGGCGCGCTGCCGGCTGACGCGCTCTGCTCGAACGCGCCCGCGAGCCGCATGAACAGCAGCGTCGCCGCTTCCGATTCCAGCGCCAGATCGGCGAGCACGTTGCGCATGAGCGGCTGATCGGCGAGCCGCGCGCCGAACGCGCTCCGATGCCGCGCGTGGTGAATCGCCTGCACGAGCGCCGCGCGCATCAGCGCCGCGCTGCCGATCACGCAATCGAGCCGCGTGAAGTTCGCCATTTCGATGATCGTCGGCACGCCGCGTCCTTCGTCGCCGATCATCACGCCGTAGGCATCGAAAAATTCGACTTCGCTGCTCGCGTTCGATCGATTGCCGACCTTGTCCTTCAGCCGCTGCACGCGCACCGCGTTCTTGCGGCCGTCCGGCGCGAAGCGCGGCACATAGAAGCACGACAGGCCGCCTTCGTCGGCGGTGCGCGCGAGCACGAGATGCGCGTCGCATTGCGGCGCCGAAAAGAACCACTTGTGGCCGACGAGCCGGTATTCGCCGCCGCGCCCGCCCGCACCGTTTGCGCCGTTTGCGCCGATCGCAAACGCCCGTGTGCGATTGCTGCGCACGTCCGAGCCGCCCTGCTTTTCGGTCATGCCCATGCCGATCATCATCGAGCGCTTGCCGGCTTCGAGCGGGATGTCGCGCGGATCGTGCTCGCGCGAGAGCAGCGGCCCGGCGAGCCGCGCATACAACGACGGCTCGTTGCGCAAGACGGGGATGCTCGCGAAAGTCATCGTGATCGGACACAGCGAACCGGATTCGAGCTGGCCGTGCAGGAAGTAGCTCGCGCACCGCGCGGCCATGGAACCGGGACGCGCGTCCGGCTCGAACGGAAGCGCCTGCAAGCCTTCGTGACGCAGCCGCCGCAGCAGTTCGTGCCACGCCGGATGAAACTCGATTGCGTCGATGCGCTCGCCGCGCGCATCGTGCGTCGCCAGTTCCGGCGTGTGCCGATTGGCGAGTTCCGCGAGCGCGAGCACGTCGGGCTGCGTGAGCGCGCGGGCGTCGCGAGTCAGCGCATCCGCGTGCCAGCCCGCGCCTTCGCGATCCACGGCGGCGGCGAGCGCGCGATCGGCGGCGAAGGCGTCGTAATCGCACAGCGGCGGCGGCTGATTCGTGACTTCGTGTGTCGCGCCGAAAGGATGATCGTGTGCATCGGCCCAAGGCGAATTCATGCGTTGGTCTCCCTGAAAGCGGTCCACGCCGCGAGCCGCCGATTTCCGTTCCGCGCGATGCCAGCCACGCGCGGCCGCTATCTCGAATTCAACCATCATAGGCCGCGCTTTCGGCTGAGGGGTAGAGGCATCGCTCTCTTCAATCGGGCCGGGCGTCGCGGCGCGGTTGTCACAAGGCCGCCAACTTTTCTGAGGCGCAGTCTGAAAGCGCCGATCGCTGAGAGAAATCCGATTGTTTAGTCGTCCGCGCTGATGTGCAGGAACCCGAACCTATAATCGGCTCGACTTTTATCGGGCCGAGAGCCCGTGCCACTACGGCTTTTCAGGAAGCATTCACAATGAGCATGAACCTCAACCAGTTGGTGCAGGGCGCCTTGAACGAAAGCGTGCTGCAGCATCTCGCCACGCGCATCGGCTGCACGCCGGAATCCGCGAAGCGCGTCGTTTCGTTGTGCGGCCCGGCGCTCATCGGCTCGATGATGAACAAGGCGTCGTCGCTCGACGGCGCGCGCAGTCTTTTTGCGTCGATCATGGCGCCAACCGTGAACACGCATATCGCCGACGAACTGCCGCATTTCGTCGTCCGCGACGAAGGCATGCAGACGTTGCTGGCCACGGGCGCATCGGTGGACGGCGCGGTCGCATCGCACGACAGTCTCGACTTGCTGAGCGAACGCATCGCCGAGTACACGGGCGTCGCGGCGAGCGCCACGCGCACGCTGACGGGCGTGGTCGGCGCGACCATCCTCGGGCTGCTGAAGCGCTACTTCACGCAGCACAACGCGCAGGTCGGCCAGTTGCCGACGCTGCTCGGCCATCAACTGCCCGTCGTGCGCGCCAACATGACGGACGCGTTCGCGCAGGCGCTCGGCCTCGGCTCGGTCGGCGCGTTCCTCGCGGGCGTCGCGACGCGGCTGAAGGCGGTGTCGTCGCATCTGGAACATCCGGCCACGCAGGAAGCGGCGGCGTTCCCCATTCATAGCGATCCCGCCGCGCCCGAACCGGACGGCGAAGAGAAGGACAAGTCGGGCAAGCGCAAGTGGCTGTGGGTCGCCAACGCTGCGGCGCTCGCACTGTTCGCCGCGCTGGTCGCGCGCGGCTGCTCGACCGAAGACAAGCCGAAAGAACATGCATCCGATGCGCAAGCGGACGCTGCTTCGGCGGCTTCGGCGGCTTCGGCGGCTTCGGATTCTTCCGCTGCTTCGGCGGGCGCGGTGACCGCGGTGACCGCCGACAAGCCGGCATCCGCGCCAAATCAGGCGTCGGTTCCGTCGATGCAGCCGACGAAGGACGCGAGCGCATCGTTTGCCGTCGACGCTTCCGGCGTGCCGACGCTCAACGCGACGGTCGGCAGCGAAGAAGAGCGGCAGCGTCTGATCGACGCGTTGTCCGCCAAGCTCGGCGGCGCGGGCAAATTTCACGCGAACGTGACGGTCGATCCGGACGTGAAGCCGTCCGCATGGATCGGCAAGATCGACACGCTGTTGCCCGTCGTGACGCTGCCGGGCGCACGCGTGCAGATCACGGGCGACAAGATCGAACTGGACGGCAAGGCCGCCGACGCGAAGCTCGGCTGGCTGGACAAGCTTAAGCCGTTGCTCGGCGCGGGCTGGAATATCGGCGCGGCTTCGGCTGCTTCCGCTGCATCGTCTGCTTCCGCCGCCTCGGCTCCGGCAACGGGCGACGCGTGCTCCGCGCCGGTCGTCGCGCGCATGCTGAACCTGAAGCCGGTCAATTTCCGCATCGGCTCGAATACGCCGCCCGCTGCCGCCATGGCGTCGCTCGCCAAATCGGTGAAGGCGCTGAAGGCCTGCAACGGACACGCCGCGCCGATCAAGCTGCACATCGCCGGTTATTCCGACAACACCGGCAGCGCGGCGCTGAACAAGGAACTGTCGAAGAAGCGGGCGGAAGCCGTGCGCGCATATCTGGTCAAGCACGGCATTCCGGCGGATTCGCTGACGGTGGAAGGCTTCGGCTCGGCGAATCCCATCGCGGACAACTCGACGGCGGCCGGGCGCCTGGCGAATCGCCGCATCGAGTTTACGGAAGCGAACTGAAGCCGCGCTTTCTTTGAATCACGCGCCGGAACTGCAGAAAGCGGCTCCGGCGCGTTTTCTTTTGCGGACGGCGTTTCAGCGTCGCGCGCGGGCGAAGCCGTCGGCCATGAAATCCTGATCCAGATTCGCGGGCAGCGTTTCGCGCGCGACCTCGATCCACGCGCGCGCCGCATGCGACAGATAGCCGTTGCGCCGCCAGCCGAGCGCCATGTCCCAGTGAATCTCCGGCGCGACGACCGGCCGGCACGTGAACGCATCGGTGTCGAGGCGCCGGCAATACGGAGCAGGCAACAGCGCGATGCCGATGCCCGCCTGCACCAGTGCCGCCATGAAATCCCAATGCCCGCTGCGCCCGACGATCGTCGGCGAAAAGCCCGCCTCGCGGCATGCCTGGAGCACGATGTCGTTGAGCGCGAGACTCTCGCCGTAGAACACGAACGGCTCGGCCGCGAGATCGGCGAGCGGCACTTCGCCGACGTCCTCCCAGCGCGATCCCTTCGCCGCGACGAGCCATAGAAGCTGTCGGCTGACGGGCAGCACGTCGAACATGTCGGTATCGACGGGTTGCAGGACGCCGCCGAGTTCCAGTTCACCGTCGACGAGCGCCGCCTCGATCGCCTTCGATCCGCGCTCGAACAGCTTCAACTCCACCTTCGGATAGCGCCGCCGGAACGCCGCGATGGCGGGCGTGAAAAGCGAGCCGCCCATCGGCGGAATGCCGATGGTGAGCGTCCCGCGACCGAACGTGCCGAGATCGTTCAGCTCGGCTTCGAGCCGCGCGTGCGCCGCGAGCACGTCGATGCCGCGCTGATACACGATCTGCCCGGCATCCGTCAGGACCATCTGGCGGCCTTCGCGCAGCAGCAGCGGCGAGCCGACTTCATCTTCCAGCGCTTTCACCATTTTGCTGATCGTCGGCTGCGTGACGAACATGTGCTCGGCAGCCGTCGTGAAGCTCTTCTGCTTCACCACTTCAACGAAATATCGCAACGCGCGCAGTTCCATGTCGGGCTCCGGATTCCAGATCGGAATGATATGGATGAGCTTAAGTCATTTTTTTTATGAGGGCACCGCCCATATACTCGACGTACAGGTTAACCCTAGTCGAAACAACAACTGGAATTCCCCATGGCCGCCGTTCTCCCCAATCCCACGCCTTCCACCGACGCCCGCGCGGCGGCGGCGCGTTTCGCGCGCGTCGCGGTGCAGTCGGCGGGCATCGCCGGCATCTGGTTCGCAGCGGACTTCGTCGCGCGCAAGCTCGCGCTGCCGGTGCCGGGCGGCGTCGTCGGATTGATCGCGCTGCTTCTGCTGCTAATGTGCGGCGGCATTGCGCCGCGCTGGGTCAAGGCCGGCGCGGACTGGCTGCTCGCCGACATGCTGCTGTTCTTCATTCCCGCGGCGGTCGCGGTGGTGCAATACGGCGGGCTGTTCATGGAGGACGGCTGGCGGCTCGCGCTGGTGGTCGTCGGCGGCACGCTGATGGTGATGATCGCGGTGGCGTTCGCCGTCGATCGCGCCGCGCGCCTCGAACGGCGTCTCGCGCTGCGCCGCGCGCTCGTCGCGCGTCACGCGTCCCGCGTTTGAATCACGCCCGAATCCGCCCGAGCGCACGACCATGAGCCACTTCTACGCATCCCTCTTCGATGACGACGCCGGCCGCCTGATCGCGGCTGCGTGCTTCGTGCTGACCGTCGCGCTGTATTTCGCGTCGAAGCGGCTTTACGCGCGCTTCAAAAGCCCGTGGCTCACGCCGCTCGTCGCGGTTCCGGCGGTGCTGGCGCTCGTCGTCGTGACCGCCCGCATCCCGTATTCGGTCTATTTCGCCGATACGCGCTGGCTCATGTGGCTGCTCGGGCCCGCGACCGTCGCGTTCGCGGTGCCGATCTACGAATATCGCGCGCTCTTGAAGCGTCACTGGATCTCGCTGACTGTCGGCGTGACGGTCGGCATTCTGGTGGGCGTCGGCGGATCGCTGGCGCTCGCGAAGCTGCTGCATCTGTCGCCGGAACTGCAACGCAGTCTCGCGACGCGCTCCGTTTCCACGCCGTTCGCGCTCGCCGTCTCCGACAAGATACACGCGCCCAAAGACCTCACCGCGCTCTTCGTGATCGCGACGGGCGTCTGCGGCATGCTCTTCGGCGAACTCGTGCTCGCGCTCGTGCCGCTGCGCACGCGGCTCGCGCGCGGCGCGCTGTTCGGCGCGGCGGCGCATGGCGTCGGCACGGCGAAAGCGCGCGAATTGGGGAGCGAAGAAGGCGTGGTTTCCAGCCTCACGATGATGATCGCGGGCGTCGTGATGGTGCTGCTCGCGCCGCTGCTTTCGGCGTTGCCGTTCTGATCGGCGCGTCGTCGGAAAAAACGATCCGCACGTCGCCGAAAGATGGAATCGGCGCACGCCGAAAGCCAAACCATTCCATAAGACTTTGCTACAATCGACCCTCGCCCCCGAGGAGCGTTGCGACGGATCATCCGCTGAAAAGCAGCATCCGCCAGGCTCGGAGGCATTCAATCCGGACGGTTCGAAGGCGCTTCACCCTCAACGGTGAAAAACGCCCGCAAGCCACCGCATTCGAACGGCGCTCACGTCAACATTTCTAGTCTTTTTAGAAAAGGAGGGCGTGATGAACGCCGCAGTTCTCGATTCCCAAAACTCCAAGGATTACGTCGTCGCCGACATGTCGCTCGCCGCGTGGGGCCGTAAAGAGCTCGACATCGCCGAGACGGAAATGCCGGGTCTCATCCAGACGCGCGAAGAGTACAAGGCGAAGCAGCCGCTGAAGGGCGCGCGCATTGCCGGTTCGCTGCACATGACCATTCAGACCGGCGTGCTGATCGAAACGCTGACGGCGCTGGGCGCGGACGTGCGCTGGGCGTCGTGCAACATCTTCTCGACGCAGGATCACGCAGCCGCCGCGATCGCCGATGGCGGCACGCCCGTGTTCGCGTTCAAGGGCGAATCGCTCGACGAGTACTGGGAATTCTCGCATCGCATTTTCGAATGGCCGAACGGCGAATTCGCCAACATGATTCTCGATGACGGCGGCGACGCCACGCTGCTGCTCATTCTCGGCTCGAAGGCGGAGAAGGATCGCTCGGTCATCGGCAAGCCGACGAACGAGGAAGAAGTCGCGCTGTATTCATCGATCGCGCGCCACTTGGACGCCGATCCGACGTGGTACTCCACGCGCCTCGCGCACATCCAGGGCGTGACGGAAGAAACGACGACGGGCGTGCATCGCCTGTATCAGATGGAAAAGGAAGGCCGTCTGCCGTTCCCGGCCATCAACGTGAACGATTCGGTCACGAAGTCGAAGTTCGACAACCTGTACGGCTGCCGCGAGTCGCTCGTGGACGGCATCAAGCGCGCAACCGACGTGATGATCGCGGGCAAGATCGCGGTCGTGGCCGGTTACGGCGACGTGGGCAAGGGCTGCGCGCAATCGCTGCGCGGTCTCGGCGCGACGGTGTGGGTCACGGAAATCGATCCGATCTGCGCGCTGCAAGCCGCGATGGAAGGCTATCGCGTCGTGACGATGGAATACGCCGCCGACAAGGCCGACATCTTCGTGACGGCGACGGGCAACTACCACGTCATCAACCACGACCACATGAAGGCGATGCGCAACAACGCGATCGTCTGCAACATCGGTCACTTCGATTCGGAAATCGACGTTGCGTCCACGCGCCAGTACACGTGGGACAACATCAAGCCGCAAGTCGATCACATCATCTTCCCGGACGGCAAGCGCATCATTCTGCTGGCTGAAGGGCGTCTCGTGAATCTCGGCTGCGCGACCGGCCATCCGTCGTTCGTGATGTCGAACTCGTTCACGAACCAGACGCTCGCGCAGATCGAACTGTTCACGCGCGGCGACCAGTACGAGAACAAGGTGTACGTGCTGCCGAAGCATCTCGACGAGAAGGTCGCGCGCCTGCACCTCGGCCGCATCGGTGCGGAACTGACCGTGTTGTCGAACGAGCAGGCCGGCTATATCGGCGTCGATAAAAACGGCCCGTTCAAGCCGAACCACTACCGCTATTAATCGCCCGCGACGCACGCGAGCAAGCGGCGGCAATGCCGGCACGGATGCACGCGCATCCGTGCGGCGCGTTGCCCGAACGACGACCAACCGGAGAAACCTCGATGACCGTGCTGCTGACATGGCTGATCAACGCGCTCGCGCTGCTGATCATCACGTATCTGGTGCCGTCCATTCACATACGCAGCTTCGGCACGGCGCTCATCATCGCGATCGTGCTCGGCCTGATCAACGCGATCATCCGGCCCGTGCTCATCATCCTCACGCTGCCGGTGACCATCCTCACGCTCGGCCTCTTCATCCTCGTGGTGAATGCGCTGTGCTTCTGGCTGTGCTCCTCGCTGCTGAAGGGTTTCGAAGTGTCGGGTTTCTGGTCCGCGTTCTTCGGCTCGATTCTCTACAGCATCGTGTCGTGGCTTCTGTCGGCGCTCATCTTCGGGCAGCGCAACTTCGGCTAGCCGCCGCGCTTCACGCGCACACATCATCATGAAACCCATCGAACTCTCATTCGAGTTTTTCCCGCCGAAAACGCAGGAAGGCGTGGACAAGTTGCGGGCCTCGCGCGCGCAACTGGCGAAGCTCTCGCCGAAGTTCGTCTCCGTGACCTTCGGCGCGGGCGGTTCCACGCAGCAGGGCACGCTCGACACCGTCCTCGAAATGGCGGCGGAAGGCTTCGAGGCGGCGCCGCATCTGTCGTGCATCGGTTCGTCGAAGGAAAGCCTGCGGTCGATTCTCGGCGCGTATCGCGAGCACGGCATTCGCCATATCGTCGCGTTGCGCGGCGACCTGCCTTCGGGCATGGGCGAAGTCGGCGAGTTGCGTTATGCGTCGGAGCTGGTGGCGTTCATTCGCCAGGAGCACGGCGACTGGTTCCACATCGAAGTGGCCGCGTATCCGGAGTTTCATCCGCAAGCGCGTTCGCCGCGTGTCGACATGGAGAACTTCGCGCGCAAGGTGAAGGCGGGCGCGAACGCCGCGATCACGCAGTACTTCTTCAATGCGGACGCGTACTTCGAGTTCGTCGACGAAGCGAGGAAGCTCGGCGTCGATGTGCCGATCACGCCGGGCATCATGCCGATCACCAACTTCTCGCAACTGATGCGCTTCTCCGACATGTGCGGCGCGGAAGTGCCGAAGTGGATCGCGCGCCGGCTCGAAAGCTACGGCGACGACCGCGAGTCGATCCGCGCGTTCGGCCTCGACGTGGTGACGGGGTTGTGCCGCCGTCTCGTCGACGATGGCGCGCCCGGTCTGCACTTCTACACGCTGAACGGCGCGGCCGCGACGAAGACGATCTGCGAGCGGCTCGGCTTCAAGAGCGCATAAAAAAGCATCGACACGCATCAACCCGCATCACCCGCGCGGCGCTCGCCGCGCGGTTCTTCTTTTCCTTCCTTTTCAGAAGACTTTCGATTGCGCGACGACGTTTCGCGGTCCGTGCTTTTTCGCGCGGCGAAAGTGGGGAAAACCAACAGCCCGCGTGACATTTGTTCGTGCTAGTGTTGCGCCCGGTTTTTTCGTCCGCCAACAAGGTGGAAGACGCGATCAAGTAATATCGCGCTACGCCGGCCAGAAGCCGGCACTGACCTGGAGGAAACATGAAGAAGAATGGCCTGTTGCGAGCCGCCCGCTTGTCGGCGCTCATGGGCGCTGTCGCCACGGCAACGCTGTTCGCGGCGAGCGCTGCGAACGCGGCAATCCCGAACAAAACGCTGATTTACTGCTCCGAAGGCAGCCCCGCCGGTTTCGATCCCGCGCAGTACACCACGGGCACCGACTTCACCGCGAACACCTTCACCGTCTATAACCGCCTCGTCGAATTCGAACGCGGCGGCACGAAAGTCGAACCCGGTCTCGCGGAAAAGTGGGACGTCTCGGCGGACGGCCTGACGTACACGTTCCATCTGCGTCACGGCGTGAAGTTCCAGACGACGTCGTACTTCAAGCCGACGCGCGAATTCAACGCGGACGACGTGCTCTTCACGTTCAACCGCATGCTGGATGCGAACCATCCGTTCCGCAAGGCGTACAACGTGCAGTTTCCGTACTTCACGGACCTGGGCCTCGACAAGCTGATCGCGAAGATCGACAAGGTCGATCCGTACACCGTGAAGTTCACGCTGAAGGAAGTGAGCGCCCCCTTCATTCAGAACATGGCGATGGAATACGCGTCGATCCTGTCCGCCGAATACGCGGACAAGCTGCTGAAGGAAGGCAAGGCCGCCGACATCAATCAGTATCCGCTCGGCACGGGCCCGTTCATTTTCCGCAGCTACACGAAGGACGCGACCATTCGCTTCGACGGCAATCCGGACTACTGGAAGCCGAACGCGGTGCAGATTTCCAAGCTGATTTTCTCGATCACGCCGGACGCCGCCGTGCGCGTGCAGAAGCTCAAGAGCAACGAATGCCAGGTGATGAGCTATCCGCGCCCGGGCGACATTTCGGCGCTGAAGTCGGCATCGAATGTGGATACGCCGTCGCAGGCCGGTTTCAACGAAGGCTACGTTGCGTATAACGTGACGAAGAAGGACCTCGGCAACGCCGACGTTCGCCGCGCGCTCGACATGGCGATCAACAAGAAGGCGATCATCGATTCCGTGTATCAGGGCGCGGGCCAGGCGGCCACCGCACCGATGCCGCCGACGCAGTGGTCCTACGACAAGAACCTGAAAGCGAATCCGTACGACACCGCGAAGGCCAAGGAACTGCTCTCGAAGGCAGGCTTCCCGAACGGCTTCGAGATCACGCTGTGGGCCATGCCCGTGCAGCGCGCCTACAACCCGAACGCGCGTCTGATGGCCGAGATGATCCAGGCCGACTGGGCGAAGATCGGCGTGAAGGCGAATATCGTGTCGTACGAGTGGGGCGAGTATCTGAAGCGCGCGCACGCGGGCGAGCATGATGCAATGCTCATCGGCTGGACCGGCGACAACGGCGATCCCGACAACTGGCTCGGCACGCTGCTCGGCTGCGACGCGGTGAAGGGCAGCAACTTCTCGAAGTGGTGCTACAAGCCGTTCGACGATCTCGTCGTGAAGGGCCGCTCCACCACCGATGTCGCCGCGCGCACGAAGGCGTACACCGACGCGCAGCAGATCTTCGCGCAACAACTGCCGTTCTCGCCGATCGCGCATTCGACCGTCTATCAGCCGGTCAGCAAGAAGGTGACTAACATGAAGATCGAGCCGCTCGGCTACGTGCGCTTCGATGGCGTCGGCATGCAGTAATCTGCTGACGGAACGCTTTTTGCGCTAGAAAAGCATCAGTCGAAACAGGGCCGGCGGCGCGGATCGCAACGATCCGGCCGCCGGTTACGTCTTTACCCCACGAACGATATCTAAGGGCGATCATGTTCCGATTCGTTTTGCGACGCATAGGAATGGTGATACCGACGTTCATCGGCATTACGATTCTCGCGTTCGCGCTCATCCACCTGATTCCGGGCGATCCCATCGAAGTGATGATGGGCGAGCGGGGCGTGGACCCGGCCATGCACGCCGAAGCCATGAAGCGCCTGGGTCTGGAGCAGCCGCTTCCGCTCCAATACCTCACGTACGTCGGGCACGCGCTGAAAGGCGATCTCGGCACGTCGATCATCACGAACACGAGCGTGATGGGCGAGTTCCTCGCGCGCTTTCCGGCGACCGTCGAACTGTCCATCTGCGCGATGATCTTCGCGCTCGTCGTCGGCCTGCCCGCTGGCGTCGCGGCGGCGCTCAGGCGCGGCACGGTCGTCGATCACGGCGTGATGGGCACCGCGCTCACCGGCTATTCCATGCCGATCTTCTGGTGGGGCTTGATCCTCATCATGTTCTTCTCGGCGAAGCTCGGCTGGACGCCGGTCTCGGGCCGCATCGCGGTGGAGTACGACATTCCGCACGTCACCGGCTTCATGCTGATCGACTCGCTCTTCTCAACCGATGAAGGCGCGTTCACGTCCGCGTTGAGCCATCTGATTCTGCCGACCATCGTGCTCGGCACGATTCCGCTCGCGGTCGTCGCGCGCATGACGCGCTCGTCGATGCTCGAAGTGCTGCGCGAGGACTACATCCGCACGGCGCGCGCGAAGGGTTTGTCGCCGTTGCGCGTGGTCGTCGTGCATGCGCTGCGCAATGCGCTGATTCCCGTCGTCACCGTGATCGGTCTGCAAGTCGGCACGCTGCTCGCGGGCGCGGTGCTGACCGAGACGCTGTTTTCGTGGCCGGGCGTCGGCAAGTGGCTCATCGACGCCATTTCGCGCCGCGATTATCCGGTCGTGCAAGGCGGCATTCTGATGATCGCGTCGCTCGTGATCATCGTGAATCTGGTCGTCGATCTGTTGTACGGCGTGTTGAATCCGCGCATTCGCCATACTCGCTGAGGAAACAGATGGACTACTCCAACGCTCACTTTCGTTCGCTGCCCCCGAGGGGGCGCATGCCTCGTTTGAGGCGGCTCGGCGCGAGGCATAGTCATGGCTGATATTCAAAACAATCTTCCGCCCGGCGCGCTCACGCCGCCGTCCGGCCGCATGGTCGCGGCGCGCGAGTTCTGGGCGAACTTCTCGCGTAATCGCGGCGCCGTCGCGGCGGGCGCGATCGTCCTGCTGTTCATTCTCGTCGCGATCTTCGCGCCGCTGATCGCGCCGCACAGTCCGATCGAGCAATACCGCGATTACGTGAAGATTCCGCCCGCATGGCTCGAAGGCGGCAATCGCATGTTCCTGCTCGGCACCGACGAAGCCGGCCGCGACATCCTTTCGCGTCTGATGTACGGCGCGCGGCTGTCGTTCTGGATCGGCTTCGTTTCGGTCGTGCTCGCGTTGATTCCGGGCGTCGTGCTCGGTCTCATGGCCGCGTTCTTCAACTGGCTCGATACGCCGATCATGCGCGTCATGGACGTGCTGCTCGCGTTGCCTTCGCTGCTGCTCGCGGTCGCCGTCGTGGCGATCATCGGGCCGGGGCTCGTCAACACGATGCTCGCCATCGCCATCGTCGCGCTGCCGGGCTATGTACGCCTCACGCGCGCATCCGCGCTCGGCGAATTGCAGAAGGAATACGTGACGGCATCGCGCGTCGCGGGCGCGGGCACCGTGCGGCTCATGTTCTCGCAAGTGCTGCCGAACTGCGCCGCGCCGCTCATCGTGCAGGCGACGCTCGGCTTTTCGTCCGCGATTCTCGACGCCGCCGCGCTCGGCTTCCTCGGCTTGGGCGTGCAGCCGCCGGCGGCGGAGTGGGGCGCGATGCTCGCATCGGCGCGCGATTACATCGAAAGCGCATGGTGGATCGTGACGATGCCGGGTCTGTCGATCCTGATCTCGGTGCTCGTGATCAACCTGCTCGGCGACGGTCTGCGCGACGCACTCGATCCGAAACTGAAACGGATGGGATGACATGAACGATTTATTGACTATCCGTAATTTGCAGGTAACGTTCGGCGGCACGCAGGCGGTCGATCGCATCAGCTTGTCGGTGGCGCCGGGCGAAGTGGTCGGCGTCGTCGGCGAATCCGGCTCGGGCAAGAGCGTCACGATGATGGCGCTGATGGGCCTCATCGATCATCCCGGCAAAGTCACCGCCGATCAGGTCACGTTCGACGGCAAGGATCTGCTGAAGGCGTCGGCGCGCGAGCGTCGCAGGATCATCGGCAAAGATATCGCGATGGTGTTTCAGGACGCGCTGACGAGCCTGAACCCGAGCTATACCGTCGGCTATCAGATCAAGGAAGTGCTGAAGCTGCACGAAGGATTGCGCGGCGATGCGCTGCACAAGCGCGCGCTGGAACTGCTCGATCAGGTCGGCATTCCGGATGCGAAAAGCCGCATCGATGCGTTCCCGCATCAGATGTCGGGCGGCATGAACCAGCGCGTGATGATCGCGATGGCGGTGGCGTGCAATCCGAAGCTCCTGATCGCCGACGAGCCGACCACGGCGCTCGACGTCACGATCCAGGCGCAGATCATGGAACTGCTCGTGAAGCTGCAGAAGGAACGCGGCATGGCGCTCGTGCTGATTTCGCACGATCTCGCGGTGGTTTCGGAAGTGGCGCAGCGCGTCGCGGTGATGTACGCGGGCGAGATCATCGAAACGAATCACGTGCCGGCCATTTTCAGCGAGCCGCATCATCCGTACACGGAAGCGCTGCTGGCCGCGATTCCCGAGCATAGCCGTGGCGCGGCGCGTCTCGCGGCGTTGCCGGGCATGGTGCCGGGCCGCGACGACCGGCCGAGCGGCTGTCTCTTCGCGCCGCGCTGCAAGTATGTCGTCGATGATTGCTGGAAAGGCAGGCCGCATCTGTATCAACTCGACTGGAACGATCCGGCCGTGCGCGCGCGTTGCATCAAGCCGCTCAACGTCGCGGACGACGTGAAGCAGGCGGTGCGCGTGGAGCGTGAGGCGCAAATGGTCGGGGAGGGCGCGCGATGAACGCGATACCGAAGGAAATGAAGCAGGACATCGTGCTCGCCGCCGACACGCTCACGAAGCATTACTCCGTGAAGCGCAGCATGTTCACGCAAGGCACGGTGAAGGCGCTGAACGGCGTGTCGTTCGAATTGCAGCGCGGGCGCACGCTCGCGGTCGTCGGCGAATCGGGATGCGGCAAGTCCACGCTCGCGCGTCAGTTGACGATGATCGAGGCGCCCACCTCGGGCCGCTTGCTGATAGAAGGCGAGGACGTGGCGGGCGCGAGCCAGGCGAAGATCGCCGAGTTGCGTCAGCGCGTGCAGATGGTGTTTCAGAACCCGTTTGCATCGCTGAATCCGCGCAAGACGGTGGAGCAGACGCTCGGCGAGCCGCTCGCGATCAACACGAAACTCTCGTCGACGGAGCGCGCGGAACGCATCGCGAAGATGATGCGCACGGTCGGCTTGCGGCCCGAGCACGCGTCGCGTTATCCGCACATGTTCTCGGGCGGTCAGCGTCAGCGCGTGGCCATTGCGCGCGCGATGATTCTGGACCCGCAGATCGTCGTGGCGGACGAGCCGGTGTCGGCGCTCGATGTATCTATTCAGGCGCAGATTCTGAATCTCTTCATGGATCTGCAGCAGGAATTCGGCACGAGCTACGTGTTCATCTCGCACAACTTGTCGGTGGTGGAGCACATTGCCGACGACGTGATGGTGATGTACTTCGGCGGCATTGCCGAACTTGGCGACAAGAAGACGATCTTCGCGAATCCGCGGCATCCGTACACGCGATCGCTGATGTCCGCGACGCCTGCGCTCTTCGAGGAAGACCGGCGCATCAAGATCAAGCTGCAGGGCGAGATGCCGTCGCCGCTGAATCCGCCGTCGGGCTGCACGTTCCATCAGCGTTGCCCGTACGCGATCGAGCGATGCCGCGTGGAAGAGCCGGCGCTGCGTGTCGTCGACGGACGGCAGGTGTCGTGTCATCGCGCCGAGGAGGTCGGTGAAGGCGATGCCTGAATCGCGGGCGGCGCGTCGGGTGATCGACCGGACGCGCCGCTTTGCGTCTCGCGGCATGGCGCTGCTCGCGCGGCGTGCCATTGTCGCGACCTGCGCGATCACGCTGTTGTTCGCGCTATCGACGGCGGCCTTCGCCGTCACCGGATCGCGCAACGCGCCGGGCGGCACGCCGCAGCCCGCAGGCGATGCCAGCGCGACCGACGTGCCTGCGCCGCCCGCCGCGCCTTCGCGCACCGACCGTTCCACCGGCACGACGGCAACGGGCCCCGTGCGCGCGCAGCCGGCGCGCATGCCGTTCTACGTCGCCACGCGCGGCGCGACGACCATCTATCTGCTCGGCACGCTGCACGTGGGCTATGCGACCGACTATCCGCCCGAGCAGCCTTTCCGCAAGCCGATTCTCGCGGCGCTCGATGCATCGCCCATACTCGCGCTCGAAATTTCCCCGGATGAACTGCTGCTGTCGCAAGACGACGTGAACCGCTATGGCATGTGCCGCAGCGAATGTCTGATCGATTATTTGCCGGATTCGATGTGGAAGAAGGTCGAGGCGCGCATGCGGGGCAATCCTGTGGCGCTCAGGAATCTGCGGCATACGCGGCCGTGGCTTGCGTCGATGCTGATTCAGACTTATGACACGCTGAAGGCCGGTTTTCAGAGCGAATACGGCACGGAGGCGCAATTGCAGAACGTGTATTTGCGCGTGCGCGGGAAGATTGTGGGGCTGGAGACGTTGAACGAGCAGATATCGACGTTCACGCATCTCACGTCCGCGCAGCAGCGGGAGATGCTCGCGGAAGATCTCGCGCAGACGTCGGCGGAGAATGTGGCGGATGTGAAGGAGCTGCATCGGCTGTGGCGTATCGGCGATGCGGACGCGCTCAAGGCCTGGGACGATGCGAAGAGCAGCAAGCTCGCGAGGTCGAAGGTGCTGGCGGCGCAGGTGGATAACCGCGTGGTGTATGAGCGGAATCGACGGTTCGTGCAGCGGATGGTGGCGTTGAGCGCGCCCGATAAGCCGATCTTCGTGGCTATCGGGGCGCTGCATCTCGGGGGAGAGAGGGGGGTGCTGGAGTTGTTGAGGAGGAGGGGGTTTGTGGTGGTGGGGGGATAGGTTCTGGAAATTCGATCATCGGCGTATGCTTTCGAAACGCATCAGACGCCAACGACACTGTTCCATGTATTCCTTATCAATTCGCACGCTCGCGTTGATACTCGCTGCGCTTGCATCACCGATGCCGTTCGCCGCTGTAGCAGACTCCACGCCGCAGACGCAGCGTGTCGGCGTGCAAGTCAAGATCGAGACGCTCACGCCGCAGGACGCCGACGCAATCGCGCGCTCAGGCTTTAGCTTCGTGCGTTTCGGCATCTGGACCAACCAACTCGACGATGCGGCCTACAGGCGCCGCGTAGCCTCCGCGTTCGACGTCGCCGCACGTGCGAAGCTGCCCGTGCTGCTGACCATGCGTTCGACCGCTCCTCTCGTCGATGAGGCAACTCGCGATACCGCGCCAATGATCTCCGCAGGCAAGCGGTTCGGTGCACAAGTGACGCAGATTGCGAGGCAGTACGCGTCGCAACTCGTCGGCATCGAGTTGTGGAACGAGCCGGACTTGAGTCGCTATTGGCCGACTGGCGATATCGCGAGAACGTTTCCCGCGTTCATGCAGGGAGTATGCAGCGGTTTGAAGGCAGCATCGCGCACCGTTCCAATCTATGGCTTCGGATTCTCTCGCGCGCCGGTCGGCAATAATTTGCCAAGCCGACTCACCCTGTCAGTGCTGACAACGTCACCGCATTGCATCGATGCGATTTCTTACCACGCATACGGTATGACGCCCCCGGAGATTAGAAATGCCGCTGATGACATTGGCTCGAAGTATGCGATGCCGGCCGTCATCACCGAGTGGGGAGTACCCTCGGACGGCTCAGCCACCAGCAATGCGACATTACAGGCAAGCCGTATCCGTAGCTTTCTTGCTTCGATCCGAAGCCTCGATGCGTCGCTCATCTCCGTCTATGAATGGAAGGACACGGCCAGCGGCCGCACGGCGAGGGAGCGGAGTTTCGGTCTCGTCGATGCAACCGGCGCCGAGAAACCGGCTCTGCGTACGGTACGCGATTACTTCGGCGCCGCGGCCTCGGGCACACCCTGAACGGTGGCGCCGGCTTCGAGTGACGCGTTGTTCCGAAGACTGAACAGGACCATGCAAAACAGGGAGACGCTCGACAGATGGCGAACATAACTTCCGAGATCCGGTTCGAATAGCGTGGAGACCATCATGTGCGCCATGACCAGGCACGCAAGCACGCTGACGCCCGGCCACGTCTCCCTGTTCGCGCGCATCGGACGGGTGGAAAACCACGCTGCGAGGACGAACATTTGCATGACAAGGCCACGAGGGTCCGGCGAAAACAACATCGGAAGGTGCAGCCTCAGCGCCGCGTAGGCGTAATCGATGCAAAACGAAGAAAAACCGTCGGGCGGCCGCAGGTTATAAAAACTCGTGCGTGCGCCGAAAGGCGATTGGTAGACGAGGTAATCGACCGCCATATCGCGTGGATGCAGTAACGCGTAATAGCCGATCGTAGGCAACGCATAGAGGCCGAGCAGGCCGGCTCCGATCATCACGAGGCGCGTCCGGCGTCCTGCTCGCCGATAAATCCACAAACAGCCAGCCAGCGCCACGATCAGCAGGTAATAGGTGCGCACGGATACCGCATAGGACGCGTAGCCGAACAAGACAGCCGCCATCGTGAGCTTTGCGCCACCGCGCCGCAGCGTCCACACGATCAAGAGCGATAGCGCGACGACGAGCGTGTCCTTCGACGCAACGAAGAGATTGAAGAACACGCACGGCGCGCCAAAGACAAGTGCGACGCCGAGCGACCCCACATGTCTCACTCGCTTGAAGATGGCAAGAATGAAACCGACGCCAAGAGCGAGCACAACGACATTGAGCAGCGTCGGCCCGAACATCGCATAGAACTTGCCCACTGCATCGAATGATGAACCGTCGTAAGCGCTCGAGCCGTTCATCTGCGCCTGGATCTTGTCCGAGTCACGGAACAGGAACTCGGGCAGAAACGACTTCCCGGCCATGAACAAGCCGGAGTAACAAAGGGCGGACAGTCCGGCGAGCCACGCAATCAGACCACGGCTAAGCGGCGGGCCGGAGCGCATCAAGGTGTCAAACATGATTAGGAAGCCTGTGCCGGCTCGCGGCTTTGCGCCCACGCGAGGGCGATGAGCACAAGAACGCTGGCGAGTAGATGGGTGAGCGCAATCGAAACCGTGCCGTGACCGGGTATCAGCCATAGCGAAGCGGGGCAAGCCCAAGCCACTGCAGCGAGCATTCCAATCACGATCCTTCCGCGCGCTTTGCGGGCCACGGCTGCGGCCCAGAGCAAATCACCGAGCGACCGCATCACGAATGAAACAACGAGAACGGCGAGCGTGACGAAGCCCGTTGTTGTCACGGCTTCCTTCGCCATTCGAAAAATGATCGGCGACGCGAGCATGATGGCGAGCGCCACGGCCATGCTTATCGCGATCGTACGAGCGAGCAGGATACGGAAGCTCGTATGCCAGTCCGCCGTCGCGGCTTCGACCACGCGCGCCAGTCGCGGCGCTGCAACGACGCCGACCGTCGCGTAGCAAATCGTCTGCACCGCATTGGCTATGGACCATGCGAAGACGTAACGGCCGACATCGTTTGCCGGCAGAAACGCCGACGCGACGAAACGCTCGACGTATTGCAGTCCGGCCAGCACGATGCCTCCGATGTAATAAGGCGCACCCGCAATCCACGTCTCGCGCAGGGAAGAGGCGGCAGGGGTCGCCTGATCGGTCTCGCTCGGGCGTACGGTCGCTGTGCGCTCGATCAACGACCAAGCCCAAAAAATCACGAAGACGTTCGTCAGTGTCCACAGCATGAAGACACTGCTGATCCCTCCCGGCATGTCGCATACGAGGCCGACGATCGCGACCGCCGCCCAACCGCCCGTTCGCAAGAAGAGCATGACCGAACCGGCCCGTGCGCGATGAAGCGAGAAGATGTAGGTGTTGACTTCGAAAGCGTGATGTTCGCTTGCCGCGACCAGCAGGATCATGGCCCAAGACCAAAGCCCGAACGACTGGCCTGCCCACTCGTTGCCTGCCCAAACTGCCGCAAGGCAAGGAATTGCGGCAATGACGTAGGAGCCTGCATAGATACTGCGCAATGCGCGAGCCGTCGCAATGGCAGCTTCAGGCTGCGGCCTGCTCATGCGCCGGTTCAGTTCCGCACTGAAGCCCAAGCCCAACACCTTCGACGCGACGACGGAAACGGCTACGGCGATCCCGTATTCGGCGACGGCCGAGAATCCGACCGTGCGCGCGATCACAATGGTCAATCCGAATTTGGCCGACAGGGAGAGCACACGCAAGAAGAGGCGCAACAGCATCGCGGCTTATCAGTGCGTTTCCGTGAACGGCCGCGCGTGGCTGCCCGATCGATCGCTAACGGATTCGATACCAGCCGTACGCCGCAGCAATTCGACGAGTGACGCACGCTGCGTATCGATGCGTCCGAGCGCGCCTTCGGTTGCGTCCCACAACGAAGGCAGTGCTTGCGACGCGAAGACGTGACTCATCACGGCGGCCGCGTCGAAGTCCGCCGCGTTCGCTACCCATCCCGGTATGCCCAGGTCGTCATACGCGCCGAATCCCTTGCGCTCGTAGCTGAGGTGATACGCGGGAACGCCATGCAGCAGCGTCTCGAGCGCGCCATGAAGGCGTACGGAGACGACTGCGTCGGGCGTGTCGGATTCAAGCAGATGGCGCAGACTCGGGAGGTCCTCGGTGATACCCATTCGACGGTAATAAGCCGCATCGTCGTTGCCTCGCCCGGTGCTCTGCACCGCGAAACTGACGCGGCACTCTCCCTGTGCAAGTCGGATGAGCTCACGCACCGACGCCGCGTAGCGTTCGCGTTGGGCGCGGCTCCAGCTCGGCGCCTCACGTAACACCAGCGCGAGGTGCCTGACGCGTCCTTCCCGTGATGCGGCGCGAGCAAGGACAGCTTCCCGTGCGCGGCCGAATTCGAGAACGGCCAGATCCGGCATCCGAACCGACGTCGCATGTCCCTGAAGAAAGCGTTGCGAGCGATCGTCGCGCACGCATACGGCATCGAAGCTGGAAAGCGCGTGGCGCAATCGGGCCGCGACGCGTGCGGTCAGCGCGGGCGTGCAAGCCGTCGCCGGCCCGATGCTCTGGGGCAGATAGACCGCTGGCTTCCCCGCGTCGCGCGCTGCCCTTGCCTGCACGAGATGGCCGAGTTCGAGCTTCAACGCTTCAACGCCATTGCGCGCACGCAGATACCCGCCGCCCACACCGACGATCATGTCCGCGCTCGCGAGTCGATTGTGCAGAATCGCCGAGGCCGGAGTCGGCAGCCGACATGCCGTGCGCAAGGCCGCCTCAACGCGCCGGGCGCCGGCATCCGCAATGACGGGCGCATGCAGCACATCGTCGTACTCCGGAAAGGACGAAGGATCAGCCGCCACGACAGCGATGCGAACGCGTGGACCGAACGCCTCGCGCAGAAGCGCAGCGGACAAGTCGACGAGCAAGCCGTCGCCAGAATTGCGGCGGCTATAGGCGTGCAACAGCACGATCTGTCGGATGGAACTCATACAGTTTTTCGGTTGATGCATTGCCGGTAGACGGCAAGCGTTTCGTCGACCATGCGATCGGCGGTGAAGTGCGCCGCGGCGCTCAGGCAATTGGCTCTCAGGCGCGCGAGACGCGGCGTGTCGGTCGCCAGACCGATCAGCGCGTCGGCGAATGGACCGGGGTCGTCGCAATTGGGTACAACGACGCCGGTTTCGTGCGCTGTCACGAGCGCGTCGGCGCCTGCGACGCGGGTGGAAACGATCGGCACACCAGCCGCGACTGCTTCGAGATACACGTAGGGAAAGCCTTCATAGCGACTAGGCAATGCCAACGCATCGAACGCCTCGAATAAGCGCCGCGCTTGCGGCACCGCTCCGATCACGCGAATGTTTTCCGGCAACGAATGTGCGTGCGCGCCTGCTGTCGCAGCGAAGTCACCGCTGCCGATGCAGACGAACTGCGCCTCTTCTTTCAGATGCTGACCCACTTCGCGTGCAATGGCGACCAGCCGGTCGACGCCCTTCTGGAACGCGAAGCGTCCCACCAGACCGACGACGAATGCGTCATCGGCCAGACCGAGCCGGCGGCGCGCTTCCTTGCGGTCGAGGGTTTCAAACTCCGGCACGCCATTCCAGACGGTCGCGATTCGTTCGCCTGGAATCTTGAGTACATCGCGAAGATGCCGGGCTTCATCGTCCGAGACCGCGATGAGGCGATGAGTGAGCCAGCGCCCGAATAATTTCTCGATCGCGCCGTACACGCAACGCGCCGAAGGCTTGAGCGTAGGATTGAGCGTATAAACGGCGTGCGGCGTGTAGACCTTCGACCAAGGTCCGGGGCACGCGCGTGCAAGCACGCCGGCTTTGGAACTATGTGCGTGCACGATGTCCGGACGAATGCGTGCGAGCGCCCGCGCAACATGCATGAACGACGCGAGATCGTGCAGGCCGACATTGCGGCGCATCGGCACGCGCGTGACCGACCGGCATAACGACAGGTGCTCCGGCTTGATGCATTGCGCATCGAAACGGTCGGTGTCTTGCGTGGCGATGAGATGAACGTCCACGCCGCGCGCCGCGAGGCCGGGAATCAGGTCCGCGAGATGCACGGCGACGCCGCCACCGGCAGCCTCGACCACCATCGCCACGGTCAGCGAACGGGACGCGGCCGCATTACCAGCGCGGCTGCGCGAACGCCGCTCGCGGTGGGCGTCCTTGAGAGCTACGCGCATATTCATCGCCGTCCCAGCCACGAGCGAAGCCACGAACCAAGCCTTGATGCATTGGCATCGGCAGGTGTTGCGTAGTTGTATGTGCTGTAGCCGTGGCTGCCGTAGGTCGAACGGATCGATCGGGCCGGCACACCGTTGAGCACGACGCCGATCTGTTTCAGCGCAGCGTGATTGAGCCGCTTGGCGGATTCCCTTACTTCGCCGATGCGCGTGACGCCGGCCTGGGCGACGAGCAGCACCGAGTCGGCATGCGAGGCGACTGCGGCTGCATCGTCGACTGCGAGTATCGGCGGGGTGTCGATCAGCACGTAGTCGTACTTGTTCCGGGCAGCATCGATGAGCGCGCCGACGGCTGACGACGCCAGCAACTCAGCAGGGTTCGAAACAAGCGAGCCTGCCGCGACGAAATCAAGGCCCGTCGACTCGGCGCGGTGCACCGTGGATGCGAAGTCCGCTCTGCCCGCGATGGCGTCGGCCCATCCCGTGCCTTGCCCGATGCCAAAGTAAGGACGAAGCGAACTGCGGCGCAAGTCGCTGTCGATCAACAAAACGCGCTGGCCCATCGACGCGAGCACGAGCGCCAGATTCGCGGTCACGAAAGATTTGCCCGCTCCCGGCGCGGCGCCGCTCACGATGATGACTTTGCTCGGCGTTCCGGCCAGCCGCATTCGCAACGCGGTCCGCAGACTGCGCAGCGCCTCTATCGCAGGGTCGTCCGGCGCTTCGCTGGCAAGAAGGCTAACTTGCCGCGCTTCACTGCGCATCGCTTGCTTCTGCACCAACTTCTGTTTCGCAGAAAACGGCACTGCAGTCAGGACCGGCATCCCGACGCGTCGTTCGATCTCTTCGGCGGAATTGACGCCGCCACGCAGGAACTCGCGCGCGAAGGCATAGGCAATCCCGAGGAGCAGGCCTCCCAAAGCCGCAGCGATGATGACGATGCAGCGATTCGGCCAGGTCGGTACATCGAGCACGGCTGGCGTATCGACGACGCGCACGCTGCCGACTTTGCCCGCTTTCACCAATTGCAACTGCTGTACGTTATTCAGCGTGGCGGTGTAGAGATCGGTATTGACCTTCACATCGAGCATCAGCCGGGCGGTTTCCTGTTCCAGGTCCGGCAGGCGACGCAACGCGACGTCGAACTGCTCCATCTCGGCCTGCAGCACCGACATCTGCTTGTCCGTAGCCACGACTTCGGGATGCATGGCCGTATAGCGAGTCATCAGTTCTGCGCGCCTTTGCTGAAGCTGCACGAGTTGCGCTTTCACTTCGACTTGCCGCTGCAGTCCGGTCGTCGTCTGTACCGGCAGGTCAACCACACCGCGCTTGATACGCAGCGCGGTCAAACGGTCTTGCGCATCCTCGAGCTTGCGGCGCAGTACAGGCAATTGAACATCGAGGAAGGCGAGAGACTGCGCGGCATCGGCGTATTTACGTTCTACGTTTTGCTTCAGGTACTGGTCGCCGATATCTCGTAACGTGCGGCCGGTGCGTTCCGGGTCTCGCCCCAGCAAGGTCGCGACGAGCACGCCCGACTGCTTCACCTTTTCCTGTACTTCGAGCCGCTTCTGCAGTAGATCGACGGTCTCGTCGAACCCATGCCGCACGACCGTGAACCGCGTGCCCGGCGATGCATTCATGCGAGCCACGTTGATGACGACCGGTCCATATTGCGTGCTCACCGTGCGTTCGGCGCCAATCTTTCCGTGCACGGGCGCACTCAGGTCGTCACCGCGCAGTTCGTAGCGGCCACCAGGTTCGACGATCAGCGAAAAAGGCTCCTCCTGAAGTTGCTTCGGGACATCCAGGCGCGTCAATTCCGCGCTTTCTTGCCCCCATGCGAACCCGCCGAAGCCGAATACACCCGGCGTATGCGGCATCTCTGTCACCCGCGATACGAAGTCGCCGATGAGCGGAAAGCGTGCTGGGGTGACGTCGATGAAAAGCCGTTGTTTATCGACGGTGCGCGAAAGCACGAGCCGGGACGCAAGAATCTGTGCTTCCGCTGCTGCCGACGACTTCACGTCGAACAACGACGACACATCGCCAAGGAGCGTGCCGGCGGCCGCGCCGTCCGACACATCCTCGATCTGGACGAGGATGTCCGCCTGATACTTCGGCGGCCACAAAAACGCCCATGCGGTTCCGAGCGCTGTGACGACAGCAGCGATCAGGACGATGCGCCACACATGCGTGCGAAGCGTGGAGAGGACGGCGATGACATCGATCTCGAAGGCCTCGGAAGGGTTGTGTCTATCAAGGTGTGACATGACTGGGTTCTTCAGGTGAGGCAAAACGTGGCGGACTGCGACACTCGGTCGAAAGGTTTGGACGCTGGGCGTTGCAATCGTTGGAGTCAGGTGGCGAGTGCCACGGCGGGAACGTCAGCAGTCGGCGCGAAGCCTTTCTGACCACTCGGCGACGCCTGTCTCGATCTGCTTGAGGCACGCTTCGAAGCACGCCCGGCTTTTCCTGAAGGGATCGACGACATCGCCTGCGCCTTCGTGCAGAAGCAGGTACACGCGACCTCGCGCGAACGGATAGCGAGACAGCAGCCAGTCGAGTTGCGCACGCGTCATCGCGAGCACGAGGTCGCTTCCGCGCAACAGTTGAAGGTTGACCGTGCGCGCGATGTGTCCGGTGACATCGATGTCGCGTTCCCGCATAAGGTCGATTGCGATCGGATCTGCCGAATGTCCATCGAGCGCCGCCGTCCCCGCCGACGTCACCTCCAAATGCGGCGATCCCTCCGCGAGCAACGCCGCCGCCAGCGGACTGCGGCACACGTTTCCCTCGCACACCATCAACACGGAGCGGATCATTTCGCGATCACTCCCGCCGTGAGGCCGGTGCTGATCAGCGGCATCAGCAAGCTCAGCACGCGGTTGAAGCGGACGAGCCCGTTGCCGTCGACATACACGATGTCCTTCGGCTGCAACTCGAACTCCTTCGCCACGAGCATCGCCACCGGCGAACGGCTGTCGAGATGGAACACTTCCGGCGTGTTGTCGCGCGAGCGGATGACGAACATCTGCGCCGTATCCGCCGTGTTCGCGTTGACGCTGCCCACTTGCGAGAGCGCATCCGCGAGCGAGAGCTTGCCGTCGCGGCGCGGCACGGCAGAGCCGGGCTTGGTGACTTCGCCCATCACATAGACGTTGTTGTCCTCGCGCGATGCCACGCGCAGCAGGTCGCCCGCTTTCAGATAAAGCTGCGACGGATTCATGCCCTGCGCGAGCATGTGCGCCACATCCATCCGATGCGACACGCCATTGCGCACGAGCACGACATCGCTCTGATCGGCGGTATCGGAAAAGCCGCCCGCGCGCGAGATGGCGTCATAGAAACTGACCGGCACGTCCGTCACGGAGAACGCGCCGGGCGAACGCACTTCGCCATCCACATACACCTGACGCGATCGATACGACGCCATGCGCACCGTCACCTGCGGCTTCACGAAAAATCGCGAGAGCGCGGACGTCAACCGCTCGCCGATCTGCTCGGTGCGCAAACCCGCCACGGCCAACGTGCCCGCGTACGGAAACGTTACTTTCCCGCCTTGATCGACGACGAAGCCCGCCGCCGGATCACCCGGCTTGGACGGCCCTTGCGTCTGCGTCGAACCGACGGCTTCCGCGAACTCCGGGTGATCCCAGACGACGATCTGCAATACATCGCCCGGCCCGACCGTATAGGCCTGCGGCGCGGCGAATAATTGCTGCGTCTGCTCGTCTTGCCGCGCATGGCGCTCGGTGACGAGCCGCTTCACCGTGCCGAGATCCAGCTCGGTGATGGAAATTTCGGGCGTCGCGGCCGTCGCTTCGACATGCGATGCGCCGGTCTGCGCGCCGTCGCCCGCGCCCGGCGTCACTTGCATCCGGAAGCCCGGCGCGGCCGCGCAGGCGCTGAGTAGTCCTACGAGAGCGATGGCCGCGCCGCGTTTGGGGAAGGAAGCGCGCCGCATTGCGTCGCAGGCGCGCTCAATCGAATACTTCATGGATGATCCTGCGCTTCAATAAGCGTTGTGATGAACGAAGCCCCGCACGACCGTCGCCATGACGATGCGCACATCGAACGCCAGCGACCAGTTGCTGAGATAGAACAAATCGTGTTCGACGCGCTGTTGCATCTTGTCGATGGAATCCGTCTCGCCGCGCAACCCGTTCACCTGCGCCCAGCCCGTGATGCCCGGCTTGATGCGATACCGGTGGATGTAGCCGTCGACGACGTCCTGATAAAGCGCGTCATGCTCGATGGCATGAGGACGCGGCCCCACCACCGACATCTCGCCACGAAGCACGTTGAGAAACTGCGGCAGCTCGTCGAGGCTCGTGCGGCGAAGCAGCGCGCCGATGCGCGTGATGCGCGCGTCGCCGCGCGTGGCTTGCGCGACCACGCCGTCATCCGCTGCATGCGCGCGCATCGTGCGAAATTTATAGATCTGAAACGGTTCGCCTTTCGCGCCGTGACGCCACTGCCGGAACAGCACCGGCCCCGGCGACGAGACCTTCACCGCAAGCGCGATGAGCAGGAAAAGCGGCGACACCGCGAGGAGCGCGCACGCCGCGAAAGCGCGGTCGAACGCGTCCTTGACGGCCTGCGCGCGGTCCGTCAGCGGCGCGGCGACGAGATTGATGGCGAAGGCCGCGTCGGGATCGGCGGCGTCGCTGCAAAAGCGCGCGTGCTTGCCGAGATCGGGAAGAAAGCGGATGTTGAGCAGGTCGTTGCGAAAGAGGTCGAGGAAGCGCAGCAGCGTGGCTTCATCGGTCAGCGGAAGTGCAAGCCACAGTTCGTCGATGCGCTGCGCACGCACGTAAGCCGCGAACTGTTCGATGCACTGAAACCGGCGGATGCCGTCGGCGGGCGCGGCGGCTGCGTCGTCCATATCGAAGCGTGCGTCGATGCGATAGACGGAGTCGCGCTTGTCGAGAAAACGCTGCAGGAACGTGTAGTAATGATCGCCGCGACCGACGACGGCAACGGAGCGCGTGCGTGCGCGCCGCACGCGGTCCATGCGGACGACGAGGCCGCAGAGGATGACGCCCGCCAGCGTCGACGCCGCCCAGCAGGCGAACCACGCGCGCGACGGATGATATTCGCGATGCATCCACATGACGGCGCATGTCGCGAGCGCGTCGCAGAGCATCCACGCGAAAGCAGGCGCAAGGATGCCGCCGACCGGCGCAGCGCGCCGCTGCGCGCAAACGGACTGCGCGGCCCATGCGAACAACACGGCGAACGCGGCGGCGGCGCTGTCGTGGGCCGCCTCGGCGGACTCGCCGAACAGGCGGTAGGCCATGAGCGCGCTTCCGGCGGCGACGAGCGCTTCGCAAAGACGCAGTACAACGTCGCAGCCGCAAGGCCGCTCTGTCAACAAGGAGTATTGTGGCAATCGCATGACGGGACCGATGGCGATACCCGGCGCACCACGCCCCCGCATACTCCTTGCGGCGGCTTACCGGACCATCGGCTAATTTGAACGTACATAAACGGCCGCCATACGCGTCATGCAGGACTAGCCTTGCTTCACATGCCGGTTAGCGACTCATCTTCGAAGGCCGCACCTCATGCGCGCTGCGGCCCTTAATTGGGGTCGAAGTCTCCGTTATGTGCACGGAAGCCGGAATAGGAACGGTCTTAATTTAAGAGCATGCTTAAGAATAGTTCCTAGTGCGAAGCAAATTGGCGGGGGGGGGGACGTGGCACCAAACGGTTGGCGGCGCGGTGTGCGGAAGGAGAGTGCGATGCAACGACGCATGAAGAGCGATCATCATGCGCCGTTCGTTACGGCTTGCTTCAGATAAACATCAGCCAGTTCAACAAGAAAATATTCACGACGAGTAACGTCAGCGCGGTCGGCACCTGCACCTTGATCACCGCGTTTTTATCGGGCAACTCCAGCAGCGCCGCGGGCACGATGTTGAAGTTCGCGGCCATCGGCGTCAAGAGCGTGCCGCAGTAGCCCGAGAACATGCCGATGGCGACCATCGTCGCGGGATTGCCGTGGAACACGCCGACGAGAATCGGCACGCCGACGCCGCCCGTCATCACCGGGAAGGCGGCGAAGCCGTTGCCCATCACCATCGTGAACAGCGCCATGCCGATGCAGTACACCGCCACCGCGACGAGCCGGTAGTCCAGATTCACGTAAGCCGTCGTCACGTGCGCGACCGCCTTGCCCACGCCCGCGTCCGAGAACACGAGCCCGAGCATGCCGAGCATCTGCGGGAGCACGGCGGCCCACGAAAGCGCATCGATCAGGCGGCGCGCTTCGCGCATCGACTGGCCGACGGTATCGCGCGTCATCACGCACGCCACCGCGAGCGCGATCACGCAGCCGATGCCGAAGCCGATCAGCGTCACGTTCTTCAGCTCGATCAGCGGCTTGCCGCCGAACACGAGATGACTCGCGCCGAGCGTGAGAACGACGGTCACGACGGGAATGGTCAGCGCGGGCACGAAGAGCTTGTTGCCGAGGCGCACGGCGCTCTGGCGGCGCGTTTCCTCCGAGAGCATCTTCGGCTTCGCGCCGGTGACGCCGCCCAGTCCCGCGATGACCGCCATCGCCACGACGAGCACGCCGACGACCGCCACCGGCAGCCAGTCGCCGATCAGGAAAATGAGCGCGTAGACGAGCCAGAACGCGCCCGCCGTCAGCCGGCGCGGATGCGACTTGTCGGTCAGGATCATGCCCGCGACGACCACGAGCACGATGCCGACCAGATAAAAGAGATAGTTGATCGTGAGCGTCATGCCTTTTCTCCCGCGACATTGCGCGTGAGCGCGTTAAGCTCGCGCGTCAGTTGACGGTCGAGCAGCCAGAGGCGAAAGCCGTGGATCAGGAACGCGCAGATCGCGGTCGGGATGCCCCAGACGGCGACGTGCATCGGTTCGACGACGATTCCCGCTTCCTTCAGGAACGTGACCATCAGCACGATCGCGCCGAACGCCACGAAAATGTCCTCGCCGAAGAAGAGGCCGACGTTGTCGGTCGCCGCCGAATACGCGCGCAGCTTGAAACGCACGGCGTCGGAGAGCTTGCCGTAGCGCGCTTCCGTGGCGCCTTCGGCCATCGGCGCGAGCAGCGGACGCACCATCTGCGGATGACCGCCGAGACCCGTCAGGCCGACCGCCGCCGTCAACTCGCGCACGAGCAGATAGACGATCAGAAGCCGCCCGGCCGTCGCCGCGCGAATGCCCGAAATCCAGATCTGCGCGCGCTCGCGCAGCCCGTGGCGCTCCAGCAAGCCGATCACCGCGAGCGGCAACAGAATGATGAGCGGAATGTTGCGCGTCTTCAGAAAGCCGCTGCCGATGGCGCTCAAAATGCGCTCCGGCGGAAAGTGCGCGGCGAAACCGGTGATGATCGCGGCGGCGGCGACGATCAGCATCGGATTGAAGCGCAGCACGAAGCCCACGATGATGACGGCCACGCCGATGAGCGGCCATAGACTGACTGGGGTTGCCATGAGATCTCCAAACGGATGTCGATGAAAACACCGCGCCTCGAGCCGGGCGCGTGTGCCGAAAGGCGGCTCTCGTGGCCGCTTGCTAAAACGCCCCGGCTTCGCGGGGCGTTCAATGCTTCGTTGCGATGCTCAGGCGCGGGCGGCGCGCACGCCGATGCCCGCATCGGCCAGTGCGCCACGGATGCGCCGCGCGAACGCCAGCGCATGCTCGCCGTCGCCGTGCAGGCAGATGGTCTGCGCGTTGAGCGGCACCCATTCGCCCGACACGGCCTGCACGCGCTGCTCGCGCACCATCGAAAGCGTGCGGTCGAGCACGGCGTCCTCGTCGTCGAGCAGCGCGCCCGGCTCCTTGCGCGGCACGAGCGAACCATCGGCGCGATAGCCGCGATCCGCGAACACTTCCTCGATCGCGCCGAGGCCCGCGCGCTTCGCGGCATCGACGAGACCGCTGTTCGCGAGACCGAACACGAGCAGCGAAGGATCGAAGTCGCGCACGGCGGCGGCGATCGCATCGGCGATGTGCGGCGTTCTCGCCGCCTGGTTGTACAGCGCGCCGTGCGGCTTCACGTGCGCGATGCGCCCGCCTTCCGCCTTCGCGATCGCCGCGAGCGCGCCCAGTTGATACAGCACGCCCGCGTAGATTTCCTCGGGCGGCAGGTCCATTTCCTTGCGCCCGAAGTTCTCGGGATCGTGAAAGCTCGGATGCGCGCCGATGGCGACGCCTTTTTGGACCGCCCAGCGCACGCAGTCGCGCATCGCGGTGGCGCCGCCCGCGTGCCAGCCGCACGCGATGTTGGCGGAACTGACGAGGTCGAGCAGCGCTTCGTCGGAGCCGCAGCCTTCGCCGAGATCGGCGTTGAGATCGATTTCCATGATGTCGTCGAAATAGTCGTTGGGTTTGAAGCTGAAGCGTGTTTCGCTATCGCCCGTTATCGCGCGATGCGTTCCTCGTGCATCGCGATGGCCGTTTCCACCTGGCTCACGTACTGGCGTTCTTCCGCGAGCGCCCGGCGCGCTTCCTCCACCGATGTCTCGATGAAGCGCACGCCTCCGTTCAATCGCACCTGCGCGAGCTTCCACAGGTCCGCGCGAATCACCGCGCCGATCTTCGGATAGCCGCCGGTCGTCTGGGCGTCGCCCATCAGGATGATCGGCTGGCCGTTCGGCGGAACCTGAATGGTCCCCGGCAGCACCGCGTGCGACAGCAGTTCGGTCCGGTCGGTGCGCTCGAGCGCCGTGCCCGCGAGCCGGAAGCCCATGCGGTTGCTGTTCGGCGTGATCGTCCACTCCTCGTTCCAGAAGTCCTGATGCGCCTTGTCGCTGAAGCTCGCATACTCCGGGCCGCGCAGCACGCGGATCGGCGCGGCCCACGCGAGACCGGGCGCGTGACGTCCGCGGCGCACGGGTTCGTCGACGAGCACGAACTTGCACCACGCGGGCGCCTTCACGCCGAACGCCGGTTCTTCCGGCGAAAACGCGATGCCCTTGTGCGGCTGCGGCACGCCCACCGGCAAGCGGTCGCCGTCGCGCAGCGCGCGTCCGCCCAAGCCGCCGAAACACGCGCCGAGGTCGGTGCTGCGCGAGCCGAGCATCGGCAAGACGTCGATGCCGCCCGCGATGCACACGTAGCAGCGCATGCCGCGCCTGGCCGCGCGCAGCGTCAGTTCCTGGCCCGCGCGCACCGGCACGCTCCACCACGAATAGACCGGCGCGTCGTCGAGCGTCGCGCCGAAGTCGGTGCCCGTGACGGCGATGCGCGTCGCGCGCTTGAAGCGCAGCACGGTCGGCCCGAACGTCACTTCGATGCCCGCCGCATCCGGCCGGTTGCCGACGATGCGATTGCCGATTTCGAGCGACAGCGCATCGAGCGCACCGCCCGAACTGACGCCGAGATGCCGATACCCGTGGCGGCCCAGATCCTGCACCGTGGACAGCACGCCCGCGCGAATCACGTCGATCATGCGCGCACCTCCAGCGCGGTGAAGCGCACGCGGTCGCCGGGCTGCATCAGCGTCGGCGGATTGCGCGACGGATCGAAGAGCTTGAGTTCGGTGCGGCCGAGCAGTTGCCATCCTCCGGGCGATGCAGCCGGATAAATGCCCGTCTGCGCCCCGCCGATGCCCACCGATCCCGCCGGCACTTCGAGGCGCGGTTCGCGGCGGCGCGGCATGTGCAGCGCGGGATCGAGCCCGCCCAAATACGCGAAGCCCGGCTGGAAGCCGAGGAAGAACACGATGTATTCGGCTTCGGTGTGGCGCTTCACCACTTCGTCGACGGAAAGGCCCGCGTGCTTCGCCAGTTCCGCGAGATCGGGGCCGTCCTCGCCGCCGTATCGCACGGGAATTTCGATTTCCGCCCCGGGCTCATCGGTGCCGGCGGCGGCGTGCCAGGCCGCTTCCAGTTGCGCGGCGAGGGCTTCGTAATCGGCTTCGAGCGGGTCGAAGACGATCGTGAGATTGTTCATGCCGGGCACCACTTCGACGACTTGCGGCATCAGGCGCGCGTGTTCGGCCAGCGCCCAGATGCGGCGCTGACATTCGATGGTGGCGGGCGGCGCGACGTCGCAAACGAGCGCGCAATCGCCGAGCGGATGGATACGGGGTGTGGTCATGGTTCCAGGTCTTGCCTCTTCACGGCGCGCGCAAAATGCGGTTCGCTGCGTCGTGTCAACGATGGTACATTATCAATAAATTATCAAGAAATTATCTATTCACGTTTGTCTGGAGTGTCGTGAAAACGCGTGCGTGGCGGGCGGAAAAGGGCGCTGCGCTACACTCCGGCGCACTTTCCTACGGTCATCGCCATGTCGCGTCACCCTACCAAGATCGTGTCGTCCGAACATCTCGTCTCCGAAACCAGCGCGGAACTGTCCGAATTCGAGTACGCGCTCATCATGGCGAGCAACGCGTTCAATCGATGGATGGTGCGCTGCATGTCCGCCGCCGGCGCGAAGGACATGACGGCGGTGGAAGTATCGCTGCTGCATCACGTGAACCACCGCGACCGCAAGAAGAAGCTCGCGGACATCTGCTTCGTGCTCAATATCGAGGACACCCACGTCGCCACGTATGCGCTCAAGAAACTCGTCGCGCGCGGCTATGTGACGAGCGAAAAGACCGGCAAGGAAGTGTTCTTCTCCGCGACGCCGGCAGGACGCGAGCTGTGCGGCAAGTATCGCGAAGTGCGCGAGAGCTGCCTGATTTCGGCGCTGCGCGAAAGCGGACTCACCAACGAGCAGATCGGCGAGGCCGCGCAATTGATGCGCAACGCATCCGGCCTCTACGACACCGCCGCGCGCGCGGCGGCATCGCTTTGAGCGCGCGTTTTCAGTAAAGCGCGGCTTCGGTGACGATCGCATCGAGCGGCATATCGTGCGATTCGCGCGGCAACGCGCCGAGCTTGCCCGCTTCATAAGCGATGCCGATCGTCGCCGGCTTTAGCGCAGCCGGCCACGCGGCGAGCGTGCGGTCGAAATAGCCGCCGCCGTAACCGAGCCGGAAGCGGTCCGCATCGAAACCGACGCACGGCACCAGCAGCAGATCCGGCACCACGACGCGTTCTTCTTCCGGCACGGGAATGCGATAGCGGCCGGATCTCATCGGCGAATCGGCGCGCCAGGCGTGGAAGACCATCGGCGCGTGGGGCTGCACGACGACCGGCAGCGCGGCTTCGCGCGCATCGGTTGCATCGTTCGATGCGAGCCATTCGGTCAAAACGGCGCGCGCGTCGAATTCGCCCGCCACCGGCCAATAGAAGCCGATGCATCTGACCGCGCGTTCTTCCAGCACCGCGCGAAGCCGTTCGCCGAGCGCCGCGTCCATGCGCGCGCGCGACGCGTGTTCGCTCTGCGCTTCGCGCTCGGCGAGCAGCGTTGCGCGAAGGGCGCTTTTGGGTTCTGCGCAAACGTTGCGTGCTATGCTTTGGACCGATCTTTGGACCACCTCGCGCTCCAGTAATAACGATGTCAAAACGCCTCAACCGAGTATATCTCGCGGCCGGTTACGCCCTTGCGGCCGCGACGCTCGTCGCATGCGGAACCGCGACGGCCGTGCCGCCCGACGCCGACCTTTCCCCGTCCTCCGACGACCGCATTTTCATGCAGTTGCGCGAGGCATCGCGTGCGAACGACGCGGGCCGCGCCGCACAGCTCGCCTCGCAGATTCCGAATTATCCGGCGCCGGGCTATATCGAATATTTCACGATCAAGCCGCAGCTCTTCGACGCGCAAGGCCACGCGCGCCCCGACGCGCCCGATGCGCCCGTGCTCTCGTTCCTGCAGCGCTACGACGGCCAGGCCATCGCGGACCGCCTGCGCAACGACTATCTCGTGGTGCTCGGCGGCCGTCACGACTGGAAGAACTTCGAGCAGCAATATGCCCGCTTCGTGCTGAACGACGACACGCAGGTCAAGTGCTATGCGCTCGAAGCCCGCATGTCGCGCGGCGAGAATGTGGCGGAAGCGTCGCGCGCGCTGCTCGTCGATCCGAAATGGTACGGCGACGGCTGCGTCGATCTGATCGGCGCGCTCGCGGAGTCCGGCCAGTTCACGAGCGACGACATCTGGCAGCAAATCCGCCTCGCCTACGAGCAGAACTACACGACGACCGGCGCGAATATCGTCGAAGCGCTCGGCCAGGAACAGCCGAAGCCCGAGCTGCTCGATAACGCCGTCAACAAACCGCCGCTTTATCTCGCGCGCGGCGTCATGCCGAACACGCCGGCGCATCAGTTGACGCTGCTCGCCGTCACGCGCCTGGCCCGCAACGATCCGGCGATGGCCGCGGCCACGTTCAGTTCCGTCGCGCCGGGCCTGACGCCCGCTGAACGCGCGATCGGCTGGGGAACCATCGGCTATCAGGCGGCGTTGAAGCGCATGCCGGCGGCGGCGGACTGGTATCGGCTGTCGGCGAACGCGCAGTTGTCGAATCCCGCGTACGAATGGCGCACGCGCAGCGCGCTGCTCGCGGGCGACTGGAACATGGTGCGCTGGTCCATCGAACAGATGCCGCCGACGCTGCGCAGCCAGCCTTCGTGGACATACTGGCACGCGCGCGCGCTGAAGCAGGCCGGCGACACGGCCACGGCGAATCAGGAATTCCAGCGCATCGCGGATCAATACAACTTCTACGGCCAGCTCGCGCTCGAAGAACTCGGGCAGAAGATCACGGTGCCCCCGCGCACCACGGTTTCCGACGCCGAAATCGCGCAGATGCAGTCGGTGCCGGGCTTCGCGCTGTCGCAGCGTTTCTACGCGCTCAACATGCGGCTGGAAGGCAATCGCGAATGGAACTGGCCGCTGCGCAGCATGACGGACCGTCAACTGCTTGCCGCCGCGCAGTATGCAAAGCGCATCGAACTGTTCGACCGCACCGTCAATACCGCCGACAAGACGAAGAGCGAGCACGACTTCTCGCTGCGCTATCTTTCGCCGTTCCGCGATATCGTCGAGCGCGATGCGCAGACCACCGGGCTCGATATCGAATGGGCGTACGGGCTGATCCGCCAGGAATCGCGCTTCATCATCAATGCGCGTTCGGAAGTCGGCGCGGGCGGCCTGATGCAACTGATGCCCGGCACGGCGCAACTCGTGGCGAAGAAGATCGGTCTCGGGACGGTGTCGCGCGCGCAGATGAACGACATCAACACGAACATTCTGCTCGGCACGAATTACCTGTCGATGATCTACAATCAATTCGATAACTCGCCCGTGCTCGCCACCGCAGGCTACAACGCCGGTCCCGGCCGGCCGAAACAATGGCGGCAGGATTTGCGCGCGCCGGTCGAGGGCGCGGTTTTTGCTGAAACCATTCCGTTCTCCGAGACGCGCGATTACGTGAAGAACGTGCTGTCGAACACCGTGTACTACGCGGCGCTGTTCGAAGGACGTCCGCAATCGCTGAAGGCGCGGCTGGGTTATATCGCGCCGTAAGCGCATTCACACGACGCCGCGCGTTTTCGTGATTCGGATACGCGCGGCGGCTCGTCTTCGCATCTGCTTGCAAGCCCCGCATTCGTCAGCCGCAACCGGCAAGCCGCCACATCCAAGAGGCGAACATGCGACATCAAAACGTAGCGCTCATCGGCGGTTCCGGCTTCATCGGCAGCCATCTCGTCAACGCGCTCGTCGATCTCGGCAAGAACGTTCGGATCGCGACGCGGCGGCGCGCGAACGCGGCGCATCTGACGCTGCTTCCCGTCGATGTCGTCGAAACCGATGTGCACGATCCCATCCAGCTCGCCGCGTTCATCGCGGAAGCCGATGCGGTGATCAATCTCGTCGGCGTGCTGCAGGGAAGCCGGGGCGATCCGTACGGCCCTGAGTTCGCGCGGGCGCACGTCGAACTGCCGCGCAAGATCGCGGCTGCGTGCGAGGCGAAGGGCGTGCGGCGGCTGATTCACATGAGCGCGATCGGCGCCGATCCCGACGGTCCGAGCATGTATCTGCGCTCGAAGGGCGATGGCGAGAAGCACATCCGCGAGTCGGGTCTCGACTGGACGATTTTCCGCAGTTCAGTGGTGTTCGGCCCCGAGGACAATCTGCTCAACCAGTTCGCGTTCCTTCAGCGCATTTTCCCGGTGATTCCGCTCGCCTGCGCGGATGCGCAATTCCAGCCCGTTTTCGTCGGCGATGTCGCGAAGGCCATCGTCAATGTGCTCGATCTCGACGCCGCCAACAGCATGACCTACGAACTCGCGGGCCCGGGCGTCTATACGCTCGCGGAACTCGTGCGCTTCGCGGGCGCGACGATCGGGCGGCGCGCGCGCATCGTCAAGCTGCCGGACAGCCTCGGCCGCCTGCAGGCGATGACGCTCGAAATGGCGCCGGGCGAACCGATGATGTCGCGCGACAATCTCGATTCCATGAAGACGCCGAGCATCGCGAGCGGTCCGCTTGCGCCGGAACTGGATATTGGCGAACCGGCGAGCATCGAGGCCATCGCGCCGCTGTATCTCACCGGCAATACGCCGCGCTCGCGCTTCAATACCTTCCGCGCCACGGCGCACCGTTGATCTTCTATCGCATGAAACTCGTTATCGGTGACAAGAATCTTTCCTCCTGGTCGATGCGTCCGTGGGTGCTGCTCAGGCACTTCGGCATTGCGTTCGACGAGACGCTGATCCGCCTCGACCAGCCCGACACGAAAGCGAAGATTCTCGACGTGACGCCGTCCGGCAAGGTGCCGTGCCTCGTCACCGATGCGGGCGATGCCGTGTGGGAATCGCTCGCGATCATGGAGACGCTCGCGGAGCTTCATCCGCAACACGCGATGTGGCCGCGCGACGCCGCCGCACGCGCGCGCGCACGGAGCGTCAGCGCGGAGATGCACGCGGGCTTCGCGGATTTGCGCCAGAACATGCCGATGCAGATCGCGACGCACGCGCCGGGCATCGGCGCGACGCCGGCGGCGCTGTTCGACATTGCGCGCATCGACGCGATATGGACCGACTGTCTCGCGCGATCGGACGGCCCGTTTCTGTTCGGCGACTTCTGCATCGCGGATGCGATGTACGCGCCTGTCGTCATGCGCTTCAACTCGTATGAGCCGGCGTTGAGCGAGTCAACGCGCGCGTATGCGAACCGGGTGACCCAGTTGCCGGCGGTGGCTGCGTGGATCGACGATGCCCGCAAGGAAAGCGCGCGATGAATATCTACGCGGTAGGCGGCGCGATCCGCGACGCGTTGCTCGGCATGCCGGTGGTGGACCGCGATTACGTGGTCGTGGGCGCGACGCCCGAGCAGATGGTGGCGCAGGGGTATCGGCCGGTGGGAAAGGATTTCCCGGTGTTCCTGCATCCGCAGACGCATGAGGAATACGCGCTCGCGCGCACGGAGCGCAAGACGGCGGCGGGGTATCACGGCTTCCAGTTTTACTATTCGCCGGACGTGACGCTCGAAGAGGATCTGGCGCGGCGCGATCTCACGATCAACGCGATGGCGCGCGAGGTGAATCCGGCGGGCGAGCTGACGGGTCCGGTGATCGATCCGTACGACGGCCAGTCCGATCTCGCGAAGAGGCTGTTCCGGCATGTGGGCGATGCGTTCATCGAAGATCCGGTACGCATTCTTCGGCTGGCGCGATTCGCGGCGCGTTTTGCGGATTTTCGCGTCGCGCCGGAGACCGAGGCGTTGATGAAGAAGATGGTCGAAGCGGGCGAGGTCGATGCGCTCGTGCCCGAGCGTGTGTGGCAGGAAGTATCGCGCGGGCTGATGGAGAAGAAGCCGTCGCGCATGTTCGAGGTGTTGCGCGGTTGCGGCGCGCTGGCGCGGATTCTTCCCGAGGTCGATGCGCTGTGGGGCGTGCCGCAGCGTGCCGATTACCATCCGGAAGTGGATACGGGCGTGCACGTGATGATGGTGCTCGACTATGCGGCGTCGCAGGGTTTTGTCTTGCCGGTGCGGTTTGCGGCGCTCACGCACGATCTCGGCAAGGCGACGACGCCGGACGATGTTTTGCCGCGGCATATCGGGCATGAGGGGCGCAGTGTGGATTTGCTCAAGCCTTTGTGCGAGCGGTTGCGCGTGCCGAACGAGTGTCGCGATCTGGCGATGCTCGTCGCGCGTGAGCATGGGAATATTCATCGCGTGATGGATATGAGCGCGGCGGCGCTCGTGCGCTTGTTCGAGCGTTCCGATGCGTTGCGCAAGCCGGCGCGGTTTGCCGAGGCGTTGCAGGCATGTCTCGCGGATATACGCGGGCGGCTCGGGCTCGAGGAGCAGCCTTATCCGCAGGCTGAGCGGTTACGGGTTGCACTCGTTGCTGCACGTTCAGTCGATGCGGGGGCTGTTGCACAGCGGTTTGCTTCTCAGCCTTCGCGCATCAAGGATGCCGTGCATGAGGCACGGGTTGCGGCCGTGCACGACGCGGTTTTTGGTGTTTCTTAATCTTTCTTTCTTTTGTTTTCTTCGTTTTCACGCGTCGGTCTATTAGCACGCCCCTCCCCGGGGCGGGGGTCACTTTCTTTGCTGCTGCAAAGAAAGTAACCAAAGAAAGCAGCTTTTCTAGCCCAAAGCACATTAAGCGTGAACACTCCGTAGAACCAGATTGGCACTCAGCTTGAAACAGCCCTGAATCACCTTCCACGCCCGCTGAACGCCACCCCATGCGAGCCCCCGGGCTCGTCAACACCATCGCGCACTAACGCTCACACAAACTCAAAAGACTCCACCCCGCAACCGCAAACGACGCGTCACAAATAACACTACGAACCAAACACTCCTGATTGATGGCGCAATGAGTAGGTCTCGGTGGAATTTCCCCTTTCGAGTAGCGCGGTGCAAACCGATGGTTTTGTCGAGCCCGGGGGCTCGCATGGGGTGGCGCTCAGTGGGCGTGGAAGGTGATTCAAGGTTGGTTCAAGCTGAGTGCCAATGTGGTTCTACGGAGTGCACCGTCAACAAGAACAGCGGGCGAAAAGCTGCTTTCTTTGGTTACTTTCTTTGCAGCAGCAAAGAAAGTGACCCCCGCCCCGGGGAGGGGCGTGCTAATAGACCGACGCGTGAAAACGAAGAAGAAAGAAGAAAAACTCAAAGCGCCCGTGCAATGAACGAAAGCAAAATCGAAAGCAAAACCGTCGACATAAAGGGAAAAGAATATTCCCGTCCGAATATCCGGACAGTGAAATCTCCGGGTAACCGTCCGATGCCAATCTTCCTGAGCCACGGCCAGCAGGCCGAAAGCACCATAAGTGCGACAAACGTAGTAAGCAGCCATCGGATCATGATCGCAAACTCATAGCGTATGAGAACGGTCGCCCGACATGAACGCATCGACCGTGCCGGAAATACAGCGCGAAAACGCGATCACCTTGAACAGCTCGCCCATCTCCGCTTCGGATAAAAGCTTCTGCACCGCATTCGCCGCAGGCAAAAATCGCTTCACATCGCTGGGATCGATATCGCTCAAAACATCGGTAATACCGGCATTCATCAGAAACCGCGCCTGCGATGTAAATCCCAGCAAATCCGCGCCCGTTTCTACTCCCGCCTCGGCGATGCCCGTAAATTCCACGTGCGCCGTGATGTCCTGCAATCCAGGATACAAAAACGGATCCGCATGCGCCCGATGCCGGTAATGACACATCAACGTCCCGCCCGCGCGCTGCGCATGATAAAACTCGCGGCGCGGAAATCCATAATCGATAAAGAACGCCGCGCCCCGCACGAGCATCGTGCAAACCGTCTTCGTGAACGCCAGCGCCGCTTCATGCGTCTCGGTCACGTACTCGGCAAACGGTTCATCGTTGGTTTCGTCGATGGCGGCATCGATCTGCTCGATCTGCGCATCCAGTGCAACCGGCCGGTCCGCGAACGCAAAGCCATCGTCGCGCGCGGCCACGCCACGCTCATGCCACGCGCCCAGCTTGCGCACCACGAGCCGCACCGGCATCGCGTCGAGCACCTCGTTGCCGATCACCACGCCTTCGAACGCATCCGGCAACGCATCGATCCATTTCACCTTCGCGGCGAGCGCGGGCGCCTGCGCCAACAGCGTCGCGCGCTGACGATCGCGCAATTCGCCCGACAGATCGACGATCTCGTAACTTTCGACATCGACATCCAGCTCGGCAAGCGCCGTCAAAAGCCCCGCCGCGAGCTTGCCCGTGCCCGCGCCGAACTCCATCAGGCGGCGCGTGCCGCTCTCGCGCAACGCCTGCGCCACCGGCCGCGCCAGCGTCTTCGCGAACAACGGCGACAACTCCGGCGCGGTCACGAAGTCGCTGCCGTCTTCCGCGCGACGGCCGAATTTCATCGCTCCGCCGCTGTAGTAGCCGAGGCCGGGCGCGTACAGCGCGAGGTCCATGTATCGGTCGAACGGCAACCAGCCGCCCGCCGCCGCGATGCGCTCGCGGATCAACTGCGTCAGCGCCTCGGACTGCGCGAGCGCGTCGGCGCCCGGAGCAGGTAAACTATCGGATTGTCGAGCTTTCGGATTCATCCCAGTATTGTAAATGAGCGCTTCCTCGCCGTTTTCTCCCGCAAAATCGTCCGTTTCCGCGTCCGCGGAGACGCGCGCACGCGCCGTCCTCGTGACGGGCGCCGGAAAGCGCATCGGGCGAGGCATCGCGCTGGAATTCGCGCGCCAGGGCTGGAACGTCGCCGTGCATTACGGTCACTCGGAGCGCGAGGCGCACGAAACCGTCGCGCAGATCGAAGCGCTCGGCCGGCGCGCCGTCGCGCTCAAAGCCGATCTCGCCGATGAAACCGAAACCGCGCGGCTCGTGCCCGCGTGCGTCGAAGCGTTCGGCGCGCTGCAGTGCGTGGTCAACTGCGCGTCGCGTTTCGACGAAGACACCGCCACGAATTTCACCTACGCGAAGCTCATGCAGATGGCCGCGGTGAACGTCGCCGCGCCGCTCACGCTCGCGCGCGCGCTGCACGAAGCGACGCCCGACGCCGCCGCGACCGACGACGCGCGGCGCGGCGTCGTCATCAACGTGCTCGACCAGAAGCTGTACAACATGAACCCGGACTACCTGTCCTACACGCTGACGAAAGCCGCGCTCGACAACGCCACCGTCGCACTCGCGCAGGCGCTCGCGCCGAAGCTGCGTGTCGTCGGGCTGGCGCCGGGATTGACGCTGGTATCGGCGTGGCAGACGCCCGCGTCGTTCGAAGAGGCGCATCGCGTGACGCCGCTCGGGCGCGCATCGACCGTGGACGATCTCGCGCAGGCCGCGTGCTATCTCGCGAACGCGCACGGCGTGACGGGCACGACGCTCGTCGTCGACGGCGGCCAGCATCTCGTGCCGAGCCCGCGCGACGTGATGTACCTGATCGGCGCGCGAAAGCCTTAACCTTGGAAACACACCCATGCTTGCCGCTCTTTCGCATCCCCGGCTGACCGATTGCCGGCGGCTTTTTCTGCGCAACTACGAAGTGCGCATCAACATCGGCGTGCACGACTTCGAGAAGCGCGGCGAGCAGCGCGTCGTGATCAACGTCGAACTGTTCGTGCCGCTCGCGCTGTCCACGCCCGTCGCGGACAAGCTCGCCGAAGTCGTCGACTACGACTTCATGCGCTCGACCATCGCCGAACGCGTGAAGCGCGGCCACATTCATTTGCAGGAAACGCTTTGCGACGACGTCGCCGCCGCGCTGCTCGCGCATCCGAACGTTCGGGCGGTCGCCGTATCGACGGAAAAGCCCGACGTATATCCGGACTGCGACGCGGTGGGCGTCGAAGTATTCCGCATCAAAGAGGAACGAGCATGAACGCGCGTGAAGCCATCGAAAACGTCGAAGAAGACAAGCCCGCGCGCGAGGCGCTGACGCGGCGCCAGCAGAAGGAAGCGTACGAGAACAACAAGCTCTTCAAGCGGCTCGCGCGGCAGGTCGGCCAGGCGGTCGGCGACTTCAACATGATCGAAGAGGGCGATAAGGTCATGGTGTGCCTGTCCGGCGGCAAGGACAGCTACGCGATGCTCGAGATTCTCATGCGCCTGCGCGAACGCGCGCCGATCGACTTCGATATCGTCGCCGTCAATCTCGATCAGAAACAGCCCGGCTTTCCGGAACACGTGCTGCCGGAATATCTGTCGAAGCTCGATATTCCGTTCCATATAGAAAATCAGGACACGTACAGCATCGTCAAACGGCTGGTGCCGGAAGGCAAGACCACGTGTTCGCTGTGCTCGCGCCTGCGTCGCGGCATTCTGTATCGCGTGGCCGGTGAGCTGGGCGCGACGAAGATCGCGCTCGGGCATCATCGCGACGACATCCTTCAGACGCTGCTGCTCAACATGTTCTACGGCGGCAAGCTGAAGGGCATGCCGCCCAAGCTGCAATCCGACGACGGCAAGAACGTCGTGATCCGTCCGCTCGCGTATGTGAAGGAAACCGATCTGGAAAAGTACGCGGAACTGCGCGAATTCCCGATCATTCCGTGCAATCTGTGCGGCAGCCAGCCGAACCTGAAGCGCGCGGAAATGAAGGCGCTGATCCGCGAATGGGACAAGCGTTTCCCGGGGCGCGTGGAAAACATGTTCAACGCGCTGTCGAACGTGGTGCCGTCGCATCTGATGGATCCCGCGCTGTTTCCGTTCGCCGGCCTGCGCGCGACCGGCGAGGCCGATCCTCAGGGCGATATCGCGTTCGACGAAGAACCGTGCGCGAGCGAACCGTCAGGCGCGCCGAACGCTATTTCAATTGTTCAATTCGACGACCTGTAACACCATCTCCAGCAAGCCCGCGGCGCGCTTTTCGCGCGCCGTTTCGGCCATGTTCGCGTGCTATATTGGCCCGACCCTAAACCTGGCTTCCATCTGCAAGAACCCGCGATGAATATCGTCATTCTGGCTGCCGGCATGGGCAAGCGCATGCGCTCCGCCTTGCCGAAAGTGCTCCATCCCCTGGCGGGCCGGCCGCTCCTCGCGCATGTCATCGATACCGCGCGCACGCTGTCGCCCACGCGTCTCGTCGTCGTCGTCGGACACGGCGCGGATAAAGTGCGCGAAGCCGTCGGCGCGCCCGACGTGCAGTTCGCCGTGCAGGACAAACAGCTCGGCACCGGACACGCCGTGCAGCAGGCGCTGCCGCTGCTCGATCCTTCCGTGCCCACGCTCGTGCTGTACGGCGACGTGCCGCTCACGCGCGCGAGCACGCTGACGCGCCTGCTCGACGCGGCGGGCGCCGAACGCTACGGCGTGCTCACGGTGACCGTCGACGATCCGACCGGCTACGGCCGCATCGTGCGCGACGCGAACGGCGCGGTGCGGAAGATCGTCGAGCAGAAAGATGCGAGCGACGAAGAACGGCGCATCGCGGAGATCAACACGGGCATCGTCGTATCGCCGACGCGCACGCTCGAAGCGTGGCTCGCGTCGCTCAAGAACGACAACGCGCAAGGCGAGTTCTATCTGACCGATGTCGTCGAACGCGCGATCGAAGCGGGCGTCGAAGTCGTGACCGCACAGCCCGACGCCGAATGGGAAACGCTCGGCGTGAACAGCAAGGTGCAGCTCGCGGAACTGGAGCGCGTGCATCAGCGCAACGTCGCGTATGCGCTGCTCGATGCGGGCGTCACGCTCGCCGATCCCGCGCGCATCGACGTGCGCGGCACGCTGGAGTGCGGCGCGGATGTGTCGATCGACGTGAACTGCGTGTTCGAAGGCCGCGTGACGCTGGCGGACAACGTGAGCATCGGGCCCAACTGCGTGATCCGCGATGCGTCGATCGGCGCGGGCACGCGCGTCGATGCGTACACGCATATCGAAGGCGGCACGACGGGCGCGAAGGTCGTGCTCGGGCCGTACGCGCGGCTGCGTCCGGGCGCGGTGCTCGGCGACGAAGCGCACGTCGGCAATTTCGTCGAAGTGAAGAACGCGGTCATGGGCCACGGCGCGAAGGCGAACCACCTGAGCTATATCGGCGATTCCGATATCGGCGCGCGCGTGAACGTGGGCGCGGGCACCATCACGTGTAATTACGATGGCGCGAACAAGCACCGCACGGTGATCGAGGACGACGTGTTCATCGGCTCGGATACGCAACTCGTGGCGCCCGTGCGCGTGGCGCGCGGCGTGACGATCGCGGCGGGCACGACGGTGTGGAAGGACGTCGGCGAAGGCGAACTGGTGCTGAACGAGAAGCGCCAGGTCAGCAAGACGGGCTACGTTCGCCCGACCAAGAAGAAGGTTTGAAGCGCGCTGGGCCGTGCTGAACGCGCGGCCTTTCGATGGGTGCGTCTGATTCGGATATCAAAGGATAACGCCATGTGCGGAATTGTCGGCGCGGTTGCGCAACGTAACATCGTCCCGGTGCTCGTCGAAGGTTTGCGGCGGCTGGAATATCGCGGCTACGACTCGTGCGGCGTCGCCGTGCTGAGTCATGGCGAGCCGCGCCGCGCGCGCAGCGTCGCGCGGGTGTCGGATCTCGACGCGCAAGTGAAGGAATCGAGCTTGGCCGGCATGACGGGCATCGCGCACACGCGATGGGCGACGCACGGCGCGCCCGTCACCGACAACGCGCATCCCATCTTTTCGCGCGACACGGTGGCGCTCGTGCACAACGGGATCATCGAGAACTACGAGTCGCTGCGCACGATGCTGCGCGACAAGGGCTACGAATTCGTCTCGCAGACGGACACCGAGGTCATCGCGCATCTGATTCACAGCATGTATCGCGGCGATTTGTTCCAGACCGTGCGCGAAGCGGTCAAGCTGCTGCACGGCGCGTATGCGATCGCGGTGATTCATAAAGATCAGCCGCATACGGTGGTCGGCGCGCGCCAGGGTTCGCCGCTCGTCGTCGGCGTGGGCGAGGGCGAGAACTTCCTCGCATCCGATGCGCTCGCGCTCGCCGGCAGCACCGATCGCTTCGCGTTCCTCGAAGAGGGCGATGTCGTCGAAATCGCGCTGGACGGCGTGAAGATCGTGGATCGCCAGGGCCTGCCCGCCGAGCGCGAAGTGCGCGTGGTGGCGGCGTACGGCGGCGCGGTGGAACTCGGGCCGTATCGGCATTTCATGCAGAAGGAAATCTTCGAGCAGCCGCGCGCGATCACCGACACGATTCCGCAAGGCGACGAATTCACCGCCAAGCTCTTCGGCGAGAACGCGAAGGACGTGTTCGCGGGCATCGACAGCCTGCTGATTCTCGCGTGCGGCACGAGCTATTACTCGGGGCTGACGGCGAAGTACTGGCTCGAATCCATCGCGAAGATTCCGACGCAGGTGGAGATTGCGAGTGAGTACCGGTATCGCGAGTCGGTGCCGAATCCGAAGGCGCTGGTCGTCGTCATTTCGCAGTCGGGCGAAACCGCCGATACGCTCGCCGCGCTGAAGCACGCGCAATCGCTCGGTCACGCGCACACGCTCGCCGTGTGCAACGTCGCGACGAGCGCGATGGTGCGCCAGACGGAACTCGCGTTCTTGACGCACGCGGGAACGGAGATCGGCGTGGCATCGACGAAAGCGTTCACGACGCAGCTCGTCGGCTTGTTCGTGCTGGCGGTGACGCTGGCGAAGCTGCGCGGACGCGTCGATGCGAAGCAGGAAGCGGCGTACCTCGGTCAGTTGCGTCACTTGCCGGCGGCGTTGAATAGCGTGCTGGCGCTGGAGCCGCAGATCATCGCGTGGTCGGAAGAGTTCGCGCGCAAGGAGAATGCGCTGTTCCTCGGGCGCGGGCTGCATTATCCGATCGCGCTGGAAGGCGCGCTGAAGCTCAAGGAGATTTCGTATATCCACGCGGAGGCGTATCCGGCGGGCGAGTTGAAGCACGGGCCGCTCGCGCTCGTGACCGAGGCGATGCCGGTGGTGACCGTCGCGCCGAACGATACGCTGCTGGAGAAGCTGAAGTCGAACATGCAGGAAGTGCGGGCGCGCGGCGGCGAACTGTATGTGTTCGCGGATGCGGATACGCGCATCGTGAGCGAAGACGGCATTCATGTGATTCGGATGCCGGAGCACTACGGTGCGTTGTCGCCGATTCTGCATGTCGTGCCGCTGCAGTTGCTCGCGTATCACACGGCGTGCGCGCGCGGGACGGATGTCGATAAGCCGCGGAATCTGGCCAAGTCGGTGACGGTGGAGTGAGTTTGTTGGCTTGATCGTCTATCAGTAGCGACTTTGAAGGAGGTCCGCGCGAATTGCGGACCCTCCTTATTGGCAATAGGGGTTCCACACGCGGAACCCCTGTCACCAAAGGCATCGCGCGCTGTAACCAAATACTTGTAACCACGCAAAAGAGTCCGCGCACCGTTGTCGCGACAGCGCGTAATTTTTCGTCGGCCAATTGAAAGGCAGGCGCACCTCTGCGAAGGCTCCGGCTCGAGGGCTGAGCGACCGCGTATCGATGTGTACGTTATTCCGGGATTGGGACGAATCGCGTCCTAATTCCAAAAAATTAGCGGCCAGCAGAGCCTGTAGCCCAAATTTCTTCTGATTGTTGGTTTTGCTGTGCCCAGCGGCGAAGCTTGCCGTACCGGCCAGCCATCGTCGCTTCGTAAGACATTGCTCGCGCGCGATGACTTCGATTATGCGGAACCGGCTCGGCACCGCGTGCGACCCAACTCAAACGGGCACGTGACCCGTAGATTTTTTCAGCGCAAATACACCTGCGACTTCACTTCGTAACCACATCGCGGAATACCCAAAGCTCAACAGAGTCGCCCTCTCCGTACACTCGGATATGTGCCTTGATAAAACTACTATCGAGAACAGCGATTGGATACTTGCTCACTGGATTAGTGGAAAAGCACTTGCCGTTTTGAACGAGGTAGTGTTTCGCGTTCTTGTCATGCACCGCGTCTGCTTGCGTCCACTGGGCGAAATAATCTTCAGAGAATCGAGACTCGTCTTGTCCCAATGCCTCAATACAGTCATGCCTATTCGGCGACATGACCGGTTGCCGAGACTTCGAAGAGATGTACGAGCATGCGCACTTCCTTTCACGGCCGCCACTGCGGTGTATGCGATTGCGAGCTTCGCGAAGATTACTTCAGTTTGTCGAAACGGAGTCAGACCGTAACAGCCACGCCGTCTGGAAACATAGTGATGGTGTCTGAGGACGAACTGGTCACAGGCTTCTGCGGAACCGAATGCAGCGACTACGCTGAGGTTGCCATCACGTCGACTCTCACCACGCCTTATCCTTCGGACGACGGAAAGACGGTGCCATGCTCGTTGTGTCTCCGGCCGGTGGACCGGTCTCAACCTCACATCTCTGTCAGCATGAGCCAGTTCGAAGACGCGTCCAAGCCTTGGCTCGTCACGGCTCACGTGCGCGATGAGCGCGAGCTCGCTGTGTACTGCGTGAATTGCGCTCAGCCACATCACGCACGTCATGCCGAACCGCAGCGTGATGACTCGACGTCGGTCGCTTTCGCCCGCGTATGAAAGTCTTCTTGGACGACGAGCGCGCCACGCCGGAAGGTTGGACGCGCGTATATTGGCCGGTGGAAGCCATCCGACTGCTCGAGACCGGGGCGGTCGAGGAGATTAGCCTTGACCACGACCTGGGTGACGACACACGTGGAACCGGCTACGATGTTGTGCTCTGGCTTGAGGAGGCTGTTGCGCTTCGCGGCTTCCGGCCACCGAAAATATACGTACACTCTGCAAACAGTTCGGCGCGCGCGAAGATGGCAGCGGGCGTGCTTGCAATCGAATGTCTTGCACTCAAACAGAACAACTAATTGCAATCCACATGGACCACCTCGATTTATCGTTTGACCATCTGTTTGAAGCGCGTCAGCATGTTAAGTGGTGGCCGTGGGTAGGAAGCGAGTATTCGCGCTCTTCTGCGAAAACGATGATTCTTGGCGAGAGCGTCTATCGTTGGCGGGAACATGAAAAGTTCGACGAGCGGTATGCGCTCACATCCGGTCTGCGCGTCACTCATCAGAATCATGCATTGAACTTCGAAAGACCTTCGCGATACGTTCGCAATATAGAGCGCGCGATATTTCACCGTCGCAATCCGAGCAATGCTCAAAAGCAGATGCTCTGGTCATCTGTCGCGTACCACAACCTTGTGTTGGATGCGATGAAATCTCCGGACCATCGGCCGACCCACGAGCAATATTGCGAGGGCTGGAGCACCACGCTGGACCTGTTTGAGGTACTCGGCGTGGAACAGTGCCTCATCTTTGGAGTCGAGTCGGTGGACGCTCTCCGGCTGGCCGCGGGCGATAGTGAACCCCGTTGTCGAGTCGCACGGCATTCGACCAAAATCGGACGTTTCTGCGCCCGTTCCGGAATGGTACACACGGCGACTGGACGCCCGGTGCAACTCTTGTTTGTGCGCCATCCAAGCAGTTTTTTCAGCTGGCGGAAGTGGGCACCGGTGGTTCAGGAAGGACTGCGTTGGGACTTTGCGAAGTCAGAGGTAACGGACGCGGTGAATCAACTTTAGACAGGCGGATGGAACACACAGAACGAAAGAGCGAGGAAGCCGCGGCGGTCGAGCGCGTCGCAAATGCGGCGCGAGAGGTGCAGATGGCGTCTCAGGCTCTGGAGCAGCAGTTCAACATACGCCCGGACGATTCCGGCCGAACGCTGCCGCTCGCTCGTTTGACAGCCGCTATCGCGGAGCTCCAGTCAGCACGCGACGCGTTGGACGCCCTGCTTGCCCGCAAGTCACTCCACTGACCGTCCTGGCAAGCGCTCAATTTTCTCACGGAACGCGACAAAAAATGTCTCGATAACAGCGCATCCTAAAGACGCTGACAACAGAAGACATCGCCCGAGGCGACGTCGCTGGGAGAGACAAATTGTCGATGTTCGGACATTCCGAAGAAATCCGGTCGCCGCAGCGCGCGCGGGATGGCGCGTCCGCACAGTTCGCTTTTGGCGCCTGCTCTGCCGATACGAACTCCGCTTTGTTGCCGCTGCGACAGGGTGGTCGCACGCACCGGCTTACATGCGAAACGTCCTCGAGACTTCCTCGCGCCAAATTTTCCCGCCAGCCCGTTTTGCCATGTCCAGCATATGCTAAATTGCCTGCGCACCGCGCGACGTCAGCGCGAGAAAATCAAAAGGCCAGACAATTTACCGAGGGCAGCGTGGCAAACGAAATCACGGGTCTTATAGTTCACAAGTTCGAGAAAGAAACTCATCAGAAGGGCAACATCGTTCCGCGGAAGGCTGTTATCGCCGTGACCGAGCCGGTCCAGCGCCTTGTTGACGCTCTCCATGAGCTCTACAGCGACAAGCCGAGCAAGGGCTACGGCAAATTCGAGGACAACGAAGACAATTTCCCGATGCAGCGTCGGGTGCGGGAATATTTCATCGACAAAAAGGCCGACTTCCTCGCGTTCTCGCTGGCCGCGATGGGCATCCTCAAAGGCAACGCCGACGATGCGCCTTTGTCGACCGGCGGCTACGTGCTTATCTGTCATATCGTCAGCAGCGGCCGGGATTACCTTCTGTTCGCAATTGTGACCGAGACCGTCGGCAGCGCCATCACGGAGAACCTCGACATTGTCGACAGCGAACACATCGACCTCAGCAACTTCCGCCTTGCCGGTCGCATCGACCTCACGGGCTGGACGACGAATAACGACCGCTACATCGGTTTCCTGAAGGGCAAGAAGAGCGACCAGGTGTCAGGCTACTTTCGGCACTTCATGGGTTGCGACGATGCCGTGCTCCCGAAGGAAGAGACGCAGAAGCTCACGTCTGCGCTGCAGGTCTTCGCCGAACAAAACATCGCCGATGTGAAAGAACGCGACGAGTGGCTGGGCAAGGTGTTCGACCTGTGCGACGAACTGGCGAAAAAGAAAGAGCCCTTTGTCATTGAAGAGTTCTGCAACGCGGCTTGGCCGCAAGACCCGAAGCTTGTCAGCAACGTCTTCAGCGGCGCGGACTTTGAGCTCTCCGACGGCTTCGTGCCGGACAAAAGCGCGCTGAGTCCGTTGGTGAAATTCCAGGCAAAGACGGCCTTCTGGAAGGTGGAAGTCTCGCGCAAGGCCTTCAACGATGGTGAAGCAGTCTATAGCCGCAAAGACGGCACGCTTACCCTGTACAACCTGCCGGATGAATTCAAGCAGAAATTGAACACCGAAGACGATGAGTGACGTCAGCTTTGACAATCTCGTTACGCTTTACCGAGCCGCCGTATTAACCGACGGCCGCAAAGGCACGCTGGACATCGCAAGCCAGGAGATTTGCGATGCGCTGGGCGCATGTCTCGACAACCCGCACGAATATGCGGTGAAAGTCATCGAGAACAGAAATGCGGCGGTGGTCGGCAAGACCGTGCGGGTCGAGTTCGGCGACCCGCGGCCGGGCCTAGGCCTGCTTGCAGATAATGTCTCTGGACTATTGAAGGCTCCAAGAAATCGCCTGAACGAGCCCAAGAACTACTTCGTACTTGATTGCAAGTTTGCGAAGACCGACGCTGAGCCTCCTCTCGAAGTCCAACGGTATCGCCGCGTTCTGAAACTCATTGGATTGTTGGAGACCGTCGCCGCATACCTCGATAAGGACGCGGGAAAGCTCGTGTTCGTGCATGGCGGGCGCTTCGAGATGCCCGTGAAGTATTCGTCGAAGGACTTGGCTGCCATGGACGAGACCGCCACAGACAAACTGCTTGCATTCGTTGGAGACGACGCCTTCAATGAGAAGAAGCTCGGCATTCTCGAGGGCGCGATTCGCGAAACGTGCCAACCATACGCGGAGCCCGACCGGTTCCAGGGTCTCCTTGCTAACCTGCCTGAGTTGGCAGAAAAGGCAACGCACGGATATCGGGTCTTCATCTCCGAGTTCTCGTACGACAAGATTCGCGATTCGCTCGAAACCGCCAAGGTCGAGTATGCGGCGAAGATTCATAAGGCCTTCACCGACATCCAGACACAGATTCTCACCATCCCCGTGGCCACCGTCGTCGTCGCCACGCAGATGAAAGAGGCCACTAACTATGGCTACGCGTTCTGGGTGAATACGGCCGTGCTTGCCGGCGTGTGGGTCTTCGCAGTTCTAGTAACTTTCCTGCTCGTTAATCAACGGTTCACGCTTGCCGTCCTCGATGACGAAATCACGCGGCAGAAGGACCAAACGGAGAAGAACTACAAGGACATCGCGGCTCAGTTCTCTGGCGTTTTCAAGTTTCTTCAAAGACGGCTTTGGTGGCAACGCATCGCCCTGAAAGCGGTTGGTGTCGTGCTCGCAATTGGCTTCGTCCTCGCTCACGTTGTGTATTTCATGCTGACAAGTCCCGAGGCGGATTCGCACAAAGTAGCGTCTATTGCCGAGGCTCCAAAGAAAGAGGAGAAGGCTGGTGCGGAAACCATAAGCAGGGCAAAAACGACTTCGACGCCAGCGATTGGCGTATCTAGCGCTGCGGCCTCTGCACCATCAGCTGCGTCTTTGGCATCATCTGCCTCGTCGCCCGTACCCGCAACGTCAACAAAGAACGCGGCCCCAGCCTCATCTGTTCCGGCTAGCACCAACATGCAGTAACTCATTTCCAGAATGGCGAACCCAAATCGGCTCGAGTTCGGTGACGACAGAGCGAAAAAGAATCCGTGGGAAGAAGACAGCCTCGAAGTAGCGCCGCTTGCCGAGCGGCTGGCGAAGGTCTTATTCGCGATGAAGGCACCAAACGGCTATGTCATCGGCGTCAATGGGGTGTGGGGGCACGGAAAATCTACGCTCCTCAACTTCACGTGTGAATTTCTCAGCAAATTCAATGAAGAGTCTGAGACCGAGAAGGTTCACCGGATTGATTTCCGACCTTGGATGGTATCGGGACATCAGGACTTGGTTGTCGCATTCTTCAAAGTGCTATCCGAATCTCTCGGACCAAGAGAGAGCAAATTCAAGCGTTTACGCCGAAAAGTCGCCAAAACGTTTAGTGGGTCAAGTGATGCAGTCCTTGACGCGGTAGCCAAGCTAGCGGTGGTGGCCGACATTGGCGTTACCGGAGGAGTCGCGACGGGTGCGGTGAGCATCATTAAACGCCCGTTCAAGGCGAAGCTCGACGAGTTTTTGAAGGAGCCGTCATTGCAAGCGGCGCACGCCGCCTTGGTAAAGCAGCTTAATGAATCGAATAAGCGCTTCCTTGTGACCATCGATGACATCGACCGGCTATCGAAAGCTGAAGTGATGTCCATCATGCAGATGGTGAAGACAGTCGGCCAGCTCCCCAATGTGGTCTATCTACTGGCGTATGACCGTAGCAAACTACGAGATGCGTTCGACGAGGCGGATTCGGATGAGGGGCCTCGATATGCCGAGAAGATTATTCAACACGAAATCGAGCTGCCTCAGCCGTCAAGGAACTCGCTGTTAAGAATGCTGGACAGGGAAATCAAGTTTCTGACTGGACCAGCTCCCGACGAGTTGCGTTGGTACAAACTCATTTCGAGCGGCGTCCACAGGTGGATAGTGAATCCAAGGGATGTCCTCCTGCTTACGAATGGACTGAAGTTTTCGTGGCCTGCGCTTGAAGGGGAAATTGACCCCGGAGACCTTCTTGCGATGGAAGGCATGCGACTCTTCGACCCGTCCGTGTTCCAGTGGATAAAGGAGAATCGCGACTTCTTGTTTCATGAAGGTCGCTTCCAGTACGGGGACGCGGCCTCGCGTCAGCCTTTTTTTGACCGCTTCAGCGCAACCATCTCAGCACGGCCAGAATACGAACAGGTCCTCGACCTGCTGTCGACGCTTTTTCCGACTTTGGCACAGCTCTCTGGCAACCGGGCCCTGAGCTTCAACGAACGCTACTCGGTGACTGCGACACGGCGAGGCATTGCAACCAAGGCTGGATACGCCGCCTACTTCTCCCTGAGTCCGAGCATCAACGCTATTTCGAAGCGCGTCGTCGATGAAGTGACATCTGTCAGCGTATCCGCTGAGAAGGTGATTGAAATTATCTCGTTCGTCATCGCAAAGAAAGATGCCTCTGGCTCTCCTATGATTCTCGAGTTGCTGGAAGAAGTGCGGCATAGATTCGATGTTCGACCGCCGCCTACCTTGACCTCAAGCCTATTGGGCGGACTCTTTCGGACATCGGATGCAATTTTTAATGAGCCTCTGCCAGAAGACGTTATGCGGACATCCCCGCGTGTTCTGCTTAATTTCGCCGTCATGGAACTTCTCCGCAGCCAGGGACAGCAGAGAGCCGAGCAATTGCTGATGCCTGCTTTCAGAGAGTGTGCATCGGTCGCTTTCTGCGCAGACATCTATGTTGATGCAGCGAAAGCGTTGGGCGAGCTAGACTCCGAAGCACCCCAACACGAGCGTCCGTTTGTTGACACCGATTGCCTGCGAGAGCTGGGTGTTTTGTTGCTGGCCAAGATTGCCGAGGCACGTGATAACAGAACGTTGCGTTCCATATCGGCGTTCTCGAGTCTCCTCTTGGCTTGGCATCATTTGACCTCGAACGACGACGCAAAGACGTGGCTTAGCGAGCAAATGCAGGCTGACCTGCCATTTAGCATTCGGGTTGTCAGAGGACTGGTTGGGCGCAGGGTTTCGAGCGGTCCACCGGAATACATCTTTTCAGGCGGTCTTGACGTCGAACTGTACGACGCCAACGCGATGGGAAATGCTATCGAGACTCATCTTGAGGCCGATGCATTGAACGATGACGAGCGATACCTTCTGCGGACGTTTCTCACCGGCTTACGACCTCCGCAGGAAAGCGGTAGCGACGGTGGCCAATCCTGACATCAGTCGATACTAAACTTATAGTGCGAAGGTATGCTCGGGCCCTTGGCAAGCCGCTACATAGATTGGAATAATGACAATGCTAGTTGACGATTTGAGAGCTGCAATCAATGCATCTTGGAATGCATCGAGGGGTGCAGGTGAAATTAAGGAGCCTGAACTTGCCGCAGCTTTCTTGAAAGAGCTGTTATCCCAGCGAAGGGTTGACCAGATAGCGCAGTCGCTTGCAGGGTCCCTTCCTGCGGACACCACATTGGTGGTAAGGGGTATCTTTGCCCATCAGAATCCATATGCAAAATTTACTGATTCGGCGAAGGTGGAAGGAACCTCGGAACTTGCCGACCTCATCTTGCTTCGCGAACATGTGGATGACAAAGGAAACGGTACGAAGAAGGGCTTTTTAATTCAGGCAAAGTCAAAAGAACGGCCTAATACAGGTCCAATTACGGACCCACGGGAGATAAGGCAGTTTGAGCTGTACGCATCTTGGCCGCCGTTTAGCTTGACAGGTAGCTTCAAAACACGGTACAGCGCATTTTCTCCACCAACCGGAAATCTCGACTTTGCAAACGGCCACGTTTCTCAGCAGTCCAGATATGGCATCGTTGCAAATAAGGAAATTTCTGTTCTTGACTCGGTGCCATGGGGCCAAGATTGTGCTTGGGTCATTTGCAGAGATACCTCAAGTCCGCAACCGTACCCAATAAGCACCGGCGCCGTATTCGAGGCCTCGATGGACGACGTCCTCCAGCGCTTTTTCAACTTTACTTGGGGGCGAGATTATGGCGTCGGGTTTCCTGGAGACTGGACCAGCTGCTTGGAATTTCTGTCAAAACTCGTGAAAGCAAAAAAATTCAAGCACAGTCTGGTTCAGCGCCGAGTGCAACAGTCGCGAGCTCAGGTTCCGACGCTTGCGTACCAGTCTGGAAGCATCTCGTTTATCACGAATGAGGCCGAAAACGGTCATTCTCGTTTTTACGAAAGTCCTTTTTACAAAGCCTGGCGCGGCTTGTGCGGCTTGTGCTTGCCTCCTGACGGTTTGCCGCCACTGCCGTTCATCGGCTATCACAGCTTTCCATTTAGCGTCCTGTATATCGGCACATCCTCAAATCGACCATGGACTCGCGACTGAATGGTTGGCCTAAGTCTGGCTGTCAATCTTTTCCGACTTGCACGGCCTTGAGTCTTTTTGCTAAATGTGTCGAGCAACTCCCGACCGCACGGTACGCGAGCGAACCAAGAATAAGAAATCGCCCTTACCTGCAAGGCTGAATCACCCTATTCTGTATATACGTAGAGTGTGAGGCTAGCCATCGGCTCAGCGTGCATTCAGCGACCGCCAGTTGCACGTCTCGTCCTCAATGTCACGTACAACACGCCCCCGATTTTTCAGGTCGCTGGCTGGTGCCAACGCTCGCACCTTTCTCGCCCGGCCAATTCCCAGTTTCTTCAGTAAGTCACCCCTAAAGGTCCTTTCGCGACGGTCGATATCCCGGTGGATAAGCCGCCGTATGGTCACGGCGAACGTCGTTAATAAAAAGGGGCCGGTATGAGCGTAATCGAAGGTTTTGAGCGCAAAGCTCTTTTCAACATCACCCGCGCAGTCGCGCTGGTATGCGTCAGCGTGTTTTTGCTTGCCATCATCGGTATAGCAATCTACGGCGCGTCCGTGTGGAATGATGAGGTACAGACAAAGGTAACACCTGCGGAAATCATCAACCAGATAAAGCCGCCAGAGCCGGTGGCTGATGCCCCGCGCCTACCTCAAGGTGCTCAACCGCCAGCCAATCAAGAGCCTCAGGACAGCCCGCTTTACGGTTTTCGCATTCCGTTTTCACTCCAGAAGTACGTTTCGGGTAGCAACGCGCAGGTCATCAGAAACCACCTGGACAAGGTGCCGAGAGATGAACGCCAGGCATACATCGACGAGTTGGGCACGGTCGTGTCAGCAGCCGAATCCAACAAGCTCGACCCGGTGGACGCAATCAACGCGTACATGAAAGTCAAAGCTGAACGCTACGATGAAGCGACTGTTGCTCGCGTGAGAAAGTGGGAAACGCTCAAGTTCGCGGCAGCTGGATTTGGGGCTGGACTGCTCCTGATTGCATTGTTCAGCTTGGTGCTCGTCCTACTCGCTATCGAGCGGAACACGCGCAATTCGATTCGTGTAAGTGCTCCGGCGCGCGCGGACCAAGAGAGCCATTTGGAGCCAGTGTGATGGCGACCCAAGCGCTCAGTTTTGGTCGCAAGCCGGCGCTGCTCGCGACTCTTTTTGCGTGTGCGGTCATCGCCGGTTGCGGAAAGGATTCGTCCACGCCGGCCGCCGCGCCAGCGACACAACCGTTTCCAGGCTACACGCAGGTCTCCCAGACGGGAGACGCCGCGCAGTTGTGGTTCAACGGCAATGACATCAAGCGCGCTAATGGCGGCTACTTGGTCCATACGCTGAAGACCTTTGCAGGCGGATACGCACGGTTTGATTCGCTGACCAACTGCCGCGACACCACGCGTCGCCTTGTTGGCACTCAGTACCGCGACGATGGCACTGCGCTCAAAGAATATCCGGGCAACGAGACGAGCGTCGCTGCCAAGTCCGAGCCCGGGATGAGCGAGTTGATGACTGCTGCTTGCACCATCGCATTGGCTTCTCGCGCGATTCACGGCGACTTCAACGCTCCCGCAGCGCTCGAATTACTCTACGGCTCCTACGACGAGCAGAAGAAGGCGGCCGTGTGGACTGATGTGTCAGTCCCGAAGAATCTGCCTTGGGCGCAGAATCTGAACTTGTCGGCAGACGGCTCCATGAATGTCACCACGATGGCGACCTTCGACTTTACGGAGGGCGGGCAACAGAAGAAGCTCTTCGTGACGAACGCGGTACCGCCGGACGGCGGTTGCCATGCGTGTACCGGCCTCCTCGGTTTGGCTGTATTCGTCCAAAATGGCTCCGATTGGAAAGTAGAGTCCACTGACCCGTTCGTCGCGTCCATGGGGGCAATGGGTAGTGTGGGTGACGGCTTTAAGTGGGTGCCTGCTGGTGACGACAGTTTCGCTCTGGTTGTAAAAGGGCATGACATGCATCAGGGCTACCAGACGGCGTCGACTGACATCTTTATGCGGAAGGGCTCTGATAAAAAATTTGAGAGTGTGATTTCTGACTACGATACCGGCGCGTCAGACACCGAGTCAGTAGAAGCGGAAACAACGTTCTTGAAGGGGAAGGACCCACATCATTACGACGTCAAAGTCGTCTACTCGTACTCGATTCCTGACCAGAAGACGTACGTTGCGGACCATGTCTACCAGTTTGCGAAGAACAAATACGTCTTGGTGAAGAAAGACGACCCACCGAGTTTTTCGCGCCAAAGTAACTCTGCAGCTTCAAGCACAGTTGCTGCGGCCACGGCGGCGCAACCTGTGAACATGACCGCCTTCTCCGCGACCTGCACTTCAGCTAGTGCTTGTGCAGTCCAGATGATGACTGCGGCGCGGGCAGAAAACCTGCCGGCGGCAATGGCTGCAGCCGCATCTTTGGGGGCACTGCCTAAGCCTGCGCGCGGGGACCGTGCCGCTGCGCGAAAACTCAACGTAGCGGGGCTGGCAGCGCTAAACGCAAACAACGCGGGCGAGGCGGTCGGGCTTCTGTCGTCTGCCGTGGCTGCGGACCCCAGCGACGAGGAGGTTCAGAGCAACCTGTCGTACGCTTACTCGGTCGCAGGCAATTATGCGCAATCAATAAACGTTGCCGGTGTTGCGCTCACGATAAATCCGAGGCGCACGAGTGTCTGGGCGCCGTTGGCAGTGACGTTCGCGAGGATGCATGACAGACAGCATGCGCTGGACGCCATGTGGCTCGCGTACCAATTCTCGGCCGACAAGCAGAAGACGCTCGGTTTTCTGAATGACAGACTGAAAATTGAGACCGACCCCGCAGTCCTGCAGATGTACACCGAGAGTATTGCGTGGTTTTCTGAGAATAAGCGGCCGGACGGTCTGTAGCCATCACCGGATATCTCGAACTCGTTATGACCTCAGTCGTCACCCCCGAGCTCTTCCAAGCCGGCTTTCAAGCTGGACGCGAGGTGCTCGCAGGCCGTTCAACAGCCGCAGAAGTTCGCCATCGGCTCATGTCCGAGTTCCGGCTTCCTTCGCGCACTGTTGACGGCTACTGGCAATGCCACCTCGCGCTTTTGTCGGGGACACGATTCAGACATACATTGCAGGCGGATGGCTGGCGCTTCAACCTCACAAAAATTGAAGAGCTAGGGCCAGTAGCGCTGATGACCGCGCTCGAAACATTCATGGAACATATCGTCTATCTCAAGACGAAAACGAAGGGGAACGAGCCTGGGCTCCATCGAGTACACAAGGAATACTTCGCGAAATTGCGGGACGTTGTTCAGTTTGATGTCCACGCTGTTGAATTGTCGAATCAGATTGTGGCGGCAATGACGGAACCCGCTGAAGTGCGACGGGAGCGTTTGCGCAATGCGCCTTCTCGCCCGGAGCAGTTGCTCGTCATGGCTCGTGTTTTCAAGCGCAGTCCGTACGTCATTGCGGAAGTGCTACTCCGTGCGAACGGAATCTGTGAAAGCTGCGGCGCGCCGGCGCCGTTCGTCCGCAAGGACGGGAGCCCATATCTTGAAGTACATCACGTCACGAGGCTTGCCGACGGTGGTGTTGATGAAGTGTCGAATGCGATTGCGGTCTGCCCAAATTGCCACCGAGAGCGCCACTTCGGAGTTGATTACGTCGAGAAAGATGATACAAGCGCTGTCTAGCCAGCCGTCACGTCACTTTCAGAAGCCCAAAAAGGCGCGCACTGTTGCGCGTGCAGGCCTGCGCCACCTCCGATTCATCTATGCCGCGCAACTCGGCGACGGCGCGGGCGACCCACACTAAGTTCGCTGGCTCATTGTATGGTCGGCGCTTCTTCGCGTTCTTCGGCCCCAGGTACGGCGCATCGGTCTCAAGGTGCAGCCGTTCTATTGGAATGCACTTCACGGCTTCCCGTAGTGCCTGCCCACGCGACAGGTCAGTCACCCAGCCAGTAACACCAATGTCGAGCCCTAGTTCAGCGAAAGCCATGGCTTCGTCTTGACTGCCTGTGAAGCAATGCACGACTCCACGCGCCCCTGCGGCGACCGCTTCTTTCACCATCTCATAGGAGTCGTCGAAAGCGTCTCGGCAATGCAGGAAGAGCGGCTTTCGTACATCCGCAGCCATCTCGAGTTGAGCAGCGAACGCGCGGCGCTGATTCGCTGGCGCTGAAAAGTTGCGGTTGTAGTCGAGCCCGGTCTCGCCAACTGCGACACATGCTGGGGCGGCCAGTATTGCGAGCAACTCTTCCCGAATAGCGTCATTCCAACCGTCGGCCGAGTGGGGATGCACGCCTGCAGTTGAAAAGATGTATCCCGAGTGCTGGTGTGCGAGAGCTAGCTCAGACCGGCTGGACTTAAGCGACGTGCCTGTCGACAAGATGGCTCCGACGTTCGCGCTCTTCGCTCGCTCGATGAGCTCAGCCGCAAGCCCTGCCAATTGCTTCGAATGCAAGTTGACGCCAATGTCGATAAGAGTTGCAGTTGAGGTCATCAAAGGTCCGATGCGCCTGGAATAACGTCGGCGCCGTTCCTGATGCGGTTTGCTGAAGCATCCACATCGAATTGGTGCGCGTCACGGCCGCACGCAACTCGGTCTTGGTTCGTCTGCCGCACTACTTATTGAGAGTAGTTCAACTTGATTAAGCAGCAGGCACCGACACGCGTCAGCCGCATTAAGCATAGAACTGCGAAATTCCGTCGTTGGAACTGCTCGAGGAGTCGGACACCCAATAGGTCTTCGAGCCCGGCGTCAACTGCAGTTTCCGGCAAACTCGGCGGGGGAAATGCGATGGCAACGCTTTGGACCATCGCTGCTGCACTGCACACTTATCGTCTGACAGGTAGATTAGCACCGTACTCAATCAGCCGCCGCTGTTCCTTTCAATAAGCCCGCTGTAGACGACTAATGGATTTCACTATCAGACCGTCGTTATGAATAACGTATATAGGCTGATTGCATAACAGCCGAACCATCCCGTGCAGTAACTTACTCCCTCAGCAGCCTCGCGGAAAGGGCCTTCCCGAAGACGGCGCGTGCATTGATTGCGCCGGCATTAAAACCGTTGCTTAGCGACTCCTCGGTCCATGGGCAACGCCTCTCCGCGCGGAGCAAACAAAATAAAGACCGCTTTTTTATAACGTCTAGCTGACTGCTAAGGAGACAATCATGAAGACGATGCGTGCCGCGCGTTTGCACAAGGTCGGTGAGCAATTCCAGGTCGACGAAATTTCGGTTCCTGAACCACGACCGACCGACGTTCTCGTTAAAGTTCAAGCCTGCGGCGTAGTTCCTAATCTTCACAATGTCGTGGCGCACTACCCCGAGTGGTTTCCCTTCCTGCCTTTGCCTAAGCTGCCGGCCATCTATGGCCTCGACGCTGCTGGCATCGTCGAAAAGGTCGGCAGTCACGTCGTGGGCGTCAAAGCCGGCGACCGTGTGTACGTGAACCCGGGGCTGTCCTGCGGAAGTTGCCCTGCGTGCCGTCGTCGGGACAATACCAACTGTCCGGCATACACCTTTCAGGGCTACTTTGGCTTTGGTCCCGGCTCACAACGTATCTTCGAGGACTATCCGTACGGTGGGTTCGGCGAGTATTTGATTGCCCCTGCCACCAACCTGGTGCAATTGCCGGAGTCGATTTCGTTCGAACAAGGTGCACGGTTCGGGTATATCGGAACTGCCTACGCTGGCCTTCGCAAAGCGTCACTGGAAGCAGGCCAGACGCTCGTTATCGACGGCGCCACCGGTACTCTCGGTCTCGGCGGAACGCTCTGCGCCCTCGCGATGGGTGCGCGGACCATCTTCGCGACGGGGCGCAACAAGGAGCTCCTCACGCAACTCAAGGCTCTCGCGCCCGACCGCATTCACCCGATTGCATTGGGGGAACATAGCGTCCATGACGTCGTGATGGAAGCGACCGATGGCTTTGGTGCCGATGTCGTGCTCCAGTGTCTTGGCCCGCAGGCCCCGGTCTCGAATGTGCTCGACTCGTTCAAGGCGATGAAGCATGGCGGAAAGATGGTGTCGGTCGGCGGCGTCTCCGACCCGATTCCGCTCGAACCGTTCCCGTTGATGTGCCAGCAAAAGTCGCTCATCGGTTCGCTCTGGTTCACGCCTGCTGAGGGTGAGAACATGGCAGCAATGGCGGACTCCGGAACGCTCGACCTCTCCGTATTCGAGCATGAGGTCTTCCGCCTCGAACAAATCAATGAAGCGCTGGAAGCGGTGAATCACCGACACGGCGGCTTCACGAACATCGTCATCAACCCGACGCTCGTTTAACGCGGAGGTTGCCATGACTCGACGTGTAGTCACCGGTTGCGGTGAAGGTGGTGCTTCGACTTTCGTGAGCGATGGACCATCGCCGTGGTCCGCCTCGTTCGTCTCGATACCTGGCTTCCAAGTGTCGATGCTCTGGTCAACGGACGGCCCGGACCTTCGAGCCGCTGCGGATTTTGCCGATACAGGGAACTGGCCGGAGTCTTGGGTGCCAACTGCTGGCGGAAGTCGAGCTCTGGTCGTGACGTTTCCGCCGGACAGCGTATTCATGTCGGACAGCTTCGACGGCATGGCTGCGCACCGAGAACAAATGGCGAAGCTGCCTGGTCTGGCCGAAAAGTTTGAAGTGGAAAATCCCGGCATGCACACAACGCAGACGCTTGACTATGCGGTCGTTCTATCCGGCCCTATCCATCTCGAACTGGATAACGGTCAAACGAAAGAACTCCAGACGAGCGACATCGTAGTGCAGCGAGCGACACGACATGCGTGGAGGAACCCAAGCTCCTCGCCGGCCACGATGCTCTTCGTGCTCTTGGGCGTTGCGTCGTAGCGGCAGCTTGAATTGTCGGCCCAGGCGCGAAAGCGTCTGGGCCCCCAATTTCAGCGCAGCGCGTAGCTGCGCATAAACACACACCTCAGAACATGCCCACTCTTCATGAGTCGGGCTAAGGCACGTTTGTGCCCATAAAAAAGGAAGCACCATGGATAAGAGACTGCTTATATCCGCTCTCGCGGTACTGCCATTGCAGTCATATGCTCAAAGTTCCGTCACACTCTTCGGTCTTCTCGATGAAGGTGTGACATACGTCAGCAACGCAGGTGGCCATTCACTTGTACAGATGGCCTCAGGAATTCAAGCGCCTAACTTGCTTGGTTTGAGAGGAACGGAAGACCTCGGCGGTGGCTATCAGGCGTTCTTCGTCTTGGATTCTCAGCCGGACATCAACACAGGTAAGCAGAATGGAGGCGCCTTCACGGGGCGAGAGTCATATGTTGGATTGGCATCTCCGTTTGGCACACTGACCTTGGGCCGGCAATTCGATTACATGTTCGATAACCTATCGATTGCGCGCTGGGGCCACCAAATTCCGTTCGTCAGCCTTTATCAATTGCCAGGCGGTCCATTCGCTAAGTTAGGCGCCCCTCTCGGCACGTTCGACTACACCCGAATCGCCGGCGGCGAGGCCACGCCCAACGCCATCAAGTTCACGTCCAAGACCTATGCCGGCATTGATTTCGGCGCCATGTACGGCTTCAGCAATCTGGCCGGCCAAACTGGTAGTAATAACCTGATGAGCTTCGGGGCCAACTACAACAACGGACCCTTACGCCTGAATGCCGCATATACTTACTCGAAGGAGGATGGCATCGACGACGGCCATTCAGGTATTCGCAACTTCGGCTTCGGTGGGCGCTACGACTTTGGAATGGTGGCGCTCGATGTGCTGTACACAAACACAAAAAACACGCTGACTAACGGCCACGTCGACAGCTACGAGGCGGGCGGCTTGATTACGTTCGCGCCGGACCTGTTTCTTTACGCAAACTACATTTATGCGAAAGGCAACGAACAGGTGGACAACAGCCACTCGAATCAGGCTGGCCTGACGCTCGACTACTTGCTCTCGAAGCGAACCGACGTTTATGTCAACGCCATCTTTCAACGCGCGAGCGGTGGCGGAGCCGTGGCCTCAGTCAACGGTACGTTTGCGACATCGAGCAGTCAGAACCAAACTGTTCTCCGTCTTGGTATGCGAACGCTCTTTTGATGATTGGTGCGACTACTCAACACTTTATAAGTGTCGAGTAGTCGCTTGAAGTCCAAATTCAAGCTTCTTCGTAAAGTTCAACAGCGGTGGGCTCTGCTGATTTTCTCAGTCGCTCTGCTCCCAGCCAGATTCCGCTCTCCACAATCTCGTCGACCAATTGAAACACGAGCCTTTGCCCTTCACGCACGGCTTGCGAATGCGAGCGTGCCGTGTTCTCGCAGAGAGCCCATGTCATATATGCGCCGCGAATGGGGGTCCAGGAGACGGATTCCTCCCACTGCGCATTACCGCTCACCGCGCAACACGGGGTCACAGTATCAACAAGCCCTTGGCGCGCGAGCTCCATTGACAGGTGCATGGCGTCGACTTCGAAAAGAGTCTTGAATTCGAATCCCCGTCGCGACATGGAATTCTCAATCGTCGAGCGTATAACGTTTGGCTTCCCAGGAAGTGCCAGGTTCAAGTTATCCAGCTTTGATAGTGCGACGGGCTTATCGGGATGCAATCCGCAGTCTTTCTTCCCGACCAGGATGAGCGGTTCCCGGATGAGCGGTGTGTGGATGTACCCCTGAGGAGGCGAGCCCTCGAATGGAACGATGGCGAGGTCCAACATCCCGGAGTGCATCACTTCGCGCAACTCGTGACTTGCGCCTTCGTGAACACGCAAGGACACGCCTGGGTATTCGGCAACCAATCGCGGGATGTATTGCGACGTGAAGAGGTAACGCCAGGAGGGTGCCATGCCGATGGAGAGTTGCCCCGCTGCGCGGTCACCGACCTGCTCGACCAACTTTGTTAGTTGTCGGAGTATCGGACGCGCCCGTTCCAGCAACAGGGTCCCTGCGTCCGTGAGCATGACTCCGCCTTGCGTACGGGTGAATAGCTTGGCGCGAACCTGATGCTCAAGGAGTGCGATGTGCCTCGAGAGCGCTGGCTGCGAAAGCCTAAGGTCGGTCGCCGCTTTGTTGATGCTTCCAAGCTCGGCAACTCGCAAGAAATACTCAATCAGTCGCGAGTCCACTTCAGTCTCCGTTAGGCCCCTTCTGTGCAACCTCGGGCCATGTTATCCACAAAACGATTATATGTCCGAGGTATCGCTTGGGTCGCGTAGGGTTTTTCCCGAGACGCTGTCTCACAGCTTAAGGGCGACTTCATCGACATATAAGCTTCTGATTGATATGAGATTTAATGACAAATATAAGGGAAAACGCGGATAACCATTTTTCGGATGTCCTTTATATAAAAATCGCATTATTCGGATAACAAGCGCCTCGCTACTATTTCTCCATGGTTTCAAGCAGAACCGCTTCCTCGTGAGTTGGACTCTGCGGCACACCTTCGTGAGCGTTGGTGTGAATAACAAACATGAAATTAGGAGACGAGCCGTGACACTGGCAGTCCTGTGTGCATCCCATACGCCGCTGATGCAAGACGGAGTGGCGACAGACGGAGTCCGAGCCGAGGTGAAGCGAGGCTTCAAGGCTTTGGCGGAACGAGCAGAGGCGTTTGCGCCCGACATGCTCATTCAGTTTGCGCCGGACCACTTCAACGGCTTCTTCTACGAAGTCATGCCGAGCTTCTGCGTCGGCATTAACGCGAACTCCCTTGGTGATTGGGACACATCGGAAGGTCCGCTTCACGTCATGTCGGATGAAGCGCTGCAGCTCGGCGAGACGCTTCTCCATGACGGCTTGGATGTCGCAGTCTCGTATCGCATGGAAGTGGACCACGGCTTCGTGCAAATCTGGGAGCGCATGTTCGGAAACTTCAATCGGTTTCCGACGATTCCCATTTTTATCAATTGCGCGGCACCTCCGCTGCCTACCTTTAAGCGTGCGCGGCTGCTCGGCGAAGCAGTTGGCAGGTGGGCGTTGGCCTCCGGCAAGCGAGTTCTAATTTCTGCCTCTGGCGGTCTGTCCCATGACCCGCCCACACCGAGCATCGTTACCGCCCCCGACGAGGTGAAGGAACGCCTTATCAGTGGTCGTCACCCGTCGAAGGAAGTCCAGAACGCGCGCGTCGAGCGGGTGCTTGCGGCCGGAGCGCGAGCGGCGACAGGTACGACGGAAATTCTTCCGGTCGACCCGGCGTGGGACGCGTCTTTCATCGAGCAATTGCAAAGCGGCAACCTCGAGGCTTTCGACAACATCCCTATGACAGAGATTCGTGCCAAGGCGGGCCGCGGCGGCCCGGAGGTACTCGCATGGGTTGCGGCTTTCGCGGCTCTGTCGGTTCAAGGGCGTTATCAAGCCGACCTTCTTTACTACGAAGCCATTCAAGGCTGGATTGCCGGCATGGCGATGATGTTCGCGGAACCGAAAGCAAACAGCGCATAACGCACGAGCACATAAACAGGAGATAACGGCATGGGTATCCGTACAGGTCAACAGTTCATCGATGGATTGAAGAACCGTCCGCGTGACGTTTGGGTCCGTGGAGAACGCGTCACCGACGTCACGACGCATCCGGCGTTCAAGGGCGCGGTCGAACAGCTCGCAGCGTTGTACGACACGCAGCACGACCCGGAATTACAAGACCAGGTGACCTACGTTGTGCCGGAAACGGGTGAGCGAGCAGGTTTGGCGTTCATGCCAGCAACGTCCGCAGAGGACTTGCGCAAGCGTCGTGAAGCGTACCGCATCTGGGCCGAAACGAACTTTGGTCTGATGGGCCGTTCGCCAGACTTCATGAATGTCACGTTGCTCGCCTTCTGGGAAGCCCAGAAGGATTTCGCAAAGGGCGGTGAACGCTTTGGTAAGAACATCGTGAAGTACTACGAGTACATTCGCGACAACGACCTGTTCCTCAGCCACGCGCTCATCACGCCTCAGAACGACCGCTCGAAGCAGTCCTCCGAGCAGGCCAACATGCACCTGCGTGTCGTGAAGGAAACGAACGAAGGCATTTACGTTAGTGGCGCCCGTATGATTGCGACCCTCGGGCCGGTCTCGGACGAGATGATTATGTACAACCTGCCGCAATTCAAGGCAGGCGACGAGGACCACGCGCTCATCTTCGCGGTGCCCACGGACATTCAGGGCTTGCGTCAAATCTCACGCGACCCGTATTACGTCGAGCACCACGACACCTATGACCACCCGCTGTCAACGCGCTTCGAAGAGAACGACTCGCTGCTCATCTTCGACAATGTCTTCGTGCCGTGGGACCGTGTTTTCTGCTACCGCCAGGTAGAGCTGTCGAATCAACTGTACTCGCACACAGCACTGCGTAACCATACTGCGCACCAGACCAACACGCGTGCGTTAGTCAAGATGCAGTTCTCGGTCGGGCTTGCCATCGCTGTCGCGAAATCCATCAAGGCCGACCAGTTCCTGCACGTCCAGCAGATGCTGGGCGAGCTCATCGGGTACGTCGAACAGGTGAAAAGCGCCTTGGTCCGCTCGGAGTACGAATCCGAGCCATCCGACGTAGGCACGGTTCGGCCTTCGCTCGCACCGCTGCAGGCAATCCGCACCATGCTGCCGTACGCCTATCCCCGCGTGGTCGAAGTGCTGCAGACCATCGGTGCTGGCGGCTTCATGCTCATGCCGAGCGGCGCCGATTTCCGTGCCCCTGAACTGTCCGATGACCTCGCGTTGTACTACCAAGGCGCAGGCGGCATGCCTTCGGTCGAGCGCGTGAAGCTCTTCAAGCTCGCGTGGGATTTGGCCGGCGAGGCGTTCGGCCAGCGACTGGTCCAGTACGAGCGTTACTACGCAGGCGACCCGGTACGCAACCTCGCAATGAACTACTTCGCAGGCAGCCGCAATCCCGACATGCAGCGTTTGGTCGACAAGGCTCTTGAATTGGCCGGAGACCCCGTTGAGCCAACCGTCGCCGCGACGCAGAGAAGAGCCGAACTGGAAGCGGAACTGAACTGAAGAAAAGGCTAGCAGCAACTCGTTCGATGACGGAGAGAAACATGTCGGAATCCAGTAATCACGGCGAGACGCGGAGCCTCGAAGCGGATGGCGTGGCCTTCCGGCATGCGCTTGGTCATTTCGCCACGGGCATCACGGTGATGTCGACTCGAGACGCGGAGGGCAAACCTTATGGCGCAACGGTGAGTTCGTTTTCGTCGCTGTCGCTCGAGCCCCCGCTCATTCAATGGAGCCTTACCACTCGGTCGTTCTCGTATCCCATCTTCAGCCAGGCAAGCCACTTCGCCGTCAACATCCTGGCCGCTGACCAAGAGGAAGTATCGCGCACATTTTGCAAGCCCTTGGACCGATTCGCACTCGTCGAATCGTACGAGGGCATAGAAGGACTGCCACTCGTATCGGGTTGCCTCGGCTGGATTCAATGCAGCCTTGAACGACAAGTCGAAGCCGGTGACCACACAATTTTCATCGGTCGAGTCATCAGCGCCCATGTGTCGAACAAGTCGCCGCTGCTTCATTGGCGAGGGACATACCACCCGCTCGAAGTAGACGCCGTGTCCTGAGTCAACGCGAATATCACGAAGGAAAATCCATGTCTGATGCAACTCTTGAAACGCCCGCCTCTGGCACCGTAGATGTCGAAGCACTTGCGGCAGAACTACGCCGTTGCTTCGAAACCGGGGAAACGGTTTCCCCGCTGCGTGACCGCGTCGCGCAAAACGACATCGACACCGCCTACGCCATTCAGGACGCGAATACGCGGTTCTACGAATCGAAAGGCCGCCGATTGGTCGGTCGCAAGATTGGACTTACATCCAAGGTCGTTCAGGCGCAACTCGGCGTCGACCAACCGGACTTCGGGATGCTGTTCGCCGACATGGCTGTCGGCGAAGACGAACCCATCGAAGTCAGCCGCCTTCATCAGCCGAAAGTCGAAGCAGAGGTTGCGCTCATCCTCAGCGAGGACATCAATCTCGAATCCCCCACTGTCGCGGACATCATCCGCGCTACGCAATACGTCGTTCCTGCTCTCGAGATTGTTGGCAGCCGCGTATCGAAATGGGACATCCGCATTTTCGATACCGTCGCAGATAACGCTTCGTCCGGAATGTACGTCCTTGGCGGACCAGCTCGAAGAATCGAAGACCTCGACCTGCGGGGACTACAAATGAAGATGACCCGCGAACGGGCGAACGACGAAGCCAGCACTGGTCCGAATGTCGTATCCGCCGGCAGCGGCGCGGCATGCCTGGGTCATCCCCTCAATGCAGCAGTGTGGCTCGCGGGTGAAGTCGCTCGCCGTGGGCGACCTCTGAAAGCCGGTGATGTCGTGCTTACCGGCGCCCTGGGACCGATGGTTCCGGTTTCCGTCGGCGACACCTTTGTCGCTCAGATGTCGGGGCTCGGCGAAGTCACGGCGAAATTCGTTTAACGAGGTTAGCTCATGTCCAAAACCAAAGTAGCCATCATTGGGTCCGGCAACATCGGCACCGATTTGATGATTAAAGTCCTCCGTCTTTCCGATGTCCTCGAGATGGGCGCTTTCGTCGGCATCGACCCCGAGTCGGACGGTCTCAAGCGTGCTGCACGCATGGGTGTTCCGACCACAGCAGAAGGCATTGACGGTCTCGTCAAGATGCCGAACTTCAATGAAATCCAGGTCGTCTTCGACGCGACTTCTGCCGGGGCGCACAAGAAGCATGATGCAGTTCTGCAGTCGCACGGCAAGCGCGTTATTGACTTGACACCTGCAGCAATCGGCCCGTACACGGTGCCATGTGTCAACGGGGAAGCGAATCTCGATGCGCCGAACGTCAACATGGTGACATGCGGCGGCCAAGCGACGATTCCTATTGTTGCTGCAGTCAGCGCTGTCGCGACCGTTCACTACGCAGAAATCGTGGCGTCCATCTCTTCACGCTCGGCTGGCCCCGGTACGCGCGCAAACATCGACGAATTCACCGAGACGACCTCGCAAGCCATTGAGCGAGTCGGAGGTGCGAAGCGTGGCAAGGCCGTCATCGTTTTGAACCCCGCTGAGCCTCCGCTCATCATGCGCGACACGGTCTACTGCCTTTGCGAAGGCGCCGACGAAAACACGATTGAAGCGTCTATTCAATCCACGGTCGACAAGGTTCGCGCATATGTGCCGGGCTATCGCCTGAAACAGCGTGTCCAGTTCCACCGTTATACGAAGGACAACCCGCTCTTCATTCCAGAAATGGACCAGACCTTTGTCGGCATGAAGGTGACGGTATTCCTCGAGGTCGAAGGCGCTGCCCACTATCTGCCAGCTTACGCGGGCAATCTCGACATCATGACATCTGCGGCGCTTTCGACCGCAGAGCGCATCGTGCGCCGCCAGTCGCATGAGAACAGCAAAGCGGAGGCGCTGTGAGCAACGAAACCAATTCCAAGTTGTATATCCAGGACGTGACTTTGCGCGATGGCATGCATGCCATCCGTCACCAGTACAGCCTGGACCAGGTTCGCACGATTGCGAAAGCGCTTGACCTCGCAAAGGTCGACGCCATCGAAGTCGCGCATGGCGACGGTCTGGCCGGCTCCAGCTTTAACTACGGCTTCGGTTCGAATACCGACTGGGCGTGGATTGAAGCAGTCGCCGAGGTCATTCAGCACTCGAAGCTCACGACGCTCCTTATTCCGGGAATCGGAACAGCACATGACCTGAAGCGCGCCTACGAAATCGGAGTTCGCTCGGTACGTGTCGCAACGCATTGCACCGAAGCCGATGTGTCGAAGCAGCACATCGAGTACGCGCGCTCGTTGGGCATGGACGTCTCGGGGTTCCTGATGATGTCGCATATGGCCCCACCGGAAAAGCTGGCCGAGCAAGCGAAGCTGATGGAGTCCTACGGCGCTCACTGCGTCTACGTGACGGATTCCGGTGGAGCAATGACGATGGACGACACGGCTGCACGCTTCCGGGCTTACGACAAGGTCCTTAAACCCGAAACTCAACGCGGCATTCACGCACACCACAACCTTTCTCTCGGCGTCGCCAATTCGATTGTCGCGGTCCAGAACGGCGCGATTCGTGTGGACGCTAGTTTGACTGGAATGGGCGCTGGTGCCGGCAACGCTCCCCTCGAAGTATTCATCGCCGCAGCTGACGCGCATGGCTGGAGTCACGGCACGGACCTCTATGCGCTGATGGACGCCGCTGAGGAAATCGTACGCCCACTCCAGGACCGTCCGGTTCGCGTTGACCGTGAAACGCTGAGCCTCGGATATGCCGGTGTGTACTCGAGCTTTCTTCGCCACGCAGAGGCAGCGGCTAAAGAGTACGGCCTCGACACTCGAACGATTCTCATTGAATTGGGTCGCCGAAAGATGGTCGGTGGTCAGGAAGACATGATTGTCGACGTCGCACTCGACCTTGCCCGTCAAAAGCAGGAGGCAGCGGCCTAACTGCCCGTTGTGAAGAGAGCGCCTGGCTTCAAGGCCAGGCGTACAGAACATAAAAAGAAATAAAGAGAATCCGTTTGGAGGAAGACATGAGCAGCATGCTGAGTCCGAAGTACGTCCCCGATGGCGTTAAGCGCACGGCGTACCGAAAAATCTGGTGGCACATCATTCCGTTGCTTTTTGTGTGTTACGGCGTTGCATTCATCGACCGTATCAACATCGGCTTTACCAAGCTACAAATGAGCGAATCACTGCATATCGATGCCACGTGGTACGGCATCGCAGCGGGTGCATTCTTCATCACCTACGCGCTGTGCGAAATTCCGAGCAACTTATTCCTTTCTAAGTGGGGTGCCCGGAAGACGTTTGTCCGAATCATGTTTTTGTGGGGATTGGCCACTGCGGCGACAGCCTTTATCTCAAGCGTCGGTCACCTCATCACTTTGCGCCTCTTAGTCGGCGCCTTCGAGGCCGGCTTCCTTCCTGGCATCGTGCTTTATCTGACGTACTGGTTTCCCTCAGCGATGCGTGCTCGTGTTACGGCTGTCATTTTCGTTGCGAACGCCGCCGCCGGCGCGATTGCTGCGCCGATTACGGGTTGGATTCTCTCTGCACTTAACGGCGTATGGGGTCTGGCTGGATGGAAGTGGGTCTTCATTGTCGAAGGCCTGCCTGCATGCGTGCTTGGGATTGTCACGTTCTTCGTGCTCCGTGACCGGCTCGATGACGCGGAGTGGCTGACCGACGAAGAGAAAGCTGCTGTCAAGGCTGACCTCGCGTCGGAGGTGGTCGTTCAAGCTGACCATTCTGCGGGCCTTGTTCGCCAGATTCTCGCCAACCCGCTGAACTACTTGGTCGCATTCCTCTTCTTCACGGCTATCTGCAGCAACTACCTGCTGTTCTTCTGGTTGCCGACCATTGTTAAAGAAAGCGGCGTCGCATCTTTGGTCAATGTCGGCCTGCTGACAGCGATTCCGCTAGGGATGGGCTTCGTCGGCGCTGTCGTCCTGAGCTGGAGTTCCGACAAGCTCAAGGAGCGGCGTTGGCATCTCGCGCTCTGCTTCTGCCTGATAGCTCTCGGGCTCCTCGCGGCCATGTCGACCAAGAACCTCGCACTGATGCTGACTGCATTCGCCGTTACCAGCTTCGCGACCGGCGCGAGTGGTCCCTTGATTTGGTCTATTCCCCCTGGCTATCTCAGCCAAAAAGCGGCTCCCGTAGCCCTTGCCTTCATCAGCACCCTCGGCAATATCGGCGCCTTCGCAAGTCCGCCGCTCCTCGGCTACATCAAGACGGTGACGGGAAGCCTTTACGGCGGCGTTATTGCCATCGCAATCCTGTCTGCTATCGGCGCGCTCTGTATCGCCTTCGCTTTCCCGGAGCGAGCCGTCCGAGTGAGAGACAAGCACCTCGACGGTCTCGGACAGGTGTAACGACATGAGCATCCTTGCGGCGTATCTCCGCAACGGTGCCCAAGCCAGGGTAAAGACGGCACATCCGCTGTGTAAGCGTGCGTGCAACCAGTGGCAAGTGGCCATGGATGCAGTTTTCAAGAACTTTTAAGACGTACAGGAAGAGACTATGGACACCTCCACTGAATTCGATACCGACGTAATTATTATTGGGTCGGGCCCTATGGGCGCCACAACTGCACTGGCCTTAGCAACCTACGGTATTCGCTCGCACATTATTTCGCGCTGGAACTGGTTGGCCGACACCCCGCGAGCCCACATCACCAATCAACGAACCATGGAGGTGTACCGAGACCTCGACATCGAAGAGGATGTCATCCGCAATTCGACGGCTTGGGACCAGATGGGCGACAGCCTCTTCACGACTTCGTTGGCAGGGGAGGAGCTCATTCGGCACCGTGCTTGGGGAACCGGCGAGGAGCGCCACGGCGATTACGTGAAGGGAAGTCCCTGTCCGATAGTCGACATCACCCAGCCGAATATGGAACCGATTCTGCTAAACAACGCAGCAAAGCGCGGCGCCGGATTTTCTCCGAACACCGAGTATCTGGGTCACACCCAGGACGCGGATGGCGTGATTGCGCAGCTGCAGGACCGTCTGTCCGGACGCGAATACACGATGCGCGCCAAGTACTTGGTCGGCGCCGACGGTGCGCGCTCGAAGGTGCTCGAAGAACTCGACCTGAAGATTGAAGGCGAAATGGCGCGTGCCGGCACGGCGTACGTCATCTTTAATGCTGACCTCTCGCAGTACGTGCAGCATCGTCCCAGCATCCTGCACTGGATTGTAAGCCCGCACGCCAGCTTCGGCGAAATCGGTCTGGGTCTTTTGCGCGCGGTCAAGCCGTGGACCCAATGGATTGCCGGCTGGGGGTTCGATATTTCGAAGGGCGACCCGGATTTGAGCGAGGAAACGGTGCTCGAAAAGATTCGAGTCCTCGTCGGTGACCCTAATGTCGAGGTCGAAATCGTTCGAAAGTCGGTTTGGTACGTCAATCAGGCATACGCCACTTCCTATTCGCGCGGCCGCGCATTCTGCGGCGGCGATGCGACCCACCGGCATCCGCCATCTAGCGGTCTCGGTTTGAACACCTGCGTGCAAGACGCCTTTAACTTAGCTTGGAAGTTGGCCTATGTCTTGAACGGCTACGCAACTCCGCAGTTACTTGAGACCTATTCGGACGAGCGAGCACCGGTCGGAAAGCAGATTGTGCTCCGCGCGAATCAGTCCCGGAAAGACTACGCGCCCATCAAAGCGGTATTCAGCGTCGACGGAGCAGAGAACCCCGTCGCTGCCGGTATCGCACGATTCAAAGACCCTGGTCCCGAGGGCATGAAAGCGCGCGCTGCCGCACAGGAGGCGCTCGAATTGAAAAACAAGGAATTTAATGCTCAAGGAGTCGAAATGAACCAGCGCTATTCGTCAAGCGCCGTCGTCGACGATGGGTCAGCGCCGGAGGCGTGGGCGCGAGACCCCGAGCTTTATCTGCAGCCGACGACGCGCCCGGGTGCGAAGTTGCCGCATGCCTGGCTGGTGAATAAGGCTGGCGACCGAATCTCGACCCTCGATGTCGTGGGCAAAGGAAAGTTCACTCTTGTGACTGGCGTTGGCGGCACGGCTTGGGCTGACGCTGTTGCGAAGTTGGACCTTCCCTTTCTCAAAACCGTCGTCGTCGGCTCTGAACGCTATCAAGACCCGTACTGCGATTGGCAGCGTCAGAGAGATATCGCAGAAGCTGGAGCGCTGCTTGTGCGTCCGGACGGATATGTTGCTTGGCGTCAAAGCGCGAACGTCTTCGATACCGCCGAAGCTTCGAAGTTGCTGCGCGCTGCTCTCGAGGCCGTTTTGGGCAAAGCATAAGTCTTCACCTCGGGAATGTGCCGCGGCATCGTGCGCTTCACATTCTTGAATTCCACTAATCCTGTAATGCAGAGGCATTGAGAATGAGCACGCAAACAGAATTGACCGAAGCAGGTACGAGCAAGTTGGCCCGCATCAAGGAGGGTGACCTCGACCTGCAGATTCACTACAACGACATGGGCAAAGGCCCTCAGACCGTGGTGATGCTGCATGGCTCAGGCCCCGGCGCGAGCGGGTGGGCGAACTTCAACCGCAATCTCGAGCCGCTGGTTGAAGAGGGCTACCGTGTCGTGCTGATGGACTGTCCGGGCTGGAGCAAGAGCGACCCGATTGTGAACAAAGGCTCCCGCTCCGAGCTGAATGCTAAGGCACTGAAGGGTCTGCTCGATGTGCTCGACATCCGGAGCCCGGTTCATATCATCGGCAACTCGATGGGCGGTCATAGCGCCGTAGCCTTCGCCTTGGCAAACCCGACTCGCGTTGGCAAGCTCGTCTTGATGGGTGGCGGGACTGGCGGTCCGAGTCAGTTTGTGCCGATGCCGACAGAAGGCATCAAGCTGCTGAACGGGCTCTATCGTGAGCCGACCATCGAAAACCTGAAGCGCATGATGAATGTGTTCGTGTTCGACACGAGTAATCTCACGGAAGACCTCTTCAAGACGCGTCTGGACAACATGCTCTCGCGCAAGGAGCATCTCGAAAACTTCGCGAAGAGCCTCGATGCGAATCCCAAGCAATTCCCGGACGTGGGCCATCGCCTTGCCGAAATCAAAGCACCGACGCTGGTGATTTGGGGGCGCGACGACCGGTTCGTTCCGTTGGACGTCGGTCTTCGCCTTGTTTGGGGTCTGCCGAACGCTGAGCTCCATGTGTTCAGCAAGTGCGGCCACTGGGCGCAGTGGGAACACGCCGACAAGTTTAATCGCATGGTGTGCGACTTTTTTGCGCACTAAATTCGGCGTTCCAAACTCGGTGTTCGCTTATGGAAGACCGGGTCGTCTCTCCCGCATTTCGAAACTTTCGGAGCCACTGAGCTCGTTGAGGACCACGACCGCTCGATGCGGTCGTGGGCTCACTTCTATCAGGTCATCGGAATTTTCCGTCAAGGAGCTAGTCGCAATAGGTCGCAATTAGCCACAGACGGCAGTCGAGCGCGACGCTTATTTCGCTGTCTCGACTGTCGGCGGCTCCAGCCCGGCAGCAAACCATCAACGTGACTTTCGCATGGCGGTCCTATCGTGAAATCGCTTATTACACGCGCGTGCTTTATCGCAACCATCATCGGTCTATCGTCGTGCTCCAGTACCAAACCGACGGCAACCTCATCGCCTACTCGCATCGGTTTCGTGGCCGGCGCCGGTGGATTCCAGAAGATGGCCGTTACAAACCAGGCTTTTTTTGACACGCTTGCCGAGGCGGGCTATTCCGATGGCGGTAAGCTCGACGTCGTATTCCGAACGGCTGATGGTGACATGGCGCGAATGCCAGCCTTGGTCCGCGAGGTCCTCGACCAAAACGTCAGTATCCTGGTCGTGTCCTCATCTCCCGGTTGTGCTGCGGCGAAGGCCGCGACCACAACCGTGCCTGTCCTGTGTATCTCAGTTCAGGATGACCCCGTAAAAGCTGGGCTGACCCGAGAAGTCGCGAAAGCAGATGGGAATGTTGTTGGTGTATACAGCTACCTGCCTGACGGTATCCCACAGCAGATGGATTGGCTCGGTCGGCTTCGACCCGGGGTCAAGACATTTGGCGTGTTGTTCAATCCGGAAAATGCAACACACATCCGCTTGCTTTCGGAGTGGTCAGAGCTCGCCAATCGACGTGACTTGAAGCTGGTCAAGATGCCCGTAGTAAAAGCGGCCGACATCGAGCCTGCCATCAAGTCGGCAGTTGACCAGCACTGTCAGATTGCGATTGGCCTGCTCGGCGCGGACACCTACGCACTGAGGAAAGAAATCGCCGAAGCCGCACGAGCACAGAACTTTCCGATTGCAATGGATACCCCTGGCGGCTACACGCAACTCGGAGGCGTCGCGGTAATCGGCGTGGATATCGTGCCGCTTTATCGAAAGGGTGCGCGTGAGCTGATGGTGCCAATGCTTCAGGGGACGTCCCCCTCACAGCTCTCATGGCTTGGTCCTGACCGAGTATCGGTGAGCGTGAACCGGACGGCGGCGCAGGGCTTCAGCATCGCTGTCCCAAGCGGTGTCGACTCTGTTCAGTGAGCATAGGCGGCGAGCACCATGAAAATTCTCATCATTGGCGCGGGCGCTGTGGGTACCTACTTCGGAGCAGCGCTTGCGATGGCCGGCCACCAGGTGACTTTTGGTGTTCGCGATGCCAGCAAGAGCAGTATCGACCGCGAGGGCCTACTGTTAACGGGTCCTCGCGGCGAGTTTCCTGTTCGAGGCGTGTCACACACTTCGGACCCCCGGACGGCGATAGATATGGACATCGTGCTGTCCACCGTGAAACTTTACGACGCAGCATCGAGCGCTCGCCAGTGGCGCGTGTCATTAGAGTCATCTGGTGTCGCAATCTGCCTGCAAAACGGAGTAGATGGCGTCGAGCGGATGCTTATGTCTGCGCCCGATTCGACCGCCATTGGCGGCATCGCGTTTGTGTCCGGAAGCTCGAACTCTTCAGGCAAAGTGAAATACCTGTCGGACATGTCGTCGTTGACCGTGGGGACGACGACCATTGAAAAGAATGCGACATTGAAGGCCTTCGTCGAAAGCTTCGCCAATGCGCCTAATCCGTTGAACGTGCGAATCGAGCAGACGGAGGATATAAGACTTGCTCAATGGCAAAAGTTCCTAGCCTTGGCGACCAACGCTGCATTGACCTGTCTCGTGCGACTGGGCGCGGGAGCGATTTACCACGACCCGACATTGATAGAGCTCGCTCGAAGGTCAATCAGAGAAATTTTCGATGTGGGTCGCGCCGAGGGCGTGCCTTTGTCATACGCTGACAAAGAATTCGCGGTCGAAATGCTTCAAGGCTTACCGGCCGATATGGTTGCTTCGATGCATCACGATTTGCTCTCAGGCCGTCGTCTTGAACTCGATGGCCTAAGCGGTCACATCTGTCGGAGAGGACGCGTCCACAACATTCCTACGCCCTTTCACGATTTCGCATACGGTTGTCTGAAGCCACACATGGATGGCGGCAGTACTGGCTTGTTCTGACCGCGAGGATTCTCCCATGTTCCCACGCCGTTGCTCTGCTATATTCAATTTCGGAGTCCGGCGATGGTCGATGTTGATTCGGCCGACCAAAGAGGAGCGGTATGAAGGGAAAGAACGAAGCGCGAACGGCTGTGGCTATCAGTGATTCACTGGAAGCAGAAGAAAGCGTGCAGTACGGCTTTCTAAGGTCTAATTTCCCGTTCTCCATCCGATTGCTGCGCGGCTTTGTGCGCCGTGAAAGCCAACGTATCTTCGATGAGGTCGGCATCCTGCCGGGCGATGCCAGTGTGGTCGCAATACTCGCGTTGAACCCTGGCATCACCCAGACAAAGCTGTGCGATGCGTTGCTGCTCAAGAAGTCCCAGCTTACCGTCACTCTGCGCGGGATGACGGAGCAAGGCCTGGTCATACGCAAGGAATCGGCTGCGGACCGACGTATCAATACGCTCAAGCTCACGAAGAGGGGCGAAAAGCTCTGGGACGAGCTTCGCCGGCGCGTCGACCAGCATAACGAGCTTATTCTGTCGCCGCTGTCGAATGCGGAGCAGAAAACGCTCTATGAACTCTTTGACAAGATAATCGACGGCTTCGAGACGCGGAGCATGCCTGGCGAGGTCGTTGCCTTGTACAACGACTATGGACAGTAAAGCCTCTTTGTTTGCCCTACCGCCCCAATCACGCTAGTTCTTCGGAAAGAGTCGCAAAGGCGTTGATGAAGGCCCGAACTCTACCCAATCAGTCATCTTCACCTCCCCCCCGAGCTTGAACGAGCTCGTCAACGCCAGAAGCGCGCCGATGCCGATTCGCAACTCGAGCCGGGCCAGTGAAGATGCGGGACATTGATGCGCTCCGCGCCCAAATGCAATGTGTCGATTCGGCTGCCGGTTCATATCGAACACGTGCGGATTCGGAAACACGGCCTCGTCGCGGTTGGCAGACGGGAACATCATCGTAATCGCCTCCCCGGCTTTAATCTGACGGCCACCAATTTCGACATCGTGTTTGGCCGTGCGCGCGAAGACGCGATACGGTGCGTACATTCGAAGAAACTCTTCAACAGCACGCGGCAGCAACTCCGGTGACTTCCGAAGCGTCGCCTGCAGCTCCTGGTCGCGCGCGAGGTGCACCGCGATGCTCCCGAGTACGGCTCCGGGTGCCGCTTGGGCTGCGGACAAAACTTGGCGGATGCTCGCGACGACAAGTTTCTCCGAGATGGCCGGTCCTCTTTCTCCAGCAAGCAACAGTGCGGATACCAAGTCCTCATCTGGATTGAGCAAGGCTTGCTTGCGCCCATCGACGATTTCGCGAGCAATCGCGTAGAGGTCCGTGCTCGCTTGAACCATCTCCTCTTGATTCATTGAAGTCGTTGCTCGGTAGTAGCGCACTCCGACCGAGCGTGCGCGCAGCATCATATCGAGCGGCAGAGAGAGGATTTCGCCGAAGGCGTGTGCCGTAAAGTACTCTGCAAAGTCCTTCGTAAAGTCTGCATGACCTTTGCTTACAAGCGGCACCAAAAGCTCGCTCGCATAGTTCTGAAGGGACGTCTCGAGTTTGTCGATGCGGGATTTACGAAAAATTCGATTGATTGGATTCCGGAAGGTCGCGTGCTCCGGCGGGTCAAAATGCAGCGGCGGCCGCGGCCCGTCCTTTCGAGTCACGCGTGGAACAATGTTCTGCTCGGCTGTGCTGAACGAATCGGTATCTTCTTGTAGCCTGATGACATCATCATATTTGAAGAGCGCCCAGAATCCACCGAACTCGTTGCTGTGTGCAACGGGGCACTTGGCTCGCATCTCCGAATAGTACACATGCGAGTTGTCAAAAGTCTCCTCGTAGAGAGGGTTGAATTCTGATTCCGTTTTACTTTCTTGCATGACGTGTCTCCGAAGCTGCGACCGACCGCTCAAGGCACGACTGTTCGTCGTGCAGTTGTATATAGGTCGGCATGTCTCATGTTTCCGCTCGATGTATCAGTTCTGCTGCACCACATCGCGGCCCGCGTGCTAGGGGCTTTCCCGATATGTCGAAACTGGATTCGTGTCATCCAGTTTCGACATTAGCTAACCCCTACCGTTGGTCCTAGTATAGCAATCGTTAAGAATGTTAACGAATTTATTTGAAGCAACGGCTGGCAGGCTTGACGACACGTACTGGACAGGGGAACTCGCAGATTCCTCGTTCGGGAAGATTAGAAATAGGCGAAATGGCGGAGACACTCAATGAGAAAGAAAGCAGTTGCGTTATTGGCGTGTGCCTTCTACGGAAGCGCGTCTTACGCGCAGAGCAGCGTCACCTTATACGGCGCAATTGATGCAGGTCTGACCTACACTTCAAATCAGGCCGGGCACAGCAACACATTCTTCCAGTCGGGTGTGAACAATCCTGACCCTTGGGGGTTCAAGGGCGTCGAAGACTTGGGTGGAGGCACGAAGGCCATATTCAAGCTCGAGGGCTATTACAACCTCGGGACGGGTGCAATGAGCGGCGGGGGCATCTTTGCGCACCAAGCATGGGTCGGAATTCAGAATGACCGCTGGGGTACCGTTACGGCCGGAGACCAATACGACTTCATGCTGACCTCGTTGGCATCCAGACGTTGGGGACCAATGATTCTCTACGTGTCGCCTTTCATGACGCAGGCAGGGCCGTTCGCGAAGCTTAATGCGCCAGGGCCGTTCGGAATGTTCGACTTCGACCGCACCGCAGGGACGGTCCGGATGAACAACTCCGTGATGTATCAGAGTCCGGTCATCAACGGGCTGACGGCCGGCGCCATGTACGGCTTTGGAGGTCAGCCTGGCTCGTTCGGCCTGAATAGTTCTCAGAGCTTCGGTATCGACTACGCGAACGGCCCGCTAGCGCTTGACGCCGCGTACACCTACCAAAAGTATCCGACCATCGCCAACGGCAGCAAAGGGATTCGAAATTTTGGCTTTGGCGGTCGCTACGCGATTGGGAAAAACTTCGTCGACGCGCTCTACACGAACACGGCCAACACAGATAACGGTGCACGCATCGATGTTTACGAAATTGGCGCACTGTTTCCGATGGGCGCCGCGCTGAACCTGCACGTCGAATACCAGTTCATGCAGGGTAACAAGGTGCTTGATGAGAACAAGGCGCATCAAGTCGGTGCCACCCTCGACTACTCAATCACGACTCGGACTGGTATCTACGCCAGCGTTCTGTATCAGCACGCGAGCGGAGACGGTCCCGCAAACGCATACATCATCGGGATGTTGGGTCCTTCCTCATCGGGCAACCAGACAGCAGTCCGCATAGGCCTGAGAACACGATTCTGACCTTTCGTGACGTGCGCGTTCATACAGCCGTTGCCCATGTGTTTGCAGATAGGAGACAAGAATGACCTTAGAAGCGACTACGTTACGGAAGTTGAGAATTCGTATCGTCTATTTTGTGTTTTTGCTTTACATGCTGTTTGCGCTCGACCGCGTAAATATCAGCTTTGCCGCACTACAAATGAATAACCATCTCGGGTTTGACGCCAAGACCTACGGGATGGGCGTTAGCATCTTTTATGTGAGCTATCTCGCGTTTCAGTTGCCCAGCGCCATGCTCATCAAAAGGCTTGGAATCAAAGTCTGGCTCGGAGGTTCGCTTGTGCTCTGGGGACTTCCGTCTGCAACACTGGCATTTACGAACAGCAAGGAGATGTTCTTTGTGCTGCGGTTCATCCTCGGCGTCGCCGAAGCCGGGTTTGGGACGGCCATCATCTACTACCTGAACAATTGGTTCCCGAAGCGCTACCGCGGAACGGCGATTTCGAGCACATTCATTGCAGCGCCGGTCTCCGTCGTTATCGGAGCTCCGCTGTCCGGCTGGTTCCTCTCATTCTCCGGCGCAGGACTGGCAGGCTGGCAGTGGATGTTCCTGCTTGAAGGAATTCCGACTGTGCTGCTAGGCATAATTTCACTCTGGTACATATCCGACAGGCCGTCCGAAGCGTCATGGCTCACAGATGACGAGCGGAAATGGTTGGCCGAAGAAATTGAACGTGAGCACAACACAGTTCGCGCGGCAGGCGGAATCGAGTCACTTCGCTCAGTCTTTTTAAGCGCACGCGTCTGGGCCGCTGCGGGAGCACTGTTTTCGCTGATTCTTGGATTCACTGGCATGCTTTACTGGCTGCCCTTGGTGCTCAAACAGGTCTCGAAACAGAGCGATTTTGGCGTGAGCTTGCTCAGTGCCATCCCGTGGGTTGCGATGGGACTTGGAATGTACTTCAATGCTCGCCACTCGGACCGAGCTCAAGAGCGGCTTTGGCACGTAGGCGGGGGCATGTTTGCAGCAGCGGTAGGTTTGACGATAGGTGCCGGTGCGCCGGCGCCTTACAACATGCTCGGACTCTTGATTGCGGGCTGTGGCATCGGAGCCGCGCAGGGTATCTTCTGGACCATCCCGTTAGGCTTTCTGAGCGGCTCGGCTGTAGCCGCAGGATTGGCCCTAATCAATGTTGTTGGAAACAGTGCGGGTCTCATCGGTCCCAACATCATCGGATGGCTGCGCCAGGCCAGTGGTTCATTCGTGCAACCGACTCTGTTCCTCGCGGCTGCGATGGCTGTGGGCTTCGTGTTGTTGCTTCCACTAAGAAAGCCCCTTGGAGCCGTCGTAGTTCCGGAGGCCGGACGATGAGTATCGTGATAAACAGCGACGTCAATAGCGACCTCGTGCTTCTGGCGGTAGGCGATGTGGGGCCTTGTCGAGACGACCCGACAAGCATCTTTGACGATGTACGTGAAGACATGTGTGGTGTGGACATCGGTTTTTGCCAACTCGAGGTCAACTTGTCCGACCGCGGTCAACGACTTCCTCAGGTTCGGCATACGACGAAAGCGAGTCCCGATACGGCCGACGCAATGCGCGAATGTGGCTTCAATGTCGTCTCTGTGGCCGGCAATCACTGCATGGATTGGGGGCGCGATGCGTTTGACGATACGCTCGCGGCCTTGCGCAACGCCGGCATTTACCCAGTTGGCGCCGGTGCGAACATCGCGGAAGCTCGAAAGCCTGTCATCGTCGATTGCAAGGGAACGCGAGTTGCCTTCCTGGCCTACTGCAGCATATTGCCCGAGGCTTTTTGGGCAGACGAGAATCGCGCCGGGTGCGCGCCTATGCGAGCCTGGACCGTTTACGAGCAGATTGAGAAAGACCAGCCTGGTACGCCGCCGAGAATCCATACGTATGCGAACCGTGACGACCTCGCGACGATGCGAGCAGACATTCGGGCTGCCCGCGAGTCAGCCGACGTCGTCGTAGTATCAATGCATTGGGGAATTCACTTCATTCCGTTCACGATTGCGGACTACCAGCGCGAGGTCGCGCATGCGGCAATCGATGAGGGCGCAGATATCATCCTTGGGCATCACGCACACATCTTGAAGGCCGTAGAGGTGTACCGCGGCAAGCCGATTTTCTACAGCCTGTGCAACTTCGCGCTCGATGTTCCGCTGTCGCCAAAGATAATGGCAAGCAAGGCTTTCAGAGAAATCCAGTCCCTTAACCCGGATTGGAACCCAGACCCGAACTGCTCGTACACCTTTCCGCCCGATTCGCAATTGACCGTAGCGGTTCGAGCTGTCATTCGAGAGCGGCACGTGCTCGACGTATCGGTGCTTCCTGTTTTTATCAGCACGCACTCTCGGCCTAGCTTTCTGGTGGCGGCAGACCCACGCTTTCATCAAGTCATGGACTATCTGAAGCGCGCGAACGCATTCGCCGGATTCGATGTGACGTTCGAGGTGCAGGAGGGGCGTCTCCGACTGGTACAAGAGCAGGACCGTGCTGGCTCTAAAAGTGAGTTGGAGACCGCCAATGGATGAGTCTGTCATCCTTGCCCGTCACGTTGCCGCGACCCGTTTTGAGGCACTCCCCGCGGAGGCTGTACGTGCTGCGGAATTGAGCTTGCTTGACGCGCTCGGGGTCATGTTTGCTGCAACGGGACTGGCTGAAGCTTGCCTTCCTTTTTCCAACTTGGCGCGCGCCTCCGGTGGTCACCGTCACAGTGTGTTGCTCGATTCAGGGGTGCGAGTACCGGCAACGGCGGCCGCACTGGCGAACGGTGCGCTCGCGCATGCGGTGGACTTCGAGGATACACATGACGGTGCCGTGCTCCACCCCAACGCGTCGGTCATTCCAGCTGCGATGGCAGTCAGCGGAATGCTCGCAGGCGCGTCTGGCAAGGACCTCCTGACTGCAATCGCGGTCGGTGCAGACGTAGTCTGCCGGCTGGGCCTTGCGTTGAAAGTGAATCCGCATGACAAGGGTTGGTATCACCCGCCTATGCTTGGGGCGTTCGGTGCCGCTGCCGCGGCAGCGAGCATGCTTCGACTGACGCAGGAGCAAGTCGTCGCTGCCTTCTCACTCGCGATGAGTCAATCAGTCCTCACCTCGCAGTTCGAGTCCGATGCAGCATCATCCATCCGCGCGGTCCGAGACGGATTTGCTGCGCAGGCCGGAGTGGTCGCTGCGCTTTTGGCACGGGACGGAGTTAACGGATTCGCTCAGCCATTCGAGGGGAGCGCTGGATGGTTTGCGATGTACGCGGATGGCCAATTCGACGGTGATTGCATACGACATGCGCTCGGCGAGCGTTTCGAGGGGGCATACGTAGGTTATAAGCTCTGGCCGTCCTGCCGCGGCACGTATCCTTTCATTGAAGCCGCGCTGAGGCTTCGCGAGGAAGGCGTGTCACCTGAACGCGTGGCGCAAATTGAGCTAACGGCTTCGCCGTTGACGGAAATGCTGTGCGAGCCGTTCGAGCAAAAACAACGGCCAGCTACCGCAATCGACGCGAAGTTCAGCATTCCCTTTACGACAGCAGCAGCCCTGATAACTGGGCAAGTCGGCCTCGACACCTTCGCGACCGAGCGACTCAACGACAGCCGTCTTCTGTCTCTGACGAAGAAGATGAGCTATCGGATTGATACGAGTAGAGACTTTAAAGCCGCGCTAACCGGCACAGTCCGAGTCGTTGCCATGGATGGAGGCACGTCGTCCGTGACTGTCGAGCGTCCGCGCGGGAGCGTCGAGAGCCCAATGACCGAGACGGAACTGCGGGAGAAGTTCTACGACTGCTGCAGCTACCATGCCGTGCCAATGACGCGCCCCGAGGCTCAGAGAATCGCAAACACGGTGCTGAATGTTCGATGGCTTGATAAGTTGGAACCGTTGTGGGAATGCCTTACCCGAGCGCAGTGACATGGTGCCACGGAGGCACTTGAAGGACCATATACAAGGAGACGAAGATGATTGGACATAGACTGGCAGTCGCGCTGGCGCTCATGACTGGTGCCACCATCGCCGCCGCACAGCCGCCCCAGAATCCGAAGCCACCGAGGCAGGCGGGCGCGAGCGCTGCTCAAAGCGACACTCAAGGCTGGACACCGGGAGCACCGCTTCCGCCATCTCGAAAAGCAAATATTCACCGTCCGAAGTTCGGGAAAAAACCCAAGGCGGCTTCTGCAGCAGGTTCAAACTAACGTCGGCATTCGGTGAGCCGCGAGAGAGGTTGGAAGGCATCTCTCGCGCGCTCGTCCGCAAGAACATTTAATCTTGTTGGCTATTAAGATAAAAAGAGCTTAGTCCCGGATAAAGAGGCTCTGTCTAAAACCTAGAAGAAAGGAGCTTCTTACGAAAGCTAGATAGTGAAGCGCGAATTCGGTGACAGGACTTTGATTGAACGCGTAGCCCGAGTCAGGGCGACATACCAGTGCTGACGCGAAGTGCAAGCCTCGGGCGTGACGACGACGTGGTCAAACTCGAGGCCTTTCACGAGCAAAGTGCTACCGACCGAACGATTTCGAATAATTCGACCCCGCTCTCGTCGGGCGTTCGCAATTTGAAAAGCCGCGTCGTCCAGATGAACTTCAGGGCGCTCAATGCAGTGCCTGAGGGCCGCGCCAACGCAGTAGGAAAGCTCGGGACGGACCACGGTGACGCCGGCCTCGCGTTCGATGCAAGTCAGGAAGTCGAGCACGCTGCTGAGCGAATTCGCTCGCGCGATGGAGCAAAGCGCTACTTCGGCTGGAGTCGCGGGGACTCTCACTCGCTCGGGATTGTTTAGCAGACTTTCTGCTCGTCGACTCTTGGCTGCGACGTCAGCTCCCGAATACACCGTGCCGGCGAGTGTCAGAACAGCCTGCATGCGATTGCCACCTTCGAGATTTCGTAGCGCAGCATAAAACTCTCGCTCGGTTCGACCACCGACTGGCTCGACCGTCGTGGCGCCCATGGATTTGGCGAGGTCTGCCCGCTGCGTATCGCTCACGCTTGAATGAATTGCGCTCAGCGTGTGACCGTCCTCCATGCGTACCGCGCAATGAGGGGCAAGCTCGTGCGCAGGTGACCGCCGTGTTTGCCTCCACGTCAGACATTCAGGCGCGCCAGTTAAATCGAACCTTCCGGCCCGGAATTCGTCTCGACTTCTGATGAGCCAAGCGCCCAAATCTGGATTGCCCGCGGCAATCCAGCGATAAGGGGTGGCAAGACGCCCCGCCAGCGGAAACCGGGCGAGCGTGTCCTCATCCCAGTCCGCCAGTTCGCCTGGACGAAAACCAAAGATTGCTTGCAACGGGTCGCCGAACACATAGCACCGCAGCGTCAAGGCTAAGGCGCAGACGAGGCGATGGTGGTCGCGCGTGCAGTCTTGGTACTCGTCGACGAGGACGCCGGCGTATGACGCACGCAAAATGCTCGCGATGGCGCCATTCTCGACAAGATGGGCAGCGGCCTGGATGACCGCGCTCCAGTCACGGTCAGCGGCGGTCCACTCCCGCGGCAGTCCCGAGCCTACCGGATACGCCATTGCGTATCGGTGAGCCCATGCTGATAAGGTGTCTACATGCCATTTGTCGGCGGGCACCCCGAGGCGGCGCAGTCGCTTTCGAATGGCATCGACGCCGGCCACGGTGTGAGTCAATATGAGCCATCGCCCCGGCACATGCCGTGCGACCAACGCAATCTGCTCGGTCTTTCCGGTACCGGCCGGTGCCTCGATGGCACCACTTTGCGATGCCATCATCTGCCCCACTGCAGCTTCAAGCATCCGCTTCTAACCAGGTGAAAATACGGACAAGGTGGTCATCGGTCGTGCCGCCACCGACAAGGGACCAAGGCGCGAGCAACGTTTTGCCAATCTCGAAACACAGGTCATAGTCGCGCTTCACCCATTTCTTCGAGTGCGCGAGCGTGCCGAGTTGGCGAAGCTTGTCTCCGTCATCGAGATGCTCATCAATTTCCTCTAGCGACTCGAACTTCGTTTTCGCCATCGTGGAAATCTCGCCGATGATGCGCTCTTCGCCAATTTCGCGGGCGGCGAGCCGGAGCAACAACCGGCGAGTCTCGATGGGAGTCCCGAGGAACATCTCCTGTTCAGTGCAGCGGTTATCACCCCATTCGAAGTGGCTAACGCCGGCCGCACTGAGGGCAGCCTGCTGCGCGGCACTCGGCGGGGCGTCACTGTCTGTGAGCAATCCCGTGCGGTATCCGAGGCGACGAAGATGCACAGCGACATCTGCAGCGGATGAGCCGCCACCGTCGACAAGCGCGACATTCTTTGCCTGAAACTGCCTATCGGTGCCTTCCGCGTATCCCTTCAGCAGTGCGATTTCGGTCTGCCCCTCACACACGAGAACGGAACGAGCAAGTAGTGCCTCGCCTTTATCACGGACGTACTGCTTCGAAGCAAGGACTGGCGTCGTGCTGCTGCCGACTGCCCTCACCGTGACGCTTCCATTACCGGCGTCGCGGCGGCACAGGTACACCTCGCTGAATCGAACCTCTCGCAGAGTCGTAGTCGAATGGGTGGTCAAGAAAACCTGACCGCTTGCCGCCACACGCTTCCGAAGATGGCTGATAAGCAACGAGATGCGATGAGGTTCGAGCCCGAATTCGAGCTCGTCGACGAGGAACAGGTGTCGGCCTGCCGAGTCCGCGCTCTGGAGCGCCGCGACTGCAAGGCGCGACGAACCTGTGCCCATGCATCGAAGGGGCACGTTTCCATCGTGAAGAGCAACACCACTCGCGTTCGTCGAGAAGCTCGTGTGGTCGAGGTTTGCGGCAAGCTGAGTCCGCACATCGACACCGAGGCGGGAGATATTCGGTGCAACTGACTCGATGGTGTTCTTGAAGGTCTGAGCGCTGCGTTGAGCAAACGCGTCGCGCGCGTCGCGCAGCAACTCGTTCAGAACCGCCGGCAGGCGCTCGGGGTGTTCTCCGACCCGCGACAGCGCTGAACCGCGCCCCCACGACAGGTGTCGGTCGGCGTACACGCCGAGACGCGCCGGAGCCATCTGCTTCCGGTCGGCGAACTGGACTCGTCTGGACTTGTCGGTCTTGTCATGATGATTGGGGATAGACCAAACGGGCTCGAGTGTCTCATCAACTTCCAGCGTGAGCGTCAGCGCAGGACAAAATCCTTCGGCCTCGGCCGGCTCGGGCCGCCACTCCTCAGTCTCGGCTTTCCATCCACCGAGCATGAGCCCGTACTTGTTGTCACGTAGAAGCTCGTCGGGGAGGTTCACGACGACGGCTGCGATGCAGATATGGTTGGCCGGTGACGCGTCGAAAAAATCGAGGTCGTCGAAAGCGACGTTATGCCGTTCTGTGAACAACAACTCGACTGCGTCAAGAATCGTCGTCTTCCCACTATCGCCCGGGCCGATGAGGCAGTTGACGCCAGGTTGCGGCGTCCAGGTCAGCTCGATGATGCCTCGAAAGTTCTTGATGTAGATGGATGCGATATGCACGTCGGTCTCTCCGCCGATACCTGCTGGATGCAGGTTTATGTCGGCATCGACTATATAGGTTTACCGGGCAAAAACGAACTCAAGGTGTTGTGACCACTTGGATGGGGCCGTCGCATCGCGTGTTCGCAGAATACGGATTCGGCGAGCGTCGAACAGCGCTTCGACCCGCGTCGCTGACGCTGTCCGCCCTGTAGACTTTTAGCTTCGTTCCTCGCCTAGGAGACCAGCTTTGCTCGACCCAATTATCTCGCTCGCGTTCTCAATGCAGTCCAACAAAGGCGTATACGCGCTTCTACTCGGTTCTGGAGTATCCCGCTCGTCGCGGATTCCAACCGGTTGGGAAATCGTTCTTGAACTGGTTAGGAAGGTCGCGCTTCTGGAAAACGCGGATTGCGAGCCAGACCCGGCTGCGTGGTACGTCGACAGATTCGGTCGTCAGCCCGACTACGGCGAGCTACTCGACGCGGTTGCAAGAACGCCCGATGAGCGCCAAGCGCTCCTGCGAAACTACTTCGAGCCGACCGCGCAGGAGCGAGAAGACGGTGCGAAGATGCCGACGAAGGCTCATCGGGCCATCGCGAAACTCGTGCGGGCAGGATACGTGAGAGTTATTGTCACAACGAACTTTGACCGCCTGACAGAGCGTGCGCTGGAAGACGAAGGAATCTCGCCCATCGTAGTGAGCGGACCGGACCAACTGGCTGGGCTCCCGCCATTCGCGCACCTTGGGTGCTGTGTGGTTAAGGTGCACGGTGATTATCTCGATGTACGCATCAGGAATACGCCAACCGAGCTCGAAGCATACACGCATGAGATGAACCGATTTCTGGACCGCGTGTTCGACGAGTTTGGCCTGGTGACGTGCGGTTGGTCGGCCGATTGGGACACAGGTTTGAGGGCCAGTATCGAGCGAGCACCGTCACGCCGATACTCGATGTATTGGGCTTCGCGAGGCACGCCGGGCCAAACCGCGCACGACCTGATTGCTCGTCGTTCTGGTCGAGTCCTTTCCATCAACGATGCGGACAGCTTCTTCGATGACCTACATTCCAAAATCGAGTCCATCGAGGAATTCAACAAACCGCATCCGCTGTCTAAGGACATTGCCGTCGCGTCGGCGAAGCGCTTCCTGAGCGACGCGCAACATCGTATTCGGTTCTCTGACCTTATCGACGGATTGTCGAGGGACCTAGCGGCCAAACTTCGTGACGGTCCATTCTCGGATACCAATTCGATGCCTGACGTCAAATCGGTGACGGCTCGTGTCCGTACTTACGACTCGCTCTGCTCGACCCTGACGGGGGTGGCAATGGTCATAGGCCGCTGGGGAACTCGTGATTCTGCTCACGCACTGCGTCGCGCACGCGAGCGTATTGAGGCAGTTCGGAAGCAGGATGGCTACGTCACCTGGACGTGCTATCAACATTATCCAACCACGCTACTCACATATGCGGCATTGCTCGGTGCATTCTTGAGCAACAATTTGCTTGCAATGGGTCCGCTATTTGATGGCGAGGTAAGGCTCAGAGGCTATGACACGCCGGTGCCGGAGGCCTTGCCGCCCTCGCTCTTCGTCGCAGACGAAGGGGAAAGGCTCCTTGAAGGCTTTGAACGACATAAAGTGCCCGTCAGTTTTTGGATGCATCGGACTCTTTGGACGGAACTTGGCCGAGAATTCAGCTCTCAATCAGAGTTTGATATCAATTTTGATTCGGTTGAAATCGTGGCTTCGTTGGCATGCCAACACATCAGAGCGCAGAGAGAGGAAGGTGACTTCGGACGGTGGTTTCCGCCCGGACGGTACGTCACCAATGCGAAGAGTCGCGGGCTAGCGTTTCGCAAAATCGATGAGAGCCTCGAGTCTGATGGTGATAAATCTCCATATGTGGCTCTCAAACTGTTTGGGAGCAATGTAAAGGACAGCAAGGCGGCGGTTTCCGCTTTGAGCTCGCCATTTGCGAAAAGTCTTTTTCGCTAGCAGACTATTCAACCTCAACGAAACTGAGCCCGGCACATCAATCGATTAACGGACGTCGCACGGGACTTTCCGTAGTCAACAGGTCAAGGCAACTTACGACGTAGCTCGCGACTTGCTACGTCGTCAATGTGCCGAAAAGCCGGGGCGACCGCGGCGATGTCCTTAGGCGACAGCCGGAACCTCTCGAAGCACTGCCGCCATCCTCGGAGCACTTCCCAGAGCTCGGAGACCAATTCGCAAGCTCGAGCCTGCGAGAGCCCGAAGTCACTGCACGCGCTGACCGCATTGTCGAGAGTGGCGTGACGCCCGCTGGTACCTAGTGCGAGGTGAAGGTAGCGGTCGGTGGCGAGACTGGGTCTTGGCATCAGGTCGAAGGCCGGGCTCAGCCGCCAGCCAGCTACCGAGGCATCCCAGAAAAATCCCGTGTTGCGCAGATGTGCGTCGTCGTTGCTCACAAGTACGTCGAAGACTGCTCGTTTAAATAACTCCGCTGCGTCTGACGTCGTCACCTTTGCGCTGCAGAACGCATACATCGCTCTAACGATGTCACCGTAGCTACAATGCCGCGAGCTCATCTCGTCGCACCCCACGAGCGTCAGCGCGCTCGCATAGGGGAGGCGATAAACCTCCCATCCTGCCTGGGTCTTGGCTTCGGAGAACTCCGGGGAATACATCCATCGTCGGTCGAAGCGGCGGCTGAGCATCACGTGGCGCCGGTCAAGTACATGCTGTAGCGGCCCGTGTCGGTCGCCGATTTCGAGAAGCATGACCAGAGCGGCGCTGAGTCCGGCCCGCGTAGCGAGCCGCTGCGTTGCCCATTCGATAGCGGGCACGTTAAGCCGGTCACTGATGCTCGGGAATTTCGCAACCCATTCCACCCCATCCCTGTCGCGGATGGCCGCTTTCGGCCTAGCCCCGCCAAGGCTCGCACCGCAATCGAAAATGCTCCAAAGGTCGCTCGGGACGCACTGCCCGCGTTCTATTAGTGCGGCTGCTTCGGCCAACCCCGGCAGACTGCCCAGGTCAGCAGGCTCGGTCAGCCCGAGCGAGGCGATAGCAGGTCTGAAATCCAAAGCGCCGGCGCGGTCGTGGCCCGAATGCAGAAGATATTCAGACTCTGAGAGCCCGTTGAGGGGCGCGTTAAGTTTGTTCTCGATGACTCGGCGCCCCCAAGCGTCCGGCATGGCATCTCGGATGCTGCCGAACTGCGGCAGGAAATTGGGTGGGTGGAGCACCTTTCCGGCGATGCTGGTGGCGTATCTGAGTGATAGGGCGACGGGGTCGACATCGAACGCATCTTCGCGTTCAAGATAGCGGCGCGCATATTTGAAGGCGGACCCAGTGAGTACCGTGGCCTGCTCAGTCATCGATAGCTGACCGCAAGGCTCCCATTCGCCACCAATGTGCGCGATGACCTCGAACTCGCTTGTTTGGGTATTCATTAGATGCCTCCACTTCGGAACAGCGGTCACGCGCCGACTGCGCGTGCGTACTGATGCACGGCTCGATATCCGGCGTTGCGCCGCATGACTTGCGGCAGCGTTTTGTTGCCGAGACTCCAGAACGCGTAGACAAGCTCGAAGATTGTTGTCCACGGGTCTTCTCGAGGGTTCATCGCGCGGGTAATTCGCGCACACCTTGCTGCCAGCCGGTCTTGGCGGAGGAAAAGAACGGGGTAAAAAACCTGCCGGCCGACACGAATCTTCACTACAGTTCCGTCTCGCACACGCCTACGCAGCTTACCGGGTGACACGCTTGCTCGCGTCTCAAACGCGCTTGCCAGCAGCAGGTGCTTCGTGCGGACTATCCGGCGTCGCGCACGACGGACAACGCGCATCCACATCAGGGTTGGCAGTATCCGATAAGGAGAACACGCGCGTGCTCGCTGTCGGCCGGACCGTCATGACTTCGCGAGCGAGGCGAACACAGCCACGGCCACTTCGGCGACAGTAGGCCGCTTACCAGGCGGGGAAAGCTTGATAGCAAGTGGAAGTTCGCCCTGTATCGCGACGGACGCACTCAGCTCGGTCGCGTGGAACTCGCAGACGACTCTGGCTTCAATTTCGACGGAATCCTGCCCTGCCGCGTGCCGCTCGACAATAAGCCAGACCACTGGCGGACAACGCGGCGCAACGTGCGGAAGTTGATAGCCTGGCAGGCGCACGGCTTGCAGCGCGCGCTTCCATAGTGGGCGCCGCGGGTCCACCTCGGTTGCGCATACATACAGAGGGTCTCGACTCCCTGAGCCCTTCGGTGCCTTGACATCGACGACCTTGACGACGGTCCGACTGAACTCGGTTGCCCACGCTTTTGCGTATTTTCGAAGCTCACGGTAATCCCGGTCATCGTCGAGCATGTCGATAGGTGCTCGGCTCCCGAGCGCCCCTGAACTTGATGTCAAGAAATCCAGACGCAGTGCGGGCGGGGCCGGAACCGAAATTCTCGCCACCCTCCACAATCGCTTCAGGGGCAAGCTTTTGCCACACAGTATCGACGGATAGACCGTCTCGCCGTCTAGTTCTAGCCCGAAGATGCTCCCGTTGTCGACCATGGTGGCAAAGCGTTTCTTGCTGACAGCCAATGCTTTGCGAAACGCATCTTCGCCAAGCAACTCGCTGGTTTCGAGCATCGTTCGGCGCGTCTTGAGCGCTTGAGCCCTGACAGCATCCATCGACAGTCGGCTGGCCCCGACCGGCGCGCGCGTTGTATCTGACAGCAAACGATGCCCGTTCTGCTTGTCTGCGAGCAGATACACGAACCGCTTCGAACGGGATAGCCGGACGTACTTAAGTTCCTCAGCTGCACTCGCGTTGCCGCTTCTGTTTGATGACATGAGGACATTCGCATCCTCCGGCATGCGCTCGAGTCGACGCACGAGTTGGCGGACTTTCATATCGAAGCACCAGTGTTCGAAACGAGGTTCAGCATCGCCTTAGTCCTCAGAGCCTTCTTGCCGCCAGGCGTGAACGGGGCGCGGGGGCAGCTCCTCTCGACCAGCCATCGCCACTACAATTCCTCTCGCAACCAGGTCCCAGACACTTCCCGCGTGTCTGGGGTAGTCCGTGAGCTGACCAGTCCACCTCGGAGCGTCTAGGTCATTCACCTCGATGAGGTAGTTTCCGTACGCGGCGTTGCCGCCCACATTGATAATTCGCATCTCGCCGAGCGTCTTTCGGCCACATCCGCTGCCTAGCGGCAGCAGTTCCACTGTTATCAAAAGCATCGGAACCTCCGTCATCGTGTCGATTGCGGAATTCAGGGTGAGCTGTACATCTCTTGCAGGCGGAATCGAAGCTCTGCACGCGCGCGAGCGTCCGAGATTCCGAGCACCGGGTCGGTTAGCACAAGTCGACTCCTACACCACGACGGCCATCCATCGCCGTCGTCGTCTAATGCAAACCAGCTTTTTGGCCTTCGCCGACACACGTCTGACCACACTTGAAGACCCCGTGGTGTGCTTTGAAATTCGGCGGCGTCCATTCGAGAATGAAAAGTCGCACCAACCACTCGGCGGCCGAGTGCTGGTCCCAATCGGGCTGCCAACCGCCGAACGCTTCCTCGGTAATGCACAGCCCACGACGTCGACAGAACGACGCGAAGGTCGGAATAGGGCTCAAACTCTCGCTCGAGAAGTGAGCAGTTTTCGAATAGCAAATGACCAGGCGTGTTCATCAGACAGGGACCGACGCCGCGAATCCAAAACACGTAGGCTGGGTGGACCATCCCATCGAAATCCGCGTAGACGACGTTCCCACCCATGTGACTCGGAATAGGTGCGTCAAAGTTTGGGCCGATGGTAAATAGATGCAACATGCTCGTGCAAGGCTGCTAGTTCACGCAGCTCGACAGGGAATCATCTCGATACCCACTGTTGCGCTGAGGAGCCCTCGTGCAACGAGTTCCCACACTTCCGACCGGCAGGGAGCGTCATCCAGTTGTGCGGTCGCCGCCAGCTCGCCAGCCTCGTCAAATACGTTGATGACGTAAGACCTGCAGCTGTGGTTATAGGCACGCACACGGATGTCGGCATAGCCGAGGACATCAAACGTCAAGCTCTCATCCGGGCACCGCAGTATCGTTACTCTGAGCATGGCAGCCTCACGGAGGTTAAAAAAGCGCTCGGCGCGCAAGGCCCCGCTCGTCATCTACAGCCAGCGCGGCGAGGAGGACCAAGGAGTTAAATCATGTGACTGAGCCGGGCCGCTTCGTTTCGAGTTCTCGCATATGCCGCCACTTGGTAGTCGCGAAGTGACGTCAACGTGATTGCGCCATTGCCGCAGTGCCAGGAAGCTACCTGAGCGAGCGAGTGGGCTCGTACAAGTTCGAGTACGGAATTCGTTTCGACTGAGAGGATTTGCGCCGCATCCTCATGGCTGAGGCCGGCATCGCGACCACCGCGCTCCATATGGTAGGTCACGTGCCATGCAACCGAGGCAGCACGCCTGATGTCAAAAGCGGTTGGAAGCGGTAGGAAGTAGGACTTGTCGTCGTCCACCTGAACGGCGAGCGACGCGCCTTGGTCGGCGATTGTCAGGTTGAGACGGTGCTCAATTGTGCGCACGTTCGGTGGCGCAATCGTGCACAGGAACAAGGTCATCTTCGCCGCAGGCTGCTCCTCCCGGCCACGTTCCTCGCCGTCGCTCATGGCCATCAGCGCTCTTGTCCACGCCGGCACGCGCGGGTCCACCTCTACGACCGCTTGATACAAGGGCTCGGTACGAGGAAAGTGCTGGCATGCGCCGTTGAAAATTGATACTTCGCTGCGCGACCATTCGGCAGCCCACTGGGTCGCGCAGCGCCGTACGTACTCGTAACCGGCATCGGTGGCCAGCAAATCGACCATCGCATCGCTACGGCAGGCGTCCGAGTTTCCAATCAGGAACGCCAATCGGCTGCTTGCCGGAGCGGGGTAAAGAATTTTGCAGATTGACCATAGCCGAGGCCGAAGCGAAGGTTCCGGCGCGAGCAGGGTGGGGATGAATTGGTCGTCGTCGTCCTCAAACGCGAAGAGGTCGCCCTCGTCCAACATGCGGTAGACGATTGCGCATGGAACGTTCAGGCGCTCGCCCATCTCCCGGATGGACACCAGAGAGCCGAGCTCTATGGCCTCGCGGGTTACCTGATGGAAAAGCGCTTCACGTCTGTATTCGCTTGTGCTCATCATTCCTCCTACGGTCGGCGTTCAGATTGAGACTACGAGCTGCGGATTGAACTCTCTGTTCTCAAACTCGAGACCTCCGTCCCGTCTCGGCAACGGATAGCCTCGCGGATTGCACACGACTCGACAGCGGCCGACGAGATAGTCCGATGACGTGTGAAGATGCCCGTGGACCCACAGGTCGACGCTCGTCATCAGCTCCGACAAGTCGCTGGCGAATGCCGGATTCAGCGGGCCCCCGGCGTACTGCGGGGCAATCGAGCGCGGATGCGGTGCATGATGCGTTACCACTACCGTACGTCCCGCGAAGGGCTTCGCTATCTCTGTCTCCAGCCATGACCTTGATTTGCGGTGTATCAAGTGCGAGTACTTTGGCGAGAATGCGCCCCGGCGTCCGACCCTGTACAAGCCGTACTCCGGCATATGTGCCTCGGCCGCCTTCATGGCAGCAGCAGGTGCACCATACAAATCGAAGCTGCTCCATAGGCAGCAGCCCAGGAAACGAACGCCGCCACATTCGTAGGTCGTCTGCTCTAGATAAATGACGCTGGTTCCAACAGCTTGCATCGTCATTGAGCGGCTCAGGTCGATGAGGTGCCCGCTGCGCGCTTCGTGATTGCCGTGAACCAGTAGGACTGGCCTCGGCCAACTCGCGAAGCGTCTCACTGCGTCCGTTGACCGGGAGACATCGCCCGCAAGGATGAGAATGTCGGCGCATGCGGTCGGCAGCAGCATGGCGGCACTCTGCGCTTCAGGCGCCAGTCGCTCAAAATGCAGGTCGCTTGCAATCTGCAGCCTCATGACGACTCCGTCACCACCCCAAGAGAGTCTGCAGTCGCCGAATTAGCCAGGCGGTCTCAGACGGTATAGTCCACGCCTTCTCTTGAACCGCGACCCTCACACGCTCGAGGACTTCCTCGTGTGAATGGTGTGCAGCGTCCTTGAGAGCCACATCACAGAGCTGTTGCGCGAGGTCTTCGCAAAACTCGTGGCGCTCTTCGCAAATCTCGTCAGATGAGCTCTCGCGGTACAACCCATCCGAGCAACGAATTAGGCACAGCTTGAGCCGGGAACCGGACACAACACCGCCGGCGGTGCGCGGGAAATCTGAAGGGACAGCAGGCATCAGGCGCTCCTCAGATGGTATGCGGCGAACAATCGGAGACGGTCAACAACGGCGAGCGCGTCGGCTATCGAGAGAGGGGGCAATTCATGCGACTCATCCTGCGTTAGCCACTGTGCGAGGCTAATCAGCGCGTCGACATCTTGGGCCGTCGCTCGAAGCACGTGAAGCACGTCGCTAATCAGAATCACGTCGACGTCGACAGCTGACCGGTACCCGCTCCTGGCGGCAATGACGATGAGCAGCAGGTATATGGAATCGAACGCCGCCCGCAGTCGGGCACGTATTGACAAGTCCTGTCGTCCGGCATCGCAACGGTAGAAGTCGGCGATAAGGCTTCGAGCCTGGACGAGAAAGTCAGCGTCGCTGTCGTTCATCTCGAGGCCCTCTCACCAGCCAAGGAGGCATCGCATCCGGCTCATGACCCAGTCCAGCTCGGCGCCGGTGACCCAGGAGCGGCGACGCAACGATGTCCGGATTCGACTAAGCGCTTCATCGTGCGAGCTACGATATGCATCTCGAATCGAAACCTGACAAAGCTGGCGCGCAAGGTCCTCGCAAAGCTCCCATCGCTCCGCTTGGTCCTCGCTTGATGGGACTAAGTAGATTTCTCGAGAAGGTGCGCTGGACGACATCGATTCGGTCCTCGGAAGACTACGGTCGACGAAGCTGTAACGCGGGAAGTCGTGTGGCTTCGGATGCATGGTAGGCAACCTCCGGTAGGCAATCGAACATGACGAGCGCGGTTGGCGCGTTCCGATGTTGCAAGAGGGTGCGTTAACCTCGGTCTCGTATAAGTCCTGCGTCGGTTTGTGGTTTCTGCAGTTTCAGGAAATGCCGTGCACCGAGGACCGTGCGCTTCGCGAGTTCGATAGCGTCAGGACGCGAACAGGGCATAGGAGCAGCAGGGTCAAACGCGTCGAGCCATTGCTGAATCCGTAGCGTCATGAGCTGGTCGTCTTTCGATGCGTTGATGGCATCAAACGCGCTCGTGAGGCGCTGTACGTCTGGTATCCTTGGCTCTTTAGCAATCGCCTTAATCTCAAGTGCAACCTCGACCAAGCTAAGGTAGCTCGCGTTGAAGGTGCAGCGAAGTTGCGTACCCTCTGACACGTTGGTGAGTGCAGCGTCCCTTATGAACGAGTCCGCCGCATTCAGACCCGAGCGGTGTCTATTTCGCTTACTCACGTGAACCTCCGTGCGACGAAGATGTTGAAGCTGCAAAAGCCAATGCCAGTAATGTCCGGCACTTCGATGCATGTGCGCTGTACGAGGGGTGTTCCGATGTTCACTCGGTCGAAATCATGGCGAAAGCGCGTCAGTTGATAGCGTCCGCGACACGGGCCGGATGACAGTGCCCTTAGATGGATGCAGGCTGTACAGAAGTTGCAACGCGGCGGTTCTGACCAGGTCCCAATGGATGGGGGCCTCGGCCTCGACAACGGTCGTCAAGAAGAAGCGCATGTCGTCCATCGGATTCGACTTGTCTGGCATCACAGAGGACTGACCGTACACGCAGACCTGGTCGACGTCCTCAAGAAGAACGGGCGTAACGTCCAAGTACGGCAGCAGGTCATGCTGGACAGCCCATTCCCGCCATCGCCTGTCGATTCCACCGACCGAGGACATATCAAGACGGTCCGAACTGGGCGAATATGGGGCGAGCAATAACGCTCGCTCGTCACGGGTGTGGACAGCGCGGCAGGCGAGGTCAATATATTCAAGAGCCGCGGTCACGCGCTGCTCGCCAGTCGCGACATTAGTACCGACGACTCGCAGACGCGCATCGCCGCACTTTATGAGGCGCCACTCGCTCAAACCAAATGTGGCCCACTCCAGCCGGCCTTCAGAGCAAAACGGAAACCCGAATGACGCGGTCACGGCCGCCTCCTTCAACCATTGAGGGACGAAATATTGTGACTTTTAGGAGTGCTTGACGCCAAGCAGAGCATGCTGACGGTGAGGTGCGACAGGGCCGCATCGAACGAAAATTGAGGTTGCTGAAAGCGAGCTGTTTCGCTCGGTTTCAGCATAGGACGTTATCGCGCGAAACCCAAGATTTTTACTCGTCTGATGTTTGTTGTGAACGCCGTCGTTGGGTTAGGCTTTCAGTTGCGGCTGCTTCAAGGTCTTTCATGTCGATGTAGCGTTCCAGACTTTCGGAACGCAGCGCATACAGGCATTCGAGGAACATAGCGAGCTGAAAGTCGCCTGATTCGAACGCTCGTCTCAAGGTCCTCGAGCTGATTCGGCGCCCCGTTGACTTCTCAATCTTCTTCGTAAGCTCCGCAAAGTCGTCGTTGGTGCGGCTCATCTCGTAGAACGCAATGTCTGATGCGTTCGTTCGGTAGCAGTACTCGCTGCGACGTATCAGCTCTAGTCCTCTTTCGAACTTATCTGAAGCAGGCAAGGCCTCAATCTGGTTCAGCAGGTGCGCCGCATCCGGGTCGGATAAAAGGCTTTCGTCCAGAGAGTCACGAGTTGCCATCCCGTTCACAACGGCATATATCGGCGACAACCTGTCTGCGGAACGCGACCGCGTCTTTTGCCAATTTGGTGGCAGCTTGGTCCCGGTTTGGTTCAAAGCATGAAGGAACATGGTGAGCGTGACCGTCCCTCGTCGAAGGACGTTGCGAAAGGAGTCCTTCCCATCCATACCTTCCTTTCCCCCTGCGACCTCGTGAAGATGCTTCGCGAAGACCTCTTGATTCAACCTCTTGTGGGACAGGACGTCTTTCACTATCTGCCCTGCAGCTTGGTGCCATTTGTCGACCACGGTTGAGTTGTCCTTGACCGGCTCGCCGGATGTTCTAAGATGGGAACAGAGACTTTTAGCTCGCTTTAAATTTAAGGCCGCTTTCCAGAACGCCGCCTCTCATCGATACACAAATCCATATCAAAGCACATCGCTCAATAGTGAGCGGTCGTCATTTGTTTGCGCGAAAGAGATATCTCTAAAGCGTGATTCTGCACCAACTTCCGAACCTAAAGCTTAAATTTTTCTTCTATTTTCTGGTTACTCATTCACAGCTAGTTATGGCAGCTCCCCTAAAGCGAATGCGTCGAATGCGTTCGCTTGCCGCTCTCGATAACGAAATCGCTGAAGCAGAATCGCCTCCTCACTATTTATGCAGCCGGCAAGAAAAGCGGGCACAGGTACATTCTTTTTATCGTTGGAGGTGTGGACGAGAGAGTGATGTCGTAGCGGATGCGCATCAGGATTGAGACCTTCGAAGGCGAGGTTGCAGGTGCGTACGCCGTATCATCCAAGCCCTTTCACGACTAGACCCGCCACCGCATCCTCTAGCGCGTAACGGCATAGAGCCGACTAGGAAGCCTAGGCCATGACTGGGCCAAAATCCAGCGGCCGCTCCCACTCGCGTTGCATGAACACAAAGGAGTCCTATGGTTTAATCTAATTAAGAGCTGGGTATCAGAAGTTCGGATGCCAAATGGATTGAAAGCGAGCGAAATGTATCGAAATCGAATTCGTGGTGTTAAATTTTAGCGCCACTCGGGTATAAAAATTTTTCTAAAACGTTCTTTTTCCTTTTCAGATAAGCAGTTAGTCCTGGTTTAATGGCCTTTAGGAGCGGCAAAATCGATGCGAGTTGACGCTCTGTGCTTGCGAGGTTTTTGATTGCCAGTTAGTCTGCGCACTCACCCTTTTTGATGACCCAAATCAAACGTGTGCCAGGAACCGCTTTAAATTGAGGTCGGTTGTATGGACGCGCTGGGTGCGGTGGCAGCATGACGCTGGCCGAGGCATCAAGCGGTTCGTCGGTCGCAACGAAGTCGCAGTGGTTCATGCAAGTCACCTCGGCTCTATCGTTGACTTGTTCGCAGGCATAGGTGGAGCGAGCACGGCGAGGTGTGATTTGCGTCGCGTTCGAGCGCCGCCGCACATCTGGTGAGTGGGGCGCGAAATCGAGAGTGGGGGTGTAGAGAACTGAGCAAGGGCCGCAGAGATGCGGCATCAGAACAACTGGAGAACCTATGTAACGGAAGTCAGTAGCGAACAGCCGGGGTCGTCCCCGACTGTAGATTACGAGCCCGTAAACGGAAAACGGGACGGTTGGAGCCGTCCCGTTTCCAGCCGTGCTTCCCGTATGAGAAACGCGCCTCAACATCGCGAATACTCACACAGGTCGCCCGGCTTGTCAACGCGCGCGTCTGCTTTTGAGCAGCCGGCGGGAAGACACGCGCTCGCAAAACCAACCTGTGGAGAAAAACGTGATTGTAATCAATGACGTAGAAATCCGGGCTGCCATTCGTGCCGCCCAATTCGGCCCAGCCAAGCGCACCAACTTTGTGCATTCCGTCCGCATTGGAGGTGCTGGTCCCACCCAGCTCCCTGCCCGCGTGAGTCGCGAAGCGCTCGCCCCCGGCCGATTTCGCCCGCAAAGCCCGCACGGGCGCGCGGACTCGACCCCGTCCTTCGGCCGGCCCGCTGTCCACCGCGCCCAGACGCTTCGGAGGGCGGTATGAGCACACTCGACCATCAAGCATCGGTGCATCGGCCTGGTCGCTGGGTGACTGACCCGCAACCTCTCAAGGCAAAGTCGACTCGTCGCGTGACCATCGCCGAATTGAGCGCGGAGCATCGGCGCACGATGCGCGAACGCTCCGCAGAGCTGGAGCGTCATCTGCCTAATTGTTCGCGAGCAATTACCAAGGCGTGGGAGGCGGCATGAGCTCCCTCACGAACCAAGCCCGCTTCAACTCATCCCCGGACACACTCCCGGCGTCTTGCTCGGACGCGCTGGCACTTTCTGCGGTGCGAGCTTCACCAGGGTATGGGTCCAACGTTTTCGAGGCACTCCACGCCTTGAGTCCGCGAGGTGATTTCGAGGAGGGCCGCGCGTGAGCACAAGAACGGTTGAGCAATCCTTCGGTGCTGTCGCTCGCGTGGAGGCAGGCGCCCCCGAGACGTTTGTCACCGTGAGCACGTCTAATCCGGCGCTAGACCTGATTCCTGTATTCAATTCGATTTTCGAGCTGACTAGCGAGATGGCCTTGCGTCACGACGGTACTGACCCAAACGCGCCAAGTGACGGCCTCGACTTCAAACCGAAGCATCTGCACGCTGTGGCGGTGATGCGATTCATCCAAGCGATGGTCGACAGCGCACGAGCTCGTGACGTCACCAATCCCGCCTTTCATAAATACCTGAACGCGAGCCTTGAGATACTGAACGAGCAGCGAAACGAGCACGGGTTCCGTCCGAAAGCGCCGGCCACAATATCGCTGCCGGCGCAGGTCGCCCGCACGATGTTTATCTGTTCGCAGACGGGTATGGAGGAGCAGGGACTTTGTAACTCGGTAAAGAAGCTGTTCGATACAGAAGGGAAAAAGTTCTACGTGAAAAACGCGGAGGGCAGCATCAGGGTGGTACCCATGCTCACATGTCTGCATGTGACCTGCCCAGCCAACCTCGACCCATCAGAGTTCGAGATGACCGCGCTACAAGAGTTCAGCGCCGCGTTCAACACCGTCAATACTGCTCACACGCTTGGGGTCACCAACGCGCAGCCCTTCGCAAAAAATGGTCGTTCACTACGTTCCCTGGTGATTGCCGGAAGTGTCACCTGCATCTTGGTCACAGGCATTACCGCCGATGACGCACGAGCAGGTAACGCCAGGCATTTCATCAAGATGATGGCGACGCTCGCAAAGTCGACAGGTGTTGCCATCCTGTTCATATGCAGCACCGGGGCATTTGCGGAGCTTACGAAGCGCCACGCGGATATCAAATGGCTGACCCAACTCGGCGTTTACGAGGTCCAACGAGAGTCTGCGAATTCGGAATATTGGCGGCAATGCTGTTTGACCGCATGGGAGCGTTACCTCGCACGTCCTTATGGCGCGGAGATGCCTGGGTGGTTCTCACAACGCATGTGGGAAGCGACATGCGGCTTGGACGAGCTGCGCACGACGGTCTGCACTGTGATGGCAGCACGCGTTCCGACCAAGAAAGGCCTGACGCTGACCGAAGCCGCCTTCAGAAAGCAATCGAAAGTCGCACTGCTCGCAGACGCACCGTATTTGCGGGCGCTCCGTGCTTTGGAAAGCAACAGCTGCAGTCCCTCTGCGGCGAGACGCCACGCAGACTTTCTGCCCTTGGCTTGGAACATCCAAGCGACCATCGCCGAGGACGAGTTCGCGGATGTCATTACTCCCCCGGAAAGCGAGGGAGAGGACGAGGCAGCTGGCTCTTCGAACCGTGGGACGAACCCGAAAGAGGTCGACGCATGACTTCGGAGACCGTCTTCGCGCCTGTCGCCGGTCAAACCATCCTCAGTATGGTCCAGACCTTTGCCAAGCTGACGGGCGATGGGCCTGCGCGTCTCGCATATCACAAGACCATGAGAAAGGGTCCGCTATGCTCGAACAGCATGCCCTGCGGCGGCCTCAGCGTCGCCGACCTTTTCGCGGGCGCTTTTGGCGACGGCGTGTCTTTGGTGCTCGCGCACTCGCCGATTTCCTTGCTCACACAAGACGCCTCGCCTGAGAAGGCAGCGCGCGTCGTGAGCAAACTCGCCTCCGGCAATCGCGGACGTCTGGATTGCCCGCGGTTGCCGACGGGCGTCACTTGCGGGAACCGCTCCGACCTGCGTTGCCCGCAATGTGCTGACAAGGCGTTCGCGGACTTCGGATTTCGTCCCGCGCTGCGCGAGCACGTCTTTGATTATGTGGCGCTATGCGCGTCGCACGGGTGCCAGTTGATTTCAGACGGCGCTTGGAGCCGGCTCGAGGCGTGCCTTATCGACTCCAATCCGCAGGCGCGCGTCAATGCCATGCGCTACGCGTCCGCTGTCAGCACCTTCCTGCAAAGCAGTCCGCAAAGGCCGCTCAGGGAATCAATCATGAGCGAGCTGCGCGCAAAAGGGTTTGTCACGCCCGAAGGGCATTTTCGACTCGCAGCTCTTGACCGCAGCTTCAGCGCTTTCTACTCCGGGGGGCTCGGAGATGCGCGGCTTACCTGGCTCACTCAGACCCGTAGCGTCCCCGCAATGTTCGTTCGCTCTACGAGTCGAGGGCGCCCGGTGCATGCGGTCTTGCTCATCCTGATGCACATCTTCGCCCGCGAGGTCGACAGCCTCTCGCCTCAGCTTCCGCTGCGGCTCGAACCGGACTACTCGCCGTCGACTGACGTCGAGCTCATTCAGAGCTATCGCGGTCAATGGCAAGCCCATCTGGCGGCAACCCCGGACCTCACCCGCAAGGAGATGCGCCTGGCGTTGCCCGGGGCTTGGACGTGGCTTTACCGGCATGACCGCGAATGGCTGGAGAGGCATCAAGTCAAGAAGGCGAAGCCTTTGGGTGGTCGCAAGCCGGCTGAGCTGCCGGCTCCGTTTTTGGATGCGATTCGCACGAGCACCGTTGATTTCCGCTACTCGGACGAGGGCCGCGAGCCGCTGCCCTCGAGCTACCAGCTTCGCCTGGGACTCGGCTTGACCGAGCACGTCTTCGAGCGCACGTCGCGCGAGCTGGGATTCGGCTCCTCGGCGCAGCTTCCCGGCCGCAAACAGGTGTTCGTCACCCGCCGCGTTGACCGTGCTCACGTTGATTTGGGTCACCGCAGCACATCGGCGCTCGCCGTTGTGGCTCGTGCCGCCAAGCTTCGCCCCGAAACCGTCGCTGAATACGACTATCGCCGCTAAAGGACCTTACCGATGACATCAACGGAGTCGCTTCTCCTCCCGCTGTTCGCAAGCACCATCATGCCGGGCGAGTACATCTTCACGTATCTGGCGCGGCTGCTCTACTACAGCCCGCACTCGCTCATGCCGCGCTTTTGGCAATGGCCGAGCGGCATGCGCCACGTGCTCGAGTCGATTCCGGAACTCGTTGGCTCGCTCGACTATGTGAAACGCAACTGCACCTGGCTGCCAGCAATCACTCGGTGTCTACCCAATGAGCGCATGGAAGCTGTTGTCGGTCACTTTGAGAATGCGACTCAGCTGGGCCTGATGGCGCTTCTGGGAATGAGCGGCCCGCGCACCGGCTGGGCGAAGTCCTTACTCGCCCGGTGCCCAGTCTGTATCAAAGAGGACCTGGCCGGCGATGGTCTCCCTTTTTTCCGGCGAGAGCACCTGCTGGCAGGCATCCGATTCTGTGGTCGGCACAAGATGCCGCTCCACGTTCCCTGTGAACGATGCCTCGATTTTGAGGCGTTTCCTGCCTACACGCGACATGCCGGCTTCCATTGTGGGTGCGGACTGAAGCCCATTCCTGGCGCAGAAGCATTGCCAGCCCATTTCGCAGCACTGGAGATTGAGATGTCCCAAATCGTCACGCGCCTCTTGGACGCAAGCTACCTGCCGCATCTGAATCACGAAGGCATCGGGCGGCTGATTGGCGCACGTTCGCAGGAGCTAGGGATTGTTGACGGCAACTTCTTTCGTGCGGAGACGGCCATCAAAGTTGTGAACGACAGTCGCTTCCGTCCTCTCATCGAACGCACAGGGATTGTGGTCGAGCGCAGCGATAGCGCCGCGAAGCTTTTCAAGGGAACCAAGGTGGTCCGTAGCCCGCTTGGACTTGTTGCCCTCGCCGGAGCCATGTTCCCGGACTGGGCGGACGTCGAGCGCCGTGCCGCCGACGCGATTCCCGAAGTTCCGAGGACACCGCTCGTCTTCCGTCCGCCGGAGGTGCGCGCCGAAGCACGTCAAGCGCGAATCAACTGGATGAGCCGGAACGGAGAACGCTGGTTCAAGTACTACGCACAGAAGTACGAGACGGAGCATAAGTTGCATCCGGAGAAAAACCATATGCAGCTCATGAGGCTCCTACCTCACGGCGCCGCACTGTACTTGACCGAAGAGTCACTGAAGGCCAGAGGTTATCCGGTTCCTGATTTTCGAGACCCCGTTCAGTACTACAAAAAGCTGGACAAATCTCTCAGCCTCCACGTGAAGGGGCGAAAGCGGCATATCGAGAAGACGAACTGCAAGCGTCGTGGGACCAAGACCTTCCTGGTGACAGGACATCGAATGGCCAGCATCTACGCCAACCCGGAGATTTTGCCCCACTTGATTGAAACCCGCGCCGCGCTGGCGTACTGCGAAGAGACCAAGGCCGCCTTCAAGGAGCGCATGGGGCGCACCCGACACGTCCACTGAGTTCAGGCTACGGAACATTCAACGCGGGCAACGCCTATAGGCGGCACCCACTGCGACCAACTGAGGAGGAGCTGATGCACCAAATCTTCGACCGCTACAGAAAGACCTGGCAGGACCACTGGGCGCATCAACGCCCAGAGCGCTTCCTCGAGCGAGCGATACGCCGAGCGGTGTTTGAATCACGGCGGTCTCAACACGCTCAGTCAACCAGACACCGAAAACAACCGAAGCTTGCGCGGCGCAATGCTGATGCTCCGCCGGCTCCATCTGTCGACTCGTTTCTCGAATTTAGTGGCAAACCCGGCTATTTCAAAGCCGCTCGCCGTAGGCCGACCGCCCGTGTATCCGAGCGGTGCCAACGCTGACCGCTGGGATGCGACGTGGTCAAGACCACCAACGCACCCATCACCTCACGACCGACACATTTAGGAGACTCGCATGAATACCGTTGACCAGTCTAACCGCTCGCAGGCCGCCGAGGCCTGGGCTCACTGGGATATGCGAATCGTGGCGCGCGAGCAGCTCTCCGCTCAGTACTGGGAGATGCGGGACGCAGCTGAGCGCGGCGCAGGTCCGCAAGAGCTCAAATTCCACAAAGAACTCGTCCGTATCCGCCAGTTAATGCTTTAGCACGCCGGTATGTAACAGACCGTAACCGCCGGTCCGGTCGCGGCTGACCGCGAGACCTGGCGCAACGTTTCTCACAGTCCGCCTTCATGTGAGCGCCTTTCTGTGCTCGCGGGGCTCATTCACGCTCAAGGAAAACGCAGATGCAGAACACTGACCCCAACAACATCCCTTCGAACGACGCCGCACCAGTCGCTCCGTGGACGCAGTTGATTGTTGACACCACGGTGCAGTACCCGCTCTTCGATTTCTCCGATTTCGACCACACCCACATCCGCGTCACGACGAATACAGTTGCCCAAGCGTCGGCGGCTTTCGACGTGGACGAAGACCGCCGCTTGCGTGTGGAAGCATGGGCTCAGGCTTCGAATAAGTCTCGCTCTTCCCGACGGCACTCGAAAGATGCGAAGGGTCGCAAGGAGTGGGACAAGACGCTCACTCAGGCGCTGACTCCCAACCTTCCGTCTCGCCCGAATCTCAGGAAGCTGGTGCCACTTCAATATTGGGTTGGCGGTGCCAGCAGGCGGCCCCCGTTCGTTGCATGGCTCTGCCGTGACGACGGAACGACCAAGCATGTTGTCATCGAGCTGACCGAGGAAGAGTTCGCGTACATGGATGAGCAACTCGCCGGCCACATCCGCGAGCCCTTCCGCCAAGTGACGGCTGAGAGGTCGCTGAACAGCATTAGCGAGTCAGACCTGACGGCGGGTCATTGGATGGCGGACTGGTGGTTTCAGCTGCACTACGACCTCCCGCTCAGCTGCTCTGTGCTGATGGATTGCCTTGACTCATGCCATCCCCCGCGTGCACAACGCGCGCGCTGATGGACTTGCTTCCTCTATGAGCGCAGACGGGTCGCGTCGGCCGCGTCTGCTCAATATCTACGGTAATTCGACATCGAGAGGACAGGTACTTTGACAGAGATAGCCAATCATCGAACGACTCGCCGCTCGTTCAACCGTTTCAAGCCCGAGTCCTTTTCGAGCTTCGACCAATGGCAAGACGGCTACGTCGCGCCACCCGTCGTCGTGCAGAAGGACCCCAGCGAGTTGCGAGTCCTCGAACTCAAGCGCCCGTTCGTGACGCCCGCAGGCATTGTCTTGCCTCCACGCGATTGCGAAGGGTTCAAGCACGGCAAGCGATATGAGGCGCTCTTGAGAGCAAGGACGCCATCAAAGGCAACTCGGACAACCACGCCAGGGGTCAAGATAAAGCGCCGCTTCGAAGCGCTCTCGCTCAATGAACTCCGTATCCAACTCGCATTGATGTTCAGCCCCTACGTGGTGGACCTTCGCGAGCAATATGGCCGCTTCAGCATGGACGCATACAACCGCGCGACTACACAGGGAAAAAAGATGCTGAGGTCGCAAGTCATGACCATAGACCTCATCGCTACGCTTGTGTGCCCAGAGACGGGGCGGCTGAAGAACCACGGAATCTCCATCAAGCCCGAGGGCTATGTGCCGGACGAGGAGGCGCTTGCGCGTGAGGAGAGGGAAAGAGAATCGATGCACCAGGCAGGCTGGACATGGGAGTTACTGCTGGGCAATGAGGTGGGCGCCACTGAGTACAGCAACTATGGCGTGCTCTTTTCGCTGGTGCAGGGAGCAGACCTCCCGACGCTATATAAGGCTTCGCGTCGTTTTGCGTTGACTTTACTGACGGTGAGCGACCGCGGCTGCCTGCTCGACGTTGTCGGCCGTGCCTCGACTCAGCTGGCAATTCCCATGAGCCGCGCGAACAAGCTCTTCGCTACCGCCGTCGCGTACGGTTTTCTCACACTTGACCATCGCGCACCCCTGCGCACTGACGAACCGCTGTTCTTGATTCGGTAAGGAGATGTCGTTACGCAGGGAGTATTTCCTGAACGATTCCGTTAAGGATAACTTATAGGAGAAAAGAATGACTGCTATCTCGATTGAAGCCGACATGAAACCCCGCATCGCTGAGCCGGAGTTGCTGAACCAGCTGCTCCGGCTTCAGGAGGCCGTGTGGCCCCGTAAGTTGAAGCGCTTCTCCCTCTTTAAGCGTACTCGGGATGGGGATGACATGCGCTACCGCGCGGTCTGCTTCGACAGGTTCGAAAACGACCTCTACGTGCTCGCGATTCACTCGAACAAATGTCCCGAGACCCAGGTGAAGCTCGTCAAATGGAGGGGCGATTCGGCGGACCAGCCCTTCAGTGACATCATGCTGTGCGATGAGAGCGTTGCACCGCAGATGATGAGAGGCGCCCTGACCGCTTTGCCCTTGGAGGTGCAGAAATTCGTTGGTGAGCGGATGAAGGTCGTCCATGCCTTCTGCTACCTTGATAAGAAAGGCCAGGGCAACCCGCACGACTTCATCTTTAACGACTTCGTGGTTATGAACGACACGGAACGGCTGAAGGCACTCGCGTATGTCGTCGACGCGGCCAAGAAGCCGAAGAACTTCCGCACGCAGGCCGGACGGATTGTGCATCGGTGGCTGCATTTCGGCGGCGGCGACTGCGCGCTTGCCGACCTGACTTGTCGGATGGGTCGCAAGGAGATTGCCAAGGGTGGCAGCTACTCGAGAAAGCCCGGGCCACCCTCGCGTCGGGCGCGCATGGCGCACTATGTTGCCGTCGCGAGAGGACGAGCTCGCACCCAGTACAGGGAAGTGGCGGTCACGGCCGATGACCTTCGGAATTTTGTGTCCGCGCTGACAACTCATTGGGCCCTCGCGCATCGCACCCTCAAGGATGCGTACCACCTGATGCTCGATGAGCGTTACGCCGACACCGAGGCTCATCTCAGGCCCAGCCTCAACGCCTTTTATTACCACGCTCGCGAGAGCCTTATCGCGAGGTATCAACTACGGAGCTTGCGTAACGGCGCCACCATTGCTCACCAGTTCGACCTTGCTCGCATCGGGCAAGCCACCGACTTGACGCAAGGTGTTATCGGCATCGCCGATGTCGATGGCTGGTCTGCAAAGATGCTGGTCGCAGCGCTGGTCAACGGCAAGCTGATTGCCATTCCCGTTGTTGTGCTGTTCGCTGTGTGCAGAAACTCCCACTGCGTGCTCGGTTACGAAATCGCTCTGACGGGAGAGAACGCTGAGTCTTTTCGCCGGTGCATCGCATCCATCTATATGGATAAGGCTCCTCGTGCGAAAGAGCTCGGCCTGATTTCGACCGAGGGGCTGCTGCACGGAACTATCGACGGCGTCATGGTCGACAACGGAAGCGGCGCTGCTGAGGAGGTCCTCGCAGTTGCCTGTGACGAGATGAATCTTTGGCGCATGCTGCCTGAGCCTGGCCGAGGCGACAAGAAGAGTCCGGTCGAGAGCTTCAACGGCACCATGATTCTGCTGACGCTCACCGAGGAAACGGCCTACACGCGGGCGACCGACCCACTGTCGAAGCGGCTGCGTCGCCTCAAACGAAAGAATCCGCCCGTCTCCGTTACCCGCTTCGAGCAGCTCATCGTGCTGTGCATGCAGCACCATAACTTGCATGCGGATGTCCGTCACCTGCGTACGAAGAGGATGGAGGAACTCGGTATTGGCATCACGCCGGCGGAGATTTGTACCTATCTCCAAAACGAGCGAATTGCTGCCGGAATACCCCAACTCACGTATCGCGAAGCGCTGACTCGCTTTGTCCCGTGGGAGCCCCGTCTGAGCCGTGATGGCCTCATCTACTTCAAGGGATATCGCTTCACCTCGAGTGCTCTTGTCGTGCTGCACAACCAGTACGCAGAAAGACCGCTCAAAGAAGACCGGAAGCTGTGGGTGAAGGTCAAGCGTCTGGACGGGAAGGCGAAGAAGCTGCTTTGGCTCCTCCCCAATGGCGAAGAAGGCATCCTCGATATGGTCGATGAAGACGCACGCCGCGTTGGTGACGCATCCTGGAAGGAAGTCGAGTTGATTGCGCTGGGCGAAGCAGAACAGGCTGCTGAACTAGCTGAGGCGAGCGGCCGCAGTCAGGCGTGGCTGACCACGGGCCAACACGTGAATATCACGGATGCCGCTCGGAACGCCGCCCAGAGCGACCTCGGCGGACTTGGTGGCGAAAACGTCAAAGCGGCGCGGGCCAACGCCAAGAAGAAGCGCGACGCCAAGCGCGGTGAAGACTACCTGAAGGCGAAGGGAATCAAACCGACCGACAAATCCGGCTCTGGTCCGATTGTCGTCAATCAGCGCGACGAGGTGGAAGGGATGGACGAGGACTACGCGAAGTTCCTTGCAGCCGAGGAAGCGCGCCGGACGAATCCAGGTGCTGGTTCTCATCGACCGGCTCAATGATTGGCAGTGCGCCCGCCGGTGAGCGGGCGTCTACACCCTATATCGCTCGCCGTTCGCGGCGGGCTTTTTCACCATGGAGTCAATCATGGACTCAATCTTCAGCCCGCCCGGTTTTGACTGGACCAAAGACAAGGCGCGCGAACTGCGTCAGGTCATTGGTGCCAAGAAAATCGGGTTCTGGCGTGCAGCCAACTTGCTTTGCCGAATGTATGGATACGCGGGGTGGAATGAATTGAAGGAGCTTCGCTCTTTGGACCCTCCATTTCCGACTGAGTGGGATGACCAGCTCGACGAGTATCACCTGACGGAGCGTTACGACCGCTTCATAGACGAGCTCAACGCTGAACTCGATATCGATGACGAACAGTCGCAAGCCATTCTCCGAAAGGTGAACGTCTCCTCACGGAATGTCAGCTACGCATCGACGAGCTCCGTCCGTGAAGCCGTCGCCGTCAGCGATGTTGACGATTTTGCTGACAGGTTGGCCGGCATCCTCGCGGCCCTTGCACCCCAGATTGCCGCGGCTAGGAGCGGGGGGCGGCAGGCGATTCGAAGCGCTTACGCCAATCGACGGTAGTTGTCGAAACGGATATCTGGCGACAACGCGCTGCCGCTCCCCCGGGCAGCAGCGCTACCATTCATTACGGAGGCAACATGGCATCGAATTTCGGTGGTCACAGGAAGGTTGTAGCGTTGTCCACAATGGCGGGCTCGGTCATCGGCACTGTCGCAGTAGGCGGGTTCTTTTTGATGCGAGACCAACGCCATCGTGCGCGTGAAGCGCATGTGTCGGCATTGGCTGCAGCCGAGTCATTGGAGGCGTTCGCACGCTCCTGCGTACGCACGATAAACGACGAGGCAGACGCTCGCGGAGAGTTCGGTCGTACAAATAATCCACTCGCGATGAGTCGGGTTCGAATGCCTCACTTCATCTTCCTGGAGTCTGTCGACTGGCGAGTGTTACCAAGGTCGGTCACGGCCGAGATGCGGGAATTGGCCCGTGAGTCGGACGCTCATGAGCTGGCCATCGTTGATTGCTGGTCGACCAACGTCAGTGATTTGCTCCTCACTTTCCACAAGATGAAGAAGCTCTGCGGGCACCTTGGCTACAAGGCTTGGAACCTGGCGGCAACGATTCGCTCCGCCGCTGGCCTTCCGGCTGCGAGGTGGCTAGAAAGCGAGTGGGAGTCGCTCGACTTGCTGCAGGCATTGAGTGACGCCTATGCCTTCAAGGGTGACCCCGACGACGATTTCGAGTTGGACCCGGAGAACCCGGTTGGAGGGGCGTTGACGATTGGTCGCAAGGTTTCATCGTCAGCAGCCGCGAACGTCGACCAGAACCGCTTCCAATGACTGCTTGCTTTACTGGAGCACAAGGGTCGATGGTTGGGAGAACCTTGTGCTCGATGTCACGAGACGTGGGTGCCTAGGTTCAATGGAGAAAGACGTCGAACAAACGCGTTCCGTACAACGCTAAATCTCCAGACCTATTAACCTTCGCTTTTGTCGAAAGAAGAATGTGCGCTTCAAATTTTTCTTGCCTTCTCAGAACTCATCATCCTATACATAATCAATTAAAATTTTTGCTGGTTCGCTAGTAGCGAAGAAACGACCAGCTTCCATTCCTGCGAGAAATGGCCTATGCCCGCGATTTTTCGTTACGTGTTGGCTATTGTCTTGTGTTTTACTGCGACCATCGCCTTCGGCAAATCTACGAAGCAGCCTTTAGACACTAACGCTGCGCTACTCGCCGAATGCTCGCAGGGTGACTGGGATGCGCCGTTGAAGGAGGTCTGGCGGCTAATTTGCCTTTCTGGAAAATATGGCGATGATAATCAGGAATCGAAGTGTCATTACACTAAAACTCTTCCAGCTTATTTCTTAATAGATATTTTGGAGGACCCGCGCTATTCGAAGCGGTTACAGGAAACAGGGTTTCAACTTAGTGGGACTACGATTATAGGCAGCATCCATCTAAAGGGCGGAATAATCCCGGGCGATATTGAGTTCAAATGCGTAAAGGGCGAAGACATTGAACTTCAAAACGTCTCAGCAAAAGGCGATATAAGGTTTGAAGGAGGCTCCTATCGTTCTATAGTCCTCAACGATAGTCACGTCGAAGGAAGTCTAAAGTTCCGAACAATCCGAGCACACGTCGTTCAAGTTGCCTCAACACGGGTTGACGGAGGCATTGAGTTTTCTGCAAACAGCGCGGCGGCGCTTCTCGTTCAAAACAGCGTAATCGCGGGCTCGTTTATTCTAAACCTAGAGAGAAGCTTGCTTCTGCCTTTGAGATTGGAGTTTTCAAGAATAGGCGGCTCGTTTGTCGGGCAGATGTCCTGTGTGGGAGAAATGTCCGCAAGAGGTACGACCATAAGTGGAATACTAGAATTCCAAAAGCGAGACGTTGAACTTCTAGACGACGATACTGACGGCGTCGAAACAGCTTGTAGGAGACGTCAGATTTGGGCTAATCCTTCATCGTTGGATTTGACCGGGGCACACATCTCTCAAGTGCAGATAACCGATGTCAACCTATGGCCGAAGTACGTACGCGCTCAAAACGCTCAAATCGATGGATTTCTCACTGAGAAGGCAGTTCCGGGGGCCCCGCCCCCAGCAGCTATTCGTGCAGCTTCTAATGAAAAAGACATCGAATGGTTTGAAAGATGGTTAGAATTGACCCAACGCAACGGATTTGACCCGGCTCCGTTCCAGCAGGTTCTAGGATTTTTTCAGAAAACCGGCAATAGTACCGGCTATGACAAGATTTATATTGCAAGCAAGGACCAAGAGCGCGACCACGTCTGCCTGACTGCCAACTTTACCAGCTTCGGAAATTGCGCCTATTTGTGGGCAGCTTCCTTTGTAGGTTACGGGCGGAAGTTATACGTGGCTGTTATCGCTTCAATGGTCTTTGTGATTTTCGGTGGGTTTGTGTTTCGTTTTCAAGAAAAGCCAATGTACGACTTTGCGTTGACATTCGATAGCCCGCCAAACGCGGTGCCAACGAATAGGCGTATATCAAAAGATTTCATTCCTTTAAGGTGGGCTTACAGCTTCGATATGTTCCTCCCCCTCATAAAACTCAGGGACCGTCATTACAAAGATGTTGATTTTTCTGGTCCTATTAGGTTCTACCTCTACATTCATAAACTTGCAGGTTGGATTCTGGGCACCTTTATCGTCGCGTCCATCGTTTCATTGACGAAATAGAAGTAAGCAGAGAAGGAGCCGAACAAGCACTTCGCTCTAGACTGACATGCCCTACAACATTGCCCTAGTCGTGTTAGATACCTCTCATCTGGCACGTCTCGCGACCGATTGGACTTCGCGCGACCCCGAGCATCGTCACTCAGCTCGACACTTCGTTCCGCACCTCCTTGACCGCGGGTGGCTACCGCTTCTGTCTTGGCATCAAATAGCGGAGCTGTTGCAACATCGAGATGAAAGCCTTGTCGACAAGCGTCTGCGCTACCTACAAAGCTGGCCGATGTCGGCGTGGGTGACCGGGGACAAGTCGCACGTTATTCCCGGCTCAGCGTTCGATGTCTTTAAGGCGGAGGTCCGCGCGGCGTACGCTCACCCGAACCTCGACTTGCTAGGTGTACGAGACGCTGCGCGCAGTGAGTTGCTGTCCTTCGGTACGGGCACGGAGGCATTACTGGAATTGAGGAGCGATTGGCGATTGCTTCGCCCCGCTCTCGGCGAGTATCAGGAGGACGCGCGGAAGATTGCCGCAATTTCCCCTTGGCGTGCGACTGACATTGACAACGCTCGTCTCGCAGACTTAGTCAACAGGCCCCTTCGAGACGCGCAGTCTATTGATGCGACAGTCGTACGCATTCGCCGCTCACTCGAGAAGGAGATAGCGGAACGCGGAGACCGACGCATCGAAAATCCGCGCGAAATGGCTACCGCATTCATGTCCGACTTGTTAGCCAATGTGCAACACGGAAACTCGGAAGATTCAGCATTGGTATCACTTATTGGCATGTTGCTGTGGGCAGGTCTCGAACCTGCGGACATTGACCTAAACGCGACGTTTCGTGAAGCGATGAGCCTCGGCATGTTCAGACGACGCTTGAAGATGGCTTCAGACGCAGACAATTTGCCCTGGCAACAAGTCAAGGCGGTAGTCACGCCGGACCGTGTTCCGTCCGCCGTCATCCAAGAGGCTATGCGCTTGCATGCACATGACCAGCCCGAACGGAAGGGAAGTGACGTCAATGACCTTTCTCTGCTCTGCCTCGCTCCATACGCCACTGAGACTTTTGTCGACAAGCGGACGTTGGAGAGCGTCCGGCGGGCCAAACAGAAGGTTCCACGGCTGGGCGAGTTGCTGGGCAGTGTTCGCAAGGCTGCGGACTACCATGTGATAACTACGGTGTGCTCGCCTAGATAACCTTACAGCGCCGCTTACCCAAACTTGGTCGACACCATGACGTCCGCTGTTACATGTGGGTGGGCGTTGTCGTCCGAGGCCCGCAGGACGGGGCTCGCGGACTTCATTCGAAAAAATTCAGACGGTGGAGGGGGCGAGGATTTTGTCCTGTTAGCGACCAAGCGCGCGGGCCTTTCCTCAGCGACGAAGTTGACAATGCCTTGATTCGAAAGCATTTTCGCCAGCAACCGTACTAACGTCGCGACGGCGCGCGGACCTCCTTCGAAGTCGCTATCAGACAAGCGCCTCTTCGGAGGCGCTTTTTATTTGCCCATCGATTCCACGCCCCGCGTTTACCTGTGGACAACCCTGTACAAACCCCGCCGCGTAAACTGTTCGCGCTTTCTGCATAACTCGGCGATTCGGAAAAAGTCCCGAAAGTTGTCCTCGCTTCCGTCCGCAATCCGCCGATCCATACCGAAGTTGTTTACTTCGCAAGTCATTGACGCGAAACGCGCGAATCGGGTTATCCACTGAAAAGCGGCAGGCTTGTTAACTACTACCACGTATACATACGAATCCTTTTGTTTACTTAAAGACGCAGGCAGCGTCGCTCAAAACCGGAGCAGTTCAGTTCACCGCAGTCTCATGCGCCTGACGCAGCCTTTCACGGCTGTTGCTCAAATGCATGCGCATCGCGGCGCGGGCATCGTCGGCATCCTGACGAACGATCGCCTGATAGATCGCCTTGTGTTCGTTGAGCACGTTGCGTAACCGTTCGATCTGATCCAGCTCCGCAATCTCCGCCTTGCCAAGCCGCGTGCGCGGACTCACGGCGCGTCCCATCTGGCTGAGCACGTCGTAGAAATACCGATTGCCGCTCGCCCGCGCGATCTGCAAGTGAAATTCGACGTCATGCTCGAGCACATCGGTGCTGCCATTGGCGACCTGCTCTTCGTAACGATCGAGCGCGCCGGCAATCTGCTTCAGATGCTGCTCGGTCCGACGCCCCGCCGCGAGCGCGGCCGCCGCGCCTTCCAGATCGATCCGGAATTCGATGATCGCCATCACATCCAGCAAGTTCGACAAATCGGCGTCCTTGAGCCGCACCGATTCGCGATCCGCCATCGCGCGGATGAACGTGCCGATGCCATGCCGCGTCTCGACGACATTCGCCGCCTGCAACCGCGACACCGCCTCGCGCACCACCGACCGGCTCACCGACATTTGCTTCATCAACGCGACTTCGGTCGGAATCTTGTCGCCGGGACGGAGCACGCCGCGCTCGATCTCTTCGATGAGGGCGGCGACGACTTTATCGGTGAGGCTGGCCATTTTTGGTTCTGCAATTCAGGAAAGTTGAGGTCGGACGACTTCCACGTCCACGTATACGTGCTTTGACAACGATGTCTGATGAACCATCATGAAGTTCGGCAAACGGCTCGTCAATTCGGCAGCAAGCTGATATATAAGACATCGTATAACTAGGAAAGTGCTCGCCAATCACGTACCGAGAGGCGTGGAAAGGGCGCGTTAAGGGTTAACGCTCCTGTTCCCGACAGCCAAAATCGCGATACCTTCTGTTAAGACATCCTATGACTTAACCGCAAGAACGAAATCCACCGATCCAGCCGCCACAGGGAGGCACCATGCCGTCTTCGACACCGTATCAACCGTTGCCCAACGCGTTCCGGGCGTCGCTGCGCGAAAGAAAGAAGCTGATTGGCTGCTGGTCGTCGCTGGCGAGCCCGATCGTCACCGAGTTGCTGGGCGTCGTCGGCTTCGATTGGATCCTGCTCGACGCCGAGCACGCGCCCAACGACGCGCTCACGCTCATCCCGCAACTGATGTCGCTGAAGGACAGCGTGAGCGCGCCCGTCGTGCGGCCGCCGGCGAACGAGCCCGTCGCGATCAAGCGGCTGCTCGACGGCGGTTTCGTGAATTTCCTGATTCCGTTCGTCGATAGCGCCGCCGACGCCCGCCGCGCCGTCGCCGCGACGCGTTATCCGCCGCACGGCATCCGGGGCGTGTCGGTGGGGCATCGCGGGAACCGGTACGGGACGGTCGCGGACTACTTCAATATCGCGAACGACAATATCAGCGTCGCGGTGCAGATCGAAAGCCGCGCAGCCGTCGATGCCATCGACGAAATCGCCGCCGTCGATGGCGTCGATGCGCTGTTCGTCGGCCCGTCCGATCTCGCCGCCGCTTACGGTCACTTAGGCAACCCGAATCATCCGGACGTGCAGGCGGCCATTGCGCACGTGTTCGAGCGCGCGCACGCGGCGGGCAAGCCGAGCGGCATCCTCGCGCCGGTGCAGCAGGACGCGGACCGCTATCTGTCGATGGGCTGCACGCTCGTCGCCGTCTGCGCCGATCTCGGGCTGCTGCGGAACGCGGCGCAAGCCGTGAAGAAACACTTCATCGAAGAGTAAGCTGCGAAGACCGCGCATCGACACACGAACACAAAGCACACAAGGAGCGATACATGACGACAAAAGCAGGCTTCATCGGACTGGGTATCATGGGGCTTCCCATGGCCGCGAACCTGGTCAAGAACGGCGTGGAACTGGCGGCGTTCACGCGCAGCGGCGTGCCCGACGAACTGACGCAGGCGGGCGCCACGGCATGCGACAGCCCCGCGGCCGTCGCCGGGAAAGCGGACATCGTCTTCCTGATGGTGCCGGATACGCCCGACGTCGAGCGCGTGCTGTTCGGCGAGAACGGCGTCGCGAATTCGCTGCGCGCGGGGCAGATCGTCGTCGATATGAGTTCGATTTCGCCCATCGCGACGCGCGAGTTCGCCGCGAAAGTGCGCGAGCGCGGCGCCGATTACCTCGATGCGCCCGTCTCCGGCGGCGAAGTCGGCGCGAAGGCGGCATCGCTCACGATCATGGTCGGCGGCGCGCAGGCGACCTTCGACAAGGTCAAGCCGCTCTTCGAGATGATGGGCAAGAACATCTCGCTGATCGGCGAAGTCGGCGCGGGCCAGGTCTGCAAGGTCGCGAATCAGGTGATCGTCGCGGCCACGATCGAGGCGGTCGGCGAAGCGCTGCTGCTCGCATCGAAGGCGGGCGTCGACGCCGAGAAGGTTCGCACCGCGCTGATGGGCGGCTTCGCTTCGTCGCGCATTCTCGAAGTCCACGGCGAGCGGATGACCAAGCGCACGTTCAATCCCGGCTTCCGGATCGAACTGCATCAGAAGGATTTGAATCTGGCGCTCTCGACGGCGCAATCGCTCGGCGTGTCGCTGCCGAACACGGCGACGTGTCAGGCGCTCTTCAACGCGTGCACCGCGCACGGCGGCAAGGCGTGGGATCACTCAGGCATGGTTCGCGCGCTGGAGTTTCTGGCCAATCACGAGATCGGGCAGGACGCGAAATAAGTTTCGCGCGAGAAGTAAACAGCTCGGAGCCGGCGCAAAGCCGGCTTTTTGTTTTGAACAGTCGTCAGACGTCTACTCTCTGCGTGACCGTAGGCGCCCGAAAAAGCCGCGAGTCAACGCTGTAAAGGGTAAACACGCGATGTGCAAGTCGTCCGATGACCATAAGATGTCGTCAGACAACCTATACCATCAGGAGACAGCCTTGCGATCCGCCCCCGCCCTGCGCGCCGACGATTTGCTCGAATCGGCCAGTTCCAAGGTCAAGCGTCACGTCCTGCCGCTGTTTCTCATCATGTTCATCGCGAATTACATCGATCGCGTGAACGTCGGCTTCGTGAACGCGCACATGCAGACGGATCTCGGCATCGGCGCGGCGGCTTACGGGCTCGGCAGCGGGCTGTTCTTCATCGGCTATGCGCTGTTCGAAGTGCCGTCCAACGTGCTGATGCAGAAGTACGGCGCGCGCGCGTGGCTCACGCGGATCATGGGAACGTGGGGCATCGTCGCGGCGGCAATGGCGTTCGTCTGGAACGACACGTCGTTCTACGTGCTGCGCTTCCTGCTCGGCGTGGCGGAGGCGGGCTTCTTCCCGGGCGTCGTGTTCTATTTCACGCAATGGCTGCCGCAAAAGGAGCGCGGCAAGGCAATCGCGATCTTCCTCGGCGGCTCCGCGTTCGCGTCCGTGCTGTCGGGCCCGATCACCGGCAGTCTGCTGTCGATTCGCGGCCTCGGCCTGCACGGCTGGCAGTGGATGTTCCTCGTCGAAGGCGGCTTCTCCATGCTGCTGTGCGGCGTTAGCTGGATGCTGCTGAAGTCGCGCATCGCGGATGCACACTGGCTCACCGCCGACGAACGCACCGTGCTCGAAAAGACCATCGCGGGCGAGCAGGCCGAGCGCGAAGCCGCGGGCGGCCGTCACGTTCCCACGCTCCAGCTTCTGAAAGACCCGCAGATCGTGCTGTTCTGCCTGCTCTATTTCGCGATCCAGCTCACCATCTACGCCGCGACGTTCTGGCTGCCGACGATCATCCGCAAGATGGGCGGACTCACCGATTTCCAGGTCGGCCTCTTCAATGCCATTCCGTGGATGATCGCGATGGTCGCGATGTACTGCTTCGCGCTGCTCTCCGCGCGCTGGCGCTTCCAGCAGGCGTGGCTCGCGGCGGCGCTCGTGATCGCGGCGTGCGGGCTGTTCGCATCGACGACGGGCAACGCGGTGCTGTCGTTCGTCGCGATCTGCTTCTCGGCGATCGGCTTCAAGGCGGCGGCGTCGCTGTTCTGGCCGATCCCGCAAGGCTATCTCGATGCGCGCGTCGCGGCCGGCGTGATCGCGCTCATCAACTCGGTCGGCAATCTGGGCGGCTTCTTCGCGCCCGCGACCTTCGGCTATCTTCAACAACATACGGGCTCGGTGTCGGGCGGGCTTTATGGGCTCGGCGTGGCGTCGCTGATCGCGGCGGCGGCGGCTTTCCTCACGCGCAATCGTCGCCGGCCGGACGGGACGCCCGTCGGACACGCGGCGCACCGCAACGCGCACTGAGCGCAACTAAACGCGGCCAGACACTCAACTTCGGGATCACTCACATGTCGACTAACGCAATGCAACCGAACGCCACTCCGAAAGTCACCGAACTGCGCGTCGTGCCCGTCGCGGGCCGCGACAGCATGCTGATGAACCTCTCCGGCGCGCACGCCCCGTTCTTCACGCGCAACATCGTCATTCTGAAAGACAGCGCGGGCAACACGGGCGTCGGTGAAGTGCCGGGCGGCGAGAACATCCGCAAGACTATCGACGATGCGCGCGCGTTCGTCGTCGGGCAATCCATCGGCAACATGCAGGCGGTGCTGAATCGCGTGCGCACGCAGTTCGCGGATCGCGATGCCGGCGGCCGCGGCCTCCAGACCTTCGATCTGCGCACGACCATCCACGCGGTCACCGCGCTCGAAGCCGCGCTGCTCGATCTGCTCGGCCAGCATCTCGGCGTGCCGGTCGCGGCGCTGCTCGGCGAAGGGCAGCAGCGCGACGAAGTGGAAATGCTCGGCTATCTGTTCTACATCGGCGATCGCAACAAGACGGACCTGCCGTACGCAAGCGGCGCCGATGGCCGCGACGACTGGGAGCGCCTGCGCACCGAAGAAGCGCTGACGCCCGAGGCCGTCGTGCGCCTGGCCGAAGCGGCGAAGGCGCGTTACGGCTTCAACGACTTCAAGCTGAAAGGCGGCGTGCTGTCGGGCGACGCCGAAATGGAAGCGGCGACCGCGCTCGCGGAGCGTTTCCCCGAGGCGCGCGTGACGCTCGATCCGAACGGCGCGTGGTCGCTCGCGGAAGCCATCCGCCTGTGCCGCGACAAGCACGACGTGCTCGCCTACGCGGAAGATCCGTGCGGCGCGGAGAACGGCTATTCAGGCCGCGAAGTGATGGCCGAATTCCGCCGCGCGACGGGCCTGCCGACCGCGACGAACATGATCGCGACGGACTGGCGTCAGATGGGCCACGCCATCCAGTTGCAATCGGTCGATATTCCGCTCGCCGATCCGCATTTCTGGACGATGCAAGGCTCCGTGCGCGTCGCGCAGATGTGCAACGACTGGGGCCTCACGTGGGGATCGCATTCGAACAATCACTTCGACGTATCGCTCGCGATGTTCACGCACGTCGCCGCCGCCGCGCCCGGCAAGATCACCGCGATCGACACGCACTGGATCTGGCAGGACGGCCAGCGCCTGACGCGCGATCCGCTGCGGATCGTCGGCGGCAAGGTGAAGGTGCCGGAGACGCCGGGTCTGGGCGTCGAACTCGACATGGACGAGATCGAGAAGGCGCACGCGCTGTATCTGGAGCACGGCCTCGGCGCGCGCGACGACGGCATCGCCATGCAATTTCTCGTGCCCAACTGGAAGTTCGACAACAAGCGGCCGTGCCTCGTGCGCTGAAGGCGTGACTAGGACTCGCGCTTCAATCGTTCGATGAGCGCCATCGCGGCGAGCGGATTGACGGCCTTGTGGCCGCTGATGACGTACAGATACACGTCGCGCGCCGATGCCTTCGCGGGCGGTTCGCCGACCGTCTGCAAGTCGCCGGGTGCGCCGCCCGCCGCCCATTCCTGCGCGCGGGCGATCCAGCGGTCGAGCGCGGCCTTCGTGTAGCCTTTCGCGGGCTTTTCGGTCGTGCCCATGATGCGGGCATAGACGAACGGCGCGGTCACATCCGCGATTTGCGGATACTTCGAATCGCCCGCCGCGACCACGGCCACGCCGTATTTGCGCAATAGCGCGACGAACGCCGGATCGGCGAAACTCTCGTGCCGCACTTCGACGGCATGGCGAATGGCGCGTCCCTTTATTTCCTGCGGCAGGAGCTTGAGGAAGTTTTCGAAGTCTTCGGGATCGAACTGCTTGGTCGGCGCGAATTGCCAGTTGATCGGACCGAGCTTGTCCTTGAGTTCGAGCACGCCGCTCGCGAAGAAACGTTCGATGGATTCGCCCGCTTCGGCGAGCACCCGGCGATGCGTCGAATAGCGCGATGCCTTCAGCGAGAACACGAAGTCGTCGGGCGTTTCGTCGTGCCATTTGGCGAACGTCGCGGGCTTTTGCGAGCCGTAGAACGTGCCGTTCACCTCGATGCTCGTGAGCGCGCGGCTCGCGTATTCCAGCTCCCCCTTTTGCGCGAGATCGTCGGGATAGAACGTGCCGCGCCACGGCTCGAAGTTCCATCCGCCGACACCGATGAGAATGCGTCCCGCGCTCCCGCTCTTCTCGGTCTTTTCGGTCTTCTTCCTGGTTGCCATGAGGCGTCTCCTGTCCGAACCCGGGAAGAGTGTAGCGAACAGGAAGACCGCGCGTGCGCCGCGCTATTTTCGCCCGACGAGATAGCTCACGCCGTGCGGTCCGTACTGCTCCGCATGTTCGACGTTCGCGGGCAGATGAAAGACGTCGCCCACGCGATACAGCCGCGCGTCATCGCCGATGCGGATGGTCAGTTCGCCTTCGACGATCAGCGCTTTCGCTTCGAACGGATGCGTGTGCGCGCCGAGCGAACCGTTCGGCTCGCGCGTGACGGTGACGACTTCGTGAAAGCCTTCGGCGGGAAGAAGGGCGAGGAACGCGTCGCGGTGCATGGGGAATCCGGATGAAATGGAAAAGGGCGCGTCCGCCATGGCGGGAGACGCGTCCCGATGCACCGATGCTCACGCATCAGTTCCCGAAGAAGATATCGCACTGCGGGCCGCGCACGCACGGCTTGGAGATGGGGCTGCCGCCCATGCTCATCGATCCGGCGCTGCTTTGCGTCGACGGCACGCCGCCATACGATGCATCGCCCGTACCTTGCATGTTCGCGCCTTGCTGCATCGTGCCGGGCTGCGTCCACGTATCCGGCGTGGCTTGCCCTGGCACTTGCGCGGTCCGATAGTAGGTTTGCTGCGCGGATGCGACGCCCGCAGCAGCGAGTAACGAGACGGCAAGCGCCGTCATGACCAGACTGGATTTCATGTCGTCGACTCCTTGATTGATGCGCCGCGCGATTTGCCGCGCATCCGTTCGCTGTTCGATATGCTGTGCATCAGCCGTCGAAAGCGCGCAGTGCGGACGTTCGTGCATCACGCCGCTTCGCGTGACGCGCGCTTGCGGCATTTCCGTTATAGGCGGCGCGTTTCGCAATGAACAGGAAATACGCTTATACGCCGCCGATTCAGTCGCGCACATGACGCGACGCGGGCGCGGATGACATCGCCGGCGTGTGTGTTGATCATGTGTCGGCAATAGAATGCAAGTCGTGTGCGACGCTTACGAACCGAAGGAGAACGCGATGACCGTCACCATCTATCACAACCCGAAGTGCGGCACCTCGCGCAACACGCTCGCGCTGATCCGCAACGCGGGCATCGAGCCGACTGTCGTCGAGTATCTGACGCATCCGCCGAGCCGCGAGACGCTCACCGCGCTCATCGCGCGCGCGGGCATCTCCGTGCGCGACGCGCTGCGCGAGAAAGGCACGCCGTATGCGGAACTCGGCCTGGGCGACACCGCGCTCACCGACGATCAGCTCATCGACGCCATGCTCGCGCATCCGATTCTCATCAACCGCCCGTTCGTCGATACGCCGATCGGCGCGCGGCTGTGCCGGCCGTCGGAACTCGTGATCGATATCCTGCCTTCGCCGCAACAAGGACCGTTCACGAAGGAAGACGGCGAAGCGGTCATCGACGAAAGCGGCAAGCGCGTGCGCTGAACGCGCCGCGGCCGTTACGTCACGTTACTTTTCTCGCAGCGCCGTTGCACCTGTGTCCGGCCTCGCCTTCTAGACTGCACTCACTCACACGGCACTCGGTGCAGGGGGACAGCGAAATGAAGAAGAAACTGCTTGGTACGGTGATCGGGGTGGCGGGGATGGCGGCGCTTGCGATGTCGGCATCGGCGTCTGCGCATGTCGATGTGGCGGTGGGCGTGGGCGTGCCGGCTTATTACGCGGCGCAACCGGTGTACGTCCAGCCGGCTCCGGTCGCGTATGGCTACGGATACGGCTATCGCGATGAAGGCTGGCGCGAGCACGAATGGCGCGAGCGGCGCGAACGTCACTGGCGGCACGAGATGCATCGCGAAGAGCGCTGGCACGACCGCCACGGTTGGTGAGCAGAAACGAATCCGGTTTGGAAAGACGCGGCGGGCCACCTGGTCCGCCGCGTTTTTTCATGGCGCGGCGTGTGGACGTGAGTCAGCGTGTCGCGGCTCATCGGCTCAAGGTGCGCGCGCATGCGCCGTTATTGCGTGGATAGTGTCGCCTCACCCATCTCCTTCCACCGCCCGCGATGTTCAGTCCCGTCAGCATCCTCGTCGTCACCGCGTTGTCGAGCGTGCTCTCGATACTCGTGCTGACCTCGCTGCGCTCGCATGCCATCGATGGCGTGCCGCGCTGGATCTGGGCGAACGTGATCGCCATCGCATCGCTTGCGATGTTCGCGGTGCAGAACGTGGCGCCCGCGTGGCTCGGCGTCGTCGCCGCGAATCAGCTTCTCGCCGCGACCGTGCTGCTCATCTACGAAGGCTGCAACGATTTTTTCGGCGTGCGCCTCGGCACGACCGCGCGCGCGACCGGCTGGATCATGTGGCTCGGCGTGATGGCGGGCATCGCGTATTTCACGTATGTCGCGCCGAACGTGCACGTGCGCGTGGTGATCGTGTCGGCGTTTCACGCGGCGTGCGTGCTCGCGATCGCGGGCCGCGTGCTGATGTCGCGCCCGCCCGATCGTCCGCGCTACAACTATCTGTTCGTCGCCGGGGCCGCGTTGCTCGGCGCGTTCGGGCACACGGTGCGCGGCGCGATCTACGCGGTCGCGCCGCCTTCGCAGACCGCGCTGCTTCAGCCCGGGCCGATGCAGATCACGTTTCTCGCGCTCGGCATTCTCGTGCTGCCGTCGCTGTCCATCGGCCTCGTGATCATGGCGCACGACCGCCTCGCGATGCGCCTCGAACGCGTCGCGCGCTTCGACGATCTCACCGGCGCGCTGTCGCGCAAGGCGCTGCTCGAAGCCGCCGCCGCGCGGCTCGCGCGCGCGACGCAGGACGGGCGGCGCGAGTTCGTCGCGGTCATCGACCTGGACCACTTCAAGAGCGTGAACGACCGCTACGGCCACGCAGGCGGCGACGACGTGCTGCGCCATTTCGCGTCGATCGTGAGCGCGCGCGTTCGTGACGGCGATGCGTTCGGGCGCATTGGCGGCGAGGAGTTCTGTCTTTTCTGCACGGCGGCGAATATCGGCGATGTGACCGCGCTCGTCGAACGCCTGCGCGCGACGGTCGCGGCGACGCCTTGCCGCGTGGCGGGCGGCGCGGTGCGCTACACGTTCAGCGCGGGCATCGCGGCGTGGGACGGGCGCGAATCGCTGGCCTCGCTGATGGCGCGCGCCGATGCGCTGCTCTACGCGGCCAAGCTCGCGGGACGCAATCGCGTGAATGGCCCGGTGGAGAACGCAGCGGCGTGAGCCGCGCGGCGCTCAGTCCTCTTCCACCGGAGCGTGCGCGGCGCGTTCGTCGGGCGGCTTGCGCATCCATCGCCGATGCAGACTTTTCTCGATGATGCGCCCCACGATCAAGAGCGCGATCAGCAGGACCGTCGCGGCGAGCGCGAGACTCCACACGCCGAGCCCGCACAGAATGCCGACCGCCGCCGTGACCCAGATGGAGGCAGCCGTCGTGAGGCCGCGAATCCGGTTTTCCGTCTGATTCTGGATGATCACGCCCGCGCCCAGAAAGCCGATGCCCGTCACGATGCCCTGCACGACGCGCGAGACGTCGGCGTCGTCGGACAGCGTGCGCGTGGAAAAGCCCATGGCGCACATCGTGGCGATGCACGCGCCGAGCGACACCAGCCCGAGCGTTTTCATGCCGGTCGGCTTGCCGTGCAGATCGCGGTCGATGCCGATGATGCAGCCCACCAGCACCGCGCACAGCATGCGCAGGACGGCATCGGTGAAGACGGGGTAGGGCAGCATCGAGTGGCTCCGTGGTCGGGGTTCTTGTGGGTGTGCGTCGTGCGACTGTAAGGCTGTCATCTTCGCATCGAAGCGGTGCAAACGACAGTTGTCCGCGCGGCGCGAATTTTGTCGCGCTAACGTGCAGGGCGCTTGACCGACGTCGTCAGCGCGAGCCTCAAGGACAAACCACGTGACCACGCAGCCCAAATTCTCGATGATCGACGCCGCGCCGACGCCCGTCGGCCCGTTCTCGCACGCGGCGGAAGCCGACGGCTGGGTCTTTCTGACCGGCCAGATGCCGACGCATCCCGACGACAACAGCGCGCCGCTGCCCGACGGCATCGCGGCTCAAACGCGGCGCGTGATGGACAACCTGATTCTCGTGCTGACGGGACTCGGCCTCACGCTCGACAACGTCGTGTCCGTGCGCATCTACCTGACCGAATTCAAGCGCGATTACGACGCGATGAACGCCGTCTATCGCTCGTATTTCTCGCCGAAGCCGCTGCCGGCGCGCACGTGCATCGGCGTGACGGGGCTTGCGCGCGATGCGCTCGTGGAGATCGATTTCGTCGCGAAACGGCCCTGATTCAGCGGCGCGCCTTCGACGCGTCCACCCAGCGGAACGTGAGATTGATGCGCTCGCCGCGCGCGCCCGGCTCCTTCGGCACGCGATGCACCCATTCGAGCTGCGTGCGTCCGCGCATCACGAGCAGGCTGCCGTGCGTGAGCGACAGCGTGTGCGTCGCGTGCGTGCGGACGTGCCGGAACTCGAAGCTGCGCGCCGCACCCAGACTCACCGATGCGATCACCGGTTCCGGACCGAGTTCGCGTTCCTTGTCCGCGTGCCAGCCCATGCTGTCGAGGCCGCCGCGATACCGGTTGAGCAGCACGCTGTTGAAGCGCGCGCCGGCCGCTTGCTGCGCGGCATCGCGAAGTTGCGCGACGGCGGGCGTCCACGGCTGCGGCACGTTGCGGATGCCCGAGTAGACATAAACGGCGTCGGGGTCGCCTTGCCACGCGGTCAGGCGCGGCAGCGGCACGCGTCCGCCCGGCGTGTTCATGAAGTCCTGCTGCCAGCGCACTTCCTCGATCAGCGCGCCCATCAGGTCGGAACCGGCGTCCGCGGCGATCCAGTCCGGATGCCACGCAATGTCGGGCTTGGGGATGTCGTCGAATAGATCGAACATGGCGAAGCGCGTCGATGCGGCCGAAATATTCACGATAGCAGAGCCGTCGCGTCGCGGCGTTGCGGTCTCATCGCTTCTTTGCAGCGTGTGCTACAGTCGGCCGGACCATCTCAAAAATCGCGGGGACGCATGACCACCAGCGCCGAAGCGCAAGGCGGCACGGGAAGCCGCCGCATTCTGCTCGTCGACGATAGCGCCGACGCCGCGCTCGCCATGTCGATGCTGCTCGAAGCGCTCGGCCACGAAGTGCGCACCGAGCACGACGGCGTGCGCGCGCTCGCCTCGATCGACGAATTCCGGCCCGACGTGGTGGTGCTGGATATCGGCTTGCCGGGAATGAGCGGCTTCGACGTGGCGCGCGAGATGCGCAAGCGCGACGCGACCCGCCACGCGCTGCTGCTCGCGCTCACCGGCTACGGCAGCGCCGCCGACCGTCAGACCGCGCTCGATGCGGGCTTCGATCATCACCTCACGAAGCCCGTTTCCATCGACGAGATCGAGGCGCTGCTCGCCCGCGCCTGACTTCCCGCGTTTCCTTCATTTCCCTCGTTTCCCTCACTCGACCCGCAGCCGCGCCATGTACGGCAGGTGATCGGAGAGCCACGCGGTGTCCTGCGTCGGCACGAGCCATTCGACGGGTCTAAGACCGCGCACGAACATCTTGTCGAGCGCGAGCGCCGGCGAAAACGCGGGGAACGTGCGGCCGGATTCGCCGAGCATCGTCGCCACTTCGTTCATGCCGAGTTCGCCGAAGAGCGGCACGGAGTCGTTGCGCCAGTCGTTGAAATCGCCGGCGAGCACGAGTGGGCCGTCCGGCGCTTCCTTCGCGATCCAGTGCGCGATCCAGTTCATCTGACGCAGCCGCGCGGCACGCGTCAGCGCGAGATGCGCGCACAGCAGCGTGACCGCCTGACCCGCGAACGTCGCGCGCGCGACGAGCAGCCCGCGCTTTTCGAAGCGATGCGCGGAAATGTCCCATCGTCCGGAAAGATCCAGCGGATGCGGCGAGAGAATCGCGTTGCCGTGCCGCCACGACGGCTTGAACACGTTCGGCCCGAGCGCGATCTGCAACTCGAGCGCGGTGGCGATTTCGGTGGCCTGGCAATGCCAGACATCGTCGAGCGGACCGGCAAGCGGCTTGCCGAAACCGCTTGCGAGCACCGGCTGCGGCAGCCGCCGCGCCATGGCTTCCTGGAGAAAATAGACGTCCGCGTTGGTGGTCTGAACCCACCGCTGCATCGCGCTCCACGCGCGCAGGCCGAGCGGCGAGCGGCCCTTGTGCAGATTCCAGCTCACCGCCGTGAAATCCGGCGTGACCGCCTTCGCGGACGGTGCTGGCGGAAGATGTTCTGGGTTTCGCATGCGTTCGTTGTGTTGTACGCGCCGACGCCCGGTCACTCGGCCGGCGCGGATGGAGCGAGGCTGGCGCGCACCCGGTACGCCAGCGACGGATTGCTGTCGATGATCTGCCATTGCGCCCATTCACCCGGCTTCACTACGAGACCGGGATGCGAGCCGCTCACCTGACGCGGCGTCGGCGGCACCTTGCAGCCGGACGGCGACGTGCGCGACGCATCTTCTTCGATCGTCTCTTGCGCATCGATGGCGAGCGTGATGTCGTCGGCGCTCGCGTGCGTCGGCGACACGGTGACGGTGCGTTGCAGGTCGATGTCGCCCGCGGGCTTGTCGGCGCAGCCGACGCGATTCTGCACGACATCGTGATGCGTATCCGTGCGCGCCTGGCCGACGTTCGTCGTCGCGGAAAACGAGTCGATCTGCTGGCCGTCGCGCACGACCTGCAGTTCCCAGTTGACGGGCTGCGGCGCGCTTTGCGCGAAAACGCCGTGACTCGCGGCGAGGCAGGCGCTCAACAGAAGCGCGGATCGGATCGGATACAGAAATGCGGTGCGGTTTGTTTTCGTCATTGAAAGCTTCTCCGGCGCGCGGGTCAGTCATGTCCGGGAGCACGTTCCGAACCCGCCCGCCGCTTCGATCCCGACGATGATACTAGCGCGCGGCGTCTTAGGCTCGGCCGCATCGATCAACAGCTTCGATTGGCAGCAGACGCGCGCGACTGCTCGCTTGCGTGCGGTTTTGTCATCGATACACTGAATCGTCGATCAATCAAAAGACGAGGTGCGACATGACGACGGCCGTGGTGAAACAGGAACTGGCGGTGGCATCGTTCAGCAAGGTCTACAGTCTCGACGACGTGGAAACCGCGCTCAACGAACTCTCCGATGGCGCGAGCGACGCGCTGCGCGCCACCTACGAAAAGATGCTGAAGGTCGGCAATCTGCGCTTCTGCGTAAAGCCGAACCGCATGCCGTCCATCGACGATCTCGTGGCTTCGCTGCCCAATTTCGACGAACCGCTCGACGACATCCGCAAGCAGATCGCGCTGTGTCTCGAAACCGACGATCGCCTCGAACTCATGCCGATGCTGCTGCTCGGCGAGCCGGGCATCGGCAAGACGCATTTCGCGAAGCAGCTCGCGCGGCTGCTCGGCACGTCCTCGCATTACGTCGCGATGAGTTCGCTCACGGCGGGCTGGATTCTGTCGGGGGCGTCATCGCAATGGCGCAACGCGAAGCCCGGCAAGGTCTTCGACGCGCTCGTGAACGGCAGCTACGCGAACCCCGTCATCACCGTCGATGAAATCGACAAGGCCACCGGCGACGCGCAATACGATCCGCTCGGCGCGCTCTACGCGCTGCTCGAACACGACACGGCGAAAGCGTTCATCGACGAATTCGCCGAAGTGCCGATCAACGCGGGCAACATCGTGTGGATCGCGACGGCCAACGACGCGCGCGCGATTCCCGAGCCGCTTCTGAACCGCATGAACGTGTACGAGATTCCCGCGCCGGACCGCGACGGCGCGCGGCGCATCGCGCAGGCGATTTACGCGGAGATTCGAGAAGCGCACGCGTGGGGCGTGCGCTTTCCCGAAACGCTCGGCGATGCGCCGCTCGATGCGCTCACGCAGGCGTCGCCGCGCGGCATGCGGCGCGCGATGCTCAACGCGTTCGGCAATGCGCGCATGGACGGAAGGCATCACGTCGAGGCGCGCGATATCCAGCTCGATCGCCAGTCGCGCCGGAAATCGATGGGATTCTGACGCCCCGAAAATGGCAAAACTGCCATAAACGGCCCGAAAACCGCTCTTTTTCGTCATCTGGCGGCCAGATTCTTGGCTTTTTCCGAATTGCACCGGAAAACGATGTGTCTCGTGTGCGTTTGTTGTGCAACGCGCAATAGTCGCCCACGTAGAATAGTTAGCATCGGGTCGGCGCGGAAAAGGACATGGATCGGATCGAATGCGTGGTCATCGGGGCGGGCGTCGTCGGGCTCGCCATCGCGCGGGCGTTGGCGATGCGCGGGCGCGAAGTCGTCGTGCTGGAGGCGGGCGAAGCCATCGGCGTCGGCACGAGTTCGCGCAACAGCGAAGTGATTCACGCCGGCATCTACTACCCGCGCGGCTCGCTCAAGGCCGAACTCTGCGTGCGCGGACGCGAGATGCTCTACGACTATTGCGCGGCGCATGGCGTGCCGCATCGGCAATGCGGGAAGCTGCTCGTCGCGACGGCGCGCAACCAGATTCCGCAACTCGCGGCGCTGGAGCAGAAGGGCATCGAAAATCGCGTCGAAGGACTCGTGCGCGTCAGCGGGGCGCAGGCCCAGGAGATGGAGCCGCAACTGCAATGCGTCGAGGCGGTGTATTCGCCGCGCACGGGCATCGTGGATAGCCATCAGCTGATGCTCGCGTATCAGGGCGATGCCGAAAATCACGGCGCGGGCGTCGTGTTCCATACGCCGGTCGTCGGCATCGATGCGCGCGAAGGCTGCTTTATCGTCGAAACCGGCGGCGACGCGCCCGCGCGCTTTCGGGCGTCGTACCTGATCAACAGCGCGGGGCTGCACGCGAACGACATCGCGCGGCGCATTCGCGGCCTCGACGACCGCCACGTGCCGCCGCTCTACTTCGCGAAGGGCAATTACTTCAGCGTGAGCGGGCGCGCGCCGTTCGAGCGTCTCATCTATCCGATGCCGAACGAAGCCGGTCTCGGCGTGCATCTGACGATCGACATGGGCGGTCAGGCGAAATTCGGCCCCGACGTGGAATGGGTGACGTCGCTGAACTACGACGTCGATCCGCGCCGCGCCGATTCCTTCTACGCCGCGATCCGCGCGTACTGGCCCGGTCTCCCCGACGACGCGTTGCAGCCGGCCTACGCGGGCATCCGGCCGAAGCTCTCCGGCCCCGGCCAGGCCGCTGCCGATTTCATGATCCAGGGCAAATCCGCGCACGGCGTGCCGGGACTCGTGAACCTGTTCGGCATGGAATCGCCGGGGCTGACGGCGTCGCTGGCCATCGGCGAACGCGTGGCGGACATGGCGCGCTGAAGCGCTTATTTTCGGCATTCGTCGTCATCCATTCGCTTCGGTGTTGTTATGCTCGGGCATCGTCGTCGTCAGAACGGCGAATTCCCCCAATACAACATGGAGCGAGTCACCATGAAGACTTCCCGTCGCACGTTTCTGATCACCAGCGTGGGCGTTGCATCGACGTTCGCGCTCGGTTCGCGCGCCGCTTTCGCCGACGCGCCGAAAGTCGAGGAAAGCGATCCGACCGCGCAAGCGCTCGGCTACAAGCTCGACGCCAGCAAGGTCGACAAGGCCAAGTTCCCGAAATACGCAGCCGGCCAGGATTGCGGCAACTGCCAGTTCTATCAGGGCAAAGCCGCCGACGCGTTCGCGCCGTGCCCGATGTTCGCGAACAAGCTCGTCGCCTCGAAGGGCTGGTGCAGCGCCTACGCGAAGAAGGCCTGACGCGAAGCGGACGTATCACTGAAAAGCGCGCCCGGCTGCGAAGCCCGGCGCGCTTTTTCTTTGCGCGATGCGTATCGCTTTTCCTCATCGCTTGATAACCCAACGTGCGGTCTTTACACTCGCCAGGACTAAAAATAGCGCGCGAGAGGTATCGGCCATGACTGCGGCGCGGCGCGTGACATCATCGGGCATGAGTCCGAGGCATATCCACCACTGAGGGATTCGCATGGCAGGCAGACCATTGAACGCGCGCGCCATAGCAGCCGCCGTGATCGGCAATGCGCTGGAGTGGTACGACTTCACCGTGTTCGGCTTCATGACCGTGGTGATCGCGCGGCTCTTTTTCCCGAGCGAAAGCGATTACTCGTCCATCCTCCTGACCACCGCGACCTTCGGCGTCGCCTTCGTGATGCGGCCGGTCGGCGGCATCGTGCTCGGGCTGTATGCGGATCGCGCGGGGCGCAAGGCGGCGCTCATGCTCGTCATCGGATTGATGACGCTCGGCATTCTGCTGCTCGCCATTGCGCCGCCGTATTCGGCGATCGGCATCGGCGGGCCGCTCCTGATCGTGGCGGCGCGGCTGTTGCAGGGCTTCTCGGCGGGCGGCGAGTTCGGCAGTTCGACGGCGCTTCTGATCGAAGCCGCGCCGTTCTCGAAGCGCGGCTTCTACGGCAGCTTCCAGATGGCGAGCCAGGCGGCGGCGCTGCTGCTGGGCGCGGTCGTCGGTGCGGCGATTTCGCGCGGCTTGTCGCCCGAGGCGCTTGAATCGTGGGGCTGGCGCGTGCCGTTCATTCTCGGGCTCGTGATCGGGCCGGTCGGCCTGTACATCCGGCGCAACATGACCGACACGGAAGCCTTTCTGCACGCGCAAAAGACCGCGCGCCGCGCGACGCTCGGCGAAGTGTTCCGCGCGCATAGCCGCGAGATCCTGTGCGGGCTCGGCTCGGTCGTCGCGCTGACGGTCACGGTGTACGTGCTGATCGCCTATCTGCCGACGTTCGCCGTCAAGCAACTCAAGCTGCCGTTCGGACAGTCGTTCACGGCGCTGATCGTCGGCAATCTATTGCTGACGGTGCTGTGCCCGGTGGCGGGGGCGTGGTCGGATCGCATCGGGCGCAAGGGACTCACGCTGTGGTCGCTCGGCATCACGCTCGTCGCGATTTATCCGCTCTTCGCGTGGCTCGCGGCGGAGCCGAGCGTGATGCGGCTCGTCATCGTGCAGAGCGTGTTGTCGATCACGCTCGCCGGTTACTACGGCCCGTTCGGCGCGCTGCTCGCGGAACTGTTCCCCGCGAACGTGCGATCCACCGGCTTGTCGCTCGCGTATAACATCGCGGTGATGATCTTCGGCGGCTTCGGGCAGTTCATCGTGACGTGGCTCATCCGCATCACCGGTTCGCCGCTCGCGCCGACCTTCTACGTGATGGCCGGTCTCGTGATTTCGCTGGTCGCGGTCGCGTGCATTCCGGCCGCGCGCCACGCCGACGTCGACGAAGCGCGCAACCTCGTTCGCTAGGCGGCAATCGTATGAAAGTGATCGAAAGCGGGAAGTTCACGGCCGAGCGCGCGTGGGGCGCGCTCGATATCTGCGTGATGAACGGCACGTCGTGCCGGCTGCACTGGACGGACACGCCCTACAAATGGCACGTGAACGACGGTGAGGAAGTGTTCGCCGTGATGGACGGCGTGGTCCGCATGCATGTGCGCGATGCCGACGGCGAGCGCACCGTCACGCTCAACGCCGGCGACATCTTCCACGCCCAGGCCGGCGACGAGCATTACGCCGAGCCGGTGGGCGCGGCGCGCATTCTGGTGATCGAAAAAGAAGGCAGCGTTTAAAGGCGTTCGACGATCAGCGTTGCAGGCCCGCTGCGACGAGCAGTTCGGCCAGCACTTCCGTCATGCCGCCTTCGTGCGATTCGGCGCGTTCCTTCAGTTGGCTGACGAGCTTTTCGTCGAGCTTGCATGCGAACGGCACGAGACCCTTCGCCTGATCCAGCTTGCGCTGCTCGCGCCGATCCGTCTTCGGCGCAGCCGTCCCGCCGATGTTCGCCCGCCCGCCTTGCTTCAGGTCGTTGGCGAGCTTGAATGCCTTGTTTTGTTCCAGTTGAAATTTGTTCACGCGATGCTCCAGTGCGGCGGTTTTTGAGTGTGCCGTATTGTACGTGGCCGCGCGCCTACGCCTGGCTCGCTTCCGCCAGCGCGTCGATGCGCGCGCGCATCCGTTTCCAGTGCGAGCCTTCCCAGAACACGCGACGGCACACATCGCACGTGACGAAGCGCGTATGGCGCTGGCGCACGCCGTCCGGCACGCGATCGTCGATTTCGTCGGGCGTCGCGCGACGCAGCGGCGCGTTGCACATCAGGCACAGGCGGAACGCGCGCACGTGCGGCGCGAGATCGAGCCGTTCGGCGATTTCGCGCCATTGCTCGTCCGGCTGCAACGCGCGCACGTAGCAGCCGCGCAGCACGGTGCGGCGCTTGAGCAGTTCGCGGTCGCGCGTCAGCACGATGCGCGATTCCTCCAGCGCGAGGCGCTCGATTTCATCGTCCGCGAAGTTGTTGTCGTAATGCGTGTCGAAGCCGCCGAGCCGCAGCAATTGGGCGAGACCGCCGAGATGCGCATCGGCGATGAAGTGAAGATCCGATGCCTTCATCGGCGGACGCAGCAGCAGCGCGCCATCGGCCATGTCGGGCGGCGCGCGATGCGGCGGATAAGCCTCGATCAGGTCGTCTTCTTCGATCTGCACGTCGAAACCCGCGGGACGGCCATTGCGCACGACCAGATCGACTTCCGTATGCGGCACGCCGAGCGCCTCGATCATGTGCTTGGTCGACGACGCCTTCGGGCACGCGCACTCGAACGTGCATCCCCGCTGCGACCGGGCGAGGAAATCGTTCAGTTCGTGATGGAAATGAAAGCGCGCCGTGACCATGCAGCAGTATGGCATTGGGCGCCGCTGCGTGCTTCCAGGCGATGTGCTTTACTGGCGGGCGAACGCATACGGATCATCGAACACTTCGTGGAGCACGACATGGATATCGGATTCATCGGACTGGGTGAAATGGGCGGCGCGATGGCGGTCAACGCGCTGAAGGCGGGGCATTCGGTGCGCGTGTGGAACCGCTCGCGCGACAAGACGCGTTCGCTCGCGGATCAGGGCGCATCCGTGGTCGATACGCCCGAGCAGGCGTTCGCCGGCGACGCCGCGTTCTCCATGCTCGCGGACGATCACGCGCTGCGCTCGGTGCTCGTCGACGGCGGCTTGCTCAAGCACGCGCCGAAGGGCCTCGTGCACGTCAACATGGCGACGATCTCGGCGGCGCTCGCCGTCGAACTCGCGGAACTGCACGCGCAGCACGGCGTGGCTTACGTCGCGGCGCCGGTGCTCGGGCGGCCGGATGTCGCGGCGGCGGGCAAGCTCAACATTCTCGCGGCGGGCGCGGACGCGGACATCGACCGCGTGCAGCCCGTGCTCGATGCGCTCGGCCAGAAAACGTGGCGCGTCGGGCGAGAGCCGCAGCATGCGAACGTGCTGAAGCTCGCCGCGAATTTCATGCTGGCCTCGGCGATCGAAACCGTCGGCGAAGCGGCGGCGCTCGTGACCGGACACGGCATCGAGGCGCAGGCGTTCCTCGACGTCATCACGAATTCGCTGTTTCCGGGGCCGGTGTATGCGGGCTACGGGAAGATGATCGCCGAGCGCCGCTATGAGCCCGCGCTCTTCAAGGCGCGGCTCGGACTGAAGGATGTGCGGCTCGCCATCGCCGCCGGCGATGCGGTCAACGTGCCGCTGCCGGTCGCGAGCGTGGTGCGCGACAACCTCGTCGATGCGCTCGCCCACGGCGACGGCGAGAAGGACTTCGCGGTGCTCGGCCAGGTGGCGGCGCGTCGCGCGGGCCGATAACGAGATAACGAGACAGCGCGGCTTCGCAGGGAGAGGCGCGCGGCATAATCCTCTCCCTTTCTCCTTTCGATGCCGCAATGAGCCTGCATGTCTGGTGGCTGTTCGTCGCCACTGTCTTCGTCGTATCCGCGATTCCCGGTCCCAGCATGTTGCTCGTCATGACGCACGGCGCGCGCCACGGCATGCGCCGCGCATCCGCGACGATGGCGGGCAGCCTTTGCGCGCTCGTGTTGATGCTGTCCGTCTCGGCGGCGGGACTCGGCGTGTTTCTCGAAGCGTGGCCGCGCCTTTTCGATGCGCTGCGCATCGCCGGGGCGGCATATCTCGTATGGCTCGGCGTGAAGAGCTGGCGCGCGAAGCAAGGCCCGGTTGAAGCGCGCGACGCGACCGGCGGCGCGCACGCCCATGCGCCGACGCTCTTTCGCAGCGGCTTTATCGTCGCGAGCAGCAATCCCAAATCGATCTTCTTCGCCGCCGCGCTGCTGCCGCAATCCATCGATGCCGCGCGGCCCGTGTTCCCCCAATTCATCGTGCTCGTGGCGACGTTCGTCGTCGTCGAACTCGGCTGCTACGCGGTCTATGCGGGCGTCGGCGCGCGCATCGGCGATACGCTGAAGAGCGCGGCCGTCGCGCAGGCGTTCAACCGGCTGACGGGCGGCGTGTTCATCGGCTTCGGCGCGATGATGGCGCTGCTGCGGCATTGATCGTTCGGGATCGCTAAGGTCTGCAAAAACGGGTGCGCACCTTGCTGCGGTTGCGGCGCTTCATTCGCTTTCGAACATACAGGCGCGATCGGGCGGGCGGATAGTAGCGATCGACAAAAGCCCGCGACTCGCGGCGACGATAAGAGCCAGAACGCAACTGTTGCGCGGCGTCCGAGCCGCCGCGACACGTTGCATGGGACGGAGCGCGGGCACGCATCCCGGCTTCGAACGAAAGGAGACGCCCATGCACCCGAAGAGCCGAAGCGTCGTGCTTGCCGCGCTGTGTTGCGGCGTTCTGTCCACGACGGCCGCCCGCGCCGACGATACCCCGAGCCCTTGCGATGCCCTGAAGCGCATCGTGGCGGCATCGCCGAAATTCTCGTCGCTCACCGCGATGGACGGCCGTCCGATCGCGCTCTCCTATGGCGACGACGCGCAATGCGCGGCATCGCAGACCAATTACCGATGCACGTGGACGCCGCACGGCGGCTCCAGCGCGGACGCGCTGCAAGGCGTGGCCGCGGACATCGCCGCCTGTCTGCCCGACGCCGTCCACGACCAGAACTCGCCCGCGCGGCAGCATTTCAGCATCGGGCCGCGCGGATCGCGCACCGAAGTCACGGCGGCGCAGGCGGGCGCGAACAAGCTGAAACTCGAAATCTACGCAACCCGGTGAGGCAGTCATGACCAAGCGCATCCTGATAGCCGATGACGACGACGACGCCCTGACCGGTCTCGCGCATCTGCTCAACGGCATGGGACACGAAGTGGCGCTTGCGGCGAACGGCGCGCAGGCGGTGGAAGTGGCGGCGCAGTTCGCGCCCGAAGTGGTGATCCTCGATCTCGGCATGCCGATCGTCGATGGCCTCGCCGCCGCGCGCGCCTTGCGCGAGACGCCGAACGGCGCGGCGATGCTGCTCGTCGCGCTGACCGGGTGGGGACAGCCGCAGCATCGGGAGATGACGCAGGAAGCGGGCTTCGACATCCATCTCGTCAAGCCGATTTCGGCGGATCAACTGCAGTTCGTCTTGTCGATGACGCAGCCGTGAGACGACATGTTGCGTTGCACCAAATTCCTTGTTATAGTGGTTCCTGTCTCCTCCATGTCTCCACTGATATGGATTCAGCCCGCCAACCTAGGCGGGCTTTTTTTCGCCCGTACGTTTCGATTGAAGCCGATGCTGCGGTGCAAGAAAAAAGCCGACCCGGAGGTCGGCTTTTGCGTTCTGCGCGATGCGTCTTCAGCGTGCGAGCCCCGTGCTCTCGTCGGCGCCGATCGCCAGATTCATGCACTGGATCGCCGCACCCGATGCGCCCTTGCCGAGATTATCGAGACGCGCGACCGTGACGAAGCGCTCGTCGTTGCCGAACACGAAGAGATCGACGCGATTCGTGTCGTTGCAGGCCTGGACGTCGAAGAAACCGTTATCCAGATTGCTTTCCGCGTCGAACGGCATCACGCGCACGAACGGCTCGTTCGCGTAGTACTCGGCGAGCATCTCGCGCACGTCCTGCGGCTTGGCCGTGCGCGCGAGCTGGTCGGGCGAGAAATACGTCGTGACCGCGAGACCCTTCAGGAACGGGCCGACGATCGGCGTGAAAATCGGCGCACGCGACAAACCGGTGCGCACGGACATTTCCGGCAAATGCTTGTGCGTCAGGCCGAGCGCGTAGGCGCGCGGGCTCATGAGGCGCGCATCGCCGCCGGCTTCGTACTCGGCGATCATCTTCTTGCCGCCGCCGCTGTAGCCGGTGATCGAATAGGCGTGCGCGGCGAAGTCGGCCGGAATGAGACCGCCCGCGACGAGCGGCTGCACCGACAGCACGAACGCCGACGCGTGGCAGCCCGGCACCGCGATGCGCTTCGCCGTGCGCAGGCGCTCGCGCTGGGCGCGCGACAGTTCGGGCAGGCCGTAGGCCCAGTCGTCGTGCGTGCGGAAGGCGGTGCTGGCGTCGATCACGCAGGTGTTCGCGTTGCCGGGATCGACGAGCGAAACCGATTCCCGCGACGCCACATCCGGCAGACACAGGAACGTCACGTCCGACGCATTGATGAGCCGGCGGCGCTCTTCGACGTCCTTGCGCTTCGCTTCGTCGATACGCAACACTTCGATGTCACGCCGCTGCGACAAATATTCAAAGATTTTCAGGCCGGTGGTGCCTTCCTGTCCGTCGACAAATACTTTCGTGGTCATCTCGCTCTCACTGGTTCGGGCGACGACGCGCGCGCCTGCCGCAAAAAACGTCATTCTAAGGCGTTTCCGAGACCCGTTGATGTCGCGCCGCGCAGCAGATTGCACGCGGCGCGCGCAATGGCGTAGGGCTTACCGGCCGGTCCAGCGCGCCGTGACTGCGGCGATGCGCGCGCCGAACGCCTTCGCCGTTTCGATATCGCCGACGGGCGGCGCTTCGTCCGGCGATGCATCCGCGGGCGATTGCGCGAGCAGCCCCGTGAAACCGCCGACGAAGTTCAGGTCGTTGCGCGTCGCGGCCTTCGTGTTCGACGGCATCATGCCGGTGCCCGCCCAGATCATGCCGTGCTGCATCGCGAGCGTGACGAAGTAGGAAATCGTCGAGAACTTGTCGCCGTTCATCGTCGCCGAATTCGTGAAGCCCGCGGCGATCTTGTCTTTCCACTTCTGCGCGAACCACGGTTTCGAACTGGCGTCGGCGAACTTCTTGAAGTCGGCGGACGGGCCGCCCATGTACGTCGGCGCGCCGAAGACGATGGCGTCGGCGGCGTCGAGGTCGGCCCAGGCGGCGTCGTCGATTTCGCCGACCGGCAGCAGCCTGGCGTTCGCGGCGGCGTCGGTCGCGCCCGCGAGCACGGCTTCCGCGACTTTCTTCGTGTGACCGTATCCGCTGTGATAAACGATGATGATGTTCGACATGATTCCCTCTAGGCCAGCAACGGCGCGCATCGACAGGCAAATGGCATGCAAATGGCACGATCACCGCCGGAGCTCAGGACCGGCGGACGGATGCGGCCAGTCTAGCAAGAACAAATTCCGGCTTACCGGCGCGAGCGCACGCAAAAAACGCAACGGTCGCCCGGCGCGATCGATCGTCTATCGTCCGACGGTGAAGGTGAGTTGCGCGCTGGCGATGGCCATCGTGCGGATTTCATGCTCGAACATGAGCGCGGGCGTGCCCTGACGCAGCCGCAAATCCTCGTCGTTGAGCGCATACACCGTCACCACATAGCGATGCGCCTTGCCCGGCGGCGGACACGGGCCGCCGTAGCCATCGGTGCCCCAGTCGTTGCGCGCTTCCACCGCGCCCAGCTTGTGCAGCGCGCCCGACGCGCTCGCGTTGGCCGGCAGATGCGCGACGCTCGCCGGAATGCCGGCGACGGCCCAGTGCCACCAGCCGCGTCCCGGCGCATCGGGATCGAAAATGGTCACCGCGAAGCTGCGCGTCTGCGCGGGCGCGCCGCGCCAAGCGATCTGCGGCGAGCGGTTGCCGCCTTTGCACTCCGATTCGTTGAAAAGCAGTTCGCGGCTCACGGGCTTGCCGGGCGCGAGATCCGGACTCGACACGCTGAACGCGGACTGCGCCGCCACGACCCGCGTATGGCACAGCAGCGTCATTGCACTGACTGCACCGAAGGCAACGACCACAGCATTTTTCGAGCGCATGATCCGGCATGCGACGCGCATAGCTGACTCCTGGCAGTAGCTAACGTGCATATAGCAGCGTTTCACCGACTGCAACGATGTTTTTTGTCTCAGTGATGCGCTTCATACGAAGATGCAGTTTAACATTGCAACAAAGCATTAAAAGCTTGATCCTTGGGACTCAACCTATAGCGCAAATTCAGTGGCGTTCTGTATGGCGCTTCTTACGGCGGTCACGATTTCAGACTCTGTTGAGCAAAATATGAGCTATTTGGCATTGATTCGCGTGGCAATGAATCAACCGGATGCGGGGAAGAATAAATGAGCCAGCGAATACAAGTCATCATCGCAGACGACCACCCGGTGATCTTGTTCGGCGCCACTCAGGCACTGAGCAAGTTTCCCGAAGTCGATGTTGTCGGCCAGGCGCGGCAATCGACCGAACTCGTCCAGCTTCTTCAAAAGACATCGTGCGACGTGCTCGTCACGGACCTCGCCATGCCCGGCGGTTCCTATGGCGACGGCATGCCGCTGCTCGGCTATATCGGTCGCCAGTTCCCGAAGGTGCGCCTTGTCGTATTGACGATGCTCGAAAATCCGGCCTTGCTCAAACGTTTGCGCGAAGTCGGCGTCATGTCGATCATCAACAAGGCGGACGACATGAATCACATCGGCTGGGCCATCCAGCACGTGATGCGCGGGCAGGAATATCTGGGGCCGTCGGTGAAGGCGGCGCTCGACAGCATGGGAATCGGCGCGGGCGGGCAGCAGCGCGGCGTCATTCTGTCGAAGCGCGAACTGGAAGTCGTGCGCCTCTTCGTGTCGGGCATGACGATCACGGAAATCGCGGGCCAGTTGCGTCGCAGTATCAAGACCATCAGCACGCAGAAAAACACGGCGATGCGCAAACTCGGCATCGAACGCGATTCCGAGCTTTTTCAGTATGCGCAGAGTAACGGGTTAATGAACCTGTCCGCGTATTCGGGTGACGGTTCGCTTGAAGATTCTCCCGCGTCCAATCCGAACTCGCTATAAGGCGCATTAACGTTTAATCGGCGCATAAATGAAAAAAGCCGCTGATGTGAATCAGCAGCTTTTTCTTTTCACTCGTTGAACGGCAAACGCTTTATTGCGGTGCTGCGGTCGCGCCGCCATGCGCAGCCGACCATTCCGCCGGCGCGTGCAGGAATTTCTCGACTTCATCGAGCGTCTTCGTCTCGAAGTAGCCTTGTTCCTTCGCCACGCGCAACACGTCCCACCACGTAGCGAGCGCGTGCAGTTCGACATCGATGTCCTTCAGCACCGACACGCTCTCCTTGAAGATGTTGTAGTGGAAGAGTACGAAGCAGTGATTCACGCTCGCGCCGGCGGTGCGCAGCGCGTTGATGAAGTTGATCTTGCTGCGGCTGTCGGTGGTCAGGTCTTCCACCAGCAGCACGCGCTGGCCTTCGGTCAGCAAACCTTCGATCTGCGCATTGCGGCCGAATCCCTTCGGCTTTTTGCGCACGTATTGCATCGGCACCATCAGGCGATCGGCGATCCACGCGGCGAACGGGATGCCCGCGGTCTCGCCGCCGGCGACGGCATCGATCTGTTCGTAGCCGACATCGCGCAGGATGGTGGCTTCCGCCATTTCCATCAGGCCGCGGCGCACGCGCGGATACGAGATCAGCTTGCGGCAGTCGATATAAACCGGGCTCGCCCAGCCGGACGTGAAGATGAACGGTTTTTCCGCGTTGAAATGCACCGCCTGAACTTCGAGCAGCATCTTGGCGGTGGTGTCGGAGATCGTCTGGCGATCGAAGCCTGTCATGGGCGAATCCTTGGACTGGTGTGGCGCTTAGAGAAGCGAGGAGGCGGCGCGAGGCCCTTGGCGCACGGTCTGGACGCGAAACGAGCCGTCTTCCGATGGACTGTCTCGCGTTTCCCGGCGCGCGTGTCGACGGGGCTTTCGACGCGGAACGCGCCCTTCATCCCCTGCACGGCTAACCGGCGATTTTACCCGAGCCCGCGCGCCGGGGCGAGCGGGCGCCGTTGTTTCGCATCCGTTGTTTCGCATCCGCTCCCCGGTTATTGAAGGATACATAGCGGCGGCGGGGCGCGCCGGCTCATAGACTGACCGGACACAAACGAGGGCGCGCAAACGCGCGAGCCGGTCAGCACGATCATCGTATTACAAGGAAAATTGCATGTTGCGTGACAAGGCGGACAACGCCAGCGCGCGGATCGTCAGGTTCTTCTTGCTCCTGCTCTCGATGGCAATGCACGTACCGGCCGCGCAAGCCGCGACGTGTGCGCCGCCATCATCGTCCGCGACTTCCTATCTCGCCGACGGCTGCGACGGAACCGTCGCCGGCGGCACGTTCAATACCGGCGCCGCCAGCTATGCCGCCGTTTTCCACGCCACCAACGGTGGATCGATCACGGTCACCGCGCCCGTCGTGCTGTTCTCGAGCGGCGACGAATCGACGGGCGCGTATGTCGACGGCGACGGCCGCATCGATTTCGGCGACACCAACTCCAGCATCACGACAGAAGGCGTGCATTCGAACGGCGTCCACGTGTTCCACGGGCAGATCATCACCGGGCGCGTCAGCCTGACGACGTACGGCGAGCGGTCGCATGCCGTGTTCATCGACTATGGCGGCGCGATGCGGCTCCACGATTCGACCATCGTCTCGTACGGGCGGGAGGCGGGCGGCGTGACCGTCGCGACCGGCTCGTTCGAGTTGTTCGGCCCGAGTTCGGTGATGACGGCCGGCGACAACTCGGGCGCGCTCGGGCAGACGTCGGGCGGATCGAGCATTCTGGTCGATGCATTGGACGGCCGCACGTCGGTGCTCACGACGGGCGCGGGCTCGCCGGGCGCGTTCGTCGCGTCGCCCGGCTCGATGGTGCTGCGCGGCGTCGATGTCCGGACCGAGGGCGCGGTGTCGCCGGGGCTGTATGCGGCGGTCGCGGACGCGATCATCGACACGACCCGCACGACGGTGACGACGCTCGGCGACGGCGCAATCGGCGCGCTGGCCGCCGGTTCGGGCAGTCTCACGATGAACGGCGGCGCGGTGACGACATCGGGCGTGGCGTCGCATGGACTGGTCGCGAGCGGCGCGGGCACGCAGATCGACGCCGACGGCGTGCAGGTCGCGACCAGCGGCGCGCTGGCGAACGGCATCGTGTTGCTGGACGGCGGCGGCATCGCGATGCGCAACGGCGCTGTGAGCGCGTTGGGCGCCGGGGCGAACGCGTTGAGCGTGAACGGCGGGGCATCGTCCGCGCCGATGTCGGCGGTGTTCGACGCAACGACGCTCGCGAGCAGCCAGGGCGCGGCGATCGGCGTTATCGACGGATCGGCGCGCGTGTCGCTCACCGGCGGCGGCGCGGCGGGGCCGGCGTTGCTCGCCGTGGACAGCATCGCGCGGGCGAGCGAGGTCGATCTGACGGCGAACGGCGCGACGCTTTACGGCGCGTCGCTTTCGCGCGGGCCGGCGTCGGCGGATGCGATTCTTCGCGCGATGCTCGTGAACGGCTCGGCGTGGTGGATCAACGGCGATTCGACGCTCACGAGCCTCGTGAGCGCGGGCAGCGTCGTTGGTTTTGCGCGCTCGCCGGATGGCGCGTTCCACACGCTGACGGTGCGGCAGTATCACGGCGACGCGGCGACGCTCGTGCTCAACACGACGCTCGGCGGGGATCGGTCGGCGACGGACCGGCTCGTGATCGACGGCGGCGCGGCGACCGGCGTGACCAGCGTGCGCATCGCGAATGCGGGTGGACGAGGCGCGCTGACGTTCAACGGCATTCGCGTGATCGAGGCGATCGACGGCGGCATCGCGCCGGCGACGGCGTTCACGCTGAGCGGGCGGGCGGTGGCGGGGCCTTATGAATATCGTCTGTTTCGGGGAAGCGTGACCGATCCTGACGACGGCGACTGGTACTTGCGCTCGCAACGACCGCCGAAGCCGCCGTTGCCGCCGACGCCGCCTTCTCCACCTACGCCTCCCGAACCGCCGACACCAACGCCGCCGGATCCGACGCCGCCGGATCCGACGCCGCCAACGCCACCGAGTCCGCCGACGCCAACACCGCCCGCGCCCACTCCGACGCCCACGCCGGAATACCGTCCCGAAGTGCCCGCGTATCTGGCCAACGCGGCTGCGCCGCGATTGCTGTTCCTGCACAGCCTCGGCGATCGCATGAACTCGCTTTCCGCCGATGCCGCGTCCGGCGCGCAGGAACGCGACAACGGCGCATGGCTGCGTCTCGTCGGCCGCACGACCGCAAGCGCCGCATCGGAGAACGAATACAGCGCGCGAACGAACAGCGTGCTCCTGCAAGGCGGCGGCGATCTCGCGCGCGGCCGGCTCTTCACCGACGACGATCGTTTCCAGATCGGCGCGATGGCCGGCTACGGCTATTTCCACACCGACGCCTCCGCCGCCGACAACACCGCGCACGCAACCGGCACGGTCAATGGCTACAGCGTCGGCATGTACGCGACGTGGTTCGCGAACGCGCGGTCGCGCTTGGGCCCGTACGTCGATTCGTGGCTGCAGTTCGGATGGATGGACAAGGGCGTGCGCGGCGACGACCTTCCGGACGTCGCGTATCACACGAAAGCGTGGGCGGCTTCGATCGAAGGCGGCTGGGCGTTACCGCTCGGCGCGTCGTGGCGATTCGAGCCGCAAGTACAGGCCGTGTGGCTGCGTCAGCTCGGCGTCGACTTGACGGAGCCGAACGGCACGGCGATTTCGAACGGCGCGTCGAGCAATGTCATCACGCGCGTGGGCGTGCGCGTGTCGCGTGAAATCGATGCCGGCAGCGGCAAGCGCTTCATGCCGCATGTCGCGTTCAACTGGTGGCACGACCGGTCGAATCTCGCGATCGCATTCAACGATGTCTCGTTGCCGCAGATGTATCCGACCGATCGCTACGAACTGCGGCTCGGCCTGAACGCCACGTTCGCGAAAGGCTGGTCGGCATGGAGCGATCTCTCGGGGCAATGGGGCGCGCACGACTATTCGCAATACGGCGTGCGGCTCGGCGCGCGCTACGCGTGGTAGCCCGCGCGACGCCCTGACACGCGGCGTTCCGGCGCGCGGCAGCTTTCGCGGAATGCAATGCTGCTGCGCGTCATTTCAGAGGCGCGGTGTACACTGAACGTCCTAAAAAATAACAAGCCTCCGTCCGCCCGCTACATCCCAGCGGCGCGCGACGCCGTGTCTATCCGACGCACCGGGCGACTGACAACATGGGTCCATCGATTCACACCGTCCACTCATCGTTAGAGCGGTCGCAGGCTGTGAACCCTGTCCAATAAATTCCCAAACGTCTCTGGATAATCAGGTCAATCATGGACGAACAACTGAAGCAAAGCGCTCTCGCGTATCACCAGAATCCCCGTCCCGGCAAGATCTCGGTCACGCCGACCAAGCCGCTATCCAATCAGCTCGATCTCTCGCTCGCGTATTCGCCGGGCGTCGCCGCCGCGTGCATGGCGATCTTCGATGAACCCCTCGACGCGCAGAAGTACACGTCGCGTGCGAATCTCGTCGGCGTCGTGACGAACGGCACGGCCGTGCTGGGTCTCGGCAACATCGGTCCGCTCGCGGCCAAGCCGGTGATGGAAGGCAAGGGCTGTCTCTTCAAGAAGTTCGCGGGCATCGACGTCTTCGATATCGAGCTCGATGAAACCGATCCCGACAAGCTCGTCGACGCCATCGCGATGCTCGAACCCACGCTCGGCGGCATCAACCTCGAAGACATCAAGGCGCCGGAATGCTTCTATATCGAAAAGAAGCTGCGCGAGCGCATGAAGATTCCCGTTTTCCATGACGATCAGCACGGCACGGCGATCATCGCGTCGGCGGCGATTCTCAACGGCCTGAAAGTGGTCGGCAAGAAGCTCGACGAAGTGAAGCTCGTGTGCTCGGGCGCGGGCGCGGCGGCGATTGCGTGTCTGGACCTGCTCGTGCATCTGGGCCTCAAGAAGTCGAACACGCTCGTGACCGATTCGAAGGGCGTGATCTACGAAGGACGCGGCAACCTGGACGCGTCGAAGGAGCGCTATCAGGCGAGCACCGACGCGCGCACGCTCGGCGACGCGATGCACGGCTGCGACGTGTTCCTCGGCTGTTCGAGCGCGGGCGTGCTGAAGCCGGAGATGGTCGCGACCATGGCCGACAAGCCGCTGATTCTCGCGCTGGCGAATCCGGAGCCGGAAATCCGCCCGGAAGAAGCGAAGAAGGTGCGGCCGGACTGCATCATCGCGACGGGCCGTTCGGACTATCCGAACCAGGTCAACAACGTGCTGTGCTTCCCGTTCATCTTCCGCGGCGCGCTGGATGTCGGCGCGACGACCATCACCGAAGAAATGAAGCTCGCGTGCGTGCGCGCGATTGCCGAACTCGCCGAGGAAACCGATCAGGGCGATGAAGTCGCGAAAGCCTACGAAGGTCATTCGCTCGAATTCGGTCCGGAGTATCTGATTCCGAAGCCGTTCGATCCGCGTCTCATCATCAAGATCGCGCCCGCTGTCGCGCAAGCGGCGATGGATTCGGGCGTCGCGACGCGTCCGATCAAGGACATGGACGCGTATCGCGAGACGCTCGGCGCTACCGTTTATCGCACGGGCATGGTGATGCGTCCGGTGTTCGCGGCGGCGAAGGCGGCTCCGGCGCGCATCGCGTTCGCGGAAGGCGAGGACGAGCGCGTGCTGCGCGCCGCGCAGTTCGTGCTGCTGGAGAAGATCGCGAAGCCGATCATCATCGGCCGGCCGGCGGTGGTTGAAATGCGTCTGCAGAAGATGGGTTCGAAGCTGAAGCCGGGCGTCGATTTCGAGATCGTGAATCCGGAAGACGACCCGCGTTATCAGAAGAGCTGGCAGGCGTATCACGAGATCGCGGCGCGCGAGGGCGTGACGCCGGAGAGCGCGAAGGCCGCGCTGCGCAAGTTCAACACGCTGATCGGCGCGATCCTGATCCATACGGGCGATGCGGACGGCATGATTTGCGGTCTCATCGACACGTATCAGGATCATCTGAAGTTCGTCGAGCAGGTGCTGGGCAAGGCGGAAGGCGCGAACAACTTCGCGGCGATGAATCTGCTGATGCTGCAAGGTCGCAATCTGTTCATCAGCGATACGTACGTCAACGAAACGCCGACGCCCGAGCAACTCGCCGACATGACGATTCTCGCGGCGCGCGAAATCGAGCGATTCGGCATTCAGCCGAAGGTGGCGCTGGTGCCGAACTCGAACTTCGGCAGCGTGCCGAGCGCATCGAGCAAGCGCATGGCGGAAGCGCGCAAGCTGCTGGCGGAACGCGCGCCGAATCTGGAAGTGGACGGTGAAATGCACGGCGATGCGGCTTTGTCGGAGACCGTGCGCAAGGCGGCCTTCCCGGGAACGACGCTGAATGGCGAGGCCAATCTGCTGATCATGCCGAACGTGGAAGCGGCGAATATCACATACAACCTGCTCAAGATGGTGAGCGGCGAGGGCGTGACGGTCGGGCCGTTCCTGCTGGGCGCTGCGAAGCCGGTGCATATTCTGACGCCGGCGGCGACCGTGCGGCGGATCATCAATATGACGGCGGTGGCGAGTGCCAATGCCGGGTTGGCTAACGGGAAGTAAGCGGTAGGTGGGTGAATCAGGGACGGCGATCCGGGGGATGGGTCGCCGTTTTCTGCAGTCTAGCGACGATGAGCTGGCCGTTTGCCCCAGTTCCTATCGCGGCCCAGTCTGGAAACGACAACGGCCATCCAAGTAGTCATGCGCGCAGGTCGACCCTCGCTCGGGACCTGTGGGAGCAACGGACGATGGCGCAGTCGTGCAGGTTTTATTAGGATGAACCAATCAGTGCGTGGGCCGTCGTATCACGGTGCCATCTGCTTTATTTGGTTGGCAGTACGATAGCATTGAATTCCAGCGCGAAGGGACGAACTGGTGACTGAAGAAGAAGTACAAAAATTATTGGCCATGCCGGGGAAAGTCGTTGTCAGACCGTTCATCTGGTCGATAGAGGTCAATGGCCATGTGCCGAAAACGAGCATGTTCGAAAGCGGCGTACAGGCTGGCTCAGAGGTTCTAGAGGGTGTCGTAGTTCGGGCTAGGTTTCGCGGCCCGAAGCTCATTGAAAAGGGCGTTGCATCTTCCCCTTTGCCCGAAAGCTTCTCGTGTGCCCTGTTCGTCGAAAACAATCGAGTCGCGGCGCTCGACACGAATCCGCACCAGGCCCATCCTAACCGCGTTGGCGTCGGGCGTCCCTTCTATGGTAAGACACTTCTAAATCCCACTCACCGGCATGTTTGGGTTGGCGAATATGGGTACGCTGAACCTGTTGACCCACCGCTCTCTGATGTCGTGGAGCTTCTCAATACATTTGCCGTAGAATGCAATCTGATTTTTCAAGGGAATATTGAACATCCGCTCAAGGGCGAGACAGGGACGTTACTATGAACTGCACCGATCTAGTTGAAGCAACGAACTGGGTTTGCGCTCCGGTGGGGTGCAATACCCTACATGTTCATGCCCCGATATCGCTAGGAAATGACGGCCAGCTTGCCAGCTTCTATGTAATGGAAGATGCGCCGGGTCACTTCTATTTGACGGATGGCCATAGCACGATTCTGCATGCGATTGATCATGGCGCTAAACCATCTCCTGCTCGCCTAGAAAAGGTTGCGTCGACCCCCGGTGCGAGATTCGCAACCTTGAGCAAGGATGGTGAGATCACCGCGGCCGGTACAACAGCAGACCTTAGGTACGCGTTATGGGATGCTTTGCGACTCGCGGTCGCCATTTCCGATAACGAAGTGAATTGGCTTCCCAAGACAAGGCACGAACGATTTGCGGCGCAAGTGGCCCGCACTCTTCGGGAGAAGCTGCCGCCCGGGTCTGTGCTGAGCAAACCTCGCCTCACCGGAGTCAGTGGGCATCAGATAGAGTTTCCCCTTGGCGTAGTTCTTCCCAACGACAGGGGGATACGCGTAGTGCAGCCGATTGGCGTATCTGACGATAGACGTGTTGATTGGGGCTATATCTATCAAAGTTACGGTAAGCTTGCCGATCTGAAAAAAGCTACGGCGCAAGCTGTTCATAATCGAGTTGTCGTTATGGAGCAAGGGGCGTCGGCAGATGAATTCGGTCGAGCAGCAACTGTGCTTTCGGAGGCGGCGAGAGTCGTTTCGTTCGAAGACGATAAGAGATTTGCAGACCTTTTGATAGCTGCGTAGCAGACCCTGAAGTCCAAGGCCATTCGTACGCTTTCGTCGCTTGACCTGCTGGGCGCTGCGAAGCCGGTGCATATTCTGACGCCGGCGGCGACCGTGCGGCGGATCATCAATATGACGGCGGTGGCGAGTGCCAATGC
>NZ_JALQEA010000027.1:0-19958 GCF_023630965.1 Caballeronia sp. ATUFL_M2_KS44 | reverse complement strand
AAGCCGGTGCATATTCTGACGCCGGCGGCGACCGTGCGGCGGATCATCAATATGACGGCGGTGGCGAGTGCCAATGCTGGGTTGGCTAACGGGAAGTAAGCGGTAGGTGGGTGAATCAGGGACGGCGATCCGGGGGATGGGTCGCCGTTTTTGCTTGTGAAGGTTGCGCTGCGCTCAAGAAATTCATTCAATCCCGCCGGCTATAAACAGGCGTTCTTGTCCGATAGACTATGCGCCGCATTGAGCCGCTATCAGTCCGCTCAATGGTCGGGTATTTTCGCCGGTGGTTACACCGCAACCACGCTAAAGTGATTTCGTGAGAAAAGTTAGGATTACTTCGATTAAAAGCCGCGTCAGCGCGATCGTGATTTTCAGTACGTTGATTTCTCTCGCACCCGTTTGCGCATTCGCGATTGAGTCGAGCGGAGTCGGGGCCGACCAAACTGCGCTGTCGGCAAAGACGTCGTTTGACACGCGGCCTCCGCAAGACACTCGCAATACGACATTCTCGTCACTGGATGACGCAATCCAGGACGCACGACTGAACAGGTTGGGCATTGCGCCCGATTCGCCGAACGGATTAGTGATTAAGCGCTGGGCAGAGCGCATGCGCAACGATGTCGATATACGAAAGTATTTCGGCGACGAATCGCGCCGAACCAATCGCATGTCGCCGGATGCGTCGAGCCAGATAGGCCAAGGCGAGTGGATGCGTAGACTTTCACCCGCGGAGCGTAGCAAGATGATCGAGCTTACGCTGAAAGCGGTTGATAATGCGCCGCAGGATTGCGGCGGTGTAAAAAGCGAATCAGCGGTTATTTCACGCTATATGCCGCTCAGCACGATGTCGACCGATGACGTGGATGCTTTCATGGGCATCGCTTTCGCGATGTTTAAGCAAGTCGCTTTGCAGACGCCCTTGGCGCAAGTAACGAAGGAACAGCGCTGGCAGGCAAGCAGGGTCTTCAGAGAAACATTGGAGGCTCAGCTGAATAACGATCCTGAAGGTATGCGCGATGTCGCAGCAACTGCTGTCGATCCAACGAGCGTTTCCACGGAAACCTGGTGCAGGAACTTGCGCATCTACAATCGAGCCATCTTGGCCATGCCACAACCCGATCGTGATTGGTTTCTCTTAGCCGGCGTCATTGACAACGCGAACTCCCATTCGGACAACACATCTTCATTCCGCGCCCAGCCAGAGATAGATGTGTCGGCGCAGACGTACCCACTCAAAGTGCAACGGCGTGTTGCACCGAACATCGTTTGGACTGGACCGACTCAAGGCTTGGAAACTACGATCGCCGTGCGTTGCGCACCCAGTGGGGCACTCCTGTCGGTGAGCATAGTCGCCAGTAGCGGTAACGCAGAGTGGGACAAGGCAGCGTTGCGTGCGGTTCAACGCTCGGATCCGATGCCTTTGGACACGGGCGGCGTTGCGCCATCGAAGTTCTCGATGCGTTTGAGGCCGAGTGCATGGTAACGGCGTTTGCACTGGCGTCCGCCCACTGAAGGGAGCATTCGTCCCTATAGTGAGCGCAGGGGCAAGGCCGATTCTATTCGGCAAATAAAAAGGCGGCTCGCAAGCGAACCGCCTTTCCTCAGAATCGACGAACAAGCGTCAAGCCACCTGCCGCTTCTCCCCACCTTCATTAGAACGCCACTGCGCCAGCAGCTTCTCCCACTTCACCTTCGCCGCCTTGACGTTGTTTTCCTTGATATGCCCGTAACCGCGCATCGAATCCGGGAGATTCGCGAGTTCGATCGCTAATGCCAACTTCTGCATCGTCAATCCGGCGATCAACTCGCGCACGAGCGCCTCATATTCCACAATCAACGCCCGCTCCATCTTCCGTTCTTCCGTGCGTCCGAAAACGTCCAAAGCCGTCCCGCGCAAGAACTTTAACCGCGCGAGAACGCGCATCGCGGACATCATCCACGGGCCGTATTGCTTCTTCATCAGCCGGCCGTGCGCATCCTTCTTCGAAAGCGATGGCGGCGCGAGATGGAACTTGATCTTCCAGTCGCCTTCGAAACTGCTCTTCACCTTTTCGATGAACGCCGGGTCCGCATAAAGCCGCGCGACCTCGTACTCGTCCTTGTACGCCATCAGCTTGTGCAGATTCCGCGCGACGGCCTCAGTCAGCAAATAATCGCCGACGCCAAGCTCCGCCTCGGCCGCGCGCACATCCGCGACGAGCCGCCCATAACGCGCCGCGTAAGCCGTGTTCTGATACTTCGCGAGATAGTCGAGCCGCTTGTCGATGAGCGTATCGAGCGCCTTCGGCGTATGCAGCGCGATGATCTTGCCCGGCGCATCCGACGAAGACTGCTTGCCGCCAGCCAGCCGCGTCACCGCGGCAAGATCGTGCGCGGCGCGCCGTCCCCATTCGAACGCCGCGAGATTCTTCTCGACCTGCACCGCGTTCAGCTCGATCGCGCGCACCAGCGACTCATGCAGCAGCGGCAGCCAGCCCTTTTGCCACGCATAGCCGAGCACGAACGGATTCGTGTAAATGGCATCGCCCATCAAGGCGACGGCGAAGCGGTTCGCATCGACGAGCGACACATGCTCGCCCGCCGCCGCGCGAATATCGGCTTCCGCGCTCGCGCCCGGAAAGCGCCAGTTCGGATCCTTGATGAACGCGGCGGTCGGCGTCTGCGCGCTGTTCACGACGACGCGCGTATGCCCCGGCTGCATCCGCGAGCCGCACTCGTCGCTCGCTGTCACGATCGCATCGCAGCCAATGACGAGATCCGCCTCGCCCATCGCGATGCGCGTCGCGTGAATATCGGCCGGACGGTTCGCAATCTGCACGTGACTCATCACGGCGCCGCCTTTCTGCGCGAGGCCGGTCACATCCAGCACGGTCACGCCCTTTTGCTCCAGATGCGCCGCCATGCCGAGCAGCGCGCCGATCGTCACGACGCCCGTGCCGCCCACGCCCGTCACCAGCACGCCATACGGCCGCGCGATTTCAGGCAGGTCCGGCGTGGGAACGGGCGGCATCGCGTCGCCGGCGACGCTCGTCGCCTTCGGCTTCTTCAACTGACCGCCCTCGACCGTCACGAAGCTCGGGCAAAAACCGTTGAGACACGAGTAATCCTTGTTGCACGTCGATTGATTGATCTGCCGCTTCGTGCCGTACTCGGTATCGAGCGGCTCGACCGACAGGCAATTCGACTTCACCGAGCAATCGCCGCAGCCTTCGCACACCGCTTCGTTGATGACCACGCGCTTCGCAGGATCAGGAAACGCGCCGCGCTTGCGGCGGCGGCGCTTTTCGGTGGCGCACGTCTGGTCGTAGATCAGGATCGACGTGCCCGCAACTTCGCGCAACTGGCGCTGAATGTCGTCGAGTTCGTCGCGATGATGCACCTCGATGCCCGGCGCAATGCCGACATCCGGCGTGTACTTCTCCGGCTGATCCGTCACGATGACGATCTTCGCCGCGCCTTCCGCCGCGAGCTGATGCGTGATCTGCGGCACGGTCAGCACGCCGTCGACGGGCTGGCCGCCGGTCATCGCGACGGCATCGTTGTAAAGAATCTTGTAGGTGATGTTCACCTTCGCCGCGATCGCCGCGCGGATCGCGAGCAGGCCGGAGTGGAAGTACGTGCCGTCGCCGAGATTCGCGAACACGTGCTTGTCGCCCGAGAACGGCGCCTGTCCGACCCACGCCACGCCTTCGCCGCCCATCTGGCTGAACGTGCTCGTGTTGCGGTCCATCCAGACCGTCATGTAGTGACAGCCGATTCCCGCCATCGCGCGCGATCCCTCCGGCACGTTCGTCGACGTGTTGTGCGGACAGCCCGAGCAGAACCACGGCTTGCGCTCCGCTTCCACGCGCGGCCGCGCGAGCGCCTTCTCCTTCGCCTCGATCACCGCGATGCGCGCAGCAATCCGCGCGCGGACATCGGCGGGAAGATCGAACTTGTCGAGCCGCGTGGCGATCGCCTTCGCGATGATCGCCGGCGACAGTTCGTAATGCGCGGGAAGCAGCCAGTTGCCCATCGGCACCGACCATTCGCCGCCCGCGCCGTCTTTCTCGTCGAATTTGCCGAAGACGCGCGGACGCTGCGCGTCGGGCCAGTTGTACAGCTCTTCCTTGATCGCGTATTCGAGAATCTGGCGCTTTTCTTCGACGACCAGAATCTCGTCGAGCCCGCGCGCGAATTCATGCGCGCCTTGCGCTTCGAGCGGCCACACGCAGCCGACCTTATAAAGACGAATGCCGATCTGCGCGCAGGTTTGATCGTCGAGGCCCAGGTCGGTGAGCGCCTGACGCACGTCGAGATACGCCTTGCCGCCCGTCATGATGCCGAAGCGCGCGTGCGGCGAATCGATCTCGATGCGGTCCAGCTTGTTCGCGCGCACGTAGGCGAGCGCGGCGTACCACTTGTAGTCGAGCAGACGCGCTTCCTGCACGAGCGGCGGATCCGGCCAGCGAATGTTGAGGCCGCCTTCGGGCATCGCGAAATCGGTCGGAATCACGATTTGCGTGCGATGCGGATCGATATCCACCGACGCCGACGACTCCACCACGTCCGTCACGCATTTCATCGCGACCCAGAGGCCGGAGTAGCGCGACATCGCCCAGCCGTGCAGGCCGAAGTCGAGATATTCCTGCACGTTCGACGGAAACAGCACCGGCAGCCCGCACGCCTTGAAGATGTGCTCGGACTGATGCGCGAGCGTCGATGACTTCGCCGCGTGGTCGTCGCCCGCGAGCACGAGCACGCCGCCATGCTGCGACGATCCCGCCGAATTTCCGTGCTTGAAGACATCGCCGGAGCGATCGACGCCGGGGCCTTTGCCGTACCACATCGAAAAGACGCCGTCGTACTTCGCGCTCGGATAGAGATTGACTTGCTGCGAGCCCCAGACGGCAGTGGCCGCGAGGTCTTCGTTCACGCCCGGCTGAAACACGACCTGATGCCCGGCGAGATGCTTCTTCGCCTTCCAGAGCGACTGGTCGAGACCACCGAGGGGAGAACCGCGATAGCCGGAGATGAATCCGGCGGTGTTGAGCCCGGCGGCTTTGTCGCGCTCTTGCTGGAGCATCGGCAGGCGCACCAGAGCCTGGATGCCGCTCATATAGGCGCGGCCGCGTTCGAGCGTGTATTTGTCGTCGAGTGTGACGGATTTCAGCGCGGCCTCTAGCGAAGCTCTTTGTTCTGCGTCTAGCGGGGCGTTCATTATGTGTCTTCCTCCACCCGAGTTTGGGATCACCAAAGCATGTTTCGGGCCGTCGCACCTTGTGGATGCGTTGGCCGGGACTTCAAGTGTGCCGATGCCAGCGTCGCGCAGACAGTGGGACAAACCCGTTTCCGCGTCAGATTTGTCTGATCGATGCCGTCGCGCGGACGCGTTTTGTTACAGATGTAAAAGCGACCGATACATGGAACCCTCGCTTAGAACTCTGTCTAAACGGGCGCTTGCGCAGTTCCACGGGCGCTCAGGCGCTTGCGTGGAATTGCCGGGAGTCGTAACGCAGTTATAAGGAGAAACTAGATGAAGCAACGCCATATCCAGAATTTCTTGATGGTCTCGGCGGCCTTCTTTGCGATCAGCGCGCCGATGGGCGGCGCGCGGGCAAACTCACCGTTCGGGGCGACGTCCGTTCCGCAAGTGGTGCAGGCGCGCGTCCAGACATCGGAGACGCGCACGGGCGAGCGCCGCGACGCAGAGCGCAGCAGCGACGACACGGTCAACTGACCACGTCGGTTAGCCAACTAGCCGACAGGATCGGCCGCCAAAAAACAAAAGGGACATGAGTGCATCATGTCCCTTTTTTTCGACCGCTTTCGGATCAGGTCGCGCTCGTGTCCTTCAGCACGCCGCGCCGCATCTGATCCAGTTCGATGGATTCGAACAGCGCCTTGAAGTTGCCCTCGCCGAAGCCCTGATTGCCCTTGCGCTGGATGATCTCGAAGAAGATCGGGCCGATCTGGTTTTCCGTGAAAATCTGCAGCAGGATTTCGTCGCGCACGCCGTCGATCAGAATCTTGCGCTTTTTCAGTTCCGCGACATTCTCGCCGTGATTCGGCACGCGCCGGTCGACCAGCTCGTAGTACGTGTCGATGGTATCGAGCAGCGAAATTTCCGATGCGCGCAGGCCATCGACGGTCGCGTAGATATTGTCCGTGCCGAGCGCAATGTGCTGAATGCCCTCGCCGTGATACGCGTCAAGATATTCCTGAATCTGGCCGGCGTTCTCCGACCCTTCCTCGTTGATCGGAATGCGGATCTTGCCGCACGGCGAACTCATCGCCTTCGACTTGACCGCCGTCACCTTGCCCTCGATGTCGAAGTAACGCGCTTCGCGGAAGTTAAAGAGGCGCTCGTAGAACTCGGCCCATTCGATCATCCGCCCGCGATGCACGTTGTGCGTCAGGTGATCGATATACGTCAGCCCGTGGCCGACCGGATTCTGGTCCGCGCCGGGAATCGGCTCGAAGTCGACGTCGTAAATGCTGATATCGCCGATGCTGCCCGGCTGCGCGCCGTTCTTGCCGCGCCAGCGATCGACGAAGTAGATCAGCGAATCGCCGATGCCCTTGATCGCCGGAATGTTCAGTTCCATCGGGCCGGTCTTGTTGTCGAAGCCCCACGCGCCGAGTTCGAGCGCGCGCTGGTAGGCCTTGCCCGCGTCCGCGACGCGAAACGCGATCGCGCAGATCGACGGCCCGTGCAGGCGCGCGAAGCGTTGCGCGAAGGAATCGCTTTCGGCGTTGATGATGAAGTTGATCCCGCCTTGCCGATACAACGTCACGTTCTTGTGCCGATGCTTCGCGATGGCCGTAAAACCCATCTGCTCGAACAGACGCCCGAGCGCGACCGGATCCGGCGCGGTGTATTCGATGAATTCGAAGCCGTCGGTGCCGACGGGATTCTCCCAGCTCGATCCGGTCATTGCCTGTCTCCTAGTCTGTGCGCGCCTGGCGCGACGTGAAGACAAGTTTAGCGATCGCATTGCGCCAAAAACTTGCGAAACAATTTGTCGCTTTCTACCATTGCGCACGAAGCTGCCAAGAAATCGCGACGAGGAGACAGAAGATGGCCGAACCCGAACTGGACACGATAGACCGCAAGATCCTCGCGATTCTTCAGGAGAACGGGCGGCTGTCGAATCAGGAGATCGCGGATCGCGTGAGCTTGTCGCCGAGTCCGTGTCTGCGGCGCATCCGTCGGCTGGAGGAGACGGGCGTGATTCGCGGCTACGTCGCGCTGCTCGACGCGAAAAAGCTCGGCCTCGGGCTGCTCGCGTATGTCAACGTGCGGCTGGAAAAGCGCGGCGGAATGCCGGTTGCCGCCGGCACGCCGAAACCGCCGACGCACGGCGATCTGTTTCGCGAGGCGGTGCGGTCATGGCCGGAAGTCGTCGCCTGCGACGCAATGACCGGCGAAATGGATTTTCTGCTGCGCGTTCAGGTGCGCGACATGGAGCACTTTTCGCGCTTCGTGGAGGATCAACTGCTGCATCACCCTTCGGTGATCGATGTCCGTTCCAGCTTTTCGCTGGAACGCATAAAGGAAACGACGGTGCTGCCGCTGCGCTAAACACGCTCGACGCGCAAAACAAAAGGGCGGTCTCGGCCGCCCTGTGTGGTCCCGCTCGCAGCGCACCCGCGCTGTTCGATGAAATCAGACCGCGTCGGCCGTCGGCATGAACGCCTGGAACATTTGCGACGCGCGATGCGCCTGGCGCTTGATCGCGTAATCGAAGACGGCGGCCTGCTCCTGAAGCATTTCGGCCATGATGCTCGCCTGATCGGCGGGCGTGAGCGACAGATACGCGTCCGCTTCGCCGTATGCGTACTCGATCTTCATGCCCGACTTGCGCGCGATGTGCATCATCGTCGAATTGCGCGACAGGCAATGGATGTACAGCACGGACACATGCGTGTTGCGGCTGCGCATGGCGGCGCGTTCGAAGAGCTTCGTGCCGATGCCGCGACCGCGCGCGCTTTCCAGCACCGACACGCCGAACTCGGCCGTGCGCTTGTCGCCTTCGGCGGGCAAGTACGCCAGATGGCCGACGCCGACCAGTTCCAGCGATGTGTCGAACACGCCGAAAACCGTGTCATTGGTGAAGTTGAGATTGCGGACGTAGTGCTCGATGACGTGATCCGGCACGATCTGCCCGAAGCGCAGAAGGCGGTCGTCTTCGTCGAGCGCGAGGAAGTGCGCGAGCAGACGCTCGCGGTCCGCCGACGACAGTTCACGCACGAGAACCGGCAAACGCGCGGCGTCCGGCAGCGGACGGTCGCTCGCGACGATCTGCTCGGCATGGCGGTTGAAGGTCAGTTCCACGGTGTTCTCCTGTCGTTTGATGCGGATGCTGCAAAGCAAAACGCATTTTATCCGCTTCAGGAGAAACGCATACGGGAAAACCCTTAAAAATCGTGGAGGGTGTGTTCTAAACGTCTATTGAATCGCGATAAAGTCACGCGTTTTCAATGAGTTATAGAAATGATCAGATTGATCGGGGCGTTTCGCCGCAATGCAACATGATCACGCTTTTTCGGCAAGTCCGTGCTCGATCATCACGACGACCTGCTCCGCGAATTCGCCGTAACCGAGCTTGCCGCCCGGCTTCAGCCACGTGAACGTCCAGTTGATCATGCCGAAGACCATCATGGTGAGCGCGGTCTGGTTTTCCTTCGTCACGCGCTGCGGATAAGCGCGAGCGAGTTGGCGCGCGAAAGCCGCGACGATATCCCGCTGACGATCGAGCACGATTTCGCGCTGCGCGTCTTCGAGATATTTGACGTCGTTGAGCAGCGCGACGTGCCGGCTGTGCGACGTCTCGTATTCCGCGAGAAACGCGCGCACGAGGTCCGCGAAGGCTTCGCGTTCGCTGAGACCGCGCCGCGCGCTCGCGCCTTCCACTTGCGCGATGATCAGCATCAGCCGCTTCGTGTAGCGGTCGAGCAGGTCGAAGAGAATCGCTTCCTTGCTCTCGTAATAGTGATAGAGCCGCGCCTTCGACGTGCCGCTCGCGGCGGCGAGATCCGCCATCGACGTGCTCGGGTAGCTCGTCTGGGCGAATTTGGCGGCGGCGAGTTCGAGGATCTGTTCGCGTTGTGTTTCGTGGTCGGGCGCTTTCGTACGGGCCATTTATCGGACGTTCTTTTCGGCTTGTCAGGTGTTGGATGAGCGCCGCAATTCGGCGTCGACGATCTCCGACGGCGTGCCGCGTATTTTAAGCCGCCCCGCCGTGACGAGTTCGCGGCATCGCCAGAAGGCGATCGAGTCGCTCAGCAGAAAGTCGAAGGATTGCCCCATCGCCTCGCCCGCGATGCGCCGCGCCGGCCGCCATTCCGGACTCGCGAATTCGAGCAGCGCTTCATCGACATCGATCCACGTGCCGGACACCAGCATGTTGTCGCGCAGGCGGCGCGTTTCCGCGTTGGAGTGCTTCGCTTCCTGCCATTCGAGCGCGAGCCGGCTGATGCGCAGCACCGAAATGGGCGCGGCGCTCGGCAGTTTCGCGAGTAGTTGCTTCGGCGAGAACATGCCGACGGCCGTCGCGCGGTCGGCGCGGCCGACGCGTTCCGGTTGCGCGTCGGCGGCGGCGATGGCGAGATCGTCGAACGTGAGCTTCGCTTCGTTCAGGCGCTGCGGCACGTTGCGCAAATGATAGGCGACGCGGCGCAGCGTGAGCTGATCCGCGGCGCTTTGGCCGTGCCACACGACGACCTGCGCGTCGCCGCGCGCGAGACGCCCGAAGAGCGCCTGCTGCGCCTTCAGTTCGGCTTCGAAGTCGATGGCGCTGTACGACACCTGACGCCAGAACGCCGCGCGCGCGGCCGGCGATTCGTCGATGTCGCGGATGGGACCGACGGCGAGATCGTCGCGCAGGGCGATCACCTGTTCGTCGCGCTCCGCGAGCCGAAGCGCCGCAGTGAGCGATTGGGCCGCGCTGTCGCCGTTCGTGACGTGAATCATGTTCATGGTGTCGGCATGTGGAAGACGAAAGGACCGCTCCACGCGCTCAGGAGCGATCCTTGAGTTTAAGCCAATCGCCGTGCGCGACGGTGTGGGTTTGGCCGCGCTGATCAGCGCTCGTCGAAGCTCACCACGACGCGCTCGCTCACCGGATGACACTGGCACGTGAGCACGAATCCGTCGTCGATTTCGTGCTGTTCGAGCGTGTAGTTCTTGTCCATCTTCACTTCGCCTTCGACGACCTTCGCGCGGCACGTGCAACAGACGCCGCCCTTGCACGCATACGGCAGCGCGAGGCCCGCTTTCAGGCCGACGTCCAGCACGCTCACGCCTTCGTACGGCAGGCGCAGCTTGCGCTTTTTACCGTCGATGATCAGTTCCAGATCCGCCGCCGGCGTGCTTTCCGTGATCTCGATCTGCGGGACGCCCGCCTGTGGCAGCGGCGTGCCGAAACGCTCGACATGAATGCGCTCCGGCGCCACGCCCGATTCCTTCAGCGCGGATTCGGCGGCGTCCATCATCGGGCCGGGACCGCAGATGAACGCTTCGTCGATTTCATCCGGCGGCAAGAGCGTCGCAAGGAACGCCTTGCACTTGTCCTTGTCCAGCACGCCGTTGAAAAGCTCGACGTCCTGCAAGTCGTCCGAGAGCACGTGATACAGCGCGAGCCGGCTCATGTAGCGGTTCTTCAGGTCTTCGAGTTCCTCGGCGAACATGATCGCGTCGACGCTGCGGTTGCCGTACACGAGCGTGAAGCGGCTCGTGGGTTCGATATCGAGCGTCGTCTTGATGATCGCCAGCACCGGCGTGATGCCCGAGCCGCCCGAAAACGCGACGTACTGTTTCGCGTGATCGGCGTTGAGGTGCGTGAAGAAGCGTCCGTCGGGCGTCATCACGTCGATTTCATGGCCGGGCTTCAGCGTGTCGAATGCGAAGTTCGAGAAGCGCCCGCCGCGCACGCGCTTGATGCCGATGCGCAATTCGCCGTCGCGGTCGTAGTCGGTCACGCCGACGCAGATGGAATACGAGCGGCGCGTTTCTTCTCCGTCGATATGCGTCTTCAGCGTCACGAACTGGCCTTGCGTGAAGCGGAAGGCGTCGCGCAGTTCGGGCGGCACGTCGAACGAGACGGTGACCGCGTCGGCGGTTTCGGGACGAACGTCGCGGATGCGCAGCGGATGAAATTGCGGAGTCGCCATGATGATCGGGTCGTTGGGAAATCAATACGGCTTGAAGTAATCGAACGGCTCGCGGCAGTCGATGCAGCGATACAGCGCCTTGCACGCCGTCGATCCGAACTGCGCGAGCGTTTCCGTATGCACGGAGCCGCAGCGCGGGCAGGCAACGACGTCCTTCCTGTACGGCACGAAGCGCAGCGGCTTTTCCGTGCTGCTGCACGCGCCCGTCGGCGGCGCGATGCCGTATCGACGCAGCTTTTCGCGCGCTTCGTCGGTGATCCAGTCGGTCGTCCACGCGGGCGCGAGCACCGTTTGCACGCGATGCGCGCCGAGATTCGCGCCGTCGATCGCATGCGCGATGTCCTCCGCGATCTGCGACATCGCCGGGCAACCCGAGTACGTCGGCGTGATGACGACTTCGAGCACGCCGTCGTCGCCGTGGCGCACGTCGCGCAGAATGCCGAGTTCGCGGATCGACACGACCGGGATTTCCGGATCGGGCACGGATTCGAGAACGGACCACGCGCGTTGCAGCGCGGCGTCGCCGGTGCGGGCGGGGGCGGTCGTCATCACCAGATCGCGCCCGGATGCTGACGCGCGAGGCTCTGCATTTCCGCGAGCAGATAACCCATGTGCTCCGAATGCTCGCCGAGCTTGCCGGTGCTGACGTGCTTCACGTCGGCGGGCGCGCGCAGCGTGGCTTCATCGATAGCCGACGACACCGTTTCGCGCCACGCGGCTTCGAAATCGCTCGCGAGCGGCGCGATGCCCGCTTCGGCGACCGCGCGCTCGATTGCATCGGGATGAAAGAACTCGCGCGTGTAGGGCATCAGATAATCGAGCGCCGCCTGCGCCCGCCGATGCGATTCATCGGTGCCGTCGCCGAAACGCACGAACCAGTCGCGCGCGTGGTGCACGTGGTATCGCGTTTCCTTGATCGACTTCGCCGCGATCGCCGCGAGCTGCGCATCCGGCGATGCCTGCAACGCCGTCCACAGTTCGGCCATCAGCGCCGAATAGAGGAAGTTGCGCACGATGGTCACCGCGTAGTCGCGCTCGGTGCGCGCCGTGCCCGCGAGCGGCCCGAAGTGCGGCAACTCGACGAGCGTGTAATTCGCGAACTCGCGCTCGGTGCGGAAATAGGCGTAGTCGTCTTCCGTTTTCCGCTGGCCGGTGAGCGCGGCTTCGAGCGTCGCCGCGTGCGAGTAGAGGAGCCGCGCCTGACCGATCAGATCGAGACTCATGTTCGCGAGCGCGATGTCTTCTTCCAGCGCCGGGCCGTGGCTGCACCATTCGGCGTTGCGCTGGCCGAGGATCAGCGCGTTATCGGCGAGACGCAGCACATAGGCGAGATGTTCCATGCTCATGTCGCGCCCTTACATGTGGTTGATTTCGTCGGGCAGCACGAAGAATGTCGGATGCCGATAAATCTTGTCGCCGGCGGGCTCGAACAGTTCGCCCTTGTCGGCGGGGTCCGAAGCCGTGATCGCCGATGACGGCACCACCCAGATGCTCACGCCTTCCTGACGCCGCGTGTAGACGTCGCGCGCCATGCGCAGCGCGGCGCCCGCGTCCGGCGCGTGGAGGCTGCCGCAATGTTTGTGATCGAGTCCCTGCTTGCTGCGCACGAAGACTTCCCAGATCGGCCATTCCTTGTTCATCTTCATCGTCTCCATGCTCATGCCGCTTGTTTTTGGGCGCGGGCTTTCTGCTTCTCCGCGTAGGCGAGCGCCGCTTCGCGCACCCACGCGCCGTCGTCGTGCGCCTTCACGCGCGTGGCGAGGCGCTCCTTGTTGCACGGGCCGTCGCCGTTCACGACGCGCCAGAATTCTTCCCAGTCGATCTCGCCGTAATCGTGTGCGCCGCGCACCGCGTTCCACTTGAGATCGGGATCGGGCAGCGTCACGCCGAGAATCTTCGCCTGCTCGACGGTGGCATCGACGAACTTCTGGCGCAGATCATCGTTCGAAATGCGCTTGATGCCCCACGCGAACGACTGCCCGCTGTGGATCGAATCCTTGTCGCTCGGGCCGAACATCATCAGCACCGGCCACCACCAGCGGTTCACCGCCTGCTGCACGAGATCCTTCTGCGCCTCTGTGCCTTTCATCATCGCGAGAAGGGCGTCGAATCCCTGCCGCTGATGGAACGACTCTTCCTTGCAGATGCGGATCATCGCGCGCGCGTACGGGCCGTACGTGCAGCGGCAAAGCGGAATCTGATTCATGATCGCCGCGCCGTCGACGAGCCAGCCGATCACGCCGACATCCGCCCACGTGGGCGTCGGATAGTTGAAGATGCTCGAATATTTCGCCTTGCCCGCGTGCAGCGCGTCGACGAGTTGATCGCGCGACACGCCGAGCGTTTCCGCCGCGCTATATAGATAGAGGCCGTGGCCGCCTTCGTCCTGGACCTTGGCGAGCAGGATCGCCTTGCGCTTCAGGCTCGGCGCGCGGCTGATCCAGTTGCCTTCCGGCTGCATCCCGATGATCTCCGAATGCGCGTGCTGCGAAATCTGCCGGACCAGCGTCTTGCGATACGCCTCGGGCATCCAGTCCTGCGGCTCGATCTTGCCGTCGGCTTTCATCACGGCGTCGAAACGTTGCTGGTCGGAGGAAGCGTCGGCGGGCGCGTCGGAGGCGACGGGCTGGCCGGGAAGATCGAGAGATTGGGTGTACATGGCGGACACTCGCTCATGGGAAGTCGCTGTCGGCCGATTATAAACCGACCGGACGGTCGGGGAATTGCTTTTTTTGAGATTGCCGGGAATTCACCTAGGCGCGGTGTATCGGCGTAAAAAAAGCGGTGCGGCTTCTTTCGGGCCTGCACCGCTTTCTTCATTGCCTTCGACTTTTACTTCGCGTTCTGTCCGGCGAAATCCTCAGCATCGACGTCATAGCCCGACGGTTCCCAGCGCACCGCGAACAGCGCGATAAGCCCCGCGAGCGGCGCGACCGCGATGATCCAGAACACTTTCGTGCCGAGCGCGGCCGACAGCACCGGGAACAGGAACAGCGAAACGGTCGAGCTTGCGCGCATCAGCGTCTGATTGAAGCCGACGCCCACGCCGCGCAGCGACGTCGGATAGCTCAGCGACGCGAACGTCATGCTGTGCGAACCCGGCCCGATGCCTTGTCCGAGCAGGAACGCGGCGAGCAGCGCGATGGCGATGACGACCTGCGCGCCCGTTGCCGGCTTGCCGACGACCGCGAGTCCGACGAGCGCGGCCAGCTGAAACGCGTAGCCGACGACCGTCAGGTTCCACGCGCCGAACTTCGGCACCGTGCGGACCGCGAACAGGCCGCCCGCGAACGCGAAGCAGAGATTCAGCGCGAGCGACGCGAGAATCGTGGTGAGCATGGACTGCGCAAGGAAGCTCGAAATGATGACCGGCAGCCCGAACGCGACGGCGTTATACGCGAACGACGACGCGATCGCGATGACCGTCGCCAGCACGGTGCGGCGCAGATAGACGCCGCGCAGCAGCGCGCCGTAGTTGGCGAACGTGGCGCGGCGCGCTTTCGGCGCGTTCGATGCGGCGAGCGCGTCCGGCTCGACGCGCGCATCGATGCCATACGAGCGCTTGAGGATCGCGGCGGCATTCGCCAGATCACCCTGATTCGCCGCCCACACGGGCGATTCACTCATGTAGCGGCTGCGAATCACGATAATCGCGATCGCCGGCACCGCGCCGAAGCCGAGAATCAGCCGCCAGAGCCAGCCCGCGTTGTGCGCGGGCAGCACCGCGTAAAGGCCGAGCACGAGCAAATACGAAATGCTGATCGCGGCGTACCACGTCGGACACCACATCGCGACGCGCGCGGCCTTGTTGCCGCGTCCCTGCAAACGCGAGAACTCCGCGAGAAACGCCATCGCGACCGGCAAATCGATGCCGACGCCCAGACCCATCACGAATCGCGCCCCGCCGAGCACCCAGGCGTTCGGCGCGAGCGCGCAGGCAATCGCCGCGACGACGAAGAAGAACATGTCGGCCATGAACACGCGATAGCGGCCGACCTTGTCGGTCAGATAGCCGCCGAAGAACGCGCCGATGATCGCGCCGAACGTAATCGCGGATGCGACGAAACCGGTTCCAGTCGGCGTCAGCGAAAACTCGCGGGCGATGTCCTTGACGCCGAACGCGAGCGCGCCGAGGTCGTAGGCATCGAGGAAAATTCCGCCGAGCGCGATGGCGACGACGATGCGCGCGTCGCTGCCGACGGCCGCGCCGCGATTGACGAGATTGGAGACGTCCGCGGCGCTGCGGATGACGGGGCGCGCATCGGCGGTGGCCCGGGCGGAAGCGCGATCGGGCGCGATGGAAACGGACATGACGGAATCGGAAAGGTGAAAAGTTGTGGATTCGAAGAATCGCGCGATCGTACTGGCGCGGTGCCGCTCGACCAAATTCTTTTTTGTTATTTAATGACTTACGAGAAGCGGCGGGCTTTCGCGCGCGCCCGGCGGATGGCCGCGATGCGACAATGTCGCTCTCGTTTTTCTCACGGTTTCCGGCATGGCGTCTGTTGATAACACTGAATCGGTCGAAGTCGCGGTGGTCGGCGGCGGCCCGGCGGGACTCATGGCCGCCGAAGCGCTCGCGGCGGGCGGCGCGCGCGTCGATGTGTTCGACGCCATGCCGTCCGTCGGCCGCAAATTCCTGATGGCGGGCAAAGGCGGGATGAATCTCACGCATTCCGAGCCCGCCGACGCCTTCCTCGCCCGATACGGCGCGCGTCGCGCGGACATCGCGCCGCTGCTCGAACGTTTCGATGCCGCCGCGCTGCGCGAATGGGTGCACGGGCTCGGCGTGGAGACGTTCGTCGGCAGCTCGGGCCGCGTCTTTCCCACCGACATGAAGGCCGCGCCGATGCTGCGCGCGTGGCTGCATCGGCTGCGCGCGTCGGGCGTGCGGCTGCATATGCGTCATCGATGGCTCGGCTGGGCGGACGACGGCGTGTCCGTTTCGCGTTTCGCCACGCCGGAGGGCGAAAAGCGCGTTCGTCACGATGCGCTCGTGCTCGCACTCGGCGGCGCGAGTTGGCCGCAGCTCGGCTCGGACGGAAGCGCGGTCGCGCATCTGGCGGCGCGTGACGTGGATGTGCGGCCGTTCCTGCCGTCGAATTGCGGTTTCGACGTCGAATGGACGCCGCATTTCCGCAGCCGGTTCGCGGGCGAGCCGCTCAAGTCGGTGGCGATCGGCGTGGCGCGCGCGGACGGCGCGGTGGACTGGCGCGTCGGCGAATGCCTGATCACGGAGCACGGGATCGAAGGAAGTCTGATCTACGCGCTATCGGCGCGGATCCGCGACCAATTGATGTCGAATGGCGACGCCGGCACGAACATCCTGCTCGACCTCACGCCGCAGCTTTCCGCCGAACGCGTCCGCGAGGAAGTGCGCCATCCGCGCGGGGCGCGTTCGCTGTCGAGCCATTTGCAGAGCCGGCTGCACATCGCGGGCGTGAAGGCGGGGTTGCTGCGCGAATGCGTCAGCAAGGAAGAATTCGCCGATCCGGACACGCTCGCCGCGCGCATCAAGGCGCTGCCGTTGCGCGTGCTGCGTCCGCGTCCGATCGCGGAAGTGATCAGCAGCGCGGGCGGCGTGGCGTTCGAATCGCTCGATCAGCGGTCGATGCTCACCGCGCTTCCCGGCGTCTTCTGCTGCGGCGAGATGCTCGACTGGGAAGCGCCGACAGGCGGTTATTTGCTCACGGCGTGTTTCGCGAGCGGGCTCGTAGCGGGCGAAGGCGCACTCGCGTGGCTTCGCGACAGGAAATCGTGATTCGCTTTAGCGCGCCACGAGCCGCCAAAGCGACGTCACTTCAGCCGAGCGCGCCGCGAACAGCGGATCGGTCTTGTCCGTCGCGCGCGGATGGTTCGGCTTGACGTCGATACGTCCGTCCACCTTCAATCCCGCCGCATCGATCCATTCCTGCAACTGCGCGCGCGTGCGCAATCCGAGATGCTCCGCGAAGTCCGACAGGATCAGCCAGCCTTCGCCGCCGGGCGTCAGATGCGCGGCGAGACCGTCGAGGAAGCCGCGCAGCATGCGGCTCTCGGGATCGTAGATCGCGTGTTCGATCGCCGCGCTCGGTCGCGCCGGCAGCCACGGCGGATTGCACACGATCAGCGGCGCGCGTCCTTCCGGGAAAAGATTCGCCTCGACGACATCGACCTGCTTGCCGAGACCCAACTGGCCGATGTTTTCGCGTGCACAGGCGAGCGCGCGCGGATCGAGGTCCGTCGCCACGACGCGCTCCACACCGCGACGCGCGAGCACCGCGGCGAGCACGCCGGTGCCGGTGCCGACATCGAAAGCAAGTGACGTCGACGGCAACGGCTGATTCGCGACCAGATCGACATATTCGCCGCGCACGGGCGAAAAAACGCCGTAATACGGATGAATCCGGCCACCCGTCGCCTTGATTTCGACGCCTTTCTTGCGCCACTCGTGCGCGCCGATCAGACCGAGCACCTCGCGCATCGATACCACCGACGCTTCCTTCGCCGGCCCGTACGCCTCTTCGCACGCCTGGCGCACGTCGGGCGCGCGGCGCAGCGGAATGGCGTACTGCTCATCGAGCGGGAGAATCAACATCGCGAGCGTGCGCGCGCGTTGCGATTGCGCGAGACGGTGCAGATTGAAGGCATCGACGGGAGCGGCGGGCTTTTCAGCCGGCGCCTTCTTGGATTTACGCGGCTTGTTGTCGATGCGGCGCGCCATCGCCTGAAGCAACTGGCGCGCGTTCTGAAAGTCGCCGCGCCAGAGAATCGCGGTGCCTTCGCAGGCGAGCCGGTAGGCGTGATCGGCCGTCATCTGGTCGTGACCGATCACGAGGCGCTTCGGCGGCGGGTTGCCGCCTTCGGATCGCCAGCGGGCCGAGCGGCTTTCGCCATCTTCTTCCCAATGAAGTTGTGCCGGAACGTCTGAGGTGCTGCTTCTGGATTGCATGGTTCGTTTATCGCGCGAAGGGATTGGGCTGCATTGTGAGGCCATTTCGCGTGCGGGGGCGGGCGGACCGCTTCGTTAGACCGATCCGTGTGACGATCAGGCACAATTCTGCCTTTCTCCGAACGCCATCGCCGAATGAAACTCCGTGCTTTCGCCGCGATTCGCGCGGCCGCGCTTGCTGTTCCGCTCGCTTTCGTATCGCCCGTTTTCGCCGCCGATGCGCCCGCCGCGCCCGCTCCGGCCAACACGCCCGCCAACGATCACTGGGTCAGCGCCTGGGCGACGGCGTTGCAATCGATTCCGCAGCTGGCAAAGGCGCCGCCGCTTTATCGCGCACCGGATGTCGGCGGGCGCACCGTTCGCCAGTTGATCTATCCGCAGATCGCCGGCAAGGAGATGCGGCTGCATATCAGCAACGTGTTTGGGACCGAACCGCTCGTCGTCGATTCGATGAGCGTTGCGCGCGCCGTGAGCGGCAGCAGCGCGGCGATCCAGCCGGGGACCGGCCGCCCCGTGCTGTTCGGCGGACGCAAGAGCGTGACGGTCGCGCCCGGCGGACAGATCACGAGCGATCCCGTGGCTTTCGACGTCGCCCGAGATCAGCCGATCGCGGTCAGCATGTTCATGGGGAAGGATCAGAAGCTGGCGGCATGGCATCGGATCGCGAGCCAGGTTAATTATGTGTCGACGCCCGGCGACCGGACCGAGGAAGCGTCCGCCGCGTCCTTTCGCACGCGATTCACGCAATATGCGTGGCTCACGAACGTGTCGGTGCAGAATCCGTCGGCGCGCACGGTGGTTGCGATCGGCGATTCCATCACCGACGGGATGCGCTCGACGCTCAACGCGAATCGCCGGTGGCCCGACGCGCTCGCGCGGCAAATCGCGCAGAAGAGCGGCGGGCAGGCGGCTGTGGTCAACGCGGGGATCAGCGGGAACCGGCTCCTGAGCAATTCACCGTGCTACGGCGAGGCGCTGGTCAGCCGTTTCGATCGCGACGCGCTGCGTCAGCCGGGCGTGCGCGCGATCATCGTGCTGATCGGCATCAACGACATCAATTTCGCCGCGATGCCCGCCCGCGAAGGTCTCGACTGCGACGCGCCGCACACGCAAGTGAACGCGGACGCGCTCTTGCGCGGCTATCAACGGCTGATCGCGCAGGCGCATCAGCGCGGCATCAAGATCTACGGCGCGACGCTGACGCCGGCGTCGCTGCCACCCGAACGCGAGGCGATCCGCACGGCGGTGAACGCGTCCTTGCGCGCGAGCCGTTCGTTCGACGGCGTGATCGACTTCGACGAGGCGTTGCGGGATCCGGCGCATCCGAGCTCGCTGCAGCGTCGGTATGACAGTGGCGACCATATCCATCCGAGCGACACGGGCTATGCCGCGATGGCGGCAGCGGTGCCGGTTGATTCCATCCTGGGTGCGTCGAAGTAGGCGTCGCGACGGGACGTGAAAAAAATCTTCGTCATCACCTTGTAATTGGCATCTGCTTGGCCTAATATTCCGCTCCTCGTCGCAAGACGGGGAGCCGCTGAACGAAACAAGCGGCCTCGAAGTCGACAGTTTTTAGAAGCGAAAGCGAAAAAAGCTGTTGACAGAGAGAAAAAGATTCTTCATAATCTCGTTTCTCTGCTGCTGATGCAGCAAACGCCGGACGGAAGCGGCGCTGAGCAAGGTGCTCGGTGCGGCGAAGTAAGCAGTCAGGCGATGTGCTCTTTAAAAACTAACAGCCGATAAGTGTGGGCGCTTGATGGCGAGTGCGGCCGGTTCTTCGGAATCGGCAATAGCAAAAGTAATCAAGGGTCTCACACGAAGTATTAAGAGGAAGGTTTTTGTCTTAGGACAATAATCATCGTCAGTACGTTGA
>NZ_JALQEA010000026.1:0-594 GCF_023630965.1 Caballeronia sp. ATUFL_M2_KS44 | reverse complement strand
GTGTGAAAGTAGGTAATCGTCAGGCTCCTCATGCCGCAAACAAAAACCCCACCCCGAAAAGGTGGGGTTTTTGCGTTTCGTCTCACTATAAGTGAGAGCCTCGTGTTCTGGGTTACAAGAAACGCTTGACAAGAGCATGTTGTTACCCCATAATCGATAGTTCTCTGCGGAGGGGTGCCCGAGTGGCTAAAGGGGGCAGACTGTAAATCTGTTGGCTTACGCCTACGTTGGTTCGAATCCAACCTCCTCCACCAGAATTCAAGCGGTAAGGGAATCCAACCTTCGCGGGTGTAGCTCAATGGTAGAGCAGAAGCCTTCCAAGCTTACGACGAGGGTTCGATTCCCTTCACCCGCTCCAATGTCGGTTAATTAGTGCCCATGTGGCTCAGTGGTAGAGCACTCCCTTGGTAAGGGAGAGGTCGGCAGTTCGATCCTGCCCATGGGCACCAGTCGTATCAGTCTAGTAAGTTGCGCGCGGCGCAAGGTGCGAAAATCCTGTTAGGAGTCGAAAATGGCCAAAGGTAAATTCGAGCGGACCAAGCCGCACGTGAACGTGGGCACGATCGGTCACGTTGACCACGGCAAGACCACGCT
>NZ_JALQEA010000025.1:0-103636 GCF_023630965.1 Caballeronia sp. ATUFL_M2_KS44 | reverse complement strand
AAAGGTAAATTCGAGCGGACCAAGCCGCACGTGAACGTGGGCACGATCGGTCACGTTGACCACGGCAAGACCACGCTGACGGCAGCAATCACGACGGTGCTGACCAAGAAGTTCGGCGGCGAAGCGAAGGCATACGACCAGATCGATGCAGCGCCGGAAGAAAAGGCGCGCGGCATCACGATCAACACCGCGCACGTCGAGTACGAAACGGCTAACCGCCACTACGCACACGTCGACTGCCCGGGCCACGCTGACTACGTGAAGAACATGATCACGGGCGCGGCGCAGATGGACGGCGCAATCCTGGTGTGCTCGGCCGCTGACGGCCCGATGCCGCAAACGCGTGAGCACATCCTGTTGGCCCGTCAGGTTGGCGTGCCGTACATCATCGTGTTCCTGAACAAGTGCGACATGGTCGACGACGCCGAGCTGCTCGAACTCGTCGAAATGGAAGTGCGCGAACTTCTGTCGATGTATGACTTCCCGGGGGACGACACCCCGATCATCAAGGGTTCGGCAAAGCTGGCGCTGGAAGGCGACACGGGCGAGCTGGGCGAAGTGGCGATCATGAACCTGGCCGACGCGCTGGACACGTACATCCCGACGCCGGAGCGCGCCGTGGACGGTTCGTTCCTGATGCCGGTGGAAGACGTGTTCTCGATCTCGGGTCGCGGCACGGTGGTGACGGGTCGCGTCGAGCGCGGCATCGTCAAGGTCGGCGAGGAAATCGAAATCGTCGGTATCAAGCCGACGGTGAAGACCACTTGCACGGGCGTGGAAATGTTCCGCAAGCTGCTCGACCAGGGTCAGGCAGGCGACAACGTCGGTATCCTGCTGCGCGGCACGAAGCGTGAAGACGTGGAGCGTGGCCAGGTTCTGGCCAAGCCGGGTTCGATCACGCCGCACACGCACTTCACGGCTGAAGTGTACGTGCTGAGCAAGGACGAAGGCGGCCGTCACACGCCGTTCTTCAACAACTACCGTCCGCAGTTCTACTTCCGTACGACCGACGTGACGGGCTCGATCGAGCTGCCGAAGGACAAGGAAATGGTCATGCCGGGCGACAACGTGTCGATCACCGTCAAGCTGATCGCCCCGATCGCCATGGAAGAAGGTCTGCGCTTCGCCATTCGCGAAGGCGGCCGTACCGTCGGCGCCGGTGTCGTTGCGAAGATTATCGAGTAAGAGCCAGAGATCTCTCGGTAGTCTGTAGTTTTCGGGGTCGGCGAAACCGTCGGCCCCAAATGGTTTAGGGGTATAGCTCAACTGGCAGAGCGTCGGTCTCCAAAACCGAAGGTTGGGGGTTCGATTCCCTCTGCCCCTGCCACATTCTTGCGCCAAGTGGCGCTGTTTAAGGTGTTATGGCGAATCCTTCCGTCGAAACTGTTAATACTTCCAGCGACAAGCTGATGTTGGCGGCTGGTGTATTGTTGGTCTTGGCCGGGTTCGTGGGTTTCTTTTTGCTCGACGGCCAAGAGTGGTATGTCCGCGGCGCAGCGCTTGCTGTTGGTGTGATCGCGGGCGTTGCTGTCGGTCTTCTCTCTGCGCCCGGTAAGAGCTTCATCGCGTTCGCCAAAGACTCCTACAAGGAAGTACGCAAGGTTGTCTGGCCGACTCGGAAAGAGGCAACGCAGACCACGCTCGTCGTGTTCGCGTTTGTTCTCGTCATGGCCATTCTGCTCTGGCTTAGCGATAAGTCGATCGAATGGGTGATTTTCTCGGCGATTCTGGGTTGGAAATGATATGAGCGATACTCCGACATCCCCGAGTGGAAAGCGTTGGTATGTAGTGCACGCCTACTCCGGCATGGAGAAGAGCGTGCAACGTGCGCTTCAGGAGCGCATTGAGCGGGCAGGGATGCAGGACCAATTTGGTCAAATTCTCGTCCCCACCGAAGAAGTCGTTGAAGTCAAAGGCGGTCACAAGTCGGTTACAGAGCGTCGTTTCTTCCCGGGATATGTCCTGGTCGAAATGGAAATGACCGATGAAACTTGGCACCTTGTGAAGAACACGGCCAAGGTAACTGGATTTGTCGGCGGTGCTCGCAACCGTCCGAGCCCGATTTCGCCGCGCGAAGTCGAAAAGATCATGTCGCAGATGCAAGAGGGCGTCGAGAAGCCTCGGCCGAAGACGCTGTTCGAAGTGGGCGAGATGGTTCGAGTCAAGGAAGGTCCTTTCACTGACTTCAACGGCAACGTCGAAGAAGTCAACTACGAAAAGTCCCGAGTTCGTGTCTCAGTTACGATCTTCGGGCGCTCGACACCGGTCGAACTCGAGTTCGGCCAGGTCGAGAAGCTCTAAACCAGAATACGTCGCGCGAGGCTTCCCGGCCTTGCGCGATTCGCGCTTACGGCCCGCGTAACGGCCGTTGAGGAGCGTCAGTAGCCGGTCTCGTCGAACGCGCGCTATCACTCACCGAACGCTCACGCGTTCAGCAGAGGTTTTCAACATGGCAAAGAAAATCATCGGCTTTATCAAGCTGCAGATTCCTGCAGGTAAAGCCAACCCGTCGCCGCCGGTCGGTCCGGCGCTGGGCCAGCGTGGCCTGAACATCATGGAGTTCTGCAAGGCGTTCAACGCGCAGACTCAGGGCATGGAGCCGGGTCTGCCCGTGCCGGTCGTCATTACGGCATTCGCGGACAAGAGCTTCACGTTCATCATGAAGACGCCGCCGGCGACCGTTCTGATCAAGAAGGCAGCCGCCGTTCAGAAGGGTTCGAGCAAGCCGCACACCGACAAGGTGGGCAACATCACGCGCGCTCAAGCGGAAGAAATCGCGAAGACCAAGATGCCGGATCTTACGGCAGCGGATCTGGACGCAGCCGTGCGCACGATCGCCGGCAGCGCTCGTTCGATGGGCATCACTGTGGAGGGCGTGTAAATGGCTAAGCTTTCTAAGCGCCTTCAGGCATTCGCGAACAAGGTTGATCGTCAGAAGCTGTACGCGATCGACGACGCGCTCACCCTCGTCAAGGAATGCGCAAGCGCGAAGTTCGACGAGTCGATCGACGTGGCAGTGCAGCTCGGCATCGATGCGAAGAAGTCGGACCAAGTGGTTCGCGGTTCCGTCGTCCTGCCGGCTGGTACCGGCAAGTCGGTGCGCGTTGCCGTCTTCGCGCAAGGCGAAAAGGCCGAGCAAGCTCGTGCCGCTGGCGCAGAAGTGGTCGGCATGGAAGACCTGGCCGAGCAAGTTAAGGCCGGTAATCTGGACTTCGACGTCGTGATCGCTTCGCCGGATACGATGCGCGTGGTTGGTACGCTGGGTCAGATCCTCGGTCCGCGCGGCCTGATGCCGAACCCGAAGGTTGGCACGGTTACGCCCGACGTCGCTCAGGCAGTCCGCAACGCCAAGGCCGGTCAGGTGCAATTCCGCGTCGACAAGGCCGGTATCATCCACGGCACGATCGGTCGCGCATCGTTCGAATCCGCTTCGCTGCGTCAGAACCTGGCAGCGCTGATCGACGCACTGCAGAAGGCCAAGCCGGCTACGAGCAAGGGCGTGTACCTGCGTAAGGTCGCCGTGTCGAGCACGATGGGTGTCGGCGTTCGCGTGGACCAGTCCTCGCTGGCGCAGTAAGAAATTTCGGCGCGGTCGGTAGACCGCGTCTCAAAGGGCTTTGGGCGGTTGCATGGCGGCGGTTTAGCTACGCAACCGGTTGTCAAAGACCGTTGGTGGCGGTGCAGAAGTTGGGCAACGCCTTAATTCAAGCCAACGCAGATGGCGAACCCGGAACAGTTTTGCAGTGGTTGAAGTCGGTTGTCGTGGGTCGTTAGACGCACACCGATCGATCGAAATACTCCTAACAGTCGGACGCCGTTGTCGAACGTGGTGCATGAGGGTTGGACACCCGAGTGCATCGAATCTGGAGGTTTAACCGTGCCACTGAACAAAGAAGATAAGCAGGCAGTCGTCGCTGAAGTCGCCGCGCAAGTCGCGAAGGCTCAGACGATGGTGCTCGCTGAGTATCGTGGGATCACGGTTGGCGATCTGACCAAGCTGCGCGCGAAAGCGCGTGAGCAACAGGTGTATCTGCGCGTGTTGAAGAACACGCTGGCGCGTCGCGCTGTTGAAGGTACCCCGTTCGCTCCGCTGGCTGAGCAGATGACCGGTCCTCTGATCTACGGCATCTCGGAAGATGCCATTGCCGCTGCCAAGGTCGTCAACGACTTCGGCAAGAGCAATGACAAGTTGATCATCAAGGCTGGTTCCTACGAAGGCAAGGTGATGGACAAGGCAGGCGTGCAAGCGCTGGCCAGCATCCCGAGCCGTGAAGAGCTGCTCTCCAAGCTGTTGTTCGTCATGCAAGCGCCTGTTTCCGGCTTTGCGCGCGCTCTGGCCGCGCTGGCTGAAAAGCAAGGCGAAGCTGCATAACACAGCCGCTTGGGCGCTCGTCGCTCAGTTAGGTATTTGCTAGATCGCTAGCTCGATCCGAATTCAATTTAGGAGTATTTCAAATGGCAATCGCAAAAGAAGACATCCTGGAAGCCGTTGGCGCGATGTCGGTTCTGGAACTGAACGAGCTGGTCAAGGCGTTCGAAGAGAAGTTTGGCGTGTCGGCAGCTGCTGTTGCAGTCGCTGGCCCGGCTGGTGGCGGTGCTGCCGCTGCTGCTGAAGAGCAGACCGAGTTCACCGTGAACCTGCTTGAAGCAGGCGCGAACAAGGTTTCCGTGATTAAGGCTGTTCGCGAACTGACGGGTCTCGGCCTGAAGGAAGCGAAGGACCTGGTCGACGGCGCACCGAAGCCCATCAAGGAAGCGGTGCCGAAGGCTGCTGCTGAAGAAGCGAAGAAGAAGCTGGAAGACGCAGGCGCGAAGGCTGAAATCAAGTAAGTTTCATTGCGCTGTGCGAAGGCTGGCGGTTTTTCACCGCCGGCCTTTTTGTGCTTTGTGGGGACTGAGTTTTTATGCTTCGTAGCAAGCATAAATGTCCCCGCAGAAGCCAAAGAGAACGGTCGGATCGGCAATATCTTCCGGCATTTCTCTTTGTCTTCTGAAGCGACTGCAGAAGGCAAGTTTGGTCGGGTAGCGGGAAACACAGGCATCCGCTGCCGTCAGCCAGCGGTTGGTAGCGGCCAACCACCAAGCTTCTAGATTCGCGCGTCCTCCCCGGACACTCGCGCGGGTCTCAGTCGGTGAACACCGGGCCGTGTCGTCGAGGTATCCCGCCTCGGTAACGCCCGCCGTGATTCGGAGATCGTATGCAATATTCCTTCACCGAGAAGAAGCGTATTCGCAAGAGTTTCGCGAAGCGCCCCATCGTTCACCAAGTTCCCTTTTTGCTGGCGACCCAGCTTGAATCATTCCAGACGTTTCTGCAAGCAGATACGTCGTCCTCGCAGCGCAAAGCAGAAGGCTTGCAGGCCGCATTCACGTCTGTTTTCCCGATTGTTTCGCACAACGGTTTCGCGCGTCTCGAATTCGTCAGCTACATGCTGTCGCCGCCCGCATTCAACATCAAGGAATGCCAGCAGCGCGGCCTGACGTACTGTTCCGCCCTGCGCGCGAAGGTCCGTCTCGTTCTGCTCGACAAGGAATCGCCGAGCAAGCCCGTGGTAAAGGAAGTGAAAGAGCAGGAAGTGTACATGGGCGAAATTCCGCTCATGACGCCGACCGGCTCGTTCGTGATCAACGGTACCGAGCGCGTGATCGTGTCGCAGCTCCACCGTTCGCCTGGCGTGTTCTTCGAGCACGACAAGGGCAAGACGCATAGCTCCGGCAAGCTGCTGTTCTCGGCGCGCATCATTCCTTACCGCGGTTCCTGGCTCGACTTCGAATTCGATCCGAAGGACGTGCTGTACTTCCGCGTCGACCGTCGTCGGAAGATGCCGGTCACGATCCTGCTGAAGGCCATCGGTCTTTCGCCGGAACAGATCCTCGCGAACTTCTTCGTGTTCGACAACTTCGCGCTGATGAACGAAGGCGCGCAGATGGAATTCGTGCCGGAGCGTCTGCGCGGTGAAGTCGCGCGTTTCGACATCCAGGATCGCGAAGGCAACGTCATCGTCACGAAGGACAAGCGGATCAACGCGAAGCACATTCGCGATCTCGAAAACGCCAAGACGAAGTTCATCTCGGTGCCCGAGGAGTATCTGCTCGGCCGCGTGCTGGCGAAGAACGTGATCGACCCGGAAACGGGCGAAGTCATCGCGAACGCCAACGAGGAAATCACGGAATCGGTCCTCGAAAAGCTGCGCGAAGCGAAGGTCAAGGACATCCAGACGCTCTACACGAACGATCTGGACCAGGGTCCGTACATTTCGTCGACGCTGCGTATCGACGAAACCGCCGACAAGATGGCTGCACGCATCGCGATCTATCGCATGATGCGTCCGGGCGAGCCGCCGACCGAAGAAGCGGTCGAGGCGCTGTTCAACCGTCTGTTCTACAGCGAAGACGCGTACGACCTGTCGAAGGTCGGCCGTATGAAGTTCAACCGCCGCGTCGGTCGTGACGAAATCATCGGACCGATGACGCTGCAGGACGACGACATCCTCGCGACGATCAAGATTCTCGTCGAGCTGCGCAACGGGAAGGGCGAAGTGGACGACATCGACCACTTGGGCAATCGTCGCGTGCGTTGCGTCGGCGAACTCGCGGAGAACCAATTCCGCGCGGGTCTCGTGCGTGTCGAACGGGCAGTGAAGGAACGCCTCGGCCAGGCCGAAAGCGAAAACCTGATGCCGCACGACCTGATCAACTCGAAGCCGATTTCGTCGGCGATTCGCGAGTTCTTCGGTTCGTCGCAGCTTTCGCAGTTCATGGACCAGACCAACCCGCTGTCGGAAATCACGCACAAGCGCCGTGTTTCCGCACTGGGCCCGGGCGGTCTGACGCGCGAGCGCGCAGGCTTCGAAGTCCGCGACGTGCATCCGACGCACTATGGCCGCGTGTGCCCGATCGAAACGCCGGAAGGTCCGAACATCGGGCTGATCAACTCGCTGGCGCTGTACGCGCACCTGAACGAGTACGGCTTCCTCGAAACGCCGTATCGCAAGGTGGTGGACAGCAAGGTCACGGACCAGATCGACTATCTGTCGGCAATCGAAGAAGGCCGTTACGTGATCGCGCAGGCGAACGCTGCGGTGGCCGAAGACGGCACGCTGACCGACGAACTCGTGTCGTCGCGTGAAGCGGGCGAAACGCTGATGGTCACGCCGGACCGCATTCAGTATATGGACGTGGCGCCGTCGCAGATCGTGTCGGTGGCGGCATCGCTGATTCCGTTCCTCGAGCACGACGACGCGAACCGCGCGTTGATGGGCTCGAACATGCAGCGTCAGGCCGTGCCGTGTCTGCGTCCGGAGAAGCCGGTCGTCGGTACGGGCATCGAGCGCACGGTGGCGGTCGACTCGGGTACGACGGTTCAGGCCATGCGCGGTGGCGTGGTGGATTATGTCGACGCCGGCCGTATCGTGATTCGCGTGAACGACGACGAAGCCGTGGCCGGCGATGTCGGCGTGGACATCTACAACCTGATCAAGTACACGCGTTCGAACCAGAACACGAACATCAACCAGCGTCCGATCGTGAAGATGGGCGACAAGGTTGCGCGCGGCGACGTGCTGGCTGACGGCGCCTCGACGGATCTGGGCGAGCTCGCGCTCGGCCAGAACATGCTCGTCGCGTTCATGCCGTGGAACGGCTACAACTTCGAAGACTCGATCCTGATCTCGGAAAAGGTCGTGGCGGATGACCGTTACACGTCGATCCACATCGAAGAACTGAACGTCGTTGCTCGCGACACGAAGCTCGGACCGGAAGAAATCACGCGCGACATTTCGAACCTCGCGGAAGTGCAGCTTGGCCGACTGGACGAGTCGGGCATCGTGTACATCGGCGCGGAAGTCGAAGCGGGCGACGTGCTGGTCGGCAAGGTCACGCCGAAGGGCGAAACCCAGCTGACGCCGGAAGAAAAGCTGCTGCGCGCGATCTTCGGCGAGAAGGCGTCCGACGTGAAGGACACGTCGCTGCGCGTGCCGTCGGGCATGAGCGGCACGGTCATCGACGTGCAAGTGTTCACGCGCGAAGGCATCACGCGTGACAAGCGCGCGCAACAGATCATCGACGACGAACTGAAGCGCTATCGCCTCGACTTGAACGACCAGCTGCGCATCGTGGAAGGCGACGCATTCTCGCGTCTCGCACGCATGCTGAACGGCAAGGTCGCGAACGGCGGTCCGAAGAAGCTCGCGAAGGGCACGAAGATCGACCTCGCGTACCTCGAAGATCTCGACCACTACCACTGGTTCGACATCCGCCTCGCGGACGAAGAAGCAGCGGCGCAGCTGGAAGCGATCAAGGACTCGATCGAGCAGAAGCGTCATCAGTTCGACCTCGCGTTCGAAGAGAAGCGCAAGAAGCTCACGCAAGGCGACGAACTGCCGCCGGGCGTGCTGAAGATGGTCAAGGTGTATCTCGCCGTGAAGCGTCGCCTGCAGCCTGGCGACAAGATGGCGGGCCGTCACGGTAACAAGGGTGTCGTGTCGAAGATCGTGCCGATCGAAGACATGCCGTACATGGCCGATGGCCGTCCGGCCGACGTCGTGCTGAATCCGCTCGGCGTGCCGTCGCGGATGAACGTGGGTCAGATTCTCGAAGTCCATCTTGGCTGGGCTGCGAAGGGTCTCGGCTGGCGCATCGGCGAGATGATGCAGCGTCAGGCGAAGATCGAAGAGATGCGTCAGTTCCTCACGCAGATCTACAACGAGTCGGGTCGCAAGGAAGAGCTGGAAAACTTCTCGGACGACGAAATCGTCGAACTCGCGAAGAACCTGCGCGAAGGCGTGCCGTTCGCGACGCCGGTGTTCGACGGCGCCACGGAAGACGAAATGTCGCGCGCGCTGGATCTGGCGTTCCCGGACGACATCGCTCAGAACCTGGGCATGAATTCGTCGAAGAATCAGGTGCAGTTGCACGACGGCCGCACGGGCGAACCGTTCGAGCGCAAGGTCACGGTCGGCTACATGCACTACCTGAAGCTGCACCACCTGGTCGACGACAAGATGCACGCGCGCTCGACCGGTCCGTACTCGCTCGTCACGCAGCAGCCGCTGGGTGGTAAGGCGCAGTTCGGTGGTCAGCGCTTCGGTGAAATGGAAGTGTGGGCGCTCGAGGCGTATGGCGCGTCGTATGTGCTGCAGGAAATGCTGACGGTCAAGTCGGACGACGTGACGGGCCGGACCAAGGTTTATGAGAACCTGGTCAAGGGCGATCACGTGATCGATGCGGGCATGCCGGAATCCTTCAACGTGTTGGTGAAGGAAATCCGCTCGCTCGGTATCGATATCGATCTCGACCGCAACTAATCGGACTACGGAGAGAAAGCAATGAAAGCTCTGCTCGATCTATTCAAGCAAGTCCAACAAGAAGAAGTCTTTGATGCGATCAAGATCGGCCTCGCGTCGCCCGACAAGATCCGTTCGTGGTCGTTCGGCGAAGTGAAGAAGCCGGAGACCATCAACTACCGCACGTTCAAGCCGGAGCGGGATGGTCTGTTTTGCGCCAAGATTTTCGGGCCGATCAAGGACTACGAGTGCCTGTGCGGCAAGTACAAGCGCCTGAAGCACCGTGGCGTGATCTGTGAAAAGTGCGGCGTCGAAGTGACGCTCGCGAAGGTGCGTCGTGAGCGGATGGGCCACATCGAGCTGGCCTCGCCGGTCGCGCACATCTGGTTCCTGAAGTCGCTGCCGTCGCGTCTGGGCATGGTGCTCGACATGACGCTGCGCGACATCGAGCGCGTGCTGTACTTCGAAGCATACGTGGTGATCGATCCGGGCATGACGCCGCTGAAAGCGCGGCAGATCATGACCGAAGAGGATTACTACAACAAGGTCGAAGAGTACGGTGACGAATTCCGTGCCGAAATGGGCGCGGAAGGCGTGCGCGAACTGCTGCGTGCGATCAACATCGACGAACAGGTCGAAACGCTGCGCACCGAGCTGAAGAACACCGGCTCCGAAGCGAAGATCAAGAAATACGCGAAGCGCCTGAAGGTGCTCGAGGCGTTCCAGCGTTCGGGCATCAAGCCTGACTGGATGGTGCTCGAAGTGCTGCCGGTGCTGCCGCCGGAACTGCGTCCGCTCGTGCCGCTCGACGGCGGCCGGTTCGCGACGTCGGACCTGAACGACCTGTATCGCCGCGTGATCAACCGTAACAACCGGTTGAAGCGTCTGCTCGAACTGAAGGCGCCTGAAATCATCGTCCGTAACGAGAAGCGGATGCTGCAGGAAGCCGTCGATTCGCTGCTCGACAACGGTCGTCGCGGCAAGGCCATGACCGGCGCGAACAAGCGTCCGCTGAAGTCGCTCGCCGACATGATCAAGGGTAAGGGCGGCCGTTTCCGTCAGAACCTGCTCGGTAAGCGCGTCGACTACTCGGGCCGTTCGGTCATCGTCGTGGGCCCGACGCTCAAGCTGCATCAGTGCGGTCTGCCGAAGCTGATGGCGCTCGAACTGTTCAAGCCTTTCATCTTCAACAAGCTGGAAGTGATGGGCGTCGCCACGACCATCAAGGCCGCGAAGAAGGAAGTCGAGAACCAGACGCCGGTGGTGTGGGACATCCTCGAAGAGGTGATCCGCGAGCATCCGGTCATGCTGAACCGTGCGCCGACGCTGCACCGTCTCGGCATTCAGGCTTTCGAGCCGGTGCTGATCGAAGGTAAGGCTATCCAGCTGCACCCGCTCGTTTGCGCGGCGTTCAACGCCGACTTCGACGGTGACCAGATGGCCGTTCACGTGCCGCTGTCGCTCGAAGCGCAGATGGAAGCGCGCACGCTGATGCTGGCGTCGAACAACGTCCTGTTCCCGGCCAACGGCGATCCGTCGATCGTGCCGTCGCAGGATATCGTGCTCGGCCTGTACTACGCGTCGCGTGAAGCGGTGAACGGCAAGGGCGAAGGCCTGACGTTCACGGGCGTGTCGGAAGTGATCCGCGCGTACGAGAACAAGGAAGTCGAGCTGGCTTCGCGCGTCAACGTGCGTATCACCGAAATGGTGGCGAACGAAGACCAGAGCGAAGGCGCGCCGAAGTTCGTGCCGAAGATCACGCTGTACGCGACCACCGTTGGCCGTTCGATCCTGTCGGAGATTCTGCCGCCGGGCCTGCCGTTCTCGGTGCTGAACAAGCCGCTGAAGAAGAAGGAAATTTCGCGCCTGATCAACACGGCGTTCCGCAAGTGCGGTCTGCGCGAAACGGTGATCTTCGCCGACCAGCTGATGCAGATGGGTTTCCGTCTCGCAACGCGCGCCGGCATCTCGATTTGCGTGGACGACATGCTCGTGCCGCCGCAGAAAGAGACGATCGTCGGCGACGCCGCGAAGAAGGTGAAGGAGTACGACCGTCAGTACATGTCGGGTCTCGTCACCGCGCAGGAACGCTACAACAACGTGGTCGACATCTGGTCGGCGACGTCGGAAAGCGTCGGCAAGGCGATGATGGAGCAGCTCGCAACCGAGCCCGTGGTGGATCGCGACGGCAAGGAAACGAAGCAGGAGTCGTTCAACTCCATCTACATGATGGCCGACTCGGGCGCGCGTGGTTCCGCGGTGCAGATTCGTCAGCTCGCCGGTATGCGCGGCCTGATGGCGAAGCCGGACGGCTCGATTATCGAGACGCCGATTACCGCGAACTTCCGCGAAGGCCTGAACGTGTTGCAGTACTTCATCTCGACCCACGGTGCGCGTAAGGGTCTGGCTGATACGGCACTGAAGACGGCGAACTCGGGTTACCTGACGCGTCGTCTCGTCGACGTGACGCAGGATCTGGTCGTGGTCGAAGACGATTGCGGCACGTCGAACGGCGTGGCGATGAAGGCGTTGGTCGAAGGCGGTGAAGTCGTCGAAGCGCTGCGCGACCGTATTCTCGGCCGCGTCGCGGTGGCGGACGTCGTCAATCCGGAAACGCAGGAAACGCTGTACGCGTCGGGCGATCTGCTCGACGAAGACGCGGTGGAAGAGATCGAGCGTCTCGGCATCGACGAAGTGCGCGTGCGCACGCCGCTGACCTGCGAAACGCGCTACGGCCTGTGCGCCGCGTGCTACGGCCGCGACCTCGGCCGCGGCTCGCGCGTGAACGTCGGTGAGGCGGTCGGCGTGATCGCTGCTCAGTCGATCGGCGAACCGGGCACGCAGCTCACGATGCGTACGTTCCACATCGGTGGTGCGGCATCGCGTGCGGCGGTTGCTTCGACGGTCGAAGCGAAGTCGAACGGCACGGTGCGCTTCACGGCCACGATGCGTTACGTCACCAACGCGAAGGGCGAGCAGGTCGTCATCTCGCGCTCGGGCGAAGCGATCATCGCGGACGACTTCGGTCGCGAGCGTGAGCGTCACAAGGTTCCGTACGGCGCGACGCTGCTGCAACTCGACGGCGCGCAGATCAAGGCCGGCGCGCAACTCGCGCAATGGGATCCGCTGACGCGTCCGATCATCACCGAGTGGGGCGGTACGGTGAAGTTCGAGAACGTCGAAGAAGGCGTGACGGTCGCCAAGCAGATCGACGACGTGACCGGTCTTTCGACCCTCGTCGTGATCGATGCGAAGCGCCGCGGCTCGCAGGCTGGCAAGAGCGTGCGTCCGCAGGTCAAGCTGCTCGACGCGAACGGCGAGGAAGTGAAGATCCCGAACACCGAGCATTCGGTGCAGATCGGCTTCCAGGTCGGCGCACTGATCACCGTGAAGGATGGTCAGCAAGTGCAGGTCGGTGAAGTGCTGGCGCGTATCCCGGTTGAAGCGCAGAAGACGCGTGACATTACCGGCGGTCTGCCGCGCGTGGCCGAACTGTTCGAAGCGCGCTCGCCGAAGGACGCCGGCATTCTGGCGGAAGTCACGGGCACGACGTCGTTCGGTAAGGACACGAAGGGCAAGCAGCGTCTCGTCATCACGGATCTCGAGGGCAATCAGCACGAGTTCCTGATCGCGAAGGAAAAGCAGGTGCTGGTGCACGATGGTCAAGTCGTCAACAAGGGCGAAATGATCGTCGACGGTCCTGCCGATCCGCACGACATCCTGCGTCTGCAGGGTATCGAGGCGCTGTCGCGCTACATCGTGGACGAAGTGCAGGACGTGTACCGTCTGCAAGGCGTGAAGATCAACGACAAGCACATCGAAGTGATCGTGCGTCAGATGCTGCGCCGCGTGCAGATCACCGACAACGGCGATACCCGCTTCATTCCGGGCGAACAAGTCGAGCGGTCGGACATGCTCGACGAGAACGACCGCATGATCGCGGAAGACAAGCGTCCGGCGACGTACGAGAACGTGCTGCTGGGTATCACGAAGGCGTCGCTGTCGACGGATTCGTTCATCTCGGCGGCGTCGTTCCAGGAAACGACTCGCGTGCTGACCGAAGCCGCGATCATGGGCAAGCGCGACGATCTGCGTGGCCTGAAGGAAAACGTGATCGTCGGCCGTCTGATTCCGGCCGGTACGGGTCTCGCGTTCCACAAGGCGCGCAAGACGAAGGAGTCGGCGGATCGCGAACGCTTCGACCAGATCGCTGCCGAAGAGGCATTCGATTTCGGTACGCCGGAAACCCCGGCAACGGAGCAGCAGCCGCATACCAACGAGTAAGCGAGCCGCTTTCGTTTCCCGAGCAGTAACGCAGCACTGAAACCGCCCGGTTCGCCGGGCGGTTTTTTTTCGCGCCAACTTTTTCCGGTTCGCACCTCTGCCGAATGGCTAACGCCGCCGCAGCCGCGTGATGTCGGCGCGTGCGTTGATAGAATCCCGTATCCCTCCATGCCGCAGTCCGCCCCTCCCGCCATGACCCGTTCGCTCCAGATCCTCAACGAAGTTTTCGGCTATCCGGCGTTTCGCGGGCAGCAGGCGGAGATCGTCGAGCACGTTGCGAACGGCGGCGATTCGCTCGTCCTGATGCCTACGGGCGGCGGCAAGTCGCTCTGCTATCAGATTCCGTCGCTCGTGCGCAAGGAAGCGGGCTACGGCGCGGGCATCGTCGTGTCGCCGCTGATCGCGCTGATGCAGGATCAGGTCGCCGCGCTCACCGAAGTCGGCGTGCGCGCCGCGTATCTCAATTCGACGCTCTCCGCCGCCGAAGCCGCCGCCACCGAGCGCGCGCTGCGCAACGGCACGATCGACTTGCTGTACGTCGCGCCGGAACGCCTTATGACGCCGCGCTTTCTCGACTTGCTCGAAAGCTCGCCGGTCGGCTTGTTTGCAATCGACGAGGCGCACTGCGTCTCGCAATGGGGCCACGATTTCCGGCCCGAATACATTCAGCTTTCCGTGCTGCACGAGCGCTTCCCGAACGCGCCGCGCATCGCGCTGACGGCGACGGCGGACGCGATCACGCGCGACGAGATCGTGCACCGGCTCGCGCTCGATGACGCGCGCATCTTCGTGTCGAGTTTCGATCGGCCGAACATCCGGTATCGGATCGTCGAGAAGGACAACGCGCGCTCGCAGTTGCTCGATTTCATCCGCGCCGAACATACGAACGGCGACGGCACGACGGACGCCGGCGTGGTCTATTGCCTCTCGCGCCGCAAGGTCGAGGAGACCGCCGACTGGCTCAAAGGGCAGGGCGTTCGCGCGTTGCCGTACCACGCGGGCATGGAGTTCGAGACGCGCCAGAAGCATCAGGAGATGTTCCAGCGCGAGGAAGGCATCGTGATGTGCGCGACGATCGCGTTCGGCATGGGCATCGACAAGCCGGACGTGCGGTTCGTCGCGCATCTGGATTTGCCGAAGAGCGTGGAAGGCTACTATCAGGAGACCGGCCGCGCGGGCCGCGATGGAATGCCCGCGAACGCGTGGATGGCCTACGGCCTGGGCGACGTCGTGCAGCAGCGCAAGATGATCGACGAATCCGACGCCGACGATGCCCACAAGCGCGTCCAGAGCGGCAAGCTCGATGCGCTCCTCGGTCTTTGCGAAGCCGCGACGTGCCGGCGCGTGCGCCTGCTCGCGTACTTCGGCGAGACGAGCAAGCCGTGCGGCAACTGCGACACGTGTCTCGAGCCGCCCGCATCGTTCGATGCCACGCGTGAAGCGCAGATGGCGCTGTCGTGCGTCTATCGCGCGCACAAGGCGAGCGGCTTCCATTTCGGAGCGGGGCATCTGATCGACATTCTGCGGGGCACGCGCAGCGAGAAAGTCTTGCAGCGCGGGCACGAGAAGCTCTCGACGTTCGGCGTCGGCGCGGCGCTGTCCGAGCCGGAGTGGCGCGCCGTGTTCCGGCAACTCGTCGCGTTCGGCTATCTGGCCGTCGATCACGATGGCTTCGGCGCCCTCGTCCTCACCGACGCCAGCAAGCCTGTGCTCAAAGGCGAGGAGCGCGTGACGCTGCGCAAATACGTGAAGCCGGTGCGCAGCCGGCAATCGGCCGGGCGCACCGGCGAGCGTGCCGATCCGACCGCAGGCATGTCGCCGCGTGAGAAGGCGCGGTGGGAGCGCCTGCGATCCTGGCGCGCGGAAACCGCGAAGAGCGACGGCGTGCCGGCCTACGTGATCTTCCACGACGCGACGCTCGCGGAGATCGCCCGCAGCGACCCCGATACCATCGACGATTTGCGCCACATTCCGGGCATCGGCGTGCGAAAACTGGAGCGCTTCGGCGACGAACTGCTGGATGTCGTCGGCGCGGACTGATCCGCTCGCGGCGCGTGGCGCATAAATTCACGCAACGTGTTGACCGGATTGGGATTTTCAGAATATCATGCTAGGTTCTCGTTCTTGGGGTTCCGGTTGACCGGAGTAAACCCCGCCGCGAGAAGGTCAGACGCGCGATTCCTCACGCTTTGCCCGTGTGGGAAACGCGCCGATTTTGTTCATTTTTAGGATTAAACAATGCCAACCATCAATCAACTGGTTCGCAAAGGCCGCGCGTCGGAAACGACGAAGAGCAAGTCGCCGGCCCTGCAGGACTGCCCGCAGCGTCGCGGCGTGTGCACCCGCGTGTACACCACGACGCCGAAAAAGCCGAACTCGGCACTTCGTAAGGTCGCGAAGGTTCGCCTGACGAACGGCTTCGAAGTCATTTCGTACATCGGTGGTGAAGGCCACAACCTGCAGGAACACTCGGTCGTGCTGATTCGCGGCGGCCGTGTGAAGGACTTGCCGGGTGTGCGTTACCACATGGTTCGCGGCTCGCTGGATACCCAGGGCGTCAAGGATCGTAAGCAGGCTCGCTCGAAGTACGGTGCGAAGCGCGCCAAGGCCGGCAAGTAATCGCCGGTTTTCGCAGTAGTTTCAGGTCGCCGCAAGGCGGTTAAGGCGGTGGTGCCGGAAGTGCCGGTGCTATCGAGTAAGTGGTCACCCGGCCAAGCTGGTTTAGTCGAGAGATGGATCGGGCTTGTTGGTGGCCGCGGAGCAGAAAAAACGCTCCAACTGAAAAAGTAAAGGAAGAATCATGCCGCGTCGTCGCGAAGTCCCCAAGCGGGAAGTGTTGCCGGATCCGAAATTCGGCAACGTAGATGTAGCCAAGTTCATGAACGTGCTGATGCTCTCCGGCAAGAAGTCGGTTGCCGAGCGTATCGTGTACGGCGCTTTTGAGCAGATCCAGACCAAGGGTGGCAAGGACCCGCTGGAAGTGTTCACGGTTGCGCTCAACAACGTGAAGCCGGTGGTCGAAGTGAAGAGCCGTCGCGTTGGTGGTGCGAACTATCAAGTTCCGGTCGAAGTGCGTCCCTCGCGTCGTATGGCATTGGCGATGCGTTGGTTGCGCGAAGCCGCGAAGAAGCGCAGCGAAAAGTCGATGGCCCTGCGCCTGGCAGGTGAACTCTCCGAAGCGGCAGAAGGCCGCGGCGGCGCGATGAAGAAGCGCGACGAAGTTCACCGCATGGCAGAGGCCAACAAGGCATTCTCGCATTTCCGTTTCTAAGCTCCCGCTGATAGGGCAACGGAAAAATCAGGGCGGGTGCGCTATTCCAGGCGCCTCGCCCGTTTGTGTTAGGGCGCTGCCGGCTCATAAGCAATGAACTGGCGCGTCGACCGAATAAAGGATCCAAAGTGGCTCGCAAGACACCTATCGAGCGCTACCGCAACATCGGTATTAGCGCTCACATCGACGCCGGCAAAACGACGACGACCGAGCGCATCCTGTTCTACACGGGCGTGAACCACAAGATCGGTGAAGTTCACGACGGCGCAGCAACGATGGACTGGATGGAGCAGGAGCAGGAGCGCGGCATCACCATCACGTCGGCTGCTACCACGGCCTTCTGGAAGGGCATGGGCGGCAACTATCCCGAGCACCGCATCAACATCATCGACACCCCGGGGCACGTCGACTTCACGATCGAAGTGGAGCGCTCGATGCGCGTCCTCGACGGCGCGTGCATGGTCTACTGCGCGGTGGGCGGCGTGCAGCCGCAGTCGGAAACCGTGTGGCGTCAGGCGAACAAGTACAAGGTTCCCCGTCTCGCGTTCGTCAACAAGATGGACCGTACCGGCGCGAACTTCTTCAAGGTCTACGACCAGCTGAAGACCCGTCTGAAGGCGAACCCGGTTCCCGTCGTGGTGCCGATCGGCTCGGAAGAGAACTTCAAGGGCGTCGTCGATCTTCTGAAGATGAAGGCGATCATTTGGGACGAAGCGTCGCAAGGCACGAAGTTCGACTACGTCGATATCCCGGCTGAACTCGTCGACACGTGCAACGAGTGGCGCGAGAAGATGATCGAATCGGCTGCTGAAGCCAGCGAAGAGCTGATGGAAAAGTACCTCGGCGGCGAAGAGCTGAGCGAAGCGGAAATCGTCAAGGCTATCCGCGACCGGACCATCGCGTGCGAAATCCAGCCGATGCTGTGCGGCACCGCGTTCAAGAACAAGGGCGTGCAGCGCATGCTCGACGCCGTCATCGACTTCCTGCCGTCGCCGGTCGACATTCCGCCGGTCACGGGTGAACTCGAAAGCGGCGAGAAGGCCGAGCGCCGCGCTGCCGACGACGAGAAGTTCTCGGCGCTGGCGTTCAAGATCATGACGGACCCGTTCGTCGGTCAGCTGATTTTCTTCCGCGTGTACTCGGGCGTCGTGAATTCCGGTGACACCGTGCTGAACGCGACCAAGGACAAGAAGGAACGCCTCGGCCGTATTCTGCAGATGCACGCGAACCAGCGCGAAGAAATCAAGGAAGTGCGCGCGGGCGACATCGCCGCTGCAGTCGGCCTGAAGGAAGCGACCACGGGCGACACGCTGTGCGATCCGCAGAACCCGATCGTGCTCGAACGCATGATTTTCCCGGAGCCGGTGATTTCGCAGGCAGTCGAGCCGAAGACGAAGGCTGACCAGGAAAAGATGGGCCTGGCGCTGAACCGTCTCGCTCAGGAAGATCCGTCGTTCCGCGTCCAGACGGACGAGGAATCGGGCCAGACCATCATTTCGGGTATGGGCGAGCTCCACCTCGAAATTCTGGTCGACCGCATGAAGCGCGAATTCGGCGTGGAAGCGACCGTCGGCAAGCCGCAGGTTGCGTATCGCGAAACCATTCGCACGACGGCAGCAGACGTCGACGGCAAGTTCGTCAAGCAGTCGGGTGGTCGCGGCCAATACGGTCACGCGGTCATCACGCTGGAGCCGAACGAGCAGGGCAAGGGCTACGAGTTCCTGGACGAGATCAAGGGCGGCGTGATTCCGCGCGAATACATCCCGGCCGTGGACAAGGGTATCCAGGAAACGCTGAAGTCGGGCGTGCTGGCTGGCTTCCCGGTTGTGGACGTGAAGGTTCACCTGACGTTCGGTTCGTACCACGACGTCGACTCGAACGAAAACGCGTTCCGCATGGCCGGCTCGATGGCCTTCAAGGAAGCAATGCGCAAGGCAAGCCCGGTCATCCTCGAACCGATGATGGCCGTGGAAGTCGAAACGCCGGAAGACTACATGGGCAACGTGATGGGCGATCTTTCTGGCCGTCGCGGTATCGTCCAGGGCATGGAAGACATGGTTGGCGGCGGCAAGATCGTGCGCGCCGAAGTGCCGCTGTCCGAAATGTTCGGTTATTCGACGTCCCTGCGTTCGCTGACGCAAGGCCGCGCGACGTACACGATGGAATTCAAGCACTATGCTGAAGCTCCGCGTAACGTCGCCGAAGCGATCATCAACGCCAAGGGTAAGTAATCCCGCTAGTCATTCGGCTCAGGCCAAAAGTCTTAACCGATAAACAATCTTTGAACGAAGGTAATCATGGCAAAAGGTAAATTCGAGCGGACCAAGCCGCACGTGAACGTGGGCACGATCGGTCACGTTGACCACGGCAAGACCACGCTGACGGCAGCAATCACGACGGTGCTGACCAAGAAGTTCGGCGGCGAAGCGAAGGCATACGACCAGATCGATGCAGCGCCGGAAGAAAAGGCGCGCGGCATCACGATCAACACCGCGCACGTCGAGTACGAAACGGCTAACCGCCACTACGCACACGTCGACTGCCCGGGCCACGCTGACTACGTGAAGAACATGATCACGGGCGCGGCGCAGATGGACGGCGCAATCCTGGTGTGCTCGGCCGCTGACGGCCCGATGCCGCAAACGCGTGAGCACATCCTGTTGGCCCGTCAGGTTGGCGTGCCGTACATCATCGTGTTCCTGAACAAGTGCGACATGGTCGACGACGCCGAGCTGCTCGAACTCGTCGAAATGGAAGTGCGCGAACTTCTGTCGAAGTATGACTTCCCGGGCGACGACACCCCGATCATCAAGGGTTCGGCAAAGCTGGCGCTGGAAGGCGACACGGGCGAGCTGGGCGAAGTGGCGATCATGAACCTGGCCGACGCGCTGGACACGTACATCCCGACGCCGGAGCGCGCCGTGGACGGTTCGTTCCTGATGCCGGTGGAAGACGTGTTCTCGATCTCGGGTCGCGGCACGGTGGTGACGGGTCGCGTCGAGCGCGGCATCGTCAAGGTCGGCGAGGAAATCGAAATCGTCGGTATCAAGCCGACGGTGAAGACCACTTGCACGGGCGTGGAAATGTTCCGCAAGCTGCTCGACCAGGGTCAGGCAGGCGACAACGTCGGTATCCTGCTGCGCGGCACGAAGCGTGAAGACGTGGAGCGTGGCCAGGTTCTGGCCAAGCCGGGTTCGATCACGCCGCACACGCACTTCACGGCTGAAGTGTACGTGCTGAGCAAGGACGAAGGCGGCCGTCACACGCCGTTCTTCAACAACTACCGTCCGCAGTTCTACTTCCGTACGACCGACGTGACGGGCTCGATCGAGCTGCCGAAGGACAAGGAAATGGTCATGCCGGGCGACAACGTGTCGATCACCGTCAAGCTGATCGCCCCGATCGCCATGGAAGAAGGTCTGCGCTTCGCGATCCGCGAAGGCGGCCGTACCGTCGGCGCCGGTGTCGTTGCGAAGATTATCGAGTAAAATCTCGGTCTTTCTTGCAGTAGCAGTACAGAAGTGATGTGACCGGGGCCGGGTGTTCGCCCTCAGCGAATGCCCGGTCCCTCGCTCTTTTGCCAAATCGGCGGCGCAATACCGCCTCGCTCTTTTTCTAAGGAATCGTCATGCAGAACCAGAAAATCCGCATTCGTCTGAAGGCTTTCGACTATCGCCTGATCGATCAATCGGCAGCCGAGATCGTCGATACGGCGAAGCGGACTGGCGCGATCGTCCGTGGCCCGGTGCCGCTGCCGACGCGTATTCAGCGTTTTGACATCCTGCGTTCGCCGCACGTCAACAAGACGTCGCGCGACCAGCTCGAAATCCGTACGCACCAGCGTCTGATGGACATCGTCGATCCGACCGACAAGACGGTCGACGCGCTGATGAAGCTCGATCTGCCGGCCGGTGTGGACGTCGAAATCAAGCTGCAGTAAGCCTACAAAGCTCCGCCGGCGTGTCGGACGGAGCTAAGTCTTTGATTGCTTGCGGAAATCGAAAAGCCTTGTTATACTCCAAGGCTTTTCGCGCATTTGCGCAAAAAAGTCTGTCGTCTTTTGGGTGTTGAACCCGCGAGCACGGCGGGCATTTTGTAATCAGCCCCGACCAATCGCAGTCGGGAATGGAGAAAACGATGAGCCTTGGACTCGTAGGTCGCAAGGTTGGCATGACCCGTATCTTCACGCCTGAAGGGGATTCCATCCCCGTCACCGTGCTGGACGTGTCGGACAACCGCGTGACGCAGATCAAGACCGTTGAAACGGATGGTTACATCGCCGTTCAGGTTGCATTCGGTACTCGCCGCGCATCGCGCGTGACGAAGCCGTTGGCGGGCCACCTCGCCAAAGCCGGCGTTCAAGCCGGTGAAATCCTCAAGGAATTCCATATCGACGCAGCCAAGGCAGGTGAACTGTCGAACGGCGCCGTGGTCGGTACGGACATTTTCGAAGTCGGCCAGAAGGTCGACGTGCAAGGCACGTCGATCGGTAAGGGCTACGCCGGTACCATCAAGCGCTACAACTTCGCCTCGGGCCGCGCAACGCACGGTAACTCGCGTTCGCACAACGTTCCGGGTTCGATCGGTATGGCGCAGGATCCGGGTCGTGTGTTCCCCGGCAAGCGCATGACGGGTCACCTCGGTGACGAGACCGTCACGGTTCAAAATCTGGAAATCGCCCGCATCGACGCTGAGCGCAATCTGCTGCTCGTCCGCGGTGCTGTTCCGGGTGCGAAGGGCGGCAAGGTCTTCGTGACCCCGGCCGTCAAGACGCGTGCTGTGAAAGGAGCGAAATAATGGAACTTAAGCTCCTGAATGCCAATGGTCAGGAAGGCGCTGGCGTGACTGCATCGGACGTCGTGTTCGGTCGCGATTACAACGAAGCCCTGATTCACCAGGTCGTGGTGGCTTATCAAGCCAACGCGCGCAGCGGCAACCGTGCTCAGAAGGACCGCGAGCAGGTCAAGCACACCACCAAGAAGCCGTGGCGTCAGAAGGGTACGGGCCGCGCTCGTGCCGGTATGTCGTCGAGCCCGTTGTGGCGTGGCGGTGGTCGCATTTTCCCGAACTCGCCGGAAGAAAACTTCTCGCACAAGGTCAACAAGAAGATGCATCGTGCAGGCCTCTGCTCGATCTTCTCGCAGTTGGCTCGCGAAGGCCGCATCTCGGTGGTCGAGGATCTCGCGCTCGAAGCGCCGAAGACCAAGCTGTTGGCCGATAAATTCAAGGCGATGGGTCTCGACTCCGTGCTGGTCATCACCGACACGGTCGACGAAAACCTGTACCTCGCGTCGCGCAACCTGGCCCACGTGGCGGTTGTCGAGCCGCGTTACGCCGACCCGCTCTCGCTGATCTACTTCAAGAAGATTCTGATCACGAAGGCTGCGGTCGCTCAGATCGAGGAGTTGCTGTCATGAGCGAAGTTCGCAAAAACGATCATCGTTTGATGCAAGTTCTGCTCGCGCCGGTGATCTCCGAAAAGGCGACGCTGGTTGCCGACAAGAACGAACAAGTCGTGTTCGAAGTCGCGCCGGACGCCACGAAGCAGGAAGTCAAGGCTGCTGTCGAGCTGCTGTTCAAGGTCGAAGTCAATTCCGTCAACGTGCTCGTCACGAAGGGCAAAGCCAAGCGCTTTGGCCGCTTCAACGGCAAGCGCAAGGACGTGAAGAAGGCGTACGTCTGCCTGAAGCCCGGCCAGGAAATCAACTTTGAAGCGGAGGCCAAGTAATCATGGCAATCGTGAAAGTTAAGCCGACCTCGCCGGGTCGCCGCGCGATGGTCAAGATCGTCAACAAGGATCTGCATAAGGGCAAGCCGTTCGCAGCGCTGCTCGACTCGCAATCCAAGTCGGCGGGCCGTAACAACAACGGCCGTATCACCACGCGTCACCAGGGCGGTGGTCACAAGCAGCACTACCGTATCGTCGATTTCCGTCGCAACAAGGACGGCATCCCGGCGAAGGTCGAGCGTCTCGAGTACGACCCGAACCGTAGCGCGAACATCGCGCTGGTTCTGTACGCAGACGGCGAGCGTCGCTACATCATCGCGCCGAAGGGCGTGACGGTCGGCACGCAGCTGATGTCCGGTTCCGAAGCGCCGATTCGCGCGGGCAACGCCCTGCCGATCCGCAACATTCCGGTCGGTACGACGATCCACTGCATCGAAATGCTGCCGGGCAAGGGCGCGCAGATCGCGCGTTCGGCTGGTACGTCGGCCATGCTGCTGGCTCGCGAAGGCGTCTACGCGCAGGTTCGTCTGCGTTCGGGCGAAATCCGCCGCGTGCACGTCGAGTGCCGTGCGACGATCGGTGAAGTGGGTAACGAAGAGCACAGCCTCCGTCAGATCGGTAAGGCCGGTGCAAACCGCTGGCGCGGTATTCGTCCGACGGTGCGCGGTGTTGCGATGAACCCGATCGATCACCCGCACGGTGGTGGTGAAGGCCGCACGGCTGCAGGTCGCGATCCGGTGAGCCCGTGGGGCACGCCGACGAAGGGCTACCGCACCCGTAGCAACAAGCGCACGACGACGATGATCGTCCAGCGCCGTCACAAGCGTTAAGGAGTAGGCAATGACACGTTCTGCTAAAAAAGGTCCGTTCTGCGACGCTCATTTGCTGAAGAAGGTTGAGGCGGCTGCATCGACGCGTGACAAGAAGCCGATCAAGACCTGGTCGCGTCGTTCGACGATTCTGCCGGACTTCATCGGTCTGACGATCGCCGTCCATAACGGCCGTCAACACGTTCCGGTGTACGTCACGGAAAACATGGTCGGCCACAAGCTTGGCGAGTTCGCACTGACCCGTACGTTCAAGGGTCACGCGGCCGACAAGAAGGCCAAGAAATAAGGGGCTATCAAGATGGAAGTGAAAGCAATTCATCGCGGTGCCCGCATCTCGGCGCAGAAAACGCGCCTTGTGGCTGACCAGATTCGTGGTTTGCCGGTCGACAAGGCGCTGAACGTTCTGACGTTCTCGCCGAAGAAGGCGGCGGGTATCGTCAAGAAGGTCGTGCTGTCTGCGATCGCGAATGCGGAACACAACGAAGGCGCCGATATCGACGAGCTCAAGATCACGAGCATCTACGTCGACAAGGCTGCTTCGCTGAAGCGTTTTACCGCGCGCGCAAAGGGTCGTGGTAACCGCATCGAGAAGCAATCCTGTCACATCACTGTGACGGTCGGGAATTAAGGAGCCATACGATGGGACAGAAAATTCATCCGACTGGCTTCCGTTTGGCCGTCAGCCGCAATTGGGCTTCGCGCTGGTACGCGAACAACAACAATTTCGCGGCGATGTTGCAGGAAGACATCGGTGTTCGTGAATACCTGAAGAAGAAGCTGAAGAACGCGTCCGTCGGCCGCGTGGTGATCGAGCGTCCTGCAAAGAACGCACGTATCACGATTTTCAGCTCGCGTCCGGGTGTCGTGATCGGTAAGAAGGGCGAAGACATCGAACTGCTGAAGTCCGAGCTGCAAAAGCGCATGGGCGTTCCGGTTCACGTCAACATCGAAGAAATCCGCAAGCCGGAAACCGACGCTCAACTGATCGCCGATTCCATCACGCAGCAGCTCGAGCGCCGGATCATGTTCCGCCGCGCGATGAAGCGTGCGATGCAAAACGCGATGCGTCTTGGCGCCCAGGGCATCAAGATCATGAGCGCGGGCCGTCTGAACGGTATCGAAATTGCACGTACCGAGTGGTATCGCGAAGGCCGCGTGCCCCTCCATACGCTGCGTGCCGATATCGACTACGCGACGTCGGAAGCGAAGACCACGTACGGCATCATCGGCGTGAAGGTGTGGGTCTACAAGGGCGACACCCTCGGCCGTAACGAAGCGCCGGTGGTGGAAGAAGTCGCGGAAGAGAAGCGTCCGCGTCGCAACGCACGTCCGGGTGGCGATCGCCGTCCGCGCCGTGACGGTGAAGGTGCGCCGGCTGGTGCACGCCGCGGCGGCCCCCGTCGTGGTGGCGCCGGCGGTGACGCGAAGAGTGGAGAATAACGATGCTGCAACCGAAACGCAGAAAGTATCGCAAAGAGCAGAAGGGTCGTAACACCGGCAAGGCGACGCGCGGCAACGCGGTGTCGTTCGGTGAATACGGTCTGAAGGCTATCGGTCGCGGCCGTTTGACCGCGCGTCAAATCGAAGCAGCGCGTCGCGCGATGACGCGTCACATCAAGCGTGGCGGCCGGATCTGGATCCGGATCTTCCCGGACAAGCCGATTTCGCAAAAGCCGGCCGAAGTGCGTATGGGTAACGGTAAGGGTAACCCGGAGTACTACGTCGCTGAAATTCAACCGGGCAAGATGCTGTACGAAATGGACGGTGTCTCCGAAGAACTGGCGCGCGAAGCGTTCCGTCTGGCTGCAGCCAAGCTGCCGCTGAAGACGAACTTCGTTGTCCGTCAGCTCGGCGCCTAAGGAGTAAACGATGAAGGCATCTGAACTTCACCAGAAGGACCAGGCCGCGCTCAACAAAGAGCTGTCGGACCTGCTTAAGGCGCAATTCGGCCTGCGCATGCAACTCGCGACCCAGCAACTCACGAACACGAGCCAGCTGAAGAAGGTTCGTCGCGACATCGCACGTGTGCGGACTGTCCTGACTGAAAAGGCGAACCAGAAATGAACGATAGCGTAAAAACCTCGCTCAAGCGGACGCTGGTCGGCAAGGTCGTCAGCAACAAGATGGACAAGACGGTTACCGTGCTGGTCGAGCACCGCGTCAAGCACCCGATCTACGGCAAGTACGTCGTGCGCTCGAAGAAGTACCACGCGCACGATGACGCGAACACGTACAACGAAGGCGATCTCGTCGAAATCCAGGAAACCCGTCCGATTTCGAAGACGAAGGCTTGGGTTGTGTCGAAACTGCTCGAAGCGGCTCGCGTGATCTGAAGTAGAAGTAATGCGATGCAGTAAGTCGTAGTGTCGCAGTAATTTCGCTTGCAAGACCGGGATTATTTGTTATAATCTCGGTCTTCCCTCTTTGTGGGAGCCCCGTCGCGGGCGAAGTTGGTGGGGGAAGCCGGTTCGGGCGCCAGCCTGTGCCGACAGATTCACCGGATTGCGATGGCGGGTTTCGTCTGCCCTCGCTGCCTGTTCTAACCCAAGCAGCCGAATGGCTGACGGGACCAAGACTGACCGGATGTGCCATGGTGGTGCGACCGGATTAAGTTGGGAAAGATAAACCATGATCCAGACCGAAACTCGGCTTGAAGTGGCCGACAACACGGGTGCACGTGAAGTCATGTGCATCAAGGTGCTCGGCGGCTCGAAGCGTCGTTACGCTAGCATTGGCGACATCATCAAGGTGACCGTCAAGGAAGCGACGCCGCGCGGACGCGTGAAGAAGGGCGAAATCTATAACGCCGTGGTCGTTCGCACGGCCAAGGGCGTGCGTCGCCAGGATGGCTCGCTTATCAAGTTCGACGGCAATGCTGCCGTTCTCTTGAATACGAAGCTCGAGCCGATCGGCACGCGCATTTTCGGGCCGGTGACGCGTGAACTGCGTAGCGAACGATTCATGAAGATCGTTTCGCTCGCGCCGGAAGTGCTGTAAGGAGTCGCGATGAACAAGATTCGCAAGGGTGACGAAGTCATCGTCATCACCGGCAAGGACAAGGGCAAGCGCGGCACCGTGCTGGTCGTTGCGGAAGACCGTGTCACCGTCGAGGGTATCAACCTCGTCAAGAAGCACGTGAAGCCGAACCCGATGAAGGGTACGACGGGCGGTGTGGAAGCCAAAACGATGCCGCTGCATATTTCGAACGTCGCGTTGGTCGACGCGAATGGCAAGGCATCGCGTGTGGGCATCAAGGTCGAAGACGGCAAGAAGGTTCGCTTCTTGAAGTCGACCGGCGCCACGCTCAACGCCTGACGCGGAGTTAAAAAATGGCTCGTCTGCAAGAGATTTACAAAGAAAAGGTTGTACCGGAACTGGTTGAAAAGTTCGGTTACAAGTCGATCATGGAAGTGCCGCGCCTCACCAAGATCACCCTGAACATGGGTCTTGGCGAAGCCGTCGCTGACAAGAAGGTTCTTGAGCACGCCGTTGGCGACCTCACGAAGATTGCCGGCCAGAAGCCGGTTATCACCAAGTCGCGGAAGGCAATCGCTGGTTTCAAGATCCGCGAAGGCTACCCGATTGGCACGATGGTTACCCTGCGTGGCAATGCCATGTACGAATTCCTGGACCGTTTCGTGACGGTTGCGCTGCCTCGCGTGCGCGACTTCCGTGGCGTGTCGGGCAAGGCGTTCGACGGCCGTGGTAACTACAACATCGGTGTGAAAGAGCAGATCATTTTCCCCGAAATCGACTACGACAAGATCGACGCGCTGCGTGGGCTGAACATCAGCATCACGACCACCGCGAAGACTGACGACGAAGCAAAGGCACTGCTCGCCGGCTTCAAGTTCCCGTTCAGAAACTGAGGTTACCGTGGCTAAACTGGCACTGATCGAACGTGAAAAGAAGCGCGCGCGCCTGGCAGCCAAGTACGCTCCGAAGCGTGCTGAGCTGAAGGCTGTGATCGACGACGCAAGCAAGTCGGACGAAGAGCGTTATCTCGCCCGCCTCTCGCTGCAACAACTGCCGCGTAACTCGAACCCCACTCGCAAGCGTAACCGCTGCGCGATCACGGGTCGTCCGCGTGGCACGTTCCGCAAGTTCGGACTCGCGCGTAACAAGATTCGTGAAATCGCGTTCCGCGGCGAAATCCCTGGCCTCACCAAGGCGAGCTGGTAATAGGAGAAACATAAATGAGCATGAGTGATCCTATCGCCGATATGCTGACTCGCATCCGCAATGCGCAGATGGTCGAGAAAGTTTCGGTGACTATGCCCTCGTCGAAAGTCAAGGTTGCGATTGCGCAGGTTTTGAAGGACGAAGGTTATATCGACGATTTCGCGGTGAAGGCTGAAGGCGCGAAGTCGGAATTGAATATCGCGTTGAAGTACTACGCCGGCCGTCCGGTTATCGAGCGCCTCGAGCGCGTCTCGAAGCCCGGTCTGCGCGTGTACCGCGGTCGCAACGACATCCCGCAGGTCATGAATGGCCTCGGCGTTGCAATCGTGTCGACGCCGAAGGGTGTGATGACCGACCGCAAGGCGCGCCAGAACGGCGTCGGCGGCGAAGTCATCTGCTACGTCGCTTAACGCCGAAGGGAGAGGAAACATGTCTCGAGTAGGTAAAAGCCCGATCGCGCTGCCGCAAGGCGCGGAAGTGGCCGTCAAGGGCGACGTCATCACCGTGAAGGGTCCGCTCGGCACGATCTCGCAAGCGGCCAATCCGCTGGTGAGCGTGGCGAACGACAACGGCACGTTGAACTTCGCGCCGGCCAACGAAAGCCGTGAAGCAAACGCGATGTCCGGCACGATGCGCGCCCTGGTGGCGAACATGGTGCACGGCGTCACCAAGGGTTTCGAGCGCAAGCTGACGCTGGTTGGCGTTGGTTATCGTGCGCAAGCGCAAGGCGACAAGCTGAACCTGTCGCTGGGTTTCTCGCACCCCGTGGTGCACCAGATGCCGGAAGGCATCAAGGCTGAAACCCCGTCGCAGACCGAAATCGTGATCAAGGGGATCGACAAGCAGAAAGTCGGACAAGTCGCGGCGGAAGTGCGCGGCTATCGTCCGCCGGAGCCCTACAAGGGCAAGGGCGTGCGCTATTCCGACGAGGTCGTGATCCTCAAAGAAACGAAGAAGAAGTAAGGGTGCGCAATCATGGATAAGACTCAATCTCGCCTGCGCCGCGCTCGTCAGACGCGTATCAAGATCGCTGAGCTGCAGGTCGCGCGTCTCGCCGTGCATCGCACGAATACGCACATTTACGCTCAAGTGTTCTCGGCGTGCGGCACGAAGGTGCTGGCAAGCGCCTCGACGCTGGAAGCCGAAGTGCGCGCTGAGCTGGCCGACAAGTCGGGCAAGGGCGGCAACATCAACGCTGCAACCCTGATCGGCAAGCGTATTGCCGAGAAGGCCAAGGCTGCCGGCATCGAATCCGTCGCCTTTGACCGCTCGGGTTTCCGCTACCACGGCCGCGTGAAGGCGCTGGCTGATGCGGCGCGCGAAGCCGGGCTCAAGTTCTAAGGGAAGAATTCGTCATGGCAAAGATGCAAGCGAAAGTTCAGGCTGACGAACGCGACGACGGCCTGCGCGAAAAGATGATTTCGGTCAACCGCGTGACCAAGGTCGTGAAGGGTGGCCGGATTCTCGGTTTCGCCGCACTGACCGTGGTTGGCGACGGCGATGGCCGCGTCGGCATGGGCAAGGGCAAGGCGAAGGAAGTTCCGGTTGCCGTTCAAAAGGCAATGGAACAAGCCCGCCGCAACATGTTCAAGGTGCCGCTCAAGAACGGTACGTTGCAACACGAAGTGCACGGTAAGCATGGCGCTTCCGCTGTTCTCCTCGCTCCGGCGAAGGACGGTACGGGCGTGATCGCTGGTGGCCCGATGCGCGCAGTGTTCGACGTGATGGGCGTGCAGAACGTGGTGGCCAAGAGCCACGGCTCGACGAACCCGTACAACCTCGTTCGTGCAACGCTCGACGGTCTGCGCAAGCAATCGACCCCGAGCGACATCGCGGCGAAGCGCGGCAAGTCCGTCGAAGATATTTTGGGCTAAGCCTCGAGGTCATCATGTCTGAGAAAACTGTCAAGGTTCAGCTCGTCAAGAGCCTGATCGGGACTCGCGAATCGCACCGTGCGACGGTGCGTGGCCTCGGCCTGCGCCGCCTCAACTCGGTTAGCGAGCTGCAGGACACGCCGGCTGTGCGCGGGATGATCAACAAGGTTTCGTACCTCGTTAAGGTCATCGGCTAAGCGGCCGACCCACGGATCCAAGGAGTTGAACATGGAATTGAATAACCTGAAGCCGGCGGAAGGCGCGAAGCACGCTAAGCGTCGCGTCGGTCGCGGCATCGGTTCGGGCCTCGGCAAGACCGCGGGCCGCGGCCACAAGGGTCAGAAATCGCGTTCGGGCGGCTTCCACAAGGTTGGCTTCGAAGGCGGTCAGATGCCGCTGCAGCGTCGCCTGCCGAAGCGTGGCTTCACCTCGCTGACGAAGGAATTCGTCGGTGAAGTGCGCCTCGCCGATCTGGAAAAGCTGCCGGTCGACGAAATCGATCTGCTGGCGCTGAAGCAAGCGGGTCTGGTCGGCGAGCTCATCAAGAGCGCGAAGATCATCAAGACCGGCGAGATCACCCGCAAGGTCACGGTGAAGGGTCTGACGGCAACGAAGGGCGCCCGTGAGGCAATCGAAGCCGCTGGCGGCTCGTTCGCCGAGTAACGCGCTTTCGCCGTTACTAGCACTAGCATCGGAGAAGGTTCTTGGCTAACAGCCCGAGTCTCGCAAAACCCGGTCGAAGCGCGGCGAAATTCGGCGATCTGCGTCGGCGTGCAGTGTTCCTGCTGCTGGCGTTGATCGTCTACCGCATTGGTGCGCACATTCCGGTTCCCGGCATCGATCCGGATCAACTGGCCAAGCTGTTCCAGAGCCAGTCGGGCGGCATCCTTGGCATGTTCAACATGTTCTCGGGTGGCGCGCTGTCGCGATTCACGATCTTTGCGCTGGGCATCATGCCCTACATTTCGGCGTCGATCATCATGCAGTTGCTGTCGATCGTATCGCCGCAAATGGAGGCACTGAAGAAGGAAGGGCAGGCGGGGCAACGGAAGATCACGCAGTACACGCGTATCTTCACCGTGGTGCTCGCGACCTTCCAGGCGTTCGGTATCGCGGTGGCGCTGGAGAACCAGCCCGCTTTGGTGCTGGATCCCGGCATGGTGTTCCGGCTGACGACGGTCGTCACGCTGGTGACGGGCACGATGTTCCTGATGTGGCTGGGTGAGCAGATCACGGAACGCGGTCTCGGCAACGGCATCTCGATCATCATCTTCGGTGGTATCGCGGCGGGTTTCCCGAACGCGATCGGCGGTTTGTTCGAGCTTGTCCGCACCGGTTCGATGAGCATCATCTCGGCGATCATCATCGTCGTGCTGATCGCGGCGGTCACGTATCTGGTCGTGTTCATCGAACGCGGTCAGCGCAAGATCCTCGTGAACTATGCGAAGCGCCAGGTCGGTAACAAGATTTACGGTGGGCAGTCGTCTCATCTGCCGTTGAAGTTGAATATGTCGGGTGTGATTCCGCCGATCTTCGCGTCGTCGATCATCCTCTTCCCGGCAACCATCCTGAACTGGTTCAGTTCGGGGTCGCGTACCGGCTGGTTCGCGAACACGTTGCACAACGTGGCCGAGGCCATCAAGCCCGGTCAGCCCGTGTACGTGCTGCTGTATGCGTTGGCGATTGTTTTCTTCTGCTTCTTCTACACCGCACTGGTGTTTAACAGCCGGGAAACCGCCGACAACTTGAAGAAGAGCGGTGCTTTCGTTCCGGGTATCCGTCCGGGCGATCAGACTGCACGGTATATCGACCGCATCCTCACGCGTTTGACGCTGGCCGGTGCGATCTACATTGTGTTCGTGTGCCTGTTGCCTGAGTTCTTGGTGTTGCGCTGGAACGTGCCGTTTTATTTTGGTGGAACGTCGCTGCTGATCATTGTCGTCGTCACGATGGACTTCATGGCTCAGGTGCAGTCGTACGTTATGTCGCAACAATATGAATCGCTGCTCAAGAAGGCAAACTTCAAGGGCGGCAACGTCCCGATGCGTTAATTAAGGACCATGGCCAAAGACGATGTAATCCAGATGCAGGGTGAGGTCATCGAAAACCTCCCCAACGCTACTTTCCGGGTGAAGTTGGAAAATGGCCATGTCGTCCTGGGACACATTTCTGGAAAGATGCGGATGCACTACATCCGCATCCTGCCAGGCGACAAGGTTACGGTTGAATTGACGCCTTACGATCTGTCTCGTGCACGGATCGTGTTCCGGGCGAAGTGATTTGAAAAAAGGGTAATATCATGAAAGTGATGGCATCGGTTAAGCGCATTTGCCGCAATTGCAAGATCATCAAGCGCAAGGGCGTTGTGCGCGTGATTTGCAGCTCTGATCCGCGCCACAAACAGCGTCAAGGCTGAACGCCGCGCTTTTGCTTGCGCTTTTTGTTTGAGGAAAAACAATGGCTCGTATCGCAGGGGTTAACATCCCGAATCACCAGCATACCGAGATCGGCCTGACGGCAATCTTCGGCATCGGACGCACGCGTTCCCGCGGCATTTGCACCGCTGCTGGTGTGGAATTTTCGAAGAAGGTCAAGGACCTCACCGACGCAGACCTCGAAAAGCTGCGTGACGAAGTGGGCAAGTTCATCGTCGAAGGCGACCTGCGCCGTGAAGTGACGATGAACATCAAGCGCCTGATGGACTTGGGTTGCTACCGCGGCATGCGTCATCGCAAGGGCTTGCCCCTGCGTGGCCAGCGTACGCGCACCAACGCCCGTACTCGCAAGGGTCCGCGTCGTGCAGCGCAATCGCTGAAGAAGTAAGCGGAACTGACAGTTACAGGAAAACGTAATGGCTAAGGCTTCGAACAACTCCGCGGCGCAACGCGTTCGCAAGAAGGTCAAGAAGAACGTCGCCGAGGGCGTGGTTCACGTTCACGCGTCGTTCAACAACACCATTATCACGATCACCGACCGTCAAGGTAACGCGCTGGCATGGGCGACCTCGGGTGGTCAGGGCTTCAAGGGCTCGCGTAAGTCGACGCCGTTTGCAGCTCAGGTCGCAGCCGAATCGGCTGGCCGCGTGGCAATGGAATACGGCGTGAAGAACCTCGAAGTGCGGATCAAGGGCCCCGGTCCTGGCCGTGAATCGGCGGTGCGCGCGCTGCATGGTCTTGGCATCAAGATCACCGCGATCTCCGACGTGACGCCGGTCCCGCACAACGGCTGCCGTCCGCCGAAGCGCCGCCGCATCTAACGCGACGACGCAACCGCATGTTCCTGCTGATGCGTGAGTATCGGCGGGTTTCGTGCGTGATGAATTTGACTAAGCCCACCGTTCGACCCAAAGGGGTTCGGACTAGCGCGAACGAAAGCTCGCGTGATCAATTATCAAGGATTTAACGTGGCACGCTATACCGGTCCTAAAGCCAAGCTGTCCCGCCGTGAAGGCACCGATCTGTTCCTGAAGAGCGCACGCCGTTCGCTCGCCGACAAGTGCAAGCTCGACAGCAAGCCCGGCCAACACGGCCGCACCTCGGGCGCACGTACGTCCGACTACGGCACCCAGTTGCGCGAAAAGCAGAAAGTGAAGCGTATCTACGGCGTGCTGGAACGTCAGTTCCGCCGCTACTTCGCCGAAGCCGACCGCCGCAAGGGCCCGACGGGCGAAAACCTGCTGCAATTGCTCGAGTCGCGTCTCGACAACGTCGTGTATCGCATGGGCTTCGGCTCGACGCGCGCTGAAGCACGTCAGCTCGTGAGCCACAAGTCGATCATGGTGAACGGTCAAGTGACCAACATCCCGTCGATGCAAGTCAAGTCGGGCGACGTCGTCTCCGTTCGCGAGCAGTCGCGCAAGCAAGCTCGTATCGTCGAGGCGCTGTCGCTGGCCGAGCAAGGCGGAATGCCGAGCTGGGTGTCGGTCGATGCGAAGAAGTTCGAAGGAACGTTCAAGTCGATGCCGGAACGCAGCGATATCGCTGGCGACATCAACGAAAGCCTGATCGTCGAATTGTATTCGCGTTAATCGCGCGGTAATCGGATTAGCAGCCGGGGAGCCCGATTGCTCGTGGCAAATGGGCATCCTCGGCTGTTTAATTTTCAGGTTGTTACCGGTCAGCCTTATCGGTGTAACGAGCCGAGGGTATTGAAAAGGAAAACCTATGCAAACCAGTTTGTTGAAGCCCAAGATCATTGCAGTTGAATCGCTTGGCGAAAGCCACGCGAAAGTGGTTATGGAGCCGTTCGAACGCGGCTATGGCCACACCTTGGGTAACGCGCTCCGGCGCGTGCTGCTGTCGTCGATGGTGGGCTACGCGCCGACCGAAGTGACGATCGCAGGCGTCGTGCACGAATACTCGACGCTCGATGGTGTGCAAGAGGATGTGGTCAACCTGCTGTTGAACCTGAAGGGTGTCGTCTTCAAGCTGCACAACCGCGACGAAGTCACGGTGACGCTGCGCAAGGAAGGCGAAGGCGTGGTCACGGCCGGCGATATCGAACTCGCGCACGATTGCGAGGTCATCAACCCGGATCACGTGATTGCTCACCTGTCGAAGGGCGGCAAGCTCGACGTTCAGATCAAGATCGAGAAGGGTCGTGGTTACGTGCCCGGCAACGTGCGTCGTTACGGCGAAGAGTCGGCGAAGATCATCGGCCGTATCGTGCTGGATGCGTCGTTCTCGCCGGTGCGTCGCGTGAGCTACGCCGTGGAAAGCGCGCGTGTCGAACAGCGTACCGACCTCGACAAGCTCGTGATGAACATCGAAACCAACGGTGTGATTTCGCCGGAAGAAGCGATCCGTCAATCGGCGCGCATTCTGGTCGATCAACTGTCGGTGTTCGCAGCCCTGGAAGGCACGGAAGCCGCAGCGGAAGCGCCGTCGCGTGCGCCGCAGATCGATCCGATCCTGCTGCGTCCGGTGGACGATCTCGAACTGACGGTTCGTTCCGCGAACTGCCTGAAGGCCGAGAACATCTACTACATCGGCGATCTGATCCAGCGCACGGAAAACGAGCTGCTGAAGACGCCGAACCTTGGTCGCAAGTCGCTGAACGAGATCAAGGAAGTGTTGGCCTCGCGTGGTCTGACGCTCGGCATGAAGCTCGAGAACTGGCCGCCGGCAGGGTTGGACAAGTAAGTCGACCGTTAACGCGGTCACGCTGTAACTGGCAAAGACGCGGATTTTGCTTTAAAATCCGCGTCTTGCTTTTTCTTCGACCGGCCCGTGCGCCGCTGTTTAGCAGCAAAGCGCAATAGAAGAGCTGGATCAAAACTCGTTAAAGGAACTGAAAATGCGTCATAAGCATGGTCTGCGGAAACTGAACCGCACGAGCAGCCACCGTCTGGCAATGCTCCGTAATATGTCGAACTCGCTGATCGAGCACGAAGTCATCAAGACGACGTTGCCGAAGGCCAAGGAACTGCGCAAGGTCGTCGAGCCGCTGATCACGCTCGGCAAGAAGCCGTCGCTGGCAAACCGCCGCCTCGCGTTCAACCGCCTGCGCGATCGCGATTCCGTCGCGAAGCTGTTCGACGTTCTCGGCCCGCGTTACGCGAACCGTCCGGGTGGCTACCTGAGCATCCTGAAGTTCGGCTTCCGCGTCGGCGACAACGCTCCGATGGCGCTGGTTCAGCTGATGGATCGTCCGGAAGTTGAAGAAACCGAAGAAGTTCAGGAAGCTGAATAAGTTCGGTAAGTGGTTAGCAAAAGGCCAAGCTCTGCTTGGCCTTTTTGTTTTTCGCGCCCGCGTTCGTAGCGGGCGGCGCCAAAAGGTGCGCGTCGGTCGCGAATGCTACGATATCAGCCGTGGTCCGCTTCCCTGGAGTCGTACGTGAACGTCCCCGTTATTCTGATGATGACGACGCTGCCCGATGCTGAATCGGCGACCGCGCTCGCGCAGGCTGTGCTCGAAGCGCGGCTCGCGGCGTGCGTGACCAGGCTGGGCGCGGTCGAGTCGCATTATCACTGGAAGGGCGCGCTCGAATCGTCGGAGGAAGTGCAGTTGCTGCTGAAGACGAGCGTCTCACGCAGCGAAGAATTGCAGCGCTTCATCGAGGCGCGGCATCCCTATGAAACGCCCGAAATCCTCGTCTGGCAGGCGGAAGCGTCGCCGGGTTACGGACAATGGGTCAACGCAGAAACGCAGCGTCCTCTTCATGTTTGAGCTTTTCGGTACCGCTACGCGCCGCGTGTTCGGCGCGTTCGTCCTCTTGATGATGTGCTGCGCCGTCGCAGGCATCGCGCGCGCGGACGACGATTTCCTCGATCCGGCCGTCGCGTTCAAGTTCAGCGCATCGGAGAAGCCGGGCGAAGTGGACGTGCGATACAAGATCGCGGACGGCTATTACATGTACCGTGAGCGATTCGCGTTCGCGGTGAAGAGCGGCGACGCGAGCATCGGCGCGGCGCAATTGCCAGCCGGCAAAGTCCACTTCGACCAGACCTTCAACAAGGACGTCGAGACGTATCGCGGTGAATTGGTCATCCGGATTCCCGTGGCGCAGGCGAAAGGGCCGTTCGAACTCGCGGTGACGTCGCAGGGCTGCGCGGAAAAGGGCATCTGCTATCCGCCGATGGAGCGCGTCTATCGCGTGAAGGGCGCGGCGTTGCAGGCGGCGGGCGCGTCGCCATCGACGTCGGCGGATGATTCGCAGTCGTGGTTCGAACGCGCAACGAGCGCCGACTACGCGCAGTCGATGCTCCAGGGCGGCGGATTCTTCGCGGTCGTCGGGCTGTACTTCGTCGCCGGCATGGTGCTCAGTCTCTTGCCGTGCTCCTATCCGATGATCCCGATCCTGTCCGCGATCATCGTCGGCGAAGGCGCGCGCGCGACGCGCTCTCGCGGATTCGCGCTGTCCACGTGCTATGTCGTGGGCATGGCGCTCGTCTACACCGCGCTCGGCGTGGCGGCCGCGCTGGTCGGCCAGAGTCTCGGCGCGTGGCTGCAAAACCCGTGGGTGCTGGGCGCGTTCGGCGTGTTGCTGGCGATTTTCGCGGTCGCGCTCATTTCGGGAATCGATATCGCGTTGCCCGAGCGGTGGCAGAGCAGCGTGAACGAAGCATCGCAGAAGCGCTCGGGCGGCAAGTTCGCGGCGGTCGCCGTGATGGGCGCGCTGTCCGCGCTCGTCGTGGGCGCGTGCATGACCGCGCCGCTCTTCGCGGTGCTCGCGTTCATCGCGCATACGGGCGATGCCGTGCTCGGCGGAGCGGCGCTCTTCGCGATGGGCATCGGGCTCGGCGTGCCGCTGCTCGTCATCGGATTGGGTGCGGGCGCGATTCTCCCGCGCGCGGGCGCCTGGATGGACGGCGTCAAAGTGTTCTTCGGCGTCGTGTTGCTCGCGGCGGCGCTGTGGATCGTCTGGCCGGTGCTAGGCGGCGCCGCGCGGATGCTGCTCGCGGCGTTGTGGCTGCTGATCGCGGCGGCGTCGCTTGGCTTGTTCGCGCCGGGCGTGGCCGCGCCGTCGAGCGTGTGGAAGCGCCTCGTGCGCGGCATCGGCGCCGCATTCGCCGTGTGGGCCGCGACGCTGCTCGTCGGTCTGGCAGCCGGTTCGACCGATCCGCTGCGTCCGCTCGCGGTGCTGGCTTTGCGCGATGGCGCGTCGTCCGCGATGGCTGCGCAGAAGCCGGGACCGGTCTTCGCGCCGGTGCGGTCGTCGTCGGAACTGGATTCGGCGGTCAAAGCCGCCGCGCGTCCCGCGATGCTCGACTTCTACGCCGACTGGTGCGTCTCCTGCAAGGAAATGGAGAACCTGACGTTCTCCGATGCCCGCGTGCAGGCGCGCCTCGCGCAACTGAACCTGCTGCGCGCGGACGTCACCGCGAACAACGCCGACGATCAATTGCTCCTCAAGCGCTTCAAGCTGTTCGGCCCGCCGGGCATCATTTTCTTCGATGCCCAAGGCAACGAAGTGGCGCGCGTGGTCGGCTATGAATCGGCGGACAGGTTCCTGAAGAGCCTCGACAAGCTCGGTCCGTCGAACGGATGAAAAAAGGGCGATGCCGCGAAGCATCGCCCTTTCTTTATCGACACGACTAAAAACGCTTACTTCGACGCCCGCAGAATCCGCGCAGCGTCCAGCGCGAAGTACGTCAACACGCCATCCGCGCCCGCGCGCTTGAACGCGAGCAGCGCTTCCATCATCGCCTTGTCGTGATCGAGCCAGCCGTTCTGGGCGGCGGCCTTGATCATCGCGTATTCGCCGCTGACCTGGTACGCGTACGTCGGGAATCGGAACTCGTCCTTCACGCGCCGCACGATGTCCAGGTACGGCATGCCCGGCTTGACCATCACCATGTCCGCGCCTTCCTCGATGTCCATGCGCACTTCGCGCATGGCTTCATCCGAATTCGACGGGTCCATCTGGTAGGTCATCTTGTTGCCCTTGCCGAGATTCGCCGCCGAGCCGACCGCGTCGCGGAACGGGCCGTAGAACGCCGACGCGTACTTCGCCGCGTACGCCATGATGCGCGTATGAATGTGGCCGTCGCTTTCCAGCATTTCGCGGATCGCGCCGATACGGCCGTCCATCATGTCCGACGGCGCGACGATATCCACGCCCGCTTCGGCCTGCGTGCGCGCCTGTTCGACAAGAATCTCGCTCGTTTCGTCGTTCTTCACGTAGCCTTCGTCGTCGAGCACGCCGTCCTGGCCGTGGCTCGTGTACGGATCGAGCGCGACGTCGGTCAGCACGCCGAGCGTCGGGAAGTTCTTCTTCAGCTCGCGCACGGCGCGCGGAATCAGACCTTCGGGATTCGTCGCCTCGCGGCCGTCAGGCGTCTTCAGCGACGGTTCGATCGCGGGAAACAGCGACATCACCGGCACGCCGAGTTCGTCGCATTGCTCCGCGACCTTCATCAGCAGATCCACGGACGTGCGCTCGACGCCGGGCATCGACGGCACCGACTGACGCACATTCGTGCCTTCGACGATGAAAACCGGGTAGATCAGGTCGTTCGTGGTGAGGATGTTTTCGCGCATCATGCGGCGCGAGAAGTCATCGCGGCGCATGCGGCGCGGACGATGATGGGGATAGAAACTCATGACGTGACTCGATTGGAAGTGCTTCGAAGGGGGACGGAAACGTTGCTGCGAGCGCTCAAAGCCATACTGGACAAGGCGGCCCGCGTCTCGAAAACGTTTTGAGACAATGGTATATCATACCGATCGAGCAACGCGCTTGCGCCGCGCTCCCCGCTTCTCCTCCCTGAGCGGGTGCCTGTCGAAATTCGATAAGGCTATTGACCCGCCGTCATGCGGCGGGTTTTTTTATGCCCGCTCGCATTCGCGTTGCCGTGGATTTCTACTCGGCAGCGCCTTCCGATGCCGCTTGCTCGGGCATCAGCCAGCTTTCGATCAGTTCGTGCGCTTCGTCGAGACCCGTGCGCTTGAGCGCCGAAAAGAGCTGCACGCTCAACTCACCGCGATACCCCGCCGCCTTGTATTCGCTGAACGCTTTCTGCGTGGCGCGAAGGGCGTTGGTCATTTCCTGTCGCGTCAATTTGTCGCATTTGGTGAGGAGCGCGTGGATCGGTTTGCCGGTGGGCGCGAACCAGTCGATCATGATGCGATCGAGCTCCGTCAACGGACGGCGCGAGTCCATCATCAGGATCATGCCGCGCAACTGCGCGCGGCTTTGCAGATAGGTCGACAGCAACTGCTGCCAGTGCGCCTTCGCCGCGCCCGGCACTTCCGCGTAGCCGTAGCCGGGAAGATCGACGAGATGTGCGACGGGCGCATCTTTCGGCCCGACGGAAAAGTAATTGATGTGCTGCGTGCGTCCCGGCGTCTTGCTCGCGAACGCGAGCCGCTTTTGATTGCAAAGGATGTTGATCGCCGTCGACTTGCCCGCGTTCGAGCGTCCCGCAAACGCGATTTCGGGCTGCGGAGTCGGCGGAAGGTCGCGCAGATGATTGACCGTGGTGAAGAAACGAGATTGATGGAGCAGAAATGACATTGGCGGGCGATCGTGAAAGAGGCGATGACTGAAGCCTTGAGAACCCCGGCAAATACTGGGCATGCCCCGACTGGCGTCTTTGCGTGTAGCGGGTTATTGTACAATACGACGGTTTTTTAAAGATCCCGCAGGGCGTAAGACCCAAGGCCGCAGGCGTCACCCATCAAGGAGCGAGACAGTTTTCGGGGCATCTTTTGGCGCCCTTTCGTTCGGGTATCTTGCGGCATGTCCGGTTGCCGTCGTTTTTTGCAGAACCTCACATTCTCACAAGACGAAAAACAGGGTACGCGAATGAACCGACTGTACAGGTCTCTGGTGGTGCTCAAGGCAGCGGCGGCTTTCGGTTTGAGTGCGGGTTTAGGTGCGGGTCTCGGCGGACTCGCGGTATCGGCGAATGCGGCAGAGCCCGCTCAGCCGGCCAAGCCGGATGTGGCAAGAGGGCAGGCCATCGCCACGCAGGTCTGCGCCGCGTGCCATGCGGCGGACGGCAACAGCGCCGGCGCCGCGTTTCCGAAGCTCGCGGGTCAGCACGCGGAATACATCGTCAAGCAACTGAAGGATTACAAGACGCAGCCGGGCGCGAAAGCTCCGGCGCGCAACAATCCGATCATGGCGGGCATTGCGAGCGCGCTCTCGGATCAGGACATGGTGAACGTCGCGGCGTACTTCGCGTCGCAGAAAGCCAAGCCCAACTATGCGCGCGACAAGAACACCGTCGCGCTCGGACAGAAGGTGTATCGCGGCGGCATTGCGGACAAGGGCGTGCCGGCGTGCGCGGCGTGTCACGGCGCGACGGGGCTGGGTATCCCGGTGCAGTATCCGAGGCTGTCGGGGCAGTGGAGCGACTACACCGTCGCGCAACTGAACGCGTTCGCGCAAGGCACGCGCAACAACAGCGAACCGATGCACGCCATTTCATCCCGCCTGAACGATGCCGAGATGAAAGCGGTCGCGGATTACATCGCCGGATTGCATTGAACGTAACACGCAGCGTCCAGCGGTTCCCGGCGAAGAAGCGAGAAAGCGGGGAATCGCCCATACTACGATACGAAGCCGGCCCGCAGAGGCAGGCGCGAAAACAAGAAAAGGGTGGGACGTCGGTCGGTCAGACCGTTGGCGTCTCCACCCTTTTTTGCTGTCAGCCGGAGTTTGAATGAGCGTCACCACATCGGGTATGCAGTCGAAGTCGAGCCGCCGCGCCGTCAGGCATTTCGTCGAGCTCGTGAGTTCGATGCGCTTCGCCATCGCCTTGCTGGTCGTGCTGGCGATTGCGAGCATCATCGGGACGGTGCTCACGCAGGAAGACCCGTACCCCAACTACGTCAATCAGTTCGGCCCGTTCTGGGCGGACATCTTTCGCGGCCTGAGCCTCTACACCGTGTACAGCGCGTGGTGGTTCATGCTGATCCTGATCTTTCTCGTGATTTCGGTGTCGCTGTGCGTCGTGCGCAATGGCCCGAAGATGATCGCGGACATCAAGAGCTGGAAGGATCGCGTGCACGAAGGCAGCCTGCGCGCGTTCCATCACAAGGGCGAGTTCGCGGTCGCGGCGGATCGCGCGCAGACGGCCGCGACGCTGGAGCGCCTCAGCGCGAAGATGGGCTACCGCTTCATCAGGCGCGAGACGGACACCGGCGCGACGCTGATCGCGGGCAAGCGCGGCGCGCTCACGAAGATCGGCTATATCTCGGCGCATCTGGCGATCGTCGTCATCTGTATCGGCGGCCTGCTGGACAGCAATCTGCCGATCAAGCTGCAAATGTGGCTCTTCAACAAGACGCCGATCAACACGAACGCCGTCATCAACGACATTCCTCCCGAGCATCGCCTGTCCACGTCGAACCCGACGTTTCGCGGTTATGCCTGGGTGCCGGAAGGGCAGTACGTCGGCACGGCCATTCTGAATCAGCCGGCCGGTTCGGTCATTCAGGACCTGCCGTTCTCGATCCAGCTCGACAAATTCATCGTCGATTACTACTCGACCGGCATGCCGAAGCTCTTCGCGAGCGATATCGTCGTGATCGATCACAAGACGGGCAAGCGCATTCCGGCGCGCGTCGAAGTGAACAAGCCGTTCACGTATGACGGCGTGTCGATCTATCAATCGAGCTTTCAGGACGGCGGCTCGAAGCTGGAAATGACCGCCTGGCCGATGGCCGGCGCCAGCGCGAAGACCGCGCCGGTCAACGGGACCATCGGCGGCACCGCGCCCATCGGCTCGCAGTTCGTGGGCGCGAAGGGCGAAACCGTCGAATTCACGGATTTCCGCGCGATCAACGTCGAAAACATGACGAATGGCAGCGGCGCGCCGGACGCGCGCGGCGTCGGCAAGAAGGAAACGCTGCGCGATGCGTTCGACGAACGTCTCGGCTCCGGCGCGAAAACGTCGAAGCCGACGGATCTGCGCAACGTCGGCCCGTCGGTGCAATACAAGGTGCGCGGAACGGACGGCCAGGCGCGCGAATACAGCAACTACATGCTACCGGTGGATGTCGGCGGTCAGCGAATGTTCCTCGCCGGCATGCGCGTGAGCCCGAACGATCCGTTCCGCTATCTGCGTATTCCTGCCGACGAGCAAGGCTCCGTCAAGCAGTGGATGGATCTGCGCGCCGCGCTCGCCACGCCCGCGACGCGCGCGGAGGCGGCGCATCGTTTCGCGCTGCGTTCCGTGCCGCAGGCGAACGCCGAACTGCAGAAACATCTGGAAGAAAGCGCGATCCGCGTGCTGAATCTCTTCGCCGGCGCGGACGAAACCGGCGCGGCGGCGAATCCGCAGACGATTGGCGGTTTTCAGGGCATCGCGGGATTCATCGACCATTCGGTGCCGAAGGGCGAGCAGGAAAAGGCGGCGGGCCTCCTGATGCGCATGCTCGAAGGCGCGATGTGGGACGTGTGGCAGATTTCGCGCGAGCAGAACGGCCTGCCCGCCGCGAAGATCGACGAGAAAAACACCGCATTCGTACAGGCGTCGATCAATGCGCTTTCAGACAGTTTTCTGTACGGTTCGCCCGTCTTTCTGCAGCTTGACACCTTCAAGCAGGTGCAAGCTTCGGTATTCCAGTTGACGCGCGCGCCGGGTAAAAAAGTGGTGTATCTTGGCAGCCTTCTGCTGGTCGTCGGCATCTTCTCGATGTTCTACGTGCGCGAACGCCGGCTCTGGTTCTGGCTCAAAGAGTCAGGACAAGGCGGCGCGAGCGTGCTGATGGCGATGTCCACCGCGCGCCGCACGCTCGACTTCGAGAAGGAATTCGAGCGCACCCGCGCTGCGGTGGCGGCGGCGCTCGGCACGTCGCCGCTCGATCCGGCCGCACAGGCCGCGAACGTCGCCGCATCGCCGCAATCGCAATCCGAGGCTGCCAGCCCGGAAGTTTCATCACGGTAAGATCATGGACCTCACACAGACTTCCTCCCACGCCTCCGCCAAGACGGAACGTCCGGCATCGAGCCTTCCCGATGTCGCCGTGTTCGACGATCGTCCGTTCTTCCGCAGGCTCGGCGCGCTCGACTGGCTGTTTGCCCTCGCGATGGTCGCGGGCGCGGGCTTCGCGCTCAACCGCTATCACGCGTACATGGACGTGTACGACATGGCCGTGCTGGTCGGCGCGGTGCCGACGTTCGTCGTGCTCGGCTGGCGCTGGAAGCCGGTTCGCTTGCTGATCGCGATGATCGCGGTCATGTCGCTCTTCTCGATTCAGCTTTATCAGCACGACCTCGCGCGCGCGGACACCAATTTCTTCCTCAAGTATTTCCTGTCGAGCCAGTCCGCCATCTTGTGGATGAGCGCGCTTTTCATCCTCGCGACGCTGTTCTACTGGATCGGCCTCCTGACGCGCTCGCAGACGGGCGGCGCGATCGGTTCGCGCATGACGTGGGTCGCCGTGCTGATGGGCTTTACCGGCCTGATGGTGCGCTGGTACGAGTCGTACATGATCGGCAGCGACGTCGGCCATATTCCGATTTCGAACCTGTATGAAGTGTTCGTGCTGTTCTGCCTGATCACGTCGCTGTTCTATCTGTACTACGAGCAGCATTACGCGACGCGTCAGATGGGCGCGTTCGTGCTCCTCGTGATCAGCGCGGCCGTCGGTTTCCTGATGTGGTATTCGATCGCCCGCGACGCGCAGCAGATTCAGCCGCTCGTGCCCGCGCTGCAAAGCTGGTGGATGAAGATCCACGTGCCGGCGAACTTCATCGGCTACGGCAGCTTCGCGCTCTCGGCGATGGTTTCCGTCGCGTATCTCGCGAAGCAGCGCGGCGTGTTCGCGGACCGCCTGCCGTCGCTCGAAGTGCTCGACGACGTGATGTACAAGTCGATCGCCGTCGGTTTCGCGTTCTTCACCATCGCCACGATTCTGGGCGCGTTGTGGGCGGCGGAAGCGTGGGGCGGCTACTGGAGCTGGGATCCGAAGGAAACGTGGGCGCTGATCGTCTGGCTGAACTACGCGGCGTGGCTGCACATGCGGCTGATGAAAGGCTTGCGCGGCGCGGCGGCGGCGTGGTGGGCGCTGACGGGCCTCGTTGTCACGACGTTCGCGTTCCTCGGCGTCAACATGTTCCTGTCGGGCTTGCACAGTTACGGCAAGCTCTGATCCGGCTGCATCGAAGAGAAAAACCGCCATGCGTCACGCTGGCGGTTTTTTTTCGTTCTAACGTGGAATACGGGCGCGTGTCGTGCTGTTTGCCCTATGAATGTTTGCAAAGGGAGTCGTGCTCATGTGGATCAAACGGAATGGCGCGCTTTATGGCGACGACATCGACAGTCGCGAAATCACGCCGCGGCACGTGTTCGAGAACCGCCGGCGCGTGCTGCGCTCGATGGGCGCGCTCGCCGCCACGGGACTCGCCGGCGCGAGCGGTCTCGCTCACGCGACGCTGACATCGCCGGATGCAAAGGGCCAGAAGCTCGCCGCCAAGACCAATCCGAAGTTCGTCGCGCTGGACAAGCCGACGTCGCTCAAGGACATCACGACGTACAACAACTTCTACGAATTCGGCACCGACAAGAGCGATCCCGCGCAGCACGCGGGCACGCTGCGTCCGCGCCCGTGGAAGGTGTCGGTCGAAGGCGCGATCAAGAATCCGAAGGTGTACGACATCGACGAGATTCTGAAGCTCGCGCCGCTCGAGGAACGCGTCTACCGGCTGCGCTGCGTCGAAGGCTGGTCGATGGTGATTCCGTGGATCGGCGTGTCGCTGTCGGAGCTGATCAAGCGCGCAGAGCCGACGGGCAACGCGAAGTACGTGCAGTTCATCAGCCTGGCCGATCCGTCGCAGATGCCCGGACTCTCCACGCCGATTCTCGACTGGCCGTACTCTGAAGGCCTGCGCATGGATGAAGCGATGAATCCGCTCACGCTTTTGACCGTCGGCCTGTACGGCGAAGTGCTGCCGAATCAGAACGGCGCGCCGGTGCGCGTCATCGTGCCGTGGAAATACGGCTTCAAGAGCGCGAAGTCGCTGGTGAAGATCCGCTTCGTCGAAAAGCAGCCGCCGACGAGCTGGAACACGTACGCGCCGAACGAATACGGCTTCTATTCGAACGTGAATCCGAACGTGGATCATCCGCGCTGGAGTCAGGCGACGGAGCGGCGCATCGGCGAGGACGGATTCTTTTCGCCGAAGCGCAAGACGCTGATCTTCAACGGATACGGCGATCAGGTCGCGTCGCTCTATCAGGGCATGGACCTCAAGAAAAACTTCTGATCATGCCGACCGCATCCGACATCAAGCGCGCATCCACCTCCGCCGCCGCGCCGCGTACGCGTAACTGGATCGCGCCCGCCAAGGTGGCCGTCTTCATCGCGATGTTGTACCCGCTCGCGCGCATCGTCGTGCTCGGGATGACATCGGGGCTCGGCGCGAACCCGATCGAATTCATCACGCGCTCGACCGGCCTGTGGACGCTCGTGTATCTCTGCATCACGCTCGCCATCACGCCGGCGCGACGCCTCACCGGCGTGACCGCGCTGCTGCGCTTTCGACGCATGATCGGGCTGTACGCGTTCTTCTTCGCCGTGCTGCATTTCACGACGTATATCTGGTTCGACAAGTGGTTCGACGTCGCGGAAATGCTGAAGGACATCGGCAAGCGGCCGTTCATCACGGTGGGCTTCGCGGCGTTCGTGCTGCTGATTCCGCTCGCCGTCACGTCGCCGAAAGCGATGGTGCGAAAGCTCGGCCGGCGCTGGCAGACGCTGCATCGCACGATTTATCTCATCGCCGCGCTCGCCATCCTCCATTTCTGGTGGATGAAGGCGGGCAAGCACGACCTGGAGTTGCCGAAGATTTACGGCGCGATCGTGATCGCGTTGCTCGGCTGGCGTGTGATCGCGTGGCTTCGAACGCGAGCGGCGCGGCGGCGCGCATAAAAAAAGCGATGCCTCGACATCGCTTTTTCATTGAAGCGCAGGAAAGCTCAGTCCGGCAAAACCGATTCCCCGGCGAACAACTGCGGGACCGTTTCGCGTTCGCGCACGACGTGTACGCGCTCGCCATCGACCATGACTTCGGCGGCGCGCGGGCGCGTGTTGTAGTTCGAGCTCATCACGAAGCCGTACGCGCCGGCCGAGCAGATGGCAAGCAGATCGCCCGGCTCGACGGCCAGATCGCGGTCGCGCCCGAGCCAGTCGCCGCTTTCGCACACCGGACCGACGACATCGTATTTGTGCGCGGGTGCGTCGCGCTTCACGACCGGCACGATGCGATGAAACGCCTCGTACATCGCGGGACGCGCGAGATCGTTCATGGCGGCATCGACGATGGCGAAGTTCTTTTCCTCGCCCGGCTTCAGATATTCGACTTGCGTGAGCAACACGCCCGCATTGCCGACGAGCGATCGCCCCGGCTCGAAATACACTTCGCGCTGGCCGTGGCCGCGCTTCTCGACATGCGCGAGCAGCGTGCGCACGAAATCGCCGATATCGGGCGGCGTTTCGTCGTCGTACGTGATGCCGAGACCGCCGCCGACATCCACGTGACGAATGCTCATGCCGTCCGCTTCGATCTGTTCGACGAGTTCGAGCAGCTTGTCGAGCGCATCCAGATACGGGCTGATTTCCGTGATCTGCGAGCCGATATGACAGTCGATGCCGACCACGTCGAGATTCGGCATCGCGTGCGCGGCGCGATAGGTTGCGCGCGCGTCGCTGAACGCCACGCCGAATTTGTTCGACTTGAGGCCGGTGGAAATATACGGATGCGTCTTCGCGTCGACATCCGGATTCACGCGCAGCGAAACCGGCGCGCGCTTGCCGAGCGACTTCGCCACTTCGTTCAGCGCGTGCAGTTCGGGAATCGATTCGACGTTGAAGCACTTCACTCCGGCTTCGAGCGCTTCGCGCATTTCGGCCGCCGTCTTGCCGACGCCCGAGAACACCGTGTTCGACGCCTTGCCGCCCGCGGCGAGCACGCGCGCGAGTTCGCCCGACGACACGATATCGAAGCCCGCGCCCAGACGCGCGAACACGTTGAGCACGGCGAGATTGCTGTTCGCCTTCACCGCGACGTGGATGCTCGCGCGGCGGTTCGCGCAGGCATCGGCGTAAGCGCGATAGGCGCGCGTCAGCGCATCGCGGGAATAGACGTAGAGCGGCGTGCCGAACTGCTGCGCGAGCGACGCGGCGGAAACGCCTTCGGCGTGCAGCACGCCATCGACATAATGGAAAGCGGAATCACTCATGCGTATGCGTGCGTGGAGTGGAAGCGGGAATGCGCCGGATGGCGCTCGAGGCGTGCCGTCAGTCGGCGGACGAGGCCGCTTTCGGTGCGGCGGGTGCCGATTTCAGGTCCGTCTCCGGCGCGAGCGAAAGCGGTTCGCCGGAGGTGTCGGGAATGTCGCCGGATGCGCCCGATGCTGCGCGGGCCGAGCCTGCGCGCGATGCGGTTTCGTCGCTCGGAGTGACATTCGAAGGCGGCGTATCCTGCAGATTGTCAGGGCGTTGCGGCATGGGCGGCACGACGGGCATATAAAGCGGACCGCGTTGTCCACAACCGCCGAGCGTGACCGTGGCCGCGGCGCAAATGCTCATAGCCGCTACAATCGCGCTCATCCTGAAAACAACTCGCATGACCGTCCCTGTACATAGAATCGATGGAGTTTAGCATGACAGACCAGGAATACCTGACGTTGGCAGAGGCCGTGCTGACCGCGATCGAGCGCGATGTGGACGCAGCCGAAGCCGATATCGAATTCGAGCGAAGCGGCAACGTTCTGACGCTGGAATTCGAGAATCGCACGAAGGTGATCGTCAATTTGCAGCCGCCGAAGCACGAAATCTGGCTCGCGGCGAAAGCGGGCGGATTCCACTACAAATACGTCGACGGCCAATGGCGCGACACCCGCGACGACAGCGAGTTCTTCGCCACGCTGAGCAAGTATTCGACCGAACAGGCAGGCGAGCCGATCCGCTTTTCAGCGTGACCGGCTCGTGAGGTCGAGAAGGGTCACTGACCCTTGAACAGATTCATGATGTCCTGCTTTTCCTGCTCGCCGACATCCGGCGTCGGCGCGGTCACGCCCGACACTCCGCCTTCCTGCGGCGGCGCCTGACTCACGCCGATCGTCGCGATGAAGCCGTGGCCCGGCGTCATGTCGTCGTAGTAAAGCTCGCCGCCGAGCGGTTTGATGTCGGGCGGCATCATCGGCTTGTATTCGGGCACGCCTTGCAGCGCGCGGCCCATGTACTCCATCCAGACGGGCAGCGCGAGACCGCCGCCGGTTTCGCGGTCGCCCAGGCTGCGCGGGTTGTCGTAGCCGATCCACGCAATCGCCACGAGCGAACGCTGGTAGCCTGCGAACCAGGCGTCGCGCGAATCGTTCGTCGTGCCGGTCTTGCCGGCGAGGTCGCCGCGCTTCATCTGATTCGTCTTCGCGGCCGTGCCGTGCTGCGCGACGCTTTGCAGCAGGCTGTTCATGACGAACGCGTTGCGCGGCGTGATGGCGAGCGGCGCGCTTTCTTGCGCGACGAGCGGCTGCGGATGCGACACCACCGCGCCGCGCGGATCGGTGATATCGGCGATCAGATACGGATTCACGCGATAACCGCCGTTCGCGAACACCGCGTAGCCCGCCGCCATTTGCAGCGGCGTGACGAGACCCGCGCCGAGCGCCATCGGCAGATAGGCGGGATGACGGTCCGCATCGAACCCGAAGCGCGTGATGTACTGCTGCGCGTACTTGGTGCCGATGGTGTTCAGAATGCGGATCGACACCATGTTCTTCGACTTCTGCAGCGCGGTGCGCATGGTCATCGGGCCGTCGAAGCCGCCGCCGTAGTTCTTCGGTTCCCACGCCTGTCCGCCGGTTTCGGCGGCGCTGAAGAAGAGCGGTCCGTCGTTGATGATCGTGGCCGGCGACAAGCCTTTCTCGAGCGACGCCGAATAGATGAACGGCTTGAAGCTCGATCCCGGCTGACGCCACGCCTGCGTGACGTGATTGAACTTGTTCTTGTTGAAGTCGAAACCGCCGACGAGCGCGCGGATCGCGCCGTCCTGCGGCACGATCGAAATGAGCGCGCCCTCGACTTGCGGCAGTTGCGTGATGGTCCAGTCGCCGTCGTCGTTCTTGGCGAGGCGCACGATCGCGCCCGGACGAATGCGCTGGTTCGGCTGCGCGCGCGCCGACAGCGCGTTCGCGACGAAACGCAGGTCGCTGCCGCTGATCGTGGCCACGTTGCCGTCGATGAAGCTCGCTTTCACTTCCTTCGGGCTCGCCGACGTGACCACTGCCGCGACGATCTCGCCGTTGTCGGGATGCTCGGCGAGCGCGTCGTCGATGGCCTGCTCGCGGTCGTCCGGGTCCTTGGGCAGATCGATGAAACCCTCCGGCCCGCGATAGCCGTGACGCCGTTCATAGTCCATCAGCCCCTTGCGCAGCGCGTGGTAGGCGGTGTCCTGGTCGGCGGAATCGATCGTGGTCACGACGTTCAGGCCGCGCGTGTACGCTTCCTCGCGGTATTGCGCGTACATCATCTGGCGCACCATTTCCGCGACGTACTCCGCGTGGACGCTGAACTCGCGCCCCTGTCCCTTCACGATGAGCGGCTGCTTCACCGCCTGCTCGTACTCGTCCTGCGTGATGAAGTTCAGCTCGCGCATGCGCTGAAGGATGTACTCCTGCCGGACCTTCGCGCGCTTCGGATTCACGACCGGGTTATACGCCGACGGCGCTTTCGGCAGACCGGCGAGCATCGCGGCTTCCGCGAGCGAAATGTCCTTCAGGTCCTTGCCGAAATACACGCGCGCCGCGCTCGCGAAACCGTACGCGCGCTGCCCGAGATAGATCTGATTCATATACACCTCGAGAATCTGATCTTTCGTCAGCGCGCGTTCGATCTTGTACGCGAGCAGCATTTCGTAAATCTTGCGCGTGTAGGTCTTCTCGCTCGACAGGAAGAAGTTGCGCGCGACCTGCATGGTGATCGTGCTCGCGCCCTGCGATGCGTGGCCGTTCGACAGCGCGACCGATCCCGCGCGCACGATGCCCATCACATCGACGCCGCCGTGATCATAGAAACGCGCGTCCTCGATGGCGAGCACCGCTTTCTTCAGGCGATCCGGCACGTCCTGAATGCGCACGACGCTGCGCCGTTCCTCGCCGAATTCGCCGATCAGAACGTGATCCGCCGTGTAGATGCGCAGCGGCACCTTCGGGCGATAGTCGGTCAGCGCATCGAGCGATGGCAGGTTCGGCATCGCGACGACGAGCGCGTAGCCGAGCACGAGTCCGGCACACACGAAGAGCGCGAACACGCTGACGAGAAAGCCTAAAAGCAGCCGCGAAAACCACGAGCGCCGAGGCTTTTTCGGGCCTTCGGGCGGCGTAGCGGGCGGATTGGTCGAAGAAGAAGATTGCATAGCACCACCAAAAACAGTCCCGGGATTATAGCCGTCCGGGTTTCAGGAATTTCCTAGGCACTGGGCCTCCGGTCCGGTGCGTCGCGCGTCGTTTTCCACACCATCAAGATACGCGCGATGCCCCGCGAAAACATCGTGTCATCGCTCGCGTTAGCCATTCGGCCGAATGTTCGCCGTGCGCCGCCGTCACGACAATTCCTCCATCGAAAAGCGCGCGAACGGTTCGGCGCGCGAGTGAACGAGGAGCGGTCATGGAAAAGGAAAACGTGTTGCGCGGCAAGGTACTGACGGCCACGCGGCGATTCGCGGCGGGCATTGACGTGAGCGAGGACGCGGTGCGGCTCGCGGTGCTCAGCCGGCGGCTGAAACGGGATTCGACGGTGTGCGTCGAGCATCTGGATGCGGTGCCGATTGCGGCGGGCGCGGTCGTCGGCGGCGATTTCGTCGATCGCGCGGCCGTCGTCGCCGCGTTGCGCGAAGCGGTCGGCCGCATGCCGCAAGACGGCGCGTGGCGCGCGCTGCGCTGCTCGATGGGCCTGCCCGCATCGGCGACGCTCACCACGCGTGTCCCGCTCGCGCGGCTGATGGATGCGCGCCACGCGGACATGAGCGCAATCGGCGGCGATCCGTGCGGCTTGCTCGAACCGGCAGTGCTCGCCGAGGCGGAGCGCGTTTCGGGCATGGAGCGCGGCGCGCTCGCGGTGGACTGGTCCGTCGAGACTCGCGGCGACGGCCAGACGCACGTGGCGATCGCCGCGACGGCGCGTCGGCACGTCGAGGCGCGCGTCGAGTCGGCGGCGGCGGCGGGCATCGCGCTCTGTGCGATCGACGGCGAACCGGCTGCGGCGTTGCGGGCGATGCGTCATTCGGGCCGCGTCGAACTCGGTCCCGACGCGCGTTATCTCGTCTGCTGGCTCGAAAGCGCGGGGCTGCACGCGTGGATCGTCAATGCGGGCGACGTCGAAAGCGAGGGGCGCTATCCCGCGCCGGAGTACGCGAGCGTCGCGGATGCGTTGCGCGATCTGGCGGGCGAAACGCTGCCGGTCGATTGCGCCTACGTCGGCGGCCAGACGCAGTTGATGGCGAACGCGGGCCTGCCGTTGCCCGCGCTGGCGAAGATGTTCGGCTGTCCCGCGCTGCCGTTCGAATCGGCGCCGTATTGCAACGGCGCATCCGACATCGACGCCGCGCTGAAGCACTCGCCGCTGTTCGCTACCGCATTCGGGCTTGCGTTGCGCGAGGTGCTGCAATGACCGGCGCGGCCATCGCCGACGGGTTCAACCTGCTGCCTCACCGTTCGCAGAAGCGCCGTGCATTGCGACGGCAGCGCCTCGCGATACTCGCCGCCGCGAGTCTTGCGGGATGCGCGGCTGTCGGCGGCGTCGTCGGCTGGGACGCGTTCGCGCGCATGCGTCTCGACGACCGGCGCATCGCGATCGAAGCGACGTTGCGCACGTCGAGTGCGGCGATCGACGAGCACGCGCGGCTCGTTCACGCCGACGCCGAGCGACGCCGTGCGCGTGAAACCGCGCAACCGCTCGTTGCGCCGCGCGACCGCTTTCTCGCGCTGCTGGAAGCGCTCGCGGATGCGCCGCCGCGCACGGACGTCGTCTTGCAGCGGGTTTCGCAGCGTGCCGATGAAGTCGAGCTTTCCGCACTCGCGCCCGATTCGCAGACGGCGTCGCGCTGGCTCAAGCGTCTGGAGGACTTGCGCGGCGTGCAGTCGGTGGAGGTTGTCGAGATGAAGCGGCGCTTGGAAGCCGTGCCGTCCGCGAAGCGCGATGCGGCGGCGCCGTCCATCGACTGATACGAATTCACCGCGCTCGTGCGTTACGGGGCGGGCGAGCGCAGCGCGGCTGCCGTATCGGCAAAGGTGTCGGCAGACAGCAAGACGCGCGACAGCAGAACAACCGCCTCAACAAGAAGGAACACGCAATGAACACCATGACGATGACTTTGCCCGCGCGTTCGCGTTCGTCCGCGCGTATTCGCCAGTCGATTCTCCGTCCGCTGCACGAGTGGTCGGCGCGACGCACCGCGCTGACGGCGCTCGCGCTGTTCGCGGCCGTCTTCGCGCTCGGCTTGCAAGCCTGGCTTGCTTCCGGCCTGAGTCAGCGCGATGCCGCCCAGAGCGCGCTCGCCGCGACCCAGCGCAAGGCCGCCGACGCGCGGACGATCGTCGCGCAATTGCCGGAACTGAGGGCGCGCGTTGCGTCCGGAAGCCTCACGCCCGCGACGTGGACCGCCGCCGACGCGCTTCACGCCGTGGCCGCGCTCGCCGCGCAAAGCGGACTGCGCGTGACGGAAATCGAGCCGCAATCGGCCAAAGGCGTTACACAGCCCGCGACGCCGCAGACGTCCGAGCGCGCGCTCACGCTTCGCGCGGAAGGCGCATTTCCCGAAATCCGCCGCTTTCTCGAAGCGCTCGCCGGCCTGCCGCGTCTGGTCGTGCCGGAAGCCGTGCAGATCAAGCGTCAGCCCGGCGCGCTGACGATCGACGCGACGCTGCGCATCCACGAAACGCTGCCCGCCGTTGCGCTCGCCGCGCCCGCGCGCACGGATGCGTTCGTCGTCGATCCGTTCGGCAAAGACGGCGCAAGCGGCCTGGCGCGCGACGCGGGCATGCTGCTCGTCGGCACCATGGTGGAACGCCGTCGCGCGATGGCGCTCGTGCAGAGCGCGAAGAACATCGAACATTACGAACCGGGCCAGAAGATCGGCGATGAGCGGCTCGAACGCGTCCAGCCACGCGTGATACAACTCGCGAGCGCCGATGGCGCATCGCGCACGCTGACGTTCGCGGAGGATCGCAAGTGAACAAGGCGCTTCGCATCATCCGGACGATGGGCGTGACGGCGATCTTCGTCGCGCGCGCGGCAATGGCGGCCGAAACCGACGATGCACCGGTCGCGCCGTTGCCACCGCTGCCCGCATCGCTCGATACGCTTCCGACCGATCAATTCGCGATCGATACGACCGTGCCGCCGGTGTCGCCGGCGTCGTCCGCGTCGCAAGCGGCGAACGCGGAAAAGCCCGCCGCCGACACCGCCGAGCCGCTCGAAGGTCCGCCCGTGCCGCTGCCGGAACTCGAACGCCTGAGCGGTTCGAAGAACGACGACGGCAAGCCGATCACCCTCGACCTGAAAAACGCCGACCTGAGCGCCGCGTTGCAAGCGTTCGCGCGCTTCACGAGCCTCAACATCATCGCGAGCGAAAAGGTGCGCGGGCAGGTGTCGATCAACCTCGTCGCCGTGCCGTGGCGGCGCGCGTTCGATACGCTCCTCGAAGTCAACGGCCTCGCGATGGAGCAGCACGGCAACGTGATCTGGGTCGCGCCGCTCGCCGAACTCGCCGCGCGCGAAAAGCTGCGCTACGAGGCGCACGCCCGTGCGGCGGACCTCGAACCGCTCGCGAGCCGCACGTTCACGCTGCGCTATCCGCGCGCGGAGGACGTGCGCAAGCTGCTGACCGGCTCCGGCACGCAGCGCGTGCTGTCCAAGCGCGGCTCCGCCATCGCCGATGCGCGCACCAATCTGCTCTTCGTCACCGATCTCGATGCGCGCGTGCGGCAGATCGCGGATCTGATCGCCTCCATCGACAAGCCGACGCCGCAGGTGATGATCGAGGCGCGGATCGTCGAGGGCGAGACCGGGCTGTCGCGCAATCTCGGCGTGAAGCTGGGCGTCGCGCCGACGGGCGATTCGGCGCGCGGCGTCGCGGGCGGCAAGGACGGCGTGGTATACGATCTGTCGGCGCGTCCCCTCAACGGCTTCGACGCCGCGACCGCCGGGCTCACGCTGTTCGCCGCGCAAGCCACGCGGCTGCTCGATATCGAACTCAGCGCGCTCGAAGCCGAAGGGCGGGGACAGATCGTTTCGCGGCCGCGCGTCGTGACGGCGGATCGCGCGAAGGCGGTCGTCGAGCAGGGCACCGAGCTGCCGTATCAGGCGAAAGTCGGCAATGGCGTGTCGGGCGTGCAGTTTCGACGCGCTGCGCTCAAACTGGAGGTCGAGCCGCAAATCACGCCGCACGGGCACGTCATCCTCGATCTGGACGTGGCGAAAGACAGCGTCGGCGAGCAGACGGCGGCGGGGCCGGCCATCAACACGAAGCACGTGCAGACGCGCGTGGAGGTGGAGGACGGCGGGACGGTCGCGATCGGCGGTATCTATTCAGAGGACGAACGTGTCGACGTCACCGGCGTGCCGGGCCTCTCGAAGCTGCCGCTGATCGGCTGGCTCTTTCGTCACGATGCGCGGCGCAAGTCGCATAGCGAGCTGGTCATCCTGATCACGCCGCATGTGGTGGCAGCAAAGGGATGAGGCCGGCCGCGCGACTCGACAAAGCGGGCGGTTTGCCCTTAAGCTGCCGCACGAACAAATTGCATATTGTCAAAGGATCAAGGTTGCAGGAAGGGCACGCGAACGCGAACATCTTTTTCGTCGGACTCATGGGGGCGGGTAAAACCACCGTGGGCCGCGCGGTTGCGCGCCGCTTGCAGCGCTCGTTCATCGATTCCGATCTGGAGATCGAAGCGCGCACCGGCGCGCGCATCCCCGTGATCTGGGAGCTGGAAGGCGAGGCGGGTTTCCGGCAGCGCGAGGCCAATGTCATCGACGAGCTGTCGCAGAAGAGCGGCATCGTGCTCGCGACGGGCGGCGGCGCGGTGCTGCGGTCCGATAATCGCGAACATCTGAAGAATCGCGGCATCGTCATCTATCTGCGCGCGAATCCTCACGATCTCTGGCAGCGCACGCGCCGCGACAAGAACCGGCCGCTGCTGCAAACCGAAGATCCGCGCGGCAAGCTCGAAGCGCTGTTTCAGACGCGCGATCCGCTCTATCACGAGTGCGCGCATTTCGTTGTCGAGACCGGGCGGCCGACCGTCAACGCGCTCGTCAACATGGTCCTGATGCAACTGGAGGTGGCCGGCGTCATCAAGTCGGCTGAGTCATAATGTCCGCCATGATTACCCCAACGATCACCGTCAACGTCGAACTGGGCGAGCGCGCCTATCCCATTCATATCGGTGCGGGGCTGATCGGCCGCACGGAGCTTTTCGCGCCGCATATCAAGGGCGCGTCGGTGGCCATCGTCACCAATTCCACCGTCGATCCGCTCTATGGCGACGCACTCCGCGCCGCGCTCGAACCGCTCGGCAAGAAAGTGACGACCGTCGTTCTGCCGGACGGCGAAGCGCACAAGAACTGGGAAACGCTCAACACCATCTTCGACGCGCTTCTGACCGATCGCGCGGATCGCAAGACGACGCTGATCGCGCTGGGCGGCGGCGTCGTCGGCGACATGACCGGCTTCGCGGCCGCGTGCTACATGCGCGGCGTGCCGTTCATCCAGGTGCCGACCACGCTGCTCGCGCAAGTGGATTCGTCGGTCGGCGGCAAGACGGGCATCAATCATCCGCTCGGCAAGAACATGATCGGCGCGTTCTATCAGCCGCAGGCCGTCATCGCGGATATCGGCGCGCTGCACACGCTGCCCGAGCGCGAACTGGCGGCGGGCATCGCGGAAGTCATCAAGACCGGCGCGATTGCCGATGCCGAATTCTTCGACTGGATCGAAGCGAACATCGGCGCGCTGAATGCCCGCGACGAAAGCGCGCTCGCGCATGCGGTCAAGCGTTCCTGCGAGATCAAGGCGTCGGTCGTGGCATCCGACGAACGCGAAGGCGGGCAGCGCGCCATCCTCAACTTCGGCCATACGTTCGGTCACGCGATCGAAGCCGGACTCGGCTACGGCGAATGGCTGCACGGCGAAGCGGTCGGTTGCGGCATGGTCATGGCGGCGGATCTTTCCGTGCGCCTCGGCAAGCTCGACGACGCCGCGCGCCGGCGGCTCGTGCGCGTGATCGAGGCGGCGAAGCTGCCGGTCGTCGGGCCGAAGCTCGGCGACGATCGCTATGTCGACCTGATGAAAGTCGACAAGAAAGCCGAAGCCGGCGAGATCAAATTCATTCTGCTGACCCGCTTCGGCGCGACTGAAATCACGAGCGCGCCGGATCAGGCGGTGCGCGCGACGCTCGCAGCCAGCGTCTGACCGATCAATCACGCAGCAGCCGGAACCACGACGATGCGGAGCAGCCGGTGAGCGAAACAGAAGCCGAATTCGGAGCGCCGTCGCAACTGGCGCTCGAAGCCCATCTCGCGCCGTATGCGGCGCGTTCCTCGACATCGCGCGGTCGCCGGTATGCGGAAGCGCCGCCTGCCGCGCGAACCGAGTTCCAGCGCGACCGCGATCGCATCGTGCATTCGACGGCTTTTCGCCGGCTCGAATACAAGACGCAGGTCTTCGTCAATCACGAAGGCGACCTCTTTCGCACGCGTCTCACGCATAGCCTCGAAGTCGCGCAGATCGCCCGTTCGGTCGCGCGCAATCTGCGGCTGAACGAAGATCTGGTCGAAGCGATATCGCTCGCACACGATCTCGGCCACACGCCTTTCGGCCACGCCGGGCAGGATGCGCTGCACGAATGCATGCGCGATCACGGCGGCTTCGAACACAATCTGCAGAGCCTGGCCGTGGTCGATCAGCTCGAAGAGCATTACGGCGCGTTCGATGGCCTGAACCTGTGTTTCGAAACGCGCGAAGGCATTCTCAAGCATTGTTCGCGCGAGAACGCACGCAAGCTCGGCGCGCTCGGCGAACGCTTTCTCACCGGCAAGCAGCCGTCGCTCGAAGCGCAGATCGCGAACGTCGCGGATGAAATCGCATACAACAATCACGATGTCGACGACGGCCTGCGCTCCGGCCTGCTCACGCTCGACCAGCTCTCCGAAGTCAGTCTCTGGCACACGCACTTCGACGCGGCGCGCGCGGAGTTTCCGGACATCGAAGGCCGCAGGCTCATTCACGAGACCATCCGCCGGATCATCAACACGCTGATCGTCGATCTGATCGAGACCACGAGCCGCAATCTCGCGCGCGTGGCGCCCGCTTCCATCGACGACGTGCGCAATGCGCCGACGCTCGTCGCGCATAGCGATGAAGTCGCCGCGCAAGCCGCCGCGCTCAAGCGCTTTCTCTTCAAGAACCTCTACCGCCATTACCGCGTGATGCGCATGGCCAACAAGGCGAAGCGCGTCGTCACCGGTCTCTTCGACGCCTTCACCGAAGACCCGCGCCTCTTGCCGCCGGCTTATCAGGCGCGTCTCGCCGTCGCGGAGGAATCGGCGAACGACGCCGCCGCGCCCGGCCACGACAGCACGCAGGCGCGGCTCGTCGCGCATTACATCGCGGGAATGACGGACCGTTACGCACTGAAGGAATACCAACGTCTGTTTGTCATCGACAACAACTAGGATCGCGCTTTTCCACGCGCGAATCCGCAATAAGGAGACTCATCGATGAAATGCACGCCCTCGTTCCGCTCGATTTCGGCTGCGGCCATTCTGGCTTTCGGCGCCAGCACGGCGGCCCACGCCGCGACGGAAATCCAGTTCTGGCACGCCATGGAAGCCGCCCTCGGCGAGCGCGTGAACGACATCGCGAAGGACTTCAACGCGTCGCAGAGCGATTACACGATCGTCCCGGTCTTCAAGGGCACCTACGACCAGACGCTGGCGGCGGGCATCGCGGCGTATCGCAGCGGCAACGCGCCCGCGATCCTGCAAGTCTACGAAGTCGGCACCGCGACGATGATGCAGGCGAAGAAGGCCGTGCTCCCGGTCTCCGACGTGTTCAAGCAGGCGGGCGTGCCGCTCGACGAAAAGGCGTTCGTGCCGACCATCGCCGGTTATTACAGCGACGCGAAGACCGGCCATCTCATCTCGATGCCCTTCAACAGTTCCACGCCCGTCCTCTACTACAACAAGGACGCGTTCAAGAAGGCCGGCCTCGATCCGAACCAGCCGCCGAAGACCTGGGCCGATGTCGAAGCCGACGCGAAGAAGCTGAAGGCGGCGGGCTATTCGTGCGGGTATTCGTCGGGCTGGCAAAGCTGGATTCAGCTCGAGAACTACAGCGCGTGGCACGCGGCGCCGTTTGCATCGAAGAACAACGGCTTCGACGGCCTCGACGCGAAGCTCGAATTCAACAAGCCGCTGCAGGTCGCGCACATCCAGTTCCTGCAGAAGATGGCGAAGGAAGGCACGTTCACCTATGTGGGCCGCAAGGACGAGCCGGTATCCAAGTTCTATAGCGGCGACTGCGGGATCATCACGAACTCGTCGGGCTCGCGCGCGACCATCCAGAAGTACGCGAAGTTCGACTACGGCGTCGGCATGATGCCCTACGATCCCAGCGTGAAGGGCGCGCCGCAAAACGCGATCATCGGCGGCGCGAGTCTGTGGGTGCTGTCGGGCAAAGATCCGGCCGTGTATAAGGGCGTCGCGAAGTTCCTCGCGTATCTGGCGTCGCCCCAAGTCGCGGCGAAGTGGCATCAGGACACGGGTTATCTGCCCGTCACCACCGCCGCTTATGAACTCACGCAAAAGCAGGGCTTCTACGACAAGAATCCCGGCGCCGACATCGCCATCAAGCAGATGCTGAACAAGCCGCCGCTCGCCTACACGAAGGGCCTGCGCCTCGGCAACATGCCGCAGATTCGCACCATCGTCGATGAAGAGCTGGAGCAGGTCTGGGCCGACAAGAAGACGCCGCAGCAGGCGCTCGATTCTTCCGTGCAGCGCGGCGACGAACTGCTGCGCCGCTTCGAGAAGAGCGGCGGTTAAGCCGCGTCGAACGCCAATCTAAAGGCATGCGCCCGCGCCGAATTCGCGGGCGCCGTTCAGGACATACCGATGGAAAAACGGTCTCGTTTCGACACGAGCGTGTTGCCGTACCTGCTCGTCGCGCCGCAGCTCGCGATCACCGCGCTCTTCTTTCTCTGGCCCGCGGGCGTCGCGCTCTGGCAGGCGACGCAAAGCCAGGACGCGTTCGGCACGTCGAGCGAATTCGTCGGCCTCGCGAACTTCCGGCAGCTTTTCGCGGACCCGCTGTATCTGTCGTCGTTCAGCACGACGATGATCTTCTGCGCGCTCGTCACCGTGTCCGGCCTCGCGATTTCGCTGCTGCTCGCCGCATGCGCCGATCGCGTGACGCGCGGCGCGAAGGCGTACCAGACGCTTTTGATCTGGCCGTACGCCGTCGCGCCCGCGATCGCGGCGGTGCTGTGGTCGTTCCTGTTCAATCCGAGCATCGGGCTCGTGACGTATGCGCTCGCGAAGCAGGGCGTCGTGTGGAATCACGCGCTCAACGGCACGCAAGCCATGTTTCTCGTGGTGCTCGCGTCCGTCTGGAAGCAGGTCAGCTATAACTTCCTGTTCTTCTACGCCGGCCTGCAGGCGATTCCGCAATCGCTGATCGAAGCCGCCGCCATCGACGGCGCCGGTCCCGTGCGACGCTTCTTCGGCATCGCGCTGCCGCTCCTGTCGCCGACGAGCTTCTTCCTGCTCGTCGTCAATCTCGTCTACGCGTTCTTCGGTACCTTCCCCGTCATCGATGCCGCTACCGGCGGCGGCCCCGCGCAATCGACGAAGACGCTCATCTACAAGATCTTCGCGGAAGGCTTCCAGGGACTCGACATCGGCAGTTCGGGCGCGCAGTCGGTCGTGCTGATGGTGATCGTCATCGCGCTGACCATCGTGCAATTCCGCTTCGTCGAACGCAGGGTGCAATATTCATGATCGAAAACCGTCGCGGCTTCGATATCTTCTGTCACGCGGTGCTGATTCTCGGCGTCGCGCTGATCGTCTTTCCGGTGTACGTCGCGTTCTGCGCGGCCTCGATGAACGCGAAAGAAGTGTTCAGCGTCCCGCTTTCACTCATCCCGAGCACGCATCTCTTCGAGAACATCGCGCATATCTGGACCTACGGCAGCGGCAACGCGGCCGCGCCGTTCGGGCGCATGCTCGTCAACAGCCTCGTGATGGCGCTCGTCATCGCCATCGGCAAGATCGCGGTGTCGATCATCTCGGCGTATGCCATCGTATTCTTCCGCTTCCCGCTGAAGAACCTCGCGTTCTGGCTGATCTTCATCACGCTGATGCTGCCCGTCGAAGTGCGCATTTTTCCGACGGTGCAAGTCGTGTCGTCGATGCATCTCGTCAACACGTACGCCGGCCTCACGCTGCCGCTGATCGCATCCGCGACGGCGACGTTTCTCTTCCGCCAGTTCTTCATGACGCTGCCCGACGAGCTGATGGAAGCGGCGCGCATCGACGGCGCAGGGCCGCTGCGTTTTTTCTGGGACGTGGTGCTGCCGCTCTCGAAGACGAACATCGCGGCGCTCTTCGTCATTACGTTTATCTATGGCTGGAACCAGTACCTCTGGCCGATTCTCATCACCAATCAACAGTCGCTGCAGACGGCGGTGGTCGGCATCAAGAGCATGATCGCCTCGGGCGATACCGCGACCGAATGGCATCTCGTGATGAGCGCGACGCTGCTCGCGATGCTGCCGCCGCTCGTCGTCGTGCTGACGATGCAGCGCTGGTTCGTGCGCGGTCTCGTGGACGCGGAAAAGTAAAAGGGAGAGCGGGGATCAATGGCTGCGCTGACACTCAAAGGCGTCAAGAAGACTTACGACGGCACGCAGTTCGTGCTTCACGGCATCGATGTAGCCGTCAACGACGGCGAGTTCGTCGTGATGGTGGGACCGTCCGGCTGCGGCAAGTCGACGCTTCTGCGCATGGTCGCGGGACTCGAAAGCGTGTCGGAAGGCACGATCGAGATCGGCGGCAAGGTCGTGAACAAGCTGGAACCGAAAGATCGCGATATCGCGATGGTCTTTCAGAATTACGCACTTTATCCGCACATGAGCGTCGCGCAGAATATGGCTTATGCGCTCAAGATCGGCGGTGTGGATCGCGGGACCATCGAGAGCCGTGTCGCGAACGCCGCGCGCATTCTGGAACTGGAGCATTTGCTCGCGCGCAAGCCGCGCGAGTTGTCGGGCGGGCAGCGGCAGCGCGTCGCAATGGGGCGCGCCATCGTGCGCGAACCGGCCGTGTTTCTGTTCGACGAACCGCTGTCGAATCTGGATGCGAAGCTGCGCGTGCAGATGCGCCTCGAAATTCAGCGGCTGCACGCGCGCCTCGCGACCACGAGCCTGTACGTCACGCACGACCAGATCGAAGCCATGACGCTCGCGCAGCGCGTCATCGTGATGAACAAGGGCCACGCGGAGCAGATCGGCGCGCCGACCGACGTGTACGAGCGTCCGGCAACCGTGTTCGTGGCGAGCTTCATCGGATCGCCGGCCATGAATTTGCTCGAAGGCCGCTTGTCCGAAGACGGTTCGGTGTTCGAAGTAGCGGGCGGCGGGCCGAAGCTGCCGGTCGCGGGCGCGGGTAACGTGAGCCATGCCGGCGGCGCGATGAACGGGCGCGAGTGGATCGTCGGCATTCGGCCTGAGCACATGACGCCCGGCAATAGCGAGGCCGCGCAAGCCGTGCTCGAAGTCGATTCGGCGGAGCTGCTCGGCGCGGACAATCTCGCGCACGGCAAGTGGGGCAAGCATGACGTGGCGGCGCGCTTGCCGCATGCGCATCGGCCGGTGCGCGGCGAGAAGCTGGCCGTATCGGTGCCGGCGCAGCATCTGCATTTTTTCGATCCGGCCACCGGGCTGCGCGCGAACTGAAGGAGGCTTCGACATGAGAACCTGGCCTTATCCCGCCATCGTCGCGCATCGCGGCGGCGGCAAGCTCGCGCCGGAGAACACGCTGGAAGGCATCGAGACGGGCGCGCGTTTCGGTCTCAAGATGATCGAGTTCGATGCCAAGCTGTCCGCGGACAATGTCGTGTTCCTGCTGCATGACGACGACGTGAATCGCACGTCGAACGGGCAGGGCGCGGCGAAGTCGATGACTTACGCGCAATTGCGCGCGCTCGACGCCGGCGCGTGGTTCGGCCCGGAATTCGCAGGCGCGCATATGCCCACGCTTGCCGAAGTGCGCGAGCGGTGTGCTTTGCTGAACATGGCCGCGAACATCGAGATCAAGCCGTGTCCGGGGCGCGAAGTGGAAACGGGCGAACGCGTCGCGCGCGAGGCGGCGCGCCTCTGGAACGATGCCGAGCCCGAACCGCTGTTGTCGTCGTTTTCATACGCGGCGCTGGAGGCCGCGCGCGACGCCGCGCCGACGCTTCCGCGCGGCATGTTGTACGAGCGCGTGCCGGCGGACTGGCGTGCAGAGACCGCCGCGCTCGGCTGCGTGTCGCTGCATGCGGACCATCGTTCGCTCGATGAAAACCTCGTGCGCGAGATTCGGGACGCCGGGTTGCGCGTCCTCGCCTACACGGTGAACGAGCCGGAGCGGGCGCGGCTCCTCGCGCGATGGGGCGTCGATGCAATCTGCACGGATCGCATCGACCTCATCGGCGCGGATTTTCTGAACGATGCGTCGAAGTGAGCGCGCGTCAGCGGGCGCGGGCGAGCAGAATGCCCGCGACCAGCGCCAGACCGCCGACGATCGCGATGGTTTGCCACGGCCTGTCGTGGAGATAGGCGTCGGCGTCGTCGAATGCGGCGGAGGCGCGCTCGCGGACGGCGGCTTGCGTGTCGCTCAGGCGCGCGCGGGCGGAATCGATCTGATCGCTGATGCGCGAGCGCAGTGCGGCGGCGTCAGCGGACGCGCCGTCCGACAGCGCTTCTTCGAGTTCGGAGAGCAGGGCGCGCAGTTCGACGCCGATATCCTCGGCTGCATCGCGGCCATGGCGCGCCATGCGGCGTGCGCGGCGGCTCGTGCTGTTCCATGAATCTCCGATGGCGTCTCGCGTGTTGGGCAGTGCGTTCATAGTTCGCTCCGTCGATGGATGAATCGTGGATGGAGGTGCCCGCGAACATCGCGGGGAAGGAGTCTTGAGCAAATTGAATGCCGGGAAGGCTATCGCCCGTTGCAAACGCTCGTGCGGCGCGCGTCATGCGTAATTACTGCGGCGTCTCGCGCGCTCCGCGAGTCACATTTACAAGGCGCGTGTAAAACAAAACGCCGCTATGCAGCATGGCATAACGGCGTTTCGTAGAGTCGAAATTTCGAAGGCGGCGCGTGGCCGCATGTGATATCAAAAGCGATAGCCGACGCGCAGGTACGTCACGATCGGGTTGATGGTGATCTTTGCCTGCGACTGAACGTTGAGCGTGCCGACCGGCGTTTGCGCTTGCGTGCTCAGCTTGGCCGTTGCCTTCAACGGAATGAACGAGACGGAAAAGCCCGCGAACCAGTGCTCCGTGAAATTGTAGACAGCGCCGACATTAAAGACCGGTGCCCACGAACTATCCGTATCGACCGTGGTCGGACCATGCAGAACGGAGCCTTCGAACGCCGTGTTGTTGATCTGCGCGTCGGTGAACCAGGTGCGCGTCACGCCCACGCCGACGAACGGGCGAAACTTGGCCTGCGGTTGATTAAAGAAGTATTTGAAAAGCAGCGTTGGGCTCCATTGCTTCGCGCTGCCGATCTTGCCGTACTGCGAGAGCGTTCCGGTGCCGTTCAGGTCGAACTTGGGCGGAATGCCGATTTCGAATTCAGTGGCGATGTGGTCGGTGACGAAGTAGCCGAGCGTGAAGCCCGCCGTATCCGCGCTGCTGATGCCGGCGCCCGTTCCCGGCACGCTGATATTGACGGGAGATCCGCCTACACTTGTTTCTTTGAGCGGGCCGCTGCTGTCCTGTGGGGCGAAGTGAAACCAGCCTGCCGTTGCATAAATGGACCCAGCCGATTGGGCCTGTGCCACGGTGGACACACACGCCAATGCTGCGATCCCCGTTACGACTTGTTTTATTTTCAATTTGTGCTCCTCCTGAAAGCACGCCCATTATGAACACAACGTTTCAATCTAACCATAGCGGTTCCGTAGAGCATTTTCCCTAGGTGGCAAGCGGCTTCGGAAACGCGTTGCACGGCGCTTGCATGCGCCTCGAACCCCGCAGCAGCGGCGTCTCCAGTCAGCCCCCGAACGGGGTAACACAAACGCGACCAACGGAATATCCAGAATGGCACGGCTTGCACGACTCTACGTTCCCGAACAGCCGCAGCATGTCATCCTGCGTGGTCTCGACCAGCAACCTGCCTTCGTCGACGACCAGGACTACGAGCTTTTCATCGACTGCTTGAGGACGGCTTCACGCGATCATCACCTTTCCATTCATGCCTACGCGCTGATGCCGCAGGCCGTGCATCTGCTCGTGACGCCGCGCGACGAGGCCAGTCTGCCGAAGGCGATGCAGGCGGTCGGGCGTCGATACGTCGCGCACTTCAACCGGCGTTACATGCGGCGCGGCACGCTGTGGGAGGGACGCTATCGCGCGACGGTCATCGAAGGCGAGCGCTATTTCCTGCTCGCGACGCGCGTCGTCGAAATGGCGCCGGTTCGCGCGCAGCTCGCGGCGGCGCCGCAGGACTACAAGTGGTCGAGCTACCGGCATCACATCGGCGTGACGCTCGACGCGCTCATCACCGATCACCCGCTTTTCTGGTCGCTCGGCAACACGCCCTTCGAACGTCAGCACGCGTACAGGGAACTGTGCGAGCAGCCGCTCGACGAACGCGAAACCACGCGTCTCCTCCAAGCCACGCTCAAAGGCTGGGTGCTCGGCAGCGATGCCTACCGCGAATGGGCGTCGCGGGCGGCGAACCGGCGCGTGTCGCCGTTGCCGCGCGGGCGTCCGCGCAAGGTCCGCGAAACGCCGCAAGCCCAGTAGGGATAAGGCGCGTGGCGGCAACGGCATCCAGGAACGGCGTCTCGTGTCTCGCGAACGCCGTTTATTTTCGGCCTCATTCGATATGGCACTTATTTATTGGGGCGCTCTTGCACCATAACGATAATAGGTTCCAGATCATCATGTTTTATTTGCCATCGCTTTGATTCGTCGCGTATATTTCGATTTCCGGCGGTTTTGCGGTGCAGCGCGTCATAGCGCACCCGCCTCGCGGCGCGCGATCAGCGAATCGCGCCGCGGGCAACAGAAAAACGATTCAACGGCCGAGTCGGCCCCTCACAGTAGAGACGGTGTCCCCATGAACGATCATCAGCAGCCGGCAGCCGGTTCGCTTCCCGCCGCGCAGGGCATGTACGACCCTGCCAACGAACATGACGCTTGCGGCGTCGGCTTCGTCGCTCACATCAAGGGCAAGAAAAGCCACGAGATCATTCAGCAGGGTCTCAAGATTCTTGAGAACCTCGATCACCGGGGCGCGGTCGGCGCAGACCCGCTGATGGGCGACGGCGCGGGCATCCTGATTCAGGTGCCGGACGGTTTCTATCGCGAGGAAATGGCCAAGCAGGGCGTGACGCTGCCGCCGGCCGGCGAATACGGCGTCGGCATGATCTTCCTGCCGAAGGAACATGCGTCGCGTCTCGCGTGCGAGCAGGAACTCGAACGCACGGTGAAGGCCGAGGGGCAAGTCGTGCTCGGCTGGCGCGATGTTCCCGTCGACGGCAACATGCCGATTTCGCCCGCCGTGAAGGCGAGCGAGCCGCTCATCCGCATGATCTTCATCGGGCGCGGCAAGGACATCGTCGTGACGGACGCGCTCGAACGCAAGCTGTACATCATCCGCAAGACGGCGAGCCATCGCATTCAGGCGCTCAAGCTCAAGCACGGCAAGGAATACTTCGTGCCGTCGATGTCGTCGCGCACGGTCGTCTACAAGGGTCTGCTGCTGGCCGGTCAGGTCGGCGTGTATTACCGCGACCTGCAGGACGAGCGCGTCGTCTCGGCGCTCGCGCTCGTGCACCAGCGCTTCTCGACCAACACGTTCCCGGCGTGGGAACTCGCGCACCCGTATCGCATGATCGCGCACAACGGTGAAATCAACACCGTGAAGGGCAACGTCAACTGGCTGAACGCGCGCACCGGCGCGATCGCGTCGTACGTGCTCGGCGACGACTTGCCGAAGCTCTGGCCGCTGATCTATCCGGGCCAGTCGGACACGGCTTCGTTCGACAACTGTCTCGAACTGCTCGTGATGGCAGGCTACCCGCTCGTCCACGCGATGATGATGATGATCCCCGAAGCGTGGGAACAGCACACGCTGATGGACGACAACCGCCGCGCGTTCTACGAATATCACGCCGCGATGATGGAGCCGTGGGACGGCCCCGCCGCGATCGCGTTCACGGACGGCCGCCAGATCGGCGCGACGCTGGACCGCAACGGCCTGCGTCCGGCGCGTTACCTCGTGACCGACGACGATCTCGTGATCCTCGCGTCGGAATCCGGCGTGCTGCCCATTCCCGAATCGAAGATCGTGAAGAAGTGGCGCCTGCAGCCGGGCAAGATGTTCCTGATCGACATGGAGCAGGGCCGCATCATCGAGGACAAGGAGCTGAAGGACAACCTCGCGAACGCGAAGCCGTACAAGAGCTGGATCGACGCCGTGCGCATCAAGCTCGACGAAATCGAGCCGAAGGCCGAGGACGTCGAAACGCAGCGCCGCGAGGCCGCCGCGCTGCTCGACCGCCAGCAGGCGTTCGGCTACACGCAGGAAGACGTGAAGTTCCTGATGGCGCCGATGGCGCAATCGGGCGAGGAAGCGATCGGCTCGATGGGCAACGACTCGCCGCTCGCGGTCATGTCCAGCAAGAACAAGACGCTGTATCACTACTTCAAGCAGTTGTTCGCGCAAGTGACGAACCCGCCGATCGACCCGATCCGCGAGAACATGGTGATGTCGCTCGTCTCGTTCATCGGGCCGAAGCCGAACCTGCTCGACACCATCAACATCAACCCGACGATGCGCCTCGAAGTGTCGCAGCCCGTGCTCGACTTCAAGGACATCGCGAAGATCCGCGCGATCGATACGTACACCGGCGGCAAGTTCCGCTCGTACGAACTGAGCATCTGCTATCCGGCGGCGTGGGGCAAGGAAGGCGTGGAAGCGCGCATCGCGTCGCTGTGCGCCGAAGCCGTCGATGCCGTGAAGTCCGGCTACAACATCCTGATCGTGTCGGACCGCAAGATGGACCGCGATAACGTCGCGATTCCGGCGCTGCTCGCCACGTCCGCGATCCACACGCACCTCGTGCAGCACGGCCTGCGCACGAGCACGGGTCTCGTCGTGGAAACGGGTTCGGCGCGCGAAACGCATCACTTCGCGCTGCTCGCGGGCTACGGCGCGGAAGCCGTGCATCCGTACCTCGCGCTGGAAACGCTCGCGAACATGGCCGAAGGGCTGAAGGGCGACCTGTCGGCGGACAAGGCCATCTACAACTTCACGAAGGCAGTCGGCAAGGGCCTGCACAAGGTCATGTCGAAGATGGGCATTTCGACGTACATGTCCTACACCGGCGCGCAGATTTTCGAGGCGGTCGGTCTGTCGTCGGATCTCGTCGAGAAGTATTTCAAGGGCACGGCGTCGAAGGTCGGCGGCATCGGCATCTTCGAGGTGGCCGAGGAAGCCATTCGCCTGCATCGCGAGGCGTTCGGCGACAACCCGGTCCTCGCCAACATGCTCGATGCGGGCGGCGAGTACGCGTACCGCGTGCGCGGCGAAGAGCACATGTGGACGCCGGATGCCATCGCCAAGCTGCAACATTCGGCGCGCAGCAATTCGTACCAGACGTACAAGGAATACGCGCATCTGATCAACGACCAGACGCGCCGTCACATGACGTTCCGCGGCCTGTTCGAATTCAGGCTCGATCCGGCGAAGGCCATTGCGCTGGACGAAGTGGAATCGGCGAAGGACATCGTGAAGCGCTTCGCGACCGGCGCGATGTCGCTCGGCTCGATCAGCACGGAAGCGCACGCCACGCTCGCGGTCGCGATGAACCGCATCGGCGGCAAGTCGAACACGGGCGAAGGCGGCGAGGACGAAACGCGTTATCGCAACGAACTGCGCGGCATTCCGATCAAGAACGGCGACACGCTGCAATCGATCATCGGCAAGGAAGTCGTCACCGACATCCCGCTGAAGGACGGCGATTCGCTGCGCTCGAAGATCAAGCAAGTCGCGTCGGGCCGCTTCGGCGTGACGGCGGAGTATCTGTCGTCGGCGGATCAGATCCAGATCAAGATGGCGCAGGGCGCGAAGCCCGGCGAAGGCGGCCAGTTGCCCGGCCACAAGGTGTCGGATTACATCGGCAAGCTGCGTTATTCGGTGCCGGGCGTCGGGCTGATTTCGCCGCCGCCGCACCACGACATCTATTCGATCGAAGACCTCGCGCAGCTCATTCACGATCTGAAGAACGTGAATGCGTCGTCGAGCATTTCGGTGAAGCTCGTGTCCGAAGTCGGCGTCGGCACCGTGGCGGCGGGCGTGGCGAAGGCGAAGGCGGATCACGTCGTGATCGCGGGTCATGACGGCGGCACGGGCGCGTCGCCCCTGTCGTCGCTCAAGCACGCGGGCACGCCGTGGGAACTCGGCCTCGCCGAAACGCAGCAGACGCTGGTGCTGAACCGCCTGCGCGGCCGTATCCGCGTGCAGGCCGACGGTCAGATGAAGACCGGCCGCGACGTCGTGATCGGCGCGCTGCTCGGCGCGGACGAATTCGGCTTCGCGACGGCGCCGCTCGTCGTCGAAGGCTGCATCATGATGCGCAAGTGCCATCTGAACACGTGCCCGGTCGGCGTCGCCACGCAAGACCCGGTGCTGCGCGCGAAGTTCACGGGCCAGCCGGAGCATGTCGTCAACTACTTCTTCTTCGTCGCGGAAGAAGTGCGCGAAATCATGGCGCAACTGGGCCTGCGCAAGTTCGACGATCTCATCGGCCGCGTCGATCTGCTCGACACGAAGAAGGGCGTCGAGCACTGGAAGGCGAAGGGTCTCGACTTCTCGCGCATCTTCTATCAGGTGCCGGTGGCGAACGAAGTCGCGCGCAAGCACGTCGATGTGCAGGATCACGGTCTCGACAAGGCGCTCGATCACGTGCTGATCGAGAAGTCGAAGGCGGCGATCGAGAAGGGCGAGCACGTCTCGTTCATCCAGCCGGTGCGCAACGTGAACCGCACGGTCGGCGCGATGCTGTCCGGCCTGATCGCGAAGAAGTACGGCCACGACGGTCTGCCCGACGACACCATCCATATTCAGTTGAAAGGCACGGCGGGCCAGAGCTTCGGCGCGTTCCTCGCGAAGGGCGTGACGCTGGATCTCGTCGGCGACGGCAACGACTACGTCGGCAAGGGTCTGTCGGGCGGGCGCATCATCATTCGGCCGACGAACGACTTCCGTGGCAAGTCCGAGGAAAACATCATCTGCGGCAACACGGTGATGTACGGCGCGATCGAAGGCGAATCGTATTTCCGCGGCGTCGCGGGCGAGCGCTTCTGCGTGCGTAACTCGGGCGCGACGGCGGTCGTCGAAGGCACGGGCGATCACGGCTGCGAATACATGACGGGCGGCACGGTCGTCGTGCTCGGCGAGACGGGACGCAACTTCGCGGCGGGCATGTCGGGCGGTATCGCGTTCGTGTACGACCCGGACGGCACGTTCGCCGCCAAGTGCAACAAGTCGATGGTCGCGCTCGATCCGCTCCTGCAGCAAGCGGAACAGGAGCGCACGGTGGATCGCGCGCTGTGGCACACCGGCCAGACCGACGAAGCGCTGCTCAAGGGTCTCGTCGAGCGTCACTTCCAGTTCACCGGATCGCCGCGTGCGAAGGCGCTGCTCGAAAACTGGGATGCGTCGCGCCGTCAGTTCGTGAAGGTCTTCCCGACCGAATACAAGCGCGCGCTCGGCGAACTCGGCGCGAAGAAGGCGAAGGAAGCGCTCGCGGCCTAAGCTCGAAACAATTAAAGCAAGGCTCTCCGGTGCACGGCATCGGAGAGCGCGATCCTCACCAAATACAGAGAAAGAAATGGGCAAGGCAACCGGTTTTCTCGAGTTCGAGCGCCGCCACGAGGCGTACGAAGCACCGCTGACCCGCGTCAAGCACTACAAGGAATTCGTCGCCGCGCTGACCGACGACGACGCCAAGGTTCAGGGCGCGCGCTGCATGGATTGCGGCATTCCGTTCTGCAACAACGGCTGTCCGGTGAACAACATCATTCCGGACTTCAACGATCTCGTCTTCCGCCAGGACTGGAAAACCGCGATCGACGTGCTGCATTCGACGAACAATTTCCCCGAGTTCACGGGCCGCATTTGCCCGGCGCCGTGCGAAGCGGCATGCACGCTCGGCATCAATGAAGATCCGGTCGGCATCAAGTCGATCGAGCGCAAGATCATCGACAAGGCGTGGGAAGAAGGCTGGGTCGCGCCGCAGCCCGCGAAGCACAAGACGGGCAAGAAAGTGGCCGTCGTCGGTTCGGGTCCGGCGGGGCTCGCAGTCGCGCAGCAACTGGCGCGCGCGGGGCACGATGTCGTCGTGTTCGAGAAGAACGATCGCATCGGCGGATTGCTGCGCTACGGCATCCCCGATTTCAAGCTGGAGAAATGGCTGATCGATCGCCGCATGCGCCAGATGGAAGCGGAAGGCGTGTCGTTCCGCACGAACGTGTTCGTCGGCAAGGACGCGCTGCCTTCGCACATCGGCAACACGGCGAAGGAAAGCGTCACGCCGGAAGAGCTGAAGGAACAGTTCGATGCCGTCGTGATCGCGGGCGGTTCGGAAACGCCGCGCGACTTGCCGGTGCCGGGGCGCGAGCTGGAAGGCATCCATTACGCGATGGAGTTTCTGCCGCAGCAGAACAAGGTCAACGCGGGCGACAAGGTCGCGGATCAGCTGATGGCGAAGGGCAAGCATGTCGTCGTGATCGGCGGCGGCGATACGGGTTCGGATTGCGTCGGCACGTCGAATCGTCATGGCGCGAAGGACGTGACGCAGTTCGAGCTGCTCGCGCAACCGCCCGAGGAAGAGAACAAGCCGCTCGTGTGGCCGTATTGGCCGATCAAGCTGCGGACGTCGTCGTCGCATGAAGAAGGTTGCGAGCGCGACTGGTCGGTCGCGACGAAGCGCTTCGAAGGCAAGAACGGCAAGGTCGAGAAGCTGATCGCGGCGCGCGTCGAGTGGAAGGGCGGGAAGATGGTCGAAGTGCCCGGCTCCGAGTTCGAGATGAAGGCGGACCTCGTGCTGCTCGCGATGGGCTTCACGCAGCCGCTGTCGCCGGTGCTCGAAGCGTTCGGCGTGGACAAGGACGCGCGCGGCAACGTGCGGGCATCGACGGAAGGTGAGAAGGCGTACTACACGTCGGTCGACAAGGTGTTCACCGCCGGCGATATGCGGCGCGGACAATCGCTCGTCGTGTGGGCGATTCGTGAAGGACGCCAGTGCGCGCGGTCGGTGGATGCTTATTTGATGGGAAGTAGTGAGTTGCCGCGGTAAGGCTTGAAGGTGAGAAGTGAGAAGGCCACGCGCTTGCGTGGCCTTTTCGTTTCTATGCTGCGCGCATGCGGTGCTGGATCTTCTTCGCGAGCGACGCTTTTGCATCGAGCGAATCGACCATGTCGTTGGCCGCGTTCATGAGCCGGCGCAGATCGATGCTCGGAATGACGCTCGCATCCTGGAAGACGATGATCGAGTCGTAATGCGGGATGTATTGGTCGATATGCTGCAGAACAATGGTCGCCGTGCGCGCGCGCTCCTGATTCGGAACACCGAAGACGAAAAGCGGCGTGCGCGAGCCTCTCAGGAAAAAGTCGATCGGATAGTCGGCGGCATCCGGAACCTCCGGTGCATGATATTTCGGCACCACGTTGTCCGCGCCCACGATCTGCATCAGCCGGGCGTTCAGGTCGTCGAAGAACGTGGACGCGATGCGCGAGCGGGTCGAGCTTTTCAGATCGTTCACGCGCAAGAGCGCTTGTCCAAAACGCAGCAGCGACATGCCGAGAAACTGCTCGTCCGATTCGGCCACGATCTGGCCGTCGTCCGCCAGCCGCGCGCCGTATGCGGCGAGTGTCTTGTCGAGCAAGACGCGTCGCGGACCGCGCAGAAATGAACCTGAGTCTGAGTCGTAGGAGATGCGCATCAGCGTCGTGCCGGCATCTTCGATGCGCCAGCCGCCCATCGCTTGCCGCAGCCAAACGGTCACGTAATCGCCGTCGGGTTCCAGCAGGGGCATGGACAAGCGGAGGGCATCGCCGTCTTCAGCGACGTCGAGCTCCGAGCACCACGATTCGCAAAGCAGTCGCTTGATGGCGTCCGATGTATCGCGCGACATATCAGAACTCGAGTTCAGGTTGAAGGGGATGCAAGGCGAGCGACGCGATGCCACAGTCCTTGCACAAGCACTGGAAGGCGCCGTCGAGCGAATTGTAGCCGGACACCGCTTCAGCGAAACCGTCGGGGTCGAGGTCGGCGACGATATAGCGGTGCGTGGCGAGATGCCGGTGGCAGCCGGGCGGCACCTTCGTTCGCTCCAGTACGTTCCGGTGCGGATGGTACGGACCGTTATAGCGCGCGAGGACGAGCGTTTCTTCCGTCGGCCAGACACGCGCGAGTCCGGCCGAAAAGACGCTGCGATTCGTGAGCGAGATGCGCAAGAACAATCGATAGCTCTGCGTTGCATCGCGCGTGTCGTGAAGCATGAAGTTCCGTTCGCGATGCCCGCCTTTGGTCACCCACCGCGCACGCGGGTTGACGATGATCTTGGGCGCGCGGCGCATGGACTCGAGGTCATCGTCCGTCAATAGTTTCAGGTCCATCTGCTGTCTTTACGTCGAAGAGACGCGACAGTCTATGGCGCTGCGGTCGGCGGCTGTTCAACCGCACCTACAAATAAGAAAAACCGCACCGGCAATTGCTCGCGGGTGCGGCTTTTTTCAAATTCGACGATGCAGCGATCAAGCCTCCGCCATCGCCCTCTCGATCTCGATCCGGTAATCATGAAACAGCGCCACCGATTCCCGGTGCGCGACGCTCAGAATCGCCGCCTTCGGCAACCGGTCCACGAGCGTGTTGTAGATATGCAGTTCGTTATCCGCATCGAGCGCGCTCGTGGCTTCGTCGAGGAACAGGAAGTCCGGCTTGTGCAGCAGCACGCGCGCGGCCGCGAGCCGTTGCTGCTCGCCCGGCGACAAGCTCCGCGCCCAGTGCGCGTTTTCTTCCAGCCGATCGCCATACGCTTCCAGATTGCACGCGCGCAACACCTCGCGCGATTCCTCGTCGGTGAACGTGCCGCCCGGCGACGGATACGCCAGCGCCGCGCGCAACGTGCCGATCGGCAGATAGCTTTGCTGCGGGATGAACATCATCTTCGCGTCGACGGGCGCGTCGATCGTGCCGTCGCCGAACGGCCACAGGCCCGCGAGCGCGCGCATCAGCGTGCTCTTGCCCGATCCCGACGGTCCAACGACCAGCCAGCGCGATCCCGGCTCGATCGATACATCCGCCACGCGCGAAAGCGTCGTGCCGTTCGGCAACGCGAGCGTCAGATTGGTCGTCGTCAGCGAGGTCGTGCTCGTGTAATGCAGATTGATGCCGCCACGTTCCGTCGCGGGCGACGTTTCCTCGCGGATATGCGTCGAGCGCATCACGCGCTTGAATTCGCGCAGACGATTGACCGTGGCGCGCCATTCGACCAGCGTCGAATAACTGTTGATGAACCAGGAAAACGAATCGCTGACCGTGCCGAACGCCGATGAAATCTGCATCAGCACGCCGAACGAAAAGGCGCCCGCGAAGTAGCGCGGCGCGGCGACCATGATCGGGAAAATGATCGCGATCTGGCCGTAGAAACTCAGCACGAAGGTCATGCGCTTCGTGTACTTCATGATGAGCCACCAGTTGTCGCGGATGCGCTGGAAGATGGTCTTCGCGTTCGCGGTTTCGGTGGCGATGCCGTCGTAGAACGCAATCTGTTCCGCGTTTTCGCGCACGCGAATCAGCCCGAAACGGAAGTCCGCTTCCACCTTCTGCTGCTGATAATTGATCGACACCAGCGGATGCCCGACCTTCTGAATGATGAGCGAGCCGAGAATCGCGTACAGCGCCGCTGCCCAGACCATGTAGCCGGGAATCGTGATCGGCGTGCCGCCGAGCGAGAACGTGAGCGCGCCCGCGATCGTCCACAGAATCGTGATGAAGGTGACGAGCGTGACGAGCGTCGAAAGCAGATCGAGCGACAGCGTGAGCGTGGTCGTCGCGAAAGATTGCAGGTCGTCGCTGATACGCTGGTCGGGGTTGTCGGCGAGGCGATCGCGCTCGATGCGGTAGAACGCGCGGTCGCCGAGCCATTGTTCGAGATACCGGTTCGTGAGCCATTGCCGCCAGCGGAACGCGAGCATCTGACGCAGATATCGCCCGTAGACGGCGAGCAGGATGTACGCGAACGCGAGGCCGGTGAAGATCAGCAGCAAGTGCGGAAAATCGCGGACGTTCTTGTTCTGCAGCGCGTTATAGAAGTCCGCGTTCCAGCTGTTGAGCCGCACGTTGATCCACACGACGGTCATGTTGATCGCGATGATCGCGACGAGCAGCCCCCAGGCCAGCTTGCGTTCTTCGGATACCCAGTACGGCTTGATGAGGCTCCACGCCGAGACCTGATCCGCCTGCTGCTGCGTGTTTTCGGAATTTGTGTTGGCCATGACCTTTCTGCTGGTGCGCCGGCTTGCCGGCGGGTTGACACGTTTCGCGGCCGGATCGGGCATGGGCGCGAGAAGGTGATGTCGCGCGCGAGCCGCTTCCAGCCTCGCAGATTGTTGAGATGTTCTCTTAACTGCCGCTTAATACGGTGCGATCGTTCGATGAACCGCTTTCGGGGCATTGTGCCAGAGTGCCGCAGCCCGCGACCGATGCGGCCCGTGCGCGCGGGCAATCCCGGTTTGCAGCGGCTTTGCCTTTTATGCTCTAATGACCAACGGCGAAACAGGGGTGCTTCGCGCGCATCGGTACCGGGCGCGGCGAGGCTGAGAGAGACCCTTTGCACCCGATCCGGGTAATACCGGCGAGGGAAGTTTCCGGAGAACGCGCAATGCCTTGCGCCTTTCCTCCAGTTTCTTCCAGTCTTCCTTTCCGCCCGATGCGTCTTGCTTCGACGCCGGGCCGGTCTCTCCGCTGATTTCGTCGCTGGTTTCACGCAGGGGTGCGCGCTCGTTCGCGACGCCCGCGTACGCGCGTCGTCAAAGGAGACATCGGATTGTGAATAGCATCGATCAGGCCGCAGCGAACCAGCCCGATTTCGCCGTGATCGGCGGCGGGCTCGTCGGGCGGCTCGTCGCGTGGCAGCTCGCGGGCGCGGGCCACGAGGTCGCGCTGTACGAACGCGGCGACGAATCGGGCACGCAGTCGGCGGCGTGGGTCGCGGCCGCCATGCTCGCGCCGCTCGCCGAAGCGACGAGCGCGGAGCCGCTGGTCGTCGAACTCGGAGCGGCGTCGCTCGCGCGCTGGCCGGACGTGCTCGCTGCCTTGCCCGAGCCGGTTTTCTTCCAGCAGAACGGGACGCTCGTCGTCTGGCACGGCGCGGATCGCGCGGAGGCGCCGCTTTTCGAGCGCCGCTTGCGCGCGAACGCGCCCGCCGCGCTGCTCGACGGCGGTTTCGTCAGGCTCGCGGGCGCGCAAGTCGCGCAGGCGGAACCCGCGCTCGGCACGCGTTTCGCGCAAGGCTGGCTGCTGCCGCACGAAGGCCAGCTCGACAACCGTCAGGCGCTGAAGGCGCTCGCGGCGGGGCTGGCGGCGCGCGGCGTGCGCACGCACTGGAACACGCCCGTCGATGCGATGCCCGACGCGCACTGGATCATCGATTGCCGCGGACTCGGCGGCAAGCCCGCGTGGCCCGCGCTGCGCGGCATTCGCGGCGAAGTGGCGCGCGTGCATGCGCCGGGCATCGGCTTGACGCGTCCCGTGCGGCTGCTGCATCCGCGTTATCCGCTCTACATCGCGCCGAAAGAAAACGACCTCTACGTGATCGGCGCCACCGAAGTCGAAGGCGAAGACATGTCGCCCGTGAGCGTGCGATCGGCGCTCGAATTGCTGAGCGCGGCGTTCGCCGTGCATCCGGGCTTCGGCGAGGCGCGCATCCTCGAACTGAATTCGCAATGCCGGCCGACGCTGCCGGACCATCGGCCGGCCATCGTGTGGGACGGCGCGCGGACCGTTCGCGTGAACGGGCTGTATCGGCACGGCTTCATGATCGCGCCCGAAGTCGCGGATTCGGCCTGCGCGCTCGCGGATGCGCTCATCGGCGAGACCGTGCGCGACGCCGCTTCCTTCGACGACTTCCGCCGCCGCGCGCGCTGGTCCGAACTGCTGCACGGCGCGTTCGAGACGGCGACCGTCGCGACCGTCGCGACCGTGTGACGGACATTTGAGACAAAGCATGGACATCCACATCAATCAGCGCGAATTCATCTTGCCCGATGCGGCGACCGTCACCGACGCGCTCGCCGCGTTCGGCGCGAAGCCGCCGTTTGCCGTGGCGCTGAACGGCCAGTTCGTCGCGCGCGGCGAGCACGGCACGAAGACGCTTTCGCCGGGCGACAAGCTCGACATCGTTTCGCCCGTCGCGGGCGGCTGAGTCCAATACAGGGACACGATCATGACCACACAATCCGCCGCCGACGCGCTCACGCTCTACGGCCAGACTTTCCCGAGCCGCGTGCTGCTCGGGACATCGCGTTATCCGTCGCTGCAGTCGCTGTCGGATTCCATCGACGCCGCGCGTCCCGGCATGGTGACCGTCGCGCTGCGCCGCCAGTCGGAGACCGGCGAGGCCGGCTTCTTCGATGTCCTCAAGCGCCACGGCGTCGCGCTCCTGCCGAACACGGCGGGCTGTCAGAGCGTCGACGAAGTGCTGACGACCGCCTACATGGCGCGCGAAGTGTTCGATACGCCGTGGATCAAGCTCGAACTGATCGGCGACGACTACACGCTGCAGCCCGACCCGATCGGTCTCGTCGAAGCCGCCGCGAAGCTCGTGCGCGACGGCTTCAAGGTGCTGCCGTACTGCACCGAAGATCTCGTGATCGGCCGGCGTCTGCTCGACGCGGGTTGCGAAGCGCTGATGCCGTGGGGCGCGCCCATCGGCACCGGCAAGGGCGTGACGAATCCCTACGGCCTGCGCACGTTGCGCGAGCGGCTGCCGGACGTTCCGCTGATCGTCGATGCCGGCCTCGGCGTGCCGTCGCATGCGTGTCAGGTGATGGAGTGGGGCTTCGACGGCGTGCTGCTCAACACGGCCGTCTCGCAGGCGACGTTTCCGCCGCAGATGGCGCGCGCGTTCGCGCTGGGCGTCGAGGCCGGGCGCACCGCGTTTCTCGCCGGACCGATGGCCGAGCGCGACAGCGCGCAGGCGAGCACGCCGGTCGTCGGCATGCCGTTCTGGCATCAGGACGGAGGTGCGGCATGAGCTTGCTCGGACGCGAAGTGTTCTGGCCGCCGGCGGACGAACTCACGGAAGTCGCGGAGCGAATCCGCGCGCGACTCGGCGACTGGCCCGCGGCGGCGACGCGCTGGCGCATCTGCCTGACGCCGCCCGAATCGCCGGGCGCGCAGGATTTGATCGTCTTCACGGAAGCGCATGACGCCGATGTCGAAGCGCTCGAACGCGGCGGCGCGGCGGTCCTGGAAGCACAGGGTGATCGCGTGACGCTGACGCGCGGCGGCGACCGTTTCGTGCTGGAAGGCGAGCGGTCCGACGACTGGCTGGCCGCGCTCGCCGCGTTTCTCGACTGCAACTTCGAGCCGCACGATGCGCTCGTGCTGGCGCTCGCCTGGCGCACCGGCGACGACGCCAAAGAGGACGCATGGCCCGTCGATTTCGCGACGTTCCCCCGCGTCGGCGACCTGCCGCCCGCGCCGGAGCCGGGCTTTCCATCGTGCCCGGATAAGCTGGGGCTGTATCCCGTGCTGCCGAGCGGCGAATGGATCGAGCGCGTGCTCGGCCTGGGCGTGGTCACCGCGCAGTTGCGCCGCAAGAGCACCGACGCCGACGACCTCCAGCGCGAGATCGAGCGGTCGGTGGCGGCGGGGCGTCGGCATCAGGCGCAGCTTTTCATCAACGATCACTGGCGCGCGGCGATCGCGGCGGGCGCGTACGGCGTGCACCTCGGCCAGGAAGACGTGCAGACCGCCGATCTGAACGCGATCGCGCGCGCCGGGCTGCGCCTCGGCCTTTCGACGCACGGCTACTACGAAATGCTGCGCGCGCTGCATTTCCGCCCGAGCTACCTCGCGCTCGGCGCGGTCTTCCCGACGACGACCAAGGTCATGCCGACGAAGCCGCAAGGACTCGCGCGCCTTCGCCGATACGTGCAGTTGCTCGCGGGCCGCGTGCCGCTCGTCGCGATCGGCGGAATCGACGGCAACGTGATGGACGACGTGCTCGCGACGGGCGTCGGCAGCGCGGCGGTCGTGCGCGCCGTGACGGAAGCGCCGGACACGGCTGCGGCGGTTTCGTCGCTGCAACAGAAGTTTGCACGTCAATGCTGACAGTTCCGAAAAATCAAGGCCTCGGAGCATAGGGCGAAGCACCGATTGCACGCAGGCCCTATAATGCGGCGTTTTGCGTCAACGGAATTTGTTACCCAGTGCCAGCCTCTTCAGAGACTCTGTTAGAGCTACGCGACGTCGACTTCGGTTACGGCGACCGGCTCGTCCTGTCGAACCTGAACATGCGATTCCCGCGTGGCCAGGTGGTCGCGGTCATGGGCGGCTCCGGCTGCGGAAAGACCACGACGCTGCGGCTGGTCGGCGGTCTCGTCAAGGCGAGCCGTGGCCAGGTGCTGTACGACGGCCAGGACGTCGGCGCGCAGACGCGTGAAGGTCTTTACGCGCTGCGCCGCAAGATGGGCATGCTGTTCCAGTTCGGCGCGCTCTTCACCGACCAGACGGTGTTCGAGAACGTCGCGTTCCCGCTGCGCGAGCACACCGATCTGCCGGAAGAACTCATCCGCGATCTCGTGCTGATGAAGCTCAACGCGGTCGGCTTGCGCGGCGCGCGCGACCTCGCGCCGTCGGAGATTTCGGGCGGCATGGCGCGGCGCGTGGCGCTTGCCCGCGCCATCGCGCTCGACCCCGAACTCATGATGTACGACGAGCCGTTCGCCGGTCTCGATCCCATCTCGCTCGGCATCACCGCGAAGCTGATCCGCACGATCAACGACGCGCTCGGCGCCACCTCCATTCTCGTCACGCACGACGTGCCCGAATCGTTCGCCATCGCGGATTACGTGTACTTCATCGCGAATGGCGGCATTCACGCGGAAGGCACGCCGGCGCAACTGCGCGCGTCGCAGGACCCCACGGTGCGCCAGTTCATCGACGGCACGCCGGACGGCCCGTTCAAGTTCCACTACGCGAGCCAGCCGCTCGCGGCGGATTTCGGCATCGGAGGCAAGGCATGATCAGCGCAATCGGACGCTGGGTGCTCGACGGCTTCGGCACCGCCGGCTACGCCATGCGCATGCTCGTGCGCCTCGTCCTCGAATTCTTCCCGCTGTTGCGCCGTCCGCGCCTTGTCACGAAGCAGATCCACTTCGTCGGCAATTATTCGCTTGTCATCATCGCGGTGTCGGGCCTGTTCGTCGGTTTCGTGCTCGGGCTGCAGGGCTATTACACGCTGAATCGCTACGGTTCCGAGCAGGCGCTCGGGCTGCTCGTGGCGCTTTCGCTCGTGCGCGAGCTTGGGCCGGTCGTCACCGCGCTGCTGTTCGCGGGGCGCGCGGGCACGTCGCTGACGGCGGAAATCGGGCTGATGAAAGCCGGCGAGCAACTCACGGCGATGGAAATGATGGCCGTCGATCCCATGAAGGTGGTCGTCGCGCCGCGCATGTGGGCGGGCATCATCGCCATGCCGGTGCTCGCGGCCATTTTCAGCGCGGTCGGCGTGATCGGCGGCTACGTGGTCGGCGTGTTGCTGATCGGCGTGGATCCGGGCGCGTTCTGGTCGCAGATGCAAGGCGGCGTGGACGTCTGGCGCGATGTCGGCAACGGCGTCGTGAAGAGCGTCGTGTTCGGTTTCGCGGTGACGTTCATCGCGTTGTTCCAGGGCTACGAAGCCCGGCCGACGCCCGAAGGCGTCTCGCGCGCGACCACCAAGACGGTCGTGTATGCGTCGCTGGCGGTGCTCGGCCTCGATTTCCTGCTGACCGCCTTGATGTTCAGCTGATGGCCACGGCGCGGACGTGGGCGTTGTGAAGGGCACATACCGTCACACGCGCTCCGCGACAAGATTCTCTTTGGAAAGACGATGAAAAAGACTGCTCTCGACTTTTGGGTCGGCCTCTTCGTGGTGCTCGGTTTCGTGGCGCTGCTGTTTCTCGCGCTGAAGGCCGGCAACATGAGTTCCCTGTCGTTCCAGCAAACCTATGCGGTTCGGCTCAAGTTCGACAACATCGGCGGGCTCAAGCCGCGCGCGCCCGTGAAGAGCGCGGGCGTGACGGTCGGGCGCGTCGGCTCGATCGGTTTCGATGCGAACACGTACCAGGCGGTCGTGACCATCGATATCGACAAGCAGTATCAGTTTCCGAAAGATTCGTCCGCGAAGATTCTGACCTCCGGTCTGCTCGGCGAGCAGTACATCGGTCTGGAGCCGGGCGGCGACGATCAGATGCTCAAGAACGGCGACACGATCACGATGACGCAATCGGCCGTCGTGCTCGAAAACCTGATCGGTCAGTTCCTCTACAACAAGGCGGCGGATTCGGGCGCATCGAAGGCGGCGACGCCGGCCGCGCCCGCACCGGCGTTCCCCGGGGCCGCCAGCGCGATGGGCGCGGCGCCCGAACCGGCGCCGGCCGCATCGGCGGCGAGTGCGGCAAGCGCGGCATCAGGCGCCGCGCAATAAGGAGAATCGTATGTACGCGATGGGGCTGCGGCGCGTGCTGGTATCGGCGGCGGTGGTGACGCTCGCCGGTTGCGCGACGGTTACGACGCCGACCAAAGGCGATCCGTTCGAAAGCTACAACCGGACGATGTTCACGATCAACGACAAGGTCGACCAGGTCGCGTTGAAGCCTGTCGCGAAGGCATACGTGTGGGCGGTTCCGGAGCCGGTGCGCAATAGCGTCACGAACTTCTTCTCGAACATCGGCGACGTCTACATCGCGGCGAACAATCTGCTGCAACTGAAGATCGCGGATGGCGTGTCGGACATCATGCGCGTCGCGATCAATACGCTCTTCGGCGTCGGCGGCCTGTTCGACGTCGCGACCGTCGCGAAGCTGCCGAAGCACTCGGGCGACTTCGGCCTGACGCTCGGCCATTACGGCGTGCCGCCGGGGCCGTATGTCGTGTTGCCGCTGCTCGGGCCGAGCACGGTGCGCGATACGAGCGGGCTCGTCGTCGATTATTTCGGCAATCCGCTCAGCTACGTGAGCCCCGATTCGGTGAGCTGGGCGCTCTACGGCGTGAATCTCGTCAACGTGCGCGCGAACCTGCTCGGCGCGACGGACGTGCTCGCCGACGCCGCGCTCGACAAGTATTCCTTCGTGCGCAACGCCTATCTGCAGCGGCGTCAGTATCTGATCGGCGAAAGCCGCGATACCGGCACCGAGGCTGCGCCGAACTACGACGAAGCGCCGCTTCCGACTTATGCCGAACCGGAAGGCACGGCGGGCGCGGTGGGCGCAGCGGGCGCCGTCGGTGCATCGGCGACGGCGGTTCCGCCTGCGGCGGCATCGGCTGCGTCGGGTGCCGAGGCTGCTGAAGCGGCGTCGGGCGCGGCTCCTGCTTCGGCAACTGCCGTGGCGCCGAATGCGGCCAGTTCCGGAGGCAGCGCGACGGTGCCGGGCAATCAGTACGTCCCGCCGCGCGCTCCGCCGGGCTTCCCTTCGTTCCGCTTGCGTTGAGCGTGCTTGCGCTAACGCGCGGTAACATAACTGACAGCGTTTTTTACAGCTTGGGCTGTGCGCTCGCTGAACTCCGGTCCGGTGAGCGCAATCCAACCCAAGCCACTTTCTTGCAGGAATCGCGATGAAAAAATTCTTTTTGCTTCCCTTGTTTGCCCTGTTCATGGCGTTTTGCGGCGCGGCCTCGGCGCAAACCGTCGATACGAACTCGCCTGACGCGATGATCAAGACGGTCACGCAGCAAGTGCTCGATCAGATCAAGTCCGACCCGCAGCTTCAGTCGGGCAACGTTCAGCGCATCACCGAACTCGTCAATCAGAAGATCCTGCCGTACACGGATTTCACGCGCACCACGCGTCTCGTGATGGGCCGCAACTGGAATTCGGCGACGCCGGAACAGCAAAAGCAGATCGTCGAGCAATTCAAGATGCTGCTGATTCGCACGTACTCGGGCGCGCTGAGCCAGGTTCGCAACCAGACGGTTCAGTACAAGCCGTTCCGTGCATCGCCGGAAGATACGGACGTCGTGGTCCGCTCGGTCGTGATGAACAACGGCTCGCCGGTCGAACTCGACTATCGCCTGTACAAGACGCCGCAAGGCTGGCGCGTGTATGACATCAACGTGCTCGGCGCGTGGCTCATCCAGGCGTATCAGCAGCAGTTCAGCGAGCAGATTTCGCAACACGGCGTCAGCGGTCTGCTCGACTTCCTGACGCAGCGTAACCAGCAACTCGCGAGCGGCAAGGCTTCGTCGTGAGTTCAGTCGCCACCGGCGGCCGCTTTCAAACGGCCGCGACCCTGACCCACGAGAGCGCGAAGTCCGCGCTCGAAGCGGGTCTTTCGCGCATCGCTGCCGGCGCGACCGAAGTGGACTGCGCGCCGCTGCGCCAGTTCGATTCATCCGCGCTCGCCGTGCTGCTCGCATGGCAGCGCGCAGCGACCGCACGCGGCGTCGCGCTCGATATCGTCAACTTTCCTTCCGGGCTCGCCAGTCTCGCGCAAGCCTATGGCGTCGACACGCTGCTCACCTTCCGACATTGATCCTGTCCTGACTTTCTCTCAGGCGCGGCGGCGCGCTCAAGAAGCGTGATCCCGCCGCAAACAGGACGGCTCCGACGTCGGGCCCCACCGCTTTGCCCTATAATCAAACGTTTTTTCGGGCCCAAACCCGGCCCCATTTCGATCGAGTCCGGGTCCGTCAAGCGACAATCCGCCAATCGAGGCACGGCCGCACGAGGCGCGTGCACTGTCAATGTCAGCCATAGAAATCCGAAACGTCAGGAAGCGCTATAAAGACCTCCAGGCGCTCAAAGGCGTGAGCCTCACGGTGGAAGAGGGCGAGTTCTTCGGCCTGCTCGGTCCCAACGGCGCAGGCAAAACCACGCTGATCAGCATTCTCGCCGGACTTGCGCGTGCCGATAGCGGCACGATCGCCGTTCGCGGCCACGACGTCGTCAGCGATTTTCGCGCGGCGCGGCGTGCGCTCGGCGTCGTCCCGCAGGAACTGGTGTTCGATCCGTTCTTCACCGTGCGCGAGTCGCTGCGCATCCAGTCGGGCTATTTCGGCTTGCGCAACAACGACGACTGGATCGATGAAGTCATGGCGAATCTCGATCTCACCGAGAAAGCCGACGTCAACACGCGCGCGCTGTCCGGCGGGATGAAGCGCCGCGTGCTGGTGGCGCAGGCGCTGGTGCATCGGCCGCCGGTGATCGTGCTGGACGAACCGACGGCCGGCGTCGATGTCGAGCTTCGGCAAACGCTGTGGAAATTCATCTCGCGGCTGAATCGCGAAGGCCACACCATCGTGCTGACGACGCATTACCTCGAAGAAGCCGAATCGCTGTGCGACCGGCTCGCCATGCTTCGCCGCGGCGAAGTCGTCGCGCTCGAACGCACGAGCACGCTCTTGCAGCGCTTCTCCGGCATGCAGTTGTATCTGCGTTTTTCGAACGGCGTGCTGCCTGCGGAACTGCGCTCGCTCGAAGTCGATCCGCACGCGGTATCGGGCGCGCAGCATTTGCTGCGTCTGTCGACCTACGACGAAGTGGAGCCGATTCTCGCGAAATGCCGCGCGGCCGGCTGCACGTTCGACGAAATCGAAGTGCGCAAGGCCGACCTCGAGGACGTGTTCATGCAGGTCATGAAGGAACCGGAAGTCGTCGAGGGCCTGTCATGAGCGGCTTTCAGACGTTGTTCTACAAGGAGCTGCTGCGCTTCTGGAAAGTGTCGTTCCAGACCGTGCTCGCGCCCATCGTGACCGCGCTGCTCTATCTCACCATCTTCGGTCACGCGCTGTCGGGGCATGTGCAGGTGTATCCGGGCGTCGGCTATACGAGCTTCCTCGTGCCCGGCCTCGTGATGATGAGCGTGCTGCAGAACGCGTTCGCGAACAGTTCGTCGTCGCTGATCCAGTCGAAGATCACCGGCAATCTCGTGTTCGTGCTGCTGCCGCCCATCGCGCATTGGGAGATGTTCTTCGCCTACGTGCTGGCGTCGGTCGTGCGCGGGCTGTGCGTCGGGCTTGGCGTGTTCATCGTGACGATATGGTTCATCCCGATGTCTTTCGCGGCGCCGCTCTACATCATTGCATTCGCGATGCTCGGTTCGGCGATTCTCGGCACGCTCGGCCTGATCGCCGGCATCTGGGCCGACAAGTTCGATCAGCTCGCCGCGTTCCAGAACTTCCTGATCATGCCGCTCACGTTTCTCTCGGGCGTGTTCTATTCGACGCATACGCTGCCGCCCGTGTGGCGCGCGGTGTCGCATCTGAACCCGTTCTTCTACATGATCGACGGCTTTCGCTATGGCTTCTTCGGCCTCTCGGATGTCAATCCGCTGGTGAGCTTCGGCATCGTCGGCGGTTTTCTGGCCGTGCTCGCGCTGATCGCCGTGCGTCTGCTCGCGAGCGGCTACAAGCTGCGTCACTAACTCATCTCAAGGACACTTTCATGTTGCCGACCCCGGAGCAAGTGAAGGATTACATCGCTGGCGGCTTGCAGTGCCAGCACCTGGAAGTGGAAGGCGACGGTCAGCACTTTTTCGCGACCATCGTGAGCGATGCGTTCGTCGGCAAGCGGCTGATCGCGCGTCATCAACTGGTCTATGCGGCGCTCGGCGAACGCATGCGCGAGGAGATTCATGCGCTCAGCATGAAGACGCTCACGCCCGACGAATGGAAATCGGCCTGAGTCCATCCGGCGAAGCCACGCAGGTCACGGCATCCCTAAGCATCACATCAGCAACACCGCAACACCCGGCATCACCGGCAGGAAACAGTGCGAATCATTCAAGATAACCGCGGCGCCGAATCGGGCTCCGCAGCAGGACGCTCGGTCGAAGGACACGCAACCATGGACAAACTGGTCATCACAGGGGGCACGAAGCTCTCCGGCGAAATCACCGTATCGGGCGCGAAGAACGCGGCTTTGCCGATTCTGTGCGCGAGCCTTCTCACCGCCGAGGACGTCCATCTGTCGAACGTTCCGAATCTGAAGGACGTGCGCACGACGCTCGAACTGCTGCGCCAGATGGGCGTGCAATCCGAAGCGATGAACGACGGCCGCGTGACGCTGAACGCATCGAAGGTGGACAAGCTCGTCGCGCCTTACGAGATGGTCAAGACCATGCGCGCGTCGATTCTCGTGCTCGGGCCGCTCGTCGCGCGATTCGGCGAAGCGAAGGTGTCGCTGCCGGGCGGCTGCGCGATCGGCGCGCGTCCGGTCGATCAGCACATCAAGGGCCTGCAGGCGATGGGCGCCGAGATCAACATCGAGCACGGCTTCATCGAAGCGCGGGCGAAGCGGTTGAAGGGCGCGCGCATCGTCACCGACATGATCACCGTCACGGGCACCGAAAACCTGCTGATGGCGGCGGTGCTGGCGGACGGCGAAACGATCATCGAGAACGCGGCGCGCGAGCCGGAAGTGAGCGACCTCGCGAATCTGCTCGTCGCGATGGGCGCGAAGATCGACGGCATCGGCACGGATCGTCTCGTGATCCAGGGCGTCGAGAAGCTGCACGGCGCGCGTCATGCCGTGGTGCCGGACCGCATCGAAGCGGGCACGTTCCTGTGCGCGGTCGCGGCCGCGGGCGGCGATGTCACGCTGCGCCACGTGACCCCGTCGCTGCTCGACGCGGTCACGGCGAAGCTGCGCGAAGCGGGCGTTTCCATCGAGGAAGGCAACGACTGGATGCGCGTTCGCATGAGCAAGCGTCCGGAAGCGGTCAATATCCGCACGTCCGAGTATCCGGCGTTCCCGACCGACATGCAGGCGCAATTCATGGCGCTCAATGCGATCGCGGGCGGCACGTCGCAAGTGGTCGAAACCATCTTCGAGAACCGCTTCATGCACGTGCAGGAGCTGAATCGTCTGGGCGCGCGCATCACCATCGACGGCAACACGGCGCTCGTGAGCGGCGTCGAGCAACTGTCCGGCGCGAAGGTGATGGCCACCGATCTGCGCGCATCGGCGAGTCTCGTGATCGCGGCGATGTGCGCGGACGGCGAAACGCTGATCGATCGCATCTACCATCTGGATCGCGGCTACGACCGCATGGAGTCGAAGCTGACCGCCGTGGGCGCGAACGTTCGCCGCATCAAGGGCACGGGGAGCGAGCAATGAGCTCGTTGCCGCAGACGTCATCGTCCATCGCGGCGAGCGCGCCGCTCACGCTCGCCTTGTCGAAAGGGCGTATCTTCGAGGAAACCGTGCCGCTGCTCGCCGCAGCCGGCGTGCAGGTGGCCGAAGATCCGGAAAGCTCGCGCAAGCTGATTCTTCCGACGACCAATCCGAACCTGCGCGTGATCATCGTGCGCGCGACGGACGTGCCGACTTACGTCGAATACGGCGCGGCGGACTTCGGCGTGGCGGGCAAGGACGTGCTGATCGAACACGGCGGCAGCGGGCTGTATCAGCCGATCGATCTGGACATCGCGCGCTGCCGGATGTCGGTGGCGGTGAAGGCGGGCTTCGATTACGCGAACGCGGTGCGGCAGGGCGCGCGTCTGCGCGTCGCGACGAAATACACGGAGACGGCGCGCGAGCACTTCGCCGCGAAGGGCGTGCACGTCGATCTGATCAAGCTGTACGGTTCGATGGAACTCGCGCCGCTCGTCGGCCTCGCGGATGCGATCGTCGATCTGGTCAGCTCGGGCGGCACGCTGCGGGCGAACAATCTGGTCGAGGTCGAAGAGATCATGCAGATTTCGTCGCGTCTCGTCGTGAATCAGGCGGCGCTGAAGCTGAAACGCGCGGCGCTCAAGCCGTATCTCGACGCGTTCGAACGCGCCTCGGCAGGAACGAACAACTAGGGCGGCCGCATCGCGCGGCGCGCCACAGCAAACGGAAACCAGCATGTCTATCAAGATTCGTAAGCTCGATTCCAGCACCGACGGTTTTCAGAAGGCGCTGCGCGCGGTTCTCGCGTTCGAAGCGAGCGAGGACGAAGCCATCGAGCGCGCCGTCGCGCAGATTCTCGCGGACGTGAAAACGCGTGGCGACGCCGCCGTGCTCGACTACACCAACAAGTTCGACCGGTTGAAAGCGGACAGCGTCGCGGCGCTGGAACTGCCTGCGTCCGAACTGGAAGCCGCGCTCGAAGGACTCGAACCGAAGCGCCGCGCGGCGCTCGAAGCGGCGGCAGCGCGTGTGCGCGGGTATCACGAGAAACAGCGCATCGAATGCGGAAGTCATAGCTGGCAGTACACCGAAGCCGATGGCACCGTGCTCGGCCAGAAAGTGACGCCGCTCGATCGCGCGGGCATCTACGTGCCGGGCGGCAAGGCGGCGTATCCGTCGTCGGTGCTGATGAACGCGATTCCGGCGCGCGTCGCGGGCGTCAAGGAAATCGTGATGGTCGTGCCGACGCCCGACGGCGTGAAGAATCCGCTCGTGCTGGCGGCGGCGCTGCTCGGCGGCGTGGACCGCGTGTTCACCATCGGCGGCGCGCAGGCGGTCGGCGCGCTCGCCTACGGCACGCAGTCCGTGCCGGCGGTCGACAAGATTTGCGGGCCGGGCAACGCGTATGTCGCATCGGCGAAGCGGCGTGTGTTCGGCACGGTCGGCATCGACATGATCGCGGGGCCGTCCGAGATTCTCGTGATCTGCGACGCCACCACCGATCCGCGCTGGGTCGCGATGGACCTCTTCTCGCAAGCCGAGCACGACGAACTCGCGCAGTCCATTCTGCTGTGCCCCGACGCGGCGTTCATTCAGCGCGTGGAAGATGCGATCGTCGAATTGCTGCCGGCCATGCCGCGCCGCGACGTCATCCAGCGCTCGCTCGAAGATCGCGGCGCGCTGATCAAGGTGAAGGACATGACCGAAGCCTGCGCGATCGCCAACGACATCGCGCCGGAGCACCTCGAAATCTCCGCGCTGGATCCGCATCAGTGGGCGGCGCGCATTCACAACGCAGGCGCGATGTTCCTCGGCCGCTACACGAGCGAAAGCCTCGGCGATTACTGCGCCGGTCCGAATCACGTGCTGCCGACATCGCGGACCGCGCGTTTCTCGTCGCCGCTCGGCGTGTACGACTTCATGAAGCGCTCGAGCGTGATCGAAGTGAGCGCGGACGGCGCGCAGACGCTCGGCGAAATCGCGGCCGAACTCGCGTACGGCGAAGGCTTGCAGGCGCATGCGAAGAGCGCCGAATACCGCATGAAAAACCTCGGCTGATTTCGCCGGCTTCAATGAACGAGGCGGCCTGAGAGCCGCCGCACCCGCCATCGGCGGCACCATGACGACACCACAAGACATCATTCGTCCCGACATCCTCGCGATGACGAGCTATCCCGTGCCCGATTCCACGGGCCTCATCAAGCTCGACGCGATGGAAAATCCGTACACGCTTCCCGCCGATCTCGCCGAGCGTCTTGGCGCGCATCTCGCGGGCGTCGCGCTGAATCGCTATCCGGCGCCGCGCCCGGCCGACTTGCTCGCGAAGCTCAAGCGCGCGATGCACGTGCCCGATGCCTGCGACGTGCTGCTCGGCAACGGCTCGGACGAACTGATCAGCATGATGTCGGTGGCGTGCGCGAAGCCGGGCGCGAAGGTCGTCGCGCCGGTGCCGGGCTTCGTGATGTATCAGATGTCGGCGGCGTTCGCGGGGCTGGAGTTCGTCGGCGTGCCGCTCAACGCCGATTTCACGCTCGATGCGAACGCGCTCGTCGCGGCCATCGAAGAGCATGCGCCGGCGCTCGTCTACCTCGCGTATCCAAACAATCCGACCGGCACGCTGTACAACGACGCCGACATCGAACGCGTGATCGCGGCGGCGGGCAAGAGTCTCGTCGTCATCGACGAGGCGTATCAGCCGTTCGCCGAAAAGACGTGGATGCCGCGCGCGGCCGAATTCGACAACGTCGTCGTGATGCGCACGGTCTCGAAGCTCGGGCTGGCGGGCATTCGCCTGGGCTACATGGCGGGGCGGCCCGCGTGGATCATGCAGTTCGACAAGGTGCGCCCGCCGTACAACATCAACGTGCTGACGCAGGCCACCGCCGATTTCCTGCTCGATCACCTCGACGTGCTCGACGCGCAGGCCGCCGCGCTGCGCGAAGAACGGACGAGACTCGCGCGCGAAGTGGCCGCGCTGCCGGGCATGACGGTGTATCCGAGCGCGGGCAACTTCCTGCTCGTGCGCGTGCCGGATGCCGCGCTCGCGTTCGAAACGCTGCTAACTTCGCGGGTTCTGGTCAAAAACGTGGGTAAAATGCACCCGTTGCTTTCAAATTGCGTGCGATTGACGGTAGGAACCGCCGAAGAAAACGCGCAGATGATCGCGGCGCTCAAGAAGCTCGCGCCGAAATAAGCTCACCTTTCTCGAAAGTCTCAAGGAAACACCATGCGCATTGCGGAAGTCGTTCGCAACACCAGCGAAACGCAGATCCGTGTGAAGCTCGATCTGGACGGCACCGGCAAGCAGAAGCTCGCCACCGGCGTGCCGTTCCTCGATCACATGCTCGACCAGATCGCCCGACACGGCCTGTTCGACCTCGAAATCGAAGCGCATGGCGACCTCCATATCGACGATCACCATACCGTCGAGGACACCGGAATCACCCTCGGGCAAGCGGTGGCGAAGGCCATCGGCGACCGCAAGGGCATCCGCCGCTACGGTCATTCGTATGTGCCGCTGGACGAAGCGCTGTCGCGCGTCGTCATCGACTTTTCGGGGCGGCCGGGACTGGAGTTCAACGTGCCGTTCACGCGCGCGCGTATCGGCAATTTCGATGTCGATCTCACCATCGAATTCTTCCGCGGGTTCGTGAATCACGCGGGCGTCACGCTGCATATCGACAACCTGCGCGGCATCAACGCGCATCATCAAGTCGAGACCGTGTTCAAGGCGTTCGGCCGCGCGCTGCGCATGGCCGTGGAGTTCGACGAACGCGCGGCGGGGCAAATTCCGTCGACCAAAGGCAGTCTTTAAACGCTGCATGCCGATTCGGCGCGACGCCGCGCCCAACCCGGCTGGCCATCCACGATGGATCTGTTCAAGTCGTTCATCTCCCTGCTCGCGCTGATCAATCCGATCGGCGCGATACCGTTTTTTCTGAGCCTCACCGCGCAGCAGTCCGATGGTGAGAAGCGCAACACCATCCGTGTCGCGTGCATTTCGGTGTTCTGCGTGATCGCGGTGACCGCGCTGCTCGGGCAGCAGATCATCGCGTTCTTCGGGATATCGGTCGGATCGTTCGAAGTCGGCGGCGGCATCATCATGTTGCTGATGGCGATCAGCATGCTGAACGCGCAAGTCGGCAACGCGCGCTCCACGCCCGAAGAGCGCATGGAAGCCGAGGAGCGCAACAGCGTGGCCGTCGTGCCGCTCGCGATTCCGCTGCTCACCGGGCCAGGATCGATCAGCACGGTGATCGTCTATGCCGCGAACGCGCAGCACTGGTATGACCGCTTCGGGCTCGTGGTGCTGGGCGCGGTCATCGCGGGACTGTGCTTCGGCGCGCTGAATCTCGCCGAGCCGATCGCGCGCTGGGTCGGGCGCACCGGCATCAACATCGGCACGCGTCTCATGGGATTGATGTTGTCGGCGCTGGCGGTGGAGTTCATCGTCAACGGATTGAAGGCCCTGTTGCCTACTTTGAAATGAAAACTTCGATTGCGATTGTTGATTACGGAATGGGCAATCTGCGCTCGGTCTATCAGGCGCTGAAGAAGGCCGCGCCGGATGCGGACGTGGCGATCGTCGATCAGCCGCAAGCCATCCACGCAGCCGATCGCATCGTGCTGCCGGGCCAGGGCGCCATGCGCGACTGCATGGGCCACCTCGGCGAATCGGGCCTGCAGGAAGCGGTGATGCAAGCGTCGCGCGAGAAGCCGATGCTCGGCGTGTGCGTCGGCGAGCAGATGCTGTTCGACTGGAGCGAGGAAGGCGACACCCAAGGCCTCGGGCTTTTCCCCGGCAAGGTGGTGCGCTTCGATCTGGAAGGCCGCGTGCAGGACGACGGGTCGCGTTTCAAGGTGCCGCAGATGGGCTGGAACCGCGTGCGTCAGACGCAGGCGCATCCGGTGTGGGACGGCATCGCGGATGGCGCGTTCTTCTACTTCGTGCACAGCTACCACGTGGTGCCGGACAATCCCGCGCATACCGCCGGCGAAACCCTGTATGGCGATGCCTTCACGTCGGCGGTCGCGCGCGACAACATCTTCGCGACGCAATTCCATCCCGAAAAAAGCGCGGATGCGGGCTTGCGCCTGTACCGAAACTTCGTGCACTGGAATCCGTGAGAGGCACCGCACGTTAGCCGTTCGGCCAAGCCGCGCGCGCGACGGAGTGCTGCAAGACTTGTACTACACTAGCGAGACGGCCCGCGCGGCCGTTCTCATTAATTTCATCCAGACATTACGCGATTTCTATGCTGCTCATTCCGGCCATCGATCTTAAAGACGGTCAGTGCGTGCGCCTCAAGCAGGGCGATATGGACCAGGCGACCATTTTCTCAGAGGATCCGGCGGCGATGGCCCGGCATTGGGTCGACAAGGGGGCGCGCAGACTGCACCTCGTCGACCTGAACGGCGCATTCGCGGGCAAGCCGAGAAACGGCGATGCCATCCGCGCGATCATCGAAGAAGTGGGCAGCGAAATTCCCGTGCAGCTGGGCGGCGGCATCCGCGACCTGAACACGATCGAACGCTATCTCGACGACGGCCTCGCCTATGTGATCATCGGCACGGCGGCGGTGAAGAATCCCGGCTTCTTGCAGGACGCGTGCACCGCGTTTGCCGGGCACATCATCGTCGGGCTGGACGCGAAAGACGGCAAAGTGGCCACCGACGGCTGGAGCAAGCTGACCGGTCACGAAGTCGTGGACCTCGGCCGCAAGTTCGAGGACTACGGCTGCGAGTCCATCATCTATACGGACATCGGCCGCGACGGCATGCTTCAGGGCATCAACATCGACGCAACCGTGCGGCTCGCGCAAGCGGTGAAGATTCCGGTCATCGCGAGCGGCGGGCTGTCGAGCATCGCGGACATCGAGTCGCTGTGCGAAGTCGAGAGCGAAGGCATCGAAGGCGTGATCTGCGGCCGCGCGATCTACTCCGGCGACCTCGACTTCAACGCGGCGCAACAGCGCGCCGACGCGCTGCGCGAAGCGGACGACGCCTAAATCCGCCGCTTCGCCTCTTGCGCGGACGTCTTCAGCGCCGGGCGGCGCTGGCCGCCCTCACTTCGTACCGAACCGGCAGTGGCAAGAACATGGCTCTCGCAAAACGCATCATCCCCTGTCTCGACGTGACCGCTGGCCGCGTCGTCAAAGGGGTCAATTTCGTCGAACTGCGCGACGCGGGCGATCCCGTGGAAATCGCGCGACGCTATGACGATCAGGGCGCGGACGAACTCACGTTCCTCGACATCACCGCGACGTCCGATCAGCGCGACCTCATTCTCCCGATCATCGAAGCAGTGGCGTCGCAGGTCTTCATTCCGCTGACCGTCGGCGGCGGCGTGCGCGCCGTGGAGGACGTCCGGCGCCTGCTCAACGCGGGCGCGGACAAGATCAGCATGAACTCGTCGGCGGTGGCGAATCCGCAACTCGTGCGCGACGCGTCGGACAAGCACGGTTCGCAGTGCATCGTCGTCGCCATCGACGCGAAGCGCGTCTCGGCGGACGGCGAGGCGGCGCGCTGGGAAGTGTTCACGCACGGCGGGCGCAAGGCGACCGGCATCGACGCGATCGAATGGGCGCGCAAGATGGCCGAATTCGGCGCGGGCGAAATCCTGCTGACCAGCATGGATCGCGACGGCACCAAGGCCGGCTTCGATCTGGCGCTGACGCGTGCCGTTTCCGATGCCGTGCCGGTTCCGGTGATCGCGTCTGGCGGCGTCGGCTCGCTGCAGCATCTCGCCGATGGCATCGTCGATGGCCACGCCGACGCCGTGCTCGCGGCGAGCATCTTCCACTACGGCGAGCACACGGTCGGCGAAGCGAAGCGCTTCATGGCCGACCAGGGCATCGCGGTGAGGATCTGACCATGAGCGACCAAGCCACCTGGCTCGACAAAGTGAAGTGGGACGCGAACGGCCTCGTGCCGGTCATCGCGCAGGAAGCGTCGACCAATGACGTTCTCATGTTCGCGTGGATGAATCGCGAGGCGCTCGCGAAGACCATCGAACTGAAGCGCGCCGTATATTTCTCGCGCTCGCGGCAGCGCTTGTGGTTCAAGGGCGAAGAATCGGGGCACGTACAGCACGTTCACGACGTGCGCCTCGACTGCGACGAGGACGTCGTGCTGCTCAAAGTCGAGCAGGTTTCGGGAATCGCCTGCCACACGGGCCGCCACTCCTGCTTTTTCCAGAAATTCGAAGGAACGGCCGAAAGCGGCGAGTGGGTCGCCGTCGAACCGGTCCTGAAAGACCCAGAAAGCATCTATAAATGACGCAAGCCACCACGCTCGACACGCTGCTGCGCCTCGCCGCCGTCATCGACAGCCGCAAGGGCGGCGACCCGGAACAATCTTACGTTTCGCGACTCTTTCATAAAGGTGACGACGCGGTCCTGAAGAAAATCGGCGAGGAAGCGACGGAAGTCGTGCTCGCCGCGAAGGACACGCGGCAAGGCGGCGCGCCGAAAGCGCTCGTCGGAGAAGTCGCCGACTTGTGGTTCCATTGTCTCGTGATGCTGTCGCATTTCGACCTGAGCCCGGCCGATGTGATCGCCGAACTGGAGCGGCGCGAAGGCCTGTCGGGAATCGAAGAGAAGGCGCTGCGCAAATCGCGCGAGCGCGAGCAGAACGGCGGCTGACGAGGATTTCGCCCACTTTCTCGCGCAAGCGTTGGAGGCAAGCATGAGATCGCCCGACCAGCCGTATCCGCCGCCCGTGTATCAGGAATCGGGCGAGCCCGAACGCCTGCGCCGTCTGCGCACGCTGACTCACATCCTCTACGCCCTGTATGCGCTGTACTGGCTGACGGGCGGGTTGACCGTGCTCGTCGCGGTCATCATCAATTATCTGAAGCGCGGCGACACCATCGGCACGCCGTACGAAGCGCACTTCACGTGGCAAATCCGCACGTTCTGGTGGGCGGTGCTCGGGCATCTGATCGGCGTGGCGCTGCTGTTCGTGGGCATCGGTTTCGTTATTCTGTTCGCGGTCGGCATCTGGACCCTTTATCGCGTCATCAAGGGCTGGCTGTTCCTCTACGAAAACAAAGCGATCGAGCCGCGCGCGTGGTTCTGATCGGCAAAGCCGGATCTCCGGATACTGGACATTCATGAGCCAAGACAACTGCATTTTCTGCAAGATCGCCGCCGGGCAGATTCCCAGCACGAAGGTCTATGAGGACGACGAATTCGTCGCCTTCAACGACATCAACCCGGCCGCGCCGGTCCACGTGCTGGTCATCCCCCGCCGGCACATTGAGACACTTTCGGACTGCTCTGAAAGTGACGCTCCGTTGCTTGGTAGAATGATGAATCTCGTTGGCCGTCTGGCGAAGGATCTGGGCGTCTCCTACACCGGGGGCGACACGGGTTTTCGCACGGTCATCAACACCGGGCCGGGCGGCGGGCAGGAGGTGTTTCACATTCATGCGCATCTTTTGGCCGGGGAGCGCCCGTGGCGGCGGATGGGCTGATACGGTTTCATCGTAATTTCAGCTTTTTGACGCATCATCGGGCGGGCAAGACCGATTATTGCTGGCTGAAGCGATAGTGCTTCGGCTCGGGCCGCCGGGCCAGCCTTCCGTCGCGGAAAGGTTTGGCGGCCGTACTAAGGAGAGTTTTCATTCATGGGTTCGTTGAGCATTTGGCATTGGTTGATCGTGTTGCTGATCGTGGCGCTGGTTTTCGGAACGAAGAAACTGCGTAACATCGGCGGCGATCTGGGCGGCGCGGTGAAGGGCTTCAAGGAAGGCATGCGCGAGGGCGACAACCCTGCGTCGCCGGACCAGCGCGAACTGCCGCGCAACGGCACCGTGGACGTGGAAGCGAAAGACAAGACCCGCTCGGGCGACTATCGCTAAGCCGGGCCGCTGACCGCAACCCTCCACTTCTTTCTCAATGCTCGATCTCGGTCTGACCAAAATGGCGCTGATCGGCGTCGTCGCGCTCGTGGTGCTCGGGCCGGAGCGCCTGCCCGGCGTCGCGCGCACCGCCGGCGCGCTCTTCGGACGCGCGCAGCGCTACATCAACGACGTCAAGTCGGAGGTGGCGCGCGAGATGGAACTCGACGAGCTGAAGAAGATGCGCACGCAGTTCGAGACGGCGGCGTCGAACGTCGAATCGACGATTCACGATAATCTGCGGCGCCACGAATCCGAACTCAACGACGTGTGGAATCAGGGCACGTCGGTGTCGCCGAGCATCGCGGGCGAGGGGGAATCGGCGGTTGCGGACGAGGGCGGCATCGGCAGGTCGTGGGGCAGCGCGGCGCCCGTGCCGGCGAAACGCAAGAACTGGCGCGTCAAACAGAGTGCGGTTCCGAGCTGGTACAAACGCACGACCGCGCGCCGCACGCGTGTCCAGTCGGGCGCGGCGCGCGTGGCGCGGCATACGCCCGCCAGCCTGCGGCGTCCGACGAAGTTTTTCTGACGCGGCCGCATTCCATCCATCGATGATCCATTCCGAGGGCCGGCGTGAGCGACCCGCAACAAAATAAAGACGAGCCCGTCGAAGAGACGTTCATTTCGCACCTGGTCGAACTGCGCGACCGCATCATCCGCGCGGGCGCTGCGGTCATCGTCGTGTTCGTCTCGCTCGTCTACTGGGCGCCGGATATCTTCAAGCTGCTCGCGCGGCCGCTCATGCAGAACCTGCCGCGCGACGGCAAGATGATCGTCACCGACGTCACCGGCTCCTTCTTCGTGCCGATGAAGGTGACGATGCTCGTCGCGTTCGTCATCGCGTTGCCTATCGTGCTGTATCAAATCTGGGCGTTCGTCGCGCCGGGGCTTTATCAGCACGAGAAAAAGCTCGTCGGTCCGCTGGTATTCAGCAGCTACGCGCTCTTTCTCTGCGGCATGGCGTTCGCCTATTTCGTCGTCTTTCCGACCATTTTCCGCGTGATGGCGCACTACAACGCGCCGCTCGGCGCGGAAATGACGACGGATATCGACAATTACCTGAGCTTCGTGCTGACCATGTTTCTGGCGTTCGGCGTGACGTTCGAAGTGCCGATCGTCGTCGTGTTGCTCGCGCGCATGGGCGTCGTCTCCATTCCGAAGCTGAGGCAGATTCGCCCATACGTGATCGTCGGCGCGTTCATCATCTCGGCGGTCGTCACGCCGCCCGATGTCTTCTCCCAGCTCATTCTCGCGATTCCGCTCATCGTGCTGTACGAGGCCGGAATCGTCGCGGCGAGGTTTGTCGTCGGGAAGGAAACGGTCAAGAGCGAGGAAGTGGCGGTGAAGTAGGTCGGGTGCGGCAGATTGTCGCGTCTGGTCGTTTTCCAAATTCCCGCGTTCGATGAAAAAAGGCGGCTTCGATTTCTCGAAGCCGCCTTTTTGCTTTTCCGAACGATGCCTTCTTACTCGTCGCTTTGATCGCCCTGATCTTCGTCCGGCATCTGCGGCGCGCGCGGCTGTGCGGGCCGCTTGCCGATGGTCACGCTGACGTCCAGTTCCTTGTTCTTGCGCATCAGGTGGACCTTCACCGCTGTGCCCGGCTTGATCTGCGCGACGACGTTGAGCAGGCGCGTGGTGTCGGTGATCGTGTCCTCGTTGATGCTCACGAGAATGTCGCCCGGCTTGATGCCCGCCTTGTCCGCCGGGCCGCCCTGCAGCACGCCCGCGACGATCGCGCCCGACTTCTGATCCAGCCCGAACGATTCCGCGATCTCCGGCGTCACGTCCTGCGGTTCCACGCCGATCCATCCGCGCGTGACCGTGCCCGTCGTGATGATGCTTTCCAGCACGCTGCGCGCCGTGGAGACGGGAATGGCGAAGCCGATGCCGAGCGAGCCGCCGCTGCGCGAGTAGATTGCCGTGTTGATGCCGAGCAGGTTGCCGTTCACGTCGACGAGCGCACCGCCGGAGTTGCCGGGATTGATGGCCGCGTCGGTCTGGATGAAGTTCTCGAACGTGTTGATGCCGAGGTGATTGCGCCCGAGCGCGCTTACGATGCCCATCGTCACCGTCTGCCCGACGCCGAACGGATTGCCGATCGCCAGCACGACATCGCCGACGCGCGCCTGATCCATCCGGCCGAGCGTGATGGTCGGCAGGTTCGTCATGTTGATTTTGAGCACCGCGAGGTCGGTTTCGGGATCGACGCCGATGACTTTCGCGCTCGACGTGCGCCCGTCCGCGAGCGCGACTTCAATTTGATCCGCACCGTCCACGACATGCTGGTTCGTTAGAATGTAGCCTTCCGAGCTGACGATGACCCCTGAGCCGAGATTCGACGCGGGCGGCTCGTCGCTCTTGCGCCGGTTCTTGTCGCCGAAGAAGTAGCGGAACAGCGGATCTTTCGAGCGCGCGTCCGGCGGCAAGTTGCCATCCTTGCTGGAGAACACGTTCACGACCGCGGGCATCGCTTTCTGCGCGCCTTCGGCATACGACGACTGAGCCGGACGCGAGCCGATGCTCGGCGCTACTTCCTGTAGCGCGACGATCGGCTCGGCGAGTTGCTTGCCAAATTGGCCCTGACGTTGAAGCCACTGCGGTTTCAGGGTCGCGATGATGAACATCAGAGCCAAAAGCACGGTGACCGCTTGGGCAAAAAACAGCCAGAAGCGTCTAAGCATTTGAAGGGATAGAGGATTTCATGGATCGGATCGAACTCGAATTGTATCTGAACAATCTGCTGGAAATCGGCCGCTTCAAGGACTATTGCCCGAACGGCCTGCAGGTCGAAGGCGGCCGGCGCGTTCAGAAACTTGCCACGGGCGTGACGGCGTCGCTCGCGTTCCTGGAGGCCGCGCTGGAGTGGGGCGCGGACAGCGTGCTCGTTCATCACGGCTACTTCTGGCGCAACGAGGCGCCGCAGATCACGGGGCGCAAGCATCGGCGCTTGCAGACGCTGATCGCCAACGACATCAACCTGTTCGCGTACCATCTTCCGCTCGATTCGCACCCGGAACTCGGCAACAACGCGCAGCTCGGCGCGCGGCTCGGGCTGATCGCGGATGGCCGGTTCGGCGATCAGGATCTCGGCTGGGTCGCACCGCTCACGATGCCGCTTTCGCTCGAGCACTTCACCGCGACGGTGGAAAACGCGCTGGGCCGCAAGCCGCTCGTTTTCGGCGATTCCGACCGCGAATTGCGGCGCGTCGCGTGGTGCACCGGCGGCGCGCAAGGCTATTTCGAAGATGCGATCGCGGCCGGCGCGGACGTCTACGTGACCGGCGAAGTTTCCGAGCAGACGATGCATATCGCCACGGAATCCGGCGTCGCGTTTATCGCGGCGGGACATCACGCCACCGAACGCTATGGCGTGCAGGCGGTCGGCGCGCATCTGTCCGAGGAATTCGATATCGAGCATCTGTTCATCGACATCGATAATCCTGTTTAATAGGCGCGCACGAGTATTTTCTGTTTATTTGACGCTTGAGATCGCTTTGAAAGATTGCTTCACGGGAATGCGCGAAAACGTGGGGAAAACCCGGAAGGGCCGCCGGCTTCGAGTGATTTTTACTGCGCGGGCCTTGTAAATGGCAACTCCATTCGCGCACACTAGCGGCGGAACACTGATGTGACGGTATAAATCCAACTCAGAAGTGGGGCGTGTGATGCGAGACAAGGACGATAAACGCGTCGACGGCGGCCGCCGTACCTGGCTGATTGCGACGACCGTAGCAGGTGGTGTCGGAGGTGTGGCAACCGTAGTGCCTTTTGTCAGTTCGTTTGCGCCATCGGAAAAGGCCAAGGCGGCGGGCGCGCCCGTCGAGGTCGATATCAGCGGACTGAAGCCAGGAGAAATGATGACGGTCGCGTGGCGCGGCCGGCCGGTGTGGATTGTCAATCGCACCGATGAAATGCTGGCCGACGTCAAGAAGGCCGACGGCGAAGTGGCGGACCCGAATTCCAAAATGGAATTCTCGATGCCGCTGCCGGAGTATTGCAAGAACGAATATCGATCGCGCGCCGATCATAAAAACATTCTCGTGACTGTCGCGGTATGCACGCACCTGGGCTGCACGCCGACGCCGCGATTTACCGAAGGCCCTCAACCCAATCTTCCCGATAACTGGCCGGGCGGCTTTCTCTGTCCATGCCACGGTTCGACTTATGACCTGGCGGGCCGCGTCTTCAAGAACAAGCCCGCGCCGCAGAATCTGGACATACCTCCGTATATGTTCACTTCGGCGACGCAACTCGTGATTGGCAGGGACGAAAAGGGAGAGGCTTAAATGGCGACCGCAGACAAGGATGTCGAGACGACGGGCCTGACGGGCTGGATCGACCGCCGGTTTCCGCTGACTGCAACCTGGAAAAAACACGTTTCCGAATACTACGCGCCGAAAAACTTCAATTTCTGGTATTTCTTCGGCTCGCTTGCGTTGCTCGTGCTCGTCATTCAAATCGTGACGGGCATTTTTCTCGTGATGAACTACAAGCCGGATGCGACGCTCGCGTTTGCATCGGTCGAATACATCATGCGGGAGGTGCCGTGGGGCTGGCTCATTCGCTATATGCATTCGACGGGCGCGTCGATGTTCTTCGTCGTCGTTTATCTGCATATGTTCCGCGGGCTCATTTACGGCTCGTACCGGAAACCGCGCGAACTCGTGTGGATTTTCGGCTGCGCGATTTTCCTCTGTCTGATGGCCGAGGCGTTCTTCGGCTATCTGCTGCCGTGGGGCCAAATGTCGTTCTGGGGCGCGCAGGTGATCGTGAATCTGTTTTCCGCGATTCCGTTCATCGGACCGGATTTGTCGCTCTGGATTCGCGGCGATTATGTGGTGTCGGATGTCACGTTGAACCGCTTTTTCGCGTTTCACGTGATCGCCATTCCGCTCGTGCTGATCGGACTCGTGGTCGCTCACTTGGTCGCGCTGCATGAAGTAGGATCGAATAATCCCGACGGCATCGAAATCAAGGCGAAGAAGGACGCAGACGGCATTCCGCTCGACGGCATTCCGTTCCACCCGTATTACTCGGTGCACGACTTCATGGGCGTGTGCGTGTTCCTGCTGATTTTCGCCGCGATTATCTTCTTCGCGCCGGAAATGGGCGGCTATTTCCTCGAAGCGAATAACTTCGTTCCGGCCAATCCGCTGCAGACGCCTCCGGAAATCGCGCCCGTCTGGTATTTCACCGCGTTCTACGCCATGCTCCGCGCAACCACCGATCCGTTCAAGATCGTGTTGATGATCATCATCGCGCTGCTCGGCTTGTTTTCGCTCTTGCGGGCGCGCGGTAAATGGCGGATTGCGCTGCCGGTGCTGGCACTCGTCGTGATCGTATTCATGGCATTTACCGAGTCGAAATTCTGGGGCGTGGTGGTAATGGGCACGGCGGTCGTATCGCTATTTTTCCTGCCGTGGCTCGACCGCAGTCCGGTCAAATCGATTCGCTATCGACCGCTTTTCCACAAAGTCTTCTACGCGATATTCGTATTTGCGTTCCTCGTGCTCGGCTTTCTGGGAACGAGGCCGCCATCGCCGGCGGGGACGCTGATCGCACAGATTTGCGCGCTGATTTATTTCGCGTTTTTCCTGGGCATGCCTTTCTGGACGCCGCGCGGCAGATTCAAAACGCCGCCCGAGCGAGTGAACTACAAACCGCACTGAGCTCACGTCCGGAGACAACACGATGAGAAAATGGCTCTCAATCATGGCGATGATCGGCGCCGCGATGTTCGCATTCGGCGGCGCGCCGGCTCACGCCCAGGAAGAGGCAGTGCTCGACGCCGCACCGAACAACGCGGACAATTTTGCGTCGTTGCAGCATGGCGCCCAAATGTTTGTAAACTATTGCCTGAACTGTCACAGTGCGAACCTGATGCGCTACAACCGGCTGACCGATCTCGGCATCAGTCCGAAGGAGATTCAGGACAATCTGCTGTTCACGACGGACAAAATCGGCAACACGATGAGCATTGCCATGCGTCCCGACGACGCCAAGGCGTGGTTCGGTGCGTCGCCGCCGGATTTGTCGGTGGAAGCGCGGGCGCGCGGGCGGGACTGGCTCTACACCTACCTGCGCAGCTTCTACCGCGACCCGACGCGGCCGACAGGCTGGAATAACCGCGTGTACGAGAACGTCGGCATGCCGCACGTGCTGTGGATGCTGCAGGGCGTCCGCGACGCGCGGTTCACGACGGACACGGACGAAAAGACGGGCGAAAAGGTAAAGAGATTCGTGGGTTACACTCAGGTGACGCCTGGCGCCATGTCGAACGTGGATTATGATTCAGCTGTGGCCGATCTGGTTTCGTACCTTTCGTGGATGTCCGAACCCGCCCAGCAGACCCGCAAACGCCTCGGCGTCTGGGTTTTGCTGTTCCTGGCGCTCCTGAGCTTCCTCGCATGGCGCCTGAACGCGGCATACTGGAGAGATATCAAATAGCACGCCAATCGACGGCGTGGGTCGGTGCGACGGCGCTTTCCCAGGAAAGCCGCCTCGGCCGGCCCTTCGAGTTTACTGAAGGGAATTTAAAAACATGATGGTTCTGTATTCCGGCACAACTTGCCCGTTCTCCCAGCGCTGCCGGCTGGTGTTGTTCGAAAAGGGCATGGATTTCGAGATCCGCGACGTCGATCTGTTCAACAAGCCGGAAGACATCGCGGTGATGAACCCTTACGGACAGGTGCCGATTCTCGTCGAGCGCGACCTGATCCTGTACGAGTCGAATATCATCAACGAATATATCGACGAGCGGTTCCCGCATCCGCAACTCATGCCGGCCGATCCGGTGCAGCGTGCGCGTGCGCGCCTGTTCCTGCTGAACTTCGAAAAAGAACTGTTCGTGCATGTCGGCACGCTCGAAAACGAAAAGGGCAAGGCCGCGGAGAAGAATCATGAGAAGGCTCGCAGCGCAATCCGCGACCGTCTCACGCAGCTCGCGCCGATCTTCCTGAAGAACAAGTACATGCTGGGCGAAGAGTTCTCGATGCTCGACGTGGCCATCGCACCGTTGTTGTGGCGTCTGGATCATTACGGGATCGAGCTGTCGAAGAACGCTGCACCGTTGATGAAGTACGCCGAACGGATCTTCAGCCGTCCGGCTTATATTGAAGCGCTCACGCCTTCCGAAAAGGTGATGCGTCGATAGTTTGCGAGAGCGGAGCATGGCGGCGCGAGTTCGTGCGGCCGTGCTCCGGCAGAGGAAAGTTGATGCAAGAAATTTCCACCAAGCCTTATTTGCTGCGCGCGCTTTACGAGTGGTGCACGGATAACGGCTTCACGCCACACATCGCCGTTCGGGTCGACGGGGCCACGCGCGTGCCGCGCCAGTTCGTGCGAAACGACGAAATCGTGCTGAACATCAGCTTCGAGGCGACGAGCCAGCTGCAGATGGGCAACGAATGGATCGAATTTAGCGCGCGATTCTCGGGCAAGTCGCACAAGATCGAGGTGCAGGTAGCGAACGTGCTCGCGATCTACGCACGAGAGAACGGGCAGGGCATGGCATTCCCGGTCGAGCCAGCTTCCCATTCGGCGATGGAGCCGGCGGGTATATCGAGCGCTGCGCGATCCACGGAGCGCGACGTGCGTTCTCCGGCCGAGCCTGCCGCGGATGAGCGGACGGGTGCTGGGAATGCTTCGTCTCGTGAGGAGCCGGCGCTCGGTTCATCCGACGAGGACGCCGCAAAATCTGCGGTGAGATCGCACCTCAAAGTCGTCAAGTAGAGTAGAATCTCGTCCTTCGCCGGCTTAGCTCATCTGGTAGAGCAGTTGATTTGTAATCATCAGGTGGCGGGTTCGAGTCCTGCAGCCGGCACCAAGACTAGCGTCAACGGGTCGTGCGATGTTCGCACGACCCGTTTGACTTCAAACGGATGGAATGTGATCCGAGTCTTGGGAGGAGTGCCGAAAGGCGAGTCAAACAAGATGCTGCAAAAAACTTGTTGACAGACTCCGAAGCGATGTTCATAATCTCGTTTCTCTGCTGCTGACGCAGCAAACGCCAGACGGAAGCGGCGCTGAGCAAGAGGCTCGGTGCGGTGAGGTAAGCAGTCAGGCGATGTGCTCTTTAAAAACTAACAGCCGATAAGTGTGGGCGCTTGATGGCGAGTGCGACCGGTTCTTCGGAATCGGCAATAGCAAAAGTAATCAAGAGTCTCACACGAAGTATTAAGAGGAAGGTTTTTGTCTTAGGACAATAATCATCGTCAGTACGTTGA